>JBBKWF010000014.1:0-54035 GCA_037968815.1 Pelobium sp. | reverse complement strand
AACGGTCTCTGACGACAAATGACGTATTATTGCCTTTTTCCTTCTCTCTGCTAATTCACAACAAAATTATATTCTGCATTCGTATTGTAAAATACTTCCTAACAAACTTACGATGACGTGGTGAAAAGGATAAAACCTATGCATTATATTAAATACTTGAAAACTTATAAACAAAAAAAGCACCCTCCTATTAGGAAGATGCTCTTAAAAAATCAATCAGTTTTTAGTGCTGATGTCCGCCTTCACCATGTACATGGCCATGCTCTAATTCTTCTTCAGTAGCTGGTCTCACATCTTGGATAGTTCCATTGAAATGTAATTCGTGACCTGCCATTGGGTGATTTAAATCAACCAAAACAGCATCTTCTGTGATAGATACTACCCTACCTTGGAATTGTCCGCCGTTATTATCTTGTAATGGTAAAACAGCACCAATTTCTGGTAATGGTTGCTCTCCAAACATATCTTTTGGAAGTGGAGCCACTGCCTTTTCATCATACTCACCGTAACCATCTGCTGCGGTTAAACTAAACCCGTAAGTATCACCTACTGCTAAGTCTTTTAAATGTTCTTCAAATTTTGGCAACATCATTCCTACGCCGTAAAGAAAAACTAGTGGAGTTTCTGCCGTAGCACTTTCTACATGCTTTTTCTCAGTGTTTTCTGTTACATACAAATCGTAGGTTACTGATACTACGTGTTTATTGTCAATCTTCATGTGTTGGTAATTGCGAAACCCTTATGGTTTCTGTTCAAAAATTTGTTTAATTGCTTCACTCACATTGCTTACCGGCAGCCTACAGCTTTTTTGTTTACAAACAAAAATTCTGGTTTCGCCAACAAACTTGTCTTGCAACAAAGGTAAATTTCCTTGCTTACCTCCCAAAATTATCTTGTTAGGAACATAAAGTTTTTCTATTTCTTTACGTTTATCAGCAAAATCTTCACCTGTAATTGCAATCTCGAAGCTTCCTGTCACCTCTTGCAGCAACAACGATGCCCAATTTGAATATCCAGAAGCATAGCCTTTAATATTTGGTGCTACGGCTTTTAACATTTGAATATATATTTTACGGTAACGCTCATTATCAAAAAATTGGGATAGCTTTTTTAAGTTATGTGCCATTACCGAGTTAGAAGCCGGAATTACGTTATCTAAAATCTCATACTTTCTAGCAATCAATGCCTCGTCTTCATCAGAAGTATAATAGAACATACCTGATTCATCATCTTTAAAATGGTCTAATACAAAATCAGTTAATTCTCTGGCTTGTTGTAGGTTAACTTCGTCAAAAGTAACTTCGTAAACATTAATTAAAGCTTGAATAAACAGTGCGTAATCATCTAAAAAACCATTAATGGTAGCTGTTCCGTTTTTATAGTTCCTATATAAACCACCCTCCTGTATAACAATGTTTTGCTTTAAAAAGTTGATATTTTTTATGGCTAAGTCCAGAAACTTTTGATCACCAAAAGCTTGGTAAGCACTACACAATCCGCTTATCATTAAGGCATTCCAAGAAGTTAAAATTTTATCATCTAAACCCGGATGCACTCTTTTATTCCTGACAATTAGTAGCTTTTCTTTTGAATGTGCCAGTTTGTCAGTTAATTCCTGCTCGCTAACATTAAAAGCCTCGGCAACATTAGCCTTACTTTTTCTTATCCATAAATTATTGATGCTTTCCTCTTCCCAGTTACCGTCTTCTGTAATTTCGTAAAAAGCATTAAACAGCAAAGCATCATCACCTAATATTTTGTCAATTTCCTTTTTATCCCAAGTATAAAATTTGCCTTCCACTCCTTCACTGTCTGCATCCAACGCAGAATAAAACCCTCCTTCTGGTGATGTCATTTCGGATTTTAACCAATCAAAAGTTTCATAAACAACTTCTTTATAACGTTCTTCCCCACACCATTTATAAGCCTCCGCATAAAGCGACATTAACTGCCCATTATCATAAAGCATTTTTTCAAAATGAGGAATATGCCATTTGCCATCTACAGAATAACGAGCAAATCCACCACGAAGATGATCGTAAATGCCTCCGGCAGCCATTTTATCTAACGTTAAACGGACAATCACATGTGAAGCTTCATCTTTTAAAAGCGATGCGCATTCCATTAAAAAGCTCCAATTATTAGGCATCGGAAACTTTGGTGCTCTGTTATGACCGCCCTCCGAAAAATCGAACAACATTTTCCAAGGTTCTAAAATCTCTGATAAATCATCATTTGTAAAATCTCTCTCCGTAGTAACGAATGTTAATTTTTCAGACTGTTGTATGCCTTCTGTCAGCTTCTTTGCATATCCTTCGGCTTCCTCTGGTTTGGTATCGTAAAAATGAGCCAAATTGGTCAGCAGGTTCATCCAATCCTTTTTAGGGAAATAAGTCCCGCCATATATTGGGCGTTGATCTGGCAAACAAAAACAGTTTAGAGGCCAACCACCGCTACCGGTCATCAACTGTACAGCCGTCATATAAATCTGATCAATATCCGGACGCTCTTCTCTATCAATCTTAATACACACAAAAAAACGGTTCATCAACTCAGCAACTTCTTCACTTTCAAAACTCTCATGCTCCATCACATGGCACCAATGGCAAGCCGAGTAACCAATACTTACCAAAATTAGTTTGTTTTCTGCTTTTGCTTTATCCAAAGCCTCTTTACCCCAAGGGTACCAGTTCACTGGGTTATTAGCGTGTTGTAGTAGATATGGGGAAGAAGAATTTTTAAGTTGATTTGACATATTTTTATTTTTTGTAAAGATGGGTTTTCTATGCTTGCGAATTGTCACATTTATTTGAAAAAGTATTAATTTTAGGCACTGAAACTCTTAATGATTTGTCAAAATCCACAAGGATATGCTCTGAATTATGATTGCTTCATCACCGTAAAAAACAATAAATAAACAGATGAAAATCACCCATATTAATATCTATCGCTTTAGCATTCCAATGGAACCTTTCGCAATTGCCACCGGAACCATGGATTATGCCCAAAATATTTTCATCAAAGTTTATACTGATGAAGGAATTATAGGTGTTGGCGAATCTTCTGCTTTTCCTATGATTGTTGGCGAAACACAAGAAACCATGCTAAAAATGGCTCAAGAATTTGCTAAACTATGGAAAGGTAAAAACCCCTTGGCAATTGAAGAACGTTTGGCAGAAATACACGCTTTTACTGCTTTTAACTCCACTTGCAAAAGTGCTTTTGATTTAGCCTTGTATGATATTGCAGCTAAAAGCCAAAACTTACCGCTCTACCAATTCTTGGGTGGCGAAAAAAGAAAAGCAATAACGGATATTACCGTAGGCATTGATGAGCCAGAAATAATGGCATCTAAAGCTAAAAACTTTGTAAAAAACGGAGCTTCTATTGTTAAAATTAAGCTAGGTAAAAACTTGCGAATAGATTTGGAGCGTGTAGCGAAGATTAGAGAAGCAGTTGGAAATAAAACCAGGCTTCGGTTAGATGCTAACCAAGGCTGGACATATGATGAAGCCGTTTTAGGGTTTAAAGCACTCGAAGAGTATGACATTGAGTTTTGTGAACAACCTATGCGTACTTGGTTTGATGACGAACTACCTGAATTAATTAAACACTCGCCAATTAAAATAATGGCAGATGAAAGTTGTTATAACCATCATGACGCTAGGCGTTTAATTAGAAGTAAAGCCTGCGATTCAATTAACATTAAATTGGCTAAATCTGGAGGAATTAACGAAGCTTTAAAAATTTACCACACCGCTAACATGAACAATATTCCCTGTATGATTGGCGGAATGTTGGAAAGCCGTGTTGCAGCAACTGCTTGTTTGCATTTTGCAATGGCCTGCAGTAAAATAGAGTATTTTGATTTAGATACCTGTTTAATAGGCCACTTAGTGGATCCTGTAATTGGTGGTTTAACTTTTAGTAATTACGAAATGACTTTACCCGAAGGTAATGGTATTGGCGCAGATGTGGATGAAGACTTTTTGAAGAACTGTGAGTTATTTACAGTTTAAATCATAGAATTGTTGAATTAACAAAGCCATCCGCTAGTTTCTCTAACTCCTTTGTGTCAGGCTTAACATCTTTACTAGTATATTTTTCAAAAACTTTTTCCTGAATTTCAAGAACACCATTTGTTAGTTTAATAACAATGGTGTTTTCATTATGATAAAAATGCTCAATATAGCCGCCCATGTTTTTTCTAATTTTCCTGAGTTCTTTTAAAAGAATCAGAAGCTTAGTTGTTTCAGTGTCGTTATGATAATCTGGAGTTAGCATTGTACCGATGGGATTTATAAAAAATCGAATATAGTAAAATGTGTTTAACCCCACAATTTGGTTCTATTTAGGGAATAAGAAAGCGTAACATTTTTAACACTTTACGCTTTTACGAAAAAATATCCTAATTTTGAATAAATGAAAAAGTTTCGCTCAGGTATAGTTTTACTACTTTCACTGATGGTATTTATTACCTCATCAGGGATGGCTGTGAATTTACACTACTGCGCTGGCGATTTACAAAACGTTTCATTAAATCAAAATAACCACGATTGTGGTATGCAAGCTAAAGTTATTGATGAATCATGTCATTTAGATTCAAATACTACTGCGCTTAAAAAAGCAGACACCTGCTGTCAAGACAAGCATATCATTGCAAAAACAGATGTAAAAGTTTCTTCAGTAAAAGAAAAAGATCAGTCTGCATTTGTAAAAACTTTCACATTTATTAATCATTATTTCACTAGTTTATTTAACTACAGCAGTACCGATGATGATAAAGAGAAAGAAGAAGAATCGGAAATATCCCTTTTTCCACTTCTAAAGCAAGGTTTATACATCTTGCTACAGCAATTCCGTAATTAGAATCTCTTTTCTTCTTTAAAATTCTAAAGCTTGGTTTCGCCAAGTTCATTCCTTTTTTTGTTTTATTTTTTAATGATGATAGAGAAATTAATCTCCATATCACTTCGCAATAGATTTCTAGTGCTTTTAATAGCAGTCATAGTATTTGGCTTTGGTGTATTTGCGATCCAAACCAGTAAAATTGATGCTATTCCTGATTTATCAGAAAACCAAGTGATTGTTTTTACCGAGTGGCAAGGCAGAAGTCCGCAAATAATTGAAGACCAAATTACCTACCCACTGGTTACAGGTTTACAGGGTATTCCAAAAGTTAAATATGTAAGAGCAAACTCCATGTTTGGGATGAGCTTTATTTATGTGATTTTTAAGGATGATGTTGACCCTTATTGGGCTCGCTCCCGCGTTTTAGAAAAACTAAGTACCGTCAACAATACTTTGCCAACTGGGGTTGCTCCTACTTTAGGTCCGGATGGTACCGGAGTAGGTCATGTTTTATGGTACACTTTAGAAACTCAATCAATGGATTTGGGCGAACAAAGAGCATTACAAGACTGGTATGTAAAGTTTGCGCTCCAAAATGTGGATGGTGTGAGTGAAATTGCTTCTTTCGGTGGCTTTCAAAAGCAATATCAAATTAGTATTGACCCAAATAAGTTGAGTTATTTTAAGTTAGGTATTAATCAGGTGATGGATGCGGTAAACAATAACAACAACGAAGCTGGTGGTAGAAAGTTTGAGCTCAGCGATATGGGCTACATCATTAAAACCTCTGGTTACCTTAAGTCTATCGAAGAAATTGAAAACTTGGCAATCACCACTAATCAATCTATCCCTGTAAAAATAAAAGACATCGCCAATGTACAAATGGTCGGCGATACCCGATTAGGGATCTTTGACTTAAACGGAGAAGGTGAAGCCGTCGGCGGGATTGTAGTGATGAGAACCGGTGAAAATGCGAATGAGGTTATTACAAGGGTAAAAACAAAAATGGAAGAAGTAGCTAAAGGACTTCCAGAAGGTGTTAAATTCAATATTGTTTATGACAGAAGTGGCTTAATTAAAGAAGCCATCAGCAGTATACGTAATACATTGATTGAAGAAATGATTGTGGTTTCCATCATCGTTTTCCTATTCCTTTTACACTGGCGAAGTGCCATCAGCATCATTATACAAATCCCAATCACTATTGCTGCCAGCTTTATCTTATTAAATGCCTTCGATATCAGCTCAAACATCATGTCTTTAACGGGTATTGCACTAGCTATTGGGGTAATTGTAGATAACGGCATCATCATGTCTGAAAATGCTTATAAGCAATTGTCCTTACGTCAAGCAGAATTAAACGATAAATCGGAATAATATGAAACCATCATCATTTGGGCAAAGCGCACAGGGCATGATTGCTTCATCACCTTTGAAAAACAATAAATAACCGATGAAAAATATATTTAAGAAAAGTTCCGACAAGGACTATATAAAACTTGACAACAAGGAACGTTTAACCATCATTGAAAGAGCTTGTAAACAAGTTTCTAGAGGTGTTTTTTATTCTACTATAATTATTATCACCTCTTTTTTACCTGTATTTTTATTAACCGGACAAGAAGGAAAGCTTTTTCATCCATTAGCATATACAAAGACTTTCATTTTAATGGTGGATGCTTTATTGGTGATTACATTGGCACCTGTTCTTATTTCCTTTTTTATGAAAGGGAATTTCAGGCCAGACAATTATAATCCCATTAACCGCTTTTTAGAACGTATTTATGAACCTGCAATTAAAGCATGTTTGAAGTACAGGAAAACTACCATTGGTATAAACATACTCGCTTTGATGATCAGTATTCCTTTGCTTTTTAGCTTAGGAAGAGAGTTTATGCCTCCGCTAGACGAACAGTCTATTCTTTTTATGCCGGTAACATTACCAGACGTTTCTAACTCAGAAATTAAAAGGATTCTACAGGTACAGGATAAAATCATTAAGACTACGCCAGAGGTGGAACAGGTTTTAGGAAAGGCAGGCAGAGCCAGTACCGCTACTGACAACTCTCCCATCAGCATGATTGAAACCATCATTCAGTTGAAACCCAAAAATCAATGGAGAGAAGGAATGACCAAGAAAAAACTAGTGGAAGAGCTGGACGCAAAACTTCAAATCCCTGGTGTGGTAAACGGTTGGACACAGCCCATCATCAACCGAATTAATATGCTTTCTACAGGAATCCGTACAGATGTCGGCATTAAAGTGTATGGTCAAAATTTAGAGAAAATTCACGAAGTTGAGGAGCAAATTAAAGAGAAGCTAAGTGGAATTAAAGGAATCAAAGACCTTTATATTGAACCTGTGACCGGAGGGAAATACTTAAATGCTAACATTAATAGAGAAGCCTTAACTCGCTATGGACTAAACGTAAATGATGTTAATAGCATTATAGAGTCAGCAATTGGCGGTGCTGCTTTCGCAAACACTATTGAAGGCAGAGAGCGCTTTGCCATTTCTCTCCGTTTAGGAGAAGATTACCGGAACAGCATCGCAAAACTGAAACGTATTCCTGTTAATTCACCTGATGCCGGAATTATCCCGCTATCTAGTGTGGTTGACTTTTCTTTTGCCGATGGGCCACCGATGATTACGTCAGAAAATGCTTTACTACGTGGCGCTGTCATGTTTAATGTACGCGACAGAGATTTAGGTGGCACCGTAAATGAGGCAATGAATGAGCTCAATAAAGACTTTAACTTACCCAAAGGCTATTTTATTGAATGGAGCGGTCAGTACGAAAATTTAATCCGTGGAGAAAAAACGCTGATGCTTATTATTCCCATTGTACTTGTTATTATTTTACTGGCTTTGTACCTAGCTTTCAACTCTTTTAGAGAAGCTTTCTTGAGTTTAATCACTATACCTTTTGCTTTAATTGGGGGAGCTTATATGGTTTACTTTTACGGAGTTAACTTGTCCATAGCTGTTGCGGTAGGCTTTATTGCTTTGTTTGGTATAGCGGTAGAAACAGGCGTTGTAATGGTTATTTATTTAAACGATGCCATGCAACAATTAGTTAAAGAAAAAGGGAACAGTAAGGAAACCATTACCAATGCAGACATTAAAGAATATGTGATTAGGGGAGCATCTAAGCGCTTACGACCGAAAATAATGACCGTATGTGTTGCGCTTTTCGGATTGATTCCTGTATTATGGAGCAGTGGTGTAGGTAGTGATGTGATGGTGCCCATTGTTTTGCCAATGATTGGTGGCGTATTAACCTCATCCACACATATTTTATTAGTCACCCCACTCATCTTTTTAATGACCAAAGAGTATGAGCTTAAAAAATTCGGAAAAATGGAGGTATTAGATGTTAAGCACTAAAAAAACATTCATCACACTTACCTTAATGCTACTTACGGGTGGTTTAAACTTGTTTGCACAGGATTTTATTTCAATGGATTCAGTTTTAAAAGCAATTGAAACCAATAATCCCGAATTAAAAATTTACGATGAGCAGGTGAAACAACAAGATGCTTTGGTAAAAAGTGCTGGAGCATGGAAAGCTCCAATGGTTGGTGTAGGAACTTTTATGACACCTTATAATAACTTTAGTAGGGACCGTAATTTACGCGATGGCTCTTTAATGTTTACTGCCGAGCAGGAGATTTTGAACCGAAGCAAAAGTGAGAGCGAAAAAGATTACCTAACCGTTCAATCAAGTATCACTAAAGCTCAAAAAACTAATAACTTAAACGAGCTTAGAGCATTGGCTCGCTCCTATTATTATGAGGTGGTTTTAGAACAAAAGAAAGCTGAATTTATCAATAAAAACATAGCCGTTTTAAGCAACTTAAAAAAAGTAGCAAACATAAGGTACACCTATAATCAATCAGATTTAGCACAGATATATGCTTTAGATGCTAAGGTTTTTAATGCGAGCAATATGCTGACTACCGCTTTAGCAAATGCACATATTGGCAAAACTAGACTAAATGTGCTGATGAATAAATCATACAATGCTCCTTTAAATGTAGACACTACTTTAAGCATTAATCATTATTTGGTGGAAGATGTGGATTCTGTGGTTACTAATAGGAGCATAATGAAAGAAACAGAAGCACAAATTAACAGCTTACAGCTAGTTAATAAGATGATTGCTAATGAATCAAAGCCTAACTTAAGTGTTTCTTTTAACCATATGTTACCTTATAACAATATGATGCCTAACCAGTTTTCTTTGATGGCAGGCATCAATATTCCAATTGCACCATGGTCGGCTAAAGGCTATAAAAGCAAACTTAAAGCAAACGAATTTGAGCGGAATGCCTTGCAATTACAAAAAGACAACCTGCAAAACAAGCTTAGAGGATTGATTAAAAGCTACGAACAGCATTTGGCACACATGACTACCGAGCTAGAAACCTACCAAAAGCATATTCTACCATCCTTACAGAAGAGTTATGAAGTAATGATGCTGAACTATCAGGAAAATAAAACTGATTTAAGTGCAGTACTGAATAGTTGGAGAGATTTAAATGACGGCCAAATTGATTACCTAAATATGTATAACGATTATTTTAAAATGTATGTGGAGTATGAAAAAAATGTGGAGCGGTAGCTGGTTGGGACGGTTAGTAGAAGCAAGAAGCAAGTATCAAGAATCAAGAGACTTACGTTTTGGAGAATCTAGATACAAGAATCAGGAGTCAAGAGGTTTGCTTGGTAGCTTTGCTTTGGAGGAGAATACAGAGAATAAGGGTCATTTTTTTAGACGACTCAGGCCTTACTATTCCCCATTAACCACTCTCTTTGTAGTGATCTTATTGTTTATAGCTTGCTTATCCGCTTGTAATTCCGATAGTAAGAAGGTTGACAACAACCAACAGTATACCTGCTCTATGCATCCACAGATTGTGGAGAATGAACCAGGAAGCTGTCCTATTTGTGGAATGGACTTAACACCTATTCATAATAATAGTCACACTACACATTCAGTAGATAGCTTATTGGCAAAAGGAAAAAGCATTAACCATAATGAAGAAACATTGGTGGTGAAAGAAAGCGCTTATACTCCGGAAATCACCATGAGTGGAAGTGTTACCCATAACACCAATCAAGTAAAAAGTATTTCAGCAAGAGTAAGTGGCCGAATAGAAAAAAGCTATGTGAAGTACAATTTTGAGCCTATAAAAAAGGGCCAACTGTTACTAAAAGTTTACAGTCCGGAATTAGTGGCTATTCAACAAGAAATGTTGTATCTGAAATCGAAAGGCGATACCGACTTGCTCCATAAAACCAAAACAAAGTTAAGTTTATTAGGGGTTTCCATTTCGCAAATCAACCGTATTTTAAAAACCGGAAAAACGGATTACACCATCAATATTTACAGCAATTACAGTGGCTACTTGCTCAACCCAAACGCCAGTAATGAAGATAATTTACAACAAACGAACAAACCTTTAGAGATCAGAGAAGGTCAGTATATTAATAGTGGCGATTTATTATTTAAAGTTTTTAATGACAATTCTTTATGGGCAGAGTTTTATATCAACACTTTAGAAAGTAAATGGTTAAAAACCGGAGAAAAATTGAGTCTGAAAATCAACGGACAAGACCTCAATAGCCGTATTGATTTTATCCAACCTTTCTTTAAAAACAATCAAAACTATAAAGTTATCCGGACGGTGCTCAACAATCAAAATCACCAATTTAAAATAGGTGAACTAGCAACAGCAACAGCAAAAGGCACACCCGTTAATGGAATATGGATTCCCGTAAAATCGGTATATCAATCAGGAGAAAAGAACCTCGTTTTCATCAAGAAAGAAGGTGATTTAAAACCTATAGAAGTACAAGTCTCCGCAAAAACGGAAAATAATTTTTTAATCATCAAGGGCTTAAGTAGTGGCGACGAAATCGCAACGAATGCCAGTTACCTAACCGACAGTGAAAGCTTTATCTACAGCAAATGAAAAAACTAATTAAAGTATTTATGCTCCTAATTTCTGTACTCGTGATATCCTGTAACAACAATAAAAACAGCAATCACGAACATGAAACAGCAGAAAAGTTAAAGTACACCTGCCCTATGCATCCTCAAATTGTGGAAGACAAGCCAGGCTCCTGCCCTATTTGTGGGATGGATTTAGTAAAGGTACAAGACACCAACACCGATGAAATAGTTTTGGATGACAACCAGATTAAACTGGCGAACATTAAAACCCAAAAGATGGAAGCTGGTGCTTACCAAAATAACACACTTTTAAACGGCAGAGTCCTGAGTAATCCGGAAAGCACATTTGTGGTATCCAGCAAATTCAAAGGGAGGGTAGATAAATTATACCAACAAGAAATCGGCCTCAGCATTAAAAAAGGTGCTCCCCTGTACCAAATCTACAGCGAAGAGCTACTTTCCTTACAAAAAGAGTACTTGCTCAACAAAAAGCTAAAAGATGAATTTCCGTCAGAAAAGATCTACCAGAGCCTTATGGAGGCTAGCGCAAACAAGCTAAAACTGTATGGTTTAAGCGCTAAAGAAATCCTCAGGTTAAAGGATAATAATCAGCAAGCTCACATTACGGTATATGCAGAACAGAGCGGGGTAATCACAGCAATTGCTATTGCAGAGGGCGAGTATGTTAACGAAGGCAGTATGATTTTTACGCTTGAAAGCCTAGACAAACTATGGGTAGAAGCTGATTTATATCCGCAGGAAGCTAAAGGAGTTAATGTTGGTCATCCCTTAACCATCAGCATCAACGGCAATCAACAAAGTGCTAAAGTTGAGTTTTTAAGTCCGGCTTTAAACAGCAATAGCCAAATTCTCACTTTACGGACCAGCATCAGCAATTCAAATCAGCAATATTACCCTGGTATGAAGGCAAGTGTAACATTAAATAGCAATAATCGTAAAGATGCGCTAACTTTGCCCGTAAATGCAGTTATCCGTACCGGAAAAGGCACTTATATCTGGTTAAAAAAGAACAATAGTTTTGTGCGCAAAGCAGTAGAAATTGTTTCAGAAAATGAAACCGAGGTGAATTTAAAAGATGACCTCATCAAAGGCGAGGAACTAGTGACCAGTGGTGCCTACCTTTTAGAAAGTGAACACACATTAAGAGCAGGAAAAAACAATTAATTTAAAACCTTAAATAAATATCAAATGAAAAATTACATCTTGGGTTTAGCCCTTACCGGAGTTATTTACAGTGCTTTTGCTTGCACCAACCCATCACAAAGCAATACCAATTCAGAAGAAACCGAAGCTGTTGCTGAAGAAGCACAAGTGAACCCTAAGTTTGCTGATGCTAAAGTAAACGAGGTTTATCAGCATTATATCCATTTGAAAACTGCATTGGTTAACGAGGATGAAAAAGAAGCAACAACGGGCGCTCAAATGTTAGCTACTGCCTTAAAAGATGCAGGAATCGAGTCAAAAAACATCACTGGTGTGACTGGTGCTAAAGATGTAAAAGGCAAAAGAGCGAAATTTAGCGAGCTTTCTAATGAACTAGCAGATACTTTCCGCAAATCTAAATTAGAAAGCGGTGTGGTTTATAAGCAATACTGCCCAATGGCTAATGACGGCAAAGGCGGTTATTGGTTAGCAAGCGAAAAGAAAATTAAAAACCCTTTTTACGGAAGTAAAATGATGACTTGTGGAAGTGTAGAGGAAGAGATTAAGTAATATTAGGTGGTAAGTGGTAGGTTATAAGTTGTAGGTAAGTAGGTAGTAGGAAGTAGGAAGTAGGAAGTGAAAATACACGCTTATTATTACTTGAGCTAATTTATTACCTACAATTTAAAACTCAACTCTCTAACATTTAAAACCTAGCTTCTACAACTTAAAACTCACCACATAAAACTTAAAACCTATCACCTACAACTTAAAACTTATACCCCTCAATGTTTCAAAACGATCTTTACGGTACTATTTTAAAAGATTTTTATCAAGGAAAAAAGGATTTAAAAGTTCTGCTTCATAACCATTACGGCGAAGCGGAGGACTACCCTATCCACATGTTTTTCCGTGAAGAAAGCACCATGCCGGAAGCTGAAACCATTGCCTTGAATTTATGTAAGGGAAAAGTACTTGATTTGGGTGCAGGCAGTGGAAACCATGCTTTAACATTGCAGGAAAAAGGCTTTGAAGTAACCGCAATTGACATTTCTGAAGGCGCATGTGAAGTAATGCGTTTACGTGGGGTAAAGGATATTGTTTGTGCAGATGTTATGCAGTATGCTGAGAAAAAATTTGACACGCTATTTTTAATGATGAACGGCATCGGGTTTTGCGGATACATTGATGATTTAATACTTTTTCTGAAACACGCAGAAACACTTTTGAATCCAGGCGGACAAATTCTGTTCGACTCTTCCGATGTTTCTTATTTGTATGAAGATTTAGACCGCACTGCTGAGCCTTATTACGGCGAAACAGATTACCAGTACGAATATAACGACCAAAAAGGCGAATGGTTCTCTTGGCTTTATATCGACGAATGGACCATGCGCAAAGTGGCTAAAGAATGTGGTTGGGAATTACAGGTGGTTTATCAAAACTTAGATGATAATTATTTGGGGAGGTTGGTAAGGGTTTGAGTTTGAGTAGTGAGTTTGAATAGTGAATAGTGAATAGTGAATAGTGAATAGTGAATAGTGAAATATACCACTGTCCGGAGAGTTAAGCGTAGCGTCTCTTCGGATTAATTAATAGAAAAGAGTCTCCAGACTCTGAAAAACACATAAATGGCTATATCTTCAATTTATTTTCAGCAATATCCTTTAGTTTATTAAAAAGATGTTCTGGGTTAAATGGTTTAGGTAAATAATCGTTCATTTTTGAACTGATCACCTCTTTAGCAACTTTTTCGTTAACGGAAGCAGTAAGCGCAATAATAGGTACGTTTGCCTTGATCAAATCATCTAATTTTCTAATTTCAGCTGTGGCTTCATATCCATCCATAATTGGCATGTGAAGATCCATCAGTATAACATCGAAATCTTCTTTTTTCAACATTTGAACAGCGCTCAAACCATTCTCAACACCAACAGGAACAATGTTCCAGTTTTTAAGAATCTTCTCAACAATCATCATGTTTATACGATTATCTTCAGCAATAAGAACTTTAAGTCCAGCTAAATCATTTTGAGCGATAATAGCAGTTGTTTTTAATTTAGGTTCCTCTAATTCGATGTAATTAAAATCAATATCGAAACTAAATTTTGAGCCCACATTTTCTTCACTTGTAAGCGTAATTTTGCTATCGAACATTCTCAAGATTTTTTTAACAATAGGCAAGCCTAAACCGGTGCCACCAAAATTTCTATTTGTACTAGCTGTTGCTTGTGTAAATGGTTCAAAAACAAGATTTTGCTTTTCCGGTAAAATACCAATACCAGTATCTTCAACTATAAACTGAACCTTAATTGTTTTTTCAGATAAACTTATTGAATGCGCACTCATTGATACACTTCCTTTTTCTGTAAACTTTATAGCATTATTTATAAGGTTTAAGATTACTTGAGTTAACCGTGTAGGATCACTAATCACCAATTTGTTTTCTAGAACTGGGTCAATGAACAACTTAAAGTCTAGCGCCTTCTCACTTGCCCTTAACTTACTACTTGAGTAGGCGTTTTTTAATAACATAGCAAGGTCAAAGTCTATTTGTTCTAACTCAGTTTTATCTGAATCTAACTTATTGACATCAAGAACATTGTTAACAAGCAATAGTAAGTTCTCTGCCGAAAATTTGAGTAGGTCAAGGTTTTCTTCTTGATCCTTTCTCGGATTTCCCATCAACAAAACATTTGTTATCCCTATTACTCCGTTTAAAGGTGTTCTAATCTCATGAGACATCGTTGATAAAAATTCTATTCTCGAATTAGAAAGTTTTTCTACATCAGAAAGGGTAATATTCAACTTTTCGTTCAGAATCTTTAACTCACTCTTAGCTTTATGTAGACTCTTTATATTTTTATTAAAAGACCTGAAAAAATAGAACTGTAAAAAAGTAATAGCCAGAAAATTGTAAGATGTTATAAATACGTAAATAGGTTGGCTAACAAGATGTGAACTTCCACCTATAAAGAAATAATTTTTGTCACTCGAAATTGTGAAAGCCACAACCGGCAAAATAGTGAGTGCCGAATAAAACCAACCCCATTTAGAGCCATGCATGTAAAAACTGAGTACGCAAGCAAACCAAATATATTGTATAGTCTCAATATTAACATCTCTTACATAAATGGACAGATTTGTCCACACTCCTAGTGTCAATACCATTAAAATACCATGCGATATTACTTTCCACAAGGTGGTATAGTAAGCTAAAGTAAATAGCACTATAATGACTAAAATGATACTTGAGATTCTAACTAAATGTACGTGTAGTTGAAAGTAAATATAAGTGGTCATCAGTATGATACTGAATAAGCTGTAAAAAGCTAAAATATACCCAATCATCTTTATCCTAGCTTTATCAAGCGGATCAGATACACTGTTTATTGATTTGATGAGAATATTGTCGATGAAATTTAAAAAACGCATGGTTAACACTTTAAAAAAACAGAAGCCTAAGTTAATAAGAAATAACTATAAATTAATAAAATACCGACTGTCACAATTAGTTCTAATTCGTTGACGTGGCTAAAATTTATTTGTGCAGATGAAATGTTAATGCTTTCTGTAAAGAAACTTAATTAAAGAACCCATCCATCTCCATAAAAAATGGAAACAAATGGGTTAATTATAATTTTCAGCGATTTGAAACCTCGCTTAGATTAGCCTAATGCTTAATAAAAACCTTAGTCGTCCCAGTTACTTTTCCGCTTAATCTTAAAACATAAGTAACCGCAAACATCTCCCCCTCCCATATAGCTTTAGTTTATCCTATAATTATGCAGAGCTAAAACCCATTCATCTTTTCCGCACCTATCGCAAGTTAGATGATTGCTTGCAATATGCACTTCATCAATATTGGCGCAAAACTTACACGCATATTTTTTATCTATCTCAAATGCAGTCACGTTTTTATTAAAATGATGAGGCAGAATAGGCAAGCCCGGCTTTACCTTTTCATCCTCAAAAAAGAATACACTAATTTGTCCGTTCGTTTCTAAAATTGCCAAATCAACCTGACCTATGTGCGTCACGTTTCTTAACCTTAGCTCTGCAAAAAACTCATCCAATGCTAAAGAACCCTTGGCAAACTTCTCAATGGCAAATTCACCGTCCTCAATCAAATAAGTAGCAGTTCCTTCTAATAATTGTTCTACATACTTAAACCTTGATATAAAGAATGTAGTGAGACGATAAAGTATCAAGATAAAAAAGAAGACAGATATGGCAGGTAACAAACCAACATCCTCATAAAACAAAGGGTCACCTGCTGCGGAACCAAGCGTTAAAATAATGACCAGTTCAAAAACAGACAGTTGCTTTACACCACGTCTGCCCGCCATCTTTAAAACAGCAAGAGCCACCACATACATTACAACACACCTAAACAAGATTTCTAGCAGAAAACTGTAGGGTAAACCGTCCATCAAAAGCCGATCAACTTCAAAAATCTCTTTCATATTTAATCTTAAATCTTTAGGTACACAATAACCCCAACTGTCCCCACTGTCCGGAGAGTTAAGCGTAGCGTCTCTTCGGATTAATAAATAAAAAAGAGTCTCCAGACTCTAAAAAAAACACCATCCGGAGACTGGCTTCATACCATACTCCGGATAGTTGATAAGAAAAAAACTAAGGCTTAATGATCGCCCAACCTTGCGCACTCCTGATGGTTAATTCACCAGTACCGCTTGGCACTACTCCAACAAAAGACAATAGCTGACTTCTGCTTAAGCCTTGCTCTTGCAAAGAGTTATTACATTGTACAATAATGATTCCTTTCTGCAGTAAATCTTTCAATTGAGCTTCGTAGGTACTTCCCTTCAATAACACCTTGGTTCCAGAAGAAAAAGCAACCAATTCAACCTTCAATTTCCCGCTCAGCCTTGTATCTATTAAAGAATTATTGATGTTTCTGAAAGCTTTCTCTACCGTTTTAGCATCATCGGTATCTAATTGGTAAATGGCATAATAATTTTCTCTGCCAGCAACAGCGCCGTCAAACTTTTGGTTTTCTACTTCTACTGCTGAAGGCTGAATTTTTTTACTACAAGCCACAAAGGTGAATGCAACGATAATTAGAGGGAATAATTTTTTCATCTGAAATTTTAAAATCTTAATAAACTAAGTGAATAGCACTCCAAAAAGGAAGCCAAATTTACACAAACAAGGTTTATTTTGAGGAAAGAACGAAGGTTATTGCTATTAAGAACCGCTTGTCCCGGCTATTCACTCCAAATCCTCGCTTTGTTACACTCGCTGTGGGTTTTCCGTTGCTATCCGGCTTAGGAACAATGGGCTTGTTTTATTAATTCGTTTTAAATTATTTAGTTTCAAGAAATAGTTTAGTTAAAATTAAATATATTTATAAAATTAAAACAAGAGTTACGCTTTTTACATGTTGTATTGACTTTAAGATGTTAATTTATGCTTTACTATAAAACCGAAAAGAATCACATAATGTAAAGAAGGATGCCAATACTGAACGATATAATTGACTGGGTTGAAAATAAACCAATTTTTTGGCAAGTAGCCATTGACCGCTTAATTAGAAATAATGAACTTACAACTAATGATATTTCAGAACTTAAGGAAATCTGTAAAGTAGATTATGGGTTATCGGTCTTTAATTTTGACGAAGTGGATTTTGATGAATTAAGGGATTTTGCAAAAAATTTAACTAGTAGCGATGATGTAATACTTTCCAAAATTTTTAATATTGATAATATAAATGCACTTTCAAAAACTAGTGAATTAGAATTTTCCCCCAAAGGACTTACAGTTGTCTACGGAGATAATGGTTCAGGTAAATCAAGTTATGTAAGTATTCTAAAACACGCTTGTAACACAAGAGGTCATAAACCAAAGATAAATAATAACTTATATGACCCAGCTTGCTTTGGCAACGATAAAAAGGCAGATATAGAATATACTATTGATGAAATAAATTTCAATACTGTAAATCTTATAAATGAAGAACTAAATGATTCAATTTTAAAGAGTGTTGATGTTTTCGACACTTTTAGTGCGAATCATTATATTGAAGGAGAAGATGAAATTGCCTTCATTCCCCAAGGTTTATCTATTGTAGAAAAATTAGCTATTGATATAAAAAAGGTTGAGAACGAGTTAAATGCAGAATTTTCATGCCCAGCTTTAGAAAAATTCGACCATACCCTTTTAGAGGTTTCTGAATGTTCATCTGCAAAAATATTTCTCAACAACTTAAATTCCGAAACAACACTTGACGAATTAAGGGCTGAAGCAATTTGGAATTCAACCAAAGCTTCTAGAATTGAAGAGTTGAAAATTGAAATCGATAAATTAAAAGCGACAGACCCAAAGAAAAGCTTAAAAGAAAATGAAGAAAAGATAAAGCGATTTGAAATTTTGCAAAACAAATTTCAACTACTTGAAAACAACTTGACAGGAGCAGTTTTAATAGATTTAAAACAAACATTAAATAATCTTGTCACAACAAGTGAAGCACTTAATGAATCTTCTAAAAAAGCATTCTCTGAATTGCCAATTGAAGGTGTTGGTAATAATTCTTGGAAATTACTTTGGGAAAGTGCTCGTAAATTTTACAACGAAAGTACCGAAACAGAAAATTTCCCAGAAGTAAATGAAAACAGTAATTGCCCTCTTTGTCTACAAGATTTAGACGGAGACGCGAAAGACAGATTTACTTCATTTGAAGATTTTGTAAAAAATGATATTCAAAAAACTTATGATGAAGCTTCCGATAAATTTGATTTAGCATTTGAAAATTTAAATAGACTAGAGTTCTCTTTTGAAGAACAAAAACCAACAACAATTGAATTAACCGAATTAATTGAGAACTATTTACCAAATCAAAAAGAATATATAGAGTTACTCTATAAGCAGAAAGAATATCTAACAAGTCTTTTTGATTCAAAAAAAACAGTCAAAATTATTAATCCAATTGAAATTGAGAATACACCTAAAACATTGATTCAAGAACTCATTAAAACCTTAAATGAAACTAATGAAAAATTAAAGGTTCAATCAATTGAAGAAGATTTAAAACCGCTCGATAAGGAGCTGAATCAATTAAAAGGAGAAAAAAAGATTTTTGATTTTAAGCCAAAATTAGGTCGTGAAATTTATCGCCATAAAAAGATAAAATTACTTAATCAATGTATTAGTAGATGTAATACTCGAACAATTACTACACATAGTAACGAGTTGGCAACAAAATACATAAGTCAAAATCTTAAACAGAATTTCAAAGCAGAACTTACAAAACTAGGTTTTAAGAATATTAAAATAGAAACCGAAACAAAAGGACAAAGAGGAAAACAATATCATTATTTAAGACTTGACGAACAAAACGCAAATGGAATTGCTTTAAAAGATATTTTAAGCGAAGGAGAACATAGATGTATCTCTTTAGCGACTTTCCTATCTGAATTATCAATTTCAGAACACAAAAGTGCTATAATTTTTGATGACCCAGTTTCATCTCTCGACCATAAGTGGAGAAATAAAATATCAAAAAGAATTGCAGAAGAAGCTTTAGAAAGACAAGTTATAGTTTTTACTCACGACATCACTTTTCTTCTTATGATTCAAGAGCATTCTAATAGTTTAAATTGTGATTTAGATATTAAGAGCCTTACGAGAAAGAAAAAAGAAACAGGTCTTATTGCAAGTAATCCACCTTGGGACGCATTACCTGTTGGAAAGCGTATTGGACTACTAAAAAATGCATATCAACAATTGGAAAAAATCGAACGAACTGAAACAGAAGAAGTATATAAAGAACGAGCGAAACATTTGTACGGCAAACTTCGAGAAACGTGGGAGCGTTTTATTGAAGAAGTATTCTTAAATGGAGCTATTCAAAGATTTGGTAGAGCAATACAAACTCAACGTTTATCAAAAGTTATTGACTTAACAGTAGATGATTACAATCTTGTTGATGCTAATATGGGTAAATGTTCTACTTATTTCACAGGACACGATACAGCAGGCACATTAATAGAAGAAATGCCAGATTCTGCTGAATTCCTTGAAGACATAAATATATTAGAAAATTACATAACCAAAATTAGAAAACGTAGAAATTAACAAGACATTAATAACTCTGGTTTAAGTGTTGCTTTTCAGGTGCACTTAAACGAAAAATGAGAGAAATCCCACACTGACTTTGAAAAAAAACATTACTGATAGACAATTAACCTAAGTTATTACATATGACAGAGATTTCAAAACTTAGTATTAAAAGATACAAGACAAATGAGCACTGGGACTTTGGTAATCAAATTCTTTACAATTTATGCGAAAATAATTTTCAGCATACTCGAGACGAAATCATTTTAACAAAGGTTTTATTTATCGGACGAATCTATGCAGCGGCTATTGAACGTAGGAAGAAAAAAACAAACATCAATAATGATAACTTTTATATTGACAGCGTTGCGCTGACTTTTAAGAAATCAAAACTTGACAAATTACTATCAGAACTTAAAGTTATTCGACTGACGGCTGACAGTATTCCTCAAATTCTTCGGGTGCACAATGACCTTATGGTAATGCTTTCAACAATCACTGATTTAAATAAACGTTCTTTCTGTTCAAAATATCTTCATTTCCACTTGCCTGACTTATTTTTCATATACGACAGTCGAGCATTAACAGCTTTGAGAGACTTTACAAGTAGAGTTCCAAAAGACCTAACATGCATTCCACAACTATCATTTGTTGACAAGGAGTATGCAATATTCTTCTGCAAATGCTTTGACCTCAAAAATAAAATTGAAGTAGAACACAAAACTAAACTCTCGACAAGACAGCTAGACAACTTACTAATTGAAACAGCAAACAATAAAAAATAAAAAGCTACACCACTGAATCCTTAGCGTTCCGCAGGGCGCTAAGGATTTAAGAATAGAAAGGAGTCTCAGACTCCCTCCCATCCAAAAAAAAAATTAAATACCCCCTAGCTGGTGCGAGCTTGTAGCTCGTTCCATTAACAAGTTAAAATGAGTAGAAATATAAGTTTTACAATAAAGAAGGGTTGTATTTTGTGAGTTTTGTCCCGATAGCTATCAGGATAATTGGCTAGATATTTTTACAAGAGAGTTGTATTTTTGCAAGCTTGTAGAAAGTTTGGATTATTGCAGAAAGGGAAAAGGTATGGAACTGTACTGCTGGTGTATAATGCCAAGTCATGTGCATTTGATATTTAGGGCAAAAGATAATAATCCTGAAGAATTACTAAAGAGCTTTAAAACATTTACATCAAAAGCATTACAGGCCGAAATTGAAAATAATATACAAGAAAGCAGAAAAGAATGGATGTTATGGTTAATGGAGCGGGCAGGATTAAAAAACAGCAATGTTAAAAAACGACAGTTCTGGCAGCAGCAAAACCATCCAATAGAATTATGGAGTACAGAAGTGATAGACCAAATGGTGGATTATATACATCAAAATCCTGTGGTATGCGGTTTTGTTACGGACGCACATCATTGGAAATACAGTTTGCGATTGATTATAGTGGAGGGAAAGGAGTTTTAGAAATAGACTTCATATAAGAAATAGAAGGAACGAGCTACAAGCTCGCACCAGCGGGATTGACTTAAATCTAAATATAAAATACCAACCAATTAAGAAACGTACAAATGAAAAAAAGATACTTAACAATTGCAGTACTTGGACTTATTACATTAATAGCCGTGATGACTAATCCAACCCAGGAAAGGCATAAAGAAGTAATAAAAAACAAACTAAATATAATTTTGCAAGACTCCATGAAAGATGGAATTGAAAAGTCAGAAAATGACTTAGTATTTGGGCTGGGAATGATGTTTGGGGGAGCAGTATTAGACAGAATTGTCGATAATCTAATTAGTATAGATAATTATGTGTTGTTTTCTACCACCAAAATTAATTGGGATGGACAATCAAAAAATATAGGTATAGGGGCTTTTGGAAATGTATTTATAACTAAAAAGCTAGATGAAGTTGTAAAAGAAGGATTAATGAATAAATAAAAACTGTATCAAATGTCCTTAGCGTTCCGCAGGGCGCTAAGGATTTAAGAACAGAAAGGAGTCTCAGACTCCCCTCCCATCTAACAAAAAATCAAATACCCCACCCTATTCCGGTTGGTCATAAGAATCGCTACTGATAAACATCTCATTTCTTTCTTCCGAAACAATATCCAAAAACCGATCATAATGTTTAAGGACATCAGATATTAATTCCTTTTTGGTAAAATATTGGATATCATAACTTTCTCTGGTATCGCCAAAATATGCTTTCGGAAAGAAGCTGCCTTTCAATTTAACTTCGGGGTGATTATCTTCATCCACCAAGTAGGTAGAAACTTTCTTTGATGTAGTTTCAACTCCGTAAATGAAGTTATTGATGACATCGTATTTAATTTCGATCTCAATTTTTGATGGATTTGTATCTTGATTGATATGGGCATCAATCCCATTTTTATCAAACTCAGCCTGTAACTCCGTAAAAGCATCTTTTACCACGGTATTGATAAATAAATCAACTGATGTACGGTTTTTTGTCGCCACAATTTGTTTCAGTCTATCTTTCCATAATCGGCCCGACCAAGGCACTGTAGCTTTTGAAAAACTACGATCATAATAAGACTGATCAATGGTAAGCCCTTTGATTAAGCTCACCATAAACAAAACCATAATGATAGAGAAAGGCAATGCGGTAATAAGTGTCATGCTTTGAAGCGCTTTTAAACCACCTGCATTAAGCAATAGCAAAGCCAAGGTTGCCAATAAAACACCCCATAAAACGGTTTGCCATTTGGGCGATTTTACCGCATTTTTTGTTGCAATATTATTCATTACAAAAATCCCCGAATCTGCAGAGGTCACAAAAAATATGATCACAATAAGAATGGTGATGAAACTTGCGATTTCTGTAAAGGGTAAATATTCTAAAAACCTAAACATTAAAGCATCAGGACTACTGGCTAGCTTGCTCAATGCTCCATTTCCGATATTGATATCAAACCAGATAGCGCTGTTTCCAAAAACAGTCATCCAAATAAAATTGAATAAAGTTGGAATCAATAACACAGCAACAATAAACTCTCTAATTGTTCTTCCTTTAGAAATTTTAGCGATAAAAAGCCCAACATAAGGCGACCAAGAAATCCACCAAGCCCAATAAAGTATGGTCCAATCATAAAACCAAGGCAAAATTTCTTTATCGTAAACGTGGGTACCAAAGGTTAAATTGAAAAAGTTATTGATGTAATTACCCAATCCTTCTGTAAAACTGCCAATTAAGAATACAGTAGGACCTAGAAATAGAACGAACAACAATAAACAGACAACTAAAGTCACGTTGATATTGCTCAACATTTTAATCCCTTTATCTACACCAGTTATTGCCGAAAAGATGGCTAATGAAACTAAAATACCCACAATCATCACCTGATAAACAAAGCTGGTGTCTGGAACAAAATTTAAAAATTGTAAACCAGAATTTATTTGAACTACACCAAAACCCAAAGAAGTAGTAATCCCGAAAAAAGTACTGCAAAGCGCAAATACATCAATTAAATCGCCCCATTTTCCGTTGGTTTTTTCTTTTAATAAGGGATAAAAACAGCTTCGTAAGGATAATGGTAATTTAAAACGATAGGCAAAATAAGAAAGCGATAAACCTACAAGTCCGTAGATTGCCCAAGCATGAATTCCCCAGTGGAAATAAGTATAGAGTTGGGCATTTTTAGCTTTATTAACGTAATGTTCTAAATCAAAAACGGAGGAAGAATAATGTTGCATGGGTTCTGCCACGCCAAAATACATTAGACCAATACCCATGCCTGCAGAAAATAGCATGGCCACCCAAGAAAAGAAACTATGTTCGGGCCTGCTTTCATTATCGCCCAACCTAATGTTCCCGTATTTACTGAACATTAGGTAGATTAAAAAAATAACGAATGACGTTACAGACCAAACATAAATCCAATTTAAATTTACAAATATGAAATTCTTAATCAGGCTTAAGATTTGATCGGCCATTTGTGGGTACACCACCGAAACAAAGGAGACCAGTAAAATAAAAACCATACTTGGTATGAAAATCCCCTTATTTAAAGTGCTTTTTAACATATTTTTTAATGGTAATTTTGAATTCGCATTTGTGGAGCAATAAACCTGCCCTTTACCTAAATCAGGTAAATTAAGAATTACAATTTGTGTATAAGATCAGTTTTGATGTTAGAACCCGAGCTTTTAGTTGAAATATAGGAAAAAAGCATTGATTTTATTGAAAAATCAGGCTTTTGTGGAAAGTTCTTGTCGCAAATATGATTTGTTAGGAATTAAAAAATAAGTAAATTGAATTATATTTTTCTTAATAAAAAAATCATGAAAGCAATAATTGCAATGCTCCTATTCACCACTTTATGTATCGAAGTTAATGCTCAAAGTTTAATTGGAGCATGGGAAAATCATCATACTGCAAAAAGCGGTGAACAGTTAAAAAGTGTATCCATCTATACTGATGCTTACCAAGTCACCACTACCTATCATGCAGAAACAGGAAAATTTATCAGTTGTAAAGGTGGTTCATGGAGGTTAGCGGGAAATATACTGACAGAAATAATAGAGTTTAATACAGACGAAGCTGAACTTGTTGGTACAACGTTAAAATCTAAAGTGCTGATTAGCGATAAAAATTTAAAAATAGATCATATTGAGTTCACCCGAATTGATGATGGTAAACCTGGAAAACTACAAGGTGCTTGGTTAATGTCGGGCAGAGTTAGAGACGGTGAAAAACAAATAAGAAACACCAACTTACCAAGAAAAACAATGAAAATAATGTCTGGTACCCGTTTTCAGTGGATTGCCTATGATACCGCTAAAAAGCAGTTTATGGGAACTGGCGGAGGAACTTATAGCACCATTAATGGAAAATATACTGAAAATATCGAGTTCTTTTCTAAAGATGATACCCGAGTAGGCGCTAGTTTAGAGTTTAATTATAAAGTAGAAGGTGAAGATTGGATTCATACGGGTTTATCTAGTAAAGGAGATCCAATCCATGAAATATGGAGCGTAAGGAAATAATTGTTTGAAAAAGCAGAGTCCCGAAAAGGAGACCTTAATGCAATTAAGTTAAGGTGCTCCGTCATGTTGAACGAATTGAAACATCTCACTAATAGGGATCAAACATTATATCCAAACCTTGCTTATGAGATGTTTCGTATCCTCAACATAACGTACTGAACAAAAAATCTGCAAACTTAATAGCATTGTTAGCCTCTGCTTGGACTTGAAAAATCAACAGTTGCCATTTATAAATAACTACGAATTGAAAAAGCTTCGTAATGGTAGCTAAAACAAAAAAAGCTGTTTCAACTTTACATCGAAACAGCTTTTTGATATTTATTAAAGCGACTAATTACTCGCCACTTTCTTTCTCTTCTTCTTTTTTCTTCTTTTTCTTAGCGCCTTTGGCAGAAATAGTGATTTCCTCTTTTTCTTTATTGTAGCCAATCTGCATTACATCGCCTTCTGTCAATTCACCTTTAAGAATTTCTTCAGCAATTGGATCTTCTAAGAACTTCTGAATTGCTCTTTTTAACGGTCTAGCACCAAAAGCAGGATCAAAACCTTTTTCCGCAATATGCTCTTTTGCTTCGTCGGTTAATTTGATTTCGTAACCTAAAGCCTGAACTCTACCAAACAACGCTTTCAATTCAATATCAATAATTTTGAAGATTTCTTCTTTTTGTAGAGAGTTGAAAACAATCACATCATCTACCCTATTTAAAAATTCTGGAGCAAAAGCTTTTTTCAATGCGCCTTCAATCACAGATCTACTGTGACTTTCAGTTTGCGATGTTTTAGCTGCAGTGCTAAATCCAACACCTTGTCCGAAATCTTTTAATTGACGAGCCCCAATATTTGAAGTCATAATCACAATCGTATTACGGAAATCAACTTTGCGACCTAAAGAATCTGTTAATTGACCTTCGTCTAATACCTGTAGCAGAATATTAAATACATCTGGATGGGCTTTTTCAATCTCATCCAAAAGAATTACTGAATATGGTTTTCTACGAACTTTTTCGGTCAGCTGTCCACCTTCTTCGTAACCAACATATCCCGGAGGCGCTCCAACTAAACGTGAAACCGCAAATTTCTCCATGTATTCACTCATGTCAATCTGAATCAAAGAATCATCAGAATCAAACATAAATCTGGCTAATTCTTTAGCTAATTCTGTTTTACCTACACCCGTTGGACCTAAGAAAATAAAGGAACCAATCGGTTTTTTAGGATCTTTTAATCCTGCTCTTGTTCTTTGGATGGCTTTGGTTAATTTCTTAATCGCATCATCCTGACCAATGATTTTCTCATTGATTTTATCGAACATGTTCAACAGTTTAGCACTATCTGTTTGCCCTACCCTTTGTAAAGGAATACCGGTCATCATGGAAACAACTTCCGCAACGTTATCTTCCGTAACGGTATAACGTTTATTTTTGGTATCCGTTTCCCATGCTACTTTTGCATTATCCAGCTCCTCTAACAAGTTTTTCTCTGTATCGCGAAGCTTGGCTGCTTCTTCATACTTCTGGCTTTTCACCACTCGGTTTTTCTCAACCTTAATCAATTCAATTTTCTCTTCAATATCAATGATAGTTTGAGGAACATGAATATTTGTCAAGTGAACACGAGAACCTGCCTCATCTAAAGCATCAATCGCTTTATCTGGCAAAAACCTATCTGTAATGTACCTTGAAGTAAGGTTTACACAAGCATTTATCGCTTCATCAGTATAAGTTACACCGTGGTGATCTTCATACTTATCTTTAATTCTATTTAAAATCTCAGTAGTTTCAGCTGGAGTAGCTGGCTCAATCATTACCTTTTGGAAACGACGATCTAATGCTCCATCTTTTTCAATGTACTGACGGTATTCATCTAATGTAGTTGCTCCAATGCATTGAATTTCTCCTCTTGCCAAAGCTGGTTTAAACATGTTAGAAGCATCTAAAGAACCAGAAGCTCCACCCGCACCAACAATGGTATGAATTTCATCAATGAACAAAATTACATCCGGAGATTTTTCCAACTCATTCATTACCGCTTTCATACGTTCTTCAAACTGACCACGGTATTTAGTACCAGCCACCAATGAAGCTAAATCAAGTGTAACTACTCTTTTATTGAATAAAACTCTAGAAACCTTACGTTGAACAATTCTTAAAGCTAAACCTTCTGCTATGGCTGATTTACCCACACCAGGCTCACCAATTAAAATTGGGTTGTTCTTTTTACGACGGGATAGAATTTGAGAAACACGCTCAATTTCTTTTTCACGACCAACAATAGGATCTAATTTCCCATCCTCAGCCATTTTAGTTAAATCTCTACCGAAATTATCTAAAACAGGTGTTTTGGACTTAATATCAGAAACTTTTTTTGGTGCAGTAAATGCATCATCATCTTTAAAATCATCTCCTTCAGTTGCAGAACTGGTGGGTTCATCTCTAAAACCATCTTTGTTATGCTCAACCTCAGATTTGAAAATTTCGTAGTTTAAACTAAACTGCGCTAGTATTTGTGAAGCAATATTATCTTCTTCGCGTAAAACAGAAAGCAATAAGTGCTCTGTTCCAATAATGTCGCTTTTAAATATTTTAGCCTCTAAATAGGTGATTTTCAATACCTTTTCAGCTTGTTTAGTTAAAGGGATATTTCCTAAATTAACGGTAGTACCCGAGTTGCCTTTTACAGCATCCTCAACAGATCTGCGTAATTTAGAAGTATCAACACCTAAAGATTTTAAAATCTTAATAGCCATTCCGTCTCCTTCTCTAATCAAACCAAGCAGTAAATGCTCGGTGCCAATATAATCGTGACCTAATCTTAAAGCTTCTTCTCTGCTGTAAGAAATTACGTCTTTAACTCTTGGTGAAAATTTAGCTTCCATAATAAAACCTTTCAGTTAATGTGTTAACGCCCCAATGTATAAATTTGTTTTATAAACCGAACCGTTGCTTTGGTCTGTATTTATCAACAATACTACCATTTACGTGGAAAACTTGTATTCCGTTTCCAAATTGAGATTAATTACCCAAATTTGACTAAAAAAACGATATTAGCAATAATTAAAAGGAAAAAATGGCAGACGAAAAAATAATATTTTCAATGGCAGGTGTAAATAAGATATACCCGCCTCAGAAACAGGTTTTAAAGAATATTTATCTATCTTTTTTTTACGGAGCTAAGATTGGCGTAATCGGTTTAAACGGTTCGGGAAAATCTTCTGTTCTAAAAATTATTGCTGGTTTAGATAAAGCTTATCAAGGTGAAGTAGTGTTTTCTCCGGGTTATACTGTGGGATATTTGGCACAAGAGCCTCAATTAGACGATTCAAAAACTGTAAAGGAAATTGTAGAAGAAGGTGCTAAAGAAGTTACCGACATCATCAAAGAATACGAGGAAATCAATGAAAGATTTGGTTTGCCCGAGGTTTATGAGGATGCGGATGCAATGGAAAAACTGATGAATCGCCAAGGCGAATTACAGGATAAAATTGACGCAGTAGACGGTTGGAGCTTGGATGCGAAGTTGGAAAGAGCAATGGATGCTTTGCGTTGCCCAGAACCTGATACAAAAATAGCCACTTTGTCAGGAGGAGAGCGCAGAAGAGTCGCACTTTGTCGCTTATTGATCCAACAACCTGATGTTTTATTGCTGGATGAGCCTACGAATCACTTGGATGCCGAGTCAATTGATTGGTTAGAGCAACATTTACAACAATACGCAGGAACGGTGATTGCCGTAACCCACGATAGGTATTTCTTAGATAACGTTGCCGGATGGATTTTAGAACTAGACCGTGGCGAAGGTTTACCATGGAAAGGAAATTACTCTAGCTGGTTAGACCAAAAATCTAAACGTTTAGCACAAGAAGAAAAAACAGAAAGCAAACGTCAGAAAACTTTAGAGCGTGAGTTAGAGTGGAGTAAAATGGCTCCGAAAGCTCGTCATGCAAAATCTAAAGCTCGTTTATCAAACTATGAAAAATTAGCTTCGGAAGAAACTAAGGAAAGAGAAGAAAGATTAGAGCTTTTCATTCCTCCAGGACCACGATTAGGAAATGTAGTAATTGAAGCAACTAATGTGACTAAAGCTTTTGGCGATAAAGTGTTGTTTGATAACTTGAACTTCTCTTTACCTCCAGCTGGTATTGTAGGTATAATTGGCCCTAACGGTGCTGGTAAAACCACTTTATTTAGGTTAATCACTGGCCAAGACCAACCTGATAGCGGAACTTTTAAAGTCGGTGAAACGGTTAAACTAGGTTATGTTGATCAAAAACATGATGATTTAGATGCTGAAAAATCTGTTTGGGAAAACATTACTGGCGGATTAGAAAACATACAATTAGGTAATAGAACATCAAACTCTAGAGCTTATGTTTCTCGTTTTAACTTTAACGGAGCAGACCAACAGAAAAAAGTGGGTGTTTTATCTGGTGGAGAAAGAAACCGTGTGCATTTAGCCATCACTTTAAAAGAAGGAAGTAATGTTTTACTACTGGATGAGCCAACCAATGATATTGACGTTAACACGTTAAGAGCTTTGGAAGAAGCTTTAGATGATTTTGGTGGTTGCGCAGTAGTGATTTCTCACGATAGATGGTTCTTAGATAGAATTTGTACGCATATTTTAGCTTTTGAAGGCGATTCTCAGGTGTACTTTTTTGAAGGAAATTACTCTGATTACGAAGAGAATAAGAAGAAACGTTTGGGAGATATTGCTCCTAAAAGGATTAAATACAGAAAGATTGTTTAGGCTTGAATATTAACCACCAAGAACACGGAGTTTAAATCACAATGGATACAGAGTCGGGGAGTTAAGAATCCTCTTGTCTAATCAGGGTCTTTCGCAGAAGACCCTGATTTTTTTGTTTGAGATCACACGGACCAAACTGAATTTAAAGCGCAGGCTCGTTTGCAACAGACCCCTGCTCGGACGTAAATTTAAAAGCCAAAAACTATCCCTGTTTAAATTATCGCATAGCAGAACAATATCAAATTTGAGAGTTTTCAATTTTCTATATCATAAGGATTATAGAAGTTGCAATTAATAATAATTGAAATCAGAATTTTATAATTATTTTGTACTTCATATGAAAAACTTTCTCCTCTTTATTTTCTTATTTATTCTTTCGCTTAGCGCAAAGTCTCAAGTTTTAAATTCCGGTTTTGAACAATTAACATCTCCAAATAAATTGTTTATTTGGAACATAAAGTCGCCTGTAAACTTTAGTTACGCCATAGATTCGACTAAAAAACACAGTGGTTTAAGCGCATTAAAAATAACAGGTAAGCAAACTGCAAAAACTGATTTCATGCCATTCTCACAAGTGGTTGAAATTTCTGCAAACAAACTAGAAAACATCAAGTTATCGGCTTTTATTAAAACAGAAGCTTTAAAAGGGAATGCTGCTTTATGGTGCCAGGTTTGGGATAAAAATAATAAGCAAGTTGGTTTTCAAAACTCTGAAATGCAAGACAAGTTTGTTAAAGGAGATACAGATTGGAAAAAATACAGTATAACTTTAACAATTGATACCAATGTAAAAAAACTGGTAATTGGTGGATACGTTAGCGGAGACGGAACTGCTTGGTTTGATGATTTTAATTTACAGAAATCTACCGAAGACACAGCGACGACCCCAACTATTATCAATAAATATATCAAAGAATTTAGTACCATAATAAAAAACAATTCTATTTATACCGACTCCTTAAATTGGCCAAAAATAGAACAGGATTTACAGCAATTAGCAAAGGGAATTAAAGCCGTTGATGAGGCAAAAGCTTTAGTCAATTACATGATTAACCAACTGAGAGCAGCAGGTGATAATCACTCCTTTTTACAATCAAAAACCCTAGCTGATAATTATACTGTTTCAAACTCGAACCCGCTTAAGCCCAAGGCTAAATTATTAGATAAAAACATAGGTTATATTTATGTCCCAGGATTTAGTTCTACAAATAAAGTGGTATCTAAACAATTTGCAGACACTATACAGTACTTGATCAAAAATTTAGAACGCTCCCGCCCTATGAAAAAATGGGTGGTAGACTTAAGAGATAATACCGGTGGTAATATGTACCCAATGATTGCTGGTTTAGGCCCTTTAATTGGCAACGGTACATTAGGTTATTTTATAAAAGCTAATGACGAAGAGGATATCACAAAAAGATGGTTTTATAATAACGGAGCAACTGGAACTGGTGAAAATGCGGTAATATTAAAAGTTGAAAACCCCTATTTTTTAAAACATAAAAACCCGAAAATTGCTTTACTAGTTGGCAAAAAGACAAGTAGTAGTGGCGAAATGACAGCGATGTCTTTTATTGGTAAAAAAAATATCAGAACTTTTGGACAAGCAACCGGGGGCTATACAACTGGTAACGTAACTTATAGACTATCTGATTTATCAGCATTGGTTTTAGCCTCATCGCTAACCGCAGACCGTAATAAAAAACGTTATTTAACTAAAATTATTCCAGATGTTGTTGTAGAAAAAAACAATGATGGTTCTGATGCTGAACTAGAATCGGCTAGTGCTTGGTTGCTAAATTCAAAGTGATGGCATGGTAAATTAACTGTTTTCTCAAAGAACAGCTCCTCACTCCTACTTTCTTGGTGTTTATTACAATTATCATATAAAGTTTGTGTCGCACAGATTAATTAAGTCCAATCAGGGTCTTTCGCAGAAGACCCTGATTTTTGCTTTTAATTTTATCTAAAGCTTCACCGCTCATTGCCAGGGTAGGCTATTTCTTTTCAGATGAAAAGAAACAAAAATCTTTATTTGTTGCATAGGTGCTTTGGTCACATAGCCAACCCGGATCAGAAAATCGATGGCGCTTATTTTCACTGGACAGTGCAAGTACTTAGTTTCTGCGCACACGAGTGAAACCGCTTTCGCTATAGGCTTAGTTTTGCTTCAACTCCGTTTTCTGCTACCAATTTTCTGATTGCCCAGCACTCCCATCGCTCCTTACATTATGAAAACTACTATATTTATTTTGTCCAATCCAGGTCTTTTGCAGAAGAACCTGATTTTTGCGTTTTTTTTTATCTAAAACTTCACCGCTCATTGCCAGGGTAGGCTATTTCTTTTCAGATGAAAAGAAACAAAAATCTTTATTTGTTGCACAGGTGCTTTGGTCACATAGCCAACCCGCATCAGAAAATCGATGGCGCTTATTTTCACTGGACTTGCAAGGACATAGTTTCTGCGCACCCGAGTGAAACCGCTTTCGCTATAGGCTTGGTTTTGCTTTAACTCCGGTTTCTGCTACCAATTTTCTGATTGCCCAGCACTCCCATCGCTCCTTACATTATGGAAACTACGTCCAATCAGGGTCTTTCGCAGAAGACCCTGATTTTTTCTAAAGAACCTATCAAAGCCAAATAAAAAACCTCAATCCCAGATAATTTTCATTATTTCGCGGTTGAATGTTAGAAATTATCCACCAAGACGAAGATTTAGTTTTAATTAATAAGCCACATGGTTTGTTGGTGCACCAGTCCCCTATTGCAAGGGATGCTGAAGAATTTGCGCTCCAAATGTTGAGAGACCAGATTGAGCAAAATGTTTGGCCTGCTCACAGATTGGATCGTAAAACTGGCGGATTATTGCTTTTTGCTTTAAACAAAGAAACTAATGTTTTATTGCAGACTCTTTTTCGGGATAACCTCATCAAAAAGAAATACTTAGCTATTGTCCGTGGGCATAGTCCGGAAGAGATGGATATTGACTATCCCTTACGCAAGGAAAACGGAGTAATGCAAGAAGCTTTCACACATTTTAAAACCTTACAAAAAGCAGAAATCCCAGTTGCTTTTGGTAAACATGATAGTTCTAGGTATTCTTTGATTGAAGCCACACCTCAAACCGGGCGTATGCACCAGTTAAGAAAACATTTTGCGCATATTCACCACCCAATAATCGGCGATAGACCACACGGTTGCAATAAGCAAAACAAACTTTTTAAAGAAACTTGGCAAATGGACACCATGATGTTACACGCATCAGAACTTTCGTTTATCCACCCTCACTCCAAATTAGAAGTTCATTTTAAAGCAGGATTACAGGCAGAGTTTCTGCGGATGTTTGACTTAATGGGCTTTTCTATTTAAACCTTTACCTTAAAAATAAGTTAAACTGACAATTAATTATATTGTTAGGTTTTAAATCTGCACTTTTTTTGGTTTGGCAGCTAAGAATCACCTTCTTGTATCATTTAGTTTTAATTGAAGCTTATCAAACTTACATTCGAATTAATAATTTAGATATGAAAATTAATAACTTAAAAATTATAGGTGCATTAGCTTTTGCATCAGTTTTGAATTTGGCTACGCTTTCTGCACAGAAATTAAGCGATGTGCAAGAAGGTAATTTAGCCGTTTCTAACATAAAAGTTGACGGGAATGCCACTGACTGGACTAGTCCATTAAAAGCGTTTAATAAAAGTACAGGACTAAACTACACCATTGCAAATGATGATAAAAAGCTTTACCTCATTATCCAAGCAAGTGATGTAAATACAACCCGTAAAATTTTAATGGGCGGAATTACTTTTAGCGTCAATGCGGATGGTAAAAAGAGAAGTAAAGAATTATTGAACTTAACTTACCCGGTTGTTACCCGAAATAGCCGAAGAGCTGGAGGAGGCGGTGGAAACAGAGGAGGTGGATCATTCCAAACAATGACACAGATGCAACGGGACTCTGCACAAAATGCTGGAGCAAAAAAACTGCTTGAAGGTGCAAAAGACATTAAGTTATATGGCTTTAAGAATGTGAGCGATACCCTTATTTCTATCTATAACGAATACAGCATTAAAGCTGTAGCCAGTATGGATAACAAGGGGCTTTACACTTACGAAATTGGTCTCCCTTTAGAATTATTACCTATTGACCTTACTAAAGAGTTTGGTTATAACATTAAAGTAAACGGACTGCAAAGAAATAATAACGGCGGTGGTGGTGGTAATGGCTCTAGACCTTCGGGAGGTGGCGGAGGTGGTGGAAACAGACCTGGTGGCGGTGGCGGACAAAGAAGTGTCGACTTTCAGGATTTAACAACTCCAACAGACTTCTGGGGGAAATACACATTAGCTAAGTAATAGAAACTCTTCTCTCCCAAAATATGAAAAACATTTACTCCACGTTTTTAAGCTTATTTCTACTCTTTATTTTTACTGGTATTAGTTTTAAGTCTTCGGCTCAAAACAAGGCAACGAGTGTTAAACCGCAACCTATCCCTACAAGGCAAGTTAGCGGAATTGTAAAAGACTCTACTAACCAATCTATCATTGGAGCAAGCGTAACATTAACTTCATCTGCTGACACCCTAAGAACAAGTACTAACGAAGACGGGATTTTTGTTTTCAGAAATGTGAAATCGTGGGTATTTAAATTAAATGTTAGTTCATTGGGCTATGTTGGTAAATCAATTTCTGGTAAGTACAATGATGCCACCGAAAGGTTAACTTTAGATCCAATTGTTTTAAAAACGGATTCTAGGATGTTAGATGCGGTGACTGTAAATGGCACTCCTTCTATCGTTTATAAAACCGACACCATCGAATACAGAGCTAGTGATTATGTTGTACGAGCTGGGGCTACGGTTGATGAGCTTTTACAAAAAATGGAAGGCATGGAAGTAGGCAATGATGGTTCTGTTACCGTAAATGGAACTGCTATTGTGAAAGCTAGGTTAAACGGTAAAGATATTTATGGTGGAGACGTGGCTACAACTGTACAAAACTTACCTGCCGAAATAGTCGAGAAAATACAGATTATTGACGATTACGGTAATACCGCAGCAAAAACAGGTATAAAAGACGGTGATCCTACCAAAGTTTTAAATATTACTACTAAAACTTCAAAATCTGTAGGGAATATGGCAAGGCTGAACTTTGGAGTGGGGACATTAGACCAATTAGAAGCCAGTGCAAATATTACAAGAATTAACATGAACCAAACGCTTACCGCTAATGGCACTTTTATGCAAACGCCAAATGGTATTGCTGGAGGAAATAGCAGTGTTGGACGTTTAGGTGCAGGTAATAATCGTGGAGGAAGAAGTGGTGGTGGTTTTGGCGGGGGCGGTAGTGGAAGTGCTTCTGGTGGAAATAGTTTAATCACCCGCCCTACTTTTACTTATCGCGATAAATTTGGAAAAAAAGTCGAATTTCTAGCCAATTATTCTTTCAAATACAATGATAACAATACCCTAACCGACAGCTATTCGGAATTAAACACTATTGATTCTAATGGCGTTAAACAAACAACTTTTACCACAAAGGATTTAAATAACCAAAACTTTGGAGGTACACATAATATCAATTTTGAAATTGAATACAATATAGACAGTGCCAACTTTTTACAGTTTAGGCCTTCTATTACTTTAGATAACGACGACTCCCATAATATTTCAAATACTTTTCAAACAGGCTTTATCCATCAGGATCAAACTAATAATAGTAGAATCATCGGGAAAACCCCTACCCTAAGCGGTACGGTGGCCTACCAGCATATTTGGTTACGAAAACCCGGAAGAGTTTTTTCTGCAGAAGCAACTGTAGGTACAAAGAAGAGTGACAGTGAATCTGAGCAAAATAATACAATTAGATATTATGATGGAGATAGTGATAATGTGCTAAAAGATTCTATCATCCACAGAGCAATAAATACTAATAATCATCAAATAAACTATCGCACAAGTGTAACTTACTCAGAACCTTTGAGCACCCTTGCCAGATTAGAGTTTAACTCAAATATTGAACGAAGAGGCTATGACAACAGTAAGATCACCAGTGATATAAATAACAACAACCGCTTTGTAATAGATTCTTTGAGTAATATATTTGATTATTTTTTTACCCAGTACCGTAATTCTGTAAATTATAAATACGGAAATAACCAAAGCAAATACAGCTTCTCTTTTGGGGCAACTGCAGTTAACACGTCTTTAATAGGAGAAAAAGTAAGTTTAGGAACAACTACCAATAAAGAATATTTTAAACTAATTCCAATTGCCCGTTTTCAACTACGCTTGTCAAGTACACACCAGTTAGCAGTTTATTATAGAGGAAATGCTAACGAACCGGATTTTAATCAGATACAACCTGTTCGGGATGTCTCCAACCCTCAACGACCAGTAATTGGTAACCCCGACCTAAAAGTTGCCTTTACCCATGCTTTAGTTGGGCAATACAGCAATTATATTGCAAACTCAAAATTAAATTATAACTTGAGATTCAATACCTCATTTACAGAAAACCAAGTAGTTAACAATACGGTGCCTATCAAGGATGTTTACGGAAGTGTAAAAAATGAAATACGATATGTAAACATAAACGGAAACAATAAACAAAGCCTTGATTATACGATTTCCAAACAAAGTAGCGACCGTAAGTACAATCTATCTTTAACGGGAAGCATAGATAAGAATAAACGTGTTGCAATGAACAATAACAATATTACAACATCAGATACTTGGGGTTTTAAGGAGAGTTTAGGGCCACGTATTAATCCTACAGATTGGTTAGAAATCAACCCTTATGTTTCTTATGATTTTAACAAAACCAGTTACTCTATTGCAGATGGGATTACGCAGAAAATTTGGTCATTAAGTCTAGATGGAAATATCTACTTTTTAAAGAATATGCAATTTGGCTATGCAATAAGCAAAAACTATGTGAGCGGAATCAATAATAACGTAACGACCAATCCATTTGTAATCAACACCATGTTACAGATGAAAGTGTTTAAAAACAAAGGTTCTTTACAGTTAAGAGCTTATGACTTATTGAACCAAAACAATTTCATTAACAGAACCACTAATGATAATGGCTTTACAGAAATTGCGACTAATCCAAATAGTCGTTATGTGATGGTTAATTTAAGTATGAACCTACAAAAATGGACCGGTGCTGTGGGTAAAAAAGGCCAAAATATTAAGCGAAGAGGTGATGGTAGTTTTTATTAGGTAATTAGTTTGTTAGGTGGTGGGGTTGTTAGTTGGTTAGTTTTTTAGAGTAAAGAATAAAGATCGCTACGCTGAAAGAATAAAGACTGATTTGCATTCTTAAAAAACCCATTTTAGACTTTCTACTTAAAACATCTAAATCTTCATCAGAAATAACACTAAAAGCAAAAAAGCCTTACGAAATTTTTGAGACTTCGTAAGGCTTAACAATTTATAAAGCTTTATAAATTAACCATCTACTTGCTGTTTACTTTAATCAACTTTAAATCTAATTGTTTTAGTTTTTTAAGAAAATCTACTGTTAAAATATAGCCTGGTTTAGCAGGGTAAATATAAGATGTAGTTACTTTTCCAGCTACTTCTATCTTATCTTCAGTAATTTTACCATCATCACCTAAAAGAATGTTTCCTATGATCTTTTTTTCTGCTTCGCCTTTCTCCTTCGCATAACTTACATATACAGCATTAAAGGTTTTATCATTGGCGCTGTTTACTATAAATTGATAGTCAAAATCACCAAACATCTTCATTAACATCCCAGTAATACCCGGCCCATAAATTTCAGAGCCCGGAATAAGCGTTACGGTTGACTCTTCTTTTTCTATTTGTTTTACTCCAGAAAGTGATAAATCGCTATTATTTAGAGAAAAAATTAAAATATTACCAATAACACCTTTTAAAACACTTGCGCTACCTCCAAGAGCCATCATCGCCGCTCCGCCTGCATTAAATTTTCGCTTATATTGTTCTACTACAATATATGTTTTACCATCAGCCATTTTTTGGATTTGATGCGTAAAATTTACGAAAGATTGATCTATGTATTGGTTCCCTGCAACTTTCATTACTTCCTTGTTCCAAGCATAAAATTTCTTGTTAATTTCTTTTCCTTCAATAGAAAACTTTTTGATATAAAATCCTGTACCAGCAGCAAAGCCCGGTTTTTCAGACGTCATATAATAATCTCCAACCGTAATAATTTCATTTGTTGCTTCATCCAAACTAATCCCTGTAACAGATAACTGCTCAGTAGGGTCACTTTCTGGTGAAATTTCAAAAAGTTTTTTACCCGTTTCAACGTCTATTAAAATCAAGAAAGATTCAAACTTTTGAGAAAGTAAACTTTTACGCTGTAGCATAGATAACAACAAATATTTCTCTGTTGCATCTACAGGAATAATATTTTGATAATCTTTAGTATCGCCACTTTCCAAAGACCATTTTTTATTTAACTTATTGTCATACATTTCTAATACCCATCCCTTAGAATAACCATTGATGCTGTTTTTAACAAAACCCTTTTTAGGGATTGGGTATAAACTGATACTAGTAGAGTAAGCTGATTGCCCACCCGAGCTACTTAAAGCTTGATTTTGAACCATAGTTCTATTATCTGCTTTGGTAACTTCCAAAGTATTTATTTCACCAAGCTTAGTTAAATCATTACTGTAGCTTTCTATATCGAAAGTTTTTTTCTTAAAATCATAGAACAAAAAAGCCAATGCTTCATCATTATAAACATTGCTTACCAGCATATAATCGTCTTTGGGTTTTACCAAATCTATCCCTTTAACTTTTTTTAAGTCCTGATCATAGATATCAATTACGTAATTACTGTTTTTTCTATCCGCTTTATCTCCTTCGTAAAAAAGAGTGTACCCTTTTACTTCTTTGTTGTGAAGAATTGGAGAAATCCCGTTTTTACTCACTGACTTAAACCCGTTAAGGGTTAATGACTGCGAAAATGATGAACCGGCTATCAAGACGGTCCAAAAAATTAAAATGTACTTTTTAATCATTGTGTGTTTATTTGTTTAAGTTATTTGCAATTTTTTTAAAATTTCCGCTAGGATATTTAGTTAAATATTCTTGTGCTTTGGCTTTAGCGCCAGCTTTATCTTCACTGATAAAATCACTGGTCATACTGGTCGCTAATGCGATTTCATTATTTATTGGTATTGTGGAGTAGTTATTATTTATACAATTCTTAATCTCTTTAAAATCACTCAAACTAAGTTTATTCAGAAAAATCAAAAAATCATTTACACCTTTAGAATTGTATTCGTTTGTATTTGATACAACATCAGAGTATCGATGGTTTAATAAATGATATTTTAATTGATATAAACTTAAAATCCCTATTGCTTTTAAATAATTATTCTCTAAGTCAGAACTCATCTCTAATAAAGAGTAGTATAGAGATTTATCATAGCACTCCTCATCATATAAACGCTGAATTGTTTCGTATTTAGACACTTGCACAACTTTCCGGAAGCCATAAGTCGCCGTGTTTTTTTTGATCATAAACGTATCAATTCCAGTCTTTGCCATCAGCTTTTTTAAAGCAGACATTCTTATTTTAGAGTCAGGGTGCGTTTTTAGGCTATCGTTATTATTTACCTCAGCTTTTACTGTAAAAATTGAAGATGATTGAGAAGAATCAGTGAGCTTTGGTAAAGTATATTCAGCACAACTAAAAAGGCTTGATTTTATCGGTGATAAATAAGAGGAATCTTCCGGTTTGTCAATTTCTTCAAGAGCAAAATATGCCTGAGACACATCATAACCAGTGTTTCTCATCAAAAAAAACGCTAAAGAATCTGCCTGACTTTCTAAATTTCTTTGGTGATAAAGGTTACTTATACTAATTCTCAACGTCAGACTGCTTAATAGCTTGCCCATGTTGTATTTAGTATTACGAATTTCACGATACTCTTTCCTTACCCCATCACTATAAAACTTACTTAAATAAGCATTTAAGCCTAATTGAACATGATTTAAATACCCGTGACTAAGTTCATGACAAATTATAAATGCTATTTGAGCATCATTTTCTAAACTACTTAATAAGCCAGTATTAAAAAAAATTGTACCGTCGCCCATTGCAAATGCGTTACGACTAGAACTTTTAGAGATTATCAATCTATTACCTATAAAAGCGGGGTTAGCTTTGATTATTTTTTCGAAAATATTTTGTAGATATGGATTTATAATGGTGTCTAGCAAAGAAGTAGTTTTTACCAAATAAGTCGTTTCTTCAACAGCTCTATTTTTGTGTGCGTTAAAACTTCTTTTATAATCAGATTTAAATTCTTTGGGTAAAATATAGGATTCGCGGACAGAGTTACTTGAGCTTAGCGCTATCTTTTCAATCTTAGCAGAGTCAGTTAGTAAAAAAGGAATATAATTCGCGGAGTTTTGAGCGTAACAAGAATTTTTCGGGCTGAAAAAAAAATATATAAATAAAATCAATAACCAGAAAAACGAACTGTATTTTCTATTAAAAAATAAGCAAGGGTTAATCACAGGGAAATCGGCTATAGTTTATTTAACTACAAATGAATGAAAAAAAACTGAAATTTAGTTTAATGAAAAATATTTTTTTTCTTGTAAAGATCAACCCAACAGATAGCCTTATCCAAACTCCTTCAAAGCCAACCTTATTTTCGAATAAATATAATCCAAATCTTCGTCAGAGATACAGTACGGAGGCATGATGTATAATATATTTCCTAACGGTCGTAGGATAATCCCATGTTCTAAAAAGAAATTATAAAGCTGGTCTCTAATATCGTTAAAGTACGAAGTAGCTTTAGTGTCCCATTCTAAGGCTATGATGGTGCCTGTTTGGCGTACGTTTTTTAATTTCGGGTTACTTTCAATTTCTTGTTTAAAAGCTTGATGTTTTTGTTGTATTCGGTTAATGTTAATTAATGTTTCTGGCTTTGTCAACAAATCGAAACTGGCATTAGCAACCGCACAAGCAATTGGATTTGCAGTGAATGAATGTCCATGAAATAAGGTTTTCATTTTATCATCAGATAAAAATGCTTGATAAATTTCCTCGGTACATGAAGTTACTCCCAAAGCCATAGTTCCGCCGGTTAAACCTTTAGAAAAACACATGATATCAGGTTGTTCTTGAATATGATCCATTGCAAACAGTTTGCCTGTCCGCCCGAAACCTGTCATCACTTCATCTGCTATCGTCAATACTTTTTCTTGCTGGCAATGTGTCATCAACTCATTTAAAAGGTCTGCATCGTACATTAGCATCCCACCCGAACCTAAAATTAAAGGCTCAAAAACGAAACACGCTAAATCATCTTTTAGTTGAGAAATATGAAATTTAAGCTCTTGTATGTTTTCTTTAGTTGGTAAATCAATAAACTCAACATCAAATAACAAGCTATCAAAAGGCGCTGTCCAGGCACTTCTGCCACTCACAGCCATTGCACCAAAGGTATCGCCGTGATATGCGTTTTTGAAAGCCAAAACCTTCTGACGTTTGTCTCCTTTATTGAACCAATATTGCAGGCACATCTTTAAAGCAACTTCTATCGCAGTAGAACCGTTATCAGAATAAAATATCTTCTTTTGGTTATCGGGTATAATGCTCAATAAGTTTTCCGCTAATGTTACCGCTTGTGGATGGGTAAAACCAGCAAAAATCACGTGTTCTAATTGCTGTAACTGCTCAAAAGCCTTTTGAGCGATGTATGGGTGGCTATGTCCATGGATATTTACCCACCAAGATGAGACCGCATCAATTAGTTTTTTGCCGTCCTCCGTGTATAAATAAACACCCTCTCCTTTTACAATTGGAATTGGCTTTGCAGCCGTTTTCATTTGTGTATAAGGGTGCCAAATAGTATTTAAATCTCTTTCAACTAAATCAATCATAAAAATTCAATTTCAATAAGTCCACAATATGTTTATCAACCGGAAAAGTGACCATTTCTCTTGTTAAATCGGCGATATTCACTGTCCTAAAGCACTGTTTATTGCTTCCTTCTTGCCCGTTAAAATCATACTCACAATTGGCTATTTTAAAATCATAACCCTGTAAAGGCTTCACTAAATAATATACAGATATCAGTTGTGTGCCATCTCCAAATGCAGATTCAACAAAAAAATCAGTGGTATAAAAGTGCGAAATAACCTCTACCGCTAAGTTGCACTCCTCTAAAAACTCACGTTTTAAACCATCAATTAATCCTTCACCAAACTCCAAGCCTCCGCCAGGAAATTTGGTATACCTCACTCCTTTCTGTTCTTCATCAGAAATCAATACTTCATTATCAAAATTGATAATTAAGCCGTAAACCCTAACATTGAATCTATTTTTTTTCATTAAGCTCAAAATGTTTAAGATTTTCAGTGATATTATTGGCAGTCCAAATGATTTTTTTTGTCTGTTGCTCAAACCGTACCGGACAATTTTTTACGTTGCAATAGTGGCAACACTGTGGCACACAAGGGTCCGCGTGAATAAAAAACTCAGTTTTTTCACCAATATTTTGGCCGATGGATCTATCAATCTCAGAAACTTCAGCATGAACCTGATTTAAATCCAGGTAATAAGGTAAAGTTACGTGGCAATCAATATGTGTTTCGGCGCCGTAACGTTGTGCTCTTAAATTATGCACATCAATCCAAGCGTCTTTTCGATTGATATTTAACAAGTCTACAAGGCTATCTATTACCTCAACATTATACTCGTCCATTAGGCCAGCAACCGATTTACGTATCAAACGATAGCCACTATAAACAATATATAACCCCAATATAATAGAGATGATGCTATCTAAAACAAAAATACCTGTAAAGTAGATCACCACTAAACCAAGCATTAAACCAAACGTACTTATCGCATCGGTAATTAGGTGTTTACCATCAGCACTTAAAGTAATAGACCGTAAAGATTTTCCCTTTTTTATTAAGTAAAAACCTAAAACTCCGTTTACAACTCCGGTTATACCGATGATAGCAACACCATCTAAAATTTCCTGGAGCTGTTGTGGGTAAAAGATATTATACACCGATTTACCAACGATGGCTAATCCTGCAATAATAATTAACAAACCTTCTACAAAAGCTGAGAAAAACTCAACTTTTCCGTGTCCGTAGGGATGGTTTTTATCTTTAGGTTGCGATGCTAAATAAATACTGTAAAAGGCAAAAGTACTCGCCAATACATTCACAATACTTTCCGCTGCATCTGTTAAAATAGCGTTAGACTGCGTAATAAAATATGCACCAAACTTTAGTCCCATCAGTGCAATACTGATGAGTAAAGAAGTTAGTATAATTTTTAATTTTGGTTGCAATTTGTGTAAGGTGTTGTAGCGATAAAATATTTGAGATTACAAATTTATTCAATTTAGATTCCTTTACCTCATAAAAACAATTTTTATATATTTGCAACTCAAAGAAAACCATGAGTATTTTATCTAATAGAATCAATAACCTGGCAGAAAGCCAGACTATTAAAATGGCCAAACTAGGCCGTGAACTATCTGCAAAAGGAGTTAATGTAATTAACCTTAGCTTTGGTGAACCTGATTTCCATACGCCGCAATTTATTAAGGATGCTGCGGTTGAAGCAATGGAAAAGAACTTTACCTACTATACGCCTGTTTCTGGTTACCCAGATTTAAGAAAAGCGATTGCAGAAAAACTTAAAAGAGAAAATAATTTAGACTACAGCTTTGATCAAATTGTTGTTTCTACTGGTGCAAAACAAGCATTAGCTAATGCATTAGCAATCATGATTAACCCAGGAGAAGAGGTGATTATTCCTACTCCGTACTGGGTGTCTTATTCTGAAATGGTAAAACTAGCAGAAGGAGAATCTGTTTTTATCAATGCTACTGCAGAAAACAACTTTAAGATTACCGCTGAAGAGTTAGAGGCTGCCATTACACCAAAAACTAAGATGTTTATGTTCTCGTCTCCATGTAACCCTACTGGTAGCGTTTACAGTAGAGAAGAATTAGCTTCTTTAGTTAAAGTTTTTGAAAAAAATCCACAGATTTATATTCTTTCTGATGAGATTTACGAGCATATTAACTTTGGTGATGGTCATGTTTCTATCGCTGAATTTCCATCTGTAAAAGACAGAACTATCGTTATTAACGGTTTTTCTAAAGCTTACGCGATGACCGGTTGGAGAATTGGGTACTTAGCTGCTCCAAAAGAAATTGCTGATGCTGCTGATAAATTACAAGGTCAGGTTACTTCCGGAACTTGTTCTATCACTCAAAAAGCAGGTTTAGCGGCATTAAACGGTGGTTTAAAAGAAGTACATGAAATGCGTGATGCATTTTTGAAAAGAAGAGGAATTGTTTATGATTTGCTAAGCAAAATTGAAGGCTTAAAAGTAAATCTACCAGAAGGTGCTTTCTATTTCTTCCCAGATGTTTCTTCTTACTTCGGAAAATCTGTTGATGGGAAAGTACTTAACAATGCTGAAGATATTTCTCTATATCTTTTAAATACTGCTCATGTTTCTACTGTTACAGGTGAAGCATTTGGTAATGGAGATTGCATTAGAATTTCTTACGCAGCATCTGAAGATCAATTGCGTGAAGCTTGTAAGCGCATTGCTGCAGCTTTAGAAAATGTAAAATAATTACGCTGTGTTTCTAAAGCACAGAGTTATATAACACAAAAAGAGGTTGCTTTATCAGCAACCTCTTTTTTATTTGATAAAGAATTTAAATTTTAAGGCTTAAAAGTAATTGTAAAAGTAGTCCCCACATTTTTAGTGCTTTCAACTGTAATATCACCACCCATTTCGGTAACCTGCTTTTTAACTAAAAACAGCCCCACTCCTTTTGAGTCACTGTTAGTATGGAAAGTTTGGTTTAAACCAAATACTCTGTCTTTAGCTTTATTCATATCAAAACCAATTCCATTATCAGAAACAATCAACTGTTTACAATTATTAGCATCTATATAAGTCTTAAAAACGATGTATGGAGCAATTTTTGGCTGACGATACTTAAGTGAGTTAGTAAGTAAATTAAGTAAAACACTCTCTAGGAAGCTTTTATTAAAATCTACTTCAGTAAATGCAACAAAATCAGCTTTAATAACAGCGCTACTATTGATAATTAAAGAGTTTACAGATGTACAAACTTCTTTCAAGCAAGCTTCCAAATTTAGGGTTTCAATATGAAGCTTTGCATTAGTGTCTTTTTGTACCAACTCATTAATGTAGTTTTCAAGTGTGTCGCTTACTTTATCAGTAGATTGTTTAATTAGGTTTATCACGTTTAAATTATCCTCACTTATGATTTTATCATAATCAAGTAAATCAAACAAGCCTCGTATATTTGCTAAAGGTGAACGTAAATTATGTGAAGCTAATCGAGCAAAATGCTCTAAATCTTTATTAACACGTGAGATTTCATCAAAAAGAAGGTCTTGTTTACGTTCAAACTCTTTTCGTTCTGTTACATTTTTGGCAATTCCAAAAATATAACGACTCTCGTAAACCGGGATTGATGTCCATGAAAGCCAAATTATCTCTCCGGATTTTGTTTTATAACGGTTTTCAAAGTTAAGTAATGGTTCACCATGCAACATTTGCTTTCGCATTACCTTGGTTAACTTTTTGTCCTCTTCAAATATTAAATCTTGAATCGGAATATTAAGTAGTTCCTCTTCGCTATAGCCTAAAACTTTTGAAACTGAGGGATTAACTTTTAGAAAATAACCTTCAAAACTTGCTATACACAACAAATCTGGCGTATGATAAAAAAACTGAGTAAGCATTGTATACTCATCTGTTTTTAACGATGCTAAATTTAAAGAACGCATACAATCAAATTTTTGATTTAAATTAATGAATTATGCTTTTCGGCTATAAACCAAAAATACAGCTATTTTATTAAAAAAGCCCCAAATAACTGGGGCTTTTAATTTATGCAGAATTTCTTGCTGCATTTACAATTCCGTAAAGTGTTCTAAGAATTAACTTGTTATAAATATTTCTTTGTGCTTCAGTAGTGTTTTTATCCAAACAACGTATAATAGCATAACGTTGAATAATAACTAACGGAAGTGTTATTTTCTCTCTTACTTGGATTGATTGTCTATCCAATGGGTATTTTTGCATTAGAACTTTAGTATCGCTTAAATCTAATAACAGTTGCTCTGTTAAAACAAACTCTGCTTTCAGCTTTTTCCAGAAGTTCCCAAAAGTTTCGTCGCTTTCTAAATAAGCAGTTAACCTAAAGTCAGCCTTTGTCATTGACATCATACAGTTATCAATTACGGCTCTGAAAAAGCCATTGTTGGTGTATAAGTCTTTTACTTCTTGCCAATTACCTTCTTTTTTTATTTTTTGTAAAGCAGTACCTACACCATAAAATCCTGGTATATTTTGTTTTAACTGGCTCCAAGAGGTTACAAAACTAATAGCTCTTAAATCTTCTAATTTAAGTTCAGCATCAGAATTTCTTTTAACCGGGCGACTGCTAATATTAATTTGCGAAAGGGTTTTTAACGGGCTTTGAACTTCTAAAAATTTAAGGAACAATGGGTCTCTTCTTAATTCCATAAAAGAGTCATAGCTAGTGTCAGCGATGCCACTAAAAAGCGTTTTTTCGCTTTCAGTCATTGTATCGGTATCTTTTTTGTTTATTGCAGAAGATATACCTGCATTAATCAATTGCTCCATGTTATTTCTAGAGCTTTCAAAAGTACCAAAATGAGAACTGATGGTTTGACCTTGTACTGTAACCTGTATTTGTTTATTAGCTACATCCTTACCAAAAGAAGCATAGAACTTATGAGTTTTACCTCCACCTCTTGCTGGTGGCCCCCCTCTTCCATCAAAAAAGGCTAAATCAATTCCATTTTTTCTTGAAGCTTCAGTAAGTGTATATTTTGCATAATATAAAGACCAGTTTGCCATTAAATAGCCACCGTCTTTAGTACTATCAGAAAAACCTAACATTACTACTTGACGTTTTTTACGACGTTCTAAATGCTTTTGATAAACCGGGTGGTTATAAAGGATATCCATTATCTCACCTGAGTCCTTTAAATCGTCAATGGTTTCAAAAAGAGGAACAAAGTCAATATCTAGTTCGTCCATTTTCCAGCCACTCCACAAAAACAATTGCATCAATTGCAGTATATCAGAAACTTTTTGGCAGTTACTAATGATAAAGCGATGGCAAGCTCTTTTCCCTTGATGTTGCTGCATATTTTTTATCAGCCTTATTACATCTAAACTATCTTTACTTAGCTCTGCAAAAGAACTATAATCAGTTAAGTCTAGTTCATTTAAAGGAATTGTTTTTATTTTATCCTCTTCGGATAACTCCATGTAATCAGCAGGAATTGTGCCTTTTACAGGCGCTGTAGCCATACACTCAGAAAAAAGAGTACGTAAAACACGACTATCTTGTCTAATATCAAGTGATGCGAAATGGCAACCAAACAGCTTAACTTTCCATATTAAATCATCAACAACGCTTGCAAATAAGCCGTCGTGATAATCGTTTAAAACGCGTCTAATATTTCTTAAGTTGTCTAATAACTCTTCTTTAATGTTTTTACCTTCTCCGTTAGATTCAAAAGCATTATCATAAATCAACTTTTCTAATACGTCCATGTATTTTTCAACTCCGTTGAAAGTTATACGACGTTTCATGTTTTTGAAATCTCTGTAATAGCATCTAAATAAAGCCTGTCTTAAAAAAGAAGAAACTTTTTTAGTGGTTTCAGTAGTAACGTATGGGTTTCCGTCTCTATCTCCACCTGGCCAAAAACCAAGTTCGATAAGGCTGTGATTCCCTAAATCTAATTTAAAAACGTCTTCTAAGTTTTTGTGAACGTTAGAAGCAGTTTGGTAGAAAATATTTTCTAAATACCAAGTTAAGCTAATTGCTTCGTCAACTGGTGTAGGTTTTTCTTTCTTGAAAAATGGGGTTTTACCTAATTGCTTCAACAAAAGATTTATAGCATTAACATCATTCTCCTTAATAGCATCGGTTAAATCCGTCATTATTCCCAAAATTGGGCCTGGATAAAACTGCGTTGGATGCGCTGTTAAAACTAAACGCAATTTGAACTCAGCTAAAGCATCTTGAGTATCTTTATAAAGATTTTCGTCTTCAACTGCTTTGTTCATTAAACTGTTTAATGAAGTAGCACCGTCTAGATCAGTAATCTTAGAAAAAGCAGCATCCTCAACTGCATCAAAAAGCACAACTTGTCTTTCTATGTATTGGATAAATCTAAAAAGGAGATCAAAAATTTCTTTTTGGTCGGTTATTTCAACTTGTTTTGAGAAAAACGACTCAATGATCTCATCGGGTCTTAAGCTTTTTTCTATTCCTTCTTCACAATATTTAAAAAAGTAAGGTAAAGCTAAACCTGTGTTTTTAACACTATAAAATGGTAACGTAAGAAAAAGACTGTTATAAAGTTCGAACTTGGTGGTTACTTCGTTTTTAAAAACTGTTTCTTTTGAACGTATGGGTGTATTTAGTTTCAACATGATGGCTGAAAATTACGTTAAACTTTGTTGTTAGACAAATAAATACAAAAAAAAGACTGAAAAAGGTTTTTGTCTATTTACGCGTTTTAAGAAGACTAAACCTTGGCTTTATAGGCTCGATTAAGAAGATAAACACACCATTTAAACACAAAGAATAACTATTTTTAAAAATTATTGTTCTGATGATTAATCGGTTACGCTTTTTATTGAGTTTTTTATCAAAATAAATTTGCCAAAATGATTCACTTTTGTACTTTTGCCTCCGGAGAGTTGGCAGAGTGGTCGATTGCGGCAGTCTTGAAAACTGTTGACTGTTACAGGTCCGCGGGTTCGAATCCCCCACTCTCCGCATCAAATTAAAAAGCCTGAAATCGTAAAGATTTCAGGCTTTTTTGGTTTAATATCTCGTCAGTTATTTAATTTCATATTAAATGAACGTAAATCGAGAATCATTTTACTCCCAAAAACTGTAATTGGTTAACTAAATTTCTAGGAGCAAATAAATGTTTCAGTTATTAGAAGCAATTGCTACTTTCTATATCCTGCTGCTGTGTTGCTGTACCAATCTTTATAGACTGTACCACCTGATTGTGCCCATTCTATAAAGTGAAGATATACTTCTCCGATGTCAGTTCCTTCTTCAGGATAATCGAATGAGGCAGAAGGGATATTAATAGCATATGGCAAGCCAGTGTGACTGATGTAATATCTTCCTGCAGCTACGTTACTATTGTCATGATATGTTCCAAAGACAGTTAAGTCAGCAAGTGCTGTTGGAGACTTACCTATTAAATGAATTTCTCTTCTGGAACCACCCTTGTAATTTAAAAGGAATGGGTTATAATCTGTTCCAAAATCGTTAAGAGTTGGCCCGTTTAAAACCCTAAAACTTAGGGTGTAAGTTTTTGGAGTACCTTCTGGTACAGTAGCTAATTCTGTATGGCTATTGGTAAATAAAAGAACGACCGCATTGGTTTGGCCTACTTCTAAAGTTCCTCCAGAAATACTATCTACTAAACCTCTAACTATTGGAAACTCAATACCAAAACCATTATCATAAGAGCTAATAGATGCGTTTAAACTATAATCACCTATAACTTTTACTACTTTATTTTGGGCATTAGTAATTATATTATATTTTGAAACAATGACTAAATCATTCATGTCAAAATCGCCGGTTAATGGCCAGTTATCTTCAAAGGCTGTGGTTGTACCCTCACTTGGTGATGAAAAATTATTATAAGCCATCTCAGGGTTATTTGGGAAATCATCCAAGTTGTCTGGCACTAAATCGCCATCAGTATCAATTGGAGTAGATGGTGCCGCAGAAAGTGCAAATGCAGTATTGTTATCTAAAGTAACTGCTGCGTTTAAAGCAATTAGTCTTCCGGTATGAGTAGCACCGGTAGTCATTGTAATACTAGCAACTGCAAAAATATTACCCACCATTTTGGTGTATGTACCTACAGTAGCAGAAGAACCACAAAGCCAGAACACATTTGCTCCCTTGCCACCACTGCTCATCACAACTTCTGAATAGCTTGCGGTTGTAAGTGTAGATCCCATCGTGAAAATAAAAAGTGCGTTTGGGTCTCCTTGGTCATCTAAGGTAAGTTTACCTGTTATCCCTGCAGATGAGCTGAAATTATAAATACCTGGGGTTAAAGTAGTGGCACCAGCTGTTTGACCTAATTCTGAGCCGGTTAAATTTGTAGCACCGGGTAATTTTGATATTGCCATTAAACTATTATAGGTAATAAGAGCATCAACTTTAGCTAATCCAGCTTTACTTAAAACTGAAGAATATCTGGAACCGCTTGTTATTATACCAGGACCAAAACCTGTAATTGATGTACCTGGGCTTACGCCTATGTCACCTGTAATTACTGTATTGCCTGTATTAGTGATTGTTGTTGCTGCTAAAACTGCGAAACTTCCGGCAGATCCAAATGATGGAACAACTTGGGCAGTAGCTTGATTATATGACAATGCACATAACAGGGCAGAAAATGTTAGAATGTTTGAAAATTTCATAATTGAGTATTTTTAAAAGTTTTAAGAACTACCATTTTATTTGATCTAGTTTTTATTAACTCTTGATTTGATTAGTGCGACTATGAGCCAATCGTGGTGCTTAAATTTGAATTTGTAATAGAAATTTTTTCAGTTATTACAGATCCGTTTGGAAATGCTCCAACAACATAAACTTCTACAATATTGTTTGGTAGATAAACTTTACATTTAAATCCTTCTTTAGTTGTTGCAGAGCCTTTTGAAATTAAATTTCCGTCAACTAATGGGTCTCCATCATATATACTAATAACATGAATCATACTTGGGGTTAGGCTGTTTAATACATTAATAGTGAAATGTATATTTCTCGAACTTTCCCAAGTGAAACCATTGGGTGCGATAATGTCGCGAGTAGACTCAACCTGTGTTTGGTCTATAATTATTTTATCTTCTTTATTACAAGAAGCCATAAGTGTTACGCAAGCAATTGCGGTAGTCAATAATCGAATTCTCATTATTTTACGGGATTTAGTGTGAGGTGAAATTAAACTTAACCTTAAGTTAAAGGAGGGTATAAAAGGTATACTCGGTATTTGGGTTTTATGTTTCATAAATTAGCATGATTTATGCTTTTAGAAGCTTTTGATTCTAACTTTGAAATGGAATTTGTTATTATTATCATATTCACCGTTTGACAATAATCAGTCCTTGTAATTAATTATAAATTTAATTATTTTATTTATTTATTATATTATTTTAAAATAAGGAAAACAAATCAATAATAAGGCGAAATAGGACAGTTGAGCTGTCTTTATGATTTTTAATAAACTTGATTTGTGAAGGTTAAAAACACAATAGTTGGGAGAGTGTGTTTTAAAATAATTCTAATTTTAGATATAGTCGGGGTTAATAGGGAATCTTAGTGGAGTATTATCCCCGTTTATCTTTTAAATATTTAAAATTCTTTATAAAAAATGTGAAGAAAGCTGTATTTTATTGTTTTACTTCGGCAATTATTGGTTAACAATACAGCTATAAGTAATAAAATCCCCATAATGCAACATCCCTGTGTTATGCATAAGTAATTCAATTCTTTTTTTTGATAAACTTATGATACTCATTGAAGAATTTTTTAATTAAATCCTCATGGTTAGCTTGTCAGTAGCTTGTGAAAGATATGCTTAATAAAAAATAAAGATTAAAAGTATGTGCATAGAGATTAGTTACGTTTTGTTTATAATTTTGTTATTTCCTCCTTTTTAGTCTCTGAAGTTTTGAGCGACCATAATGCCGTCGATATTTTTAACTAAGGATATTTAATTGAGATATTGTTAGTTCCCTACCTTAATTAAAGTAAGTATTCTGTTAGCAATACTTATTGTTCCATCATTAATCTTCCACCTTACATCAATCGTTTGCCCGTCGGTAATTGTTGCAATTCCTTGCAAAGAAATGTCGGATAGGTTTAAAGACTGTGTTCTTGTCCTGCTAGAGTTGGGAATCAGTACTCCGTTCTTGTAAAGACTAAAAGTGGCCGTAGGGTTAACTTCTGTTGTTACCGTAGTTGAACCCGGTTGAAATATAGTGCCATTAACGGTTGCGGTTTCAAAACCAGTAATAGCTCCTAAGCCAGATCCAATATTCCCGTTATAAGTTGCATAGCCACTGTTGGCCACCCCACCCGAACTTGTAAACATTACGAAAGGCGATAACGCTCTTAAGTTTATAATTGAAGGAGCTGTGGGTATTGAAATCGTACCTGAGCTAAAAGCAAGTGCCCCCAATGTAGACAATAACCTACCAGATATTATACAATTGGCACCTACTGCAACTGCTGCGCCATGAGAGAACATGGTACCTGATATAATGGTGCCGGCACCTAAACCTATCGCTCCTTCTGCTACCCAATAAACATTGCTGGCCGATGCTCCGTTTGTCAAAACAACGTTAACATCAGCTCCTGTATTAAATGCTCCTGTAGCCTTAATAACAAATAGTGCATTTGGATCTCCGCCACCGTCCAAAGTAAGTTTACCTGCAATACTTGCTGCGCCAGAAATGGCATAAACTCCAGCGGTAATGGTTTCACCACTCCCAAAAACCAGAGCATGTGTTGTGTTGGTTACCGTCAAATTATTTATATCATTATAAATTAGATCTAAATCTGTTGCTGTTTGTGCGGTACTTAAATCGGAGGTATGGAATGTAGCTGGCATGGTAAGTTGGCCATTAAAAAGTACTAAGTAAGTTCCCTCTAGAGTTGGTGTTTTGCTCATTCCGGCAATTATACCGTCTGAAGTTGAAGATGTGGACAGAGTTGATCCAGCATCTACAGAGAGATAAGATGTTTTAATGGCTCGGTCTACATATGCGGTACTTGCTGCTTTAGTTGTACTATCAGCTATTGCTTGTGTTCCAACCATAGGATTAGATAATATCGCTGAGTCTGCAAATACAACCGATCCTTTACCTGTTTTGTCCGTTAAAGCGGTGGCTAAGTTTGCAGAAGTAAAGGAGCCAAGAGAGGCTACACTTCCAACACTTGTAACCATACCGGTAAACTTAACGTCCGATCCATCTACTCCATTTATTCCATTTACGCCTGATGAACCTGCATTTCCAGTATCACCCTGTAATCCTTGTGAGCCAGTAGCTCCAGGTGCACCTGTATTTCCTGTTTCACCTGTCGATCCTTTTGGACCAATTGCTCCGTCTATTCCGTTTGTTCCAGATAAACCTGTGTTTCCTGTTTCACCTGTCGATCCTTTTGGACCAGCAGTTCCGTCTATTCCTGCTAAACCTGTAGTTCCTGTTTCACCGGCTAATCCTTTCGGACCAATTACTCCGTCTATTCCATTTGTTCCAGATAAACCTGTATTTCCTGTTTCACCTGTCGATCCTTTTGGACCAGCAGTTCCGTCTATTCCGTTTATTCCAGCTAAACCTGTGTTTCCTGTTTCACCGGTTAATCCTTTTGGACCAGCAGTTCCGTCTACTCCGTTTGTACCAGATAAACCTGTAGTTCCTGTTTCACCTGTAGATCCTTTTGGACCAGCAGTTCCGTCTACTCCGTTTGTTCCAGCTAAACCTGTGCTTCCTGTTTCACCGGTTGATCCTTTTGGACCAGCAGTTCCGTCTATTCCGTTTGTTCCTGCTAAACCTGTGTTTCCTGTTTCACCTGTCGATCCTTTTGGACCAGTCGCTCCGTCTATTCCATTTGTTCCAGATAAACCTGTGTTCCCTGTTAAACCTTTTGGACCAGCAGTTCCGTCTACTCCGTTTGTTCCTGCTAAACCTGTGTTTCCTGTTTCACCGGTTAATCCTTTTGGACCAGTCGCTCCGTCTATTCCATTGGTTCCAGATAAACCTGTGTTTCCTGTTTCACCAGTCAACCCTTTTGGACCAGCAGTTCCGTCTATTCCATTTATTCCAGCTAAACCTGTGTTTCCTGTTTCACCGGTTAATCCTTTTGGACCAGCAATTCCGTCTATTCCATTTGTTCCAGATAAACCTGTAGTTCCTGTTTCACCGGTTAATCCTTTTGGACCAGCAGTTCCGTCTACTCCGTTTGTTCCAGATAAACCTGTAGTTCCTGTTTCACCGGTTAATCCTTTCGGACCAGCAGTTCCATCTATTCCGTTTGCTCCTGTTAAGCCAGTTAAACCTATTTCACCTGT
>JBBKWF010000013.1:0-191005 GCA_037968815.1 Pelobium sp. | reverse complement strand
CAATCATTCGCATCTTTTACTGTGAAAGTGTAATTATCTGCTATTAAGCCAGTGAACGTGTTTTCCGATTGGAATGTTGTTCCGTCTTTGCTATAAGTATAAACTCCGGTTCCGCCTTCTCCTTTCAGCTTAACTTCTGATATTCCACCGAAGCATTTAATTGCTGTTTTATCAGAGCTTAAATTAAGTTCCGCTGGCTCAGTAATGTTGACCGCTATTGTGGTAGTGCAGTCATTCGCATCTTTTACTGTGAAGGTGTAATCATCTGCTAATAAACCAGTGAATGTATTTTCCGATTGGAAGTTCGTTCCGTCTTTGCTGTAAGTATAAACTCCGGTTCCGCCTTCTCCTTTCAGCTTAACTTCTGATGCACCACCGAAACATTTGATTGCCGTGTTTTCTGAGCTTAGTTTCAACTCTGATGGCTCGGTGATGCTAACCGCTATTGTCGTTGCGCAGTCATTCGCATCTTTCACCGTAAATGTATAATCATCCGCTATTAAGCCAGTGAATGTGTTTCCCGATTGGAAGTTCGTTCCGTCTTTGCTATATGAATATACTCCGGTTCCACCTTCTCCGGTCAATGTAACTTCTGATGTTCCACCGAAACATTTGATTGCTGTGTTTTCTGAGCTTAGTTTTAATTCTGATGGCTCGGTAATCTCCACCAATATAACTTGCATACATTGGTTTTCATCTCTCACAGTAAAACTCTGTGGCCCCGGAAGAACATCGTTAAAAATATTTGAATTCTGAAAAACCAAACCATCCATACTGTATTCAAACCCGCCCGTACCTCCTTCTGCTGTCAGCTTTACTTTAGCTTTTCCTTCAAAACACAAGATATTTGTAACTTCAGCACTAAGATTTATCAAGGTAGGTTCAACTATCTGAATTTCTGCCTCAGCAATACAGCCGTTCGCATCTTTCACATAAAAAGTATAATCGTTTTTAACCAAATCAGGAAAAGTGTTCTGGTTTTGATAATCAACCCCATCTAAACTATAGCGATAAGGAGAAGTTCCTCCGGAAGCACTTAAAGTGACTTTTGAAAACCCACCGTAACATTTAATCTCCGTACTTGTACCACTAAGTTTTAGTTTTAAAGGTTGCGATATAGAAAAATCACGAACATTTAAACAGTCATTTTCATCAATAATCCTTAAAACATAATCCCCTGCTTTTAAGTTCTCAATTTCAAATGGATTAGCACTTGTAATTATACCAGTGTTTTCTGGATTAGAGAAGTTTGCACCTCCATCTCCCGAATAAGAAATCTTATAAGGCCCAGCAGCACCTATTAAGCTGGTAATAGTTAATTTACCATCTGTTCCATCAAAACATTTAACATCTTCTTTTCCTATATGAATGGAAAGTGGGGAACTGATATCAAAATCATCAACAAACACCCCACAAGCAGTAGCCGGAGACCCAGCATCGTAAACTTTAAGAATAACGGCTTGTGTATTTGTAGCGGTAGTAAAGTTTAAAACGCCAACGCTTGGAGAAGCTTGTGATTCAAAATCAGGCGAAATTGCCAACACCGAGTTGTCAGCTGCATCTAAAATTTCAATTCTAATTTTCGGGGTTTCTACACTTGTACATGGCTCATCTGTCCAATTTCTATAATTAAAAACAAGTGTATAGTCTGATAATGGTTGAATATACGCTAGCTTTTGCTGTAATGAAAAATTATCGATTCCATTATTTCTGATTAAAGCTCCTTTTAGTCCACTTTGACTTACAATCGCCACTTTATCATTAATAGTTGCAACTTGCCAAAGACCAGTATAATTTGGTGCATCATACACTCCCACTGGCGTGGTTTCAAAACCTCCATCAACAATTGCACTACATTCTCCTACAACAGCAGGTGCATTAATATAAACATCTTCTGTGGAGCGGGTACTTAAATTACCGTTATAGTTGGTTCCAGGTACATTCATTGCTGTTCCTGTTTCGTAACTAGTGTTTTCTCCAATAAAATGCTCATTTGCAGCTGTTATTTCTCTTATTGGATTTGCATTAGTTCTAGTAGGATCAAGGTAGTTAGCTTGTGCGCTAGCATGGTAAATTCCAGTTGGAACGTTATTAGCAATATTTACTTGGATCGTTAACTCCACATCGTCTCCAGGCGAAATATTATACGTCCCGAAACTCATTTTTCCTTTAGCCCCGACAGTAAAGGTTAATGGGGAAGAGCTTGCAGCATCTCCACTTAAAGTCTCTACAACATTAACTAAACTAAAACCATAAGGCAATTCAAAATCTATACTTACATTTCCTGCGTTACCACCACCAACATTGTTATAAACCTTTAACTTATAGATTGCTGAAGTTCCGGATGGCCTAATACCACCCGAACCGGCATTTTCCTCTGTTAATGTAATATCTAAAGCAGGGTAGCAAATAGAACCACCCCCTTGTAAATATGTTGGAAGATCTGTAGTTGCAAAAGATTGTACAACTCCTGCGGTTCCATCTTTGGCACCATGATTAATCCCTGCTCCAGAATGAGATTTACCTGAATTTCCTTTACCTACATTATTATTAATAACAGCACTACTTACTTGCGAATAAATAAAGCCACCACCACCACCACCACCGGGTCCATGCGCATTATTATTATCATTTTCAGTATTTCCGCCTCTGCCACCTTTTGCTTCAAGAGTTAATACAGCGGTAGGACTTGGCGCCAATGATCGGACAAAAATTGTCCCTCCTGCACCGCCACCGCCGGCACCATCAGGTGCAGAACCAAACGCCCCTGCTTGTCCAATTCCTCCATTTGATTTAATTACACCAACACCGTCAATTTTCTCAACATTAATTAAAATAATTCCACCACCAACACCACCTTTAACACCCGAAGTCGCATTATTTGCATCTCCGCCACCACCACCGCCACCCATAGTTAATCTTGAGGGATCAACAGGTAAATTATAGCCCGGTCTACCTCCGGCATTCAATGGGTCTACATCTCCATTAGCACCTTGCCACCCCATTCCTCCAAGTCCACCGAAACCACCATTACCACCACCGCCACCACCAGCATTATGGTCATTACCTGCTCCACCGGCATTTGCCGGAGCTCCGCGTCCGTAAGAACCACCAGGTAAACCTTCAAATATATTATCAACTTGCTTAAAGCCATCCCACATATAACGTGGTGTGCCTGCAACGCCCTCTCCTTTACCCACAGATTTATTAGAGGTAGAGGCAACAGCATAAATTGTCCTGTCATTTTTACCAGAACTTGCAACAGGACCATAACCCCCTCTAAACCCTCGTTCAGAAGCATTAATTTCAAAACCGTTAAACTTCATAGTCCCTGCAACATCAAAGGCAATAATCCCTCCCACACTTCCATTATAAGGAGGTGTCGTAAGGTTTGTGGTTAATACCAAAGTTGAATATTGCGGAACTCTAACTACCTGAAATCTTTTTTGCCCACTTGTAGCATTAGCATCGGCATTACTAAAAGTATTTACACATCCTTTTCCTGCGCCACCTCCTCTAAACGTAAGTACCCCACCTGTAAGCCCTACATCACTGGTAGCAACCACGTATTCAAATTTTCCAGAATTACCTATTGCTGTATAACCAGTGCCACCCAAATTATCAGGTCCGCTGTTGCTAAGTCCGCTCCCGTATTTATCACTGTTTGTATAATTAAAAGAAGCGTCTTGCATCTGGATAATTAATATTAAATCCCCAGATTTTATAGGTGTTATACCGTAGCTTAAATTATTGTTTTGATCATCAGGCGGAACCGCTTCTAAAGTAATTGATTTGCTGCCCGCTGTTAAAGTTACATTAGATGCTAATGGGAAATAAGTGTTTACCGGAGGAATGGCATTTTGCGGTCCATCTAGACCAGAAGTACCACACACTTGGGCTTCTGCCGAGCTAATTGCGAAAACACAAAAGAAAGTAAAACATAAACCAAACAGAACATTGGTCAGATAAAGTAGAGCACCTACTCCCCTCTTTATGGCAGAAAAAAATGCGAAAAAGTAGTGGTGCATCAATAAAATGAGATTAGTTATTTGTGTGTTTACTTTTTTACGAAAAACCACCTTCAGTAGTTTCACTTTTTAAGAAATTCTTTTTCTCTAATTTTTAGTAGAGAAATTGGTTTTATTTAGCAGTTCTCTCCTAAGATTAACATTGATTTTCTGAGCATTTTAACACGCTATCCACTAAATCTTTTTTGCTCATTTATATCATTTAACAGAAGCAAAAAAGGATACCGTTTCTATCGTTAATGCAAATAAAAAAATCCACTCAACAAAACAATGCTATTTATAGCAATTAAATAATAAAGAACAATGTTTTCACTTCAATGTAGATCACCATAGCTCGTAACAAGCTCATATAGCCCCCCAACAGCTTGGCACCATGAATTCTGGCAGTATTTTGAAACATCCAATAGAAATAATTGAAAAATCTTTTTAACACCATGCAACCTTTTGTTAAAATAACCCATCTTGCATACAGAACCTTATATGAATTTGGAACACAAGTACACTTTAGAAGATTTAGTTTTAGGATGCCAAAACGGTAACCGGCAAAGCCAAGAGTTGTTATACAAAACAACATCTCCCAAAATGCTAGGAATTTGTATGCGCTATGCTAAAGACCATTTTGAGGCAGAGGACATGATGCAGACCGGCTACATAAAAGTATTTAAAAAACTTGGAGATTTTAGAGGCGAAGGTTCTTTTGAAGGTTGGATGAGACGTATTATGGTACATACATCAATAGAGTTTTACCGTAAAAACTTGCGCAGTTTAAATGTGGTAGATATTGATGAAACGCATGACCACCAAGCGAGTGTGAGTTTTGACATGAGCAGCATAAATATTAAAGACTTAATGCGACTGATTCAGAATTTAAGTAACGGGTACCGTTTGGTTTTTAACATGTACGCTATTGAAGGTTACTCGCACAAAGAAATTGCAGAACAGCTGGGCATTACCGAAGGGGCGAGTAAATCGCAACTATCAAGAGCCAGAGCAATACTAAAAGAACAGGTTTTAAAATTGGAAGGATATAAACATGGAACCAATGTTGGATAAAGATTTTGATGCACATTTTAAATCTTCTTTTGAAGGTTATGAAATTGCACCAGCAACAGATAGCTGGACAAAAATTTCTGAAAAAATTAACCCAAAACCAAAGCGAAAAGGTTTTCCGGTTTTTTGGATGGCGGCCGCTAGTGTTATTATTGTACTGGGGATTGGAATTGGCTTATACACCAAACCTACTGAGGTAATTAAATTACACCCAGACGGCGATAGTGAAATGATGGCAAATTTAGCTCAAGAGCAAAAAGCACCTATAAAAGTTGTTGAGGCTCCAGAAACTATTGCTAAACCGTCTAAAAAACCTGCTTTAAGAACCGTAGCGAACAAGCCTTTAACTAAAGAAAGTGTTGCGGTAGAAAAGGTATTAGTAGATGAAACTACTTTAATTAATGAACCAGTAGAAATGGAATTAGCATCAGTAAAAAATGCAAAATCTGTTCGGCCAAAATTAGTTACAGAACATTTATTAGAGCAAGAAGAAATTTCAAATTTGAAAAAAGTTGATGCGGTAACCTTAACAAAAACCAATGACTCAGTTACTGAAAACACGGTTTTTGCTAGTGCTTTTTCAACAAAGAAACTTAAAATATCATCAGTGGGTGATTTAGTGAATTTTGTAGTAGCAAAAGTGGATAAAAGAGACGATAAGCTTATTAAAATAAGTAAAACAGACGAAAGCGATAACGAGATTATAGGAATAAATTTAGGACTAATTAAATTCAACAAAAGAGATTAAAAGATAATATCATGAGAAAAATACACCTAACAATATTAGCGGTTTGTGTGGCGCAGTTGCTAAATGCGCAAACTACAGACAGCATAAAAACAGATAGCGTAAAAGTAAAAAAACAAAATTCACATGTTACGATTAAAGCTGGCCCGGTAAAGTTAAGCGTTGGCGAACCTGACAGCACCAAAGCGCCCAAAAAAATTGTTAAATACCCAAACCTTACTTTTGGACTAACCTTTGAACATTTTGACATTGGTTTAAGTAAGTACCACACTGGGTCAGATTTTGGAGCACCTTCCGGTTATTCTGAGTTAGAAACCGATACTTGGAAAACCAGTAACATTGGATTCGATTTACTACAACTAGGATTAAGGTTTAGCCCAAACATCAAAGTAATGTTGGCTGCCGGCTTAGACTGGAACCATATGCGTTTGAAGCAAAACGTAACCATACAGCCTGAGAAAACTGAGTTGGAAATAGAGCCTAGCATTATTGATTACTCAAAAAACAGGTTCTCTAGTCGTTATATAAGAGTGCCTTTATACTTTGAGTACCGCTCGCCACAAGGAAAAAAAGGAAAACGGACCTCAATTGTTTTTGGTCCTGAGGTAGGTTTTTTACTTAACGGAAAAGTAAAACAGATTAGTAAAGAAAACGGCAAAGAAAAATTTAAAGATGATTACAATTTAGAACCTTTACGTTACGGTGCAAACATTAGAGTTGGGTATGGTGGTGCAGGTTTATTTTTTAAATATTACATGAATGACGTTTTTGCTAAAGGCGAAGGGCCAGCAGATTATAAGAATTTAAATTTTGGATTAACTTTCGGGTTTTAAGTAGGAAAACAAAGTTTAATTGAGCCTTGGGTGTTTTAAATATCCAAGGCTTTTTCATGTAAATTTAACTACAGAGAGCACAGCGTTTTTCACGGAGAAGAGGGAGAGCTGTATTTTTGTCAGAGCTTCTTTTGCTAACCACAGAGGGCGCAAAGATCACAGAGCTAGATGGAAGCACTTGAAATTAATTCCTTTGGTGAGCCTATATGCTAGGGCTGATCGGACTTGAAGCGTTACAAAACTTGGCCAACACTTTTTACTTTCAACTTTTTACTTCGTCACAAAGGACGCTCATCTATCATTTTTTTTTATCTTTACGCCCCCATATAAAAGGGATAAAATAATGTCGCTGATACAACTAAAAAATGTAAGTAAAAATTTTTTAGAAGGTGTTCCTTCGGGGATATCTGGCGTAAGCTTAAAAATTAAACAAGGAGAAATCATCACCATTATTGGTGAAAGTGGTTGTGGTAAAACTACCTTGCTCAAACTAATTTACGGCTACCTTACCCCGCAAACGGGCGAAGTTTTATTTAACGGTGAAAAAATAAAAGGCCCAACAGAAAAATTAATTCCTGGGCATGACGAGATGAAGATGGTAACGCAAGAAGTTACTTTAAATCTTTATGCTAAAGTCTTCGATAATATTGCCTCCCAGCTTTCTAACTCAGATTTACAAGCAAAAAGTCAGCTCACTTTACAAACCATGGAGTTTTTAAGGATTGAGCACTTGGCTGAGAAAAAAATTGTAGAATTAAGCGGTGGAGAACAACAACGTGTAGCCATTGCCAGAGCTGTAATTACAGAACCAAAAGTGCTTTTATTAGATGAGCCTTTTAGCCAAATTGATAGTATTTTAAAACGACAGTTAAGGGATGATATTGAACGCCTTTCTAAGTTCTTAAAGATTACGGTTATCATGGTTTCTCATGACCCTACTGATGGCTTAGCTTTATCAGATCAGCTGATAATTGTTAGAAACGGTAAAATAGTTAGACAAGGGCATCCACGTGAGCTATATCTACGTCCGCAAAATGCTTATGTTGCTAATCTTTTAGGAAAAGCGAACCTTTTAAAAAACCTTAGTTTTTTACCTAAACAAGACGTTGAATTTGCAGTTTATCCGCATCAAATCAGCTTATCTTACACTAATGGTACTGCCGAAGCAATCATTAAATCCACCCATTTTTGTGGATCTTATCAAGAAGTAGAGCTGATTGCAGAAAGTAAAATTATTTTAGTTCACGACTCTGAGTTTACCCCATTTGCAAACGGCGAAAAAGTTTTTTTTGATATCTTGGCTTATCAAGAACTAGACGAACCACAAGCCTAAGTCGCGTTGCATATTGTTTGCAAATTCATCGCTCCATATAACAAAATCCTTCAAGCTTATTAGTTTTACAACCCTTTGGTGTTAAACTTTTAGTCATAAAAAAACCGTTCTGAAATAATCCAGAACGGTTTTTAATATTTGATATTTTTTACTTTTAAACCTAGTAACGGTAAGCGTCAGATTTGAAAGGACCTTCAACAGGAACTCCAATATAAGCAGCTTGTTCAGAAGATAATTCTTCTAACTCTACACCAATTTTAGCTAAGTGCAAACGAGCAACTTTCTCATCTAAAGTTTTTGGCAATACATAAACATTATTTTCATAAGCTTGTGAGTTTGTCCAAAGTTCTATTTGAGCTAAAGTTTGGTTAGTGAAAGAATTAGACATTACAAATGATGGGTGACCAGTTGCACAACCTAAATTCACTAAACGACCTTCAGCTAAAAGAATGATATCATTCCCAGCAATCGTATACTTATCAACCTGAGGTTTGATTTCTATTTTAGATGCACCATGGTTTTTGTTTAACCAAGCCATATCAATTTCGTTATCAAAGTGACCGATATTACAAACGATAGCTTTGTCTTTTAAAGCTTCAAAATGCTCGCCTCTAATAATGTCTTTATTACCAGTTGCAGTAACAACAATATCAGCTTCGCTAATTGCAGTAGCTAATTTTTTAACTTCGTAACCTTCCATTGCCGCTTGTAAAGCACAAATTGGGTCAATTTCAGTAACAATTACACGTACACCTGCTCTTGCTAAAGATTCTGCAGAACCTTTACCAACATCGCCATAACCACAAACAACAGCTACTTTACCAGCCATCATTACATCAGTAGCTCTACGTATTGCGTCAACTAAAGACTCGCGACAACCGTATTTGTTATCAAATTTAGATTTAGTTACAGAATCGTTGATATTGATAGCTGGCATTGGTAAAGTTCCTTTTTTTACACGATCGTATAAACGAAGAACACCAGTGGTAGTTTCTTCAGAGATACCTTTAACTGCAGCAGCTAATTCTGGATATTTATCTAAAACCATGTTGGTTAAATCACCACCATCGTCTAAAATCATATTTAATGGCTCACGGTTTTCACCGAAGAACAAAGTTTGTTCAATACACCAATCAAATTCTTCTTCACTTAAACCTTTCCAAGCATAAACAGGAACACCAGCAGCAGCAATTGCAGCAGCAGCGTGATCTTGAGTGGAGAAAATATTACATGAAGACCAAGTTACATCAGCACCTAAAGCAACTAATGTTTCAATTAAAACTGCAGTTTGGATGGTCATGTGTAAACAACCTGCAATTCTTGACCCAGCTAAAGGTTTGCTTGCGCCAAACTCTTCTCTTAAAGCCATTAAGCCCGGCATTTCTGCTTCAGCTAATTCAATTTCTTTTCTTCCCCAATCTGCTAGGGAAATGTCCTTAACTTTATAAGGAACGTATTTCGTCTCTACTGATGACATAGTTAATTATTTAGTGAGGTGCAAAGATAATTAATACCATTATGAAATTCAAATGGTTATGGTAAAGAGAATGTTAAGATTTTTAACAATTACCATCATTAGTTAAATTTTAATTTAAATGACTCTTCAAGAAATTTCTAACAAAGTTCATCAACGGCATTAAAGAAAACCATCGTCGGAATACCTAATTTTTAGTGAAGTATGTTTGCAATATGTAGCGTATAATATCTCTTTTACCATTAAATATGGAAGACACATAGCTTAGAGCCTATAAACTGTGTAGGTCTTTGCTTCTCAAACCTAATTCCTCCATCTTCAACTTGATAGCCTCATTTGGGTCAGTGTTGCTATTGTATAATGTTTATCTTCATAATTACTAAGAAGTAAACCAATAGTTCAGCTTCATTAATTATTTTCAATCTACCTAAAGAATTGACTTTAAAATTAATTGTAATTTATCAAGCTGATTTACAAAGTTTTATGATAAATTTTCAAGAGTTAATTAATCAAACATAACATTAAAAACAGCTTTTTACTCTATATGTCAGGGGGATATAGTTTCTCCTGTTAAAATAGTAAAAATGAATAAAGTAGAGTTATTAACCATAAATGAAGTGTGCGTTTTACTAAGAGTATCAAGAACAACTGTATACACATGGAACACTAAAGGGGTTTTAAAACCTATTAAATTAGCTTCAAGAGTACGATATCTAAAATCTGATATTGAAAACTTGTTAAATATTGAACTAATAAATAAAATCAATACCAAAAAGTTTAACAAAATATATCAAATACTATCGTTCATATTGAGAACTATACTTCGAAAAGTATTATATCATTACTTTTTAGATAACTTTAATATTATAGATTTTTCTACATCACTATTAAAAATTTTATACGAGCAACTTTAGAGTATATTTCTAAATGAATTACAAAACACTATTTCAGAAGTAAAAATTTAAAATCAGTGCTTTAAATTAAAATTTATATAAAACATCCATAATATCATATGTGTTTTTTTCTGAGTGCTATAGAAACTAACAGCTACATTAAAAAACATTGGAATGCCTAATATATGGGTCGCGATGCCTAACCGTTAATCGCTTTCCACAACATATCTTTCAACTCTATTAAGTTTTTACTCGCTAAAGAAGAAATAAATATTGATGGAATACCTTTTGGCAGTTGAGCAGTCATTTCTTCCTGTAACTCATCATCCAATAAATCCATTTTTGTAACGGCTATAATTTTTGGTTTTTGCAATAATTCCGGATTAAAAGCAGTTAATTCGGCAAGTAAAATCTCGTATTCTTCTTTAATCGTCCGCGAAGTATCTGCTGGAACCATAAAAAGTAATACTGCATTACGCTCGATATGACGAAGGAATCTAAAACCTAAACCTTTCCCTTCGGATGCACCTTCGATAATACCAGGGATATCTGCCATAATAAACGACGCTTGTCCACGGTAAGAAACTATACCCAAATTAGGGACAATAGTAGTAAAAGGATAATCTCCAATTTCTGGTTTCGCTGCGGTAATTACCGAAAGTAAAGTCGACTTACCGGCATTCGGGAATCCTACTAAACCAACATCTGCTAAAACTTTAAGTTCTAATACTCTCCAAGCTTCTTCTCCAGGCAGTCCTGGTTGTGCATAGCGTGGTGTTTGATGTGTTGACGATTTAAAATGATAGTTTCCTAAACCACCTTTTCCGCCGGGTAATAAAATCTGCTCTTCACCGTCTTCAGTAATTTCAAAAAGAATTTCTCCGGTTTCAGAATCTTTAGCTACCGTACCTAAAGGCACTTCTAAAATCTCATCACGACCGGTTTTGCCACTTTTCATGGTAGCACCACCTGCCCCACCTTCGCCGGCAAAAACGTGTTTACGGAATTTTAAGTGAAGCAAAGTCCACAATTGCGCATTGCCTTTTACAATTACATGCCCGCCACGAGCACCATCGCCCCCAGCTGGACCACCCATGCTCGTCATTTTATCGCGATGTAAATAAGCAGAACCTGGTCCGCCTTTCCCTGATTTACAGGAGATTTTTACATAATCTACAAAATTTGTTCCTTGAGACATGGTGTGTGTTTAAATGTTTTTGATTTAATTAACAATGTAATAAAACAAAGAAACTGCTTAACCTTATTAAATTAAGCAGTTTCAAAATGTTTGTTTTCGGATTAAAGCTTTTCTATTACCGCTTTAATATCCGAGAAAATATTCTCTATAGTACCAAGTCCTTGAACAGAGTAAAATTTACTTTGTGATTTGTAAAAATTAGCTACTGGTGCTGTTTTGGTAGTATATTCGTGTACTCGTTTTTTAATAATTTCAGGATTCTGATCATCTGGTCTGCCCGAATCTTTACCTCTTAAAAGCAAACGCTTTTCTAGTTCCACTTCTTCAACCTCTAAAGCAATCATTCCAGAAATCGCTTCGTTTTTTGAAACCAAAAGTTGGTCTAAAGCTTCTGCTTGTGCAACAGTACGTGGAAAACCATCAAAAATAAAGCCTTTAGCGTCTTTGTTTTGGTCTAGTTTATTAGAAATCATTCCAATTACCACTTCATCCGGCACTAATAAACCTTCGTCCATTAGTTTTTTAGCTTCTAAGCCTAGCGGAGTTCCGTTACTTATTTCGCCTCTTAAAATATCACCTGTAGAAAGGTGTATCAAATTATATTGTTGAATTAAGTTTTGAGATTGTGTGCCTTTACCAGCACCCGGAGGGCCAAAGAGAACAATATTTAGCATATATTTCTATTAAAAATAAAAAGCCTTTTTGCTTTGGCAAAAAGGCTTTACCTTAAATTAATGGTGAACCTGAAGGGATTCGAACCCCTAACCTCCTGATCCGTAGTCAAGTGCTCTATCCAGTTGAGCCACAGGTCCATCTTATTATTTTAATACCCTTTTTAAGATCTAAAAACATTGCGTTTTCCTTAAATCGGATTGCAAAAATAGCTATTTGAATTTGTATTGCAAAATTTTTGTGAAAAGTCTTTTAAGAAGCAAGTGTAAAGACTAAAAAATCAAGTGATAAGATACAAGATGGATTGATTAAACATGAAATTTTGCAACATCCAAATACTGTACAAAAACATACATTTACTATTTCTTACTTTGCATTTACTGTTTTATGGTTTTAGTTCCCCTATTATTACCGCAAGTTTGAAGAAAATTAAAATTATGAAAAAAACAATCTTCACATTTTTCATCTTTATTGTTGCATTATCTTCAGTATATGCCGAGAAAGGTATCGATTTTTCTCATAACTATGCTGCCGGAGGAAAACTTATGATGTGCGTTGATAGTTCAGCCAAAAACGTTTACTATAACAATATATTCCCCAATCAACCTCATACATCTTTTAATTATTTACCCGAAGTCAGCAATTTAAGCATCAAAATTTATTTTAGGAAGGATGATAATATACAACATTACCGCTACACCATTTTAATCGATGATAAACCAATGGTAGTAAACCAATCTTTCAAAAATAAACAAATGAAAGACATCAAAATGCCAGAACTTTTCAAGTTTACAGAGCTTGGTGTTTTCTCTATAAAAGGTAAAATTATTACCACATTAGTGTACAGCATTGAGAAACCGCTGGCGATTGAAAAATCTGTTTTTTACGGAAAGTCAATCCCGAAAGCAAAAATCAAAGGCTTTGGAATACGTGATGTATCTAAAAAAGGAGTTGAGTACAACTGGCTGAACGACCCCAAAGAAAAAACAAACCTTCCTTTGACTAAAAAAACCGACGAAATAATAATTGTTAAAGACAGATCGGATTTTGACTATCTATACTACGTTTCTATTAGAGATAAGCAAACAAATAAAACAATTTTCGAATCAACTGCTTGGCAGTACAGTGGCATTGTTGAAGCACATGAGTTTCTACCTTACTTAGAAATCGATAAAAATATTTTCAAAAAATCGGGAGATTATGACATAATCATTCAACCATTTATTAAAAACAACAAATCGCCAAAAGACATAAAAAAATATACAACTATATATACGCTTTCTATCTCTTTAGATGAAGAGAACTATACCAAAAAGGAGCTTTTGACATCTACGCTTATCACCGCGTTTTCTATTGGATTAGCGTTTCTTGTTATCCTTTACTTCATCAAAAAAAGAAACAAAAAAAAGATGGCAGAAAAAGAACGACAAAAAACAACTTCAAAGCTTCAACTTAACTCAATTCGTTCCCAATTAAATCCTCATTTCCTTTTTAATGCACTTTCTGGTATTCAAAATTTAATAAACAAAAACGAAATAGACAATGCCAATCAATATCTTTCTAAATTTGCCCGTTTAACCCGCAATGTTCTAGATGATAGAGAACTGATTAGTTTACCACAAGAAAAAACTTTACTAGAGGATTACCTGCAAATGGAGCAATTGCGATTCGGTTTTAAGTACGAACTTAACTGCTCCGAAAACTTAGATTTAGCTAACATAGAAATCCCAAGTATGTTGTTGCAACCTTTTGTAGAAAACGCAGTGAAACATGGTATCTCACAAAAAGCTACTGATGGCGAAATTAATATCACATTTGAAAAGCAAATTAATAATTTAGTCTTAAGCGTTACCGACAATGGAAATGGATTTGACACAGAGAAAAAAAATAGTGGCTTGGGTCTTCAGTTAAGCAACAGTAGAATCAACCTCTTAAATAACGTTTATAAAGAAAATCGTTTTACTTTAGCTATTCAGTCAAACGCAAAAGGCACTATAATAAACCTAACATTAATAGATTGGCTATAATAGTATGAAGGCAATTTTAATTGATGATGAAGTTTTCAACTTGGAAAACCTGCGCACTTTGCTTGAAAAGCATTGCCCGCAGGTAAAATTGATGGCAACAGCGCAAAATGTAAATGATGCGGTTAATGCTATTGAAAAGTATTTGCCCGATTTGGTGTTTCTGGATATTCAAATGGGCGAACAAACAGGTTTTGATGTACTAAAACTGGTTGCAACACGTAATTTCGAAGTGATTTTTGTTACCGCTTACGACCAATATGGGATACAAGCTGTAAAATTTGCGGCCTTAGATTACATTCTAAAACCCATTGATATTGAAGAATTGAAAAATGCGGTAAATAAAGCCCATCATAAATCGGCAATACAAATAAAATCTTCGCAACTCGATTTTTTACTACAACAACTAAAAAAGCCACAAACGAATATTACCAAAATTGCTTTGCAGATGCAAAGTGAAATAAGGTACGTTAGTTTATCAGAAATTATACGTTGCGAAGCAGACAATACTTATACCCACTTCTTGCTTTCAGGTAATGAAAAAATATTGGTTTCTAAATCACTTAAAGAGTACGCCGATTTACTGCAACCAAACGGTTTTCTAAGAACTCACCAAAGCCATTTAGTAAATCCAAAATATGTAAAAAGCTGGTTAAAAGAAGATGGTGGTATGCTCCTCTTAACGACCGGAGAAAAAATACCCATTTCTAAGCCAAACAAGGATATTGTAAAACAAGCCTTGCGACAGTTTTGATAAAAACATTAATACTCAGAAATTATAGCAGAGACTTCAAATCAAGAAACCGGTAGATTTAAACTTTACAAATTGGCTTTCTAAAAATCAATACAGCTTGTTTTAAAACGAAATTACTTTCCATTATTCAATCATTCAAAACTCAATCCTTCCATTATTTTAATTTCCCTATCACCTTAAACTTTTCAAAAACTTTCTCAGTATGCGGAGCATCTTTCAGCTCATCAGTCAAATCCTGACCAGCCCAATGCTCATAATGCTTTCCATTTCGCCATAAACGGCTTTCAGTTACATCATAAATCATCCCCAAATAAGCGACCCAAATTTGTGGTTTATCTTGACCGTTTCGTAATGCTAGTTGAAATTTAGTGTATTCAGGCAGTTCGTTTTCCATCCTTATTTCTAAAATATTCGAAGAAAAGTAAGTTCAATAATATCAAAGACATTGAATAAAAATGATCTTCAAAAGGGATTGTTCCTACCCTAAAACCCATGATTTCCGTACTATTATAGCTTACTATTGGAATTGAAGTTAATATCCCGTTTACAATATAAAATGGGATTAAAGAAACAGCGTAGGCAACATAAAAACTCCCCATATTTAACTTAATAGGCCTTGTGAGTGTGTAAAGCAACACCACTGCTAAGGTCAAAAAGTTAATAATACTGTACAACCTATCAGCAAATAAAAGCGCCAAAACAAAACTCAGCAATAGCAGAAAAAGACTAATAAACTTAACTAGTTTTTCGCTAACAGCCAGTTTAAAATAGCAGATTAAACATTCGTATATAAAAATACAAGCGAAAGGAACGGTTACGAAAAACAGCATTTCCTCTAAAGGCAAGCCGAAAAATTTAATACCTAAAATGTAATCATCATTAAACGACCATACATTTTTATAGGTAAAAACCGAATCCCAAACCAAGTACAACACACCAGTAATTACTAAGCCTGGCAATATGTATTTCCACTTTTTATAAAAACCCACTTTTTTATCGAAAGATAAAACCAGCGGAAAAAATATGGTTAATACATTAATAAGGAGGTAGGTATAACTTTTATCCATTTATGATAAGGCTTTTTTAAGGATAGCAATTTCTTGATCGTTGCATTTTTTACTTTCAATCATAAAATTCACAATTGTTCTGAATACGGTTTTATCCATGTTTGCATCGGTAGCATTATCGTTTTTAACCAAAGCAACTATTCTGTCTTTATCTACCATCAGGTTTTTACTATAACCCAAGAAAGCAGGCACATAATACTGCAGACTAAACCTTAAAAACCTAACCTCTAATTGATTAGCATCTTTTACTACAGCCTTATCAATAGTAGCAAAACCTTGCTTTAAATAACTTAGTTTATTTACCGGATTCCAAGCGTGTTTACCCTTAATAGCTTCCACGGAACCCAAATAGGCCAAAGTTAAGGCATTTGGATTTTTTATAGAAGTCAACTTTTTGTACAGCTCATCGGCTTTATCACTATCCTCAACAGATAAAATATAGTCTTTACGCAATTGGTTAATATCAATTGCCTTTACTTGGTAAAATGAACCGATAAAAAATATAATTGTGATAATAGTTTTCATTATTTTAATATTTTCTTACAACCTCATCAACGGTTTTTAGCTACACATAGTTTAATTTACTTTTAACTAATGCCTGCGCCATCAATATCATTTTATGCGAGTCTGAAACTCTAATTCTTTTATTAGATATGGTTGCTGAGGAAGTATTCTTTATTTTTTTGAACAGTTGTAAATAATAAACGTAGGCGATATAAACCCCCAACTTCGCTCCTTCCGGCAGCTTTTTAATTCCCTCCAGTGCTTCGTCAAAATCAGTTTTAATATCTGCTTCAATCTCTTTTTTATCTTGCTCGCTAAAACGAGTAAAATCTACACCCGGGAAATAAGTACGTCCACGTTCATCAAAATCGGATTTAATATCCCTTAAAAAATTAATCTTTTGAAAAGCAGCACCTAATCTTCTGGCCTGTGGCAGTAAATCTTTATATTTAAAATCATCACCATCACAAAAAATCCGTAGGCACATTAAGCCAACAACTTCGGCCGAACCATAAATATATTCGTTGTAGCTGTCATCAGTATAGCTGGTTTTATCTAAATCCATTTCCATAGATTTCAAGAAAGCCTCAATCAAATCGAAAGTGATATTATATCTATTCACAACCTCCTGAAAAGCATGTAAAACTGGATTCAAGCTAATTTTTAAGTCGATAGCTTCTTTAGTATCTGCTTTGAATTTGGCAATCAAATAGGCTTTATCTTTATCATGAAATGTATCAACAATCTCATCTGCATACCTCACAAAGCCATAAATTGCGTAAATAGGATATTGCAACTCTTTAGAAAAGGCTTTTATACCCAAACTAAATGATGTACTGTACTTATTAGTGATGATTTTACTACACTCGAAACAAGTTTCGTTATAAAGATTCATAGAGACTTTTGACATATTTTTTTAAATACGTTTTTTTTGTTCCTTTTGTTTTCAATAGCGCCAAACAAAATAGCTAATTTTAGAATTATCAGTGAATATGCAGCAAAAAAAACGAATTCATGTTATCGGGTCGGGATTTTCTGGTTTAGCTGCCTCCGCTATTTTGGCAAAACAAGGTTATGAGGTAACCATTGTAGAAAAAAACGAGCAGACCGGCGGTAGGGCAAGGCTATGGAAAAGCGAAGGTTTTACGTTTGATATGGGCCCAAGCTGGTATTGGATGCCAGATATTTTTGAAAACTATTTCGCCCTTTTCGGGAAGAAAGTAAGCGACTTTTACGATTTAAAAAGATTAGACCCCGGTTATCGAGTTTATTTTGGCAAGGATGACTTTATGGACATCCCTGCAAATATGCAGGACTTAGAAGCGCTTTTTGAAAGTTACGAACCGGGAAGTTCCGTTGGTTTACGTAAATTTATGGAGCAAGCTGCATACAAATATAAAAGTGCCATGGGCGATTATGTTTTTAGGCCATCGCATCATTTAGGCGAGTTTATCGACTTAAAAATGATGTTGGAAAGTTTGCGCATCCACATGCTTAAACCTATGGCGAAACACGTTCGCAAGTATTTCACCAATATAAAACTGATTCAGCTTTTAGAATTCCCGGTTTTGTTTTTAGGAGCTACGGCGCAAAAAATCCCGGCAATGTACAGCCTAATGAACCATGCCGATTTAGCAATGGGCACTTGGTACCCAATGGGTGGTATGTACGAAATTGTAAACGCAATGACCAAAATTGCCACAGATAATGGCGTTAAAATCATTTTAAATACAGAGGTTAAAAAAATTGAAATTGAAAACGGCGTAGCAAAAAGCCTTATCACTGATAAAGGAAATTTTGAAACTGATTTTGTGGTTGCCGCCGGTGATTATCATTTTATAGAGCAAAACCTTATTGAAAAGAAATACAGGAACTACGATGAAAAGTATTGGGAAAGCCGTACAATGTCGCCCTCTTCTTTGCTTTTTTACATCGGTTTAGATAAAAAAATTGAAGGCATTCAACATCATAACTTATTTTTTGATGAAGATTTAGACCAACACGCTAAAGAAATTTACACTACACCACAGTGGCCATCAAAACCTTTGTTTTACGTCTCATGTGTTAGTAAAACAGACGTAGCATCCGCTCCGGAAGGGAAAGAAAACCTGTTTTTTTTAATTCCTTTAGCGCCCGGATTGGAAGATAATGAAGAACAAAGAGAAAAATATTATCACTTGATGATGGATAGGTTTGAGAAAATTACCGGACAAACCGTCCGTGGGCATGAGCTATTAAAAAGAAGCTACGCCATGAATGATTTTACTGCCGATTATCACTCGTACAAAGGAAACGCTTATGGCTTGGCAAATACTTTAGCACAAACGGCATTTTTTAAACCAGCCATGCGAGCTAAAAAAATTAAAAACTTATTATTTACGGGGCAACTAACTGTTCCGGGTCCGGGTGTTCCGCCGGCGATTATTTCGGGACAGGTTGTGGCAAAAGAAACAGACCTTTTGTTAAGCAAAGCATAACTAAATTAAAACCGCAAATGAGCACTTTATTCGATAGAAACGACGCACCATCCAAGAAAAAGATTTTTTATCCTGTACAAAAGGCTTTAAGAAATTATCTGATAAAATTTGATCGCGAGATTGAGTTGCCCATCCAGTATTCGGATATGTTGCGTTTCACTTTTTCGACTCCTTTGTTGGATAAAAATGATAAGGATACACTTTGGCAAACCGTTTACTACGATGAAAGCGAAATGACCGATCTGTATGCTGGCTTAAAATATATTTACGCATTAATGCATGCTTCTGGGCGGTTGGCTGTGATGGATCACCTCTCTGTTTCTAGAATCGATTATTGTTCTTTTGGTAACTCCAAACCATTTAGGGTTCGTATTATTAATCGGTTAAATGACAACTATGACCATTTTTATGTTAAAAGAGCAGATGCTTCGCGGATTTATGGCTTAGAGTTAGAACATATCTTATCGCCAAACAGAATCAGCTATATTACCAGTAATGAAACCCTAATTGAAGAACATATTCCCGGCTTACCGGGTGATGTTTTCGTGGATGAATATATTAATGATGTAAAATTTAACCAGACTAGGATTAGCAAGGAATTTGTAAAATTCAACGAGCGCTGTTTTGTGCGATTGTTAGGAGATATGCGGTCGTACAACTTTGTTGTGGATATTACGCCAGATATTGAGGGCAACCAATATCGAATTAGGGCGATAGATTTTGATCAGCAATCCTATGAAGGGAAATTGAAGCTTTATATGCCACAGTATTTTAAGGAAAACAACAATCTTGTTTTTTTAGGGATGGATTCTATTAATGAGCAATCCATGAAACAATACCAACAAGAAGAGCGCAGTATCATGAGTCACCGCGTTAAACTAGGGCGTTACCGCTTACGAGAACTGTTTGATGCTTCTTTACAGGGAGAAATTGCGCCTATAGAAAAAACAATGGCTTTAGGTCAGGAACTTGCAGAATACCATCAAGATAAAAAATTCACTAAAATCAGAAACATGAGCAGGATGGTTAAAGCGCACTTGTACGCTTGTTTGGTTAATAAAGTGCATGATTTATAGCGTTTTGCTAAAAGCAGATTGAAGTGAAAAGGTTTTTAAAAAGCTTGATCCCGAAAAGTTGGATGCACCGTTATGCGACTTTCAAGAATAGAAACAAATCTGCCGAACAGGTTTTTACAGAAATCTATAAAAAAAATTATTGGGGCAAAACAGAAGATGCTCAATATTTTTCTGGAACGGGTACGCATGACGTTAACACCGAAAAATATATTGACACTTTAACCGACTTTATAACAGAACACAATGTTAAATCTGTGTTTGAGATTGGCTGTGGCGATTTTTCAATAATGGAGAAAGTATTGGCAAATTCTGCGGTTGTTTATACTGGAGCAGATGTAGTGGCCGATTTGATTGTACATCTGCAAGAAAAGCATGGAGACAAGCAAACCAATTTCAACCATTTAGACGCGATAACAAGCGAACCATTCCCGAATGCAGATTTGTGTGTGATTAGGCAGGTTTTACAACACCTGAGTAATGCTCAAATTTCTCAGATCTTACAGAAAACTAAAAAATTTAAATATGTGATGATCACCGAACATGTACCTGTAAACCCTGAGGTTTTGAATGGAGATAAAAGTGCGGGGGGCTACATCCGGTTGCAAAATATTCAAACATCAGGCGTTTTTTTAGAGGCTCCGCCTTTTAATTTGAAATGTAAAGCTATTTTGTCTTACGCTAAAGATGATGAAGGTTTTGACGGGAAGATTGTTCCTTCGCTTATGGTGACTAGTTTGGTGGTGAATGGAGAAATATCGCAGAGTCCCTGAAAAAGGAGACTCTGCTTGGACGAGGACGAGATACTTTATTTAATTCCTAATTTCATTTCGATGTTACCAATCTGGTCTCTAATTGCCCAAAGGGGAAAGCCATTAACAAATTCCTTTAACATGTTTTTTTGCTTATCGTTTAAGTTTATTAATGAATCAATATCTAAAAGTTCAAATCTTGCTTTCTGATTTATCTTAAGCCGTAGGGTTATTTCCTTTCCTTTCAAGCGCTTTCTAATACCTTGATAGTTTGAAGAAAATGCAAAATAATTATCAAATTCATCCGGTATAATAAAGTTAGGAGCTTCATTATCTAACCAATCTATTTTGGAAGAATAGTTAGTTCTATATCCCTTTGTTATTGCACTTGAAGTCAACCCTATTGCACTTATTCGGCTATTTCCCAATAAATCATTCCATTTAACTTCATAAAATGTCGTTGGGTCAATATCAGTCGGCAACCTTTCTGCTAGTTTTAAAGCTAGTTTCAGGTTTGCAGCATTTCTATCTCCAAAAAATTTCACACTTTCTTTATCAATAAAATGTATCCCGCTTTCTGTTCTTATAGTTATCGAAACTGTAGGGAAGTCAGCCGGAAATTGAAAAACAAATATGTCACCGTAGAAAATATCACCATCAGATCGGATTTCTTCTACTACCTGAAATCCCTTTCTAGCTAAAGCATCCTTGAAAATGCTTTCTATTTCTTCAGGACTTGTATTTGCTGTCACAAAGCTTTCACCTCTCACAACATTTGCTTTGACAATCGCATTCTTTGCCGCTTCCGCAGTAGCAAGGTTGAAAATTAGCAGTAAAATTAGAGTTATCGATTTCATCAATATTATGTTTTTTGTGCTTTTCGAGAGCTTTACTTTTACCTACCCTATAAAATCAAACCCAGTAAACGGCACCAAACATTCCGGCACTTTTATACCGTCTTCAGTTTGGTAATTCTCTAAAATAGAAGCTAAAATACGTGGTAAAGCCAAAGCACTTCCATTTAGTGTATGTGGCAATTGTGATTTACCCTCTTTTCCTTTATAGCGCAATTTTAAGCGGTTGCTCTGGAAGGTTTCAAAGTTAGAAACAGAAGAAACCTCTAACCAACGCTCTTGTGCAGCGCTGTAGACTTCCATATCATAAGTCAAGGCAGAAGTAAAGCCCATATCGCCACCACACAATCTTAAAACACGGTATTGCAAACCTAATTTCTGTAATAGACTTTGAACATGAAGGCTCATTTGCTCTAAAACTTCATAAGATTGATCTGGATGAACAATCTGTACAATTTCAACCTTATCAAACTGGTGTAAACGGTTTAAGCCACGTACATGTGCACCATAAGAACCTGCTTCGCGACGGAAACATGGCGTATACCCACAGTTTTTAACTGGTAATTCATCTTCCTTTAAAATTACATCGCGGTAAAGGTTGGTCACCGGAACTTCCGCAGTTGGGATTAGATATAAGTTATCAATTCCAACGTGGTACATTTGCCCTTCTTTATCCGGCAATTGCCCTGTTCCAAAACCAGAAGCTTCGTTTACTAAAAGAGGCACCATCATTTCATCATAACCTGCTTTTTCAGCTTCTGCCAAAAAGAAATTGATTAATGCTCTTTGCATTTTAGCACCTTTCCCTTTATAAACAGGAAAACCAGCTCCCGTAATTTTTACTCCTAATTCAAAATCAATCAGGTTATATTTTGCAGCCAATTCCCAATGTGGCAAAGCATTTTTTGGCAAAGTTGGCAAATCGCCATTACTTAAAACCACCTCATTTTCTTCAGGAGTTTTTCCTTTTGGAACACTACTGTGAGGTAGATTTGGCAAAATCACCAACTTTTGTTGCAGTTCGTTCTCAATTTCACTTAACTCTTCTTGCAAGGCTTTTACGCCTTCCTTAGATTTTGATGTTTCTGCTTTAATTACTTCCGCTTCGTCTTTCTTTCCGTTACGCATCAACTCGCCAATTTGCTTAGCGGCCGAATTTCCCTTTGCTAGAAGCTCATCTGCTTGTGCTTGGGTACTTTTACGTTGATCATCTAACTGGATAATCTGGTCAACTAATTCTGGTTGATTGAAATTCTTTACGGCTAATCGCTCTAAAACTTCCTCTTTATTTTCGCGGATATAACTAACTTGCAGCATCTTTTTAATTTTTTACAAATATAGTATTGCGTAATTAGTATTGCGTATTGCAGACCCAATAATTATAAAATTGAAAAGATAAATTTGATGTTATGAACGGCAAACTTTACTTGGTACCTACGCCAATTGGCAATTTAGAAGATATTACTTTAAGGGCTTTACGCATTTTAAAAGAGGTGGATTTGATTTTAGCTGAAGATACCCGAACCTCTGCGCCAATGCTTAAACATTTTGAAATAGACCAAAAGGTTTTTGCCCATCACCAACATAATGAACATAAGGCTGTTGCCGAGATTGTGAAGTTTTTAAAAGAAGGGAAAAATATTGCATTAATTTCTGATGCAGGTACTCCTGCAATATCTGACCCAGGTTTTTTGCTGGTTCGTGAAGTTTTAAAACATGATTTACCCATAGAGTGTTTACCCGGAGCAACTGCATTCGTACCCGCTTTGGTAAACTCAGGCTTACCCAATGATAGGTTTACTTTTGAGGGTTTTTTACCAGTAAAAAAAGGTCGGCAAACACGCTTAAAAGAACTGATTTACGAACAACGTACCATGATTTTTTATGAGTCGCCACATCGTTTATTAAAAACTTTGGAAGAGTTTATCGAGTACTATGGAGCGGAAAGACAGGCTTCAATTTCTCGTGAATTAACAAAAATGTTTGAAGAAAATGTGAGAGGAACGTTAACAGAAATTAAAACGCATTTTGAAGAAAACATACTTAAAGGTGAGTTTGTAATTGTGGTTGCTGGAAGCGAGAAACCTGCTCCAAAAAAAGACGAAAAATATTATAAGTAATGAAAAGACATATTTGGCTGGCTTTACTTTCTAGCTTTTTACTTTGGTTGGCTTGGCCACCTATCCCTTACACTTCCGTTATTTTGTTGTTCGCATTAGTCCCTTTGATGATTGCTTTGCAAGAGTTAGCGGAAAGTGAAAGAACTAAAAAACCTATATTCTTAACTGCCGGCTTAACATTTTTAGTTTGGAATACCGCCTCCATATATTGGGTTTTCAACTCACTAAATGCGGTAATGCCAACATTTATCGCTTGTCTTTTGTCTTTAATTCCTTTTGGGTTAGGCGCATTTTTAATGACATTATGTTTTTGGTTTTACCGAAAAATTGCCAATAAGACCAAACCTTTTTTGGCTGACTTATGCTTAATTGGTTTATGGATAAGCTACGAATATTTACACCAGACTTGGGATTTAAAATTCCCTTGGATGACGCTTGGGAACGGCTTTTCTACTTCTACACAATTGATTCAGTGGTATGAATACACTGGCGTTTATGGAGGCACATTATGGATTTTAGTGAGTAATATTTTAGTGTTTCGTTTCTGGAATCTGCGGAGAGATGGAAAGTTAAATACTGCGAGTAAACGAAAATCAAACCTCACACTAATTGGTTTAGTTGCTTGGATTGTAATTCCGATAAGCATTTCCTTATTTATCTACAGCAATTACGAGGAAGAAATAAATCCATCTGATGTGGTGGTGGTACAGCCAAATATTGACCCATATGGCAAAAATTTCACTTATACTGCGGAAGAACAATTAGAAAAGTTAATTAAACTAAGCAAAGAAAAAGGGCAGGTAAACACCGAGTTTTTCATTTGGCCAGAGACTGCTTTAATTGGTTATAGCGATGAAAGTGAATTTTTAAACAGTCGCAATTTTAACACTATCAGTCATTTTTTGGATAGTTTTAGAAACGCGACGGTTATTACTGGCGCAGAAACGTATTTAGTTTATCAGGACAAAAAAACTGAATCTGCCAGATTTGATAAGCAAAGCAATATTTATTGGGACAGCTTTAATACCGCTGTAGCGATTGAAAACTCATCAAAATTACAGTTTTACCATAAATCGAAATTGGTTCCGGGTGTAGAAAAAATGCCTTTTCCTTTTCTACTAAACATTTTAAGTCCGCTTTTTAAAGAATTTGGAGGCACAACTGGTGGTTATGGCTCGCAAGCGGAACCAAGTAACTTATATGCTTCTAGCGGAATTGGTGTGGTTCCAGCAATTTGCTATGAATCTATATGGGGTGATTGGGTTGCGAAATCCGTTAATAAAGAAGCGCAATTTATTGCCATCATCACCAATGACGGCTGGTGGGGAAACACATCTGGTAAAGACCAACATTTGGACTACGCCCGCTTAAGAGCTATTGAAAACCGACGTTGGGTAGCTCGTTCTGCTAATACTGGGATTTCTGCTTTCATCAATCAGCGTGGCGATGTGGTGCAAGAAACAAAATGGTGGAAAGAAGCGGTAATTAAACAGGATATCAACCTAAACTCTGAACTCACTTTTTACACCAAACATCAAGATTGGATTGTATATCCGTTTTTGGTAATTGGGATTTTGAGTGTGCTTTATTCAGTTTTGATATGGTTTGTTAGGCGGAAGCAAAAAACAAAGCGACAATAGTTTTTCTAATTAACTACCCGTTAGTTTATAATCGTGAATCAATAACGAAGGAGACAAATTCAATTTAGCGGTTAGGTTACGAATCATTTCAACAGTTAATTTGCGTTTCCTGTTTAGTACTTCTGAAACTCTGCTCTTACCTCCAATTTCCGGAATAAGGTCAACTTGCTTAAGTTGCATTTCTTCCATTCTAATTTTGATTGCTTCTATAGGATCTGGCGAACCAATAAAATAATTTTTGTTCTCAAACTCGTCAACCATTAATCCCAAAATATCTGCTTCATCACTTTCCGCAGTCCCTACTTTCGCATCAAATATAATTTCTAGTCTCTGCAAAGCAGATCTATAATCAGCTTCGTTTTTGATAGGTTTTATAATCATCTTAATTTTAAATATCGTTTGCATTAATTTTATCATATTCAGAATGGCTACCAACAAATCTGATAAACACCCATCGCTTTTCGAAATTGAATTTTGCAATAAGCCTATGAGAATTTCCTTTAATATTGAATACGACTCTACTCTCTTTTAGAATACTTGCATTTGCATAAGTCTGCTTAACATCAGCAGGGCTTTTCCAGTCAGAGTTCATTGCAGTATCGTACCAAGTTTTAAGATATTGTTCAACTTCTGGATGTTTTTCCCAATACGTTCTCAATGTACTTTTCGCAAAAATTCTTTCCATTAAAATTTAATATTCACACAAAGATACAAAAGTTCTTGATTTGAGAACTTATTTTTTAGTTTACAATGTCGATTATTTCCGAATCAAAATTTATTGACAACTACTTCTCCCATTCCGTTTTTCTCGTAAACCGCCAAACAAAGTTTTTCAAATTGTTCGGTAAAAAAGGGTTTGATTAAACTTACGGAAGTTGGAAAAGATTTCTCTTGAGCAAAAAAGTAAACCTTAGTATTTCCGTATTTATTGTGTGGCATAAAGTCGCCATAAGTTTTAAAATCTGCAAAATTGATGGAATCAACTGTAACCACATAAGCTCTTAAAATTGGTCCATCATTTTGTTCATTTCGTACAAAACTTATTTCTTTAAAATCTGTATTTAAATCTTTTATTCCAGGTTGCGAAAGGCTATTATAAATCATTATTCCAATTAGAATAATAACTGCGGAGATTAAGATTGTTTTACGGTTGATGGTTTTCATTTTATTCTTTGTTGCAATTTAGACATTTAGTTTTCTCTTTCTTAAATCCTAGCAATTTTCTATTTTAGTAAGAAAGATATCATGAAAAAACTGATGCTATAGATGCAATCAACGAAATGCCTAGGGAGTTCGACTTAGAGCTACTTATTGAAAAATTAGTGTTTAATGAGAAAATTGAAAAGGGCTTGAAGTAAACTGAAGTTGGGAATATTGTTTCTCACGAGGATGTAAAAAACCTTATCGCAAAGTGGGAATGATTTTTAAATTTCAAATGATTTAACTTGAAAATCAATTTGTGTTAGGGATAGCAGTGAAAATCCTTTTTGTTTTTCACAAAAAGATTGTAACGTATAGCCCGCCCCGATTTTTCATCGGGGAACATCCAAATAAAAATCCTTCTTGCAAACCCGAAGATCATCCCTCCCCAAAACCTTAGCCACTCCCACCTTTTCCCCTAAACACATATCCGTCAAATATTTTAGAAGAAAAAGCCTTATTTTTACCCAAAAATATTTTGTAATGGACGAGAAAGCGAGCGCTTTGAAAGGGATATATTGTAATTCTTTAACACAATACAGCAGATTTATCACCAAAGAGGTAAATATTGGAGGTATAAAAATGGGTGCTACGCAACCTATCCGTATACAGTCAATGACCACTGCTTTTACCATGGATACGGAAGCATCTATTGAGCAAAGCATTAGAATGATTGATGCAGGTTGCGAATATGTGAGGATTACAGCACCATCGATAAAGGAAGCACAGAACTTAGCCGAAATAAAAAAGGGCTTAGCAGAGAGAGGTTATCACACCCCTATTGTTGCCGATATTCACTTTACTCCGAATGCGGCGGAACTTGCTGCAAAGTTGATAGAAAAAGTAAGGGTAAACCCTGGGAATTACGCTGACAAAAAGAAATTTGAAGAAATAGATTATACGCCAGAAGCTTATGAAAAAGAACTGGCCAGGATAAAAAAGAAGTTTTCTCCGTTGGTGGAAATCTGCAAAGCCAATGGAACAGCCATGAGAATTGGCACCAATCACGGTTCGCTTTCTGATAGAATTATGAGCTGGTATGGTGATACGCCGAAAGGAATGGTAGAGTCGGCGATGGAATTTATCAGGATTTGCCGTGAACTCGATTACCATGAGCTGGTGATTTCTATGAAGTCTAGCAATACTCAGGTGATGGTGCAGGCCTACCGTTTATTGGTGCAAACTATGGTTGCCGAAGGAATGAATTATCCTTTGCATTTAGGTGTAACTGAGGCTGGCGATGGTGAAGATGGCAGAATTAAATCGGCAGTTGGAATTGGAACCTTATTGGAAGACGGCTTGGGAGATACCATTCGTGTTTCTTTAACGGAAGAACCAGAGTTTGAGATTCCCGTAGCAGAAGCTTTAGCACAACGTTATGAACAACGGAAATCTACTTCGGCAGAAGCTGTTGAAAATCTTGATTTCGAAATCCCGGAAGGTTTTTCTCCTTTTGAATATAACAAAAGAGCATCGGCAGAATTAAATACCTTTATCGGCGGACATCAAGTACCGCGGGTGGTGTTGGATTTATCTGATCAAAACCTGAAAGATGCACAGATTTTAGCTCCTGCCGGATATAATTATTCGCCAATTTTAGATAAGTATAATATGGGCGACCAATCCATAGATTTTGCTTATTTGGGGAATGAAATACCTTCGTTTAATTTCCCTGGCAACTTAAAACAGCTTTATAATTATAAAACTTGGCTTTCGCTGAAAAGCAAAACTAACTGTCATCCGTTATTTTCACTTAAAGAATATTTGGTCGCTACGGAAAAAGACAAAGCGTTAAACTTAGTTCGCGTTTGCAATAAAGATTTAGATGGAGATGACTTTGCCTCTTTACCTTTCGATAAAACATTGGTTTTTGTTTTGGAAACCAATGAAGACCACGGTATGGCAGATCAAAGAGCTTTCTTTTTTAAGCTAATGAGTGCAGGAATTGATACCCCAGTAATTGTGAAACGCTCTTATACTTTTGAGGATTCTGAATCTTTGGATCAAAAAGAATTAAAAACTCAATTACATAGCGCAACAGATTTAGGCGCTTTATTATTAGATGGTTTAGGAGATGGTGTTTGGCTGGATGCCCCTCAGGTTTCTACCAAATTCAGGGTTTCCACATCGTTCGGTATTTTACAAGCAACCCGTTCACGTATTTCAAAAACAGAGTATATCAGTTGTCCAAGCTGCGGGCGTACGCAGTTTGATTTGCAGGAAACTACTCAAATGATCCGTAGTAAAACCGACCATTTAAAAGGCGTAAAGATTGGGATTATGGGCTGTATTGTAAACGGTCCGGGTGAAATGGCTGATGCCGATTATGGTTATGTAGGAACTGGTCCGGGAAAAATCACTTTATACCGCAGTAAAGAAGTGGTAAAGAAAAATGTAAGTTCAAAAGATGCCTTAAATGAACTGATTGAAATTATACGAACAGACGGGAATTGGGTGGAGAAGGAAGTTTAAGGGTGGTAAGTAATATTATTGTTTTGGAACATCAAGAAGAATAACTGACTTCAAATCAAAACAAATCATTTGGGTTGAGTCTTAAGAAATCCTGCCATGGTAAGCCTCCGTTTCCTATCATTAAAACTTTATCTGGCTGATACATTTTATTGAAAGCGTTCATTTCATTTGTGGTTTTAGTACTATTTGTTTTCACTTCTAACCCTATTACTTTCCCTCTTTTTTCTAGCACAAAATCTAATTCTTCGTTTCTATGTCGCCAATAATAAACTTTAAAACTGTTGGTTAAAGCTGAGTTAATTAAATGGCTTCCAATAGAAGATTCTACCATACGTCCCCATTCTTCTTTTTTCGTTAGGATCTCATCAAAAAACTCAATCCGTTGAGCACTAATTAAAGCATTATTATGTACCTGAAATTTCGGACTGGATGAACGCTTCCTAATTACATCCGCCGCATATTTTTCAATTCCAGCAAGTAAACCTGCTGTATCCAAAAGCTCTAAATAATTAGAAAGTGTGGTTGTATTTCCTGCATCTTGCAATTGCCCCATTACCTTGGTGTAAGATAAAATCTGACCAGAATATAAACACCCCAATTCAAATAAACGCTTCATTAAAGCAGGCTTATCAATACGTGTTAACATTAAGATATCTTTGGATATACTGGTTTCTATTAAGGCATTGTTTACGTAATTTTTCCACCTTTCCTCGTCATTAATCAATGAGACGGAGCCCGGATAAGCTCCAAACCAAACGTATTGTTCTGGAGTAAAACCAAAAGCCTGTTCCATTTCCGAAAAACTCCAATGAGATACATAAGTACTTTCGAACCTTCCTGCCAAAGACTCTGTTAAACCTTGTTGTAGCAACAAACGTGAAGAACCTAAAAGAACAACTTTCAACTTAAGTTTATTCTTGGTGTCTTCATCCCATAGTTTTTTTACGATCTCGCTCCAGTTATCAATCTTTTGAATTTCATCAATTACCAATAAAGAATCTTGATTTCCGTTCTCGTTATTTAGCAACCTAGCTTTTCCCCATAATGCCGAAATCCAAGTTTGATCTGATGCCGCTACTGCATCTGCAGATTCAAAAATATAAGGACAGCCAATTTGAGCTACCAGCTGCTCGATTAAAGTTGTTTTACCCACCTGTCTGGGTCCCATCAACACTTGAATGAACTGTCTTGGCTCTTTCATTCGTTTGGTAAGTTTCTCTAAATAAGATCGTTGGAACATGATTTACAAATTACTCAATGTATTGAGTAAAATGAAATTAATTGCAAAAGAATATATCCTTTATTAGAAACCAGGTGAAATTATTGAAGTACGAAAGCTACTGAAGCTTGTATGAAGTTTTGTAAATCTGCTGGCAAATCGTTTTCTGTAAATGGATGTGAAGCTCCAAAAACATGATTTGCGTCCTCAATTATAAGCAGTTCCGCTTGCTTTTGTTGGCTATAAAACTCCTCGGCGACAGTCTTTTTTACTGCGGGGTCATTTGTACCTTGCGCAATTAACCACGGCTTATTAATAGTTTTAGCTGCTGTGGTTAAATTATATTCTTTCTCATGTGCTAAAACGTCATTTAACAGCTCAACAGAAAGAGGTATTTCTTCTTTAGTTCTTCCGTTCAAAATGTACTTTACTCCATTTTGTTTCCAATCATGTTCATCTTCTTTTTCCCATAGACTTCTAAAGTCTCCGATAGCTGCCCAAGTGATTAACTTGACTACCCTTTTATCTTTGGCAGTCTGCAAAATGGATAAAGCACCTCCCCGGCTGTGACCTAATAACACAATTTGTAAATGAGGAAATTTCTCTTTTGCAAAAGTGATGACTTGATTCAAATCGTAAAGTTCTTTAGTTGGTGTATTTTCAGAGAAGGATAGTAAGTCTTTAATATCCGATAAATCATCAGGGCGAACCCCACTATGTGAAAAATTGAATTTCAAAAAGTAAATACCCGCATTAGCAAACGCTTCAGCCATTAAATGATGAGTTCCCCAATCTTTAAAGCCTTTGAAACCGTGAACAAAAATAACCAGATAATCTGGGTAAGCATTTGCGTAGTTAATATCCCCGACAACAGCTTTACCGTTGGAGCCAGTAATTTCAAAGTTCTCTTTACTAAATTGAGTTGCTTGCATAAAGGCAAATTAACAAATTTTTTATCGTTCGTACTAAGACTTAAAATGAGCAAGATTCAATTAAACTTAGATCAAGAAAAAATCAGTGTTTTTTTGAAAAAAACTTCCAGAAAAGCTTTCAAAACAATATATTTGAAGCAAAGCAAGTATTTATATTGAAGCTCTTAGCACCTATACTATCCTTATTGTTTTTGTTTGCTACTATTAGCCTTAATTTCTGCGTAAACGCTAACCAGGAAACTAATATTAGTTTTACGGGAGAGGAAGTTTCGAACCCTTCTGAAGAAAACAGAGAAAGTCAGGATAAAGACTTTTTAGAAACTGAGCTTTTGGCTTATATCAGCAATAACCTAGATACCCTACACACCTCAGAGAAACAAAGTATTACTTTTTGTAGCGATGCCTATTCATCGCCCAACAAAATTTATGACAATCCCCCTCCCGAACAGTAATTAACACTCCACTGTTAATTAAATTATTCAACTAAAAATTTTTATTAAAATGAAAAATACAACTGCTTTTAAAGCTGTAATTGCTATGCTATTGCTATCAACCACTTTTGCTGCTACTGCTCAATCTATTCCAGAAAACGAGTTAAAAACAAATGTTTCATCAATTGATAAGTCAGTAGAAAAACTACAAAACTTAGAGCCTATTTATTACAGTTTCAATACGCAAAAGCTATCGCATTTAAAACTGACAGAGTCTCCACAGTACGGGTTTAAGTTAGAAAGTGCTAAAAACAACTTCCCCAACCTAATTAAGACAAATAATAAAAGTTATACCGCAGGGAAAAACCACATTAAAAATGCAACATACCAAGAGTTAGAAACAGAAAATCTAATTCCGGTTTTAGTAGCTGCTATTCAAGAGCAACAAATTGCCATTAAAGCGCTACAAGAAGAAGTAGAGAGATTAAAATCTAAAAAATAGTTTTTGTGTGTGAAGATTTGAGGCTGAAAAGCCTCATTTCTTTTTCATAAAACATTTCTACAGAGAGGCTACTTAAGCCTGTGCAGTTGGCCCACCGAAGTTAAACGGCATACCTCCATTATTATCACCACCAACTTTTATAGGGCCATTAGCCATTTCAAATTTGGCAATATTATCTTCTAAAGCATTCATTAAGCGTTTAGCATGATCTGGTGTTAACACAATTCTACTTTTCACTTTAGCTTTTGGCACTCCTGGCATTACTCTAATAAAATCAAGTACAAACTCGCTGTTTGAATGGGTAATGATCGCAAGGTTTGAATATGTACCTTCTGCCATTTCTTCTGATAATTCTATATTTAATTGATTGTCGTTTTGTTCTTCCATAAGGCTAAAATATAAATTCCACTTGTAAATAGGGTAATCACTCGTTTATTTAAAATAAAAAAGCAACATTATGAAATTCACAATGTTGCTCAAATTCTAATTTTTTATATCGCTATTCAGGCTCTACCATTAAAGTTACACCAGAAACAGCATCTCTAATTTTCCCTTCCAATTCGTCAGAAAGTTCTGGATTATCTAATAAAAGCTGTTTTACTGCATCTCTTCCCTGACCCAACTTAGTATCTCCGTAACTGTACCATGAACCTGCTTTTTTTACAATTCCGTATTCTACACCTAAATCTACAATCTCTCCAACTTTAGAAATCCCTTGCCCGAACATGACGTCAAATTCTGCAATTCTGAAAGGTGGTGCAACTTTGTTTTTTACGATTTTAACTTTAACACGATTACCTGCAACCTCGTCACTATCTTTAATCTGCGCAATACGTCTGATATCCAAACGAACAGAAGCGTAAAACTTCAATGCATTACCACCCGTTGTTGTTTCTGGACTACCGAACATCACACCAATTTTATCTCTTAACTGATTAATAAAAATACAGCAGCAATTAGTTTTACTGATTGTTCCAGTTAACTTACGTAAAGCTTGAGACATTAAACGAGCATGTAGTCCCATTTTAGAATCACCCATTTCTCCTTCAATCTCACTTTTTGGCACCAAGGCCGCAACAGAGTCAATTACAATCACGTCAATTGCACCAGAACGGATTAAGTTATCTGCAATCTCTAAAGCTTGCTCTCCGTTGTCTGGCTGAGAAATCAATAAGTTTTCAATATCAACGCCTAATTTTTTAGCGTAAAACTGATCAAAAGCATGCTCTGCATCAATAAAAGCAGCAATACCACCTTTTTTCTGTGCTTCTGCAATAATATGAGTAGCCAAAGTAGTTTTACCAGAAGACTCTGGACCGTAAATTTCAATCACTCTTCCTTTTGGCACTCCACCAATACCTAAAGCAATATCCAAACCTAAAGAACCTGTTGAAATAGCTTCCATAGCCTCAACAGGAGCATCCCCAAGCTTCATTACCGCTCCTTTTCCATAAGATTTCTCTAATTTATCTAAGGTTAACTGTAAGGCTTTTAATTTTTCGTTACTTGCGCTCATTTATAATATTTTTAGTATTTGTCTTGTTTTATCTTTTTACTAATGCAAAAATGCTAATTTTTTTGGTAAAAAAAAATTTATAATTACTAAACTTAATTAAGTTGATTCGCATTTCAAATTAATGTGAATAAAATGGTTATTTGACTGCTCTTTTTTTAAGTTCTTTAGCAATCTTATCCTTCTTTAATTTCTGAGATTTCTGTTTAGCTTTTTTAGCTTTGGCTTCTTCTTTTTTCTTTAAAGCACTTAGGGTATTTTGCTGTTCAAAGTATTTACAAAAATGGCTTATGGGGCATATTTCACATTTAGGGCTTCTCGCCAAGCAGGTATAGCGTCCGTGTAAAATGAGCCAATGGTGTGCAATATGTATTTTATCTTCTGGCAAGTATTTGACCAATTGCTTTTCAACGGCTAATGGTGTTTTTGCTACTGTAGTTAAACCTAAACGATTAGAAACTCTAAAAACATGAGTATCTACAGCCATAGTTGGAGCATTATAGATCACAGATGCAATAACATTCGCTGTTTTACGTCCAACTCCAGGCATTTTCTGCAAATCGTCCACACCTTCAGGAACAATACCACCAAATTCATTTAACAGAACTTTAGCCATCCCTACTAAGTGTTTAGCTTTATTGTTAGGGTAACTTACTGAACGGATATAGGCAAACACCTCCTCAGCAGTTGAAGAAGCCAAAGATTCTGGTGTTGGGAAACGTTCGAATAACTTCGGGGTAACCTGATTAATGCGCTTATCGGTACATTGTGCAGAAAGTATTACTGCAATTAATAATTCAAAAGGGTTAGAATAGTTTAATTCAGTTTCCGCCTCTGGTTGATGTTTTGAAAAATAATCTACAAAAGCTTGGTAGCGGTCTTTTTTTAGCATAAGTGAGGATAGGAAAATTTTTGTTTACTCTTCTCTGAGTTTTTTTATTTTTTCGAGAGCAATGATATCAACTTGATCTTTTGGGCGATTAGCAGCTCTTTTTGCTTCTAGTAATTGGTTGATATGAAGGAACGGTACGCTTACATCCATAATATCTGCAACTGAAGCAATTTTGTAAGCATCATCGAAAGAATATTTTTCCAATCCTTTCACAGAAGTCATTACGTCTAATCGTACTCCGTTGTCCAGATAAAAGTCTGTCCATCCGGGAATAAATTGTATAGTAAGTAAGGCTTTTAAATCGCCCATTCCAGTATCTTTAAACACTTGATATAAACTTTCTCGATTTTCCGGAGTATCTTCAATCCAAATATCAATATCGGCTGTTGTGCGATAATAGCCGTGAAGGTTAGTTGCAACACCACCAATCATGATGAATTTTAATCCGAAATCGCTTGCTGATTTCCAGAACTTTATAAAAGTTTCATCATAAATATCCATTCCTATTTATAATCTGATTTATGGGTTATTTTAGCTCCTCTAAACATTTTGTTCATTTTCATCATGGTAGTCATCATAAAAAAACGTTCCGTATAAGAATGCTTTAAGGCATTGCGTAACAAATCATCCTCGGCTTTCTGGTAATCAGCTAATGGCTCACGTAAAATATTTTGCTCTTTGTTTTCCATAACTAAAAGATTGACTTATAAAATGAAGCTCCTATAAATGTACCAAAATTATTTTATCTCTTAAACCTTCACCATTCCATCAAGTTCCTTCTTCAAGAAGACCCCTGTAAAGCTTTCTTTCACTTCAGCCAAACCTTTCGGTGTGCCAGCATAAACAATGTTCCCACCGCCAGAACCACCTTCAGGACCTAAGTCAATTACATAATCTGCAACTTTGATTACATCTAAATTGTGCTCAATCACTAAAACGGTATTTCCTTTATCCACTAACAAATTCAACACCCCTAAAAGCACATTAATATCCTCAAAATGCAAACCTGTAGTTGGTTCATCTAAAATATAGAACGTATTTCCAGTATCTTTTTTTGAAAGCTCAGTAGCCAATTTAACCCTTTGTGCTTCACCGCCCGATAAAGTTGTAGACGATTGTCCTAAAGTGATATAGCCTAAACCTACATCTTTCAAAGTTCTTATTTTCCGATAAATGGAAGGAATATTTTCAAAGAAATCACAAGCATCTTCAATACTCATATCCAGCACATCAGAAATAGATTTACCTCTAAAACGAACTTCTAAAGTTTCCCGATTATAACGTTTACCTCCACAAGCTTCGCAAGGCACAGCAACATCAGGTAAAAAGTTCATTTCAATCACCTTCATCCCGCCACCTTGACAAGTTTCACAACGTCCGCCTTTTACGTTAAAAGAGAAACGCCCAGGTTTGTAACCTCTAATTTGCGCTTCGGGTAATGCCACAAATAAGTTTCTGATGTCAGAAAAAACACCTGTATAAGTAGAAGGATTTGAACGTGGCGTACGTCCAATAGGTGTTTGATCTATCTCAATTACCTTATCAATATGTTCCAGTCCTTCTATTTCTTTATAAGGCATTGGAACTTTTTTGGCTCTAAAGAAGTGCTTATTTAATACTGGGTAAAGCGTTTCGCCAATCAAAGTAGATTTTCCACTTCCAGAAACTCCAGTAACTCCTATAAATTTACCTAAAGGAAAGTCAACACTTACATTTTTAAGGTTATTCCCTGATGCTTTCTTAAGCGAAAGTACATGTCCGTTACCCTCTCTTGTTTTCTCTGGAATTGCAATTTCACGCTCGCCGTTTAAGTAAGATGCAGTTAAAGTGTTAGATGCTAAAAGTTGAGCAGCCGTACCTTGCGCTACCACCTGACCACCTTTTACTCCTGCAGCCGGTCCCATATCAATCACATAATCCGCTTCCAAAATCATATCCTTATCATGCTCTACCACCAAAACGGTATTACTTAAATCACGAAGATTTTTTAGAGCTTTAATTAAGCGATCATTATCTCTCTGGTGCAAGCCGATTGACGGCTCATCCAAAATATACATCACGTTCATCAGTTGTGAGCCAATTTGTGTGGCCAAACGGATACGTTGTGCTTCACCTCCTGATAAAGTTCTTGCCGTTCTGTCTAAAGTCAGGTAAACCAAACCAACATCTAGCAAGAAGCCTATTCTTGATCGTATTTCTTTTAAAATTTCTTTAGCAATTACGTTCTGGCGTTCGGTTAATCTATCTTCCAAACCATCGAACCACTTTTGTAGGTTGCTGATATCCATTGAAGCCAGCTCAAATATATTTTTCTCGTCGACTTTAAAGTGAAGAGATTCTTTTTTCAGCCTTGCGCCTTCACATAAAGCACATTTTTTTAATACCCTAAAAGCTTCTAAATCATGATTGCCGGCGCCAGCTTTTTTCTCGTTTTGCTCTTCCAGCATTTTAATGACTCCATCAAAATTGATTTGGTAATTTTGAACGTTCCATTTATTATATTCTACAGGGACTGTAATTAATTCTTCCGTACCGTGAAGTAGGATATCTATTGCTTTTGGATCTAGTTTCTCAATAGGTTGTGATAAAGAGAAACCATATTTTTTACCTAATGCTTTGATCACTTGGAAAATCCAAGTCTCACGGTAATCTCCTAAAGGCGCTAAACCACCGTTTAAAATACTTAGTTTCCTGTTCGGGATTACCGATTCCTCATCAACATCAAATACATAACCCAAACCATCGCACTCCGGACAAGCACCATAAGGCGAGTTAAAGGAGAATGAATTAGGTTGAGGCTCATCATAAGAAACGCCTGTTGTTGGGCACATCAGGTATTTAGAAAAATGATAGCTGTTGTTTTCCTTATCGGAGATTTTAATAATCCCTTTTGCCATTTTTAAGGCCGATTGAATAGAAGTGTACAAACGCTTTTTGTCATTTTCGGAAACAATTAAGCGATCAACCACTGTTTCAATATCGTGGATTTTATACCTATCCACTTGCATTTTCGGGACTACGTCTAAAATCTCTCCATCAACCCGTACTTTTAGATAGCCTTGCTTACGTATCTGCTCAAAAAGTTCGCGGTAATGCCCTTTTCTTCCTTTTACTACTGGTGCAAGGATATTAATAGGTTTGCCTTCAAACTGAGTTAAAATTCGGTCCATGATCTGATCTTCAGACATCTTCACCATTTTTTCACCTGTATTATAGGAGTAAGCATCTCCAATACGAGCGTAAAGCAATCTTAAGAAATCGTAAATTTCTGTAATTGTACCCACTGTAGAGCGTGGATTTTTAGATGTTGTTTTTTGCTCAATTGCAATAACCGGACTTAAACCGGAAACTTTGTCTACATCGGGGCGCTCCATTCCTCCCATAAATTGGCGGGAGTATGCAGAAAAAGTTTCCATATACCGGCGCTGACCTTCGGCATAAATGGTATCAAAGGCCAAAGAAGATTTCCCCGAACCACTTAAACCAGTTATCACCACTAGCTTGTTCCGAGGGAAAGAAATATCTATATTCTTTAAATTATGAACCCTTGCGCCGTAAACTTCAACTTCACTTTGTTCACCTAAATCAATTGGCTTATCACTCATTTTTGCTTTCTTCTCTACACAAAAAACAACGAGGCTTTTTGTTTTAAATTTTTGCAAAAATAGCTAAAAAACAAGGAAATAAAGACTGGACTTCATTCTTTGGAATGTCATTTCTTAAATACAAAAATGAATGCGGACCCTTTCTATTTGTTTAATCAGAAAATAATTATTGAAATAGGAACTTCAATTGTTTAGAAAAAACTCATTAAGCCAACCTGAAAATACCTAGCTAACCAGACTTGTTAAAAAACCAAACCCCAAACCCAGTTAACAAAGCAAAATGTTAGCACAATAGAAACTACATTTAACAAGAAACCTGTTTGTACCATTTCTTTAATGGTAATTCTTCCGGAACTAAACACAATTGCATTTGGAGGGGTAGCCACAGGAAGCATAAAAGCACAGGAAGCGGCCATAGCCGCACCCGCCAATAATGGTAAGGTTTCTACGCCTAAAGAAACACTTAAAGTCACCAAAACCGGCAAAATCAGACTTGCAGTAGCCGTATTGGATGTAATCTCCGTCAGGAAATTAATCACTGCTATAACCAAAATTATGATGACAAAGGCAGGTAAGAATTCTAAATGCACAAAATAGCTCGCCAACCAAGTGGTTAAATCTGTTTCAGCAAAACCCCTAGCAATGGCCAAACCTGCTCCGAAAATCAGGAGTACATCCCAAGGTAACTTTTTGGCACTTTCCCAGTCCATAAGATTCCCCTTGCCCTCTCCCGCAGGAATCAAAAACATTAACACGGCACCAATAATCGCAATAATGGTATCATCCAATCCTGGAAAAATTGGTTCCCATATAAAAGAACGTGTAAGCCATAAAAAAGCAACCAATGCAAAAACTATTGAAACTCGTTTTTCTTGAAGCGACATTTTTGGAAGCTTGGCCATTTTAAAGTCAGTGCCTTCAGGTTGATTTTCTGTTTTATATCGTGTTAAATAAATCCATGTAATAAAAAGCAGAATAATTGCAAAAGGAGTCGCAAAAACCATCCATTTAAAAAAAGAGATTTCCATACCCAAAGACTCTTTTACAATCCCTGCCAAAATAATATTAGGAGGTGTGCCTATCAGAGTAGCAACCCCGCCGATAGAAGCCGCATACGCAATCCCCAACATGAGGTTTTTACTAAAGGGCTTTCTATCCCCAAAATGATCAACTACGGATAAGCCAATTGGCAACATCATTACTGCAGTAGCTGTATTAGAAATCCACATAGAAAGAAATGCTGTAGCCAACATAAAACCTAAAATCACCCGCTTTTCGCTTGTGCCTACTACCTCAATAATATTAAATGCAATGCGTTGGTGTAAATTCCATTTTTGAATAGCGAGCCCAATAATAAAGCCTCCCATAAATAGGTAAATAAGCGGATGACCGTATGAACTGGTGATTTCATCCAATTTTAATCCTCCCGATAGAGGAAAAATAATAATGGGCAAAATAGAAGCTACGGGAAGCTCCACAGCTTCTGTAATCCACCAAAAAGCAACCCATAAGGTACAAGCCATTACCGATTTCCCCTCAGTAGATAAATCACTGATAGGCAAAAGCATTACTAAAGTAAAAAGTAAAGGCCCTACAAAAAGGTTGATTCTTTTCCAATTCATCCGTCTAAAATATCACAAATAGTCTGAAAATTTGAATCTCCAAAGATTATTATCTAAGAAAGCCAATAAACTTTATTTTAAAGTTTCTATTATCACATTTCATCCCTAATTTTAAACATGCAATTTGGAAAAGTAGAAGACCCAGGGAAAATAGATTTTAGCCTTCCGGCTGATGCGCCCGAAACGGCAAAAGTTTTAAAAGAGAATAAATCTAAAGAGAATTTTAGCGCTTTTGTAGGCTGTGCAAAATGGAATAAAGCAGACTTAAAAGGCTTTTACCCGCGAGGCACAAAAGATGAATTAACATATTATGCTAAGCAGTTCAACTCGATAGAACTCAATGCAACTTTTTACAGCATTCCTAACAGAGAACAGGTAATCACTTGGAAAGATAAAACGCCAGAAGATTTTCAGTTTTTTCCGAAAATCTCCAACACCATCAGTCATTTCCGGAGGTTGAATAACGTAAAAGAACCACTCACCCAGTTTTGTGATTCCATCAGCAATTTCGAGGAAAAGCTAGGAATGGTTTTCCTGCAACTGCATGACAACTTTAAGCCTAAAGATTTCGACCGTTTGAAAACATTGGTAGAAGAATTTCCAAAAGCTATTCCCTTAGGTATTGAGTTGAGGAATGAAGAGTGGTTTACCGATGATAAAATTGCTAAGGAAGTGTTTTCGCTTTTCCATAAAAACCATATTTCAAATATAATTGTGGACACTGCCGGCAGAAGAGATATGCTACATATGAAACTGACCACGCCACAGGCCTTTATTCGTTATGTGGGTGCAAACCATGAAAGTGATTATGTCCGATTGGATGAATGGGTTGAGCGAGTTGTAAAATGGAAAGAAGAAGGTTTGCAAGACCTTTACTTTTTTGTTCATCAAAATGTGGAGAAGGCTTCTCCCCTGCTTTCTGCTTATTTTATTGAGAAATTGAATAAAGCTTTGGATTTAAAATTGACTATTCCGGAAATGGCGACGGATGAGCCTACTTTGTTTTAGTTTTATTAGGATTTGCATTTGTTTTGGCTTTTACGCTCAGGCTTGCTTGCCCTCATGCCGGGCACTGGCAAATACTTTTTTTCCGCAAAAAAGTATTCAAAAAACTCTCGCCTGCGCCCTTTGCTATGAAAGGGAGTGCTTTTACTTCTTTCATCTGTACCGCAAAGGCCAAGGGCGAATTAGCGGTTAATTTAGGTTAGTGCTTAAGCCTATTTAATGAGAAAACAGGATGAATTTTAAAAATTTATTTTAGTTAACAAAGTGCGTTAACGATTGAAACGGCATACTTTTTTGCCGCCTGAGCGGAGTCGAAGGGCGTACAAAAAAGATATAGTGGAAAGCGTGTTAAAACGCCAAAAAATCGATATAAAACTTAAAACCTATTACTTAAAACCTAAAACCTACAAATCCCTCAACCTTTTTATCCCTTTTTAATATCTTTGCGGCAACATGAGTGATAATAGATATAACCAACGTGGCGTTTCTGCCGGAAAAGAAGACGTACACAATGCCATCAAAAATATTGATAAAGGGATTTTCCCTCAGGCGTTCTGCAAAATAATTCCTGATATTTTAGGTAACGATGATGCTTATTGCAACATTATGCATGCCGACGGTGCAGGCACTAAATCTTCTTTGGCTTATATTTATTGGAAAGAAACTGGTGATATTTCCGTGTGGAAAGGTATCGCTCAGGATGCTATCATCATGAATTTAGATGATTTATTATGCGTTGGTGCAACTGACCATATTTTATTATCATCTACCATTGGAAGAAATAAAAATCTGATTCCGGGAGAGGTAATTGCAGAAATTATTAACGGAACAGAAGAAATATTAGCCGATTTACGCGAAATGGGAATCAATATTTATTCTACCGGTGGCGAAACTGCAGATGTTGGTGATTTGGTACGTACCATTATTGTTGATTCTACAGTGACTTGCAGGATGAAACGTGAGGATGTGATTTCTAACCATACCATCCAAGATGGCGATGTAATTGTTGGTTTATCATCAAGCGGAAAAGCTACTTATGAAACAGAATACAACGGCGGAATGGGTTCTAATGGATTAACTTCTGCTCGTCATGATGTTTTTGAAAAGGCTATTGCAACAAAATTTCCTGAAAGCTTTGATCCTGCAGTTCCTTTTGATTTAGTTTTTTCGGGTAAAAAAGCATTGACTGAGGAAATTAAAATTTCTAAAGATTTAAGTGTTACTGCTGGTAAACTAGTTTTATCACCAACCAGAACTTACGCTCCAGTAATCAAAAAAATATTGGACCAACACCGTTCCCAAATTCACGGTATGGTACATTGCAGTGGTGGCGCACAAACTAAAGTTCTTCACTTTGTAGAAAACCTTCACATTATTAAAGATAATTTGTTCCCAATTCCACCTCTTTTCAAATTAATTCAGGAGCAGTCTGGAACAGAGTGGCAAGAAATGTACAAAGTTTTTAATATGGGTCACCGCATGGAAATTTATGTTCCGGCAGCAGTTGCTAAAAACATTATTGCTATTTCTGAATCTTTTGGTATTGATGCGCAAATTGTTGGACGAGTAGAAGCGGCGGATAAAAAGCAAGTGACTATTACTAGCGAGTTTGGCGAGTTTGTTTATAATTAATTATCAAAAGGCAACAACTAAATTAACCAAAGCTTTTAAACACTCATAAAGCCAAATAAAACATAAGCTTTACATTCAAAACACAAAATTTAAAATTAGTTTTTCTTTTTATTGCCAAATCGTTTCGTTTTTATTAATGAGATGATTAGCTTTGCTTTTATGCCAAAAATCTCAACAAAAGGAGAATCAATGCCATCTTCCCCAATAAGGAAGTTGACTCCGTTTGCAGACAAAGCAAAAAAGCAAGGAATAAAAGTATACCATTTAAACATCGGTCAGCCGGATATAGAAACGCCAAAAGCAATGCTTGACGCGATTAAAAATACCGAAATTGATGTATGGGCATATACTGCCTCAGAAGGAACAGAAAGCTACAGAGAAAAGCTAACTGGTTATTACAATAAGTTAAATTACGACATCACTCCAGAAGACATTATTGTTACGCTGGGTGGTTCAGAAGCGATATTAATTGCGTTAAGATCTTGTTTTGACATCGGCGACGAAGTGTTGATTCCAGAACCATTTTACGCAAATTACAATGCCTTTGCCTGTCAAACCGATGTGGTAGTTTCACCTATCTCATCAAGTATCGAAACGGGCTTTGCGCTACCATCGGTAAAAGAATTTGAAAAATACATTACTGACCGCACCAAGGCAATCATGATTTGTAATCCTAATAACCCAACTGGCTACTTATACAGCCAAGAGGAAATGGAGGACTTAAAAGAAATTGCCTTGAAACATGATTTGTTTATCATAGCTGACGAAGCTTATCGCGAATTTTGTTATGATGGAAGAAAGTTTGTATCTCCAATGCACCTAAAAGGCATGGAGGAAAACGTAATTGTGGTGGATACTGTTTCTAAGAGATACAGTGCATGTGGCGCAAGGTTAGGTTGTTTAATTACCAAAAACAAAGAATTAAGAGCTACAGGTTTAAAGTTTGCTCAAGCTAGGCTGAGCGCTGGAATGTTGGAGCAAATTGCCGGCGAAGCCGCATTAGATACTCCAGACGAATATTTCGAAGAAATAAACAAGGAATATACTGCCCGTAGAGATATTTTAGTAGAAGCACTGAACAATATGGACGGCGTTTTCTGTCCGGTTCCAGGTGGTGCTTTTTACGTAGTTGCCAGTCTGCCGATTGACGATGCTGAAAAGTTTTGCCGTTGGATTCTAGAAGAATTTAGTTACGAAGGAGAAACCGTAATGATTGCTCCTGCGACTGGTTTTTACGTAGGTAATGACAAAGGTTTAAACCAAGTTAGGTTAGCTTATGTGATTAACCAAAATTCTATTAAAAAAGCAATGATCTGTTTGGAAAAAGCTTTAGAGGCTTATCCGGGGAGAACGATTTAGAAAGTGGAAAGTTTAAAGTAGCAAGTTTAAAGTGGAATTAATGTGCAAATGTTAGCACTCTTAACTTTAAACTCTTAACTTTGAACTTCTATTAAAATGGGCTCGACCGGAATAGACAGGATGGATGATAAGTGGGTAAGCATGCAGCGCAATGAGGATTCAGCGCTCTAATATTGATTCTCAAAACACAAAAGGCGAAAATAACTACGCTCTTGCTGCTTAATTTTAACCAAGTTAAAATTAGCTTAATCGTACTTTAGAAGTACGAGCGAGATGTTTCCCGAAGGCCAAGTCTGGCGGCAATCGATCAGGAAGCACAGAAATGCTAGAATAAGGAGAAGTAAGTTTCGGACTTTTCTCGAAAACTCAAGAAACTAAGGAGTAACCAGACTGTTTATGGTCAAGTTGCTTTCGAAAATTAACCATAAAATAAGCATGTAGAAAGCGCAACTGGTCCCATGTTTGGACGAGGGTTCGAATCCCTCCGGGTCCACTTCTAAAACATCAAAATCAACTAAAAACCTGCAAATCAAATGATTGCAGGTTTTTTTATTTATCAAAAACCATCAAAAAATGCATATTTTATGATGGTTTGGTGAGTGAGGTGGTGAGTTTAAGAAGATTTTTAAATGACTCACCAAAACACCATTAACATACTGAATACCAACTAGTTTAATGATTAAACATCTTGACTAAACGTCGCTGTTACGCTAAATTTGCAAACTACTTAGTGAATCATTATGAAAACGAACTTCAGCTTACTTTTTTTTATAAAAAAGCCAAAAAACTACCAATCAGGTCCTGCTCCAATTTATACTAGAATTAAATTGAATGGACTACGTTCTGAAACCAGTACCGGTCAATATTGCGATCCAAAGCATTGGAATTCCAGTTTCGGAAGAATGCAGGGAAAAAAAGATGATATCAAAATCAAATCGCTAAACGCAAGCCTCGATGAAATACAGAATAAGATACATTCTGCCTTCCAGTTTTTAGAGGACAATAATCAAGAAATTACTGCAGATAATATACGGAACCAATATATTGGTAAGCCCACAAGTCGACCTATTACTTTGGTTGAGGTTTTTAACGACCATAATGAAAAAATGAGAGCTTTAATCGGCAAAGAATATACTAAAGGAACCCATCTTCGCTATGAAACATCTCTAAGACACACTTTAGCTTTCCTTAAATGGAAATTCAAAATAAAAGACATAGAACTGAATCGTATAGATCATTCTTTCATTATGGATTATGAATTTTATTTAAGATCAGTTCGAAATTGCGCAAACAATTCAGCGGTAAAGTATATCAGAAACTTCGGCAAAATCATCCATATATGCGTGGCTAATCAGTGGATTAGTCACGACCCATTTCTCGCCTATAAGAGTAAGTTTAAAAAAGTAGAAAGAATATTTTTGACAAAAGAAGAGCTCCAAAAGATGGCGGATAAAGAGTTCGAGTTTAATCGATTGGCACATGTAAGAGATGTATTCCTATTTTGCTGTTTTACCGGCTTGGCTTATGTAGATGTTAAACAACTAAGAAAAAAAGATATCGTTACAGGCATTGATGGAGAGAAATGGATATCTATTAAAAGACAAAAAACAAACGTTCCGTCAAAAATACCTATCCTTCCGATGGCGATTAAGCTCATTAACAAATATCAAAATCATCCTCAATGCGAAGCGAATGACGCTGTTCTGCCAGTTCTAAGCAACCAGAAAATGAATGCATATCTAAAGGAAGTTACTGACTTATGTGGTGTACATAAAAACGTGACATTTCATATTGCGAGACATACGTTTGCTACTACAGTAACGCTTTTAAATGGCGTTCCTATTGAGACTGTGTCCAAAATGTTAGGTCATACAAACATTAAAACTACCCAACATTATGCAAAAATATTAGACATCAAAGTTAGTGCGGATATGAAAGCACTAAAGGAACGAATAGAAATGGAATATTAAATCGTATAGTCATGGTATAATTCAGGCTAACTCAGTTAGCCTGAATTATATCAATTTTGGGTTTTGATTAGTTGTAATTCCAGCTACGAACTATACAATGTTACTTATCTCGTCCTTAATTCTTAAATAATTTTCTTCCACAACGGCCGCATCTATCTTCCTTATTTGAGGTATTTCCTCATAGCCTTCAGTCTCCCTTTTCAAAGATCCATGGTCATTCAAAATCTCATTATGAAAAGCTTTCAATTCAATCTTATTCTGCGGATCATCAGCGACCATTCCCACAAACTGCCCAGAACTTAAAGCTGATATTTTGGACGCGGGAACTGCAGCTTCTAATTGTTTGGATTTGCTGATGGAAGTGTCCCCGCTGTTGATAGAAATACTCTCTCGGTCTTGCATTATTCTCCCAACTCTATCAGACAATTGCTTGGCGGTATCGCCGGTAACCTGACCAGAAATCACATTGCCAACAATGCCCATGATTACGTCCGCTTGCTCTCGTCCGTAATCTTTTCTAAGCTGACTTAAGTCCTGAATGCCCAAAGTGGTGCTTACCTTATTGCTTCTAGCTGTTGCGATCAAACTATCAATTCCATTTAAATAAATGGTTGGGAATTCATCAAATATCAAACTGCTTTTAATTTTGTTCTTTTGGTTCACTAGCTTTACCAAACGGTTAACGTACAAAGATAAAACAGCACCGTAAATCTGAATTTTCTGAGGATTGTTTCCCATACAAACCAACTTCGGCTTTTCAGGATCGTTGATATCCAAACTGAAATCGTTACCAGAAAGAACGTAGTATAACTGCGGAGAAGACAATCTCGCCATCGCCACTTTTGCAGATGCAATTTGCCCTTCCAACTGCTCCATAGCTTCGTTTTTATAAGCGTTTATAAATGGATTTATCAAGACTTCTATCTCTTTTTCGGATTGCAATAGCATAAATAGTTTCTCGTATTCCACCTGCATCAATTCTATCACATGTGGAAGTGTACAGTACTTTCCGTCTTCGTATTTCTTCAAAAACCAAATGATAGCGGTCACAAAATTGATGGCAGATTCGATAAAAAAATCCCCCTGTTTTTTTATCCACTCCCTATTTAGTCCAATCAATATCGTCCTTGCGGATTCGGCCGCATCAGTTACGTCACTCATAAGCGTTGGGTCTAAAGGATTGCAACGATGGGTACGGTTAAGGTCATCAAAATTGATCACATAAAAAGAAGGCTCAACAGGATAAAGATGTTTGTATTTAAGCCAGGTATTGTAAACTATAATTGACAAATCAGGTAGCTTAAAATCATAAACGAACATTGAAAAACCTTTTTTGATGTGCTGTGTAATCACATGCCGAATCACAAAATAGCTTTTACCTGAACCTGGAGTTCCCATTACCAAGTTTCCTCTGAAAGGGTTGATAATATTGACCCAGCTTTTGCGAAATTTTCCTTTTAAAAGATATTTTGCGGGTAAGTTGATTGCGTATTCATTCTCTAAGTGACGCTCTTCCTGGGGAAAAGTCTCCTGATCGGCGTTGAAAATATCGTCTTTCAATTTTGATTTTATCACCCGTGTAAGCAATGTTGCTCCACTTATAATCAGTAGAAATCCTACAACAGTCATAACCATATATATAATTGAAGTGAGATGTGAAACAGAATTTTTATCCCATAAAAGATTGCTAAAAAAGTACAAGATCAACCCGGTAATGAGATAGGCAATAGCGGGTTTGGAAGATAGTTTATCATCCTTCTTTCCTTTCACTCCCATCAATGAGATTACCAAAAATAGTAATGCCCAATATTTTGAATAATTGAACTTTTTAAATAGTCCAGTATTACTAATATGTCCGATTAATTTATCTGTAAAAGGAACTGTTAATCCCCAGTTCACAAAAGCTCCATAGCAGTAAAAGTAGAAATGAAGCATCAATAAAGTGATTGCAATGAAGCGACTCATGTCTGCTATTTTTCGTAAAGCCTGTTCGTTTTCTCCTGTTTGCATAGTAGTTAATTTTAAATTTTATAAATGCGTGGTGTGTTTTCTTCTTTTCTTTTTGCGTGATTTCTTTAATTGATATGGCAATGGTTCATAGCTATTTTCAGCCTGTAACAATACTTCTAGAAAGGTATTTTGAAAATTATTTGATGGTTGAAAGCTCTCATTGTATGAGTTGTGATAAGGTTTTAAAGTGGTATTTTTAGTCTCCTTAAAGCTTTGTTTTGTATCCATCTCAAACCTTTCTTGAATCGCTTTTGCACTGTACGCTTTACCCAACTTACTGCCGTTGAACACGTATTTACTTTCGTGGTCGATATAGGTTAAACCGTAAATCATACCTTCAGGATTTGTCCGGCACACGAGCTGAACTTCCTGCTGTTCTAGTTTTTCCTTTAACTCGTCTATTGAGCTTATACCTGAGTTTAGAACCGATTCAATCTTGTTTTTTAATACGTTTCTGTATACCTTTCTTGATTTCTCATTCTCCAAAAAACGTTTCTCTAAGAATTTTAATCCGGGATTTTGGTAAAACAAGCTGGCTTTAATTGGGGTAGATACTTTGTTTCCGTCAGCATCTAACAATCGATAATAGAGACCATTTTTTTGGTAAACTCTAGAGCTTTCTTTACCTCTATCGGCAATAACGTTATAGTTTTTCAGCACTGCATTCAGCTCTGGAATTGAAGTGTAATTGTAGGTCGTTAGCACTGCATTCAATACTTTCGCTATGGCATATTTCGTCTCTAATTTTGTTACTCCTTCGCCAATTAAATCAATTGGTTTTATGGTGTTTTCTTTCTTATGCTGTCTAGATGCCTCCAACAAATTATATTTCTTTTCAATAGCAATTCGGGCGGGTTCACTTTTGTTTCTACCAATATTATGAATATCTATTCTCGACCCATCTGACCTCACTATTGTACTTACAATATGGATGTGCGGATGCGATGCATCATCATGCTTATAGACTAAAAAAGGTTGTTCGCCAAATCCAATTGCTTCCATATATTCGACAGCGATGGCTTGCAATTTGTCTTCTTCAATGTCTTCATCTTTGGCGAAATTCAATGAGATATGCATGCTGTTATTTTTTAAATTGTCGTTCAATTTCGCTTGATTCAACAAACGGTTTAGCTTGTGCGTAATGGTTAGATTCTCTAAATCCATCGGATAATTTGACGCTAATAAGCACTTGGCTACCCCAGATTTCACTTTGTTCTCATTGTAGTTAAATATCCGAGCGAGCGACTTTCCATACTTTATTACCGCAACCATTCCGCTCCTACTTTATTTGTCATTTTCCGCATCTCTTCCACTTTTTCAAACAGGATTTTACGCTCGTTTTCGTAATGTTTCAGCAAGCTCTCCGAGGATAGTCCATGATCCAAAGTATGAAGCTTATGGACTGTCTGATTGAAGTTATTCGCTAGTCCATTCAAATCCTTTCTAAGTTTTATGAGCTCGTCCATCAACTCGTCTATTGACGCATTTCTGTAAGTCGCGATCATTGGTTTGCCCAACAAAATCTTACGAGCGTAGTCGCTCATTCTTCTTTGTGTAGTTTTCAGAAAAGCTTTATGGAGCTGTAGCTTTTCCTTCTCGGTCAGCCGTAAATGCAACCATTGGTCTCTACTTTGTTTTTTCTCGTTTTCCATCTTCTCTTTTCCTTCTTTTTTTACGCTTCCAGCGCCCACGACTTCGGAGTTAGGGCGCTTTAAAAAGACCGGTTGTGACACAAACGTACATCTTGCCGTTTGCAGGAACGGGGCAAACTCCCCTGATTTATTAATTCCCCTATAGTTTAAGCTTGCTCTTAATATTCTTGGAAGCTTTTGTCAACATCAGCCATTCGTTGAAATCTTTGTAAGGCTCAAAAAGACTACTTTTATCCTCGTATTTTTTCGAGAGTGTCAAGGCATGGGCTGTGAGCTTTTTTCCGGTAGCGTCTCTATCTAAAAACAGATTTATTTTATCGTAAACTTCTAGAAATGGTTTTGCACTCTCGAACAGACTTGCGCCGTTGAGAACTAAAAAGTCAGCATTTTCTGTTTTGAGTTTTGGAATACTCAGGTAGCTGAGATAATCCATAAAACCTTCAAAAACGGCTACGTTGTTTGAGCCATTTATAAAAGTGCTGACAGCTTTTGGTGCGCTACTGTATTTGTAGAATGGGTCTCTTATTTCATAACCACCTTCATCGTTCCTAAAACCGATGGCGTGATAGCTCTTGTCTCCGAATGAGTATTCGACTTCTTGACAGAATTTTTTGGCCACAGCCACATCGATTCCCCTACGTTCTAGGTAGCGAATCAAGTTTTTGGAGATGAGTGGCTTCACCGATATGATTTGGAGTTTGTTTTCCGACACAGAATCATTTTCGTGGAAGTTGTGCAAATGCTTTGGAACGGAGAAATCTGACAGGGTCAGCTTATCCAGAAAATCGGTTACGGAACATTCAAAATACTTAATCCCGAAATCTACCAAGCTACCACCTTCGCCAGTTCCATGATCGTACCAGACGTTTAGTTTTTGATTGACTTTGAATGAGGCTGTAGATTCTTCTCTCAGCGGAGAACGATACCAGTGATCTTTGTTTCTTACTTTTTTTGGCTCATGTCCTAATTGCTTTAAATAATTGACCAAATCCATTGCATTTGCTTTTTCACAATTCATATTTTTCTTACTTTCGGTAAATTCTTCTGTGATACAAAATTAGGGTGCGTATTGCTTTTGAAACGAACCAGTCCATTTTTTAGACAGGATGCCTTTGATTCGTTTTTCGCTTTTAGGGTTATTGTTCCTTTAGCTAAATCATCCTGTCCATATTTTAGATAGGATAAAACGAGCGTTTTTTCTGAGCTTTGTATCTACAAAAAAACATATTTATGAAAAGTGTAGAAATGAATCAGCTGTATGAAACTTTATTGTGCAGCCCGGGAATGAAAGAGACAGTGAAAGTTGATGTACGCATCTCGAGGAAATCAATTTTACTACTCAGCCAAATTATCCAAAAAGGATTATCCGAATCTGGTAATCAGGCTTCGGAGTTCGCGACAATTGCTGGTGCGGAAAGCAGTAACGAGCTACAGGAAATGCTGAAGACTTGCTTGGAGAAAGCTAATCTGTTTGAACTGGATGAGCGTTTAGCCAAGCTTCTAAAAAATTAGATTTTTAAACGTAAATCGAGTCTAGCTATAAAGTTAGCAGTTGCGTTAAGGATTGAAACGGCATCCTTTTTTTGCACTAGCCATTTAGCAAATGCAAAAAAAGATACAGTCCAAAAAGCCTGTTAAAACGCCCAAATATTTTTTTTTTTGCAATATTCTTATAGCTCTCTAAATAAAAATAACCCGCTGCGCAAAACAGCGGGTTTCATTTACCAATTTACAATCAACAACACTAAGCCAGCAATCAACATCAAAGTTCCAGTCCAAAATCCGAGATTTTCAACAAGCCTAGTTGACCAAGCGGCTTCATAAGATTTGAATACTTCCACGCCGGTGTAAGATGTGCGCTTGAATTTTCTTTTTTTTATAAAGTATCTGATAATTAGACCTGTTAGCAGTAAAATGATGGCAAGTATTTTCATAGCGTTTGATTAGTAGCCTTTAATAAAATCTATCATCTTATATAACGTTTTAATCACGTTTTCCTTATCAGAAAACTCGGCTAAATATGCATTACTTCGCAAACTATTTGGCGAAATATTGTCCTTTTCAGCAGTAGCAATGCAAGGTGCCAATTCTTCACATATTTTGTTAAATGAACGCCCGTTCAACAACCGGGCATCATCCGCTGCCCTAGCAATTAATCCAATCTGATCAACTGATAAATTAATCTTAGTGGTATGTCTGGGTTTTACTACTTCCGGTTCTGGTTCAATTATATTGTTTTCTTCGTTCAGTTGTGATAGTATAAATGCCTGTAGTTTTTCATAGGCAATGAACTTGGCGAAAAGCAAATCAAAGGATGTACTCAGATCGTTATCACTCAGGTGGATTTCTGTAACAGGGATGCTTTCCATCTCCGCTCCCCTTACAAAACACACCGAATCCAGTTCGCATGCACCCGATTTATAATAGTGGTAATAAAAAGCATTCTGGTTAAAATATCTTTGGATGACTTTTAGCTCATCTTCAAAATAGCTTTTACAGGTTTCTAGCGTTCCGCATGGCTTATTCAATTCCAGCTGATATGATGCAATTGCAAAAATCCAACAGCTGTAAAAACGCGGGATAATTTTCTTGAAGAAAATGATCTCTTCTAGTTCATCTTTGAACGGATTATCTCTAATATGCTTTGCAACTTTCGCCAGCTTAGCTTTAATAATTTGAAGACTATCCGATAAATTTTTGCAGGGTAAAAAATTAGCCTGCTCAATAGCTTTAAGATCTTGCTCCAATTGCTGGCACCAAGACTCCAAAATTTGTCTGTTCATAGAAATGTAGTTTAAGTGAGTTAGCTATCCTTTTTTAAAATTCACGGATAGAGAAAAACAAGTAAACTTAATTCATAGGCATATTGGTTTTCGGCTAAAGTGGTAAACCTATACCATAAACCAAATAGGTTAAAATACGTATTTTAAAGAATTAGGGTTAATTCCCTATACAGAATTATTGAAATGCTCGTGAGAAAGAAGCCGGTGAATAAGCGCAGATCGGCTGTTTACACCCACTTTCTCGTAGATGTGCTGAATATGTGCACTTACAGTTTTTTTTGAAATAAAAAGAGCGTCTCCAATTGCATCATACTTTTTGGCCAAACGCAATAGCTCAGCAATCTCAATTTCTCTATTGGTTAACCCGAAATGCCTGCAGTTGATACTGAACAAATCTTCGTCGACAGAGTAATTTCCCAAGGTGGTAATCAAATCATACTCCTTACGGGATAGCTCTAAATATCTTTTGATAAACAAAACTGTGATAACCACAAAGCCTCCATTGGTAAAAAGCGCTTCCCAAAATTGTCCGATACTAAAATATGCTATAACAGTTAAAGAAGCCCAAGGCAACACCGCACAATAAACTGCGGTCATCTCCCAAAAATGATAGTCATCCGGATTCGACTTATACTTTTTTCGGATTGCTTTAACAATGGCCACTAACAAAATAATAGAATAAAAAAACGGGACAATGATACCATACCGAATGGCAAAAGACAGATCATTGTTTATTGCATACACGATAGCAAAAAATACCAGAAAAGGCAGAATCAGAAAAAGGTAGATTCCGTACAAAGCATGAAAGCGGAGCTCTTTTAAATCAAAAGCTTTATAAAAATAAAATGGAAAATATGCACCCATTGCGAACCCTGTGCCATAGGCTAAAATATTCTGCAATTTGATAGAAAGCGGAATATTACCATCAGGAAAAAGACCACCGCAGGTGTTATACAAAATCAACAAACCCAATAACAGAAGATACCACTTTCTCCCTTTTGCTTGCGGACGTTGGAGAAAGTAGAAAAACTGAAAACAAAACAATGGAATCTCCACCATTAGAAATAAAAAAGTAATGAGATGCATCTCTGTGTCAAAAACCGTCATCTTCTTAATTTTTTAAAAAAGAAAGTTCGTAGCCTAAATCGACATTGTTGTAAATCTCAAAACCATTTTTCTGATACCAAGGAATGTTCTTTTTAGTGGAGGTTTCTAAACAAACGGTTCTTCCCATTTGTTTTGCTTCGTTCACCAGCCCATTCAAAAGTTCTGATCCAAGACCCTTGTTTTGATTTGAAGGATCCACACCTATAAACCATAGGTAATAAACATTGTCTTTAAGTTGAGCTTGCTTGATTAACGATTCTCGTTTAAGAGCTTTAAAAATATTTGAAAAGCCAATTGATTTCGCAATAAGTTTTATGTCCTTGCCAATTGTCCAAAAGTTATCTTTTTTCAATTCGGGAAATAATACCAATGCACAAGCATTTTCATCTTCCGACAGATATACTTTGCCGTATTTATTACACATATCGAAAGAATAATTCATGAGAAATTTAATCCGCTCTATACGTTTCTCATCTTGCTTTACCATATAATTCACGCTCGAGTTATCATCAAAAGCTTTTGTTAAAATATGTACAATCTTTTTCTTATCTGCTAAGGTCGCTTCTTTCATATCTTAGTTTTATATAACGTGACTTTTGTAAGCCTGCTTTAAAACATTGCAAACTCAGCGGATATTATCAATATTCATACCTTTTTTGATTACTAAGAATTTTTAATAACTAAAGGTTATTTAATTAAGCAAATGTGTACGCTAACGTGAACTCAAAACCGAAGATAAATGGATCAATGAATCAGAAGAAATATCCAACTTCTTGAAAATATTTTATCACCTTATTTTTTTTTGTACACTCATTACTCAAATATTTATTTGCTATTTTGAGAATATTCACTACATTTGTACACTCACTACTTAGTTTTAAATATTGAAAAAAACGTTAAACAACATAAGCAGTATTCAAACAGGTGTTTTTGCAAAGCCAAAAGCAGATGGAGATGTTGTGTATTTACAGGCGAGACATTTTGATGAGTTCGGAAAATTAAATATAGAACTCCACCCCGATTTAAACAGGTCTGATATCAAAGCTAAGCACTTGTTGTTGCCGGGCGATATCTTATATGCGGCAAAGGGTACCAAGAATTTTGCAACATTGTATGAAGCTAAAAACATCCCTGCAGTTGCTTCTACTTCTTTCTTTGTAATAAGGATAGAAAGTTCAATCGAAAATATAATGCCCGCATATTTAGTTTGGTTTATTAACCACCCAGATACACAGGCACTCATAAAAAAGCAAGCAATGGGTTCTTCTATTGCGTCCATATCTAAGGGCGTGTTAGAAGAATTGGAAATATCCATCCCAACGTTAGAAACTCAAAAACTCATTTTAAATATTGCATCTTTAAGAGAAAAGGAAAATGCGCTAAAAACGCAAATAGAACTGTTAAAAGAAAAACAAATCCAACATTTGATCATCAACGCTTTAAAATAATAACAAATGAAAAAAATAAGTCAGCAAAATATTAATGATGCAGTTTGGAAAGCTTGCGATACCTTCCGTGGAAGTATTGACCCAAGCATATACAAAGATTATGTATTGACCATGTTGTTTATTAAATATCTGAGCGATGTTTTTGATGATAAGCATGAAGCTTATATGGCTAAATATAATAATGACGAAGAACGTACCGCCAGAGCGATGCAACATGAACGTTTCATTATTCCGCCCAATAGCCATTTCAAATATCTTTTTGAGCATCGTAACGATACTAATATTGGTGAACTGATAGATATCGCATTAGAAGATTTAGTGGAAGCTAACCGCGAAAAGCTATATAGTGAAGATGGTGCTGGAATTTTCCAGAACATTAATTTTAACAGCAGTGTTTTGGGCGATACCAAGGATAAAAACACTCGCTTAAAAAATCTATTACTAGATTTCAACAAAAAAGAGCTGGATTTACGCCCTTCGCATTTAGAAGATACCGATATTATTGGTGGTGCCTACATGTTTTTGATTGAGAATTTTGCGAGTGATGCCGGAAAGAAGGCGGGCGAGTTTTTTACGCCAAAAGAAGTCTCTACGTTGCTGGCTAAACTGACAAAATCTAAACCTGGCTCCAGAATTTGCGATCCTACCTGTGGTTCTGCTTCTTTATTGATTAAAGCTGGCGAAGAGGTTGGCACTTCTAACTTTTCTTTATACGGACAGGAAGCCAACGGCAGCACTTGGGCTTTAGCCGTAATGAACATGTTTTTGCATGGTTTTGATAATGCCACCATCCGTTGGGGCGATACCATACGTAACCCAAAGCTTAAAGAAGGCGATGCTTTAATGAAGTTTGATACCGTTGTTGCTAACCCACCATTCTCTTTAGATAAATGGGGAAAGGTAGAAGATAAAGAAGGAGATAAAACCGTGGTTTCTTACGACCCGGAGAGCGACCAGTACAACCGTTTTTGGCGAGGAGTACCCCCAAAAAGCAAAGGAGACTGGGCTTTTATATCTCACATGATAGAAACCACTTATGAAGGAACCGGAAAAGTTGGTGTGGTTGTGCCTCACGGTGTTTTATTCCGTGGGAGTAGCGAAGGTCGTATTAGGCAAAAAACCATTGAAGAAAACATTTTAGAAGCGGTTATTGGTTTACCTGCCAACTTGTTTTTTGGTACAGGCATCCCGGCTGCCATACTCATTTTTAACAAAGGAAAAGGAGATAACACCAATGTACTTTTTATAGATGCTTGCAAAGAATATGATAGCGGTAAAAATCAAAACAGGTTAAACGAGGAAACTCACATTAAAGCCATTGTAGAAACCTACGAATCTTTTAACCAAGGGAAACTGAAAGCAGGAATTGCAAAAGAAAAATACAGTTACGTAGCCACTTTTGATGAAATTAATGAAAACGATTTTAACCTCAACATCCCAAGATATGTAGATACGTTTGAGGAAGAAGCCGAAGTGGATGTGGTAGCAGTTCAGAAAGAAATTGAAGTTTTGGAAAAAGAGTTGGCAAAAGTGCAGGAGGGGATTAGCGTTTATTTAAAGCAGTTGGCAGAATGAAGGAAATCACAAAAAACACAAAGTCATTTAACAAAATCGAAACTCCAATTGGTTGGGAAGCGAAACAAATTTCAGATTTCGGCAAAGTTCATACCGGAAATACGCCTCTCACAAGTGACACGGAAAATTACGGAAGAGATTTTCTGTTTGTAAGTCCATCTGATTTGGGTAAAACAAAGTACGTTACAAAAACTGAAAAAGGACTTTCAACAAAAGGATTCAATATTTCTCGAAAATTTCCAAAAGGTTCTGTTTTATTTACCTGCATCGGTTCTACTATAGGGAAATTAGGTATCGCTGGTAAAGATTTAACATCTAATCAACAAATAAATGCTGTTGTAGTAAATGATGAAAATTCAAACGAATTTCTATATTATCAGTTAGAACAAAATGCTTTCAAAATTAGATTATTAGCAGGAGAGCAAGCTGTTCCAATCATAAATAAAAGTCAGTTTGAAACTGTAAAATTATTAAAAGCACCACTCCCAGAACAAAAAGCTATTGCCTCTTTATTGAGTAAATGGGATGAAGCAATTGCTAAAACTCAAAGTTTAATTACCCAAAAAGAGCAAAGAAAGAAATGGTTGATGCAAAACTTATTAACTGGTAAAAAGAGGTTAAAAGGGTTTGAGGAAACAAAATGGACAACACAACCATTAGATAACTTAGTTACACCAATTGTCAGAGAAATTGACAAGCCAACAGAACAGTACGTGGGTATTGGATTGAGGAGTCATGGGAAAGGAACTTTCTTAAAACCTGCTGAAAAACCAGAAAACAACAGCATGGATAAGTTCTACATTGTTAAACATAACGACTTGATAGTCAATATTACATTTGCATGGGAACAAGCTATTGCCATAGTTAAAAAAGATGATGATGGCGCATTAGCTTCACACAGGTTCCCAACCTATACTTTTATAGTGGGGAAGGCTCATCCCGATTTCTTTCGATTCTTTATTTTACAGCCTAGGATGAAATATATGTTACAACTAATATCCCCTGGTGGTGCTGGTAGAAATAGAGTAATGAATAAATCAGATTTTTTAAAATTGGAGTTTAAGCTCCCCAAATATGAAGAACAAACCGCGATAGCTAAAGTGTTACAAGCCGTAGATAAGGAAATTCAATTATTAAAAGCTAAAGCGGATAAATTAAAAGAACAGAAAAAAGGATTAATGCAGGTATTGTTAACGGGTAAAAAAAGGTTGAAAATAGATTAAATATGAAAACAATAGGTTTACAAATTGAGGGAAACGAAATAATTTTAGTTGTCCTTAAAAAACAAGGGGATGGTTCAATAATACAAACTGATGATTGTATTCGCTGTAAAGTTGATGATCATAATGATTCAATTCAAATCCAGCAATTTAACGACCAAGTGAATTCGACATTTGATTCTATAAAAGCAACAAAGATTGGTATTAGAGCAAGAAATGGAAAAGCAAAAGGCACACGTTCGCCATCACCGATTTCCTTTAAATTGGAAGGGATTATACAATTGTATAAGAATACTGAAATCGTTTTTATTTGGCCTCAAACCATAACCGCTTTTAAAAGAAAACACCAAATACCAGACTCAAAACACAAATATCAACAAGAAGCCTTTGACGTGGCGTATTATTTACTAAATCAGAATTAAATGAATGAGCTAAAAGATGAGGATGTGCCGCAGACCATTAGAGATTTTGTAAGAGATGATAAACATATTGAGATTTATGACTACATACGCAGGGGTTTAAATGGAGAGGTTTATTTTGGTAAAAGGAGAAAACTAGGCGATGACGTTGTGCTTAAATTCTATTGGTCTCATGATAAATATGATGAAAGAGAGGAAGCCGTAATATTAATGGGGATAAAACATCCTAATATATTAGAAGTCTATGATTTACGCTTTTTACCCCCTAATTACGCTTATTTTCTAACACCAAAGGTTTCGGGAGGTGATATACAGCAATTAATTGACTGTAAAAAAATATCTAGTAAAAGAGCATTAGAAATTGTCACCGATATTCTTTTAGGTTTAACAGAACTACATTCTAAGCATAAGCTTGTACATAGGGATTTAAAACCTGGAAATATTCTCATCAGATTAGAAGATAACAAAGTTATAATTGCTGACTTAGGTGCCGTAAAGAAAATTGAAGATGCAAATGGCCATGTCACGGCATCTAAATCCACTTATTATTATCTAGCACCTGAGGCTATAGAAAATGATAAGTATTATTTTCAGTCGGATATCTACCAAGTAGGCATAATATTCTATCAATTATTGGGAGGTTTTTTTCCATTAGATCAACCCAAAAATTGGTTGACAAAAAGGGAGTTAAAACAGTTGGACAGCATAAGCGATTCAACAGAAAAATACAGAAAATTCGATGAATTGATAGGTAATAAGATAATTAAAGGAAGTCTTATTGATACTAATACCTTACCCAATTATTTAGATACAGGTTTTAAAAGGGTTATAAATAGAGCTACGCATAAAGATTATAAAAAGAGATATAAGGATGCTTCTCATTTCTTAAAGGATGTTCATCAGTTATTAAGAACCTGTCCTGATTATTTTGAAGAAAATAATGAATTAATAATTACTCATGGTAATGGTAAAAGGTTCCGAATTAGTTCAAATAGCAAAATCGATTTAACACTAGAAAAAAGCATTAAAATGGGTAGTTGGCGCAAAGAAAAATCACATGGCGGGTCGTATCAATCTGCTTTAAATATTGCAAAAGCAGGTTAAATTAATAGGTAAGTAATGTTTATTAATACAAAAAGCATTAAATGAATTTCAATCATCTACATAGATGAAAGCGGAGAAGATAAATAGAGATTGATGGACAGTGCAAAAAACCGCAAAACCCGGTGTATATCTTGATACATCGGGTTTCGAAACTAATTCTCCGAATATGGCAGAATCAGCAATGCAAATATATAAAAATCACGAACATAAAACTAAATTAGCCAAGCGTTCAAAAGCTAATCAACAAAAACCCCATGACAACCATAACCGAACTAAGCAACCTTAAAGAAAGCGAAGATAAAGTAGAGTTTAAAGAGGCTAAACGCAACTTCCCTTATAACGGCGGCTCGCACCATAGCCAAGAAGAACGGAGAAAATGTTTTCTCGGTTATATCGTAGCTTTTGCAAACGAAGGCGGTGGCAAATTGGTTTTAGGCATGGCAGATGAAGTACCGCATAAAGTGGTGGGTACAGATTTTGGAAAAGATGAAGTTGGCGCTTTAGAAGATGATGTTTACGCGAGGTTACAAATAAGAGTAAGATTAGAAGAACTTTTTAATGAAGATGGTTTGCGTGTTTTGGTTACCCATATTCCAGCTCGCCCCGTAGGGAAAACCTTAAAATTTGAAGGTGTAGCCCTAATGCGCATTGGCGATAGCTTACGCAACATGAGCGATGAGGAAATGTTTGCCATACTTTCTGAACAGGAGCCAGATTTTTCGGCACAGATAGTTACTGGATTAACTCTAGCCGATTTGGAAAGCACAGCTATCCAAAAAATGAAGGAATCTTACGCCCGTAAACAAAAGAACCCAGGGTTTCTGCAATTAAGTATTGAACAAGTTTTAACAGATTTAAAATTATTAGCAAACGACAAACTCAATTACGCTTCTTTGATTCTTTTAGGTAAAAGAGAAGTGATACAACGCTTATTGCCACAAAGCAAAGTTATTTGGGAATTTAGAAACAGTGAATCCCAAATTCATCATGATAGTCGTGTTCATTTAGAAGAACCTTTGTTTATTGCTATCGATTTAATTTGGCAATTAATTAATCAACCCACTTTAAATAAAAAATATCCAGTACAAGCTGGTGCTTACATATTTGACCTTTACGATTTTAATGAGGCAGTAATTCGTGAGGCCATTTTAAATGCGGTGGCGCACAGAGATTACACCATTACCAGCGAAGTAATCATCAAACAATTTCCGCACAAAATCATCATCATCAATCCCGGTGGTTTCCCAAAAGGTGTCAACATTGAAAACATACTTACCGTTAGTAGTACGCCGAGAAGCAGGTTAATGACAGAGATACTAGAGAAAACAGGCTTAGTAGAGCGTAGTGGGCAGGGCGTTGATAAAATATTCTCGATTACTTTATCAGAAGGTAAGGCAGAACCAGATTATAAAGACTCTAACCTTTATCAAGTTTCTTTGGTATTACACACAGAAGTTATTGATAAAGCATTTCATGTGTTCATCAGTGAATATCAAAACAGTGATAAAGAACCTAAATTGGGTGTTGAACAAATCATCACTTTGTGCAAAATAAGAAATGGAATTTTCCAAAATTTAAAGTTACCTATTGTTAAACAACTAGAAGACCAAGGACTAATTGAAAAAACATCCGGCAGTTCTAATAAATACGTGTTACCTATTGAATATCATCAGTTGGTTGACGAAAGCCTAAAAATTGGTAAACGATATCTAGTTAAAGAAATAGAGGTTTTAGTACTAGCCTTACAAAAAAAGACTTTAAAAATCGGGGAGCTAGAAAATCAGCTTTCAGAGTCTTTAAACAGAAATCAAATTAAATACTTGCTTAATAAACTGGTAGAAGACAAAGTAGTAGAAACCACAGGCGCTGCTAGTGGCACAAAATATTTATTGACTTCTAAATATTCTGATCTAAGAGGAAATTTATTAGTTCATGAAATTATTACCAACCTAAGAAGTAAATATGAATAGGATAGTTTTACTGCTTGTTGGTTTTACGCGGAAAGAATTGAATTCTCCAAAAAATATAGAGATTCTCCAAAAAAATAATTTGATTATTTTTTTTTCTAAAATTCTATTTTCAAAAAGAAATCGTTTTTCTATCGAAAACATAGTTCAAGGAATATATTTACCGGAATTCAATTCTCCAGAAATCTCAGAATTTCTCCAGAAAATTAAATTATATTTTTTTTATTCTAAAATTCAATTCTCCAGAAAATGTCGCTTTTCTACCGAAAACATAGCTCAGAGAATATATTTACCGGAATTCAATTCTCCAGAAATCTCAGAATTTCTCCAGAAAATTAAATTATATTTTTTTCATTCTAGAATTCAATTCTTCAGAAAATGTCGCTTTTCTACCGAAAACATAGTTCAGAGAATATATTTACCGGAATTCAATTCTCCAGAAATCTCAGATTAATTCCAGCACAAGCAAATTCGAATTCTTTGTATCAAGCTTTGAATTCTCAAAAAATAAAATAGCCAATGGAAACACCCAGTTTTAAAGAAGACCATATCAGCCAGATTCCGGCTTTGCAGTTATTGCAAAAACTGGGTTACAGCTACCTTTCTCAACAAGAGGCAGAAAAACTACGTGGAGGCAAAACCAGCAATGTACTAATGGAAGACATTCTGCGTAAAGCATTAAAAAAAATTAATTCTGAAAAGAAAATCAGCTCAACTAAAAGCACTTATTTCAGTGATAACAACATAGAAAATGGTATTAGGATATTGAAAGAGTTGCCAATGAACGAAGGCTATATCAATGCAAGTGAAACAGCTTATAATTTGCTCACTTTAGGTAAATCTGTAGATCAGGTTATCGATGGGGATAAAAAGAGTTTCACTTTGGAATACATTGATTGGAAGCATCCGGAAAATAATGTTTTTCATGTAACGGAAGAATTCAGTGTAATGCGTAGCACCAGTAAAGAGCATTATCGTCCAGATTTAGTGCTTTTTATAAATGGAATTCCTATTTGTATTATCGAGTGCAAACGACCAGACAAAAAAGATCCTTTAAAACAAGCTATTAGTCAACATTTACGTAGCCAGCAAGAAGATGGTATTCGCCAGTTATATGTGTATAGCCAGTTATTGATTAGTACAGCAACACAAGAGACATTGTACGCAACCAACGGAACTCCAGAGAAATTTTGGGCAGTATGGAAAGAGAAATTTGAAGACCCTAAGGAAGAGCTGACTTATCAAGAATATTTAAAATCCATAAAGAATCAAGCTTTAAGCGATGAACAAAAAAGCAACTTGTTTACCGGTCGATTTGCGTATGTCCGTAGATACTTTGATGCTTTAGAACAGGAGAACATATCACCTACCATACAAGATCAAACGCTTTTAGGCTTATGTAGCCCCAAAAGATTGATGGATTTGGTATTTAATTTTGTTTTGTACGATAACGGAGAAAAGAAAATAGCTCGTTATCAGCAATACTTTGCCATAAAAAAATCCATAAAAAGGATTCTTAGTTTACAGGGAGGGAAAAGAACCGGAGGAGTGATTTGGCATACACAAGGAAGTGGCAAATCTTTAACTATGGTCATGTTGGCGCAAGCCATTGCTATGGAAAGTAGCATCCTAAATCCAAAGATTGTGCTGGTTACAGACCGGACTGATTTAGATGACCAAATTACAAAGACGTTTCGTAAATGCGGTAAATTTGTAGAGAATGCCAGTACCGGTCAAAGGTTAGTGGAGCTATTGGAAAACAATAACGATTCGGTGATTACTACCATCATTAATAAGTTTGCAGCTGCCGTAAAAAAAATCGACAAACCGTTAACCAGTCCTAATATCTTTGTGTTGGTGGATGAAGGACACCGTACACAACATGGCACTTTTAATATAGAAATGCAAAAGACATTGCCAAATGCGTGTTTTATTGCCCTTACAGGAACGCCTCTATTTAAGAAAGATAAAAGCACCGCTGCCAAATTCGGAGGAATTATTGATGCTTATACCGTTGACCAAGCTGTTGAAGATAAAGCGGTAGTCCCGTTATTGTATGAAGGACGCTTAGCAAGGCAAACTGTAAACTCTGGACCATTAGATACTTTTTTCGGGATGGTCTCGGAACCGCTAACCCCTTATCAACGAGCAGATTTTAAAAAGAAATTTAGTAGGGCAGACCAGTTAAATAGTGCCGAACAGAAAATTTATGCCATTGCTTGGAACATCAGTCTGCACTTTAGAGATAACTGGCAAGGAACACCTTTTAAAGCCCAACTTGTTTGTGACAAAAAAGTCAACGCAATTAGATATAAAGAGTTTTTAGATGAAATTGGCTTGGTAAGCAGTGAAGTGCTGATATCCGCAATAGACGAAAGAGAAGGCGAGGAAAGTGCTTACGAAAAGTCGCCTGAAAAAGTAAACCGTTTTTGGAAGAAAATGATGGAAGAGCATGGCAATGCTAAGTCTTATGAGAAGAATATTATCAGCCGGTTTAAATATCAGAAAGATCCGGAAATCATTATTGTGGTTGATAAGTTACTGACCGGATTTGATGAACCAAAAAATACGGTATTGTACCTTACCAGAAACCTGCAAAGCCACAAATTGCTACAAGCTATAGCGAGAGTAAATCGGATTTATCCTGATAAAGAGTTCGGTTATATTGTAGATTATTATGGTGTAATAGAAAACTTGGACAATGCTTTAGAACTTTATTCGTCTTTCGAGGATTTTGACGCAGCAGACTTGGAAGGCACATTGGTAAATATCAATGAAGAGATAAATAAACTGCCACAAAAATATTCAGAGCTTTGGGATATTTTTAAAACCGTTGCCAATAAAAGAGATGCAGAAGCTTATCAATTATTATTAAAAGATGAGGCTATAAGGGAAGTTTTTTACGATAAACTAGCTGCTTTTGCTAAAGGTCTAAAACTCGCATTATCTTCCATTGATTTTCATAGAGATTTAGAAGATAAAACCATTAGCCGATATAAGGACGACCTTGCTTTTTTTATGAAACTAAGAATTGCGGTGATTGAGCGTTATAGCGACGCGATAGATTTCTCACAGTATGAAGGGCAAATTCAAAAGCTGATTGACACACATATTACTACGGAGAAAGTAGATATTATTACCGATTTGGTAAATATTTTTGACAAGGATAAATTTCAGGAAGAAGTTGAAAACACCACTGGAAAAGCTGCAAAAGCGGATAAAATTGCGAGTAGAACTGCTAAGCATATTTCTGAAAAGATGGATGAAGATCCGGCGTTTTACAAGAAGTTTTCGCAACTTTTAAATGAGGCAATTGCAGATTATGAGGCTAAAAGATTAAGTGAAGCGGAGTTTTTGAATAAAGTCAAAGACATTATGGAACAGGTTCTAAGTAGAACCGACAGTGACATACCAGAGGAACTCGATAAAAAAGATGTTGCAAAGGCATTTTATGGTTTAACGCTGGAAGGATTAGATACGAAGTTGACTGATGAAATTACAATTAAGCAAATTGCTTTACAAACTGCACTAACAATTGATAATTTGATATTAACTGCGGTGATGGATAATGATTGTCCCGTTATTGATTGGCAACACAAGTCTAATATTATTGGCAAATTATTGATTGAAATAGGCGATTATTTAATAGATGGAGTGAGAGATAAATATGAGATAAATCTTTCTTTTCAAGAAATGGATGAACTGGCTACAAAGTGTATAGAAGTCGCAAAATTGAGATATAAGTAATGACTGACTTTATCCAATTTGGTTCTAAAAGAATTGATTTCCGAGTAGATTTTACCGGCAGAAAATCCTTAGGGATTACCGTGACTCACGAATTGGAAGTATTTGTAAAGGCTCCTATAGATACGCCACTAGATAAGATCAAAGAAAAAATAAAAAGGAAAGCGCCATGGATTATTAAACAGCAAAGTTTCTTTCTTTCGTTTTACCCCAAAAACACAACTAAAAAGTTTCTGTCTGGAGAAACGCATTTGTACAGGGGAAAACAATACCGTTTAAAAGTTGAGATAGCTACTTTGGAATCTGTTAAATTAAAAGATGGATTTATAACAGTTCTTACGCAAACCAAAGAAAGAGCTGAACAATTGGTAAAAGAATGGTATTTGAAAAATGCTCGTCAAAAGTTTAGTTCAATTGCACAGCCGTTAATTGAACAATTTGCAAAATACGGAGTCCATCCAGAGTCTATTGTGCTACGCGAAATGCCCAACAGATGGGGAAGCTGTACGCCGAAAGGGAAAATTATCCTAAATCCAGAATTAATCAAAGCGCCAAAAGGCTGCATTGAATATGTAATCATTCATGAGTTATGTCATTTAGTGCATCGGGGTCATACACAGAAATTCATGGATTTACAATCCAAAGAAATGCCACACTGGGAGAAGTGGAAACGAAAATTAGAGCAACTTTTGGCTTAAGTTTCGCCATTAAACAAAGAGACTTTGAAAGTTTTATCAGTTTAATTGTTTTTTTGCTTTACTATCGACACACAACCCTAAATTATCCCCACAAACCTGTATCTTAGTTTAAACAATTAAAAACAACATGGATAAATTTAAAGAATTGAAAACCTTAATTGAAGGTGCAGAAGCAGAAGCAACTGCTTTTTTTGACAAAGGAAACAAAGCTGCAGGTACACGTTTAAGAAATGCGATGCAACAAGCGAAAGTATTGGCGCAGGACATTAGAACTGAAGTAACTGCTAAGAAAAACGGATAATTTTAAAAGCAAAGACTATGGGAAACCCGACTGGCTCACAAACCAGTCGGGTTTTATTTTTCTATACTTCTAAAACATCATTCCTTCGTCTCCAAAAGAATAGTAGCCTTCTGCCGTAATGATCAAATGATCCAAAACATCAATATCTAATAATCTACCACCCTCTTTAATTTTCTTGGTCAAACTTATATCTGCCTGACTTGGCCTCAGTGCTCCTGACGGGTGGTTGTGAGCTAAGATAATTGCACTAGCACAAGCTTTTAATGCTGTTCCAAAAATCAGTTTAGGGTCTGCGATGGTTCCTGAAACTCCTCCGGAAGAAACTTCAAACAATCCTATCACTCTATTTCCTCTGTTCAGTAATAACACTTTAAACTGCTCCAACAATTCAATCGTATCTGGATTCCAGGTTTCTGAAAAAACTTTATACACCTCTCTGGAGGAGTTTAATTTAGGTCTTTCAGAATTTTTGATTTTTGAACTGTAACTGATACTGATCTCTGCTACCTGAAATGCTGATTGATTGATGCTAGTTTCCATAATAATTAAATTTTAAATGTTATTGAATGAATTATGGTGCATCGAAGCTCGCATAGCCGACAAAAGGAAGGGTGGAGATTTCAAAAATGCGGAGGCTCCGCCCCTAGGTGGATACCCATTTTTTAAATACGACCCTTGCAAAGCGAACCGTTGTCAGCTTGGCGGGCTAAATTTGTAGCGTAATTGATGAATAATTCCCCAAATACTTTGGTTTGTTCTGCCTAAATAATTTTTAACTACCTGATTTACATAGGGTACTGGGATGCAAGAAAAAACCTGTATCCCGACGGCTCTCGAATCCTCGCCACCTTTGTTTCAACAAACCGCTAAAACATTTAAAGTTTGAAACTTATGGAAAACATCTCTTGGACAACATTCGGAATTGGTACTACATTGTTTGTACTGTGTTATTATTTGGTCATACTCATTTACTGTTACGGGCATGAGCTCAGCGCCATTATCCCCAACAGTTCCGACGACAATTATAACCCCCTTTTTATTGATGAAAATCAAGAGCCCGAAGAAAATGCTGTTGAAGCAGAAGCTTGGCAAGAACCAGTATCAGAAAATCAGGAAGTGGATAATTTGATTGAAGCGTTAAAAGAAGGGATTGGTTTTGCCTCCGACCATGAATATCAGCCTTTGGCTTTTAAAGCGCATCTATCTTCAATTATCAAACGATTCCCAGATCTAAACGGTTCTGATTTTCAGCCCGCCATTAATGAAATGATTGTAAAAGAATGCAAAGCGTATGGAGTTATGGTGCTGAGTGAAGATGACGCGGTGCTTTTGTGGAACAGCAATCCATAGCTCCAATTTTAATCCCAAAAAAAGAAAAACAGCCACCATCCACGCCAGTGCGTAGGCAAATGTTCAATAAAAAGAAGCGGTGCGATGGTCGCTTATTCCCACCTCTCCGTTGCTACCTCAGCGGAGAGGAATAAGGGAAATCATATAAATCTATAAATCATCAGATATGAAAAACAATAGCTTAAAGAAAGTCAATTTAAAAAAGATAGCAATAGTTGCCATCCTAGTAATCACAGCTCTTCCAATTTTCGCACAGGATGGAAATGCCGGAATCATGGAAGCCAACCAGAAAGTGCGAAGCTACTTTGAAAGCGGTACGCAGTTAATGTATGCGGTGGGTGCGCTCATTGGGCTGATTGGAGCAGTCAAGGTTTATCAAAAATGGAATGCCGGAGATCAGGACACCAGTAAAGTCGCTGCCGCTTGGTTTGGAAGCTGTGTTTTTTTAGTGGTGGTTGCAACGATCATTAAATCATTTTTTGGATTATAAAAAACCACTGACCATGCAAACCATTTTAAAAACAAAACTCCACGGTTACCTCTGCGAAAGCAACCCAGAATTGGTGGTCCATTTGGAGGAAACTTTTTCCCTTAACAATTATTTAGAGGAGAAAATAGCCAGCATCGGTACATTCATTCAAGGCTTGATTGAGTCCGGCAAACCTAGTTACGTCATCAAAGAACTTTGCATGAACCGCTTGACGGAAGATCTAAAGCCTTCCAAGTTCATGTATCTGAAAACGCTACTCGAAGAAGAATTCGTTGGAGATTACCTAATGATGCAGGAAAACGGAACCCTGACCTTTGAGGCTGTCAACATCATCCAAGAAACGGGACAGTTGTTTCAAGACTTCCCAATTAAATCCGACGAGGATGACAACCCCATGCTTCGTTATGCACTCACTGCATTCATCAACGATTATCTAACACAAAACTAAAAACAGCTTTATGTCTTTTCGCCCAGCTGAACAACTGACCGCCAATATCAATGCGCTAAAAATTGCTTTAAGAGCCGATAAATCTATCCCTCTTACCGCAGTAGAGTTAGAGACGCTTAGAAAGTACGGTGGCTTTGGCGGGATAAAAGCGATCCTTTATCCAAAAGCAGACATCTCAGAATGGGAGAAATTGGGTGCAACCTCTGAGGATTTGAAACTCTATCCAACCATGATGGAGCTTCACGAATTGTTGGAAGATAAACTTTCTTCAATTGAGTATCAAGAGGCTATTTCATCAGTAAAGAACAGCGTACTTACCGCCTTTTATACACCCGAGTTTCTACCCGAATTAATTTATAACTCTTTAACAAAACTCCAATTAAGTCCGAAAAAAATCTATGAACCAAGTGCGGGCGCAGGAATTTTTATCACTACCGCAATTGAAAAGTTTCCAAGATTAGAACGTATTGAAGCGGTAGAGAAGGATTTGTTGACAGCTAAAGTTTTAGCCTCTTTAATGGAGAATACCCAAGTTGAACACTTGGTAAATCATAAAGGATTCGAGGAATTAGAAGCTAAACCGCAAAATGATTTAATCATCAGCAATATTCCATTTGGAAATTTCAACGTGTTTGATCCAACGATTGATGACGATAATGTAAAGTCTAAAATCCATAACTATTTCTTTGCAAAAGGCCTGGAGCATTTAGGCGAAGGTGGGCTGATGGTTTACCTAACCACCGATGCTTTTCTAAATAGCCCCTCCAACAAACCTGCGAGAAGTTATCTTTTTAATAAGGCAGATTTTGTGAGTCTAGCGGTAATGCCAGAGAACTTAATGACTGACCACGCTGGTACAACTGCTCCAACGCATCTGCTAATGGTACAGAAAAACTCGACGAAAACTGAACTGGGTCTTGACGACAGTATGCTTATCGAAACCTTGGAAAAACACAATGGTCAGGATAGATACTTCATCAATGAGTATATCAATTACAACACAGACATATATTGTGGCAACAAAGTTAGTATGGGTGCTAACCAATATGGCAAACCGCATGTGAGCGTTTCGCAAAGTGGTTCTATTGAGGCTATTTCTGAGCAACTGTCGGGTATAATTACTTCAGATTTATTGACGAAGTTCAACCGATCATTATGGGTCCGGCTTCAAGAATCTTTTGTAAAGCAAAAGGAGTCGAAAAACGTTACGCTTACATTCTTGAATGCTCCAGTTTATAAGGTAAGCTCAAACATTGCCCAGCTTGGACTTTTTGACATTCCCAACGAAACAAACACTAATCGAGCAATAGATTATCTGGATGATTTAGACGAAGTTCAGATCAATCCACAGACTGCAAAGTTAATCAGCACTTTAAGCCTGAAAGCAAATCCACAGCATGAAGCAATCGTTCTACTTACCGCAAAAAGCCGAACCAACAATCACTTTCAGTATAAGCTGTACAGCAATATTGCCGAGATCAGACCGACCAATAAATGGCTGAAAGTAGCCGAGCTCAGCACTGAATTGAATCTAATAAATAATCAAATCAGTGGTGTAAATATCGAATTTATACAAAGCACCGCTCCTTTCTTCGAAAATCCATTTCATTTAGCTGAATACCAGGACATCGCCATCGTTTTGAAGCCTTATGATGAAATAGGAATGCTATGGATAAATGGAACAACAATAGGAAGATTAGTTGCTAAGGTTGCAGCTAAAAATACAGCTACGTTAAGTCCAATAGCTCAACAAGATTTAGAGTTTTACAAAAAATATACCTCATTAAGGGATGCCTATTTAAGCTTTGACCACCTTAGAGACGAAGAAGAAAACTTAGAAACGCTAAGAAAAACTGCAGATAAGAATTACGATGAATTCGTTGACGGATACGGTGCTCTAAATCTTCCAGCCAACAAAAGGAAAATTCTAGAAGATCATGCTTTTGGGTTAATGATGCTCTCTTCTTTAGAAAAGAGAGATAATCTAGATTTCGTTAAAGCGGATATTCTAAAAGCTCCTCTTGTTAAAAAAGAAGCTGTCTTTTTCACGAAAGACCCAGTTGAAGCATTGGGAAGATGCTTGAGCGATATTGGAAGGGTAGATATTCCACGGATCAGCAAAAGCTTAGGTAAAAGCGAACCGGAAACTTTGACTGCGCTTAAACCTCATATTTTGTACAATCCAGAAAAGGATGATTGGGAGACGGCTACGCAATATCTTTCTGGAAACGTAGTGGAGAAGTTAAAGGAAGCAGCAACAAAACACGAAACAAATCCGAATGATGTAAATTTTAAAGCCAGCTTAGAAGCTATTCGAAAAGTGCAACCTGAGATCATTCCTTTTGAAATTTTAGACTTCAATTTAGGAGAGCGTTGGATACCGGTTTCTTATTATGAAAAGTTTGCCTCTGAACTTTTCGAAACGGATGTTGAAATTACCTATCTGCCATCTGTAGATGTTTTCAAAGTAAACGTGAAAAACTATGGGCCGAAAATCAGGAACCAGTATTCGATTACCCCTAAAAGTGGACGAACTACTTACGGGAATACACTTTTGGAACATGCTTTAGAAAACACGAATCCACACTTTACTTATGAGGTAAGTCGCGGAAGCGGAACAGCTAGAGTGCCAGACAACGAAGCAATCCAATTGGCATTTGAGAAGATAGAAAGTATCAGAAATGGCTTTGTGGACTGGTTGAAAGATTTAAGTATCGAAGATCAAAAAATCATCGAAAATCTCTATAACGAAAAATTCAACTGTTATGTTCTACAGGAGTTTGACGGCACACATTTAAAATTTCCGGGTTTAAAAAAGAGTGCGCTTGGGATTGAAGACTTATACAGCTCTCAGAAAAACGCGGTTTGGAGAATCATCCAAAATAGAGGCGCATTGATAGACCACGAAGTTGGCCTAGGTAAAACCTTGACGATGATTGTGGCTGCACAAGAAATGAAGAGATTGGGAACGGTGCAGAAACCTATGATTCTTGCGTTGAAAGCTAACGTTAGGCAGATTACAGAAACCTATCGTCAAGCTTATCCAGATTCAAAAATACTGGCACCTGAAGAAAAGGATTTTACCCCCGTCAAACGTTTGAGGCTTTTCCATGAAATCAAGAACAACAATTGGGATTGCATCATTTTAACTCATGACCAATTTGGAAAAATCCCACAGTCGCCAGAAAAACAGCAAGAGATCTTAGGTCAGGAAATTAATAATCTGGAGAAAGACCTAGCTACCATCCAAACTTTAGGGGGCGCAATGTCCAAGAAATTGTTGAAGGGTCTAGAAATTCGTAAAAACAACTTGAACAACAAGCTTCAGGAAATCGTCAAAAAAATAGAAGAGCAAAAGGATGCTGGAATCGACTTTAAGCAAATGGGTGTAGATCATTTGTTTATTGATGAATCACACAAGTTCAAGAACCTTGGTTTTACCTCACGTCATCAGCGGGTTGCTGGACTGGGAAACACACAGGGAAGCCAAAAAGCATTGAATATGCTGTTCGCAATTAGGACGCTCCAGGATGAACATGGCAGCGACTTGAATGTGACATTTCTTTCGGGCACACCCATCTCAAACAGTTTAACCGAGATGTATTTGATTTTTAAATACCTACGTCCACGAGAACTGGGACGCCAGAACATTGGAAACTTTGATGCATGGGCTGCGGTTTTCGCTAAAAAGACGACTGATTTCGAATTCTCTGTCACTAACCAAATTGTAGCGAAGGAACGCTTTAGACATTTTATTAAAGTACCAGAACTTGCACTGTTCTACAACGAAATCACAGATTTTAAAACTGCAGTACATATCAATCTGGACAAACCTGACTTGGACGAGGAGTTGGTTAACATCAAGCCAACACCAGAACAAAACGACTTTATCAGCAGATTGATGGAGTTTGCGCAAACAGGCGATGCGACTTTGATTGGCAGAGCACCACTTACAGAAAACGAAGACAAAGGTCGGATGTTGATTGCTACAAACTATGCAAAAAAGATGTCTGCGGATATGCGATTGGTAGATGAAAATCTTTATGAAGATCATCCCAACAATAAAGCCAATACCTGCGCAAGAAAAGTTGCAGAAATCTATCGCGAGAGCCAAGAGACAAAAGGAACACAAATCATATTCTCCGACATTGGAACGCCAAAACCTGATCGCTTTAATATTTACGACGCAATAAAAGATAAATTGGTTATTGATTTCGATATCCCTAAAGAAGAAATCACTTTCATCCATAGTTGGACCGACCGTCAAAAGCCCGAACTCTTCCGCAAAATGAACAAAGGCGAAATCAGGGTTTTATTGGGCAGTACAGAAAAAGCTGGAACAGGCTTAAATGTGCAGGCGAAAGTTGTCGCGATGCATCACATGGATATTCCATGGAAACCATCAGAACTGGAGCAAAGAAATGGCAGAGGTGCGAGACAGGGAAACTTATTGGCTAAATCGCATTTTAACAATAAGGTTAAAAACTTCATCTATGCCGTAGAGCAGTCCTTGGACAATTACAAATTCAATCTTTTAAAGAACAAGCAAACCTTCATTAGTCAAATGAAAAACTGCGGGTTGAGTAAACGAAGCATTGACGAAGGCGGAATGGACGAACAGACAGGAATGAATTTCGCAGAATACGTAGCCATTCTTTCCGGAGATACTTCATTATTGGAAAAGTCCAAACTAGAGAAAAAAGTTGCGGTTTTAGAAAGTTCAAAAACTGCTCACTTTAGACAAGTGGCGAAATATAGGTTTCAATATGAAGATTTGGAAGCTCAGCTTCCGAAATCAAAGGAGATTCTTGAAAGCTTAAGCAATGATGCTGATGGATATAACAAGCAATTGACTTATGAAAAAGACGGAACGAAATCGAATCCGCTTAAAATCAAGGGTAAAGAAAATCAACCCAACGAAGCCATTGGTAAACACCTGATTGAACTTCATCAAAACTGGAACCCAAAAGATGATCTCCAAGGAACAAAGCAAATAGGGAAGTTATATGGATTTGAACTTTTCATTTCCCAAAAACGGGAAGCATTTGAAAATAAAGGACAAATCGACTTTGAAAAAGTTAATTTTTTCTACGCTAAGCATCCAGAAAGCATCATCAAATACAGTTTCAACCATGGTCAGCCTAATGTGGACAACCCAAAATTGGCAGTTAGGTATTTCTTAAATGCTATTGACAAAGTGAATGTTTTAAAAGAGCGACAAAAGAAAACAGTTGCGGAATCTGAAAACGAAATAGTGGCAATCAGCGAATTAGTGAAACAACCGTTCGGCAAGGAAGAACAGTTGAAAGAGCTAAAAACAGAACTCTCACGATTAGAAAAAGAAATTAACACCAAGCTAACAAAGCATCAAATACCCGAAGAAACGGAAGAGAAAATTGTCAAGATAGATCATCAAGAGGCCGTAGTTCGTCCGATAATGATTACAGAAAATCAACAACGTAAATCTAACAGAATATCTATTTGATATGAAAAACAGCATCTACCCTATCAATAAAAATATCAATAAACCCATCGAGTTTCGGGGTTTGCAGGCACAATATATCTGGTATTTCGGTGCAGGTCTTTTAACGCTCCTAATTATGTTTTCAGTCCTATACATTTTAGGAGTCAACACTTATGTCTGTTTAGCCACAATCATTACAGCCGGACTTCTCTTGACCAAGAATCTTTACCAATGGAGCAACAAATACGGCATTCACGGAATGATGAAGATGATTGCTAAAATAAGAATGCCAAAGGAAATTAAAACTTACAGTAGATCAGCTTTCTATTTAAAAAACGAAGGATAGTTATGGAATACAATTTATTAAAACACTTCCCGATTATGGGAATCGAACATGATTTTATCTTATCGAAAAAAGGAGATTTTACCGCTGTGTTTGAGGTAGAATTACCTGAAGCTTTTACCCTTTCGGATGCTGATTATGAGAACATCCATCAGTCATGGGCTAAAGCCATCAAGGTTCTGCCGAAGCATAGCGTACTCCATAAGCAAGATTGGTTTCTGAAAAAAGAATATAAAGAACATGCAAATTCAGGTCAGGATTTTCTTAATGATGCAAGTGCAAAACATTTTAAAGACCGCCTATTTCTTGAGCATAAAAGCTATCTGTTTTTAACCAAAAAGCCGAAAGGACGTGACGACTGCAGTTCGTTGCTGTCAAATTTAGTGAGGCCGAGCTTAGTACCAAAGGATTGTTTGGATAAACAAGTTTTAACTGATTTTACAGACATCGTAAATCAATTCCAATCTATTGTTCAAGATTCTAAGTTGGTTAAGCTCCGTCGGATGACAACGGAAGAATTGAGCAGTTCGCCACAACAAACAGGACTGATTGAGCGATACAGCTTTTTGAATCAAGAAACCGATACTAGAATCTTTACTGACTTCCAATTCAATCATGCTTTGAAAATCGGCAAAAAACAGTTGAAGATCTACACCCTAGGCGATGCAGTTGATCTACCTCATTTCTGCGGTTCCAGATTGACTTATGATAAATATTCAACCGACAAAACAAAGTTTCCGGTAAGTTTTGCTGGCCATTTGGGATTGCTATTGCCCTGTGAGCATATCTATAATCAGTACATTTTTGTTGGAGATGCCAGCGCTACACTAAAAAAGTTTGAGAAGAAAAGGTTGAGGTTACAGTCGCTTTCTTCTTACTCCAGAGAAAATGCCATAACCAAAGATGCCACCAATGACTTTTTGAATGAAGCAATTAGTGAGCAACGCTTACCAGTAAAAGCGCATTTTAATGTGCAGGTGTGGAGCGAAAATCAGCAAGAATTGCAGGAAATGAACAACCAGGTTACTACAGCATTTTCTCAAATGGATGCTTCTGTTAAAGCTGAAACTATCGGTGCACCGCAGGTATGGTGGGCAGGTATTCCTGGCAACGAAGCTGATTTTCCGATGAACGATACCTTTGACACTTTTGCCGAACAAGCTTCCTGTTTCCTAAATATGGAAACCAATTACCGTAGTTCTAACTCTAAATCTGGAATTCGTTTTTGTGACCGTTTAGCGTCGAAACCAGTAAACGTGGATTTATTCGATGAACCTAGAAAAAATGGGCTGACGTCAAATATGGGCATGTTGGTTTGCGGAACGTCTGGTGGTGGAAAAAGCATGACTGTCAATCATATTTTAAGTACGCTTTTTAGGCAAGGTGCGCACTGCGTGACCGTGGATATTGGCGGGAGTTATAAAGGATTATGTGAATTGGTCAACGGCTACTACTTTACCTATACGGAAGAAAATCCGATAAAATTCAACCCGTTTTATATTGGCGAGGGCGATCAGTTGGACACAGAAAAAAAGGAAAGTCTTAAAGCACTTTTGATTGCACTTTGGAAACAGGAAAATGATTCCTTTAATCGAAGCGAATACGTTGCACTGTCTGAAGCACTCCAAGGGTTTTATGCGCTTATTGATGCTTCAAGTGATGTATTTCCATGTTTTGATTCGTTCTACGAATACCTAAAAAGTGAATTCGCGAAGGTACTCTCCACTCAAAAGGTAAAGGACAAAGACTTTGATTTAGACAACTTCCTTTATGTGTTAAGACCTTATTACAAAGGCGGAGAGTTTGATTATTTATTGAATGCAAGAGAAAACCTTGATCTGCTCAATCAGCCATTTATTGTCATTGAGTTGGATAACATCAAGGACCATCCGATTCTATTCCCCGTAGTCACGTTGATAGTGATGGAGATGTTCATCTCCAAAATGCGAAAGCTTGGAAAAGTAAGAAAAGTACTTACGATTGATGAAGCATGGAAAGCGATCGCAAAATCAGGAATGGCAAATTTCCTCAAATATGCTTTTAAAACGATAAGGAAATTCAATGGAATACCCATTGTAATCACACAAGAGCTTGATGACTTGGTGAGCTCTCCAATCATCAAAGATGCCATCATCAACAATGCGGATATCAAGATATTGATGGACATGAAGAAATACCTCAACAAGTTCGATCAATTGCAAGACGTATTGGGTCTTTCAGAAAAAGGCAAAGCCATTCTGCTATCGGTCAACAAAGACAACCGTGAAATATTTATTGATCTGGGAGGGCAAGAAATGAAAGTATATAAAAATGAGCTATGCCCAGAAGAATATTACGCATACACCACGGAAGGTTCGGAACGAGTGGAAGTAGCAGATTATACGCATAAACACGGAAGTATAGAAGAAGGGATTAAGGCATTGGTAAAGGATAAATTAAAAGAAGAGGAGGAAAAAACATGTTAAAAAAAATCATAATGCTTGCTGTTATATTAATCAGCTTGGCAGTAAAACCAGTAGAAGTAAAAGCCCAGTTAGTGATTGCAGAAGTGATTAAGGCGGGTGTAAAGAAAATCGTAACGGCGGTCGATCTAAAAGTTCAACGCTTACAGAACAAGACCATTTGGTTGCAGAATGCGCAAAAGGTTCTGGAGAACAAACTCTCAAAGTTCCGATTGGGAGAAATATCGGATTGGACAGAAAAACAGCGAACGCTTTACCGCGATTATTTCGATGAACTCAATAAAGTTAAATCGGTTATCAGTTACTATCATCGAATTCGAGACATCAGTTCAAAACAAAGTCAATTATTGAAAGCATATCGCAAAGCTTGGGAGCTGAGTAAGAGAGACCCAAATTTTGACCCTGTCGAGCTTGAATATATGTCGAAAGTTTATGGCGGAATACTTAACGCAAGTCTCAAGAATATTGATCAAATCATCACGGTCATCACTTCATTTGAAGTACAGATGACCGACGCAGAAAGATTAAAAATCATCAGGGAAACTGCAAATGCCATAGATCAGAATTACTATGATCTGATCGCATTCAACCGTCAAAACACATTGTTGAGTATTTCAAGAGCGAAAGACAGTAACGAAGCAAACCAGATACGCCGTTGGTACGGTCTAAATTCAAATTGATATGAAATATTTAATTATCATCATTTTTTGTTCAATAAACATTGCGGTATCTCAGGCGCAAACATTCAATGAATGGTTTAGACAGAAAAAAACGCAGGAAAAATACTTGATCCAGCAGATTGCGGGCTTAAGAGTTTACGCAGGCTACATGAAGAAGGGGTATGAAGTATTTGATAGGGGTTCAAAAACCATATCCAAAATCAAAAAAGGAGATTTTAATATGCATAATGTTTTCTTTAATGACAAAATCAAATTGAACCCAAACCTATCAAAGGCGGTAGAAAACCTCGGAATAGAGCAGCTCCATACTGCCATTAACAGTACAGGCAACCAGTTAAAAAAATTCGTTTCTAAAACATTGTATTTCAGCAACAAACAAAGAGCCTATTTCAATTCTGTAATTGGAAATACTGACAGGGAAGCTGACGAGTTGTTTGCTAACTATAAGGAATTGATAACGAAGAACGAGCTGAGTATGGATGATGACGAAAGGCTACAACGCTTGACTGATTTGAAAAAGGAATATTTATCCCTTTATCAGTTTATCAATCTATTCGATAATCAAATTCGAGGATACAGCCAGCAATTGAAAAGCGAACAAAATGATGTTTCAACCACCAAATCGATTTTAGGTCTAAATCCATAATAAAATGAAAAAGCTAATTCTTACGCTAACGGTATGCAGTTTTTATCTATTCAGTTTTTCGCAAAGTGCGGAAGTTAAACAGCTTATACTGAATGTAGAAAAGCTGACACAGTTCAAGAACATCCTGAAAGACATGAAAGATGGTTACGAGATCATCAATAAAGGCTATGGTACAATTAAAGATTTGTCGGAAGGAAACTTCGACATTCATGAAGCTTTTTTGGATCAACTTTTAAAAGTTAGTCCAGCAGTAAAGAAATATCACAGGGTCAGCAAGATTATTCAACTACAGTTAAGATTAGGAAAATCATCAGGCCAAGCCATAAAGCAATTTGCATCCAGTAATTACTTTTCGGGAGATGAAATTTCATATACAAAGTCGATTTTAAAAAGGCTTGGCAAAAGTTCCTTGCAAAATTTGGATGACCTCACATTATTACTTAGCGCAGGAAAACTGCGAATGAGCGATGATGAAAGACTAAAAGAGATAGACAGGATCTATTTGGATATGCTTGACAAAAACCAGTTTCTTAATTACTTCATTCAACAGCAAAACCTGCTTGTGATGAATAAAAAGAAAGAAATGCAAGAAGTGAAAATTCTGAAAGACAACTACGGGATAAAAAATCAAACAAACCAATGAAAAACATAAAACCAACTTTAATATTCGCCTGTTTTTTGGCGACCATCCTATTTCCATCATCATTGATGGCGCAAGGTGTGGATGCAAGTACCGGAGGTTTAAATTCGGTATTGGATAATCTATATGAGGAAATGATGCCCTTGTGCAGTAAGCTGATTTCAGTTGCGCAAGGTATCGCTGGCTTTGCAACAATCTGGTACATCGGTTCCAGGGTTTGGCGACACATTGCTAGCGCTGAACCTATAGATTTCTATCCGCTACTTCGCCCTTTCGCACTTGGATTCTGCATCCTGATTTTTCCTCAAGTGCTAAATCTTCTGAATGGCATTTTAGAACCAACGGTTAGCGCTACTTCCGCTATGGTTAAAGACTCAAATAAGTCCATCGATTTGTTGCTGAAAGAAAAAGAGAACATGGTAAAAAAGAGCGATGCTTATCAAATGTATGTAGGGAACGAGGGCGACGGAAACAGGGATAGGTGGTATAAATACACTTACGACAATGATCCGAAAGATGAAGGAATTATGGAAGGTTTGGGAAATGACTTCAAATTCAGCATGGCTAAACTTTCCTATAGTTTTCGGAATTCGATTAAGCAATGGATGAGTGAGGTATTGAAAGTGGTATTCCAAGCGGCTGCATTATGTATCAATACCCTAAGAACTTTCAATCTGGTGGTGCTTTCTATTTTAGGCCCCTTTGTTTTTGGTATCGCCGTGTTTGACGGATTCCAACATACGCTTACTTCCTGGATTGCTCGCTACATCAACACTTTCTTGTGGCTTCCCGTTGCCAATATATTCGGAAGCATCATTGGTAGAATTCAAGAAAAAATGTTGGCTATGGATATTGGTCAGATTAGTCAAAACAGCGACACCTTTTTCAGCAGTACTGATACCGCATATCTTGTTTTTATGATTATCGCAATCGTGGGTTACTTTACTGTTCCAACTGTTGCCGGATATATTGTGAATGCAGGTGGCGGGGGTGCAATGGTACAGAAAGTCACTCAGCTCTTATCAACATCCACAACTGGCACAGCATCCTCTGCCGGTTCGATGGCCTCAAAAGGAATGGGCAGTGTTGTACAAGCTGGTCGTAACATAAACTTTAGCTCGCCGAGTGCAACAAGTGCCGGAGCAAGTCAAGCAGGATCACATCTTAACAATAAACTCTCAAATTTTCAACCATTTAAACCAACGAATTCATGTTTACCAAAATGAAAAACATCGATACCGCTTTTAGACAGGTACGCACTTTCAGTATTGTAGTCGTCAGTCTTTGCTTCATCTTAGCTACTTATGCGGTCTATAAAGGGTTTGCATCGGTGCAGACCTCAAACGACAAAATCTATTTACTGGCAAACGGACAAGCCATAGAGGCAACTCTATCGAGTAGGTCAGCGAATCTAGCGGTTGAGGTAAGAGATCACGTAAAAAATTTCCATCGACTCTTCTTTACAATTGACCCTGATGATAAAGTAATAAAAGAAAACATCACGCAAGCACTTTATTTAGCGGACGGAAGTGCAAAGCAGACGTATGATGACTTACAGGAAAAAGGATTTTACACTGGCATCATTTCAGGCAACATCAGCCAGCGGATCAACATCGATAGTGTGCAAGTTGATGTCAGTAACCAACCTTACAAATTCAACTGCTTTGCAACTCAGGAGATAATTCGCTCAACGAATACACTTAAAAGAAAGCTTTTGACTTCAGGAACAATCAGAGAGGTTGCAAGAAGCGATAATAATCCACACGGTTTTCTGATACAGCATTGGAAAATATTAGTTAACCAAAATATCGATGCTTTAAACTATAAACAATAAACATGCTATTTAAAAAGAGAGCCGGGAATTCAGCCGTGGAAGCGAAAGCTGACCTGATTGCAAATCGGATTGCCACGAAGGTTATTTCACATCAAACAACCCTTGCGAAGCATTTACAAAGAGTAATCAAAAATGTACCAATAAAAATTCAGAGATATACATTTACGGCTTTTGCCTGCATGAGTTTATTTTATTGTGGCTGGCTGATTTTCGGAACAGGGCCATCACCGTTGCTGATCAAGACAATTCAACCTTTAGAAGAAACAAGGACTTCTTCAGCCGACAGCCTGCACAAACTAGAGAATATTTACCAACACTATTTAAAACGATAAATTATGAAAATTCAATTTTTTAAACAACCAACCAAAAAAAACAAACGGTTTCTTCTATTTCTACCAGTAATCTGTGTGCCATTCTTAACCTTAATTTTTTGGCTTATGGGTGGCGGAGGCGATTCTTCCTTAATGGCAAAAACCACCTCAAACAATCATCTTTTAAGTACACTTCCCGAAGTTGACTTGTCCGCACAGAAAGGCTTAGACAAACTGAGCTATTACGAAAAAGCAACTGCGGATTCGATTAGAAACGGAGTCGGAAATGAAAGAAGCTCGTTTTGGGAGAAAAACTACGCAGATTCAAGCTGGACGGATGGCAGTAGAGACATCGATCATGGAAATTCGTTCAATCCCGACCATCAGGAAAACGAGTTGCAAATGAAATTGAAACGATTGAATGAACTGATGAATAATTCTGATAATTCCGAAAACTACTGTTCAAAGTATGATTACCAAAGCAGGAACAAACAACTTTCTAAAACAGAAAAAAACATGAATTCCATCGGGAAGGAAACTGACCCCGAACTTGAACAGCTGAACGGCATGCTTGAGAAAATCTGGAAAATCCAAAACCCAAATGCGGTATCTGAAACTGCAAATACTAACGAGCTGGGGAGTATCTACCGAGCTATTCCAGCTGTGATAGAAGGAAAACAAAAACTTGGACAGGGTTCTGTCGTGAAACTTCGACTATTGGAAGCTGTAAACCTCAACAGTCAGCTTATCCCGAAAGGGCATTTGATTTTTGGAATCTGCAACATCATGAACCGAAGATTACAACTTGATATCACAAGTATAAGAGTTGGGAAATCGATCTTGCCTGTTGACTTATCAACTTACGATATGACTGATGGCATGGAAGGTATCAACGTTCCAGATGCATTATTGACCGACGCTGTAAAAAGTGGTTCAGACAATGCAATCCAAAGTCTGCAGTTTTTGCCTTTTGATCAGAATATGGAAACCCAGATTGCAGGTGCGGGCATCTCTGCTGCAAAAGGATTATTTAGTAAACGAACCAAGCGTATCAAAGTGAAGCTGAAAGACGGCTATCAAGTCCTGCTCAAGAACAACCAAAAATAAATTATCTATTAACCCTAAAAACAAATACCATGAACATGAAAAATTCAGAATTCTTAAACAATCAGATTTTCTACTCAGGCTTTGGTCGAGAACTGGAAGAAGCGTTGAACAAAAAACTGGAAGTTGGCGAAAAGAATTTCGTCTTAGACTTTAAGAATACCTACGGAACGGATGAAGTCGCTGCTAAGCTGAACTTCAATAAATCAGCGAAAAGCGAGCTCTATTTCTTTAACAGTTATGATCTAACACTAACGAAAGGCAACGGAAAAGAACTGAACCAACGGTTCTTTATTGGGAAAGAAAACAACATTACCCAAAAAGAGGCATATAATCTTTTATGTGGTAGGGCCATAAATAAAACGTGGACCAAAATGGAGCAGGTTGGCGAAGGAACCGACACAAGATACCAAGCAACAGAAGGGAAATATGACGCTTGGCTTCAGCTTGATTTTAACGATACGGATGACCATGGGAACTACAAGGCGTTGCGCTATCACGAAAATTACAATTTCGATTTAGAAAAGGCACTTAACGAACAGCCAATTAAAGGAATTGGAAATGAAGCGGACAAGCAACAACTTATGGAGTCGTTAAAAAAAGGTAATCGACAAGCTGTAACTGTAGTGGAAGGAGATGAATCAAAGCAGATTTTTATTGAGGCAAATCCAAAAGAACGCATCGTGAATGTGTATGAGTCGAAGCAAACTCTAGCTCAAAAAGAACAGGTTTCAAAAACTACAAATAGCCAAAAAACAGAAGTAAAAGAAGCAATCAAGAAAGATGGAAGAAAACAGAGAAAGCAAGGAATGCAAGTCTGATAAAATCCCATTTCTAATGCCTTTGAGGAATTTCCTCGAAGGCATTAAAGATGATCAAAGGATAAGAACTACGCATAGTGCCGTTTTCTTAACACTCTATGGTCTCTGGTTGGAAAACGACGGAAAAAACCCCGTTGCAATTAGCAAAAGGGAAGTAATGGAAAAGGCGAAAATAATCAGTCCGATGACGTGGCATAGGACTATCATTGAATTGAACGAATATGGGTATGTGGATTATCAACCTACCTATAACAGAAATAGAACAAGCACAGTTTCACTTTAAATAAATTAAAATGAATATTGAAATTCTCACAAAATCAGATCTACAAAACTTTAAGCAGGAATTGATTGCGGAAATACAAAATATTGTAGGCGATACAAATATTAAGGAACAAAAATGGTTAAAAGGTATTGACGTCAGGAAACTGTTGAACATCTCTCCGGGGACACTTCAAAATCTAAGAATTAATGGAAGCCTGAAACCGTCAAAGATTGGCGGTACTCTTTTTTATAAACGTAGTGACATTGAGACTTTACTGGAGGAGGGGGAATGAAAGAAGATATTTTAAATAGGTTTTTAATGAGTGTGTCTGGAAATCCTAAGATATTAGCTAGTCATATTAGTCTTTTTAGTGCTATTATTTGTTGTAAAGGAGCGGGCGCAAATGTATTTAACGTGAGCAGATGTAACTTGATGAAGTTGAGTAAAATTCGTTCTACTGCAACTTATCATAAGTGTTTAAGCGATTTAGTCGAAATCGGATCTTTAGAATATAAACCATCATATAATCCACAGACAGGAAGTCAACTGAAAATCTAGGAATAAAATTATTGTTCCGAAATAAAAAACTTTTATTTGAGTCTACAAATGTATAAATACGAATTAACAAATTAAAGTCGCCTCAAATTTTATTTAGAGTTATAGTAAATCTTTTATAAATTTTCGATAAATAGTTTAAAGTACAACTATCACCTTATGTTGGATCTATTGTTCTTACCAATATAAACAAGGGAAGTTTCTACTTCAGCGTATGCGCAAATGAGAAGAACGGTCTGGTCTGGTTCTGTATTTTTTATTCGGGACAATTTCAAATACCTGCAACCGAGCCCCTTGTCATTGAGCGAATTGATCTGCTCGAAGCTGCATCCACTGGACAGGAATGCTGTCAAATAAATCTTTACCGTGTTACGGGAAACTCCGGTGTGGGTGGCAATTGAAAGTTTGCTCCGCTCTTGGCTGTACATTCTGAGTATCTGTCTTATCTTCCTCGTGGTTATAGTGGAATTGACCATTTCGATGGGTTATATGTCCATCAAAAAAGCCTTGCTACTATCGCATTTGCGCATCGTTCAAACTGGTCAGTTTAATCCGAAATCCGGTGGTCAGTTTCATCGAAATCTCCACTCTTACCCATTTTATTCGGTATTTATATCGATAGTTTCACTAAAATGCATGGAAACACCCACAACTAACCTATTTTCCACCCCTTGACCTGCAAGAAAGATTACTGTGGCTTTTTCTTAAGGTCGAACGAAATGAGTTGTTTTATATATTTATCAAATTTGAGTAAGACAACCGTGAAAGGTTTCTCTTGGTATGCCGAGGCATCGGTAGTGTATCTCCAGTATTCAAAATTGATAATCAGCGACTTAGACAAAAAACAGACTGTCTTCAAAACTAGGTATCGGATAATCAAAATTCAGTTTAATTATGTACACTAAGGTAGAATACTACCGAAAAAAGAAAGGCCTTATCTGCTGTTATAAACAACTGTTTCCTAAATTATTGGGTTGTATAGCCGCCATCAATAACTACAGCCTGTCCGGTTACTCCTCGAGCTTTATCGCTTGCTAAAAAAATCACATAATCTGCCACCTCTTGAACTGACAATAATCTTTTTTGAGGAACAAGCGGATAGATTACCTCTTCCAAAACTTTCTCTAGTGGCACATTTCGAGTCTTTGCTAACTCCAATAATTGATTTCTTACTAATAGGGTATCTACATAGCCAGGACATACCGCATTTACGGTAATATTATGTCCTGCACCTTCTAAGGCAGCAACTTTAGTTAAACCGATAAGCCCATGTTTCGCACTATTATACCCTGCTTTACCTGCAAAACCTACCAAACCGTTAATGGAGGCCATATTGATTATTCTACCTCCATTCTGAGCTTTCATTATCGGAAAAACATGTTTAATAGCAAAAAAAGGGGCCGTTAACATTACTCGAATCAGTAACTCAAATTTATCTGAAGGAAACTCTTCGATTGGCGATATATGCTGTAATCCAGCATTGTTAACTAAAACATCAATACGACCGTATTTTTTCTGTACCCCGTTTAAAACCAGCTGAAGTTCTTCTTCCTTGGTCACATCACAGCCTACACCAGTCACCTCCAGTCCCTGCTCTCTTAATGAGACCGCAGCGGAAAGCACTTTCTCACTATTTAAATCACTGATAATTACGTTTGCTCCTTCTGTCGCAAATGCCTTTCCTATTTCTAAACCAATGCCACTTGCTGCTCCGGTTATAAACACAACTTTCTGTATAAACATCTCTAAAGTTAATCAAATGCCATTTCAGGAATATCTCCTTCTACAACTAACCGCCCTTCTGTCGCTTTCTTGATTTCTTCAACGGTTACCCCTGGAGCTCTTTCCAGCAACTTAAATCCTCCTTCTTCCAGCACATCCATTACAGCTAATTCTGTTACGACTTTCTTAACGCACCTTAGTCCAGTGATAGGAAGTGTACAGTTTTTGAGAAGCTTTGACTTACCTTCTTTGTTTACATGCTGCATTGCTACGATAATATTTTTAGCGGATGCTACCAAATCCATAGCACCTCCCATCCCCTTTACCATTTTTCCAGGAATCTTCCAATTTGCAATATCTCCATCTTCAGAAACTTCCATAGCTCCCAATATGGTTAAATCAATATGCCCACCTCTTATCATAGCAAAACTATCTGCAGAACTAAACAATGCAGAACCTGACAACATGGTAATTGTTTGTTTCCCTGCATTAATTAAGTCAGCATCTACCTCATCTTCCTCTGGAAAAGGCCCTATACCTAATAAACCGTTTTCTGACTGAAGTACTACCAAAATATGAGATGGAATGTAGTTTGCTACCAATGTGGGTATCCCAATTCCTAGGTTAACGTAATAACCGTCCTTAATTTCTTTTGCTATACGTCTAGCTATCTGATATTTATCTAGCATTTTAGTTTTTATTTACAATTCTTTGCTCAATTGGCTTTTGATAGTTTACTCCTTGAAAAATACGATTCACATAAATGCCAGGCGTATGAATACTGTTAGGATCTAATGTGCCTGCCGGAACAAGTTCTTCCACTTCTGCAATGGTTATTCTTCCTGCCGTAGCCATCATAGGATTAAAGTTGCGGGCAGTACCACGGTAAATCAGGTTTCCAGCGGTATCTCCCTTCCATGCTTTAACTATTGCAAAATCTGCAGTTAAGCCCCTTTCCATCAGATATTGTTTCCCATCAAACGTTCTTATTTCCTTGCCTATTGCTACCTCGGTACCGACACCCGCTGGCGTAAAAAATGCTGGAATACCTGCTCCACCAGCCCGAATTCGTTCTGCCAAAGTTCCCTGGGGGTTAAGCTCCACCTCTAACTCTCCACTTATCAGCTGCCTTTCAAACTCAGCATTTTCTCCCACATAAGAAGATATCATTTTTTTAACCTGTCTAGATTTAAGCATTAATCCAATTCCGAAGTCATCTACACCTGCATTGTTTGAGATACAGGTAAGCTCTTTTATTTCTTTATCAAGCATAGCACTGATGCAGTTTTCCGGAATTCCACACAACCCAAAACCGCCTAGCATCAGTACATCGCCATCTTTTATATCTTTTATAGCTTCGGTCGCATTCTTAACCACTTTATTTATCATATTCTTCTAATCTAAATCCGCTCAATAATCATTGCACTAGCGCCGCCACCTCCATTACAGATAGCTGCGAGTCCATAACGCCCTTTATTTTCTTTTAACACATTCAATAATGTGGTTATAATTCTTGCACCCGAAGCACCTAAGGGATGCCCTAATGACACTGCACCGCCATAAACGTTTACTTTTTCAACAGGAATATTTAATAATTTAATAAATGCGAGGGGGACTACCGAAAAAGCTTCATTTATCTCAAAAAAATCAATCTCTTCTAAACTTATTCCTGTTTTTTGCAGGATTTTTTGAACTGCCAAAACAGGTGTAGTTGTAAAAAATACCGGATCCTGCTCTGCTTCTGCATAAGCTACAATACGAGCCTGTGGCTTCAAATAATTCGCTTCTGCATACTCTTTAGCAACTAAAACCAAAGCGGATGCACCATCACTCATAGGGCTCGAGTTGGCCGCAGTCATCGTTCCTTCGGAAGAGAATGCAGGTCTTAGTAAACGCAATTTTTCAGGATTTACTTTTTTATATTCCTCATCTTCTGAAATTATAATTGAATTTCCCTTTCTCTGGAGTATTTCTACAGCACTTATTTCATTGGCGAAGTAACCTTTTTCCCAAGCGGCAGCACTGTTAGCATAAGAGCGCAAAGCATAGGCATCCAGCTCTTCCCGACTGATCTCATAGCGTTCAGCGGTTTTATCTCCCGAGATCCCCATCGAAGTCTGGCTATAAGCATCTGTTAAGCCATCTTTGACCAATCCGTCTACCAAGCTTCGGTTTCCATAACCTAAACCAAACCGGGCGTCAGGAACATAAAAAGGTACTTGCGACATATTCTCCATCCCTCCAGCGATACCCACCGAGATATCGTTCTGGCGGATATCCTGAAAGATCATATTGATTGCTTTCATGCCCGATGCGCAGACTTTGTTTACTGTGGTGGCACATACGCTATCTGGAAGTCCAGCGGCTTTGGATGCTTGTCTAGCGGGCGCTTGACCAAGACTTGCTGACAAAACGTTCCCCATCACTATAGCTTCTACTGCCTCGGGCGAAATCTCAGCTATTCTTACAGCATTCTTTATTGCTACAGATCCAAGCTGTGTGGCAGGTACAGTTGAAAGGCTACCACCATAACTTCCTATAGGAGTACGGGATGCCGATAGGATATAAACTTCTTTCATAAATGCAAAATTGGAACCTTTGGAATTAAGCTAAAAATATTATGATTCACTTCTATTAACCTTTGTCGAAAAGAACGTACATCAGAATCTATATAAATCACTAAACATTCTCTGGCGTAAAGTTTTTAATAATAAAAACTTACCGGTCGAGCCAATACGTAATCATTCATGATTACCGATTACTGAAAAATATTTTTTATACATTTTCTCCGATAATTCTCTAGAATCTCCCTTAGGCTTATGAATAAATTTCCGTTTCTTATTAACCCAGTCCCATTCAAAATCAATCAGTTTTTGATAAGTCTTTCCTTCATTAAAAGGTTGATTGTTTTTCAAAGATAAATAAGCATCATTAGTAAACATTTTCCACCTCACTTTATAGTACGAGCCTATTAAGCCCGCCCAAGACCTATTTGCGTAATCATTTAACTTATTCCCTTTGACCCCCCATGTGGTTAATATAAGCTTAGCATCTTTTTCAAAATAATCCTTCTCTTGTGGATTTTCTCCCAAGTCTCTGGCATCCTTAATCCATTTTCCTAATAGAAAATAGGAATTCGTAGCGACTAGGCTTTCAATATCAGAAAGTAACGCCAGCATTTGCTTACTAAGTTTTCGCTCTGCTTTAATATCTTTATTTTTAACTGCATCCAAGTATTGTAAGAATAATTCACCAAAGTAGTTTTCTAATGCTTGGCGTCCAATATTTACTAAATCAAACTCATAACTACTGCTCTTACTTAACGGAGATTTTAGTAGAGTTTCCCAAACTTTTACTAAATCATTATTATTATATTTAATATTTGTACTATTCCATTTACTGTCGCCTTTCATATTTGGACGACCACTAATCATAGAAGCTTTATTTGTAGAGGCTTCCATATAAACTTTATCGTATAATAAAAACCACGCTTTACGATAGTTATCATCTTCAAAACCAATATGTCTATCTGCAAGTTTTTGAAACCAGTCTTTATCGTTTATTTTTGTATCCCATGCTCTTTCTAAAACATACTCATAAATAAAGGGGTTCACATCCAAACCTTCCAATGTGCACCCAAGCCCCTGAAAGTTGTTTCCTCCCTGCTCATAGACATCATCTATTTTTTTAGAAATATCTTTAATGTTTCCGGCGATCATTGTGTTTCCACCAAAATTTCCGAGATAAGACCAAATATAAGGCTGTCCATAAAATGACTCTGTTTGTTTCCATAACTCTACACTATCACAGTAATAATCCAGCATCACCAATTTGTTTTTTGGAACAGCAGTTATATAAGCTTTAAGCCTTTCTGGTGTCCAGTCTTTTCTCTTATGAAAGAACACCCAACTCATTTGCATCCAAACGGCTCCGGGATCAACTTCCTCAACAGAAGAATATATCTCTTTTGCAGCTTTCGCTAAGTAATCAGGATCCCAGCTTGGGGGGTCTAATTCGTTAAATGGGTCGATCCCATAAATATGGCTAGCACCATACATTTCTTTCTGTTTAAGAAGAAATTTCTTTTGTATCTCTTTAAATAATGGCTCTGAAGCATCTAAATAGTAAGTGTTATATTCTTCCTCAAAATCTACCCAAGGATTTAATCTTGTTATTTTAGAATTTGGATATATTCTTTTTAGCGACTTTGGAACATGACCTGAAAATGAAGTAAGTATAGGCCTGATATTAAACTCTCTTTCTCTTTCGATAATTTGCTTTTGCAGTTCATACTGATGCTCTATCCACGACAAAGGAAGCTGTGAGTGCCACGAATCTATATTCGCCATTCTATGCCAAGGCAGGTAAGATGGACCTGTAAAGTAATCAGCTATTTCTTCCTCTGTTAACCCCGCATCCAACCAAACTTCTCTCCAAATTGATTCCTGTCCAGTTGTTGCTAAAGCCATATTAACTCCATTCAATGCCATCCAGTCTATAAAATGTTCCCATTCTCTCCATTTCCACCAATTCATCGAGTATCCAAATGTGCAGTAATTCAAAAAAAAACGATCTTTTAACTTTGATTCTACCGTAACTTTCTCTCTAACTTTAGGTAGCGAACCAGGCATGATTATTTTATCATCTTTATACCATGTAACCGTAACCTTACAATAATATTTAAGGTAATAGTTTAATCCAGTTGCCATTGAGTTAGCATTATTACCACCGATAATGATTTTATCATTTTCTGACCAAATACTAAAAACATCTTTATCTATACCCTCAATATGCTCGAATAGTATTCTATCAGAATGCTTTGGTATTATTCTTTGTGCTAACTCTTGAGCTGTATGTTTTTCAGAAGCGCTAAACGAGCATAATAGAGTAAATAGTAACAATAGAGATAAATTTATATATAAAGCTCTAGTCAGCAAAAAACGAGGGTAGAGTTTTAACTTGAAATCACTCAATGAAGCAACACACATCATAGTTTTTATTTTTTTATTTGGTTTTTATTGGTATAATAAAACATTAAACAGCTTTATATTCTCTTCTAAAACATTCTTTGGTCTGATTTGTCAGAGATTGTTTTTATCAAAGACCTAAGAGCAATCAAATCGCCGTTGTTGTAGAATAATTGGGCATTTTGTTTCGTACGAATGTTACTTGTCTCTTTCATCCATTGTTCAAACAATTTATCACCTTTCTCTTTCTCTCCAGACTCTTTAAAAGCAATACTTTTAATCAATGGGCTAATTGAATTATTAACATAAGTGCTCTTTTTTATTTCCTCTATAAAAAGCTTATACTTCTCTTGGTTTCCCCTCTTAAGATTTATCCTGGCTTTTAGCCATAGCTCTAAAGAAGAGTCAATCATTTCATCATAAGGTTTACCAACCCCTAAGTTTCTAGGCCATTGTTCCACATCCTCTACTTTTCTTAGCGCTTTATTATATTCACTTTTTAATAAAGCGTTTATTGATAATATCAGTTTGGTTTCCTGAAACAAAAGTCTGCCATAAATAGCACCTTCAAAAGGTAATATCGTGACCTTAGCTAATATTTCCTCCGCTTTTTCATAATGATTATTCAACATAAGACACTGGATGTAGCTCACTCCAACCTGATAATTATCCGGATTATCTTTGTGGCTTGTTTCTATAATTTGTAATGCTTTTTTGTAGTCTCTTTTACTTATCAAAAGTTCTGTTAATCGCAAACTATATCTCCACTCTGATGAGGCTATTGATTGTGCTTTTTGAAGATGTTTTAGTTTTTCTTCTTTATCTACATTTAGTTGTGCCTTCAATACATAAAATGGAGCAAAATCTATGTCCTCTTGTATATTGTTCAGTATCTTCTTTGCCTTTTCTTTATTAGATCTTGACAAGTGGATTAGAGCTAAATAATAAGAAGGCTTCCAGTTATGCGTTTCTGCCAATGCCCATTCCATAATTTCGGCACTCTCTTCTAAATAAGGGAAGACTAAATGGGCAGAACTTTGATCTGCTTTCTGCAACAACCGTTCTCTTTCTTTTCCTTCTGAGAAATATGCTCTCCAGTAAGCTACCTCAGAATTCTCTGGCGACAGTGACAAAATCTCCTTGCATTCCTCTGTTCTTCCCAATTTATAATACCAGGCAGCTAAATAAAGGTATACCTCCTGTGGCAACTCATTAGTTATTTGTTGGGTGAACTTATTACGCAAGTCTACCTCTCTCTTTAAGAAATATTCTTCAATAGCAACCAAATGATTGAGTGGTTCAATAGCTAAAACCCTCTCTCTGAAAAACCCTGTCTCTTTCCCTAAAATACGATGTAGTAAAAGACCTAATTGTAAGCTCTCTATATTCTTTGGGCTATCATTTAAAACCGTCATCACATAATTCAATGAGAGAGCATGATTTTTTTCTGCCAAATATATTTTAGCAAGCTCAATATTAGCTGCGTCTCTGTAGCTAGCGCTTAGGCTTGCTACCTCAAAAGCGTCGATGGCGTCATATCGCTTTTTTAGCTTGTTTGACGCTAAGCCATAATAAAAATTGGCAGGTGGATCATAGGTATCTATACTAAGACCCTTTTGGCTTAAATTGTACGCCAAGCCATTATTCAATTTGTGCAATTGCAAAAGAGCCATCTCTGAAATTGCAGGAAGGTATGTACTATCTAAGTTCAAAGACTTTATAAGGTTACTTTCCGCTTTTTCATAATCCTTAAACCTTAAATAATCTTTTGCTAACAAATACAACCCGTAAGGTGATTCCCAATCAAAACCTTTTAAGTGTTGAGTGGGACGGTTCAGCTTTTTGTCCTCCTTATCTGTAAGATCAAAGTCTTCGCCATTCACTACAACTGTACTTGCATTTTCTTCTACTTTTATTGGTAGTGATAATTTAAAAGCTTCTAAAGGTTCAGCCTTCAGAAACTGACTAAACAGTAGTTTACCTGATGTGGAGTAAACGTATAAAGAATCGTTTATAAAAGACGTTGGTGAGAATAACAGACTCAGGCTATCTATTGATCTCTATATTGTTAGTATAGTGGACAATAATGATAGTATAGTATAATCCAGCGATTGACCTTTCGGGTAATTTTGAATTCCATAACCAAATTATCGCCATGCTATTAAATTTCCATATCGTTGCAGTTATACAAATTGCAGTTTACACTTTTAGCATTCTAATCATTTATGTGCTTCGTGTTGTTGTACACAGGGGTAAACCTAATTTTGGTATAAAATTGTACCGTTATATCCAGGAACTCTGTTTTTGAATATTCTTTGAATCTTACCAGAGGCTATAACACCCTCATTTTAGACAATACCGATCTACCAACCGGTATTTACATTGCAATATTAAATCAAGGGACAGCAGTCGTAAGAACAAAATTTGTTTATAACAAATAAACCTAACATAATAAAAACCATTGGTCTCTACCAAATTAAATACTTAATGAAATGATATCTTTTGTTGCTTCCATTGTAATTCTAATTATCGGTTATTTTATCCTATCACGTATATCGGAAAAGATTTTCGGAATAGATCGAAATTTGGACACTCCTGCCATTTCACAAGCTGACGGGGTTGATTTTGTAGCATTACCCTTATGGAAAATATTTTTAATACAGTTTTTAAACATCGCAGGTTTAGGTCCAATCTTTGGAGCTGTAGCAGGTGCAATGTGGGGACCCGTAGCTTTTTTATGGATAGTTTTAGGAACATTATTTGCAGGGGGTGTACATGACTATTTTTCGGGGATGCTCTCAGTTAGACACAAGGGGGAAAGCATTACCGAAATTTCCGGCTATTACCTAGGAAACAGTGTAAAACAGTTTATGCGTTTTTTTTCTGTGGTATTACTCATTATGGTAGGTACGGTATTCATTATGGGTCCAGCCAAACTATTAGCAGGTATAAGTAACGGCTTTGGGGGTATTAACTTTTGGGTAGTCGTCATTTTCGTTTATTACATCCTCTCCACGGTTCTTCCTATCGATAAAATAATCGGTAAAATTTATCCAGTATTTGGAGTTGCTCTACTCTTTATGGCTCTTGGTATATTTGTAATGATGTTTAAAAACGAAGTACAAGTACCTGAGATTACTCTTGATAATTTTCATTATAAACCAAACGAATTCCCCATATTCCCTTTCCTTTTCGTAACGATTTCTTGTGGTGCGATATCCGGCTTTCACGCTACTCAGTCTCCTTTAATGGCAAGATGTATTACAAATGAAAAACAAGGAAGATCTGTCTTTTTTGGGGCAATGGTAACGGAAGGTATTGTAGCGTTAATCTGGGCGGCTATCGGGATGTCATTCTATAGTGGCCCTAACGGATTAAATGAAGTAATGCAAAGTCAAGGTGGAAATGCTGCCTATGTGGTTAATGAAATTTCGAACTCTCTGTTAGGTAAAATTGGAGGGATAATGGCATTACTTGGCGTAGTGGCAGCTCCCATCACCTCGGGAGATACTGCTTTTAGAAGTGCCAGACTGATAGTTGCAGATGTTTTCAAACAAAATCAGAAACCTTTATTTAACAGATTTTTGATTAGTATACCTTTATTTGTAATTGCCTATTTATTAACACAATTAGATTTTTCTATTATCTGGCGCTACTTTGCTTGGACAAACCAAACTTTAGCTACCATTGTTTTATGGACAATCACAGCATATTTGATAAAACACAAAAGAAATTATTGGATTTCCTTAATCCCTGCAGTTTTTATGACAGGTGTAGTAGTATCTTATTTACTCATGGCTCCAGAAGGTTTTAACTTATCTAACTATTTCGCTTATTTAGGGGGGCTAATAGCCACAATAGGTGCTGTTTTATGGTTTTTCCTTATTAAAAAAAAGAATAGACCTTTAAAAAAAAGGTATTAAGTGGATGAAACTTCTGCTAAATCATTGCATGTTTTAATTTTCTACACAGGCTTCAAACATTTTAGGGTATAATGCTGGGATGGCAATTCTTACATCATTAGCCAATATGATTTACCAACAAATAATAAACAACAATTTAATGAACGACAAAAAAACCTATAGTTCCGCACTATACACCTTAATCACCGTATTCTTTTTTTGGGGATTTGTGGCAGCCAGTAATGGTATATTCATCCCTTTTTGCAAAACCCACTTTAACCTTACTCAGTTTGAATCGCAGTTGATAGATTTTACCTTTTATGGAGGATATTTCATCGGTTCACTTGTACTCTACTATGCTTCACAAATCTTCAAAGTTGATTTTTTAAACAAGATTGGCTTTAAGAACGGTATTATTTATGGCCTAATTATCTCAGCTGCCGGTGCTTTATCAATGATTCCCGCTGTAAATTCCGGTTCATTTACATTTATCCTAATTTCATTCTTTCTGATTGCTATTGGCTTTTCGTTACAGCAAACCGCAGCCAACCCTTTTGCAGTAGCATTAGGCACTCCAGAAACAGGTGCAGACAGGCTAAACCTTGCTGGAGGGGTAAACAACTTTGGATCTATATTAGGTCCCATCATTGTAAGTGTGGTTTTATTTGGCAGTGCAGCCGGTGCATCACCAAAAATGGTGGAAATTTCATCCATCAATAACCTTTATTACATTTTAGCAGGTTTATTTATAGCTGTAGCAATATTCTTTGCAGTAAGTAAACTGCCAAAAGTCACCAGTGACGAACAGATCGAAGCCAGCAATAAGACCAACATCCCGCTATTCGTGATGTTTATCGCTTTCATGCTTATTTTAGCATCCAATGTTTTATCGAATATGACCGGCTTATCTAAATCCATATGGGTTTATCTTTCGCTAATCATCATTGTGCTCACCTTACTTTTCGCTTCAAAGTCAGCAGTTAAATCACCTAAAGGCTGGGGAGCAATGAAATATCCTCAGTTAGTATTAGGGATGCTTGCAATCTTCACCTATGTTGGTGTTGAAGTATCTATCCAAAGTAATATGGGCGCCTTATTAGATTTACCAAGTTTTGGTGGCTATTCTGATTCGGAAATTTCTCCATTCATCTCTTTATATTGGGGAAGTTTAATGATCGGAAGATGGACAGGAGCGGTAAGTGCTTTCAATCTAACGAAGCAAATGAAGAGAATATTAACCTTGGTAGTTCCTTTTGTTGCTTTTGGAGTTATCCTTTTCTTTAACTATGTTACCGGCACAGATGTAAGCCATATGTACATCTACGTAATTTGTATCGCGATACTGGTAGTTGGTTTCTTCTTCAGTCAGGAAAAACCGGCTAAAACTTTAGGGGTATTTGCAACTTTAGGGGTATTGGCGATGATCATCGGCTTATTAACCGATGGAAAAATAGCTACATATGCATTTATAAGTGGTGGATTATGCTGTTCAATTATGTGGCCTTCGATATTTTCCTTATCGATTACAGGTTTGGGAAAATACACCAGCCAGGGTTCTTCATTCCTGATAATGATGATTTTAGGAGGAGCGATTATTCCGCCGGCACAAGGAATTTTAGCCGATAATAGTGGCATACATTTATCATATATTGTACCTGTTATTTGCTTTATATATCTCCTGTTCTTTGCGTGGAAGGTGAGTAAAGAGCTAAAGAAGCAAGGTTTTGATGTGAATAAGATTGATGCCGAAGGTGGGCATTAAAATCTGATTTCAGGCTTCTATAGTTTAGTTAAAGAGGTTTTTTGATTGAAATATTTCAATCAAAAAACCTCTTTTTATTTGAGTTCCGCTCATATCACTATTGATGATTGAGTTCGGCTTGAAAGTAATTAAACCAATTTGAAATCACTGGTTGAAGTGGTACTATTTAGAGAAATAAAAGGGGTCAATAAACAAAGATGCTGCACCAATTAATGCTGCATTTTCTCCTAATAATGAAACGTGTATGGGGATATCAAAACCTGTAACTTGTCTAAGTTCTTTACGAGTTTGTTCTATGAAAAAATCTTGAGCCTTTGTAATGTTGCCACCTATTACAATTACCTCAGGATTTTTAGTCTTTATAAATTCATAAATAAAGGAAACTAAATGAGAAATAAAATCGTCGAATATAGTTCGGATAGCATCATGATCTCCATCCTTTTCAATCATGTCCTTTAAATCAGTTACAGTAATGCCTGTTCTTTTTTTAAATTCTTTTACAAACCACCTAGTAGATATATAGTCTTCAATAATCCCGTCTTTAAAAGGCGTCCCCCATAAATCCGCATCGAAGGCTTTTTTCTCTATCATATAGGACGAGCCCAAACCTGTCCCTAATGTCAAGCCGATTGCCTCTTGGTATTTTATAAGTTCCCCACAGAATATTTCACCTTGCAAAAAACAAGCAGCGTCATTATTTAGTTTTATGTTGTTCGGAGAAATACCCAATTCTTCACTTAATAATATTTTAACATTTTTGCCATACAATGAATCATATTTCCCCTGACCTGACATATAACTGATACCCTTATCATAATCAAATGGACCAGGAATTGCAATTCCGACATTTACACCTGAAAGGCCTTTACTTTGAATAGCAGATTTAATCGTATTAGCCCAGGAAGCTATAATATTATCAGCATTATCTCCTTGGTTTATAGGGTTGCGAAAAAAACTTCCTGGTAATATTTCAAAAGTCTTTAAATCAACTATCGCTACCGTTATGTGGGAGCCACCAATATCGACACCTACTATTAAGTTAGGGTTTAGATTCATTTTTATTTGAAAAGTAATTTAAAATTTTGTTGATGATTTTTTGATGTTACTTGTAATATTCCGTAGGTATTATTTATAGGCTTATTATTTAATATCACTTGATAAACTTTATTCTCCTGTACATCGTGAGCAAGGATATGACGATCCAGAATTACTTTTCCTGCTAAGTCTGTTAATACTATCCTTGTTTTCTCTGGTATAAGATTTACAAACTCAATAAAAAACCTGTCTTCAACAGGGTTCGGATAAACTTTTAACTGCTCTTCTTGTTCCATGCCGAAATAAACAGCCAAAACACTTAACTCCTTAATTTTTCCGTCTAAATCTTGCTGTAATAATTTATAATAATTATTTCCTTTTTGAGGATAATAATCATTATACACATATGTATTTTTCAAAGTTGTGCTGCCTTTTGTAGAAATCTCTGAAACATTTTTATAAGTATTTCCTTCAATTAATCTTTGCAGAATAAATCCTTTATTATTTTCTTCAAACGAGGTTTCCCAGATCAACTGAATGGAGTTACTTTGCTTTTTACCATTAAAAGAAATCAAGCCAACCGGCAATAACAAACTAGTTGATGCAAGTGAAAAATAACCTATTTTTGTATAGGCTCCATCAGCAGAAGATATCATAGAAGAAGTAATACCCCCTTCTGGCAAAGCACCGTAGGCACCTCCTATTGTTTCAGAAAAAGCAATTCGATTTATATCAGTAATATCTTCTTCTCCAAAGTTTAACGTAACAGCTTGGTATAAAATATTAGAACCAGCAGAGGTCAGTTCCCATCTTTTATTTGCTACTAATGAAGCTATTCCACTTCCTAAACTTCCACCGTTTTTATCCACTAACTTAACTTTAACAATATTTACTCCTGTTTCTGACTTTAGCGCTTTAAACATTACTCCCTTAAATTTTGAACCTACACCAATAGGAAAATTCACATTAGCCAAGTTGGTATCATTTACCCTCACAGATACAGCTCCTTCTACAAATGACGAGGAGGAACCAGAAGGTGGAAAAGTATTCCAGAAATCAAGTGATTTATCATCAGGCAACCTAATATTTCCGTTTGTTAGCACTAAAGGAGTTGCTGCTGACAATAACTTTAAATTATCCAAAAGGTTAACCCCTGCTACATTGTCTATAAGTAACTGATAAATGCTTCTTGATGAAGGTATTTCACCTGTTTCAGTCATTAACCCATTCCCTAAATAATGTATATATAGTGCAACATCAGGACCCGCTCCTATTTCAAAGGAATTCCCTTCAACACTAGCCAATGCATTTCTTTTTACTGTTACGTTACTAGAGATGGTACTGGACGAGCCTATGGCTTTATTATCTAAAATTAACTGGGCTTCATTATAGAATGTTCCTTCTTGTAAAGAAATCATTCTAGAAATGTTCAGATTTGTTCTGAGTGTGACACCCGCACTATTAATGATATTCAGGTAACTAATGGGCATAAAAACACCACTTCCTTCAATAGTTTGGGGTTGAGTTCCCGAAAAACTAAGACCGCTCCCAGCGCTGGTTGCCGGATGAGAAAAATCTACGACCCCATCATTATTAAGGTTACCCAATACAGTTAGTATCTTACCATAATAAGTAGTTGTTCCACTTTTTACTCCAAAGGCATCTATTCTTCCGCTTGACAATATATTAAGGTTTCCATTTATAGTTAAAGGCCCTGCATTATAAATGTAGTTTAACGTCCCTTTTATTTCTGCATCCATTACACTTTTGGCAGTTGTAGAATTAAAAGTAACAGTTGCTCCATTAACAATTTCTATATTGTCTCCGGCTGTAGGCACAACACCCCCTACCCATGTACTGCCCGTCATAAAAAACCCACCACTTGTTGTTGATTTTATAACTTCTGGTTGTACAGTAGCAGTTAAATCCGAAAACCTCAAATGATCAACATAAATAATTCCTGATGTATTTGACTGATCAGTTATAATTAATTGAATTTTAGTAGTTTTTAGTAATTTAGAATTAGGGATTACTGTACTTCCGTCTACAGCGCTATAAGTTTTCCCTAAATTGAAAGTTAATGTATTCCACCCCACACTTCCAGAAATAGTTTCCTTATTTGAAGTTGAATTAGCGTTGCTTACATAAAAAGTTTCTCCATCGAATGTTTCTACAAGCATACTCAATTCCTTTACCCTGCCGTCTGGATTATAAATATCAACTGATAGTTTACCAAAGGCAGCTAGTGGCAAATATTGTTCGTAATCTCTGTTTTGGGGCAATAACGAAACATAATTTGTTTTGGGGCCAAAGCCAGTTTCACCAATAGAAGAGCTTGTGTAGCTTACTTTTAATGAAGCATTACCTTCCGATTTAATAGTGTTTTCTAAGCCTATTGATGCGCTACCTAAAGAGGATATAGGTGCTACTGACCATAAGTCATTCATAGCTGCGGCATTATATGCATGATTTTGCCATCCTTGTATCGCGTCGCACCACATCCATTCTTGTGGTAAGTTATACAAAGCACCACTGCCGTTAAGTGATGTTCTTCTTTCGCTACGATCGGTTCTGAAAGGAACCGCCGGGATATTTTGACTATTACACAAATTTGAGAATTGATTCATTTGTGTAAAGGCATAAGTTACAGCAATGGGATTAGATACATACGGGCTTGAAACTTGTATTGTATTGTTGGATGTAATAATTGCTTCTGCGTCCACATATTTAAGATCTGAGCCACAAATTGTAAAACCCCTTACTTTATTTCCGCTAAGGGTTTTTAATCCGGTTCCTACCTCTAAAAAAGTAATTGTTGCTGTATTTCCGCTAATTGTAAGTTGGTTAAACTCCGGTGCTCTTACAGAATTTGGTTTACTAAAGGCCACTTTTTCTGCTAAAAGAGCCATACGTTCTCCAACGGGTTTCTTTGTTACAGGGTGTATGATACTTTGGTAAGCAAACGGATTACTAGGCTGGTCCCACAATAAATCAACATCATAAGTTGGTGCTATAGCTACATTGTCATTTTCTGCTTTTAAATCTTTATAAGCATCATAAAAGCCCTCTACTGTTTCTGCTAAAGCTATACTGGTGTAACCAGTTACATTTGCCCATCTGTAATAATGAGGAGTAAGCATGGCAAATACAAAAGGTAAGCGCTGGGTTGGGCTTCCAAAAGTGTTACTCCAATCTTCTGCTAACGCTTTAATAGCAAGACGCATATACGCTCCTCCCCCAGCACCTACATTGTTTTCTCCCTGGTACCAAATAATCCCATTAACGCCTAAATTACCAACTGGTGCAACTTTAGCATTATACTGAGCTGTCATTTGGTTATATCTATTACTAACAGCTACTGTATTCCATGAAGGTTCATCTATATAGTTTTTGTTTTTTAATACCGCTGTGGAACTCTCAATCTTATCTCTACTTAACCAGGTATGAATACTAGTAGCACCTGTAGCTGTATTTACAATGCCTACAGGTATATTTTCTCCATTACTATTTATATTTTCGAATAGTTTTTTAGCAAAAGCATATGAAACCGCAGAACTTTCAGCAACGTTACTTTCGCTATTAGCTGGGGTCCATGCCCCGTTTACAACATCAAATAAAGGGGTATAAGAAAAATTAAAACTTGCACTTGGCGGAACATCCTGTGTAAACAACCTAATATTGCTATTGTTTGCATTCTGTGTAGCGTCTATTCTATCCGCCGCATACTGAACCTGTAATGCCATGTTAGACTGTCCACCGCTAACCCATAATTCTCCGCACAATACATTTGAAATCGTATAGTTATCAACTCCAGCATTTATTTCTATGGTATATACAGTAAAAGAGCCAGCAATTGAAGGCATTGTTACTAACCAGTCTCCATTAGAGTTAGTAACAGAACTACCGCTTCTTATGGTGGTTGCTCCGTTCTTTACACTCACATTTACTACTGTTCCGTTAATTGATTTTCCCCAAATATTCACAGGTTTATCCCTTGGAATCATCATATTATCCGATAGTACTGAAGGGATTTCTAAATCTCCGACAACAATAGTAGCTTTTGAAATATGTACACTCGCCATTATTAAAATAATAACAGACACAAAAAACTTACTTAATAAATATTTTGGATAATTCATGGGATTAATAATAATAATAATATGCTAATTTTTAACAATTTTTAAATTCTCTAAAACATCTGTTCCTTCAACATTTAAAATATAAATTCCTTTATCAAAACCAGTTTTCATGTTTAATTTATATCCTTCTGAAATATCATTTTTGTTCAGACTTTTTTCTATTATTTTTTTACCTGATAAGTCGTAAATTTTCACCGTAACGGATTCAGCCTCGATGTTGTTAAAACTAATATTCAACTCGTTTATAACCGGATTAGGGTAAATACTTATTTTACTATTTCCTATTCCATAATTAATAAACTTATCAGCCAATTTTTCTGACTTACCATCAAAATCGACCTGTACTAGACGATAATAATTACTACCCGATGAAGGATTATTATCATACTCTAAGTAATTACCCCCAGTATTTTTAGCAGGGACAAATAGAATATCATTATACGCTACCCCATTGCTTGATTTTTGAATAATATACTTTTGATTTCCAGATTCAGAATAAGATTTCCACTCTAACTTAACCCTATTACTTTCTTTTGCAGCTTTAAACCAGGCTAATTTAACTGGCAATACAGCACTAATACTCGCTAAAGAAAAATATCCAGTAAAACTGTACGCACCTATTGCTGTAGAAATTTCAGATGCGCCTAATGTACCATTTGCTAAACCATCATAAGTGCCACTCAAAGTAGTTGAATATGCTATTCGCTCAATTGGGCTTCCATCGTCAGCTCCAAAAGTAATTGCGACACTCTTAAATGATGGATCTGCTCCAGCTAATAGTGTTGCTTCCCATCTTCTTTTAGGCGATAAGCCCGTGATACCTGTACCTACAGTACCGCCCGAAGGAGCAACAATTGCTACCCTAACAGTACTTACATCTGAAGGAGCCTTTAACTCTGAGAAAGAAATTTTTCTATACATCCCATCGGAACCTAAAGGAAAGTCAACTGTTGTTACATTGGTTGTATTAACCCGAACTGCAATGCCACCTCCACTTACAAAACTACTTGCATTTCCTGCATCAGGGAAATTATTGACACAAGTTATCGTTTTGTCGGACGGTATGGTAATAATTCCATTTGTTAACACCATAGGAATTGTAGTAGAAACAAGATTTAAGTCGTCTAACAAGGTGATTCCAGCAGTATTGTCGATGGCTAATTGAAAAATATTAGCTCTATCTGTTGGGATCTCTGCCCCTTCTGTATGTACTGTACTTCCTTTATAAGACAAATAAAGCGCTGCAGTACTTCCTACTACAATTGAATTACCTACTAATTTTGCCGGAGAATTAGTTTCTATTTGGCAGTTTAGGGCAGTAGTAAGTTTGTTGTCTAATGTTAAAACACTATTGTTTTGTAATGTCCCAGAAATTAATTTTAAAGACCTTGCGATTGAGAGAGGTGCATTAATCGCTGCACCAGCAGAATTATCTAAAGAAACATAATTAATATAAGTAAAAGTACCAGCACCACTTATAGTTTGTAGGGTTGTTCCGTTTAATACTAAACCGTTACCTGAACTGCTCGGGTACGAAAAATCAAGAACTCCATTGTTTACTAAATTTCCTGCCAGTTGTATAAATTTACCGTAAGTGGTAGAACCGTTTTCTCCATATACATTAAATACCCCCCCAGACACAATGCTTAAATCTCCACTTATTGATACTGGTTGAGCGTTATATTTAAACCACAAGGTCCCTTTTACTGTTAGGTTACCTACTGAGCTAACGGATCCGGTAGCATTAATCAATATGGTATGCCCAGTTTCAATAGTTACATCGTCAGTTGGGGTTGGCACAGTCCCAGAGCTCCATGTTGCTGCAGTACTCCAGTTACCAGTTCCAGTAGAAGTAATAGTTGCCGCATTGGTTACAGTTATTGTTATTAACAATAACAATAATAAATTAAAGTATTTTTTTTTCATGTCTATATAATTTAGTTAAATAAAATAATTTGGTGATCTCGCAAAGTCTGAGAAGTTACACCTATTTTTCCTTGGCAAACGTTTGTTTAGTTAAAAATTCGGTTCTTACTACGTTATATCCATCTGGTGCAATCTTAATTTTATCATTAAGAATTCCGTCAGGAATGGTTAAATTCACTTCTTTTCGTTCACCTGGTAAAAGATTAAAATAACCTTCAGAGAAATATGCTGGCAAAATAATTTGATTGGTTGTTAAGTCAACGGCATTGAGCTTCACAGCTACAGCAGTAATAGCAGACGGATTAGTAATTAAAACTTTTCCATTATTTTGTGTATCCCATTTTATTGTGGAACCTAGAGTAACCTCTGCTAAACGGTTCAAATCATTATAGTTTTGCTCTTTTGTGGTGTTATGCCAGTAGTCATTTTCTGAAACTAAATTTCCACGCCCGTCTTTCAGCAATAACCTTACAATATAAACCCCTTCTTTCATTGAAGGAATATCAGACGGGAAACAGTTTGTTAATTGATTTGCCGTAATATCCAATACTTGTTGCTTTCTATATTTCTCATTTCCTTCTAAGTCATACATCACTAAACTTGCCGTAGCCTTAACTATTTTTCTTAAAGAAGTATTTGCAACTACAACTTTTTTGTCATCAAGATTCATTTGAATATGAATAGGCTCACACCCTTTTTTAGCTCCAAAGTAAGCTCCAAATGTTTCATAATCCCAAGAATAAACTTGCCATACTGTACTTGGCCACGCAGGGTGTGTCATCCATAATAATAGTCCCGTTGTACTGTTCCACTGCTTGCTATTCCAAGCTTCAAACATTGCTCGGTGACTTTCATAATTTATTAACTGTGCTTTTTTACAGAAATCATCTAAATCAGTTGGCACTCCATATAAGCTATCTATGGCATTTCTATAACCTTTTTGTCCATCGTGTAAATCATGATAATACCAAACATCACCAATAGGCCAGGTATCCTCTGGTGACATCATTTTTCTTATTGATGTTGCTGTTGGCACTGCTGGCGTACCCAATTCAGTGCTAAATCCCTTGGCGATCTTGCTATAATAAACAGTAGGATCAGATAAATAATGCCATGGACCACTTGGTCTTAAATTAAGATTACGAGAGTTAGGCTGATATAGTCTAGTTCCATCTTCTTTTGCAATAAAATTTGCCAATCCATTTTCAATAACTTCCTGTGGCGGACCTTCATTTCTGGCACACCAAATTACTATTGAGGGGTGATTTCTAAATTTCTTAATCACGTCCTCTGCATTTCTCATGAAAAGCTCATTATCTTGAGGGTATAGATTATATCCTTCGGTAGAAATCCAGAAATCATTCCAAACCAACATTCCATACTCATCAGCAAGTTCATAGAAACTGGCTTGTGTACTTTCTCCGGTCCAGTTTCTTATCATATTAAAACCCGCATCATTATGCAATTTAAAATAAGGTTCTAAGTTTTTCCTCGATGATCTTTTCATACCATCATCCATTCCCCAATTCCCACCTTTACAGAATATTGGCACTCCATTTACCTTTACCACAAGATAAGGTGATACAGCGTCTGTTTCAATTTTTTTAATACGTTCAGTAGGTATATTAGCCCTCAACCTTGGAACCCATACCCCTTCAATAACTTCTCTTCGGTTTATATTATCAAAAAGTGGTTTGCCACCTGCTAAATCAGTTATAGGATTATGATCTATACGTTGTGCACTTGCATTCGGCATATCAATGGTCATATCATAAGAAAACTCCCTAATTCCAAACCTCACTTCTTGATGATCAGAAGTAGCACCGTTAGCCACGGAAACAGTCAGGTTTAGGTGATAAAACTCTTGTTTACCGTAACCATTTGGCCACCATAAACGAGGGTTATTAAAAACTAATTGCTTGTACTCTTCAGGAGTAAAGCTTACCGTTAGGCTTTTACCAGGTTCTACCTGAATATTTTTTGTAAAAGAAACATTCCCTATTTCACCTTTAAGAATTCCTTGTTTTACATTTTTACTTGCATTAAATACTTCTGCTCTTACTATTAATTTTGCTTGAGTTGTATCTGGTAAATTTAAATCTGTTATTACTTGAGTACTTTTGATGGTTAATTCATCAACAAACTTAATACTCACATCTTGCCATATACCAATGTTTCTATCTCTTATTCCAGGTACCCAATCCCAGCCTTCAGAAGAAATAAATGTGGGACCATCTAAGGCAAGTACCCCGCCATTTGGACCAGTACCTGCTAAAGGTGACTCTTCGTGAGGGATACCTGGATTATTAACAGGTAAAATATGAACGGCAATAACATTTTTATCACCTTCTTTTAAGAGTCCTTTAACATTAAACTCTCCTTTTGTAAATGCGCCCTTTATTTTCCCCAGTTTTTTTCCATTTAAAAATATTTCTGCTTGATAATTGATTCCTTTAAAAATCAACCAACTATCTTTCATTTGAGCTTGCTGTTGTGTTACCTTAAAAGTAGTGCGGTACCACCAATCCATTCTTGCTAATGAATCAGGTATTGCCAAATTATTTAGGCCGAAATAAGGATCGGGGTATACCCCTTGATCCACCAATGTAGTTAGTACTGTACCGGGTACAGTTGCATTAAGCCATGAATTACTTTTAAAGTTTAAATTACTGATGTCTTCTCCGGTTGATTTTAATTGATTAGCGGCAATAAGCTCCCATCCTTTGGAAATAAGCCACTCTCCATTACTAATTTCTTTTAAAATAGTATTTGGCTTCTGTTTCTTCTTTCTCTCTGGCATTTTTACTGCCACCTTAGACTTAGGGATTGTTGCGGTATCTTGAGCTACTGATAATCCAAAATTAAGCTTATAAGTTTGTGCTCCTGCATTATTTGGAGATATTATAATCATAAATATCCCCATAATTAACATGGTCTTTAAATCTTTTAATGCAGAAAATATATTGTTCATATCTGATAATTTAATCAATAAGCTCCCTTTCTACTGCCTTGAGGCAGAGAGATTTACTTATTATATCTTATTGGTTTATATATATATATATATCAAAGAATGCTTATTTAAAACATTCCGGAATAACTAATGGTTAATGAGCGAGTATTTGCTTTGCTTTTAACAGTTCTTGCTGTAATACATTGTAATCTAAGTCTTGCACATCACATTTTTGATCAATTGATAAAGCAGCGGCTGCACCTGCTGATTGTCCTAAAACCATATAAACAGGTTCCATCCTAATGGAACCGTAAATAGAGTGTGTTGCTGACAAGCATACTGGAACAAGCAGATTTCCACATTCTTTGTTTTTTGGAACAATGGAGCGATAGCTTATTGGATAGATAAAAGATTTATTTTCCCAAAAATTCCCCTCCATTCTCACACTTCCATCAGTATCTAAAATATTCGACACAACATGAGAGTCTAACCAATATGTGCCCAACCCAACCGCGTCTTTCACCACTTCCCTTTTATAATAATTATGCTCTGTCATTACATAATCACTAATCATTCTGCGAGCCTCTCTCACATAAATTTGAGGGGGAAAATTCTCTGAATCCTTAAACTCATCTCTAGCTAAACCATAATTCTTCATTTCGGTTCTCATATGCTCTGGTACTCTAGGGTCGTTGGCATAAAACCAAATCATACCTAAAGTGTAGCTCTTATGCATAGCCGCCAACTTTTCTCTTTCTAAATAGTCTCCTTCTGGCCACGAATAGTTTGCCCCAATAAAATCAGCGTGATTAGTATCTGTTTTTTTATTAGGCATTGGTGTTAATGTTAAAAAAGCTTGCAATTTCGGGTTTTTGGTGATTTGTATTTTACGAGCTATGTATTCATACCATAAGGGTTGATAATCGGCTGGTTTAACTATTGGTAAACGATTTTTCGGATCAGTTGTCAGCGTAAAACGATAACAGTAAGCCTGTAAACGATGATCTCCCTTGCCCTGTTTAAATTTCTTTATTGACTCTATATAAGGCAAAAGCCCTGATTTCTTATCTCCCTCAACGATATAGGGATTAATTGATAATTTGCCATTACCAACGATTTTACCAGGTCTAATGCCATTGTAGGTCTCGTTATGTGCCTTATTTGGTTCTCTCCCAACTATATATTCAACCTTTGACATCGCCATTAAATCTCCTTCATAACTGGTATCTATAAAAACGCTTGCAGTATAATTACCTGTTTTTGTTTGGATATTTTTTATCTGATTTCCTTTTTTGATTACACCTTTTTTAAGATTTAAAGGAGAGTTAAAGACTACTGTTACACCAGATTTTTCTAACATATCTTTAAAAACTTGTAATGCTACCTTTGGTTCAAAAACCCATTGTAGTTTTCCTTTATCATCCTTTCCTGTAAAAACTCGCTTAGTTATCGAATCGAAATATGCTGATCTAGATTGGTTGGTCCAGTTTGCTGAATCTAGATAGTGATCATATATTCTAGAATAAAAATCCCTTGCAAAACCCCCAATAGAATTATGTCTGTTAATATCAGTCGCACCAAGTCCAGAACTTGTCATTCCTCCCAAATGGTTGTCCTGCGCTATTAGCAATACGCTTTTATTCATCCTTGCTGCTTGTAAAGATGCAGTAACACCGGCCGAAGTTGCACCATAAACTATGATATCATAGGCTTTTGTTGTTTGGGCCTTTAATAAACCCACAGGAATCATCATCAATACAGAAAGTATCGCTATTTTGGTTGTTCTTTTCATTATTATCTATTAAGCAAATCCTTGAAATATTTATAGCTTGATGTTAAAGTACTATCAGCCCTAATTAACCATACTCCTACTAACTCATTATTTTTGTACACTTTTCCTTGAGACTGCGACACACCACTTAACAATCCATTAGAGTAAAGTTGCCAATATATAGCCCATTTATATCCTGCTTGGTAAGCATATTTTATCTGATTCTTTACAATTACCCTTTGATACTCATCTGTATAATCGTCTAAAACTCCGTTAACAATTTTTGCTTCGTAACAACCAAATTCACCTAGATAAATATTCTCTCTGCCGTATAATTGACTTGCAGGCACTTTAGACTTGATATAATCCATTTTCTCTACAAGTAGCTTCTCTGTCCCTGCTGATTTAGTTCCCCACGAAGAAAGAGAGTATAAGTCCATATTTGTATGTGGCAATACTTCGTCTACCATTAACGGTCTTCCTTGAAAATTATCTCCAGGAGGAGCGAAATTTAATTCTGCTGCACAGGCTACAGTAGTTCCTTTATCTCCTAATTCAGCCCTTGCTCTACTTACACCTTTTTGACGTGTATTAAGCCAATCTATCATTCCTTGAATAGCAACACCTTGGTTTTCTTCTGCTATTTGCTCAATATTTAAAAGATTATCTCCTTCCCAGTTTTGAAATACAAATGTTTTACCTGTATTGGCATAAGTATTCAGAAGATGTTTGGTTACTTCGTAAAATTCACTCTCAACTGACGTTGCCTCTGTCTGGCTTAAACCATCTTTCCAATTAACAGCATTAAATTCACTCGCAACAAAAACATAAACAGTAAATGACCTAGACAATACGTCTTGAAAATAAGCTGTTTGTAAAAGCTCTTTCATACTAGTCGCCGCTGTCCACCCTGCAGAACTGTTATAGAAATACGTTGTACGATAATCTTTTGAAATCGCCAATTTGATGATTTTAGTACCTAACTCTTCTAACTGATCTGCACCCTCTGTTAAAATAGGCTTATTTGTTAAGTGGTATGCACTTCCCCAATGAGTTACACCTAAAAAATTTGAGAGGTTTTTACCCTCAAAAGGATCAATAGTAGGTTCATCAACCAGTTTTTTCTCTTTGGTACATGAGCTCATTAAAATTACTGTACAAGCAACCATAAAAAGCTGATAACATATCTTACTTATCTTTCTCATTTTAATCTACAATTAAATTATTTCTGAACTTTTATATCAATGGTTTGATAATCTGCTAAACCAGTGCTTTTCTTTTTAATGAGAATTACACCTATTTTTCCTCCTACTGTTTTAAAAGAAAAAACATCTCCTACAGCATAAGAAGTATAGTTATCAGTAGAGGTTCCGCTTTCATTAAAAGCTTCTAATATCAGTTTCTCATCTGTTAATGTGCTAAAATTGGCTGCTGTAACCTTACCGTTAGGAGCTACTTTTTTAAGCTCCGTATCATTTTGCACAGCCCAACTCGCAAGAAAATCATTTGGATATGCGGATGGAGAATAAACGTATTTAGCAGAATTGGAGTGTGTAAGTACGGCTATTGCAGCTCCTGTATTACTACTATGAAATGAAAGCAAATCAATTAAATCACTATTTGCTTTAGCGTTAGCAATCGTATAAACTGTACCTAACTCAAGATCAATAAATGCTCCGTAAATAGTGCTGTTTTGGGCACCCAAATTGATATTGCTGTATGTATATACTGGTTTTGGTAAACCAATAACATTTACACTGAAGGGAGCGGATTTTACACCACCGAATTTATCGGTTACTTCAATAGTAATCACATTATTTCCACTAACCTCATCTGAGGTTAGATAATTAAAGTTATAATTATCTATAAATTCATTATCAAAAATAGTTTTGGTTGAACCAATAATTAATACCCCGTTAATTTTAGCCTCAATTTTAGCTATACCATCAGGTGCGTTAACTTCAAAATCAAAATCAAGTGTAGCCCCAGCATTTACGCTTGCTGGAATTTGTGTTGGAATTTTAATTGTTGTATTTATAGGTCTTGCAATTACTTTAAATGTGTAAGGAACTGATTTTGTATGCCCTTCATTATCAAATGCTACTATTACCCAATTAAATACTTTACCCTGGTCTTCTATTGTAGGTGTATGAACAAACTCATAAGTGTTATTTTTTCCACTGAGACCCATTTTTTCCATACCTGAAATAAGTTGGAATGGGGATGAAGCCTCTTTTACCTGTATTTTATTTAAACCTGCTTCGGTAATAATGGTTGCTTCAAACCTTATTTCCTGTCCCCCAAAAACAGAATCTGGTGCAGTAGTGGGAATAATAATATTGTACGCTCTATTTAAATCTGGGATTGCACCTTCTTTACATCCTCCCAAACAAAAAAACAAGACTGTTGATAGTGTTAAAAATTGCTGAATGTATCTCATAATATTTAAATTAATAATCATCATTTTGATCTAAAAGATTATTTGTAGCTCTTTCTAAAGTAGGTACTGGTAATAAAAGGTGTTTATCTAGTACCGTAATTGATGGGTCTTGCACTGTCATGGCTTCTTTTAATTTATTAGTTCTTAATAAATCAAACCGACGGTGACCTTCAAAGGCTAACTCTAATCTTCGCTCTTTTAATATTTCGGTTAAAAACTGAACTTTAGTTTGCCCTGGTTGCAAATCAACTACAGAAGGAGTGTTATTTATTGGATAACCGAAAGCCCTTCTTCTCACTTTGTTAAAATATTCATAGGCCATTGGATTTGTCTCATCTATTTGACTCAACGCTTCTGCATACATTAAAAGTAAGTCGGCATATCGTGTAACTATATAATTATTACCTCCATTTTCGGGATTTGTAGCCTCTGGGTCCTTATACTTAGCAACGTAAAAAGGATTTAAAACACTAGAGGGTGCAATAGGTGCAACTGTTCTTGAATACTCAATTACATTTACAGCTTTGCGTAAATCGCCATTGCTATAAGCGTTAAAGTGATTACGTGTCACTGGATTATCTCCATACCCACCAAACCCAGACCGTTTATCAAACGACGGTTTAAAGTATCCTGAGAAAGAAGAATTTACATTTCCTGTACCAGTAGCATATTGAATCTCAAAAATAGACTCTTTCTTATTCTTATTTGCCATTAGAAAAATATCAGCATAGTTACTCCACAAAGAATAAACATTAAGGTCAATAGCAGATTTTGCTATTAAAGCAGCATTTTCGTAATCCTTATTTGTTAGATAAACTTTAGCAAGTAAAGTCAGTGCTGCTCCTTTTGTTGCTCTTCCAGAATTGGCTGCATCATAAGAGACTGGTAAATTATCCGCAGCAGTTTTAAAATCGTTTATAATTAAGGAGTATACATCTGCTATTGGAGACCTCGCTATTTGTAGGTTTTTTAATGCTTCCGTTGGTTCTGTTACAATAGGCACTTTCCCATATATTCTAACCAAGTTGAAATAATTTAGCGCCCTTATAAAATGTGCTTCGCCAAGGTATTGGGCTTTTTTCTGTGCGTTAATATCTTGCATAAAACTTATGCCCTTGATTGCGAAATTTGTTCGATTAATAATTGTGAATGAGGTGTACCAAATTTGATAAACAAGATTGGTTCCAGCGTCAAACGTAAATTTGTCTAACTGATTTTTATCAATATTACTTGTATTTCTTCCATTTCCCCACTCGCAGTCATCTGTTCCTTGGCTTTGCAGCACTTCCATAAACTGGTTGTATAGATAATGACTGCATAAATCAGCATAAGCAGCATTTACAGAAGCTTTAGCATCAGCCTCTGTTTTAAAAAAATTATCAGTTGTATTTGCTCCTTGTGGCACTAAATCTAACTTAGCACAGGAAGCAAATAGAATTGCAAATAATAATATAATAGTATTTCTTTTCATGATTTCCTTCTTTAATTAAAAGCCAATATTTACACCTAACATAAATGTTCTGATATTTGGATATGCTCCCGAATCAAAGCCAGGGCTCACATTGTCAGAACCATAACGGCTTACTTCCGGATCAAGGCCTGTATAGTTAGTTAACGTATAAAGGTTTTGAGCATTAACATATATCATCGCTGAGTTTGCCCCAATCTTTTTGGTAAGAATCTCTGGAAACTTCCATGACAACTGTAATGTTTTAAGGCGTAAATACGAAGCATCTTCTACATAACGGTCTAAAGAACGAGCCGTAGGTTTTGTGGATGATGCTTTAGGTATAACCGTGAGGTAATTTTCGGGTGTCCACCGGCTTAATACTGAAGTGCTTTGGTTTACGTATCCTTGTACGTTTTCTAAAGTAATTTTATTTGCATTGTAAACTTCGTTTCCGTAAGTACCTTGTAAGAAAACATTTAAACCAAAACTTTTATAGCTAAATGTATTCATAAAACCAGATATAAAATCAGGTTGCGCACTTCCTAAAATTGTTCTGTCGTCATCGTTAATTTTTCCATCCTCTTTAAAATCAACATATCTAATATCCCCTGGTCTTGCAGTTGGTTCTGCTGAATTAACTGCCTGCTCTACATCGCGATAGGTACCGTTAGTTAAATATCCAAAAAATGTTCCCAAAGGTTGTCCAACCCTTAAAACTGTAGACTGGTTAGGGCCTTGACCGGCAAATAGCTCAGTATCATCTCCAAGGTTTAATATCTTATTCTTATTAAACGCTATATTAAAACTACTTTCCCAAGTAAACGCTTTATTTATTGGACTTGAATTAACAGAAAACTCAAAGCCTTTGTTTTCAACAGAACCTATGTTTTTCAAAGCCGACGTAAAGCCGGAAGTACCCGGAATTCTCACGGACAGTAATAAATCATTTGTTTTTTTATAATAAATATCAGTAACAAATGACAGCTTATTATTGAAGAAGCCGAACTCTAAACCTAAATTTGTTTGGGTAGTGGACTCCCATTTTAAATCAGCATTACCCACTTGAGACGGCGCAAGACCAATTACACGTGTCCCTCCAAAAGTGTAATACTCTACACCTAATAAATCTAATGATGGATTATTTCCAATACCATCTTGGTTACCTGTTAAACCATGACTTAAGCGCATTTTTAGATTACTAAAAACGTCTAAATTTTTAATAACTTCTTCTTGATCCAGACGCCATGACACAGCTGCGGATGGAAAAAATCCAAATCTATTGTTTTTTCCAAAACGTGACGAACCATCATACCTTCCTGTTAGGGTTAACAAGTACTTACTTTCGTAACCATAGTTTAAACGACCAATAAAACTTTGTAATGACCAAGCACCCACCCCAGAAGCTGGAGCTAAAAAATCAGCTCCGGTTTGTAAGGCATTTGTCCCTAAGTTATCGTTTAAAAACCCTTGTGCACTAGCACTTACAGATTCGTACTGAGACGCTTGTTGTGTATATCCCAGCAAAGCATTTACACTATGTTTACCCTCTTTAATTTGATAAGTCAAGGTGTTTTCATTTAACCAAACATAATTTTGATTGGTTGAAATACCTGCACTACCGCCAACCTGAGCTCCAGAAAATACGGCTTGAGGAGTATAACTATCATTTTTACTAAAAGTCGCATCAACCCCTAATAAAGTTTTAAAAGTTAGTCCTTTTACAATTTCTACACTAGCAAAGCCATTACCTAATGTGCGATATAAATTATTAAAATTGATTTCATTTTCTACAAGTGCTATTGGATTATTAAAATACTGCCCTTCTGAATTATAAGTAGTATAAGATCCATCAGCTTGCCTAACAGGGATGTTTGGTGCCAAGGTAAGCATGCTCAACAATGTCCCACCATTTATTTTATTAGTTCTTACGTTAGTCACACTTATCGAACTTCCTATTTTAAATTTCTCGCCCAAATCCCTATCCAAGTTTAAGCGAAAAGAGTAACGCTCAAGATCTGAAGAACGGGCAACTCCGTTTTGTTTGAAATAATTGGCTGTCAATAAAAAACTTGTTTTCTCTTCTCCACCTGAGATAGACACCTGGTAATTAGAAATTGGAGCATCCTGAATAATAAGATCTTGCCAATCTGTAGTTCTTGGGCTAAGTGAAAGATCATATATTGGAACACCTCCTTCTACTACAGTTGCCTCATTAGCTAATTTCTCGAACTGAATAGCATTTAAAAGATCGTACTTTTTAGTTGCGGACTGTATTCCCGTGTAAGCTTGAAAGTCTGTTTTAGCCTGTCCTTTCTTACCTCTTTTTGTAGTTACGATAATTACTCCATTCCCACCTCTAGATCCATATATTGCAGTGGCAGAAGCATCTTTTAATACCTCTATGCTTTCGATATCAGATATGTTAATTGTATTAAGCGGATTTAGATTATTTGCACTAGTTCCTGGATTCGCAAACACAGGGACACCGTCTATAACATACAATGGTTCGTTGCTTCCGGTAATTGAGTTTCCACCTCTTATTCGAATAGAAGATCCTGCGCCTGGCATACCAGAATTTTGCGTAAAGTTTACTCCAGCCACTCTTCCTTGTAAAGCCTGATCTATTGATCTAAGCGGGGTACCTTCTAAATCCTTTACTTTTACAGATGCAATAGAGCCTGTTATGTCTGAGCGTTTTTGATTACCATACCCTACAACAACAATGTCGTTTAGCATTCTAACTTCATCAAGCATTGTTACATTTATACGTTCCCTACCTTCAATTTTTATTTCTTGTGGTGTAAAACCTACGTAAGTAAAAACAATGACATCATTTTTATTTATTGCATCTAATGAATATTTACCATTGACGTCTGTAAGTGTATTATTACCGTAACCGCTTTTTAGTTTAATATTTACTCCCGGAAGTGCTATCCCTCCTTTATCTGTAACAGTACCACTTATTTTAAATGTTTGTGCAAAGACAAACTGTACAGTAAATAAAGTTATAAAACATATTAGTCCAATAGTGCGCTTCTTAAAAGATATGCTGTTTTTATTTTTTATTTCAGAAAACAGCACACCCCTCTTTTTAGTAAGATAAGTTATGTTCATAAATCAGGTTTGATATTTGGTTATTCAAAACTAGCTATACGCAAGATTTACCCGCTGTACTATGTTTACACTTTTGTATAGTATAGTTACAAAATGCTTTTAAACACGCTATAAGCAGGTAATGTGTATTTAATTATTTTACTTTTGATATTGTTGTTGGAGATAATATTTGTTTTTCCTTAACTAGCGCTTTAGCCAAATCTTTGTATGGAACATTCTGAACAGCAATTTTTTTATCGAGTGCAATTGATGCTGCCAAAGCCGCTGATTGACCAAGAATCATAAATACTGGCTCCATTCTTATTGATCCATAGGCTGCATGGGTTGCCGATACACAAACTGGGACTATAAGGTTTTCACATTCAGTTTTTTTTGGTACGATGGATTGATAACTAATAGGATAAGGAGTTTTAAATACTTTATAAAACCCTCCTTCAGATCTTACAAAGCCATCGTCACCAACACAATATTGTGTATGATGAGAGTCCATGGCATAAGAACCTAAACCAACAGGGTCAGCAACTTCAACTTTGGACAAAACAACATCTTCGGTAACTATAAAGTCACTTAGCATCCGTCTTGATTCTCTTATATATAATTGTGACGGCCAATTCCCATTCTCAGTAAATTCATCTTTTGGTAAACCCCAAGGTTTATAAAACTCTTTTATCTCTTTAGGTACACGAGGATGGTTTTGCAAAGTCCAAACTAACCCTTTCTGATAAATCTCATGTTCTTTTGCAATTAATTTTCTAGTAGTATAATCTGCTTCTGGATACATATAGTTAGTCCCGATATAATCGGTAGAGATACCGCTATCATTATTAGAGTCTGTTTTGTCTTTACTAATAAGTGCTAATTTGAAAAACCTTCTGTGCTGCCCCTGCTCTATCGCCCTAAATAAAATCTCATAATCTGCTTCTTTATATCCATCAGGTTTAGTTATCATAATGCGGTTTTCAGGATTATTTGTCAAGCACATCCGGTAATTGTATGCTTGGATCATTTTATTTGCTTCACCTACTTCACCTCCCGCACTCGAGTTTACCCTTCTTAGTAGTCCACTTGATGGATCACCTTTGATTATATAAGGATCTATTCCAGAAGGGAGTTCATTCCCACTCATATAACCATTCATTGTTTCATTATGCTGACTGTTTGCTTCTCTTCCTATAATGTATGAGACCTTGGCTTTAGCCATTAAATCTCCCTCATAGGTTGCATCAATAAACACACCCGCACTATATTTTTTTCCTGATTCCATTTGGATTTCAGTAATTCTATTCCCAATCATCTTGGGAGAGGTGTTCAAATCTAGTCTTTCGTTATAAATTACGGGCACTTTATATTCTTTTAGCCAATCTTGGAATACACTTAATGCTACACTAGGTTCAAAATTCCAGACTTGTTCTTTTTTACCATATTTTGCACCTACACGTAAGTAAAACTCTGCCGATAATCCTCCTATAGCTTTTTCATTACCCGAATCTGTTTCACCTAAGCCCCCAGTTGTTAAGCCGCCAATTCGGTCGCCTGGTTCTATTAAAATTACTTTTTTTCCAATTTTAGCTGCTTGTAAAGCACTAGTTATTCCGGCAGATGTTCCGCCGTAAACTACAATATCATAGGTGGTTTGTGCACTTAAATTAAGGCAATAGCTACACAATAACACTAATAGTGTTTTAATTTTCATGTTCATAAAATTTTAGATTATTTAATTTAAATTTGGTTTGTCAACATTATCGGAGTAAATAACCTCCAGAGTTTTTAAGCAATTTTTGCAAATAATTATAAGCAAAACCTGTGGTACCGTCTGGTTTTATTATCCAAAATCCCCTCATTTCCTTATTATCCTTAACCGGATATATCATAGCCTCACTATTTTTAGGTTCATTACAATATAATTCCCAATGAATAATATAAGGAATATCTAATGCAAGGGCTACACCCATAAATATATCCCACCGTTGAGTAATGATATTTCCATCTCCATTATTAGCAACTTCTTCTGGAATCCCTATTTCTCCAATATAAACGTCCTTGTCTTCTGCATAGCCCGAAGATTGCATCTTGGATTTTATAAATTTCAAACCTTTATAAAGTGTCACACCGTCATCCAAAAGACCATCATAAGCAGACCATGACACCATATCTGTTGTTACGAATGGCAAAACATGAGTTGTTATTGATGGTATCCCTTTCATACCATCAGTCACTTTATTTACTTCTATGGCGTGATAAACTTTAACATGGCTGTTCCGAGTTTCTTTTCTTGCTCTTTCAATACCACTTTGTCTTGCACTAAACCATCGTTTCATTCCTTCAGTTCTTTCATTAACATCATTGGGTACTTCCACTTTTCCCCATTGTGCTTGTGAACCAGTCCCCCCTCGCATTAACCAATCTCCTTCCCAATTTTGTATGATAAAATTTATTCTTCTTTTTCTATACGTTTTAAGTAAATAACAAGCTAGATTATACATTTCAGTTTCTTCGTTTTTCAGCTCTTCAACACTTAGTTTCCATGGGGATGTTTTACTGACCCCACTATTACATAAAATAATAGTTGAAAAAGGCATTGAAAAAACTGCTTTATAATAATTGTGCCTTGCTAACTCTTTCAAAGTGATATTAGGGTTAGTTTTCCACATAGAATTAAAAGGATAGCTACGTTGAGGTGTTTTGGAAAACCAAAGTTTTAAAACCCCAAAGCCTAAACTATCCGTTTTTTTTGCCCCCTCAATCATAAAAGGTTCGTTAGTAAAAAAGTACCTTCCATCCACGTGAGTTACACCTAACTTCTCTTTTATATTGGAAGGTACTATACCGCCATTTAATGGCCGGTGCTTTTCTATAATACTTTTTATCTCATTATTTAGGGTACTATCATTTGCAAAAACACTGGCGCTAACCAGCAACAAAAAAACTACTCTCAATAACATCATATATTAGTTTTTTAGTAAGTCTTCGGGAGTTAAAAATTGGTTATATTCATGAAGTTTACTTTTTAATACTGGATAGTTAACATCTTGTACAGCAATATCATTATCTATTGCTATTGTCGCTGCTATAGCAGCAGATTGACCTAGAACCATATATACTGGTTCCATCCTTATAGATCCGTATGCAGCATGTGACGCCGACAAACACACTGGAACTAATAAGTTGGTACACTCTTCTTTCTTTGGTCTAATGGATTGATAACTTATGGAGTAAGTACTTGATTTATTTTCCCAAAATGACCCTTCATCTCTAACCGAGCCTTCTTCATCCACAATTCTTGTAACTACATGCGAGTCTAGCCAATAAGTACCTAAACCTACTCCATCATTAGCTTTAGTTTTATGAAAATAATTATGCTCCGTCATCACATAATCACTGATCATACGTCTCGCTTCCCTTACGTAAATTTCTGTTGGAAAATTATCATTCTCCTTAAACTCATCTTTGGGAAGTCCGTACTGATTCATATGAGCTCTCACTTCTACTGGCACTCGCTTATCGTTAGCTAAGAACCATAAAAGGCCTAAAACATAATCTTTATGCATCTTCGCTAGCTTTTCTCTAGTTACATAATTGGCTTCTGGCCAAGCATGATTTGCTCCAATAAAATCTGCATGGTTAGTGTCTGTTTTATTATTCGGGAGAGGAGTAAGCGTAAGTACATGATCTAATGTTAAACCTTTGTCTAACTCAAACATTCTTGCGTTAATCTCATACCATAAAGGTTGGTAATTTTGGGGTTTAACTATTGGTAGCTTGTTTTCAATATCTGTAGTCAAAGTAAAACGATAGCAATAAGCTTGTAGGCGATGGTCCCCATCACCGTTATTATGGCGATAATCTTTCTCTAAAAAGGGTAAAAGTCCAGAGTCTGGTTCTCCTCTTTTTAAATATGGATCTACAGAGACCCCATCTTTACCTATAAGTTTTCCGATTCTCACCCCATTAAATGACTCATTATAAACCGCATTTGATTCTCGCCCAACTTTATACGAAACACCCGCTTTGGCCATTAAATCCCCTTCATAGGTACAATCAATAAAAATTTTAGCACTTATTTTTTTTCCACTTTCCATTTTTATGGATTGAATCCTCGTACCCTGCTTATCCAAAGTTTTCTTTAAATCTATTCTCTCGTTATATAAAATACTAACATCTGCATCCCGAAGCATATCTCTAAAAACTTTATCCGCAATATAAGGCTCAAACATCCACTGCATTTTTAAAGAATCATTCCATGCACCATAAAAAGCCTTACCTAATCTTTTTAAATAATCTTTTCTATTTTCATTTTTCCAGCTCGAAGAATCTTCGTAATACGTATATACACGTTGGTAAAACTCGCGAGACAATCCACCAATTGCAAGATGTTTATTGATATCTGTTGCGCCTAAACCCGAACTTGTTAAGCCCCCTATTTGCTTAGTTTGACTTATTAAAAGAACTTTTTTTCCCATTTTGGCAGCTTGGACACTTGCTGTTACCCCAGCCGAGGAAGCACCGTACACCACTATATCATAATTTAGTCCCTTATTCGCGAAAGTGGAATAACTGTAAAACGATAAAAGAAGAGGAAGGATCACCTTTTTTAACATATTAGTCTTAGTTTTTGGTTTGTATCCTTTAAGTATAAAAATCAAACATTTTTAACAAAAAGAATAAATTGGTTAATAAATATCACTCCAAAGCTATTACGAAACTAATTTGAAGTCATGAACATGGCTTGCATTTTATTGTACTATAATAACCTAAAATAGCTACATCTTAAACTTCAGCACTGTATTCTACACTTTAATCCGTTGTTGAGCTCTATATTCAGATGGAGAGCAGTGGTACATTTTTTTAAACTCTCTAAAAAAATAAGATTGGTTATTGAATCCAGTTTGGTAAAATATTTCTGATACATTAAAGTCTGATGATTTTAATAATAAAGCTGCCTGTTTTAGTCGTATATTTTTAATAAATTCATTTGGTGTCATATTAGATAATGACTTAAGCTTTCTATAAAGTTGCATTTTGCTTAGAGCCAATTTATCTTCTAAAAATGCCGAATCCAAATCTGGCTTATCCATGTTCTCTTCAACAATACTGAAAATGCTTTCTATAAGATTTTTATCAGATTCTTTCATACCAGCTTCAGCTACATAAGTCTTGCTCTGTTCATCTGAGAACATCTTATTTAATTTTTCCCTATACTCCAGTAACTTCCGAACACGAACTAATAAATAAACATTATTAAAGGGTTTAGGAATATAAGCATCAGCTCCCAAGTCATAGCCCTCTGTTTGTTGTTCAATTGTCCCTCTTGCAGAAAGTATTACAAATGGTATATGACATGTATCTGGTGTGTTTTTGATGATACTGCACAGCTCAAGTCCACTCATGTCTGGCATCATCACATCACTAACAATTATATTTGGGATTATATTCTTAACTACTTCCATAGCCCTCAAACCGTTTTCCGCCTCATATATATGATAGGTATCAGAAAAAATATCTTTTAATAAATATCTAATAGAGGGTTCGTCTTCTACAATTAATATGCTTTTCTTCTCCTTATTCTCAAGACTAGCTAAAAGTGTTTCTTTATTTATGTTTTTGGTATCTACAACGTTTTCTTCGGTGATAATCGTCATTAATGAAGACGGTCGTTCCATATCCTTTTCGGCTACTCCATTTAAAATATTCTCCTCCATCGGCACAAAATCAGTTGATAAAGTTAATTTAAACTCAATCCAACCATCGTTGCTATCCACAGTAATCCTCCCTCCTATTAAATCTACCAATTCCTTTGTAAAAGCCAAGCCAATGCCGGAACTTACTTTATTTATTTGGGTATCGTCTTTTACAAAAAATCTATCGAATACTTGATCTATTTCCTCCGCGTCTAAATCACAGCCTGAATTTAGTACCCTAATATTTAATTTTTTGCTCTCCTTTTCGGTTTCTACTATAAATTTAATTTTTTGATTAAATGCCGTATGCTTGAATGCGTTAGATAATAAGTTAAAAATTATTTTTTCGACTTTATCTTTATCAACCCAAATTTTCACATCGGGTTGTATATCTACATTAAAATCTAATTTTTTTGAAGCCCCATGGTTATAAAATAACCCTGAAATATTTACCATCAGGTTTGAAACATTCAGAAAACTATAATAACTTGAGGCATACCCTTCCTCAAACCTTCTAAACTCTAATAACTGTTGCACTAGATAACTTAATCTAGAGGCCTGTTGATGCATCATTTTTATATATGATGCATCAGTACTGTTTTCATTTTTATGTAGAAATCTTTCAAGAGCTCCCATAATAAGTGTAATAGGAGTCTGAATTTCATGAGTGATATTTGTAAAGAAATTAACTTGTTTTTGATGTAGTTCATCATCTTTCAACCTGAGCATGTGCTCCATTTCCAGCTTATACTTCATTTCAGTTCTATTTTTACGATATAAGTAGAACATATAAGCCGCCCCAGATATCGCTATCAAATAAATTAGAAACGCTGGCCAAGTAAGCCAAAGATATTGCTTAACTTCTAAACTAAATACTCTTTTATCTGCTGTCCAAACACCATCACCATTAGACCACTTAAGCTTAAAATTGTATTTTCCTGGGGGGATGTTGCTGTAGCTAATTTTTCCGTCCTCACCCGTATGTCGCCAGTCTTTATCATTCCCTTCCAACATATAAGCATATTGATACTTCTCTATATTGGAAAAATTAATAGCTTTTACAGTTAAGTCAAAGTAGTTGGTTGATCTCTCTAAAGAAAATTCATCCGATTCAAATTCTCCTTCTGCTTTAATAACCTTAAATGTGTTAAGACCGTCAATAACGGAACTTCCTCCTAATTGAAAATCAGATATAAATAAATTAGATTTTTTTTGAGAAATATTAACTTTTTCAGGGTTGAAGTAATTAAATCCATAAATTCCTCCAAAAAACACATTACCTAAACTGTCTTTCCAAACAGCACCGTCACTAAATTCATTACTTTGTAAACCATCTGACTGTCTGAACCGAACAACCTCTTTTGTAGATGAATTAAGCTTCATTAAGCCTTTATTTGTACTGGCCCATATTTCCCCGCTTTTATCTTCCGTAATAGCATGAATGGTATTATTAGGGAGTCCTTCTTCTGTAGTTAATTTACTGAAAATTGGTTTAGCTTTCTGAAGATCATCAAGTTTTATATAGTTCAGTCCGTAACTAGTTCCAATCCATAATACATCTTTTTTATCCTTATATAAAGACAGAACATCATTATTAGATAAACTACCATCATAGGAAAGAGCGTTTATAGTGAGAAATGTTTTTGTATCTTTATTAAAAACACTTAAACCACCATACCTACAGCCCACTAAAATTTCATTTCTTTTACCCGTCTCCAAAGAATATATTACATTATTACCCGGTCCTTTTTCGTCTCCCGTATAGGGATAACGACGTAGGAAACTAACTTCTGGAAAGTTATCTTTATTCCTTATTATCTTTAAATGAATTAGTCCATAGGCCTCTAAACCCATCCATATAGAACCATCATCCTCTGTTAATATACAGTGTACTGAACTAAACTCCGGATACTTCCAACTACCAATAATTTCATTCCACTTAAACCATTTTTTTAAATCATTATCGTAGATGGTTACACCGAGTGCATCTGATCCAACATAAGTATATTGATTATTGTCTTTTTGAATTGCGTAAACACAATTATCCAGTAAATCTGAAACAGAATAAAAATTTTTAATAAGAGTAGATTTTGCTTTTGGGGTTCCAAAATCTTTTATTTTAATTATTCCATTTCCTTTTGTCCCTATCCATAAATCACCATCAATTTCATTAAATGCCCTAACAGGGATGTTAATTTTTCTTCCTTCAGGTACTTTATTGACCAACCCAAAATTGTCTCGATTTTCTGAGACTTTCAATACCCCATTACCATCTGTACCTATCCAAAACAAATTATTATCCCCTCTAAATAAAGTGGTAACACGCATGTCTACTAATCCAGGGAAATCATTTATTAAAACATTGGTGGGTTTAAACTCTTTGTTGTATTCTCCGATCCCTTTAGATGACCATGCTAAAAGATATTTTCCCTTATAATAAGAAATAGACCTTATCGCATAAGGTAAATGAACAACTTTTCTATCGGGAATTAAGTCATTCACTTGATATAGCTCTTTTTGGTTTGTAATGAAAAACATCTTGTTATTAAGATAAAACAAGTCTGAAATACCTCTTTCTGATTTAATACTTTTAAGTAATTTTAATTTATTTTTATCCGTTTTAAAAACTTCTACATAACCATTCTGATAAAGAATCCATAATCTATTTTTTGCATCAAAATGTATCTTTGTAATCTCAAGATTAGCCCCCCCCTCAATTATACATTTTTCAAATTCCTGACGTTCTAGGTTATAGTAATTAATGGTCTTTTCTGACTTTAAAGTACTGTAAACTTCTCCCCTATGATCAATTGACAATAGATATCCTTTTGCTACACTGCGTACATCTTTATTCCCATTATAAAAGAAATGTTTAAAGTTACCCGTTCTTTTTTCAAGCCTAGAAACACCTTCTATGGTGGCTATCCAAATGTTTTTATTTTTATCTTCTCCTAAATCGTAAATAACATTACTTCCAATACTTTTTCCTGAATTTAGTTGGTTGTAGTTAAAGACTTTAAACGCAGATCCATCATAAACATTAAGTCCATCCCATGTTCCAAACCAAATAAAACCATCGGTGTCTTCGTAAATAATATTAACGCAACTGTTGGACAGACCACTACTATTGTCTAACTGTTGAATATCAAATTGACTTTGTGCAAAAGAACTTAAACTCAAAATCGACAACAGACATAACACTAGTTTAAATAAACAATTACTTTTCTTTATTTTAATCAATAGATGGATATGCATTTTAGACTATATTTTTAGATAACAGAGTAATAATAAACGGGAGTTCAGGATTATAATTAGTCCCTAAAGATAAGAAACGGAGTCAAATTTACACTTAACTTCCTTTAAGGAAATTATTATAATTAATAAAATCATTATAAATATTCCATTAACCAATCAGTCAACATTTCTTCTTGATAATCTGCGAGTTGTTAAAAAACATTCAAAAAAGTATAATGAATGATAAACTGGTAGCCCTCCTTTTCAGACTGACTAATAAAGAGTTTTTAAATAACTTTAAGTGACACTGTAATTCTATGGTTTAATAAAAACACTATCTTCATTTATGAGAAACAAAATACACACCCCAAGGAAAAATACAAGATAAATATTGCTTAATAAAACCCATGTGATTCAGTAGATTTCAACAAGAGTAAATTTGCCTTTACCCAATGCCCTGCGGTTTCGTATAAAATCCCTTCTTCGTGGTTTATAATAGCATCAAAAAAAACGAAGACATCCGGATTTTGCACTACTTCGTAATCGCTGCTCAACTTATCGCCTAAAATTTCTCCGCTGTCTTTTCTGTAAGTAAAAAAAGAGTTTTCTGAAATAATATCGGTGCCGTTTGGTAAACGGTACAAATTAGGCAGTTTCTCGACTTCAAAATCTAGTCCTGCAAATTTTAAGGCTTCGGCACTAGTAGGGTAGTCGTTCACGATTTGCCCCAAGCCATGCCATGCTTTTTCTTTGACTAAAAAAAAACTGCTTTGCTGTGTCTGTTCGTTATAATTGATGTGATGTTGATCATATAGAGATTGTTTCTACGTTTAACAATCCGCTAAAATCATTCGGGATTTTAGAATGCAAAAAAATTGATCTTATTTTCTTGGATATCAATATGCCCCAATTAAGCGGTTTTGAATTTATAGAAACCTTAAGCTCCCCGCCGTTGATTGTAATCACTACCGCTTACAGAGATCATGTGATAAAAAGTTTTGAACTGGATGTTTTTGACTATTTAGTAAAACCTATCCCCTTTACCCGGCGTTGAAAAACTGTAAACCAAATTTCTCAACAAATACATCTACCGTGGCATTGCAGATTTAAGCCTGCAACAAGAACCTATCCTTTCTTAAAAGTTAGCAAGAAATCAATAATAGTAAATTTGAGCGACATTTTAGTGATGGAGAGCCTGAAAGATTATATAAAAGTAGTTACCAAACTACGAGATTACGTGGTTCATAAATCACTAAGAGCAACTTCCGAAGAATTGCTGCAGTCTAATTTTCTACGCCTTCACCGGTCATATATCATTTCCATAGCAAATATTAAATCAATAGAAGGTACCATCATTGAGATTGCAAACAGCAAAATTCCTATTGGCCGTAGCTATTCAAAACCAGTTTTGGGACGAATTTTTAATCATGGAGATTTAGAAGATTAAATCATAATTATAATAGGTATAGTAGTGAGTGCAGTTATCATTGTTAAGATTCTGTTTTTAGATCCGTCAAATGTTTTTGCGTAATTTCGTCGTGGATTAATTGGCTTGTATCGTTTTGAATTATTTGTAAATAACCGACTAACAACACTTAAAATAAGAATTCGATTCCGTTACGATTTTTATAAAAAGCCAACAAAATGAACAGGATAAAAGCACCACTTTCTGCCTATACCCTGCGTAGGTGAGACGCAGGATATAGAAACTTATTATAAACGTGTGAAAGATTTGGTTGGTTGACATTTATTAATGAGCTATCTTATCCTCGGCTTAGGGAGTAATATCAATTGGAATTTCGACTATTTCAAGAATCTAACCCAGAAAAATCAATACCTTTCGGAACTCTTATAGAAGATCCCTTTTAATTTTCCTATTAAAAATCGTACCTTTATTTATAGCAAACAACAGCTAAACGAAATTGATACGGCGGTGAGTTAAGTGGTGAGTAAGAAAACGAAATCATCGATTGCAGTTAATAGAGATAGATTTTTGACGAAAGTACAATTCCCTCCGGGTCCACATTAATCAAAATAAACCCTTGTAAACAAGTATTTTACAAGGGTTTTTAAATTTTAACGGTCAGTTCTAGTACCGTATTTAAATCGAAAATATATCTACAATTAATCCTAAATTACTGAGTTTTATAATATTTTCTCTTTTCTAATACTAGTGTTTCTTATTTTGAAAAAGTTGCTGAAATTATCATTACGGAAGTTTCAACTAAGCCGAAAGTCGGGTCTGGTGAATACATCGGCGACAGACATTTAAGCCCCCAAGCAACTGATTTTACAAAAAAATCAGTTGCTATTTTTTAAAAGAAGTCATCACTTTTTTAACCAGCATCACCAAAGGTAGGGTAATCAATCCTGCTATTAACCCTGTAGCAAATTCTTTCACCAATGGCATCAACTCTGGCAAAATATGGTGTACGAATTCAATGTTATGAACAAAAATCCCTCCCGACACTAAAATTAACGCTATGGTACCCACAAAAGCAAGAACTTTTATAATAACGGGCAAAGACTTCACCAATAGATGGCCGATAGTTGCACCAAAGCCCTTGTCACCAGATCGCTTGATCAATTTGTAGCCAGCGTCATCCATCCTTACGATTAAAGCCACCACGCCATAAACACCAATAGTTGCCAAAAAAGCCACTACCGAAACCGTAAGCACCTGGATACTGAGTCGCTCTTCTAAAACAGTTCCCAGCGCTATAATCACAATTTCTATAGATAGGATAAAATCAGTGACTAACGCGGATTTTATTTTCGCCGCTTCTGTAGTTTGATCACCCGTCCTCACCTCAGCTGCCGCTAAAGGAACAGGTTTCGAACGATGAAATAGGAACTCCACTATTTTTTCCACCCCTTCATAAGCTAGGTAAAAGCCACCCAAAACCAAGATCACTTTGATAGCGATAGGAAAAAAAGTCTGCAATAACAGAGCGACAGGAATAATTAACAACTTGTTCAGAAAAGAACCTTTGGTAATGGCCCACAACACAGGGATTTCCCTTGAAGATAGGAAACCGGTTGCTTTTTCTGCATTTACCGCTAAATCATCACCTAGTATCCCTGCAGTTTTACGGGTAGCCAACTTAGCCGTGAGTGCAACATCATCCATTAAAGCTGCAATATCATCTAAAATTGCAAAAACACCTGAAGCCATATTGATTTTTTAAAAGGCGCAAAATATAATTTAATTTACCTCTTTCAAAACATATACCAATCCTAAAGCATCGTGTTCTTTTTCTAAAGGATTGAATAATTCGCTAGTAAATTATCCAATATAAAACTATCCTAGGCTTCCTAAAAACAGTAAACTTATTTTAGGACGATAAAAGTATCCATAAGCCTGAAGAGGCTTTAAATGATATCAATAATGTAACTCGGGTAATTGAAGCTTATATTTTTGATCATCGAGAAAAGGAGGGTTAAAATATATTTTCGGATAACCACCCGCTTTAATTCTCCCGCCAGAGGGTGACACCCCTTCACAGAAGCCCCATAGCTTCTAAAACCTTATTCTAGAGTCTAAGCCCCAACAATAGCAACAAAAAAAGGAAACATTACATTTCCCTTTTTAGATAAGATATCATCAAACTTAATCTTTTTACCAAAGCAGACCTTCTGATGGAGAAGTCAAAATAAATTACAGTCTGATTTTGTAAATCAGACTGTAATACAAATTTATAATTTAGGAGAAAATCAATGTGTAAATTATGATAAGAATAAATATATCAATCAGGAGACTGACATAAAGAATCTGATAGAACTCTTTTTTATCACAATGTAAATTAAATTTTAACCACAGTGTAAGCATTCTCTACTTCTTAGTTACTTTAAATTCTGTTCTTCTATTTAATTGTCTTCCTTCAGGATTGTCTTTACCATCTATTTGATTAGGCGCAATAGGTGTACTCTCTCCATACCCTTTTGCAACAATCCTTTCAGTAGCAACCCCCATGGCTATTAAGTAGTCAACACATGATTGTGCCCTATTTTTAGAAAGCTCATTATTGTACTTATCTGAACCTAAATCATCTGTATGTGAACCAATCTCAATCTCGACTTTCGGATTGTCATTCATGATACTAACTAAAACATTAAGATCTGCTAATGACTCTGGACGTAAGTTTGCGCTATTAAAATCATAATAGATATCTTTCAATACGATTGGTTTTTTGATTTCAAACGGTTTTAAGCATAATTCCGGACTTACAAGAGTGTCTACTTTCAAAACATCTCCTTTTAGGTATTTAAGGTTTTTAGAGAAATAGCCATCCTTTTCTGCTCTTAAGCTAAATGCTTTGGGTTCATCAAGCTCAAAAGTATAAAACCCGTCAGCTTTAGTTTTCACCTCTTGTGTATCTAACGAGTCTTTATAAATTACAGTAACTCCCTCAAGCGGTTGCCCATTATCGCAGTTAATTAAAACACCATTTACAGCTATTCTATCTTTTTTAATGTAAAAAAGCTCTAAACAACAGGTTGACTCTCTATCAGAGCTAATGTATCCAGCTCCTGTTTCTTCAGCTGGAGTATAGTATAAATCATCCTTAGATGAATTGAATGGATAACCCATATTTACGGCAGGTGACCAATTTGTAAAATCGCCTGTTGATTCGTAAAAATCGAAACCACCTAAGCCAATCCTACCCTTGCTACTAAACAAGAGCTTTTGAGTTGCTACATCATAGTAAGGCGCTTCATCATCCTCAACAGTATTAATTTCACTGCCAAGATTAATCGGGTTACCTACCATACCATTAGCAGTTAGAGTACAATACCAGATGTCATTTTTACCAAACCCTCCAGGTCTATTAGAAGAAAATAGCAAAAACTTCCCATTGGCCGTAACAAATGGTTGCATGGCATTAAAACCTCTTAGATTAATCTCACCTGCTAATTTCTCTGGAGCTTGCCATTCACCATCTACTTTATCAATATAAAAAACCTGATATTCTTTATCTTTACTCACCCAACGGGTAAAGTACATCGTACTGCCATCTTTACTAAAAGCAGTTGTTGCATATTCGGCATTTGTTTCAAAGCTTAGACGCTTAACTATGCTTGTGCTTTCAGGCTTACCTTCAAGTTCATAGATACCATTTAAATACGGTGTGTTTTTTTGCTTTACTTTAACATGGCCTGTATTATTTAAAGTATAGGTTTCGCTTTCTATATCAACAGGTCTAGATGAAGTGAAATAAAATTTATCCCCTTTTAATAATGGCGCATAGTTAGAGCCTGTTGAGTTTACTGGACTTTTTAATTTACGGATACTCACCATACTTGGAGAACGCATCTGATTGAGTGCAAACTTACAGCTCAAGATGCTCAAAGTAGCTTTTTCTATATCTTCTTTCTGTCCTTCGTTTGCGTCAATAAACTCCTGATAAATTAGAATTGCTTCCTCAAACTTATTGTTTGCTCTTAAACTTTCTGCATACCAAAAAGTAGCCTTTGGATACTGTCCGTTGTTAGATTTACTGGCTAACTTATACCATTTTTCTGCTTCGCCAAAATCTTTATATAACCGTGTTGCCTCTGCTAATTGATAAACTAGATATTCTTTACTTATAGAGTTTTTATTGGTGCCTTTAGCCGAATTAAGTTCAAAAGCGTAAGGCTTACTAAAAGCTAAGCTATCCCCTTTCGGGAATAATGCTTTTTTATAATATGTTGCTGCTGCATAATATTCTTCATTTGCGAAGTAAACATCCGCCGCCCTTCTATAGTCTGGAATAAACTGAGCTTGAATAAGTTTTGCGCTGAGTAATAATAAAATAGTTATATATAATGATCTCATCTTTATTTATTTTATTTAATTAAAGTCGTGGACAAAAGAAGTTAGGCCCAATTAGTTGTTTACGACTGGTAAATGTTAGGGAAAGTTCTAATCCTCCATTATAATTTGTAGCCTGATTAAGAGATGAGGTATTTACATCGTAGCTCAAGCCGATCACCATATTTTTAATATTTAACCCAAAATAAGCAACAGCCGCATCATCCATTCTATAATTTGCGCCAAACAACAAGTTGGCTTGTGCGTTTAACATCATCTCTGCATAAGCTCCTGCAGAAATCTCGTGAGCAGTTCCTTGTCTCATATAAAGAGCATTAGGGGTAATGCTCAAATTACGATTCAAGGTATACCTTGCTCCACCATGACCTGTAAACTTCATAGGTATATGAACGGACTCACCTAAGAAATCGTCGACAGGACGATTAAGATGTCCTACACTTCCTCCGAAAAAAACATTTATTTTCTTGTCTAAAGCACCGTCAAAAAACATAAATCCTGCATTTACATCTGGCATTAAAGAGTTTGAAGAAGAGAAGTTTTCGTTTAAAGGAAAGCCTGGGTTGTAACCTGAACTTGGATCAAACTGGCTTCCTAATCGCAATTTAGAGCTATCAAAACTTTTATTAATCAAACCAAGTTGTAATCCGAAATTTAAAATGCTACTTCCCTTATTACCCACAACTAAGCGATAAGAAGCAGAGGCTAATGCATTTAAATAGTTAAAATCTAAATCTCCAGCATTTTGATTAATTACCGTTGCACCAAAAGCCAACTGCTTAACAGGGGCCATATCAAATGATGCGGCTCCTGTTAAATACCCACTGTTTACATTCCCCCATTGTTGTTTTGCATTTAATCCTATTCGATAATCGCCATCTACAACACCCGTTAATGCTGGGTTTAATAAAAGAGGATAAGCATAGTACTGAGAGAAATGCGGATCTATCTGTGCATTAGCCTGCTTAGAGCCAACAATCAAAACAAGTAGTAATGCAATATTTATTTTTATAATTTTCATTTTCATATTTTATTAATAGACCAAATCATCGGGTTCTTTTCTTGCGATGATTTATTCCCACTGAACCTTATCTCAAAATGGTTACTGTACCGTCTTTATGAGTTTTAGTACCATCATTAAAAGTTAAATCGATGCTGTAAACATATACTCCGTTCGGTTGCATCTGACCTTTAAATGTTCCGTCCCATCCATTTTCTTTCACTCTTGATTCAAATATCAACTGCCCCCACTGCGTGAAAACTCTCATTTTAATTTGCGAGATGGTATTACCATACACTAAGAAATAATCGTTATTTCCATCATTATTAGGTGTAAATGCATTAGGAATATAAACTTGATTACCTAAAGGATTAGTAGTCTTTCCAGTTACTGGAGCCGCACTTAAGCTGTTCTGACATCCAATTACCCCTACACTTCTGGCCATAATGGTCACACTCTGATCTGGCTTAAGGCCTGTAGCAGTATATGATGTTTGAGTAGAAGGTGCCCAATTCCAAGTCAACCCGTTATCCATAGACATTTCATAACCACTGGCATGATTTACCGCTGGCCAAGAAAACGTAACACTGTTAATCGTTGCGTCAGCAACGGTTATCACTGGAATATCAAGAACTGGTAGTGGCGCTACACTTATTGACGTTCTAGCTAAGCTTACACACCCACTGGTTTTAGAAACACTCTCAACATAAAACATAGATGAACTTGTCAATCCTGCAGTAGTATATGTTACTCCGCTACCTAATGAAGTTCCTCCACTTGCTTGAGTGTACCACTCATAATTTAAGTTAGGGTCAGGCTGATCTACAGATAAAACAGCTCCTGTGCCTGAACACATTGGCCCGTTATTTAAACTTAGCGATACCGGTTTTTGAGGTAAAGTCCCCATACTAACCGCTACCTCTGTTCTTGTTGGACTAACACAAGACGTCGTGTTTACGGCTTCTACATAATAACTGGTATTTGTATTGATTACTGGAGTAGTGAAGTTAATACCACTTCCTGCTAATACACCTCCACTTGGGGTGCTGTACCAGTTATAAGTATAACCCGCTTTTGCATTCGCTACGGACAGTACAACTGGCTGTCCCCCACAAGAAACTACTTGGTTTGCCATTACATCTGGAGCGGTAGGTAGTTCACTAATCGCAAATATCAATTCTTTACGTTGCGGAGCTAAGGTTTCACAATAGCCGTCAGCACTCACTGCTAAGCTATAAGTATAGCTTTGACCAGCAATCACACTTACCGTAAATAATCCAGTAGAATTACTTTCTACTAATACATTTGCTTTATATAAATAATAAACTGGGTGACTTAATCCTGCAGTGCTTGCTTTAATAATTACGGTCCCGCTAACTGGAAAACATATATTTCCGTCTGTTTCTCCATTTACATCCACAAGTTCTACTGTTTTTGTTGGACAAACTACAGCTATACCTGCAGTAGTGTTTTTTGTAATTGCATTTGCAAGTACTATCGCTTCATTATCAATAGTGGCAACGCCTTGCAAGTTTTGATCTGCTTTTACAATGAAACTAACCATTTCTGAGCCTCCTACCGGAATAATAGGAATGATAAAATTGAAATTTTGGCTGATAGAACTATATGTTCCACCGTTTCCTACTGATACATAAGAAGTATGAGCAGGAAGTGCATCATTAATATTGGCATTAATTAGGGCTGTATTACCCGTATTATTAACGGTAATCGTATAAGTCAATTGATCATTTGGGTTTGCGCTTCCATTTAAACCGCTACTAACAACTGTGCTACTTACGGTAAAATTACCTGTTTGATCTGTCGGTACTGGTGGTACTGTCGGTGTTTGCGGATTGCCCGGATCTGTTGGATCGGTTACCGTTGCTATATTTCCTATAGAAGCAATTCCAGTTAAGTCATCTGCTACTTTTACTTTGAAAGTGACACTAACATTACCTGTTACCGGAATAGTAGCCAATGTCCAGTTTAGGATATTTCCTGTCAACGTCCCTCCATTGTCTGCGCTACCTACAACATAAGTTGTTCCTGTTGGTATCACATCCGAAACGGTTATATTATCTAAGCTCACATTTCCTTCGTTTACCACATTGATGGTATAAATCAGTTCTGAGCCTGCTTCAATCTCACTGTTCACATTTAGACCGCTTACCGTTTTTGTACTGCTAAACTTGCGCAGTTGATCTGTAGGTACTGGTGGTACTGTTGGTGTTTGCGGATTACCCGGGTCTGTTGGATCGGTTACCGTTGCTATATTCCCTATTGATGCGATGCCTGTTAGGTCATATGCTACTTTTACTTTAAAAGTGATGTTAATGTTTCCTGTCACCGGAATATCTACCGTCCAGTTTAGGGTGTTCGCTGTTAGTACACCTCCGTTGTCTGCACTTCCTGCAACATAAGTTGTTCCCGTTGGTATCACATCTGAAACGGCTATATTATCTAAGCTCACGTTTCCGTCATTTACCACATTGATGGCATAGGTCAATTCTGAGCCGGCTTCAATCTTGCTGTTCACATTTAAGCCGCTTACGGTTTTTGTACTGCTGAATTTGCGCAGTTGATCTGTAGGTACAGGTGGTACTGTTGGTGTTTGCGGATTGCCCGGATCTGTTGGATCGGTTACCGTTGCTATATTCCCTATTGATGCGATGCCTGTTAGGTCATCTACTACTTTTACTTTGAAAGTGACAGCAGTATTACCTGTCACCGGAATAGTAGCCAATATCCAGTTTAGGGTATTTCCTATTAAGACGCCGCCATTGTCTGCGCTACCTGCAACATAACTTGTTCCTATCGGTATCACATCCGAAACGGCTATATTATCTAAGCTCACATTTCCGTCATTTACCACATTGATGGTATAGGTCAGTTCTGAGCCTGCTTCAATCTTGCTGTTCACATTTAGACCGCTTACCGTTTTTGTACTGCTGAATTTGCGCAGTGGATCTGTAGGTACAGGTGGTACTGTCGGTGTTTGCGGATTACCTGGATCTGTTGGATCCGTTACCGTTGCTATATTTCCTATTGATGCGATTCCTGTTAGGTTATCGGCTACTTTTACTTTGAAAGTGATGTTAACGTTTCCTGTTACCGGAATAGTAGCCAATGTCCAGTTTAGGGTATTTCCTGTTAAGATACCTCCATTGTCTGCACTACCTACAACATAGGTTGTTCCTGTTGGTATCACATCCGAAACGGCTATATTATCTAAGCTCACATTTCCTTCGTTTACCACATTGATGGTATAAGTAAGTTCTGAGCCGGCTTCAATCTTGCTGTTCACATTTAAGCCGCTTACCGTTTTTGTACTGCTGAATTTGCGCAGCTGATCTGTTGGTACAGGTGGCACTGTCGGTGTTTGCGGGTTGCCCGGATCCGTTGGATCGGTTACTGTTGCTGTATTTCCTATCGATGCGATGCTTGTTAAGTCATCGGCTACTTTTACTTTAAAGCTAACTGCTTTTTGAGTTCCAATAGGAATATCGATGGTCCAGTTTAGGATATTTCCTGTCAACGTTCCTCCATTATCTGCACTGCCTGCAACATAAGTTGTTCCCGTTGGAATTACGTCTGAAACTGTTATATTGTTTAAAGCTCCGCTTCCCGTATTGTTTACGGTAATGGTATAGGTTAATTCTGAGCCTGCTTCAATTTTATTACCCAAATTTAAGCCACTTACTGTTTTAGTTGTTCCAAAACCCCCTATGGAAATGACAGCAGCTGTGCTTTGTTCAGAAGTACAGCCTGTACTACCAAAAGCATATACTGTATAACTCCCTGCATCAGTAGCACTAACATTATTAATTGTTAATACAGCTGCTGTTTCTCCAGGAAGGAGTATTCCATTTTTATACCATTGGTAAGAAACTGCGTTTGCCGAAGTTGCGGTTAATATCAAATCTCCACCAGTCCCTATAGTTTGTGTACCGGCCAAATCAATAATTGGTGTAGTCACGCTATTAACCGTAACCGTAACTGCTTTAAGCGCTCCCGCAGGACTTTCACATACATCTTCTCCTTGTACACTTACATAATAAGTTTTAGAAGCGGTTAAGCCTTCAATTTTTAAACTATTATCTCCATTTATAGTATATGTCACTCCTCCAACAGTGCCCGTACTGATAGGCATCGTTTTATTGGCATCAAAATACCAAGTGAAAGTTGCTAAATTAATGCTACCCGGCAACGTTAATGTTGGCGCCGCTAGGTTAGCTGTAGCTCCTAAGCAGATACTTACACCATCTGCAACAATATCTGTCGCCGCACCCGATTTATTGATCATAACTTTGATGCTATCTCTTTCAGAAGCGGGATCTGTACAGCCATTCCGATAAAGTGCTACATAAAAGTCATGCGTACCTACCGTTAGACCCGTAGGCGAAAAAGTAGCGCCGTTATTACTCAAACCCGATGTTATTTCATTACCACCTTGAGGGGCATCAAACCAACGGTAAGTAGAGCCAGCCTCTGGATTAGTAACTGCAATATTCACAGGACTTCCTTCACAAACGTTCAATGCTCCATTTACCAGACCCGATTGATCAATAATAGGTGTAGGCGCTACCCGCCCCAGTTCATAAACATATAAACCACTTAAAGCATTTACCAATCCATCTCCCAAAGAAATCTGTAACTGATTAAAAGCTAATGTGGTGGGATAAGTTAATACATACTTATTAGTACTCCCTGTTAATAATTTCAGTCCTAATAAAGCATTATTTAAGGCTAAAGTTTCTTTTTGTGTCTGATCTAAGAATGTTCTTAACCTCAGGTTGCTAGCTAATAAATTAACGTCTAAAAGTCCAGCTCCTTGTTGTTGTAAAATCACTTTAACAGAATCACCTACTTTAGAAGTTGATGGATATACTGCCCTTAGATAGGTAGAGTTTAAAGCACTTACATTGGCCCTTAAAAAAGCCCTAGTACCATCATTTTTATCAATTGCATTATAAGGATCTTCAACAGCATTTAAACCACCTGCAATATTACCGGTAGAACCATATAGTACGTCTAAGGGTGTTTCGCAAACAATGCCGTTTGCGGGTTTGGTAAAATAAGCTCCGTAAACTTTGAGTTGACTTAAAACGCCAGCACTTAGCACACCTGTACCGTCACCTAAAGAAATTTTAACTCCATCATAAGCTACAGTAGGGGTAAAAGTAAATTCAATCTGGTTTTCACCACTAATTAAATTCACCAAACTAGAACCAGTATAGGTTGGCCCTACTTCGTTTCCGTTTCCACTTGAATTTCCCGTTCCTTTAATAGCTTGAAGTTTTATTCCGCCTAAGGCAGTAAGCAAATCACCTCCAAGACCTAACTTTACAGTTACAGGATCACCAATAGCAGGTTTATCTGCTCCAGTAAAACGCAAGCGCAATACGGCCTTCCCTCCTACGGTCAAGCCAAGGACCTTTACGTTGGTAGAACTTAAGTTTGCATAAGTCTGAAGATTACCGTCTGTAGCATTATCTTTCTGATCTACATATCCTGCCTTAATGATGATGGCCAAATAATCATCACTGCTTTTCTGGGCATCATTTGCCATAAACCTTTGCACCTGTGCAGATACTGTACTATTAAGGCAGGCCGTAAATAAAACTAAACAAAAAAGTAACTTTTTCAATGTTGAGCAATGGGTAAATATATTTCGCATAAAAATTAATTTTGACGCTAAAATACCACTGACATTAAGTCAAAACTACATTCACTTTGTTCAAGTATAAATGACACATCCTATTGGTTAAAAATCATTTCATTCAACTTAAAGGAATTACCCCCATCCTGTTCATTTAAAAAAAATTAAAGTTGCAAGCTCTTAATTATCAATAAGCTTGATATTCAATTTTTATTTACCAAATATTTAATTGCAAAATAAGTGGTATGGACACGTTCAAAATCGTATTATTGAATACTCAGCTAACGCCTCCTTACTTATTAGTTAAAATTTTATTTACACCAACAAATTTATGCTTCATAATGCTGAAATAGTTTATTTGCAAAAACTTATCTTATTCAAGGCGGGAATAACCAATCTTTTACCGTCAGACTGTAAAAGAATATCTGTAATTATCAGTAAAGAGCAGCATGCCCAAATCAGTGAAACTACGATTAAACGCTTTTTTGGTCTTGCTAAATCATCCCATGCATTTTCTAAGTTCACCTTAAATATCCTGTGTCAGTTTACCGGTTTTGAAAACTGGGAAAACTTTCTCATAAAAATTAAAGAAAAACCGACTTTAAAGCATCTTAATAAATGGGAAGAATACCGCTACAAGTGTAAATTGGTGAGTAATATAACACTCAGAACTGTTAAAAATAAATCGGGAATTCCCTATTTGTATACAGTTAAAAGAACATCTTCATTAAGAGATTGTAAATACTTTTATCAAAGTGAATTCAGTTTTTCTGCCTTAGTAGCTCAACCTTATCATGGTAAGTCTATTTTATTGAGTCACCTCGTCGAAGATTTATTCCTAAAGGAGGATGCTGTATTTGAGAAGGATATCATATTATTCATTAACCCAAATACCTTTCTTCAGCATGATAGTTTTTCTGATTTTTCGGAAAATCATGCTTTTCAGTTATCTAACGATGCCTTAAAACTAAACTTCATTCAGCATTTTGAAGAGCATCCCACTGAAATTAAAGGTAAAGCAGTGATTATATTTGATGGTTTTGACCATAGCAATTTAAACAAAGATCAACTTCATAAAACACTTGACCATATCGTTAATTTCATTTATGCTAACGAGAACAATAAATGGTTAAAGGTGGTACTTGGAATGCATTCAACAACGTGGAGAATGTTCTACGAAAAGATCAAAGACACTATCCTTTTTTCAGAAAAATTCTATAGTGGCCCGGCTCTCGATTGTATTGAATTGATAAATGTTCCGCCTTTTACCAATAATGAAATTGAAACTTTTTTAAATAACATCCATGAAAACCCACCACATTTAAATGTAGATCATCAGTTAAGTACCTTATTGAGGTTTCCAATTTTCCTCCAGTTATACTATCAGTTACAGCAAACAAATAGGGAGTTCAATTATGAAAACAAGTCGACCTTTAATGAGCTAATTAGCTTATATGTGCACAAGAAAATTGAAACTTATTCCAATTTCACAGAAACAATTCTCCTCCTTAAAACGATTGTTCATCAATCGCAGTTTGGTAAATTTGGGCGCTATGTAACTAAAGAGTCTATTCTTGCACATATTAATAAGTTTAAAGAGGCATACTTACAACTACTCAATAGTGGCGTATTGATTGAAGAAAAAGATGCAGATGGTATATTGCCAGTAGAAATTATCCGTTTCTATCATCCAGCTGTATTTGACTATTTTATTTTTGTTGAATTACTAGAAAAATTTGACAGGAAAATTGACACCCCCATTTTGCAGGAAATTTGTGATTCTTACCGCAACTGCCCTTTAACTAAGCTTAATCTTTTACAATGGGCGATTAGATATGCTGTTATTAATTTTGAAAACGAAATTCTAGATCTATTACTTAAACTTCCTTTAGACTTGAGGGAACAAAGTCAATTAATAGGGTATATGGCTTCTGTTAGACATTTTAAACGTCGCTTTCAAGTCAATGAAAAATTAAACAACATTCATCATTACAACTATATACGCCATCTTGTTCATTTTGAGTTTACAGATCTTTCTTACAATGAATTAATTAAAGGTTTATTGAGCATGGCAAAAGGCGATAAAACGAAGCTCATTTATTCTTCCCTTCTATCCTTTCATCATATTATTAAATTAGATTTAGAAGCTTTAGATAAAGATTTAATAAGCCTAAGCGCATTACAGCAACATGCTGATGATTGGTTAATAAATCCTTACGAAGGGGTACTACTTATCCAAAGCTGTCTCCGATCGAAACCTATTCATGATCATCCATTATTAAAAAAAATAGATAAATTCAAAAACTCACCCGAACAATTCAATTATTCGGATGCGCAAATGAGCCCCGAAAGAATTATCTCTTATCGTTTAATCATATTTATTAACTTTTTTTACGGACATATAGTAAACAACATAAAGATTGTTAAAGCTGTAGGTTATCATCATCCCCACCTTTTTAATACAAAATCCACATTGGCTATATTCTTAATGAACCTAAAGGTCATTACAGAAATAGTTACTCAGGCAGAGGTGAATTTTAAAAATCAAATTGAGCTCCTTTTAAGGGTCAAGAAAGAAAAAAAACATAAACAGGAGTTTGACTCTACCTATTTAGAAATTTCATTAATGGAAATCTTGCACAATATTAAGCAAGGACCGGTAGAATTATTATTTAAGCAAATAGAGGAATGTTTAGCTATTGCTAAACAAAAAAAACTGAACCTATATTATTCCCATTTTTTAAATCTAAAGGTAGGGGTTTGCACCTATCATAAATATAGAGAAGAGCAAAAAGAAGCGGAATTTAATCTCTACTGTTTTTTAGAAAAACTGAACATCTCTGAAAACGCTTTTCCGAATTACAGACGCACCAATAGCTCAGGTCATGGAATTTTAGAATAAAAAGATAGTATGCTTACTGCTCAAAGTTGCTTTCAAGTTATTTACTATCCATCAAAAAGTTATTGCTGTTTTAGAGCAGAACAGGTAAGATCTAGAAGCCCCCCTTATGAGGTGCTTGTTCGGACCTGCTTCGTACCTCCTTCGGTCACCCTACGTTCAGCAACATAAGATGACCGAAGCAATCCCGAGTAAGGTGCGAAGAAAAAGTGATTGAGCCTCAAATACAGTCTAGAGGAATCAATTTATCAGCACTCATCACCTTAAAATTAAAAGCGCTATTAATTTTAAGGTATAAGTTATGTCATTCCTTTAAATATATTTTGCGTACAAACACAATCTTACTTTCTTTGCTGATTAGCTGAATTGAATCCTTATTATGCAGAATTCACATTATTCATGATAGATAAAGGGTACTGCATTTTAAAAGAATTGAACATCAAATAACCATCAATGAAAACATTTTTTAACTCGACCCTTTGTATATTATTTTTATTAGTAATTACGAGTGGTGACGCCCTTTCACAGGTAAACAAAATAGACGTTACGGGAACTTTGGTTGAAAGACAGAGCTTGCAAGCTGTATCTTATGCTACCGTGGTGCTACGAGATAAAGTCAGCAATAAAAGCATTTCAGGAATAACTACTGACGGTAACGGGAAGTTTTCTTTATCTGCTCCTAATCCTAATTTCTATGTAGAAGTTAGTTTTATGGGCTATCAAACAAAAAAAATTACTGCTTTTTCCATAGTGAACTCAAAAGTGAGTTTAGGAAATATTGAGCTTACACGCGATAATAAAACGCTTGATGAAATAGTTGTTACAGGCGAAGTTTCTAAAACTGTTTTTAAACTTGATAAAAGAGTTTTTAATGTCGGCAAGGACATTGCAAGTACAGGAATGAGCGCTCTGGAGGTGCTCAACAATGTGCCTTCTGTAAATGTAAATATAGAAGGGGAGATTAGTTTAAGAGGTAGTTCTGGAGTACAAATATTAATTAATGGCAAACCGTCTGTATTAGCGGATAATTCCAGTAATTCTTTGGGTACCATAACTGCAGAAATGATTGAAAGTATCGAGGTAATTACCAATCCATCTGCTAAATACGAAGCTTCAGGCACTGCTGGTATATTAAATATTATTCTTAAAAAAGACGATAAAAAAGGATGGAACGGATCTGTTTCTGCAAATACCGGTATTCCGGACAATCATAGTTTAGGCTTAAGCCTTAACCGAAGAACAGAGAACTTTAATCTTTTTACACAGTTTGGAGCTGGGTATCGCTCAAGACCAAGAGAATCTGAGGACATCAATCGGAATTTAACCAATAATGAGGTCATACTTAGCAAGGGTACTGATTATCGTGATGAAACCTTTTTTAATTTAACATTAGGTACAGACTATCACATTAATCCACTAAACGTACTTACACTTTCAGGAAATCTAGCGTATGAAATTGAAGATCAACCTTCAGCAACAAATTTTAAGTTCTTCGATTCAAATAACCAATTAGTATCTAATTGGATTAGAAATGAAGCTACTGACGCTACTAATCCCAAGTATCAATATGAACTGAATTATAACAAACAGTTTAAAAACAACGAGGACCACACCTTACAGTTTAGTGCCTTAGGACGCTTCTTTGGTAAAGATCAATCTTCACAGTTTACCAATACCGTCATATCAGGGACTAATATTAGTGACAATCAACAGACTGACACAAAGTTTCAGCAAGCTGATTATACCTTTAAAGTTGATTATACTAACCCTTTAAGCAAAGAATACACGTTGGAAACTGGTGCTCAATATGTGATTAACGATGTAGGTAATGATTATGAAGTTAGAGACTTTACGGGCGGAAACTATGTTGTTAACCCAAATTTGACAAATAATTTTGAGTACAACCAAAAGGTGTTTGGCGTATACGCCACCGGTGCTTATGAAAGAGCTAAATGGGGCGTTAAAACTGGTTTGAGAATGGAACACACCAACCTTGCAACTCTTTTAACCAATACCAATGATTCTAACGAACAAAACTTTATTGATTTTTTCCCTACCATACATACTTCTTATAAGTTCGGAGAAGGATTTTCTGTTCAGGCAGGATATTCAAAACGTATTTTTAGACCAAGACTGTGGGATTTAAATCCGTTTTTTAATATTAGGAATAACTTTAATATAAATTCTGGAAACCCAGATTTAAAACCAGAGTTCACAAATTCTTACGAACTGACAACCATTTATAATTTAGGAAGTGCTTCTTTTAGCTCTAGTATTTACCACAGATACACCACAGAAGCTGTAGAGCGAGTTTCAACCTTTGAAGACAACATCACTTATACTACTCCGCAGAACATCGGCACAAACTCATCTATAGGCTTAGAAACAAACGGAAAATACAACCCGACTAAGTGGCTTACTTTAACCGGAGACTTTAACCTGAACTATTTTGACCGTAAAGCAACTTTAGAGATGCAATCTTTTGATTTTAATGGAAGTCAATGGTCGTCCAAGCTAGGGTCTAAAATTGGTTTGCCTGCCGCTATTGATGTGGAGCTTACAGGAAACTATCAATCGGGTTATGAAACAGTACAAGGAAAAGTTACTGGTTTTGCCTTTATGGATTTAGGAGTACGTAAAAAAATATTAAAAGGTAAAGCAATCGTAAATTTAGGAGTAAGAGATTTATTTGAAACCCGAATTTCTGAGCGCAACATTTCCCAGCTAACTTTTGAAACTTACAGTTTTGCCCAACGCGGTCGATTTGTTACTTTAGGACTTAGCTATGGTTTTGGGAAAGGAGAAGCAATGACTTATTCTGGAAGTAGACGTAGGTAAACTTAAACTTTCAAACTACTGTTTCCATAGATTAGGTATACTGAAAGGTCAATTACGTGACTTCCTTATTGTATTGGTAAAAAATCTATTTCACACCCATTACTGGTCAAAAACCACCGCAAAAGTAATTATACATTATACGCTTTTTTCTCAAGGGAAAGTAGGTATATATATCTTGTGATTTGGTAAAACTTACTAAATATATTAGAGTGTGGAAATAAGCTACTTACTACTTGGTGCGCATTACGTACTCGTAGATATGTTAGTTTAATAAAACTCATATTTTTCCTACACTCCATTGTAGTTGAAATTATACCTCTCGGTTCCTTAAGATTTACTGGAACTGGCGCATAGCCCCCAAAACTCACTAAAATTGAACAACCGAAATCAAATATATCTTCTTTTTTTTCCGCAACCGCCAATTCCCTAGCTTCGTTCCAAAAACATTGGTCATACTTTTTGTTTATAACCGCTATATCAATAACCCAATTTAAATTATCCATACAGCTAGCCGTTACGGCATGGATAATTATCAAAAATACTTCATGAGCTATACTCGCTTTTTTCGCATCGGGAATAGGAAAATAACTCGTTAAATTACTCCATAGACTCTCTGTAAACTCAATTGAACACTCTGATCCTATCCGCCAATGCAGATCTACTTGTGCGTCACTTTTTTGATGATTATAGCAAATCGCATGATTAAAACCCATATACAGTTTGGTTTTCTTTTCCATAAAGGTCTTTGTAACCTCACTGGCTAAATAATCCAAACTTTCAATAATCCCCATAGCTCTGAATAAATCTTGCCGAGGCACTAACAAATCAAAATCAGCCATCGGCCTCAGCTCATCGCGGTCATAGTGCTCTTTTATAGAAGCACCTTTTATAATGACTACTTTAACACCTTCTTTTAGAAGTGCAGCGTGTACCGTTTTAAGTTGATGAGTTATGTGTTGCATTCTTAACCACCAGTGTTTATAAATCACTTTTAGTCTTTTGTCGTGTTTGGTAGTAATACCCTCTTTTTGATTTTCATTTAAAAAATAAGGCACTAGGCGTGAAGAACTAAAATCAAGATCATCAATTATCACTTCCTCTTCCCAAACACTAACCGCTTGTTCTCGCTCGGCTTTTGACGTAGCTAAACAAGCCTTTATCATCAACTGTTGAGTAGAGCTTATGTAGTCTATATTTTTAAAAGTTTTTAATTTCATCTGCAATACTTTCAAAACCAGTTTGGTGGCTAATAATTATAATAATAGCTTTACTTTTTATTTTTAAAATCTCTCTCTTAATTTCATTAATAGCAAATTCGTCAAGATGATTTAGGGGCTCGTCAAGAATCAACAACTCTGATGAACGGAGTAATTCGCGTATTAAAGCAACACGTTTGGCTTCACCGCCAGATAAGCCCTCTCCTCTTTCGCCCACTAAACGGTTTTCTGCCTGACTAGAAACTGGAATCAAGCCAGATAGCCATGTGCTTTGTAGCTTATCCCATCCTTCTGTTGGAGACGTATGTCCAAATAATATGTTCTCTTTAATACTCCCCATAAATATAGGTGAGTCTTGATTTAAAAAAGTAAACCGTTTCCTAAAAAACCTCAAATCTTTCCAATCTAATAACTCATCATTAATAGCTAAGCTTCCATGCTTTGGTTGAAGTAGTCCCAATAAAACATGCGCTGCTGTAGATTTACCACTCCCGTTTCGTCCTCTCCACAGGTATATTTTACCCATCTGTAAATCAATATTTACGTTCTCAATAGCAGGTTTGGTTTCATAACTATAAGAAAGGTCACGGATAGTAATTTTCTTTATAGGCTCCGAGTCATCCTGTGCTTTAGTAGCGTCAACTTGTTCTTCATCTAATTTAAAAAAAACTGAAATAGTTTTAAGTGCTTCATGCGCCTCAATAAAATTATGTAAGGCAGATGGTATCTGCATAACATTGCTCTGTACTACACTTACCACAAGCAAGGTCAACAATAAGTCCTCGAGATCTAAAAACCCCTTTTGAAGCCAGTAAAGCCCGATGATAAAAACTCCTATGCGTACAGAGTTTCCTACCATTTGATTGATATTCTTCCATTTCTCTTGCTCTGTAAGTAATTTAGAGTGAACTTCTAAAAACTGTGTAGAGTTTTTAAGATTAGATGCCACCGACGCTTCATAGGCTCTGTCCATTTTAATGAGGTCAAATTGATCAACACATTTAGCCACCCAGTGGTGCTGGCTTCGCCATGCATGGTGAAACTGCTTTAAAAGAGGTCTAATTTGTCTTGCTGAAACATAGTAGCCTGTCCCCATTATCAACAAACCACTTAAACAAACAATAAAAAGTGGCCAACTAATAAATAAAATAAACAGACTAAGAACACCTGCAATAAGACTATTAACAATAAGTGAATCTAACAAAGCAGCCATCCCACCTCTTAAACGCCATGTCTCAACCATTAACATATCAAAATAGTACACTCTATTTTTTCCGTGGAAAGTTAACCAGTCAAGAGCATTCATCTTTTTCCATATCCGGTCAATTAATTCAAGAGTATATTCTTTTAGTACTTTAATATTAATTTTCGATTGCATTTGGGAGGCTATTGTTGCCAAAGACAACAATAGTACTACTAACAAAATATTGAGTACCACTTGGGTAAAAGGCATTACACCTATATCTTTTATAACACGATAGAGAATAAAAGGCCAAACTGTGGTAATAATAATTCGCAGTGCACCGTAAAAAACAGATAACATTAACTGTTTTTTAGGCATTAAACGTAAGAAACTGTACCAATAACTTAAATTATCGGCAAATTCAGTTTTATTTTTATCCTGCATCTTTTCGCTTTTCATCCAAATGGGTTCTTAAGAGAGTCAGAAAGGAATTTTTGTTTGCAAAGCGAGTAGTATTAGTCATATGTACCCTTCGAAAAGCTAATATTTCTTCAAGCATTAAAACAGGTAGTTCAGCCCGAATTACTCTGCTATACCACTCTACAAAATCACCAATTGCTATATCAACGTTAAATAACCCGAAGGTATCAAACACTGTTCTTTTACCTAAAAAAGTAGTTTTAGAATAGCCTTTCATAGCGATTAAACGCTTACCGTGAGTAGCAGGTACTCCTTCCTTAAAATCTTCAAACTCTTCCAACAGGCAAAAGCAGATAGCTTCTTCATTTTTTGCCAAGTACTGCATTTGCTTTTCAAGTTTTTCCTTACCCCATAAATCATCTGCATCTAAAAATGCAATATATGGTGCACTAGAAGCTGTTATTGCAGAGTTTAGCGTTGCAGAAACTCCTTTATGATCCAGCTTTAGTATTTTAATGCGATCGTCAGATTTACTTAATTCATCTATTACCGATAGAGTAAGGTCGGTAGAGCCGTCATCTGCGATAATAATGTTTACATTTTCCCAAGTTTGATTTTGTACTGATGCTACGGCTTCTTCAATATATTTTTCGCCGTTGTAAACAGCTATAATAACATCTATGTAAGTAGATTTCATTGACTTTTTCTTTGTTTATGTAGTAATGCTAGCAATTCTTTACGCATTAAAGGTTTATTTAAGCTTTCATTTTTCCCATGAAACCATTTTTTTAATAACAGCTTATCTACGTTGGCTTCTTTACAGTTAGCATTACGTAGTTTACGAATTAAATCAAAGTCGCTGCTCACTTCAAGTGATTCGTCAAAAAGATTTACATACAGCAAAGTATGTTTTCTGATAAGAATAGCACTCGGTACAAATGAGCGATGTTCCTCCATTAGTTTTTCGCTAAAATTAGCAGGTAGTGTAACCCCTTCGTGACATATAAGACGTTGATTGCAAGTAACAAAAGTACAATAAGGGTCTTTTTTTAAATAATCCCACTGTTCTTTTAATTTGTTAACTTCCCATTCATCATCTTGATCTAAAAAAGCGATTATCTCTCCGCTAGCGTGTTTTACTCCAACATTACGGGCCGCTGCAACTCCTGCATTCTTCTGCTTAATAATTTTTACGTCAGGATAGTTTTTCTCTATAAAATCAGTACCATTATCGGTAGACCCATCATCAACAATTATAACTTCCCAGTAGGTGTAAGTTTGGTTAACTACACTATCTAGGGTCTGTTTTATAAGCTTTTCCCCATTATAAAGCGGGATAATTATGCTGATTAAAGAATCCTCTTGTTCTGTTCTAAAATCTTTTATCTGAGGTATATGTTGACCCAATGTGCTTTTCCTTCTTTTTATAGATTTATGCAAAATATTTAATAGCTGTAACTCCTCAATACTCTTATTTACAGACATGTTTTTACCGTGTACATGGTAAAGTAAAGTAGTAGCTTCAGAAATAGTTATTCCAATATTTCTTTCTCTTAGACGGAACCACCAATCTACATCTTCGCTATACGTTAATGACTCATCAAAAAACAGGTCTTTTTCAAGCACACTCTTTTTAACCAATAAAGCACCCAGGTGTACGTGGGTAATTCTGCTTTCCTCGTCTTCGAACTTCATGTTGATGTCTGGTTGCCCGTCTTCAACAATATATTTCACTTTACCACTAGCAACTGCTATATCATTAGTTTTAAAATAGGGCAATAATATATTAAGCTTATCTATCGGCCATTCATCATCAGCATCTAAAAAACCAATAATATTGCCTTTAGCAGACCTAATACCCATGTTTCTGGTAGCCGCTGGTCCCGATGGTTTTTCCGTGTGTAATAATTTACATGCAGAAAAATCTATAACCAGTTGGTTTAACTGATTAAGGTATACGTCGTCAGATGCATCATTAATAATAATAATTTCAATAGAACAGCTACCTGATGGTAAAACATCTTGAGCCAGAACACTTAAAACTGCTCTTCTTAATTCATCCCCATTGTTACGGGTCGGAATAATTACACTAATTTTATGCAAGGTCATCAAATAAAAAATCTTTAAACGAGCTTAGGAATTGGCTTTTATCACTCCCTAAATCCCAATGGTAACTTGGTAGAGCGGAAGAAACATTCATTAACTTTTGGTAAGAGGTTTGGCGGTTATGGGGTAAATGATGAAGAGTTGTAGGTGCCATTGCCATAAGCGCATGTAATGCAGTTGATTTCCTAAACGCGGTTTCTGGTCTATAAGCAACTTTAGGTAATAAAATAGCCTTTATAGGCGATGAAATAATTCCTGCATTCGGGACAATATCATTTACATTAAAAACTGCTTTTTGTCGCTGATATTCAGCCTTATTTGTAATAAAGGGCATTAAATCAGTAAAACGTTCTTGAAGATTTTCGGGTTCAATCTTAGCAGTTTGGTAAAGAGAAAACACTTTTACTTGCTCTGCAATTTCTATCCATACATAATCATCTCCCAAATAATCATAACCTGCACAAAGAAGATTAAGGCATGATGTAGATTTTCCTGAACCGCTTTGTCCGGGAATCAATACTCCTGTTCCATTTTTAGCCATTGCGCCCGCGTGTACTAATTGAGCCGGGAGATCATGTGTCCAAAGATGAAAAAGGATTCTAAAGGAAAAAGTACACTCCCACCAAGGTACATCTTCAGCGTTTCTAGACCAATAAATAGCTGTTCGCGTACTTTTTGAGTAGAGAAACATCTGGGTTTGCCAAGGCTGAAAAAACAATTGAACATCACCCTGACAAAGTGTAGGGTTATAACCTTGCGCATTAAAACCATCCCAAGGTGGTGCGTTTAACTTCTGTGCTAATTCTGCATCAGTTGCGTACCAAATTGTCAACTCTGATTGCTTTTCATCATCCGTATCAACAAGATGAGAAAGAGCTGGCAGAAACTTATTGCGTAAATCTGCTGATGGTGTTTGTAGATGTACTGTTCTGCCAGCTAACGAAAGCTGGTCTGTATAGTAAGATGGTATTGCCTGAAACAATGACAACACTTCTTCGAAGTACTGAGTTGGAGTCAATTGCTTTCTATTTAGTTCTGCTCTTTTTGAATAGTCCAACCCTCTTCATCAACATCATGAATGGGATCTAGCATTAACAAGTCTTGCATATCTGCATAGCGGTTAAATTTAGAAGCAACGTATTCAGTTGGCAGAACAACAGAACCAGTAGCTGTAGCAGGTAAGTTTTTAATTTGAATAATATCTTCGGCTTGCAATTCTTTTAAAATAGCGATAAGTTCTTCCTTAATAGCAACAGAGTTTTCAGGGAAAGCAACTGCTAACGCATCAATTATTTGGTGGTGATCTTCGAATGGTAAAGAATTCACCAAAGATACAGCCATCCCTTGAATGCTATAATAAAGACCTGTATCTAAATTTGCAATAATATACTCGCCATCGAATATATCTGCAGCAAGCCGTGAGTTTAAGGTGTACATATTTTTAAGGTTCTTGTTGGTAAGTAATCAAAATTATTAAAAAATGCTCGATTCACAAAGCAACATCTCTTAAAAGTTTCATATTTTTATCTTAAATTAATTTAATATTAAATAGATTAATTGATTAAAACTAAGATAATAAAAAAATTACAACAACATCTCGTCACACGAAACTCTCTTTTATGAAGGTTTGGGGAACAATCACAAAATTTTTTGAGTTATATAGGTCTCCTTTAGTGGCTAATAAAGTTGACTACAGCCACGTTTTTCCCAAACTGTAGAACAAGAATTGGGGTTTAAAACTTAATCTGCTTGCAGTGGTTTAACTAAACCTTTCGCAGAGGTAATTTCCATATTTATAGACCCTACTACAACCTCAGCCTGAGCTTTTACAGGAATTCTATTGGCATCATCACTAATCCATAAATACATTCGGCTACCGCTTCTGAATATTCTACCTGGTTTAATTGACGGACTAAATTTCAAACAACTTATTTTGCCTAAATCAGTTTTGACAACTTCTTTTCCAAAATACTCAATGGTAAGCGGCGTAACTTCATCATCCAAAAAATAATTGATGGTGAACTTATCACCTACTTTAATCCCTGTTAAATCTAAATTTCTGGTAAAATAATACGCACTAACCAAGTCAAATGTCTGGCCCACCGGAGATTTAAAAGTGCCCTTTTTTGCTACTACTTTTTTTTCACCTTGATAAAACCTAGCCTTATCAACCCGGCGGTATTTATTTTCTCTAATATTTTCAGTATAAAAATAAGGGCTATAATTATCGACATCTATATAAGAGTCGTAACGATTACGCACTTTATAAAAAATATCAAATGAACCCGACGTACTACCTTCAACCATTAAATGGTAAGTTGGTTTACCATCAAATTTAATATCAGTAGCTAGAACCCGTAACTTTGCTTCTGCCGCTGTAAAAAAACCATATTTAAGCTTATACGTTAAAGTTTCACCTACTTTAAATGTAGATGTATTTAAATAGTCTAGACCCTGTGCAAAACTGCTTGTACAATATATAGCAAAGGCAAATATTAAAATTAAAAGCTTCTTCATAGGTTTTGAATTACAAAATCTAAACCAAATTAATCTTTTCGTTTAAAAATAGGGACTGTTGAGCATGGTTCGCCGTACATTATACTTTTTGCAATGGTACTCAACTTTGCAGTAATAGCCATATAAGCTGCCGTTGGAACTTCAACATCTCCACAACCCTTAATTACAAGACGCTGATCTTTGTACTTTAGCAGCGAATATTTTTCTAAAGCTAAAAGATAGAGTGACGTTTCTAAAGTTTCTAAGTCGCCAAAGACAAAGAAATTTGCATAAGGTGCAAGTTTTGAAGCAATAAGCATATAAGCCCAAGTAGGCACAATAGCATCTGCTGAGCAAATTACACTTACATTTTTACCCGTATACTGTTCCCAGTCATGGTTTTTTATAAACTCTCTGAAATCTTTTTCTCTAAGCATTAAGCCTTGGAAAAGATTTTCTTTAATATCATAAACTATCCGCTCGCCCGGATGGCGTAACTCTGCCAAGTCAAAGGTTACTAACCCACTTAGCGCAACTTTATTAACAATATTTTCCTGAATATCCATATCTCATAAAACTAAAAAAGCCGGGACTTGTTATAAATCCCGGCTTTAAATTAAAGATTTTATCTGTTAATAAAACTTAACTCTGTAATCCTTAACGTCTGCTTTTTCACGTAAAACCTCAAAAACAGAACCATCAACTTGTTGATTTATAGATTGTTCCATTTGATTTTTTATTTTTAGCATATTAGTTAATGGCGCTGGGCTTGTAAAACTTTTTACAGTATATACATAAATGCCGCGGTCGCCTTCAATCACTTTTGATAGTTTATTAGGCTGAGAGCCGAAAATACTGCCAATAACTTTGTTTTCTTGTGCAATACCAGGAATTACTGGATTAGCAAAAACAATATTTTCTACTGGCGTAACCTGCGCTCCAACTTTTTGCGCAACCTGTGCTAATGAAGAAGCACCCGTTACAGCTTTTTCGAAATTCGCTTTTAGCATTCTCGCTTGAACCAATCTTTTAACATCAGGCTCAATTTGAGTTTTCACATCTTCTAATGATAATGTACCTTCTGGTTTAACCGCAGTTAATACTGCAATTACATATTTATCGCCAATATCAAAAATCTCATTAGATACATCACCTTTTTCTGCTTTGTAAACCCAACGTACTAAAGGTCTAGCTTCTTCTAAACCAGGTAAAGAGGATTGTAATGGGGTTACATCTGTACCAACCAATTTATTTAAACCTTCTTTTTGTGCGTTATCTGCAAAAGATTTTTGGTCTTTAACATTGCTTAAAAAACTCTGTGCTTTTTGGTAAGCTATTTGTTCTGTAGTAGAACTAGGTAACATTACTTTATCAACCACTGCTACTTTAACAACTCTTGAAGAACCAATTTGATTCTGAATGTTAATTACGTGAACACCAAACTGAGTTGGTAATACCATTGTTTGACCAACTGAACCGTTGAAAACAGCATCTTCAAAAGCTGGAATCATAGACCCTCTTGCAAAAGTCCCTAAATCACCACCTTTATCTTTTGAACCGTCTGTACCGTATTGCTCTGCTAGTTTTGCAAAATCAGCACCACCCAAAATTAATTTCTTTAGTGAATCTGCTTTTGCTACAGCTTTATCCATGCCACCTTCTGAAGCAGGGTTTATTAATATATGACGAGCTTTAACAGAATCTGGACTTATTCTTGAATCAATCAATTTAGCCACTTTATAAGAACCATTATCAAAATAAGGACCGTAAACATATCCTTTGCTTACATTAAATATCACAGAATCTAAAGCTGGCTCTAGTTGTCCTTTCTTACGATAAGTAATAGGTGCTTTTGTATCTGCATTAATAGCAACAAACAATGAATCGTTTGTTGAAGCTCTTAAGCCTTCAACTATTTTATCAATTTTAGCTTTTGCATCTAAAGTATCTTGCTTAGATGGAGCTGCATTAAAAGTTACGTACTCAAAGCTGCGTGTTTCTGTTGCATTTTTGAACTTGTATTTATTTTGCTCGTAGTATTCTTTGTAATCTGCATCAGTGATTTTCACTTCTGCGTCAGGTACACTAGCGTAATCTTTATAAACGTATTCAAAATTAACAAGCTTGTTTTTATTAGCATACTCATCTTTAGCATCTAAAGAATTTACATAAACACCATTTTTAACCAAGTTAATATACTTTTCGTTTACACGTTGTTGGTGTACACTTTCTTCCAAAGCAACCCACTGAGACTTCAACTGACCAGACGGGTCAGTATCAGCGCTTTTTCTAGAACCTAATGCTGTAGCTCTATCAAATTCACCAGTTTCTTGGTTAGCGAAAATTTGCTGAACCTGTTGAGAAGGATTGTCAAACAATAAATCAAACAATTCAGACTCACCTACTGTAATTCCCAAATCTTCAGTTTGCTTCTTCAAAATAATACCCGATACCGTTTGGTTCCAAGTATTTTCTACTACGTAAGAAGTCATTTGAGCATTTAAACTGCCCATTTGTTGTTTAAACTGTTGTGAATTTTGTTCAACTCTTTCGTTAAACTCTGTATAAGAAATAGATTCTTTACCCACTTCTCCTATTTCACTTTGCGAATCAGCAATAAAACCCTGTCCGCTTTGTATCGCGTCACCTAATAGAAACGCCACAATTGCCACACCGATAGCAACCACTATGATTACACCTGCTCGGTTGCGCAAAAAACCCATTATACCCATATTGTAAACTATGCTTTATTTTAGAGGGCGCAAGATACAAATTTAACCAACAAAGCATAAAATTTATTTTGTTTATATCTATCAATAGATTAACACTTTATAATTTACAATTAGTTTTGTACTGATTAATTGTTTTTAAAAAAAGCATTATTATAACTTTGTAGCTTATGGTATCAATTTTATTAAAAAAAGGTAAAGAAAAAGCAGTTTTACAACGCCATCCTTGGGTTTTCTCTGGTGCATTAAAGCATAATGACGTAAAAGCCGACAATGGAGACTTAGTTACTGTATGTACCCATGACGATGTTTTTTTAGCCTACGGCTATTATAATAAAGAGTCGAGAGTTGCAGTAAGGCTGTTAAGCTGGGATGAAAATGAATTGCCGGATGAAGCTTGGTACCGCAAAAGAATACAAACTGCTGTAAAAAGCAGAAGGAATTTATTGATTGACGGAAATGACACTTGTAGACTCATTTTTAGCGAATCTGATTATTTACCCGGACTTATAGTTGATAAATATGGAGATTACCTTTCCGTACAGGTTTCAACTTTTGGAATCGAGAAAATGAAAACCGTAATTTTAGACGAGCTACAAAAATTAACAGGTGCAAAAGGAATTTTCGACAAAAGCGATAGCACTGCAAGAGCTCACGATGGCTTAACCGAAGCTACAGGCTTACTTGCTGGAACTTTGCCTCCAGATTTTGTGGAAGTACAAGAGAACGGAATCAAATATCATATTAATATTATTGAAGGTCAAAAATCAGGCTTTTACTGTGATCAGCGTTTCAACAGAAAAATGCTGGCTACCTATGTTAAAGACAAAAAAGTTTTGGATTGTTTTAGCTACAGCGGAGGTTTCACCCTAAATGCTTTAACTAACGGTGCAGAAAAAGTGGTAGCAGTTGATAGTTCTGCTTTAGCTATAGAAACATTAAAGAAAAACATCAGTTTAAATGAGTTTAACACTGATCAATACGAAGCCATACAAAATGATGTAAATAAGCAGCTCCGTGTTTTTAAAGAAGCTGGAGAAACATTTGATGTAGTAATTTTAGATCCACCTAAATACGCACCATCTCGCTCTGCACTAGACCGAGCAGCTAGAGCTTATAAAGATTTAAACCGCTTAGGAATGCAGGTTCTAAACTCAGGAGGCTTATTAGCTACCTTTAGTTGTTCTGGAGCTGTTGACATTGAAACCTTTAAGCAAATTATTGCTTGGGCCGCTTTAGATGCAGGAAAAGAAGTACAAGTTATTTATCAGTTTACACAACCAGAGGATCACCCAGTTAGAATTTCTTTCCCCGAAGGAGAGTATTTAAAAGGATTACTTTGTAGAGTTTATTAAAAACCTAATCAAACTTTAGTTTACCAAGCAAGCCTTGCATTTTTTGTGCTAGCTGTTGGTGCGTTTTCCGAAAATCATTTAATAACTGTTGAACGGCATTTAAGCTATAAGGCTTTTTTAAATAAAGCAGGTTAGCGGTTTCAAATATTTCGATATCTGCATTGTTGTTTGTTGAAAACACAATGGTAGGTTGCTTTTTAATTTTTTCTAAAAACTTAAAGGTATTAGAGTCATCGGCTTTAAAGCCTAAAAACAAAAGATTAGGTTCTAAATCATTAATCAAAACTAAACCGTCTTTTGCATTTCCGATATTTGCTATCACTTGTAAAAAATCAAATTGTTTTAAAACCTCGGTAAGGTCAAGTCTGTCTTTTTCATTTTCATCTAAGATGATGCAAGTCGTTTTTTCCATACGTTTTAATTAGTAACCTATTTTGTATTTTGGTGTAACCAAGCCATCAAATCAGGATGCCTAAATATATAACCTTTATTAATAATTTTATTGGAATCAATAATTTTGAAACTTCCTTTCTCGGCAATAAAATCAGCACTCTTCCCATAAAGTTTGTTACTTGCTAAATCATAAAACTCCATTTTTGTAGGGTGACTTGGTGCAACGCCGTTAAATACTTGGTTCCATAAGTTTTCAGTAATTACTTTACTAATTACGCCAATGCAATCATCTAAATGAATAAGGTTTACAGGCACCAAGCCATTTGGGATATTGACTTTACCTGCAAAAAATCTTCCGGGATGACGCTCTGGACCAATTAAGCCGGCCATCCTTATAATAGTAGTATCAATATTGGGTAAGTTGATAAAAATGCTTTCAGCGCTTAAAATCCTTAAAGCAGTTGCACTATTACTCAAATCTTTACTTTCTTCAGTTTGCACCTTATTATTTTCTGCATAAACAGATGTAGATGAAATAAATATAATTTTCTTTATTGATGATTTTAAAATCTCCGTTTTAAGATACTCCAGTTTATCAATGTAAAGATCTGCACTACTTGAATTTCTCCCAGGCGGGATATTAATAATTAGCAAATCTACATTCAAAAATTCCTGAATATATGTTACGGGCGTTTGAGCATCAAGCTGTATTAAAAAAGGAACAATACCACTTTCTTTTATCAGTTTTATTTTCTCTGAACTAGTAGTAGAACCTTTAACAGCATAACCATACTCAACAAGCTTTTTTGCCAATGGAAAACCAAGCCATCCACACCCAAGTACCCCTATATTATCAATAAATTTATTGCGCATAATTAACAAATTTAAACAATTTTATTTTCTGGCATTTTGTTTGTATTGTTGCAGAATATAAACACAAGAATAAAAATTATGAAAGCTAATAAATTAAAAGTTACAGCATTAGGCTTAGTTGCCGTTTTAGGAGTTTCAACATTAATGCCTGCGTGTAAATCTTTAACAAACACCCAAAAAGGAACAGGTATTGGTGCAGTAGCAGGTGGTACTATTGGAGCTTTAATTGGCAAAAAAGCAGGTAACACTGCTGTAGGTGCAATTATTGGTGGGGCAATTGGTGGTACAGCTGGGGCATTTATCGGCAAAAAAATGGACAAACAGGCAAAGGAAATTCAACAAAGTATTCCTGGTGCTGAAGTTATTCCATACGAAGAAGGAATTATTGTAAAATTTGATTCTGGTATTTTATTCGGAGTTGATAAATCAGAATTACAAGCAAATGCAAAACAAAATATAGATAATCTTGCTGCTTCTTTAAACAAATATCCTGATACCGACATTATGGTTATCGGACATACGGATGCATCTGGTAGTGACACTTATAATATGTCATTATCTGAGAGAAGAGCAGGATCTGTAAGAAGTTACGCTGTTTCACAAGGTGTTAGCTCAAGCAGATTAAAAACTGTTGGTAAAGGTGAGAGTGAGCCTATTGCTTCTAACGATACAGCAGAAGGAATGGCCCAAAACCGTAGAGTAGAAATTGTTATTGTTGCAAATGACAAAATGAAACAAGAAGCTAAAGCTGCAACTAACTAGTCTGCAAAACACATTTTATAAAAAAAGGAAATCAAATAATAGATTTCCTTTTTTTTGCTCCCAGTTTTGACTATTTGTAATAAAAAAGTCATTACTATAAAATAAACACATCAAAATAACCTTAAAATTAACGGTTTAGTGTTTAAAAACCTACTTTGTAATCTATTTGTTAATCACCTAAATATTTATTGACATGTTTGAAAAACTAAATCAAATTGTAAAAGAGAGCGAAGCTACTTTCTTGGCATCTGAACTTAGCCAAACAGCTACGAAAGACGCTATGTACGAAGCCACTGGCGCCATTGTTGACGTACTAAAGTCACAACTGGATAATGGTAAAGCAAACGACTTAATGTCGTATTTCAACGGTAAACAGTCAGCTTTTCAAGACTTAACTCCAGTAATGGTCAATAAATATTCTCACCGCTTAAACAAATATTTTAATCTTAGTATTAATGATGCAAGAAACTTAAGCGAGAAAGTTATCCCTGTGGTAATGAGTAAATTTGTTAAACAAACAGCAGAAAGTAAAAAAGAAGAAAACAGCGTGTTTAACTTAATGAACTGGTTAAGTGGTAACACAGTTAATTTTGAGAGTTTCTTTTTGAAATTAAACCTAGCTTAGTTTAAAGCTATTTAAATTATATAAAAAGAGGGATTATTAATCCCTCTTTTTTTGCTTAATAATATTGCTAATGCATTAACTATCGTTCAAAGCTCAATCTTTCCCCTTGCTTGCTCTCGTCAAAAACATCATTCTCAAAAGCTAAGTGCCCGCTTACAAAAGTGTGTGTAATCTTAGAATTAAACTTTTTCCCTTCAAACGGTGACCAGCCACATTTAGAAAGCACATTCTCGCGATTCACTTCATAACTCGCGTTTAAATCTACTAAAGCTAAATCAGCAAAATAACCTTCTCTTATAAAACCTCTTTCCTTAATCTGAAAACACACCGCCAAATTATGTGCAGTCTTTTCTGCTATTTTCTCCAGACTAATCTTTCCTTGATGATACATTTCAAATAAAGCGTTAAAAGCATGCTGAACCAATGGTCCACCAGACGGTGCTTTTGAATAAGTCTGAGATTTTTCTTCAATAGTATGTGGCGCATGGTCAGTAGCAATTACATCAATATGATCATCTAAAACCGCCTTTAATATTTGATCTCTGTCTTCAGCAGTTTTCACCGCCGGGTTCCACTTAATCCAGTTATTTTTTGTTTTATAATCTTCCGCAGAAAACCATAAATGATGAATACAAGCCTCAGCAGTAATCCTCTTATCTTTTAATGGCGCTTTATTATCAAACAAGAAAGTCTCTTTACCTGTAGAAATATGTAAAATATGCAAACGGGTATTGTACTTCTTAGCTAAATCAACAGCAAAAGAAGACGATAAATAACAAGCTTCCTCACTCCTAATCAAAGGATGCATTTCTGGCGTTAAATTATCTCCATACTTTTCTTTAAAAATCTCCATATTTCTTCTGATGGTGGCTTCATCCTCGCAATGAGTAGCTACCAACGTAGGCGCATTTTTAAAAATCCCTTCTAAAGTTTTTTCATTATCTACCAACATATTACCGGTAGATGAGCCCATAAAAACTTTAATCCCACAAACATTTTTAATATCTGTTTTTAAAACTTCTTCCAAATTATCATTAGAAGCTCCCATAAAAAAAGAATAGTTTGCTAAAGATTTTTTGGCACCAATCGCATATTTATCAGCTAATAATTCTTGCGTCAAAGTATTAGGGACAGTATTTGGCATTTCCATAAAAGAAGTAATCCCTCCGGCAACCGCAGCTTTTGCCTCAGTATAAACCTCTGCTTTATGCGTTAACCCAGGTTCACGAAAATGCACTTGATCATCAATAAATCCAGGAAAAAGATATTTGCCTTCGGCATTTATTTCCTTTGCCCCGTTGGCAGATAAACTTTGTCCAATTTTCTCTATTTTTTGGTTATTGATGTAAACGTCGGCTACTTGTTGTTTGCCTTCGTTAACTATAGTTGCATTTTTGATAAGATATTTTGCCATGTAACAGGGGTATATTTAAAAGCCGAAAGTTAAAAGTTAAAAGCTGAAAGTCAAAGTGCATTCAATGATTCTCTCTTCTAACGTTCAATCCTTCTCACAATAATTAAATTACAATCGTATCTTTGCGCCATGTCAAAAACATTCGAGGAATTTGGTTTCAATAAACAGGTGTTAACCGCTATTGCAGATGCTGGTTATACGCAACCAACACCCATTCAACAGAAAGCTATTCCACCAATTTTAAACGGTCAAGATGTTTTAGGCATTGCCCAAACCGGCACTGGAAAAACAGCAGCTTATGTTTTACCGATGATTATGAAGCTGAAATATGCTCAAGGAAATGATATCAGAGGATTAATTGTAGCACCAACTCGTGAGTTGGCGATGCAAATTGAAGAAAATGTAAAAATTTATTCACAAAATACTGATTTACGTTCTATTGTAATTTACGGTGGTTTAGGTCCAAAAACACAAATTGAAGCTTTAAAAAAAGGTGTTGATATATTAATTACCACTCCGGGCAGGTTTATGGACTTATACTTAGAAGGGCACATTGTTACCAAAAAATTAGAGGTTTTAGTTTTAGATGAAGCCGATAAAATGATGGATATGGGTTTTATGCCCCAAATAAATAAAATTTTAGAAGTGGTACCTCGTAAACGCCAAAACATGCTGTTTTCGGCAACCATGAGCGAACGAATAGAAAAACTAGCAGAGAACTTTTTACTTTGGCCAACAAAAATTGAAGTTACTCCGCAAGCTACCCCAGCCACTACGGTTGAGCAGGTTTTATACCAGGTTCCTAACTTTAAAACAAAAATAAACTTGCTTAAAGTTTTTGTAGAGGATGACCCTGAAGTAAAAAAACTAATCGTTTTTTGCCGAAGTAGGGCAAATGCCGAAAACGTATATAAATTTTTATTGCGCCGTTTTAACGAAAGCCATGTTAAGGTTTTACACGCAAACAAAGGACAAAATACCCGTATCAACTCTATCAATGCATTTAAAAATGATGAGGTAAGAATTTTGGTTGCCACCGATGTTGCCGCTCGTGGAATTGATGTTTCTAACGTTACTCACGTAATCAACTTTGATGTACCAGTAATTTATGAAGATTATGTTCACCGTATTGGTCGTACAGGCAGAGCATATAACTCAGGGAATGCGATAACTTTTTGCAGTCCTGCCGAAGAACATTATATCAACAAAATAGAGAAGCTGATTCGTCAACAAATTCCGGTACAAAAAATCCCTGAAAAGGTTTTTATTGAAGAAACACCTTACGATGAAAAGCAAGCGATTGCCAAACAGATAGATGACCAAAAACGTAGAGAAGATCCTGATTTTAAAGGTGCTTTCCACGAGAAAAAAACAATTGCTCAAAAAATTAAGTTCAAAGCTGGCAGAGCAAAAGCTAATGGCAAAAAATTGAGCACTGCACAAAAGAAAAAATACAAATAATGAACTGGCGTAACTTAAAAATAACGCCAATAAGCTTGGTAGTTGCATTTTGCTTCACCTACATTGTATATGTGTTGTTGGGTTTAGAAAGCGAAACTATTGGTATTGGGAAAGGTGTTAAAGTAGCTTATACTTTAGCGTTGGCTCTAATTTTATTTTTCGCCGATTTACTTTTCAGGAAGCATATAGAAAGCAAAAAATGGATCTGGTTAATTGAAGGTTCGTTTATTTTAATAATAGTAATAATGATGATTATTTTTAAAAAAGGATGAAAAAAGCAGAGATTAAATTAACAATAGAACTTGACGATAACAACGTTCCAGAAAACATAACTTGGGAGTCTACAGATTCGGAAAATAAAGAAGCCTTGGCTGTAAAATCAATGATGTTAGCTTTATGGGATCATAATTTCAAAAACAGCTTACGCATTGACTTATGGACTAAAGACATGCCAGCAGATGAAATGAAAAGGTTTTTCTACGAAACCTTACAAACAATGGGTGATAGCTTTTTAAGAGCAACCGGAGAAAAAAACATTGTTGAAGATTTAAGAGATTATTGCGCTCATTTTGCTGATAAAATGGAGATTACGGGGCCTTCAAAATAGATTTTCTAGACTTACGAAGTTTTCAAAACTTCGTAAGTCTATATGAAAAACCCTAAGTCTTAGCCAAGCATCAAATAAAAATGAATCTATACCCACAAATCAAATACCTTCTAAAAAAAGAAATTGTTTTAGAGTGGCGCTCAAAATATGCGTTAAATGGGATATTGCTTTATGTAGTTTCTACGGTTTTTGTTTGCTACCTCTCTTTTAGAACCACACCTCCTTTAGTTTGGAATGCTCTATTTTGGATTATCATGCTTTTTGCAGCCATTAATGCTATTTCAAAAAGCTTTGTACAAGAAAGCAAGGGTCGGCTTTTATACTATTACCAAATTGCCAGTCCGCAAGCAATTATTATTGCCAAAATAATTTACAATATGTTGCTGATGATTTTAATGTCGGTAATTGCTTTGTTCTTTTATAGTATAGTTTTCCAGAATAATGTAGGTGATAAATTACTATATTTTGGTGCAGTTATGCTGGGTGCTATCAGTTTTTCAAGTGTATTTACTATGATTTCTGCAATTGCATCAAAAGCAAATAATAACGGAACGTTAATGGCTATTTTAAGTTTCCCGGTTATTATCCCAGTTATCATCTTAATCATCAAACTTTCAAAAAATGCAATGGACGGTTTAGATAGGTCAGTATCGCTTGACGAAATAGGTGTTTTAACTGCCATTAATTTAATAGTTATCACAGTTTCTTTACTACTATTTCCTTACCTTTGGCGAGATTAAAACTGTAAAAATATGTCTAACAACTGGTGGAAAATCACAGCATCGGTATTTGTTCTCTTTAGCGTAGTTGCCGGCCTACTTTTAAAAGTACCCACATTACCCATTTTACACGAAAGCATTCGTAATTTATATTTCCATGTACCCATGTGGTTTGCAATGATTGTTATTTATACTGTTGCAGTAGTTAATAGCATTAGATATCTACAAACTAATAATGAGAAATATGATTTAATAGCCGTTGAAAGTGTGAACACAGGACTAGTGTTTGGTTTTGTCGGTTTATTATCCGGAATGATTTGGGCTAACTTTACATGGGGTTCTCCATGGCCTAATGACCCTAAATTAAACAGTGCAGCAATTGCAACTTTAATGTATTTAGCATATACTGTTTTACGTAGTTCTTTAGACGAAGAACAGAAACGAGCAAAAATATCGGCCATATATAATATTTTCTCCTTTCCGGTGATGGTAGTTTTACTTTTTGTGTTACCCCGTTTAACAGATTCATTGCACCCTGGCAATGGCGGTAATCCCGGTTTTGGAGCTTACGATCTAGATTCAAATATGCGTTTTGTATTTTATCCTGCTGTTTTAGGTTGGATAGGTATTGCAGTTTGGATTATGAATATTCGCTTCCGCATCAGAAAACTGGAAAACAAAAGAAATCAAATCTAAAATATCGACGACAAGTCAAACAAAATATTTTCATCATGAAAAAAATAGTTCTATTTATTGTCACTTTCATTAGCTCTCTTACTGCATTTGCTGAAGGCAACGGTATTGATATGGCTGAAACACTAAGATCTTCTGGTAAAATATATGTAGTTGTAGCTGTAATGTTACTTCTTTTTACCGCTTTCATTCTCTATCTTTTCAGTATTGACAAAAGGGTAAAAAAGCTCGAGAAAGAAAACTAGCTAACGAATTAGAATAAGCTTTAAGCAGAGCATTTATTCGTTTAAAAAGGCTTTCAATATTTTTTTTAGTGCTACCTTAGTCATAGAAAAACATTGATAACCTAATTATACGTTATGACTAATGCCAACAATCTTTTTAATGAGGAGCCACACTTTTATGCTGATGTATGCCAATACGTAGATCAAGCGGCTAAATACAGTAATCACGACCCTGGTCTTCTCAATCAAATTAAAGCTTGTAATAGTGTTTACAGGTTTCAATTCCCAATCCGTAGAGGAAACAGTTTTGAAATTATCCATGCTTGGAGGGTAGAACACTCCCATCATATGTCGCCAACTAAAGGTGGTATCCGTTACAGCGAAATGGTAAATGAGGATGAAGTGATGGCATTAGCAGCACTGATGACTTATAAATGTGCCATTGTAAACGTTCCTTTTGGAGGTGCTAAAGGCGGAATCAAAATAAATCCTAAAGACTATACTGTCGCAGAGTTAGAAACTATAACTCGCCGTTACACAGTAGAATTAATCAAAAAGAATTTTATTGGTCCCGGTATAGATGTCCCAGCTCCTGACTATGGTTCTGGTGAAAGAGAAATGTCGTGGATTGCTGATACTTACATGACTATGAATCCAGGATCTTTAGATGCCTTGGGTTGCGTTACAGGGAAACCAATTGCCCTACACGGAATTGCAGGGAGAAAGGAAGCAACTGGACGTGGTGTTGCTTTCGCAATTAGAGAGTGTGTTTCTATTGCTGATGATATGAAAGCCATAGGTTTACAGCAAGGTTTAACAAATAAAAAAGTAATTGTTCAGGGTTTAGGAAACGTGGGCTATAATGCCGCTAAATATTTGATTGAATTTGGGGCAATAGTTGTTGGACTGTGCGAGTATGAAGGCGCAGTTTACAACCAAAATGGTTTAGATTTAGATGCCGTTGTAAAACACAGAAAAGAAACAGGGTCTATTTTGGGCTATAGCAAAGCCGAGAAAGAGTTTGCAAACTCTAACGAAGGTTTAGAGCAAGCTTGCGATATTTTAGTCCCTGCAGCTTTAGAGAACCAAATTACCGATGCAAACGTTGGGAAATTAAAAGCAAAAATTATTGCAGAGGGAGCCAACGGACCAACTACACCAAGTGCTGCTGCTATGTTTTTAGAAAACGGTGGCATTATCATCCCAGATATGTATGCTAACGCAGGTGGAGTTACAGTTTCTTATTTTGAGTGGTTAAAAAACTTGTCACACGTCGCTTTCGGGCGTATGGGACGTAGATATGATGAAAATTCAAACATCAATATCATGAATTTAATTGAATCTACCACTGGCACTGTTTTAACTCCAGAGCAGAGATTAGTGGTTGCAAAAGGTGCTTCGGAGTTAGAGTTAGTTAATTCTGGCTTAGAAGATACCATGATGCGCTCGTACCACGAGATTAGGGAGCGTAAAATGCAGGGTAAAATCGATAGTTTACGTACTGCTGCTTTTACATTAGCGGTGGATAAAATTGCAATATCTTATTTGAATATGGGTATTTGGCCTTAGTTTTAAAAGCTGAAGGCTGAAAGCATAATGCTGAAAACACATTGCTGAAACTCCAAATAAAATACTTTTAACAAAAGAGCCGTTTTAACTTAACATTAAAACGGCTCTTTCTATTTCAACAATAAGTCGAACTTATATTACTTTGCATAATACACGGCCTGTGCCCACCGTAGTTAATTCTTACAATTCGTTAAAATTGACTACAAAACCCTCTGTAAACTCCGTAAAAAATCTCTGAGAACTCTGTGTTTAACCAAAGAACTTAATATTTCACATTCAATTTCTTCAGCACAAAGTGCCACAACCAAATTGGACCAATTACTAAAAACTTTAAATCATCCAAAAAAGATGGTCTTTTACCTTCTATTTTGTATCCAATAAGTTGTCCAATCCATGAAAGAACAAAAATCCATAAACTTACCTGCCATAAAGCGGGACCACCGTCTCTTTCCAAATACTCTAATTGTATAATAAAGAAGTAGCAAACCCCGAAAAAGAAAAGCATTAAGTACGATAGTATAGGAGAAAGTGTGGAGTAATAATAAATTGAAATGGCTAGCACAAAAGAAAACCAATTAATGTACGTATTGTATTTTCCTAAAAAACCAATCTGCGGAAAAGGTATTGCCGTTAACAAGCCAATTATGCTGAAAACGATCAATGGAACACAAATCCACTGAATTAATTTATTAGTTGGGTTTTGGTGACTTTGTGAATATTTGTCGAACAAAATATCGACTTTTCTTTTTTCTTCTTTCTTCATGATGAATTAACCACAGAGGCTACAAGTATTTGATTTGTAAAGGTAATAATTTGTTTTAACCCCGGAGACCTCAAAGGTAACAGAACTGGATTTGTTGTTTTTTTTAAATAAAAAAAGCGATGGAAAATTCCATCGCTTTTTAAAGTTTCTAGTCAAACTAGATTCTTATATTAGATAACCTAAAGTTTCTATTTTGCGTAAGATACACTCCTAGTTTCTCTGATCACCGTTACTTTAATTTGTCCCGGATAGGTCATTTCAGTTTGTATACGGTTTGAAATATCTGCTGCTAAAATTTCAGATTGTGCATCAGAAATCTTTTCGCTTTCTACTACAACTCTCAACTCTCTACCAGCTTGTATCGCAAATGTTTTTTCAACACCAGGGTAAGATAATGCTAAGCTTTCCAGCTCTTTTAACCTACGGATATAACTTTCTACAACTTCACGTCTTGCACCCGGCCTTGCGCCAGAAATAGCATCACAAGCTTGAATAATTGGCGAAATCATGGAAGTCATCTCAATTTCATCATGGTGAGCACCAATAGCATTACAAATTTCAGGATGTTCCTTATATTTCTCTGCCAATTGCATACCTAAAATTGCGTGAGGTAATTCTGGGTTATCATCAGGCACTTTACCAATATCATGCAGTAATCCAGCTCTCTTAGCCATTTTAGCATTTAAGCCTAACTCTGATGCCATAGTCGCACAGAAATTTGCAACCTCGCGAGAGTGTTGTAACAAATTCTGTCCGTAAGATGAACGGTAGCGCATACGTCCCACCATTCTAATCAACTCAGGGTGTAAACCGTGGATACCTAAATCAATAACAGTACGTTCACCAATTTCTACAATCTCTTCCTCAATTTGTTTCTGCGTTTTAGCAACCACTTCCTCAATACGGGCTGGGTGAATACGTCCGTCTGTAACCAAACGGTGCAAAGCTAAACGGGCAATCTCTCTCCTAACCGGATCAAAACCTGATAAAATAATTGCTTCTGGTGTATCATCTACGATAATTTCGATACCAGTAGCCGCTTCTAAAGCTCTAATATTACGACCTTCACGACCAATAATTCTACCTTTAATTTCATCGTTTTCAATATTGAAAATAGAAACCGTGTTTTCGATAGCTGATTCTGTAGCGGTACGCTGAATGGTTTGAATAACCACCTTTTTAGCTTCTTTAGCTGCTGTTAAACGAGCATCGTCCACAATATCTTTAATAGATGCCATTGCGTTGGTACGGGCTTCCTCTTTTAGATTACTTTCTAACTGTACTTTAGCTTCTGCCGCACTTAGACCAGCGATAGCTTCTAATTGAGAAACGTGTTGCAACTTAACAGCTTCAACCTCTTCCTGCTTAGTCTTTAAAATCTCAGTTTGTTTTTCAAATCCTTTACGCTGATTTTCAAGATCTTGCTCTTTTTTGTTTTGGTTCTCAAGCTTTTGATTTAAAGACTGCTCTTTTTGCTTAAAAGAGTTCTCTCTCTGAGCAATGGTGTTGTTTTTCTGGTTAACCTCTTGCTCATGATCTGCTTTCATTTGCAAAAACTTCTCTTTTGCTTCCAGCAACTTATTTTTCTTTAAGATTTCGGCATTATTTTCTGCTTCTCTTAAAATCTTTTTCACTTTATTTTGCGCAGAAACTTCTTGTTGTTTCAACAAACTGCGCAGTAAATATCTTCCGATAAAAATACCTAACCCAAGAGCAACTATTGCGATAAGTAGGTAATAAACTATTTCCATAAATTGTAATTAAATAAAATAAAAAACCGCATTAAATTTTAGATCCCATGTATTGTAAACTTGTCGAACATGTTTAGGGTTTAAGCTGTAAACAGGTGGCAGAGCCAGATGAGTTATGCTTTTGTAACCCTTCTTAATATCGAAGTGTTAAGTTTAATAAATAGTGAAACCTAAAACCTAAAGCGGTTATATCTTCAAAAATAGTTTTTTCTGATTAAATAATTATGCTTTTTTGAAAAAATCGTTTAAAATACTATCCAATTCGTCCACTTTCTCTGCTACGTCTATATCCGCATGGCTAGCTTTTTTCTCCGCATTTAAAGAGAGCGTAGCATAATGCAACACACACATAGAAAGCAAGTCTTGCTTATCTTTAACCGCATATTTGTCTTGCAACTCCTTAATACGGTCATTAATTAACTTGGCAGCTCTCCTCACCACTTCTTCCTCTTCCATGTTTATTTTTAACGGATAAACACGGTCGGCAATATTTATTTTTATCGAGATTTCTCCCATCTGATCATTAGGTTCACCTGTATTACTTACTTAGCAATACAATACACTTATCTATTTCTCGCACAAATTCGTTAATTTTTTGTTTGATATCAAGTGTTTTTTCACTTGTTCCTTCTAAACTTTTCGCCAATTTAACCACACGTAATTTTTCTTCCATCTCTTTTCGTTTAATTTCACTGCTTTCCAGTGCAACTTTTAACGATTGGTTTTCTAAATTAACAAGGTCATTTTGCTCCTGTAAAGCTTTTGATAGTTCAACCAGCTTTTGGGTGCGATCCAACACCTGATCTAATTTCTTAGCAATTACAGACATTTATTTTTATGATATTATCGTTTTATTTAATTTATTTTGGGTATTTCAACACGCTATCGTAAAAGCCTTATCAAGTGGAAGCAGATTTATCTAATCTCCGCCCCTACCTCTTTACCGAAGTTAGCAATTAATTTTTGCATGATAGCATCAATCTGCTTATCCTCTAATGTTTTTTGTTCATCTTGTATAATAAAGCTTAAGGCGTATGATTTTTTGCCTTCCGGTAATTTATCACCTTGATAAACATCAAACACATTCACTTCTTTTAACAAAGACTTTTCAGTTTTTATCGCAATGCGTTTTAAATCCTCAAACCTCACATCTTTATTAATCAGCATCGATAAATCTCTACGCACTGCTGGGAATTTTGAAACTTCTTTATAACTGATTTTGTTGTTTTTCACCAACATCATCAACATATCCCAATTAATATCGGCGTAAAAAACAGCTTTGCTAACATCAACTAGCTTTAAAGATTTTTGTGAAACAGCTCCAAAAGAAACTAAAACTTTCGCTCCTCTTCTGTATTGGATTCCGTATGCAAATTCCTTACTCTCCACTTCGTCAGACTGTAAGTTTACTACTCCCAATCTTTTCAAAATTGCATCTACTGTTGCTTTTAAATGGAAGAAGTTAATTGGTTTTGCATTTTGATTCCACTGCTCACTTTCCGCTTTACCACTTAAAAACAAAGTCAAGTGATTTGCTTCCTTATATTTATCTTCTGTGGTTTGGTAAGTTTTACCAAACTCATAAAACTTCACATCTGCTGTTCTACGATTTTGGTTATATGCCACAGCTTCTAAGCCTGAATAAAGCATAGATTGGCGCATTACATCCAAGTCAGAGCTCAATGGGTTTAAAATCTTAACCGCTTGGTCTAAATTATCCGAATATGCAGATTTGGTTAATGAATTTGCTAGAATCTCATAAAAACCATTTGCAGAAAGCATGTCTGCAATAGTATTTTGGATAACTTCTTTATCTGGCTTTGGCGAAACATTTAAAGAAGCATTTATCTTTTTCGGGATTTCGATATTATCGTAACCGTAAATACGTAACACCTCTTCAATCACATCTACAGAGCGGGTAACATCTACTTTATATGTTGGAACTTTCAATGAAAGGTGCGTAGCGTTCTCATTAACCACTTCAATACCTAAAGCCTTAATAATATCTGTTATTTTATCATTACCTAATGCTTTACCTATTAGTTTATCAACCTGCTCAAAACTTAACTCCACTTCAAAAGGGGCAACTGGGTTTGGGTACTTATCAAAAATATCAGAAGTGATTTCGCCACCGGCAATTTCTTGAATCAATAATGCAGCTTTCTTTAAAGCAACAACAGTCATCTCTGGATCAGTACCTCGTTCAAACCTAAATGAAGAGTCTGTCTTTAAAGCAAATCTTTTAGCCGTTTTTCTAACAGAAACTGCATTAAAGTAAGCACTTTCTAAGAATATATTTTTTGTATGTTCGGTAACTCCCGAATTTAATCCTCCGAAAACACCAGCAATGCAAAGTGGTTTTTCAGTATCGCAAATCATTAAATCATCAGCGTTAAGCGTACGTTCAACTTCGTCTAAGGTTGTAAACTTAGTTCCTGCTTCACATTTTTTAACAACAATTTTTCCACCAATAATTTGGTCAGCATCAAAAGCATGTAAAGGTTGTCCTAAATCATGCAAAATATAATTGGTAGCATCCACAATATTATTTATCGGACGTAAGCCAATTACTGCTAATTTTTCTTTCAACCAACTTGGCGACTCCTTTACGGTTACTCCAGAAATAGTTAAACCAGAATATCGTGGAGCTGCTTCCTCATCCAAAACTTCGACATCAACTGTAAAGCCCTTAGTGCCAAGCTTAAACGCCTCTAAATTATTTTGCTCTACTCCTATTTGCAAATAAGCCGCAATATCCCTTGCAACGCCTAAATGCGACGCAGCGTCTGCTCTATTTGGGGTTAAACCAATTTCAAAAACAAAATCATCGTTTAAATTAAAGTAGTTTTTAGCTAAAACACCTACTGTTGCATCTTCTGGCAAAACCATTATGCCGTCATGACCTTCACCTAAGCCAATTTCATCTTCGGCACAAACCATCCCTTCAGACTCTTCGCCTCTAATTTTAGATTTTTTTATTTTAAATGGTTCACCGGTACTTGGATAAACAGCACATCCTACTGTTGCTACAACTACTTTTTGTCCTGTGGCAATATTGGGTGCTCCACAAACAACCTGCAGTTCTTCTCCTGTCCCTACATCAATTTTAGTAATGCGTAATCTATCCGCATTTGGATGTTGTACACATTCTTTCACATAACCTATTACTAAACCTTCTAGTCCGCCGGGAACCGCCTGCACTTTATCTAAAGACTCTACCTCTAAACCAATTGCAGTTAAAATGGTAGAAGTTTCTTCTGGACTTTTATCAGTATCAATAAATTGCTTTAACCAGTTATATGAAATTTTCATTATAATATATTTGTATTGGGTTATGAGACCTTTTCAAGCTTCATGATTTTACTAGGTGGCAAAAGTAAGAAATTTAGGCTTTAATTTAAGATGTAGAAGATAGATTTTGAGGGAAGCTTCATTATTTGAAGCTTCCGCAGAAAGCAAGAAGAAATATCGCCTTAATCTTATGAAAAGATAAGTTGCAAGTCCTCTGAGTTAATTGGCTTAAATAAATATTTTTCAACTATTGGGAATTGACTTGCTTTATCTAAGTCTCGTGGATCAATTGACGAACTCACCATATAAATACTAAACTTATTCTTTCCAGTAAAATCAAGTTTAGAAAAGGCTTCTAAAAAAGCCCACCCACCCATAACCGGCATTCTAACATCAAGCAAAATCACATCGGGCATTTCTATATTCTCGTTAGAAGTATCGGTAAAGTAATCTAACGCTTGTTTTCCATCGTTAAAAACAACTACTTTTTCTGATAGGTTTCTCATACTGATCAACCTTTTTATCGCATAAACATAGGTTTCATCATCATCAATAATAAAAGTTGTTTTAACCATTTTCGTCAATATTAAATAAGCAAAGGCACTTGAACAACCACTCTTGTCTATTTAAAGTTAACTATAATTAAGAAGAAATACAGTTCAAAAAAACACTTATATTAAAATATATTTTTTCGCATTTTTTCAACACCATACATATAGCTCGTTTTTAAATACATAAGCTTAAAAATGCGCATTTCCTTTTTTGATAAGTAAACGATAACTTAGACCCCTCAAAAAAACACAGATTATGAAAACTTCTTTCGATTTTGAAAAGCCTATCGCTGACCTTTTGGGCCAGGTAGAAAAGGTTAAACAAGTTGCAGAAAAAACTAAGGTTGATATGTCAGCGACATTGAAAGAGCTTGATGAAAAAATAGAGAAAACAAAGACTGAAGTTTACTCAAACCTGACTGGTTGGCAACAAGTACAAATATCAAGACATCCTGAAAGACCTTACACCCTGCAATACATAGAAAGCATTTGTGATGACTTTATTGAAATGCATGGTGATAGAACTGTTAAAGACGACAAGGCTATTGTTGGTGGATTTGGATCTTTAAACGGGGAAACCGTAATGTTTATTGGTCACCAAAAAGGTTTAAACACAAAACTTAGACAGTACAGAAACTTCGGAATGGCTAACCCTGAAGGGTATAGAAAAGCTTTACGTTTAATGAAGCTTGCAGAAAAATTCAACAAACCTGTTGTAACTTTTATTGATACACCTGGAGCATACCCTGGCTTAGAGGCAGAAGAAAGAGGACAAGGCGAAGCTATTGCTCGAAATCTTTTAGAAATGTCTGTTTTAAAAGTTCCAATTATATGTATTATAGTGGGTGAAGGTGCAAGTGGTGGAGCTTTAGGTATTGGTATTGGCGACAGAGTTTACATGTTAGCGCATACTTGGTACTCTGTAATCTCTCCTGAATCCTGTTCTTCTATTTTATGGAGAAGCTGGGACTTTAAAGAAAAAGCTGCCGAGTGCTTAAAGTTAACTTCGGATAATATGCTAGCCAACAAGTTAATTGACGGAATTATACCAGAGCCTATGGGTGGTGCTCACCAAAATCCAGAGCAAATGAGTCAGACCATCAAAGAAAAACTAGTTAGTGACTTAAAAATTTTAAAATCAAAACCAATAGATACGTTAATTACAGAAAGAATTGACAAGTTTTGTGCTATGGGTGTTGTGGTAGAGGAATAAAAAACTAATTTTTAACTATAAAAAAAGCCGATTTTTAATAAAAATCGGCTTTTTTTAATTTACGCGGTTTCGCTTTCTGGAGGGATTCCATAATCATCTGCCCCGTATCTTTTTTCTTTTTTCGTTTTCGATTTTACAAAACTTGTAACGTTATCAATCCAGCTAGCAAGCACATCCCTATTAAATACTGATGAATTAATAGCCTTTTGAGAAAACAAGGATACTAATGTTTTTATAATTGCGCCTTTATTCCTTAACAAGGTTTTGTTTAAGAATAAAGGAAAAAATATTCTTCCTAAATTAGTTGCCCAGTCTGCCCTGCCATTAACATCCATTTTAGTTCCAAAAGCAAATGATGAAATTGCATCCTTAATAAATATAAACGGGTGTTTAAATTTACTTTTTATTGATTCAATTTTTTGTTCAAAATAAATTTCATCCTCTACCTTTTTAACTTTTAAGAAAGCTATGCGAGCTTTGAGTTCTGCAATATTTGTGATTTGTGTTTCCATTACTCTCCCTTTCTAAAAATTTTACGTATCAGCATATTAACTATTGGATTCTGTATGTAACTTTTACTTATTAGAGCCAAAATAATAGCAATCACAAGGTAAAACAAGGCTACTGTTAAAAACCCTAAATACATGCTAGAGAGCACTTCTCCTAAATATAAACCTGCACTAATACTCAAAAATACCAGAAAAAAAATACCGACAACAACCAAGATTAAACAACTAACTACTCCCCCAATAGCTTTTACAGCGCCTTGAACTGCTGTTAGCTTTTTAAGTTCTATTTGGTTATTAATATAATCTTTTGCCCTAGTAAACAACTCATCGTTGCTTAAATTATCGTTTTTTTCCATAAAGGTTTTTCGTTAAACGTGAGTAGGTTCATCAACATATTCATCCTCGGCAGTTTTGATTTTATCTTTGATTTTGCTAACCACTTTTTCTTTGAACTCTGTAAGGTTATCAATTTCTTCTGCTGCAGTTTCTTTAATGCTTTCTCCCAAATTTTTAAGAGATTCTGATAATTTATCACGCGTTTCTGCACCTTTTTCTGGAGCAAAAAGTAAACCTAGGGCTGCGCCCGCAGCAACACCCGCTAATAAGGCGATAATGGTTTTTGAGTTGTCATTCATAATTTTAAAATTATTGTTATACCTAAACTAAATTAATATAAGAAAATACCTTGCCAATTAAAAATTATTAAACATAATATTAAATTACTGTTTCTGTTTGTGGCACTACAGCTTTATTGCTCTCGTAAATTTTTATTAAATGGATAAACCACAGCAACAATAACGGCCCAAAGACTAAACCTACAAAACCAAAAAGTGGCAAACCTATAATTACTCCAATTACAGTTATAATTGGATGAGTATCTGCTAATTTTTTGTTTATCATAAACCTAATTACGTTATCAATATTAATGATAACAATGAGCGTAAATAACGCCACAAACATACCTTGCCAGTTATGTCCATTTAAAAACAAAACTAAAGCTGCCGGTCCAGTAATTAAAGGCGCACCAATTACAGGCATAAATGACAAGAAAAATGCTATTATACCCCAAAAAACCGCATCATTAATGCCAGCAATAAAGAAGCAAAACACCACTAATAGACCTTGCACTAAGGCTATTATGCCTTGTCCTAATACATTTGAAAAAGTGGTATGGCGTAATTCTTCTGCAAACTGAAGAGCGTGTTCTTTTTTAAGTGGCGCATATTTCACCATGTTTTCTTCAAACTTTTTTGATTGCACCAGCATAAAGTAAAGTATAAAATACATTATCGTTACTGTTAAAAAAATACCTAGTGCTCCGCTAAGTAATGACGGAAAAAGATCTTGAACAAATTGGGTGAGTTTATCAATATACTTCTCAATAAGGTTTGGCTGATTAAACTTAGTACCTACAAAATCATCTACTTTAGAAATCAGAGCTTTTAATTGAAAATCATCATCTTGAAGTTTCGCAAGCCTATTTACAACCATATAGCTTAACGTGAAAAAAGGAATTACAATAATAATAGCTGAACTAATTATAACCGCTATAGCAGCTGACACTTTCCCTATTTTAGTTTGTACATAAAAAAATAAAGGTTTAAAAATAGTGTATAGAATAATAGACCCTAAGAATGCATTAAACAATTCCCTCAAACTATATATAATAACACTTGCCAGCAAAATAATAACCACCAACACAATATTATTTCTTTGCTTATCAGTAAAAACGGACATATATTAATTTTAGTGACATTAGAAATTATTATAAACAAAAAAAGCTCCGAAAAATTTTCGGAGCTTTTTATTCTTAGATTACTTTTTATTTTTTCGGAACATTTAAAGGACAACCAGCTCCGTCAACTTTAACTGTTGTTGGTGTATTAGCGCATTTATCTAAGTGATCTGCTACGCCGTCTCCATCGCTATCTTTCTTTAAATCTACAATTGTATCTTCAACAGTTTTGGTTCTTGACTTTAATTCCAAGACCTCTCCTCTTAATGTATTATCTTTTAATTCATCATACGCTGTAGCAACTGGATTTACCCAAACTAAGTTAGCTTTAGACTTAGACCCTAAGGCAAGCTCTAAACCTACAGAGGTGTATGAAAATTTATCTGAAGTTTTTACATATCTAGCGTCTATGTTATCTCCATCAAAGAAATTCATAGTGTAATCTAAATTAAAAGCTACGCAATCAGATACTTTAAATTTAACACCAGCACCTACCGGCACATAAGTTCCTTTAATATATTCATTTTTTCCGCCGTTAGCCTGACCTTTCCAATCAATAGTGGTATTTGTTGCATTTACATAACTTGGCGCAAAAGCCATTATCCCTAAACCTGCGGAAGCATTAAAATTAATTACGTTTTTTCTTTGTAAAAAATTTATTGAACCAAGGTTAAGTACCCCTCTAAAATCTGCAGCGTATGCAATTTCTGTTTTAAATGACTTGTAGCCATCTACTATACCACCTGGTGCATCTGTATTAGTACCAGATAAATCGCCAAAAACTAAATTACCTTGTAAGCCAAAAACATGTGAAAACTGCTTTTTTAAGTAAACGCCGTAACCAAAATCAGCACCCCAGTTTGTGAAGTCATTTGAGCCACCTATAATAACTATAGGGCTTAAAACACCTGCGTTAACACCAACAGAAAAGGTTTTGTATTGTGTTCTGTTTCCAAAAGTTTTACCTGTAGCTGGTTCTGTGGTCTGCGCAAAAGCTGTAGCCGATGCTAAAACTGTTATAAGTAAAGAGTTTAATATTTTTTTCATGCTATTTGAGTTATTTAACAAAGATATTTTTTTTTAACGAAAATATGAATTCTTTAAAATTAAATTTGATTTACGTTTTACCCCTCCCAAGACGATGCTTGATCACTAGTTGGAAGGTAAACTGTAAATACAGATTTCCCAGTATCATCACTATGAAAGTCCAACTTACCGCTATGGTTCAAAATCAATTTTTGAGCATTAGTTAAACCCAAACCAAGCCCCTTAGGTTTGGTTGTAAAAAACGGTTCAAATATATGTTTTCTGTCTGCTTCTGATATTCCGTTACCATCATCTTTAACCTCAATCACTGCGAACTGATTTTCTTTACGTACGTTGATGGTTATATTTAATGAATGTGCATCAATGGAGTTTGAAAGTAGATGGTAGAATGTATTCACCATACGCTCATAATCTACATTAACGAAAATGTCTGATTCCAAATAATTCTTTTCAGTTTTAACGTTATGTTGAGCAAGTTCAGTTGATAATAAGTCTAAACTTTCATCGAGTATAACACCTAAAGCCCGTGGTTGGATATTAAGTTCTACTGCTTGGGTTGAATTTACAAAGTCAGTAATTAAAAGGTTTATACGTTCAAAGTTATTTTTTAGGATATCTAAATATAGTTTAACAGATTCATTATCGCTATTTAACTCAATATCTAACTGATCCAAAGAAAGGTTAATATTGGATAACGGATTGGTAATTTCATTTGCTAAGCTTTTTGCGATTCTTTCTGTTATTGCAATTTTTTCAGCGTTTACGGAAGCCTTTTCTGACTCCATACGACCCGATATATCATGAACAATACAGTAATACAGTTCTTCTGTTGCATGTTGATCTATTTGCAAAAACGCAGAAATAGATGCTTTTTTTATCTCATGATTTTTGCTAACCAAGTCTGTTTGAAAATCATTAATTGCTCCATTTCTATCAATCAAATCTGCAAACTCAACACTCTCTTCTTTATTATGAAATAACTGTGTCCCGTTTAAATTTAGAATCTCATCCTTACTATAGTTCAAAAATTTCAGCCCAGCAGGGTTCATATCTCTTATTCCGCCTAATGAATCCATAATTAAAAAGGGTTCTTTAGAACGTTCAAAAATAATCCTGAATTTTTTCTCACTTTCTCTTAATGCCTTTAATGTATGCTTATGTTTAAGTGCATACCTTAAAGAACGCTCAATAGTGTAAGGATTAATCTGATCTTTAACCAAATAATCTGCTGCACCTATTTCAAGTGCTTCTTCATCTACTTTTGAGTCTCCTTTGCCTGTTAAAATAATTACTGGCTCATCAACATTAGACTTAATTGCCTCATGTAATAAATCAATCCCTGTGTGCTTACCTAAACGATAATCAACTAGGTAAATATCATAGTGGCTTTTAAGCATTGCATTAATAGCCTCTTCGTAATTATTAATCCAGCTTAACTTATAATTTTCGCGTTGTGGAATTTCGTTAAAAATATCCTTGGTCAAGATGTAATCATCTTCATCATCGTCCACTAACAAAACTCTAACTGGTTTCATTTCAGCCATATTTCTCTATTAAGTTACGAGTAATTTCTATCATCATATCAAAACTAAATGGTTTGGTTATAAACTCATCTGCACCTAGTTTTAAAACTTTTTCTTTATCGTGGGTGTTTTTTGAAGTAGATAAAATAACAACCGGAATATTTTTAGTTTTCTTATTGCTTTTTAACTGTGTCAAAAGTTCTATGCCATTTACTTTCGGCATATTTAAATCTAATATCAACAATGACGGATATTTGAAATCTAAAGTTTCTGCTTCTTTCTCAAACTCGATCAATATCTTCTCCCCATCTTCAAAAAAAGCCAGCGATTTCACAAATTTATTTTCTTCAAACGCATCCTTAATAATCATTCTATCATCAGGATCGTCATCCGCTATCCAAAAAAATTTCTCCATAATTTACAAATGCTGGGTTGGTAATATTATTACAAATTTAGTCCCGTGACCCTGTTTACTAGATACGTTAATTATTCCGTTATGCTTATCAACAATTTTTTTACAAACTGCTAATCCAATACCAGTTCCTTGGTACTCGTTACGAGTATGTAGCCTTTGAAATAGTTCAAAAATTTTGTCGGAATACTGCTGGTCAAACCCTATTCCATTATCAGTAATGCTTATACGACAATAATCTTTATTTTGTTCTAACTCTGGTATATCTAATAAGCTACCTCTTAAAATTTCACTTTTTATTTCAACTAAAGGGCTAACACCATCCTTAGTGAATTTGATTGCATTACTTAATAAGTTTTGGAAAAGTTGTCTTATTTGACCAGGAATAGCAGTAATATGATGATTAACCATCAAATCAACTGTAGCACCTTTCTTTTCGATTGTATATTCAAGATCTTCAATAATTTTTTGAAGCTCATCATGTAAATCAACATCAACAAAACCTTCGTCTGTACGGGTAACTCTTGAATAAGTTAGCAAATCATCAATTAGCGTTTGCATACGCTCTGATGCGCTTTGCATTCTTTTAATATAATCTAGGCCTTCTTCATTAATATCATTACTAAACTTGTTTTGTAGCCTATCACCGAAAGCTCTTATTTTACGTAGTGGCTCTTGCAAATCATGCGAAGCTACATAAGCAAATTGTTCTAAATCTTGGTTTGAATTGTTTAGCTCCTCTACCTTTACCTCCAAACTACGCTGAACATTTTTGATCTCGGTAATGTCATGCATTACAACCATTACGTTAAATACATCGCCAGAAATATTTTTCACTGGCTTATAATCTATCATAAAAGTTTTATCATCAAACTCTTGCTCTGCTTGTATATCTTCCCCTTTAAATGCTCTTTCAAGAATATCTTTATTATAATCGTACTCTTCTTTAGAAAAAATCTCTTCTAAATGTATTCCAGATTTTAACTCGGTTTCAAACTTGAAGTTTTGAATTATAGGTCCATCAAAAAGAATAAGTTCAAGTTTTTTATCAAACATCAGAACTATTGAATCTGGTACGTTACTAGCAATAGTTTTATATATACTTTCCGTTTTTTCCAGAAGTATTGCTGCATTTTTTAGCTCGGTAATATCTTGTAAGTTTCCTATAATTTTTATGATATTCTCCTCTTCGTCTAACACTAGTTTTGCAGTAAGATAAACGTATCTTATTGTTTTATCTGGTCTTATGATCCGGTATTCAAAAGCAAAATTTGTTTTATTAGCAAATATGCTTTCTACATAATTTTTACACTTTTCTAAATCATCTTTATGAATTAAGCTAGTATAAAAACTAAGTGTTATTTCCACAGAGTTTGGTTGGTAACCGTGGATTCTGAAAAGTTCTTCGGACCAGAAAAAGTGTTCGATGCCTGCAAACCACTCGAAACTACCGTTATGTGCAATAGACTCTGCTTCTTTTAGCAAAGCTTCATTTTGTGATAATTTTTGGGTAGTTTCTTTAAGCTCGGTGATATCTAAACAGGTACCAATAACTTTATTATCTGATTGGATGTATCTACATTGTGCTAAAATATAACGTCTTTGTCCGTTTACCCAAAGCACCTCATACTCTGTATTAAAAGACGATTGCGTTTCTATAGCATTTTCTAACATTTTCTTATACTCGGTACGATAAACCGGTATAATCATGTTAAGCATAAGATCTAAATCTGGAGAAATAGAGTTAGGCATATAGCCAAATATTTTATATAAAGCATCAGAAAAATTAATTTCCCGAGTAGCTACGTCCAGCTCCCAACTGCCCATATTGGCAAGTTTTTCGGCATTTTGCAGTAAGTTTTGTCTGCGCTCTAAATCCTGTTGTATCTTTTCCTTAGCTTTAATTTCATCATCTAAAATCAAGTTCATTTGGTGCTGTTTGGAAATATTTCTGGAGTAGGTTAAACTAATACCCAGCAGAGGCACTACATAGGTAAAGAAACTTAAAAACTGCGCAAAATTATATTCAATATCAAAGTTTTTGAAGAAAATAGCCATATGCACATTAGCAAAAATGGCTGGTATCATGCTTAAAATAAGCATTTGGAAAAAGATACCATTGTACTTTTTTAACACTCTTGGCATTAAGAGCGCTCCCCAAATTAGATAAAGTACAATGCTAATTAACTCTAGCGGGTGGGTAAAAAAGGCTTCCCGCTGTATAAAAACGGGTTCAATTGTTTCTAAAGTAAAAAGATAAACAATAGCAACAATGGTTATTAAACTAAAAATACTCGCAATTGAACGGATTAATGTAGTTTTTGCCTTGCCTTTTGCGTTTTCTGTATTCTTTATTTTTAAGATGATAATTGTACCAATAATAAGCAATACAATTTGTAGAAGCCTCCCCAGAAACCAGCTCATATAAATGGCTTCATCTAAACTGAGGTTTGTTTTTAAAACACCGAAAACCACCAACAAATGAATTAAATCAAACATTGAGGTTACCAATAGTGCAATTCCTATAATTGGTGCTGCAATATCATTTTTAACGCGAAAATCTATAACGGTTAAAATGCAAGTAAATATCCCAACGGCAATGCTAAAAACAATCCATATAGTAGAGAAGGTTTTACCTAAGATGAGTTCTGTAGAAACACCTTCAATTACTTTAGAAAAATTGATAACCCTATAGCCGTTGTAGTTAATTTCTACACCTAACATAGAAAGAACTGTAGGGGCAATACAAATTAAAAAAATAGCCCAAAAGTACCCCATTGGGATATTAATACCAGTTTCTTCTTTTTTTAGTGAAATTTTGTTGATAGCCACGTTTTGGTAAAATTACTCCATGTTTATTGCCTTCATTTTATTGTACAACGTTTTTCTGTCAATATTTAGAATTTTAGCTGCTTTTGTTTTGTTAAAGTTTACTTCTTTCAAAACTTTAAGAATTGTATCATACTCAGCCTCTAAAGCTGCGTTTTTTAAATCAGGCCTTCTTTCTTTAGGGGTATTATTACTTACGCTTTCTACGGCATTTTCAAAAGCTGATACTTTTGAAAATGTAGAGATTTCTAAGGGCAACGCTTTTGTTTGAATAAAGTCTCCTTCGGTTAACAACACTGCTCGTCTTAAAACATTTTTTAATTCCCTTACGTTTCCAGGCCAAGGGTAAGTTAAAAAACTATCTTCAACTTCTGCAGAAAAGCCTTTTACATCTTTGTTTAGTTCTTTATTTGCTGAAAACAGAAAATATTCGGCAAAAATCATAATATCCTTGCCTCTTTCTCTTAAAGGAGGCATATAAATACCGAATTCGTTAAAACGATGGTACAAATCTTCTCTAAACTTTCCTTTTGATATAGCGTCGATTAAGTTTTCATTAGTCGCAACAATAATCCGTACATCTAAATCTATTTCTTTAGTTGAGCCAATTCTTTTAACCTTACGCTCTTGAACAGTCCTTAATAAAGCTGCCTGAATTTCGTAAGATAAATTACCAACTTCATCTAAAAACAAAGTCCCCCCGTTAGCCATTTCAAAATGACCAATTTTAGTATATAAAGCTCCGGTGAACGATCCTTTTTCGTGTCCAAAAAACTCTGAACCTGCCAACTCTTTTGTTAAAGAACCGCAATCCATAGCTACAAATGGCTTGTCTTTTCTTGGACTTTTTAAGTGAATGCTTTTTGCTACTGACTCTTTTCCGGTACCACTTTCACCAATTAATATCACGCTATACGTTGTTGGCGCAACTAAATCTATTTGGCGAATTAATTCTTTTGCTGGTGTACTTTGCCCAACAACATATTCTTCCTGCTTAAAATCTTGACTACTAACTTCTCTGTTTTTGCTTGACTCTGTCGGGGATTTAGGTTTATCCATTTCCTCGTTTAGGGCCTGTTGCGTTTCAATAGCCTTTTTAATAGTATTTAAAATCTCATCGGGATATAGAGGCTTTGTGATATAATCATAAGCTCCCATTTTAATCAGCTCAACTGCTAATTTAATATCAGAATAACCCGTTATAATAATTACACCCGTACGCGGATACTTAATTTTTATTTGCTTTAATATCTCTCTTCCGTCTGTATCTTCTAGCCTAAAATCGCAAAGTACAAGGTTAAATTCCTGTTTTTCTAAAATTTCAAAAGCAGAAACTCCCGAAGTTGCCGTTTCCACTTCAAAGCCATTTCGACCGAGAAATTTTGAAAGCAACAAACCAATGTTTACTTCGTCGTCAACTATAAGTATTTTTTTCATGAATTAGTATTTTACCAATTAGTTTAAAACTGGTTAAAGCGAATATAAATATTTATTATTAACTGGGAAAAAGTTTCTACACATTTAACCACCAATAATGATTATTTATTAAATAAGATAATAATTATCTAAATAATGGTTTTCGCTTTTCTAAAAATGCACTTACCCCTTCTTTAAAATCAACGTTACCAAAACACTTCCCAAACTCTTCAATCTCTTTATCAAATCCTTCTTTTGTAGCACCTGTCGAAGCATTCACTGCCAAAATAGCCGCAGAGATGGCTTTTGGTGAACGGGATAAGATTGTATTTAAAAGCTTTTTAGCTTCCTCTAAAAGTTGATTTTGAGGAAACACCTTATTTACTAATCCAATTCTGAAAGCTTCGGAAGCATCAATCATGTTGGCACTTAAAATAATTTCTAATGCAACCCCTTTACCTACTATTTGCGCTAAACGCTGAGTACCGCCATACCCAGGAATTAAACCCAATGTTACCTCTGGCAAACCTAATTTCGCATTTTCACTAGCATATCTGATATGGCATGCTAAAGCAAGCTCTAATCCACCCCCAAGTGCAAAACCATTAATAGCGGCAATAATTGGTTTTTGAGCATTAGCTATTAAATCAAAAACTTTTGAATGCCCTTCTTTTGCCAAAGCTTCGCCTTGCTCTGGGCTGTAATTAGAAAATTCGGAAATATCTGCACCGGCTACAAAGGCTTTTTCTCCAGAACCGGTAATTAAAATACCACCAATTGCGGGATTATTTAAAGCGTCAACCAATACGCTATTAAGTTCTTTTAGCGTTTGCTTGTTTAAAGCGTTCAACTTTTCGGGACGGTTGATAACGATTTGTAAAATATGATGATCAGTTTCAACTAAAATATTACTATAAGTCATTTTACTAGATTTAAATTTAATCAACAAAAACTTGTTTTTAAAAAACAAAACCTGACAAATAATTTGTCGATATTGCTTTACGACTAAAATATACAAGAATTTAACCGCAAACAATTAATGTTTATGAAATCCAATGTATAACAAGAATAATAGACTGAATAAATTTCGGATAAGCAAGATTATACAAATAGGCTTTCTTTTTTTACTGATTATCAATACTCATAAAAATGCTTTCGCTAAAACACCCCCAATAAACAGGAAAGTTAGTTTCGATAAAAACCCAGTTTTAATCAGCGATAGTTTAAAGAAAACTGATGCTAAACTATTAGCAAATAGCTCTTTAGACAAACTTTCGGAAAATATTTATTTTAGTTCCTTAAATAATCACTTCTCTTTAGTGAAGGTTTTACCTCAACAAAATGGGTTTAGTAAAAACAGCAACTTTTTAGAAATATTAGCTCTAAGCAAATTTTACGATGGTAAACTAAGCCAAGCTGAGCAAATTTTAATAGCTGTTTTTAAAACCACAACTGACAGCTTACAAAAAGCGAAAATCTGCCTAAATCTTATTAAAATCAGTTATCTAAACAATCAGCCATTAAAAGCTATGCATTTTGTAAAAACAGCAAAAGATAGTTTATCTAAATTTTATAATTACAAACAAAAATATGAACTCATCTTTACAGAAGCTAGAATAGCTTTAACACAAGGCTTAACTGCAAAGGCAGAAAATTTAATTATTGCAAGAGCACTGCCCATGAGTAACAGAGTTAAGGGTAAACACAATGAGCTCAATTGCTACCTTTTTTTAGGAAAAATTTATCTAAAAGCGGGACAGCTCACTCAAGCAAAATGGTTTTTTATTCAAGCAAACACCTTAGCAGTAAATCAAAATTACATTGCCGGCAAAATTGAAACCTCTTTATTATTAGCCAAAACAAAAATTAAAGTTGGCGATAAAACTGTGGCACTGCAAGACTTAGCAAAGGCTAAAAGATTGATTGATAAAAATCATAGCATTTATCTAGCAGATCTTGAAGAGTTAACAAATTTGGCCCGCAAATAATGCTTAAATATATTTATTTCAAATTCAACAAAGCTTGTTTTAAAGCTGGAATTTTACTTTCTATTTCCTCCGCAGAACACGCACCAACTGACGCCCTAAACCAGCACATTTCTTCTGTACCGAAAGCTGAAAAAGGCACCAAAGCAATATTTGCCTCCTTAATCAAATAAAAATTTAGCTTAGTTGGTGTATCTAAAACCTCTCCTGCAGGGGTTGTTTTCCCAACATAATCTATTTTTATAGTCAAGTAAATTGCGCCCATTGGCTCAATAGCATCAATAGCTAAACCTTCTTGTTTTAGTTGGACTAAACCAGAGTAAAGGCTATCTAAACTTGTTTTAACTTTACTTTTAAAAGCATCTAAAAAAGCATCCACCGCTTTTTCATCATCAATAAAATCACCCATTGCAACTTGTTCAGCTTTTGGCGACCAAGCTCCCATATGCCCAACAATAGCTTTCATTTTGCTAATAATTGCTGCCGGACCAAAGCCCCAACCTACTCGTACGCCAGTTGCAGCGAAACATTTGGAGCTTCCATCAATAAATATGGTATAATCCCTTAAAGCAGGAACTAAAGTTACGGGATCAATATGTTTGTGGTTACCAAAAGTTAATTGCGAATAAATTTGATCGTAAAGGATATACAAAGGTTTTTCATTTGACCCTCTGGATTGGTTTTCTTCTAATACTAACTCGCTTATTTCTTTTAAATCCTTTGCAGAAAACATAGTACCGGTTGGGTTAAGCGGAGAGCATACCGCTAACAAAGTTGCTCCTTTTAAATATGGTTTTAAATCTGCCCCGGTAGGCATAAAATTATTCTCTGGATTTGTTGGCACTGCAATTCCTTTTGCACCCAAAAGATGCACATAGTGGTTGTTATTCCAAGATGGTGCAGGATAAATCACGGTATCGCCAGCATCAATCAATGCTAAATACGTAGCATAAATTAAAGGACGAGAGCCACCCGAAATTAAAATCTCGCTTTTAGCATCATACGCTAAACCTAATCTTTTATCTAAAAACGTTGAAACGCTTTCCCGTAAAGATAAAACACCATCTGCTGGCGGGTAATTAGTATGATGCGCTGCATAAGCTTTCACAATATTATCTTCCAAATCCTTTGGAATAGGAAACAAATTTGGATCAAAATCACCGATAGTAAGGTTAGCAATTGCTACTCCTTTTGCTTTCATCTCGTTAACTTCGCCAGCAATTTTAATAATCTCGGACCCTACTAATGATTGTGCTAATACAGATACTTTCATAAACTTCAAATAATTGCCAAAGGTAAAAAAATAGGAACATCTGATTAAGCTATTTTTAATCTTTACATTAAATCAAAAACAGTTATTTTAGTAGCAACTAAAACAATAATAGAAATGAAAAAAACTATACTTTTCTTGCTTTTAATTTCGGTGGTTAGCCTAAGTTCAAAAGCTCAAAATAAAAAAGCAGATGTAGAAAATGCCGTAACTTATTTAATTGATGCTTTAATTAGTGGGCGTCAGGCCGATTTAGCCTATATAACTAATGATAGTTTGAGTTACGGGCACTCTAGCGGTAAAATCCAAAACCAAAAAGAATTTATCCATAGTTTACTAACTAATCAATCTGACTTTGTAACTATTAACGTTTCTAAACAAACTATTCATTTTGATGGCAATACCGCAATTGTTAGACATAATTTATTTGCAAAAACAAATGACAGCGGAAACCCAGGAGAAGTTTATTTGGGAGTCATGCTAGTTTTTACTAAGCAGGCAAATGGCGAATGGAAACTTTTGGCAAGACAGGCTTATAAGGTTTAAGAAAAAGCTGAAGGCGAAAAGCTCAAGGCTGAAAGCCTGTGTGGAAACAAAAAATGGAATTTATCATTCGATAAATTCCATTTTTTATAAAACATTGTATTGCTTTTAGCTTTAAGCCTTGTGCATTCAGCTCTTGAAAAAATTATTGTTTTAAAATCCAAGCGAACATTAATGGAACAACAATAGTAGCATCAGACTCCACAATGAACTTTGGCGTGTTTATATCCAATTTTCCCCACGTAATTTTTTCATTAGGTACTGCACCTGAGTAAGAACCGTAAGAAGTGGTAGAATCAGAAATCTGACAGAAATAACTCCAGAAAGGAATGTTTTCCATTTCCATATCCTGATAAAGCATTGGTACTACACAAATTGGAAAATCACCGGCGATACCACCGCCAATCTGGAAAAACCCTACTCCTTTACCTCCAGAATTTTTTGGATACCAATCTGCCAACCAAGCCATATACTCGATACCACTTTTCATGGTTGAAGCTTTTAATTTCCCTTTAATAACATTAGAGGTAAAAATATTACCCATGGTAGAGTCTTCCCATCCTGGAACTACAATTGGTAAGTTTTTTTCTGCTGCAGCTAACATCCAAGAATTTTTTGGATCAATTTCATAATATTGCTCTAAGTCGCCACTTAAAAGCATTTTGTACATATACTCATGTGGAAAGTAGCGTTCGCCAGCAGCTTCTGCGTCCGTCCATATTTTTTCGATATGCTTTTGTAATCTTCTGAAAGCTTCTTCTTCTGGGATACAAGTGTCTGTAACACGGTTATAGTGGTTTTCTAATAAATCCCACTCATCCTGAGGACTTAAATCACGGTAATTTGGTACGCGTTTATAGTGTGAGTGCGCAACCAAATTCATAATATCCTCTTCTAAGTTTGCACCTGTGCAAGAAATGATAGAGACTTTATCTTGCCTTATCATTTCGGCCAAAGAAATCCCCAACTCTGCGGTACTCATTGCACCTGCTAGGGTAATCATCATTTTACCACCCTCATCTAAATGGGTTTCGTATCCTTTTGCCGCATCCATTAATGCAGCTGCATTAAAGTGCAAATAGTTTTTCTCTATAAACTGAGAAATTGGACCTCTTTGAGTACTCATATTAATTTCCTTTTTTTTGCAAAAATAAGCTTTTACCTTGATTGAACGAAAAGCTTTGTTTTTTGATGGCGATTAAACCTTTATATTGCGTCTGTTTTTAAGCTAAACGCTTTGGAAAGTGGTAAGCAGAAAGCTAAAGGCTTAATGCCAAGGCTAATTTTAAAACTCATAATCAAGATCAATTCTTATCGATGAAAAAAACACTTTACGTTTTAATACTTGTTCTAACGTCATTACAGCTAAGCGCACAAAAGAAAATTTTCAATAAAATATTTTCAGACGATACTACACGCCATAACAGTTTTTTACCGGTCCCTTTGATTGCTTATTCGCAAGAAGCTGGCTTAACATTGGGCGCTGCAGGCATTTACTCTTTTTATACTGATAAAAACGATCCTAATATTAAAGCTTCACAAGCTTATGGTGTAATTGGCTTTAGCACTAAAAAGCGAGTACAAGTTAGTTTTAAAACCGATGTTTGGACATCTGGCAATAAATATCATTACATAGCCGAAGCCAAGTTTTTAAACCAACCTTTTAACTTTTATGGGATTGGAAACCAAACGGCATTGGCCGACGAGGACAAAATAAACTTACGTCGATTTAAACTTAATGGTGAATTAGAGCGGGAAGTTTACAGGCATTTTTACCTAGGCGGAGGGATTGAATACGAAAATCAGAAGTTTACCGATAAGGAAATTGGGGGAATTTACAGCACCAACCCAAATTTTGTGGACAGAGATGGCGGTCAGTTTATGTTTTTTAAAGCTACTTCTTTTTACGATTCTAGAGATAACGTTCCGTACCCATCAAAAGGTTTATATGCTAGGTTACAATATGCTTATGCGCCCAATTTTTTTGGCTCACCAAATTATAACGGAAGTTTAATTACGGCAGACATTCGTAATTTCTATACCCTAACTAAAACACTAAACTTAGCTTTAAACATCACTTACGAAGGTTTAATAACCGATAAAGCCGTCCCGTTTTACAATTTAAGGCAATTAGGTAATGATCAGTTTATGCGTAGTTACTACAGCGGAAGATTTAGAGATGAAAATTTAATTACCTCGCAAGCAGAGCTACGTTTTAGACCAACACCAAGATTGGGTTTAGTTGCTTTTGGCGGAGCTGGTAAAGTATACGGACAAAACAGTTTTAACAATACTGACTTTAAACCTACTTACGGGCTTGGAGCAAGATTTTTCTTTGATTTAGAAAAAGGTTTAGCTTTAAGACTTGACTATGCGTTGGGAGAAAAGCCTATCGGTGAAAAAAGAATTAGTGGCTTTTATATTTCTTTAGGAGAAGCTTTTTAAGCACCTAAACTATAAAGCCAAGTACTTAAAAAGCTAACTTAATTCACTAATCTTTCAAAGGGTTATCATCCGGAACATCTGTACCAATAAGCACCCCCCATTTTTCAAAATATTTAGTCCTATCAAAGGCAATTTTTAATACGGCAATAATAGGTAATGCTAAAAACATTCCAGCAACACCTGCTAGGTTACCAGCAATTACAATCCCCACAATAGCCACCAAACTGTTAATCTGAACTTTTGAACCTACAATACGTGGCATCAAAATATTGTTATCTAAAAATTGAACAACTGCAATTACAATTAAAACTGTGAATATTGGCCAAAGCTCTTGAGAAGAACTCACTGTTAACATAACACCCAAAATATTACCAAACAGCGCTCCTATATAAGGGATTAAATTCAGTATTGCGAATAACACCCCAATTAGCAAAGCGTGTTTAATACCGATAATCCAAAGCGTACCACCTAACAAAATTGTGATGTAAGCAATTTGTATCAATAGGCCTACTAAATAACTTTGAATAATGCTTTCAATATCTTGAATACTTGCTTTTACATTAGGCAAATCTTCATCACTAAACCACATGATACAAAACTTTAACAATAAGTTTTTGTAAGCCAAAATCAGGTAAATATAAATTGGCAGTAATCCGAAGAAAATAAATGCCCCTGAAACAGAACCAACAACACTCCCAAGAATAGCACCGGTACTGTTAAGTACTTTGTTACTCTGCTCGCTTATAAACGCTACTTGTTGGGTGGTAGAGAAGTTAGTAAAACCACTAATCCAGTTACTTAAAGAGTTAAGGTGAATATTTATATTCTTTTTAATCTGCGGAAAATCATTAACTAAAATCTGAATCTGAGCAGAAAAAAACCAAACTAATCCCGCTACTACAATTAAAAGAAAAAGAATGGGTGTTAAAATAGATAACGATTCTGGGAATTTCTTTTTTACTAAGAAACGTTGTATGGGCAAAAGTAAGATGCTTAAAAAGAATGCTAAAAGTAACGGCATTATAATATTGCTGGCTACCATAGTAATATAGCCCAATAGAAATAAGCCTAAGAGTTCTAGAGATCTTTTGGCGGTTACAGGTAAAGTTTTCATGAATAATTATTCTGATTTATAAATGAAGATACTATTGTTATGCCAAGTTTTTTAAAATGACAGGTTTTTTTTTGATTGCCATTACTTATGGAGCGAACAGATTGATATATAGTCTAATCCGGAACCTTAAATCTAGTTTCTTAAAACTTTATTTTAAAATCCTGCTTGGCTTGCCCGCTTCTAAAAAAAACTAAACCAATCCAAAATAAGTCAATGGTTACCGTAACATCTGGATGTGCTTTAATATGATTCCAAGCTTCTTCCATACCCTTGCTCCAGTAAATATCATCAAAAATAAGAACCGAGTCTTCATGCACTTTGGGTAAGCACAAATTAAAATAGTTAAGGGTGGCTTTTTTACGGTGATTGCCATCTATAAAAACAAAATCAAGCTGGTCTTGACGGTCAATCATCGCTGGTAAAGTATCATCAAAATTACCAACTATAACCTCCGTATTTTTGATGGATAGCTTTTCCCAATTTTCTTGAGCAATGGTAGCTGTTTGCGGACAACCTTCCATAGAGGTGATAGATGCGTTTGGTAAAGCCTCACTAAAATAAGCAGTAGTAACACCTAAGCAAGTCCCAAGCTCTAGTAAGTTTTTAGGCTCAAATTCTTTAGCCAAACGAAAAAGCAGCTGGGCTAATTTCTTAGGCTTCAAAGCATTTTTTGCTATAGCTTTAACTTTTTTATTACGTTGATTATTTACATGTGAACCTGCACCCAAATCTGTCACCGTAATTGAACGAGGATCATTTAAAAGACTTTCCCTCAGTTTTTCTATCTTTTGATATTCGGGTTTATCTTTAAAATCGTAAATTACATTATCAACTAAATTATACACAAAAGGCGAGTGTGTACCATGACGGGTTTTAGCACTCAAAATGTGCTTTATGTAATTTTTAGTTAAAGTGGTATTAAACATAGCTTGCGAAAATAACAATTTAGTAACATTTAGCCGAAGCAATTAATTCAAATGCAACAATAAGACCTACTTTTAAGCTTGGCAATTAAAAAACCAAAATTATGTTGAACAAAAATGAGCTCAATTCTTTAATAAAGCTATTAGATGACCCAGACCCACAGATATTTGATCATGTGGAAGGTAAATTATTATCCTACGGTAATGAAGTAATTAGCTATTTAGAAAGTGCTTGGGAAAATTCTTTTGATGCCATTTTGCAAGAACGTATTGAAAACGTTGTCCATAAAATACAATACCAAAATGTTAGAGAGGATTTAGCGCTATGGCACCAAAGTGGTGGTTTTGATTTATTACGTGGCTTTTTAATTATCAACAGGTACCAATACCCTGATTTAGATGAAGAGAAGGTAATTAACCAAATTGATGCAATTAAAAGAGATGTTTGGTTGCAAATGATGTACGAGTCTAGTCCTGCTGAAAAAGTAAAACTACTAAACCATATATTTTATAATATATACGGGTTTTCTGGCAATACTAAAAATCACAAAAGTCCTCAAAATTCTTATTTAAGTCAGGTTTTAGAAAGCAAAAAAGGAAATCAGATTTCTTTGGCCATTATTTATTCGGTAATTGCGCAGAAACTGGATATCCCTATTTATGGCGTTAATTTACCCCAACACTTTATACTGGCTTATGTTGATGAGTTTGAACAGAAAGAAAAAGAACCAGGAATTCTATTTTACATCAATGTATTTAACAAAGGCTACATTTTCGGGAAACGAGATATAGACCAATTTTTACGTCAGCTACAAATTAAACCCGAAAGCTTTTTTTATGAGCCTTGCTCAAACACAGAAATTATAAAAAGAGTTTTAAGAAACCTTATTAGCTCCTACGAAAAAGAAGGAGCTAATGACAAGGCTAAAGAGTTAATAAAGTTGTTAGCTGTTTTTGAAGATTAGTCAGTTAATTTCATAGACTGCATCCAATCCATCATAGTTAAAAACCAGTTTTCTTTGGTGGTTTTATTGTTCAAACCAAAACCATGTCCGCCGGCTTTATAAAAGTGTGCTTCAACAGGCACTCCGTGTTTTTTTAAGGCTAGCATATAATTAGCGCTATTTTCTGACGGAACAGATTTATCATCATTAGCCAAAAACAAAAATGTTGGTGGAGTATTTTGCGTAACCTGCAACTCGTTTGAGTATTCTTTTACTTGAGCTTCTGTTGGGTTTTTACCTAATAAATTTTCTTTTGATCCTTTATGTGTAAAAGCACCCATGGTAACTACTGGGTACCCTAATATTGAAAAATCGGGACGAAGTGAAATACTATCTACATTATCAATAACTGCTTTCAAAAAATGTGTAGAAAGTGTAGAGGCTAAATGTCCACCGGCAGAAAAACCCATAATTCCAACTTTATTAGGATCGAGGTTCCATTTTGCAGCATTTTCTCTCACTGTTTTAATGGCCTGTTGTGCATCCTGTAAAGGACCAATTGTTTTATCAACCATTATCTCATCAGAGGGCAATCTATATTTTAAAACAAAAGCAGTGATTCCTCTTTTATTAAACTCCTCAGCAATTTCATAACCTTCATGCGAGATAGCTAGAATTTTATAACCACCGCCAGGGCAAATAATTACAGAAGTTCCGTTAGGTTTTTCTGCAAAGTATGCAATAAGTTTAGGCTCAAAAACTTTACCTATTCTCAACATCCCGTCTGAACCAACCACACTTTCCTCCAAATAGTCTTTTGCTTCTATCGAATTTGGGGTTTTTGATGGATATAAGTCCATTACTTTTTGAGCGTTTGCCATTCCGGTAAATAAAAACAATATTAAAACAAGACTGATTCTCTTTTTCATATTAGTTGTTACCTCCATATTCCATCAAGTACGATTTTAAGAACTCATCTAACTCGCCATCAAGCACAGCTTGTGCATTTGAAGTTTCAAAATCGGTTCTTAAATCTTTCACTAATTTATATGGATGCAAAACATAGTTTCTGATTTGCGAGCCCCACTCAATTTTCTTTTTGTTGCCTTCAATTTCATTAGAAAGCTCCATTTTTTTACGCATCTCAATCTCGTAAAGCTGAGACTTCAATAAACGTAAGGCATTTTCTTTATTTTGAAGTTGAGAACGCGATTCCTGATTTTTGATAATAATGCCCGATGGCTTGTGGTGTAACCTTACCGCGGTTTCCACTTTATTCACATTTTGTCCACCTGCTCCACCTGCTCTAAAGGTTTCAAACTCTACATCGGCTGGGTTAACATCAATCTCGATAGTATCATCTACCAATGGGTAAACATAAACCGAAGCAAAAGAAGTATGTCTTTTAGCGTTTGAGTCAAATGGAGAAATCCGCACCAAACGATGCACCCCGTTTTCACCTTTTAAATATCCGTAAGAAAAATCACCGTCAAACTGTAAAGTAACCGTTTTTATACCCGCAACATCACCTTCCTGAAAATCTTGTTCGCTTACTTTATAACCATTTTTTTGGGCCCACATGGTATACATCCGCATCAGCATAGCCGCCCAATCGCAACTTTCTGTGCCTCCAGCCCCAGCGGTAATCTGTAAAACAGCACTCAGTTGATCTTCATCAGCCGAAAGCATATTTTTAAATTCCAGTTCTTCAATAGCTACAATAGTTTGCTGGTAGCTTTCGCTTAATTCTTCCTCAGTGGCTTCATTAGCCTGATAAAACTCCAAAAGCACTGCTAAATCTTCCACCGCAGTTTCTGCAGTAGCATAAGCATCAGTCCAAATTTTCTTTGATTTTATAGCGCCTAAAACCTTCTCAGCTTCTTTGGGATTATCCCAAAACGTGGAGGTTAAAGTTTTTGCTTCCTCTTCTCGTAGTATTTCTAATTTCGCATCAACGTCAAAGATGCCTCCTCAGAGACGTTATTCTATCTCTTAAATCCTGCAGATTTTCTTTTGTCATGTTGCAAATATATATTTTAAAAACAGAGTTTAATCAATAGCGGATAGCAATATTGCAAACTGTATTCTTTGAATGAATCAGAATGTTAGAAAAGAAAACCCCCAATTTTCATTGAGGGTTTATGAGAGCATTATTTATTGTTGTTATTCTTTATTATAATTCTGCGTATTTACCGTCAACTAATAGTTTACTTGCATATATCCTTTTATTAGCATAAACTTTAATAGTATAGTAACCTGTTGGTACATTACCAAATGTAAACTTTAGCGTTTGCTTACCTTGAGTAACATTATA
>JBBKWF010000012.1:0-128320 GCA_037968815.1 Pelobium sp. | reverse complement strand
TAAACCAAGACGGTAGCGACCCACGTTACGATGCCGATTACGGAAATACAAACTTCGTTTTAAAAGCAGAAGCACCAGACACAGAGGGTTTTGCTTATGTGGTAGGAAAGTTTAATGCTTACCAAAAAAATAAAACCAACAGAATGGTTTATCATCCGGAACGTAAAGAATTTACCTTAAATACCCTTTTAAAGCAAGGTGTGGTGGATTACCGTTATGTTTGGGCCAGTGCCGATGGGAAATTAATTAACAACAATGCCTTTGAAGGTGCCTATTACCAAACCGAAAACGATTATCAGATCCTGATTTATTACAGAGCTCCCGGTGCCAGGTTTGACCAGTTGATTTCTTATACAGAACTCAATAACACTGAAAATCCAAGGAACTTTTAAAGTCTTAACATTTCTTGCGCTTGTTTCTAAATTCTTGCAATACTGTTTTGGATGAGAAATAGCGAAACAACATCGTTTATTAAATACGCCGTAGGGTTAAAAGATCCCGAGAACTGCTCCTAACCTATTTGCCCCCCCTGTCTGTAGAGTTTAGCGTAGCGCCTCTACGGATTCATAAATAAAAAAGAGTTTCCAACTCTTTGCTATGCGTTTAACCATCAACCCCAGCTGTTCCGATATGTTCGCAGGGCATGTCGAAATATAAATAATGTGGATTTTATAATCCACCACCTAAGCAAAGTTAACAGTTCCAACAATCCCTTTTTTTATGCCATAAACCGCCTCGCAACTACTGTATAAATCTTCCTCTTTCTCCCCTAAACCTACTCTAACTGGGTTCAGATAAATATAATCTTGTTTGATGTTAAAAAACAGGTAGGTTAAAGCCATTTATAAATATTGGCTTTTTTAAATGTGTTCTGCAAATTAAATGGGGGATTACAAATCCCTTTCATTTCAAGTTCGACATGCCCTGCGGAACATGTCGAACAGAAAAAACAGGTGACCTCTTTTTAATGCCTCAAAGATCTTTGAAATTATCCCAAAAAAATAAAGCCCCTCTTTTCAAAGGGGCAGTTAAGTAATTTTCATGAAAATTTAGACTAAAAAAGTTCAACTTATTAATTAAGCAACTCGTCGTAATGTACTTTTAATCTTATTAAAAATATCACAAGCTTCCTCTATCGCAATACTAATATCAGCTTCATCGTAAGATTTTAAATCAAAAGCATTCTCACTTAAACAGTAAGTGCCAATTTTTAAATCTTTTGTTTCGCAACTAAAAAAGTTATGTGCTAAATATTCTTGTAATAGTGGAAATTTAAGTTGACTTTCCCAATTCAATGGTGATTCTGTAAAGAAATAAGCTGCATTATAATCTTCATTAGATACTAAAAGTGGGGAGTTACCAGTCAAACTAACTTCAGGTATTAATTCCCATTTAATCCTTACCATAGGTTTTTCTAAAACAAAACCTTTTGCATTGAACTCTTCAAAATAAGGCATCATTCTATCTAATAAAAATTCTTGTTTCTTTCTATTAGCAGTATTGTCTGCGTAATTCATAAATCTTTGCTGTAAAGCCTTAATGGCTTCTGGTATTTCCAGCCCTTCTTTATGAACATCTTTAACATTCTTTTGCCAGCAAGAAAACATCCCAAAGCTACCTCCGGTAGGTTGAGGATTCTCACTCAGCAATTTTTGTGCAAAAGCATTTGGGTTATTTCTCACCTCTTCTAATTGTGAACATGGTACTTTTATCATAGCTGATTAAATTAAAGAGTCCATGTTAATTAGGTTATCTAAATTATCTTTAGCCGTTTTATTTCTATCTGTCCTGAGAAATGAACTTACGACATCAACCTTAGCTCCCCAATTCCAATTTGGATAATCCCAAGTGATAGTATATACTATCTTCTTTGAGTTAATCAACTTAATAACATCTGCTCCAGATGCCTTTAATCCTTTTTTAAAGTCATCAGGAGTTTTTTCATGTATAAAAACATGAGTAATTACACCTCCGGAATTTTTCCAAACGCCCGAAATCACATAGTCTACCTTTTCTGCCATAGTTTTATAAATTAATTGAGAAAAAACCCTATCCATTTGGCAAACAGAAAGAGCGTTAATTAAAATCAATTGATTTGTATGGCTGAAAAACCACAGCTTGAGAAAGTAAGTAAGCTATATAATAGATAGTAAACGGGATGAAAATTTGTTTTTAGAAAACTTTTTCTACATTTGCGCCTTGTAATACTAAAATCTATAATCTGCTTACAGGTTACAGCCTGTCTGCAATTTAAATTTATTATCCTGACAGATGGTCGAAGATCTGTTGGGATTTTTTATTTAAATCCAGATTCTTTTAATCAGTTACTATGCCATAGCTCTTTGTAAAAAATTGAACCAAAAAGTGTTTTAGTTCAAAACTCTATTATTCTTGTTACAAACAGAGATATTTAAAACCTTTACTTTTAGGATAAATTTTTAATAAAAAACAGCAAATGACACCCTGTCAGTAAATATTTAGTTAAATTATGAAAATGACATGGAGATTGTCATAAAAACATGACTTTTGGCAGATATTAATATTATGATAATCCTTACAAACTCCCAACAATCGTTTTGAAATTCGCTAACGCAGCCGCTAAATTCTCTGCAATCTCTTCCGCCAATACATCAGGCGCAGGAAGATTATCTAAATCTGCCAATGATTTATCCTTTAACCAAGTAATATCTAAAGAAGTCTTATCTCTGGCGATGATTTCATGATAGCTGAATTTACGCCACTTCCCTTCTGGATTGGTTTCTGGATGATAAGTCTCTTTTCTTTTATTTCGGTTGGATGCTTGATATAAATCAATGAAATCTTTTAAATCTTCTAATTTAAGCGGATTCTTCTTTAAGGTATGATGCACATTTGTTCGGTAATCATACACCCAAACATCTTTTGTCCATGGGTCTTTATTGGCGGGTTTGGCATCCCAAAATAATACATTCGCTTTTACGCCATTAGCATAAAAGATACCTGTAGGCAATCTTAAAATGGTATGTAAATCTGCGGTCTCTAATAATTTTTTACGGACAGTCTCTCCTACGCCACCTTCAAACAACACATTGTCCGGTAACACGACTGCAGCCTGCCCAGTAGTTTTGAGCATGGATTTGATATGCTGTACAAAGTTGAGCTGTTTATTGGAAGTGGTAACCCAAAAATCCTGACGGTTATAGGTTAAATCTTCTTTCTCCTGTTCACCTTCTTCATTGGTAAAGGTCATGCTGCTTTTTTTACCGAAAGGTGGGTTAGCCAGCACATAATCATATTTCACTCCGGTATCTGCTATTAGAGCATCGTTTGGAGAAATCACCGTCTCCGAATCTATATCTCCAATATTGTGCAGAAACAAATTCATTAAAGCCAGACGACGTGTACCTGCCACAATCTCATTGCCATGAAAAGTATTGAACTTTAAAAACTCCTTAGCTTCCTTATCTAAATCACGATGTTCCACCAACCAGTCATAAGCGGCTAAAAAGAAACCACCTGTGCCACAAGCAGGGTCTGCAATGGTTTTATTGGCTTCGGGTTGTAGACATTCTACCATCGCTCTAATTAAAGGTCTTGGAGTAAAATACTGACCCGCACCACTTTTGGTGTCTTCTGCATTTTTTTCCAGCAAGCCCTCATAAATATCGCCCTTGTCTTTCACCCCCATCATAATCCATTGCTCTGCATTAATTAAAGCAATCAGTTTATACAGCTTTGCAGGATCTTGTATTTTATTCTGACTTTTGGTGAAGATTTGACCCAATACACCTTTGTCTTTTCCCAGTTCTCTTAACAAAATGGTATAATGACTTTCCAGCTCCGCTCCCGATTTACTGGTGAGCGTTTCCCAACTGTATTCATCTGGGATAGGCATGCTTCTGCCGTAAGGTGGCTTGGTATATTCATCTGCCATTTTTAAAAAGAGCAGGTAAGTGAGTTGCTCTAAATAATCTCCATAACCCACACCATCGTCCCGAAGTGTATTACAGAATGCCCATACTTTATTTACGATGCTTGATGCGTTATTTGCCATTTAAAATATCGATTTATTTTTTATCCGTTTCATTACATCATCAAAAGAAAAATCAGGAGGTAATGGTTTAAAATCTCCTGTGACTTCTGAAGTTATAATCTTTTGTCTTTGGAACTCTCTTAATTTATCAATATTGATACTTGCTATCAAAATAGCATCATTAATACCGCCCTTTAATTTAAGAATATCTTTACCATTTGTATCTACAGGTTGAGTTAAACGTGTATCTCCATATTGACTTGTATTAACTTGAGCGACAAAAACATGTAAATCTCTACTACTGGCCTCAACAATATTTGAAAAGTAATTTGTATCTCTATTCCACTCTACTGCCACCAATAAATCTATTTTGCCTTTAAACAAACTTCTATGTAAAGAATTGGCTAATTCAAAACAATAAAATGAAGAAAAATAGATATTCCTCCAATTAAAAATATCATATCTATAAGGCTTAGGTTTAGGAATTACCAAATGATTTTTACCTGCTAAAAACTCTTCCCCAGGTGAATAGTGGTTTTTAATTCTAAAAACTACAATAGAATCTTTAATACCATCGATTTTAACAGGTAAAATTGTTATAATAAAATTAAAGGCTGTTTTATGTATTTTAAGATGCTCGAGTCCCGTAATAGTTAGGCATTGGTTTCTTTCAGAATATCTCACAATACTTGAAAGAAGGTTAATAGGTATAAAGCATTCTGGAAATAATAAAACATCTGCTTTCTCTTTTCTAGCCTTCTTCAAGATTGAAGCCAATTTTTTATAACGCACTTTATCAAGATTTGCATCGCCTCGCATGCTACGTACAATATTTTCTTCTTTAACTTCAGTATTTGCAAAGGCAATTCTAGGAGAACTTAAGTTTTCAAGACTTGTTTTTACTGTTAGTTCCTGTATTTTTACAGGATTAACGTCATCAAAATTCAGTTCTTCTGGACTAATTTTAAAGAATTTTTCATTAAAATTTTTGTCTCTCAATATATAGTCAGCTATATGATTTTTATTTGCGGCCTTATAAAGTTTGTAAGCTTCTTCTAAATAAAAATATTTATTCTTAAATTTAGGGTTAGCAATATCCTCTAATTCTAAATCATCGTTTGGTAAATCCTTATAGTTTAATATGCTTTTACTCATCTGTAATTGGTTTTAGGGACGTTGAATTCTCAAATCCTGACATTTCTAAAAAGGCAATAGCTAAGCAACATTCAGAAAATTTAATTGGCCTCGGCGAATTGGCTACCAACTCATCATCCAACGTATAATCGTCTATTTTGACTTTCAAATCAATAAGATTAATCAAACTTTTCTTTGAATTAATGGTATAATTTAAAAGTGGGTGTATTACATAATGATGCCTCATCATATTTGTAAGCCGTAATCTGGTTGACCAGTAAGAATCCGTTTTTGTTGGTGCGAAAAACCAAATTAAACTTGTGTATTTTTCTAACTTATTAAGTTGATATTCAAAATTGACAGCAGCTTTTCTTGTTTTCTCTATAAAACTAGGGTTTAAGGAGAAGGCTATTTCATGAGCAATATCAAGATAATCTATCATCGTCTGTGAAGTTCTAGCATTACCAACCTCTTTTACCTTATCTATTTCACTTAAACAATGTAAATAGAAATCTACATAAGCTTCTGCTTGTTGATTAACTAAAAAGAAAGTAAATATTCTTTCCCATAATCTGTAAAAACTTAAACAATTAATTCCCTTAAAGAACTTTAAAACTTGATTTTTTTCCTTTTCCGTTATCTTTTCATCATGTCTTAATGCACTAAAAATTTTATTAGCAAGATAAACTGTCAAGCCAAACCTATTTTCCTTATAATCTTTTAACGTTCTAATTTTGCCTTCAGAGCCATCATATAATAAGTGATAGGCACTTTCCTCAAAAGACTTATCATTTTCGCTTTCATCTGGAAAATCTCTGAATTCACTAGAACGTTCATCCAGCTCCTTTTTCAATTTGTCAATTACTAGGTCTGATTCTTCATGATCAAAATAATAAGCTAGTGACTTTTGACTTTGACAATAAAGAGAGCTGTAACCTTCTATTTTAAATATTTTATCTATTTTTCCCTGTTTGTTTTCTATTTCGTCTTTGATTAATTTTAATTTAGTTGGAGAATCAACAAGTTTTATAATCGGATAAACATTATGAAGTACGAATTCTTCGAGTGTACTTAAATCCTTTTCTTCAAATGTAATTTTACAATCGTTGGATAAATTTATTTCATTTTTATATCTAGAGAAATTAAATCTTAATTCCTTAATAACATCTTCTTCTTTAAAACCTGTCCGTGGAGCCTCAAGAACTATTAATATATCATCCACATATCTGCCATAATACGCAGGTTTTATTTTTTGTAAAACTGATGAATCAAACCTTTTGAGATAATGATTAGCTAATACATATGAAGATAATAAACCAATAGGCAAAACAACCTCTTGTATCAAATTGTCTTTTACGATTTCATTTATAAAATTATAAGGAATAGAGTACTTTTCTGCAACTTGTTTAGTATAAATTATATGAATTTTAAGAAAAACATTTTTTAAATTATCGTGATATTTATTATTATACAGTTCGGAGCAAGGCAACCTAACAGAATGAAAATAATCGCGGATATCTAAGTTCAAAAAAAGAACATTCTTCCCCTTGTCTAAAATACTTTTTGCAGTACTTACTGATTCGTCACGCCACTTTTGATATTGTTTAAAATACGGCTTAAAAAGACTAGACCCTTGAATAATATTGTCCTTGTTCTTGTTTATTAAAAGTCTATTTCCAACAGAGTTATCATCTAATTCTAAATCATATCTTACACCATATTTTATAATCCACAGAACTGAAATTATATGAATTTCTATTGGTGCGTTGATGAAGGCTGTAACTCTTTCAACATCATAACTTTTAATAGCAACTCTTTTATTTGTGATGAAGTTATCTTCAGTTTCTTCTTTTTTAAAGCTTTTTGGATAAAAATCTACCTTAATCTTTTTCAAGAAAAAATCGAGAAATTGGGGATTCTCATGATAATTATTTAGTCCTTCAGTTATTCTATTTAATTTAGTTTGTACAAAATCTGAAAAGGATTTTATTTCTAAGTTTTTTAGACCTTTGTATCCTTCCGGTTCACCAAACAAATTGGAAAGAAAATCCTCTTTGGTTCTATTACTTTCGAATTCCACTAAACTTCTTCTCAATAAAAGGTCAGTATTATCATAATAGATATATGACTTTAGTTTAATGTAAGCTTCTTTAACTTCCTCTAGTTGAAATTCCATAATTATTTATCTACTTAACTAACTCCCCCTCAAAAGCTTTCTTTAATATACTTTGTCTTAAACTTTCTGCTTGTAATAAACTTTGCTGTATTGTTTCCTCCATTTTATCTGCTACGGAAAGACGGGATTCTATTTCTTGGACGATTTGGTTTTGTTCTTTTGTTGTTGGAGGTAGAGGTAATAACGTTCTTTTAACGATACCTAAATTTAAATTAGGCTGAACCCCACCAGATGAAAGCATTCGCATTTCATTATAATTTTTATGTAAGAAATACTTTAAATATGGCTTAACCTTATTATCATGCTTTTCAAAATGAATAGCTGCAATTGCTTGATTTGTAGAAGCCTCAATTAAAAGCTCAGAACATTTCCCTCTTGTTTTGCCCTCTCCGTACATAGCAAGTAAAAGAGTGTTTTTAGGATAAATAGATAAATTAGTTTCCTTCAAAGCTTTATCAGTAACATAATCTGTTGCCACTTTAACGTATTCATCATTTAATGCTCCACTGGTTACCCAAGCAAATTTCCCACCTTCATAATAAGATTTGTTGCTTTTTAAAGGGGTAGCACCTGTCCCTACTGTCGCAATATCTTCAATTGTAACCCACTTCCACCCCTCCGGCAACCCCGCCTTATCTGCACCTTGATTTTTAGGATTTCCTTGATTGCCTTGATGCTTATCGTTTGCATAAACTTCTTGCGGTTCAGCCACCATTGCTAAATCATGTTCATCAGGTAAATCAAAAGAATCAGGGTTTAGACTTGTCAACTTCCCTTCAAAAGCCCATTTTAAAACCGACTGCCTATAAACTTTTAATTGCGCCTGTGCAGTTTTTAGGTTTTCTATTCCTTTATCTAACTCAGAAAAAAGTTCTTCTATTTTGGAAACGATAGCTTGTTGCGTTGAAATTGGGGGTAATGGTATATCAATTACCAATAAATCCCTTTTGGCTAAACTTGGAATAGTCGTACTTTTATCCAGCTTTTGAAAATTGAAGCTCAAACAGAAGTAATACAATAGCTTACTATCATAGTTTTCATTTGTACTCAATCCAAATGCCGTATCAACATTCCAAAACTTCGTATTTACAAAAAGAGGCTTATTTATCGTCCCCTTTCTTCCAATTATAGTTGTTCCTTCTTCACACAAATATTCATCTGCAAAACCAAATACCCCACTACTTCCATATATTGGATATTTACCATTAGGGTTAATAACCTTAGATTGATTTTTGCCACTAATTATATCGCAAACATCTTCAAACCTAACCCACGCCCAACCTTTTGGCAGTTTTTTATCAACCATTAATTAGAAAACTTGTATAATCCATTAATTACAGACTTTTCTGCACTACTAAGGGCTGAATTTTTAATCGTTTCATACATTATCAAAAAAGACGGTTTGTCCATATTTTCAAACAAGTTCTCGTCTTTTAAAAGTTCTGGTCTAGTTGTTTCTATCAAAAGCTCTATAGCTTTTAGCGCATCCAACCTACGTTTTGTTTGGGCTAAAGTTTTTGATAAATGATCCTCTATATATTTTTGTTTTGCTTGTTCCCAATTTTTCATTATTCTTAATCTACGCCGCTAAAAATTTGTCTGCATCATGATTTTCTTGATTGAAGGATTAACATGATTACTTGCCAGTAGCAGAATTTAATCCCGGCAATCTTTTAATCCTTTTTTAATCATGGTTCAGACCTTGCTATTGTTATGTACTCTTTTAAACTCTAAACTCTTTGCTCCAAAATTAATCAACAAACCAATTTCCATCTTATAAGCTTCCAAATAATTCATGGCTTGTGCTAAATGTACATCCTCCAATTTAATTAAGGCTTTTAATTCCACCATGATACAATCTCCTACAAAAAAATCCACTCGTCTGCTCCCAATTTCTGTATCTCGATAATAAATTGGCATCTCCATTTCCCTTGTAAAGGAAAGTCCTGCTAAACCCATTTCAATTTGCAATGCTCTTTGATATATTACCTCCTGAAAACCATTTCCTAATCTTTTATGAACTTCCATGGCGCAACCAATAATTGTTCTGGTTAACTCCTGATATTGCATCTTTTTATTTTTCTAAAGCTTGATGATTGTCTGAACCTTGATTTTTCTTGATTGAAGGATTTCCTTGATTCTTTTTTGCATTTAACAAATCATGGTAATCTTATAATCCTATTAATCATGGTTAAGACTACCACCATGGTTAAATATTGTCTGAACCTTGATTTTCCTGATTGAAGGAAGAACGTGATTCTTTTATAACGTCTAAACTTAATCATGGTAATCTTTTAATCCTTTTTAATCATGGTTCAGACTTTACGCCGCTAACACTTCGTTTAATTCCTCAATAATTCTATCCGTTTGCTCGCCAAACAATTGCCACATTTTTCCCAGTCCTCCGTTTTTATTAAAAGGGTCCAGTTCAAAATCATCTTTAGCTACATGGAAAGAGCTGGCTACATAATCTTTAATCATCCGCAACCAGTTCATTTGCTCTTCGGTAAATTTTAAACTTCCGGCCTGTTGCTTAAATAGCCAGTCTTTAAAATTGGCATCCACTGTTTTATCATAAGCGGTGAGCGTTTGGTCTAAGCCAACCACTCTTCTAATCAAAGCCACCAACGCCACCAATTCGTTTTTTGGTGAGGCACTTACTTTATCCACTTGTTCATAGCTTTTCCAAACCATCATAGGCGATAATGTGGGCGCAGTCATTTTTAAGGTATCGTACAATTCCTTAATCATTTGGTAGGTTAAATCCCTACGTTGGTAAGCCTGTCCATAAAATAATTGCAAAGCAGTAATTTCATTTTGATGGGCTTTTATCCATTCCGTAAAATTGGCAATATTTTGTGTCGCCATTTCTTGCTGGTCTTTCACCCAACCAATGTTAATTACCTCATCCATATTAATAATATCGATGATTTGGTCGTATTTCTTCCGCACATCCACAATATAATTTCTTAAATCGGGGTTATGGAAAACGGCTACCGCATTAGCTACAAAAGCCTCTTGTTGCTTTTCTACTTCTTTATCTATCGTATCCGGTGCTTGTCCTATTAAATCCCGCTGTACTTTCTGCTTGATTTCTTCTTGTACATCAGGGTCGTGAGCATTTAATAATTGCTTTACTACTTGGCTAATGTTTAAGCCTTCGGCAAATCCTGTAAACTTTGTTTTCTCCTGCTCGTTAATTTGCTTATCCAATTTCAATAATCGGCTGGCTAAGGTAGAAAGCATTTGCTCGGATGTGTTGCCCATCGCAATGTTTTGCAATACATCTTTTAAAGAAATACCTGGTGCTTTTTCCAAAGGTCGGCTATCTGTTTTCTGTGAACTTTCTACCCCAATGGCATCAATGATCACAAAATGGTCTTTAGTGAATTTAGCAGAAGGTGTCCCGGTAGATTTCAATTGCTCTAAAGTGCAGGTTCTGGTTCCTCTGCCTTTCATCTGCTCGTAATAGCTACGGCTTTTTACATCCCGCATAAACACCAACACCTCTAAAGGGCGAATATCCGTTCCTGTAGCAATCATATCCACCGTGACTGCAATACGTGGGTAATAATCGTTTCTAAACTGGCTCAATACCGTTTTAGGGTCTTCCTCACTTTTATAAGTAATTTTCTTGCAGAATTTATTTTCCTCAGCAAATTCTTCTCTTACAATCTGAATAATATCTTCGGCGTGTGAATCTGTCTTGGCAAAGATTAAGGTTTTTGGGACTTCAAATGCTCCATCTTTATCAAAGCGGTCGGGAAACATCTGAGGCAGATTATCCTTAATAGCTTTTACAATGGTGCGGATTTGGCTAGGGTTTACAATATCCTGATCCAATTGTTTACCCGCATATTCAATATCTTCATCCACACTTTCCCAAAATTTCTTCCGCGTTAAGCGCTCTCTTTTATCTACCTTTTCGCCTAAGGCAATCATCGCCCCGTTTTTGCTGATCTGTGTTTCAATGCTGAACACATTATAAGGAACCAACACGCCATCAATCACCGCTTTTTCGTATCCATAATCGGAAACTAAATTCTGGTTGAAATAACCAAAGGTGCGGTTATCTGGTGTGGCGGTTAAACCTATCTGAAAAGCATCGAAATAATCGAGCACTTGTTTCCAAAGGTTGTAAATGCTACGGTGGCATTCATCAATCACGATAAAATCAAAAAACTCTTGTGGAATCTTTTCGCTATAAACCACTGGAAGCGGTTCTTTAGCTTGGAATTTATTTTCGTTCGGATTATCTAACTCTGCACTTTCATCCAGTTCTGTTCCTTTTAAAATAGAATACATTCTTTGGATGGTGCTGATGTACACCTGATTATCCGCAGGGATAAAACTGCTTTTTAATCGGGTTGCACCATAGAGTTCTGTAAACTTTCGGTTATCATCATTGGGCAGATAAGCCATAAATTCCTGCTCTGCCTGCTCGCCTAAGTTTTTGGTATCTACTAAAAAGAGAATCCTTTTAGCTTTGGCATATTTTAATAATCGATAAATAAACGTAATAGCCGTAAAGGTTTTACCAGAGCCTGTCGCCATCTGTATCAATGCTTTAGGCTTTGCCCCTTTAAAAGATTGTTCCAATTGATTGATGGCCAATACCTGGCAATCTCTTAAACCTAATTCGGGTAAGGCAGGAATATCATGTAACCGTTTTCTTAATGATGCATCCGATTTTAACCACTCTGCAAAGGTCTCCGGACGGTGGAAAGTAAAAACCTCTCTCGACCTTGGTTTAGGATCCCGATAATCAGTAAATCGGGTCACTTCTCCTGTACTTTCATATACAAAAGGCAAAGGGTCGTTATCTAAATATTTTAGTTTGGCAGCCGCATATTCCGATGATTGATTTTCTACATCGGTGACCAAATGCAAACCTTCTTCCGAACGTTTAGCTTCAATAATTCCTACTGGCTTTTTATCTACAAACAATACATAATCTGCCGGACCCACATCAGTTTGGTATTCCCTAACGGCCACACCCAGTCCCGCAGCCAAATTAATTTGCTTTTTAGATTGAATGACCCAACCGCATTGAATGAGCATAGCATCAATGTGATCACGGGCGATTTGCTCAGGGTTTTGGTTCAAGAGTTAAGTTTAGGTTGTTAAAATAACCCAATATAATGGGATGCGCAAAATTTTATCGTAAAAATAAATTCCACCCCTAAAAATACTACCATTTAGGTATTGCTTTTAATGAAATAAAATTTTAGCTTTAACTAGCAATTCATTGTGCTATAACCAATTATTTACATTAAATTCTTAAAAACATGACAGAACTGAACAAAAGATTTGAGGTTTATCCATCAGACATTGAGAAATTGTCGGGTAAAACTAGAAAAGCGGCCTATGGCATCCGCAACATCATCCGCCATCGTTTTGATATTGGTCGTAAAGAACCGATTACGGTGATCCATTTAGCCAGGTACTACCATAGCACCGTGGAAGATATAGAAAAAAGGATGGCCGCCATCTCCTGAAAATCAAAATTAACGCTCTCTGCCCATGACCAAGCCCAAAGCAAAAAACAGACCCCCATGAGGAATTTAGCTTCCTCCTATTATGCATAAGGCTGGCATGGACTAACACCCACCTTCCTACGCTCCCCTTCCCACATTCTAATTACAACCTCCACCATCAACTTTATACTTTCAACTTTACACTTTCAACTCAAACTTACCACTTACAACCTACTACTTACAACCTACCACTTACCACTTACAACCCTCACCACTCACCCCTCTTCGCTTCGGGTGCATTGCAGAAAGCTTCTCGTTCATAGAAATACGCTTCGGGTGCATTGCGGAAGACTTTGCGTTTATAGAAATGCGCTTCGGGTGTATTGCCAAGGGCTTTTCGTTCACAGAAATACGCTTCGGGTGCGTTGCGGAAGGCTTTGCGTTCATAGAAATGCGCTTCCACTTACACGAAAAATGCTTTTTCGTTAAAAACAAGACCCCAGAATTACCCTTTTTCTCCTGTTTTTACATTTCTGCCCATAAAGTACACATTACGCTTTTTTGTGTAGCTAGTGCTGTTGCGTGTCAAAGTGGGTCGAAATTCCCATAGAAATTTAGGGGACTATTGTAGGAAGGTTTTGGGGGAGCTACATTTAGGTTACAGAAGGAGAATGTACTCCTTTATGTTAGATCTTGTATAATGAAACAACAAAGATTAATTAAGGATTATGGCAAACTTTCAGATTCGAAACTGGCCCTAAGGTCTAAAAATGTGGTGGATTCCCTCACTGGCAATCCTGCCTTTACAGACACCATCCCCAGCAATGCTGATTTTACGCTACTGCAAACCGCTTATGTGACAGCCCTTAACAAAACCGGCAACGGCGACAGGCAACTGATTGCTCTAAAGAACCAGGCTAAAGATGCGTTGCTGAATGGCATGCGCCAACTGTCGACGGATGTGGAGGCTATTGCCAACGGCGACAAGGCCTTGCTGATCAGTTCGGGATTTGAGCTGGCCTCTACAGGTGAGGGAACGAGCTCCCTAGGTTTGCCTACAGATTTTAAAATTACGGACGGTGTGAATGCCGGGGAACTGAAATTTAGCTGTAAGAAAGCGGCCAATGCCATGGCTTACAATTATGAATATACCGATGAAGCCCCAACAGACCTGACCCAATGGAAGGTTGTACCCAGCACCAACCGGGAAATAACGGTGAGAGGGCTACGCAGCGGTGTGCGAGTTTACGGCAGGATAAAAGCGATAGGTCGCAAAAACCAGGAAGCAAATTCTGATGTGCTATCGAGGGTAGTGCAGTGATGAGGGTAAGGGAACCATCTTTTTTGATTTTAGAAGATGGTTTCTGTTTTTTTGCAGCGGTGCTGCTAGCCTTCCGGTGGCAAAAAGCCGGAGATATCTCTGGAATTATGGTGTTCTTCTTTTTAAAATTAAGGCGTTTTCCCTCAAGGCTTTCCGTCCCTCATTGGCGGGACAATGCCTAGTAACTTTCTCCTTGATGAGAAAGTAACCAAAGAATCAAGGCTTCCGAATCTTTGTTCATTCCACCGCAATAAATCTTTGGAGCGCAATCCAAGCCGTGGGAACGGTAATGGTTTAAGAAGGTTTTGTGCAACACTTCTGCGGATTGCTGATGGTTGTCGGTTTACAAAGCAAGTGCAAAAAGATTTATCGGGTTCCAATTCAAACATTCAAATGCCGGATTTGCTAAACGGATTTGCGTACTGGCTCTGCTAAGAGCGCCCACTTCGTCATGTTGAACGGTAGTGAAACATCTTACATATAAGCTATTACGCCAATCTAAAAGCACAACCTTCCATAACCGACAAATTCCGCCTTGGCGGTTGCGGTACTGGTGCAGAAATAAAAGCACTACCATTGTAGCAACCGGCGCAGCGGAGAGTTTTTTTGGATACTTTTTTTGCGGAAAAAAAAGTTTCTAGCCTTTCCGGCGGCAATGAGCCGGGAGGATTTCCATAATTAAGAACCTATTTGACTGAGAAGAATAATTCAAAACGCAGGGTCGTTTGCAACAGACCCTGCTTGGACGAAATAAAAGAGGCGTTTTCCCTCAAGGCTTTCCGTCCCTCATTGGCGGGACAATGCCTAGTAACTTTTTTCATTTCTTTTTCATTGTTGTTATGGAATTCAAGAGTGCTAAGCAATTCTCCTTGATGAGAAAGTAACCAAAGAATCAATGTAAAACGATCCTTCATCCGCACATGGCCAGCTCCCGGCTCGGCGTTTTACCAGCCCAGCGCTCCCTTTCGCCTGGCTCTGCTTTGAGGCTCTGCTTTGAGAGCGCCCACTTCGTCATGTTGAACGGTAGTGAAACATCTCACATATAAGCTATTACGCCAGCCTTTCCGGCGGCAATGAGCCGGGCAGATTTACTTCAAGAGACTGACTTTTTACTTGAAAAGTTTCTAAAAGAAAGACAGTTGAAAAAGATAACGCAGGGTCTTCTGCGAAAGACCCTGCTTGGACATTAAAAAAACGCATGGTTCTCGAAAAGAGAAACTCTGCTTGGACGCAAAGTAATTAAACAATAAAGAACCTATTGAGACGGAAAACCTGCTTGTGAGATGCCTCGACTCCGCTCAGCATGACGGGCTGGGCACTCGATAAAAAAGAATACATTAAAAAAATCAGAGTTCTCGAAAAGAGAAACCCTGCTTGGACAAAAGAGAGACCATCAAGCAAGGCTAAAAGCACAACCCTTCCTTAACCGATAAATTCCGCCTTGGCGGTTGCGGTACAGATAAAGAAAGTAAAAGCACTACCTTCCCTAGCAACCGGCGCAGCGGAGAGTTTTTTGGTGACTTTTTTGCGGAAAAAAAGTTACTAGCCTTTCCGGCGGCAATGAGCCGGGAAGATTTCCGTAATTAAGAACATATTTGACTGAGAAAAATAATTCAAAACGCAGGGTCGTTTGCAACAGACCCTGCTTGGACGAAAAAAAATTAAGGCGTTTTCCCTCAAGGCTTTCCGTCCCTCATTGGCGGGACAATGCCTAGTAACTTTCTCCTTGATGAGAAAGTAACCAAAGAATCAATGTAAAACGATCCTTCATCCGCACAAGGCCAGCTCCCGGCTCGGCGTTTTACCAGCCCAGCGCTCCCTATCGCGTGGCTCTGCTATAAGAACGCCTACCCAGCCTAAAAGCACAACCTTCCGTAACAGATAATTCCGCCTTGGCGGTTGCGGTAGTGATGCAGAAATAAAAGCACTACTATTGTAGCAACCGGCGCAGCGGCGGCTTTTTTTGGATACTTTTTTCAGCTGAAGGAAAAAAGTTTCTAGCCTTTCCGGCGGCAATGAGCCGGGAAGATTTCCATAATTAAGAACCTATTTGACTGAGAAAAATAATTCAAAACGCAGGGTCGTTTGCAACAGACCCTGCTTGGACGAAGGAGTCTGTGAGAAAAGAAAGGTTTAACTTCCATAGCCTGCAGATCGTCACGTCGTACCTCCTCACGATGACGGTGAGATGTTTCACTATCGTTCAACATGACGGGATCGCTTAAATAATAGCATTGGAAAGACCCTGCTCAGAAAGAAAAATTAGATAAAAACCGATTGAAATGGGAAACAAAAAAAGGCTTAAAAACCGCAGTCTTTAAGCCTTTTCCAATAAAGCGATCAATTATTTTTTATAATACTTAAGCGCTTCTGGTAAATGTGTTTTAATATCATTGATACGTGTAGCATCACTTGGGTGCGTACTTAAAAACTCTGGAGTAGACTGTCCGTTCTTTTGAGCGGCCATACGTTGCCAAAAATAAACTGCATTTTGTGGATCATATCCCGCCATAGCCATAAAGGTTAAGCCTAATCTATCCGCTTCAGACTCCTGGTTTCTAGAATTTGGCAACAAAACACCTGCTTGAGCGCCAAGACCATAAACTTGGTTAAACACACTCATTCCAGCTTCTGTTTTAGTTACTGCAGCACCCAATATAGAGCCTAAACCTTGCGCTATCATTTCTTGCGAATAACGTTCGTTACTGTGTTTAGCTATTGCATGTGCAATCTCGTGACCCATTACCGTCGCCAAACCAGCTTCGTCTTGAGTAACTGGTAATATGCCGGTATAGATAGCTACTTTACCACCTGGCATACACCATGCGTTAACATCTGGGCTTTCAATTAAATTAAACTCCCAAGCAAAACCTGCAATCTGACTAGAGTAACCATTGTCATTCATAAACTTAGTTACCGCTGCTTGAATTTTAGCACCTACAGCTTTAACTTGTCTACTTTGCGAGTTATTAACCACTTTAGTTTCTGGGCTCGACAAAAGTTCACTATAACTTGTCGCTGCCATTTGTTGCATTTCGCTATCACTAACTAGGTTAGCTTGTTTTCTACCAGTTAATGGTACTGTAGAGCATGCCATCATTAGGGTACATAACCCTGCGACTGCAAATAATTTAATTTTCATAATTTTTACTTAATGTTACTGCTTTTTTTTAAACAGATTTACCTTTGATTCTTTACCCATGAGTAGCCTTTCAATATTTTTTTGGTGGGTTACCAAAATCAATATGCAGATGCACATTCCATAAATTATTATTGCCTTAACAGATACCTGATAAATAAATATCACACTAAAAGTAAAAGCAAAACCTGCTGATATACTGCTTAATGACACGTATTTTGTTAATAATAAAACGACTACAAATACAAGAACACAAATTAAAGCTGATGGAAAGTGCACTGCCAATATCATACCAAATAGGGTTGCAATTCCTTTACCGCCTCTAAATCCGGCAAAAACCGGAAACAAGTGTCCCATTACGGCAACAACACCTAAAGCCAATTGATAATTCACAAACTGTACAGAATGCTCTGGACCGGTTACTGATAAACCGATGAAAGAAACTAGATTAGTGGCTGTCCACCCTTTTAAGATATCCAATATCATTACTGGGATACCTGCTTTTTTACCTAATACCCTAAATGTATTAGTTGCTCCTGCGTTTCCGCTACCGTACTCGCGTACATCGATACCATAAAAGGCCTGACCTATCCAAACGGCAGTGGGTATCGATCCGAATAGATAAGCTAGCAATAACGCTCCGATAGAATAAACCGAAATCATAAAGCTATTATATTGTTTTTTTGATTTTTCAAACGTCTTATTTTTAAATTAAATAACTGCTTTAAGGCTCATATCCAAACTTTTAACAGAATGAGTAAGCGCCCCCATCGAAACATAATCTACACCACATTTTGCATAGTCTAAAACTGTTTCTTCAGTAATTCCACCAGATGCTTCGGTAATGTAAGTACCATTAATCAAAGCTACTGCTTCTTTAAGTCCGGCAAAGTTAAAATTATCTAACAAAATTCTATCTACAGTACCAGTATTCATTACTGCTTTTAATTCTTCCAAGTTTCTAACCTCTACTTCTATCGGGATATTGATGTTTTTTTCTTTAAGATACTTTTTTGCTGCATTAATGGCTTGAGGTATCCCTCCCGCATAATCAACATGGTTATCTTTAATCAAAATCATATCGTACAAACCAAATCTATGGTTTACACCTCCCCCAATTTTAACAGCTTCTTTTTCTAAAAACCTGATATTAGGCGTTGTTTTACGGGTATCTAAAACCTTTGTACCAGTTGGGGCAATAAGGTTTACTATTTTATTGGTGGTAGTTGCAATACCGCTCATCCTTTGCATGGTATTTAATACCAAACGCTCTGCTGTAAGTATAGAACGTGAACTGCCAGTTACGTACAAAACAATATCACCAAATTTAACCTCGCTCCCATCCTTAATTAAAACCTCAACTTTTAAGTCGGCATCAACAGTTTTAAAAATTGCTAAAGCCACTTCAACCCCTGCAATTATCCCGTTTTCTTTAATTAAAAGCTTGGCTTTTCCTTTTGCATCTTCCGGAATGGTAGATAAAGACGTGTGGTCACCGTCTGCAACATCCTCTATAAGAGCATTATCTATAAATTGTTGTAGTACTTGATTGTCCAATATATGTAATATTTGCCCCAAAAATATAAATTTTATGCTTTGGTTATTCTTTATTTTCTCCAATTCTGATTTGAGAGATGAGAAATTTTGATGAATTGCTCTTTAATTCAAAGCTAACACGGTAGTTAGCATTAGACGTGGTGAGTAAGATAACCCCAAATTTATAGTTAGGATTAGAGGTTACTTTATGAATAATTTTTGCGCTAATTGGCGGATGTTTAGCAAAAAAGTCTTTTAAAATAAAGACTGCTTGGTTGCTTGAGTAAATATCCTCTTGTTCTAAGATGGAAAGCTCCACAGTAGATGGGAAATATTTAGCAATCTCCTTGGTGTCGCCTTTCTTAAAAAACGCGGTCACATCGTCAATTACATCAAATGCAAAAGCACTTTTAATAAAAATTAAAAAAAGAAGGGTAAAAGTGTATTTCATATTTCAGCTTTATATGGTGTAATCAACTACAAATTTGCCATAATTTAGTAAATAGTTCGCTAATGAAGCTAAAATTAGTTTTATATATTTGCATTGTGAAAAATAAAAAAGTTGCACTCCTAATCCTAGATGGCTGGGGATACGGAAAAAACGACTCATCAAACGCCATCATCGCTGCAAATACTCCATTTTTTGATAAGTGTATTAAACAATATCCAAACGCTAGGTTAGAAGCTTCGGGCGAAGCGGTAGGCTTACCTGCCGGACAAATGGGCAACTCGGAAGTTGGGCACATGAATTTAGGTGCCGGAAGAGTGGTTTACCAAGAGCTAGGAAGAATTAACAAGGCTGTTCAAGATGGGGACTTTAAAACTAACCCTGTTTTAAAAGAAGCTTTTGAATACGCTAAAAAAGAAAATAAAAAAGTACACTTTATAGGTTTATTATCTGACGGAGGGGTGCATTCGCATACCACGCACTTAAAAGGTTTATGTGATGCGGCTAAATCATTTGATTTAGAGAAAGTTTACATCCATGCTTTTAGTGACGGTAGAGATACTGACCCTAATGCTGGTGTTGGCTATATCAATGATTTAAACAATCATTTAAAAACCTCTACAGGTCAAATTGCCAGTGTAATTGGAAGATATTACGCAATGGACAGGGATAACCGTTGGGAAAGAGTAAAGCTTACTTATGATTTATTAGTTAAAGGTGAGGGTGAAAAAGTGAATGACTTTGCCCAAGCAATGAGCAAATCATACGCTGACGGCGTTACTGATGAATTTATACAGCCTTTGGTTAAAACCGATGCTAGTGGAAATCCAATTGCTGTTATTGAAGACGGCGATGTAGTAATTTGTTTCAACTTTAGAACCGATAGAGGTAGAGAGATTACTATTGCACTTACCCAAAAAGAGTTTCCAGAACAAGGTATGAAGCCTTTGAATTTGGATTATATCACCATGACCACCTACGATGAGACCTTTAAAGGTGTTAAAGTGGTATTTACCAAAGATGATTTAGTAAATACTTTAGGTGAAGTTTTGGAGCGTAACGGTAAAAATCAGATTAGAATTGCCGAAACAGAGAAATATCCTCACGTTACTTTCTTTTTTTCTGGCGGACGCGAGAAAGAGTTTGAGAACGAAAAAAGACTGATGGTTCCTTCGCCAAAAGTGGCTACTTATGATTTGCAACCAGAAATGAGCGCAAATGGTATTGTAGATGCTATTATTCCGGAGATTGAAAAAGGCTGGGCAGATTTTATCTGTTTAAACTTTGCAAACCCAGATATGGTGGGACATACAGGTGTATTTGACGCCGTAATTAAAGCTGTAGAAACTGTTGATAAATGTGCTGAAACTGTTGTAGAGGCAGGTTTAAAAAATGGTTATTCGTTCATCATTATTGCCGATCACGGTAATGCTGATTACATGGTTAATGCTGATGGTTCTGTAAATACTGCACACACCACTAACCTGGTTCCGTGTATTTTAATTGACTCAGACTATAAAACAATAAAAGACGGTAAACTGGGAGACATTGCCCCTACCATCTTAAAATTATTAAAAGTTGATGCGCCTAAAGAAATGGGTGGCGATGTATTAATTTAATGATTAAGCTTTTTAAATTAATCGTTGTTTTGTTTTTGTTTTCGAGCTGTTCATCCTCACCGGTTGAACAGACTCAGAAACAAATGTATTTTTTTGATATTGCTGGCTACTTTGAGCAACAAGCCTCTCTGCTTAACACTAAAACAGTGGTTAAAACGGTAAGCAAAAACAAAAATGCTGAAACTAAAACTTTAGTAATTAATAACTGGGAGCAAGAGTTGCAACTGTTTACAGAATGCGATATTAATAAACCAGCTTGGAAAAACAGCTATAAACGAGATTCTACTTCAAACGTACTGAGCTATACCGCTACAGACCTTGATTTAAAAGTTAGAAGCATTAAAATCAACTTTGAAGGCGAAACACCAACAAAAGTGGAAATCCATACCCAAAGTAAAAACTTGCTTTACCATACCACAGAAGATTTGCTATTTATCCCCGATTCTATTTATCAAATCACCAAACACCAAAAGGTTATTCTGTTAGGTTTAAACGATTATGAAATCTCTGGTCGGTTCAAAAATTAGATAAATTTTTAAATAGTTTAAGCTAGTCACAAACCATCTTTATGAACAAAGAAGCCATCATTGTTTTTTTAAAATACCCAGAGTTAGGAAGATCAAAAACACGATTAGCTGCAACTGTAGGCAATGAAAACGCACTTAAAGTTTATAAAGAACTATTGAATCATACTCGTTTGATAACAAGTGATTTAAAAGCTGACAAATATTTGTTTTACGATAAGGTTTCGGAGAAAAAAATGCCTTGGGGCGATGAAGTGTATTTTACTGCTTACCAAAAAGAAAGTGATTTAGGTGGGAGAATGCAAGATGCCTTTGAACAGCTTTTTGCTAAAGGATATGAGCGTGTTGCAATTATCGGCTCTGACTGTTACGAACTCAACCAAAGCATTATTGAACAAGCTTTAGAAACCTTAAAAACCAATGATGTGGTAATTGGTCCTGCAAAAGACGGTGGTTACTATCTATTGGGTTTAAACAAAATGATTCCGCAGTTATTTAGCAATGTAGCTTGGAGCACCGGAGAGGTTTTTAATACCACCACTCAAATTCTTGATCGTTTGAGCACTCCATACGCCACTACCCCAACCCTATCAGATATTGACACGATTGATGATTTACCACAAGAGTTGTTGGATATTTTAGACGATTATTAAAACTTAATCAACCCGATTATCTTTTCTAAGCCCTGCTGGTCATCTTTATCAAAATGATTAAGGTGTTCGCTATCCACATCAAAAACTCCAATTACCTTATTGTCTTTAAAAACAGGAATCACTATTTCTGACTTGGATGCGCTACTACAAGCGATATGCCCATCAAAAGCATCAACATCTTCCACTATTAAAGTTTGGGCTTTTTGCCAAGCAGTTCCACAAACACCAGTACCTTTTTTTATTCGGGTACAAGCCACCGGACCCTGAAAAGCATTTAAGACCAATTCATCGTTTTTAATTAAATAAAACCCGACCCAAAAACAATTAAACTGCTCTTTTAAAGCAGCACAAACGTTTCCTAAGTTTGCTGTCAAATCCGTTTCTCCGCTAATTAAAGCTTCAATTTGTTGAGTGATGGATTGATATTGCTCTTGCTTTGTGCCTTTGTGGATGTTTAAATCTTCTGCCATTTTTGTTTTATAGTTGAAGCAAATATCATTAATAATAAAGCTGATTAAAACTTAAGCAATCAAGAATTACATTTATATGTGATTCATTAAAGGAATGATTGAAACGATGCATGGTTTGTTAAACAGGCAATAGGTCCATATACCAAAAACCAGAGTTGATAGGCTTTTCCGATAATGCAGTTCCGCAAGTGTCATCAGTTTCTTTTGGAGCCGGCATAGCTTTATATACTTTCTCACCTAAACTGTAACTGATGGCTTTCTTAAATATGGGTCCGTCAAAAGCAAAAGTATGGAATTCGCCATTTTCACCGCACACATCTATATCTTTCGGGAATTCTTTAATTAATTCTTGGTTAAGTACTGCTCCAACTAAAGCACCGTATTTTGCTTGTGTACAAACTATTACCGTTTTAAAACCTAAATCTAAAAATTCGTTAATCACCTCTTTGGTGTCGCGTTTCCATAAAGGGAATAATGCTTTTAAACCGACTTCGGCCAACCTACCTTCTCTGTATTTCCGCAAATCTTCTAAAAAAATATCCCCGAAAATAGAATGTGTAATACCTTCGTATTTAAACTTATTTAAATGCTGGCGCATGGTTTCATCATAAGTTTGCATATCGGGCATTTCGGGCAAACGTATTTCATAAAGCTCAACACCAATTTCTTCCGCTTGTTGTTTTAACAGCTCGTAACGTACGCCATGCATCGAAATTCGGTTAACGCTATCGTTAATAGTTGTTACCAAATAACGGATATCTAATTCTGGGCTTTGTAAGCAGTGGTATAAAGCCAAAGTAGAGTCTTTGCCCCCGCTCCAATTAAAAACACATTTAAGCTTGTTCACTTGCTATCAGTTTTTTAACCAGCTCCGGCACACCCACACTTGCTTTTTCTTCAATTTTAATTACATTTTTGGGCAAGTTTACATTCGGGATTTTAGGATCAATTACATAAACCGGGATGCCTGGTTTCACCAACTCCAACAGTCCTGCTGCAGGATAAACCGCTAAAGAGCTTCCTACCAAAATTACCATATCCGCTTGTGGCATTTCATGCATTGCTGCACTAATCATTGGAACTTGTTCGCCAAACCAAACCACATGAGGACGCATTTGCGAGCCCAATTCGCACAACTCCCCCATTTCTATCCTTGGCTTTTCTAATTTGTAAAGTAAAGCCGCGTTTTTAGAAGAACGACCGTAGGTAATTTCTCCATGTAAATGTATAATCGCTTTTGAACCCGCTTTCTCGTGTAAATCATCAATGTTTTGAGTAATAATAAGCGTATCGAAATGCTTTTCTAATTCGGCTAAAGCCAGATGAGCAGCATTTGGTTTTGCATCCAAAACAGATTGACGTCTTTCATTATAAAAGTTTTGCACCAATGCTGGGTCACGATCCCAAGCCTCTGGTGTGGCAACATCCTCCACATTAAAACCTTCCCACAAACCGTCTGCATCTCTAAAAGTTTGCAAGCCGCTTTCTGCAGAAATACCTGCACCAGTTAAAATGATAATTTTCTTTTTCATTTCATTAAATTTCAACTAAACTACTAAAATTCATTGTTTCACAGGCCTTGGTTAAACTAAAATTTTAATAGAAATAATGCATAAAAAAACTGCCTTAAAATAATTTAAGGCAGTTACTGGTTAGGTTAAATCTCAATTATTAAATATCAAGCTTACCTTCTACGCTATCATCCATCTGTTTACCAATGACCATTGAGGTCACCATTTTGGCAAAGGAAACCAATTCACCGTGTTTAGTGTCCCAATAATAAACACTTGTTGGCACTACTCTTAATAAGCAAATGTTCGGGTCTTCTTTACCTTCAGGGAACCAAACGTTTAACAAAGGGTTCCAAAGTTCATCAACTTTAGCTTGATCTTCAACAATCTCCGTGATTCCGTAGATGTTTAAAAAACCAGAGTTTTTATTTTCTTGGAAAAATAAATGGGTAAACGGATCAGCTTCTATTTCGTCTGTTTTATGACTGTCTTTTCCGCTGATAAACCACAAATTGCCCTCATCATCTGTCTGTAAAACAGACATGGGCCTTACCGACATAGGTACTCCAGTTTTAATACTCGTACAAAAGAAACAGTTTTCGGCGCTTTCTGTAATTTCTTTAAGCTTGTCAATTGCTTCTTTTCCATGTAGGTTTTTTTCGTGTTCTTGTTTATCCGCATTCGGACTTCCTGCATTATGATGTGTGTGTTTCATAGGATAATTTTTTTTAAAATGTTTTTCTAAACCTATAAAAGCAAATAGCAAACCAATTTCACAAATGAGGATATGAAAGTTTTCTTCCTTCTTTTGCAGAAATAATTTACATTCGTTATTATACTATAATTTCATCAATCCAAATACAAATGACCTACCTAGCTAATCCCAACAGATATAATGATATGCAGTACCGCCGTTGCGGAAATAGTGGAATTAAACTCTCTGCCCTTTCATTGGGTTTATGGCATAATTTCGGTGGGGTGGATGTTTACGAAAATTACCGAGCTATCTTGCAATTAGCTTTTGATAAAGGGATTACCCATTTTGATTTAGCAAATAATTACGGTCCGCCTCCGGGTTCTGCCGAAGAAAATTTCGGACGTATTTTACATCAAGATTTTAAGAGCTACCGCGATGAACTTATCATCTCTACAAAAGCAGGTTTCCATATGTGGGAAGGTCCTTACGGAGAGTGGGGCTCTAAAAAGTATCTAATTTCTAGCTTAGACCAAAGCTTGAAACGGATGAATTTGGATTATGTAGATATATTTTACCATCACCGTCCAGATCCAGACACTCCGCTAGAAGAAACCATGGCTGCATTGGATTTGATTGTACGTCAAGGAAAAGCTTTATATGTAGGTTTAAGCAATTATAACACGCCAGAGTTTGAAAAGGCAGTGAACATACTGAACGATTTAGGGACGCCTTGTTTAATTCACCAACCCAAGTATTCCATGTTTGAGCGTTGGGCAGAAGACAGCTTATTAGATTCATTAGAGCGAAACCAAGTGGGTTGTATTCCTTTTTCGCCGTTAGCACAGGGTTTATTAACCAATAAATACTTAAACGGTGTACCAGAAGATAGCCGTTTAGCAAAATCACATGGCTTTTTAAATGAGCAATACGCTACGCCAGATAAAATTGAGAAAGCAAAAAAACTGAATGTTATTGCCGAGGAAAGAGGACAAACTTTAGCACAAATGGCAATTGCTTGGCTTTTAAAAGATGACCGAGTGACGTCTGTATTGGTAGGCGCTAGCAAACCAGCCCAACTTTCTGACTCTTTAAAAGCTTTAGATAATATTATTTTTGAAGAAAATGAACTGAGAGCTATCGAAGGTATATTGAAAGAAGCTTAGAAACTCTTTTTTATACTTTATAACTTGAATCGATTTTTAAAATAGTTATAAGGGCGTTCCCCGATTGCTCTCGCTCGGGGCAGGCGGGGCGGGCTTTTCGTTACAATCTTTTTGCTCTGAAGAAGAGCAAAAAGGATTTTCACTGCAATCCCTAACGCAAAACCTTTAAGGTTTTAAAAACAAACGCTATCAATAGCCTAAATGTTCATTAATAATCTAACTCAGATTTATAAGGCTAAATCTTATATTAAGGTCTATTCAGAACCATAAAACTTAGCCATTACATCTTGGGCTTCTTTGTTTTGCATAGTCCAGTCGTGGTTGGTTGTGGGGTCAATTCTCCGGAAAGAGCTATACCATTTCCACGCAAAACCGCCTGCAAACCAGCTTTCATTCCAGAAGGTTTTATATAATGCTTCATAGGCATTAGCTTGCGCTTGGTTGTTGATAGGCCGTTCTTGATACTCTTGTTCCCAAGATCTCCAAGCGGCTTGGTCCATACTTCGATAACCATATTCGCTAAAGAGTATAGGTTTACCTGTTTTTTCGCTGAACTTTAATAGCTCAGCTTTAATAGGTTTCCAAGCTTTTACTAAGTCAGAAACTGTAGGAGTTTGTTCTTCGGATAAAGGGAAGTAAGCGCTGATACCTACAAAATCCAAATCTTCCCAAAAAACCACATCAGTATAATCATCCCAATTGGCACAGTAGGTTAGTTTACCTTTGTAAACAGCTCTGATATCTTTTATTAGTTTCCTCCAAAAGTCTGGACGTTTTTTAACCGCATTTCTATACTCTGTACCAATGCAAATCATCTCTACATTTTCGCTAACACCTAATTCTACAAAACGCATGATGTACTCTTCGTAGTCAGCTTCCCACGTTTTCCAATCAGCTTCAGTATTTAAATCAAAGTCACCTACCCAACTGCGTTGCATCCAAACATGAGGCTTAATCATCACTTTTAAGCCCGTCTTATGCGCTTGGTCTACATTGGTTTTAACCCCTATTACAGATTCGCCCCAGTATTGTCTATCTGGCTCGTAGTTGACTTGTGGAAGACTAGGACGACTAAATGCATAAGGAATTATTGCAACCCAGCTTGCGTTTACCTTACTAATATCTAAAGTCCATTGGTTATCAATCTCTTTGGGAGGTGCGACAAAACTCAATCCGTTAATTTTTGGACCTTGAAATTGTATATTTTGTTGCTTGTTTGTTTGCTTACGTTGAGATTCTGCATTATTACAGGCCAACATAAAAACAAGAAGGATGAAAAAGTATTTAACGCCAATAGGAACTATTTTAACAAAGTTTGGTTTTGAAGTGAAATTACTATTCATACTCGTATTTAAATTATCTCTTTAACACCACCCTATGGAATATAAATAAGTTGGTTAGTTTTTATTATTAGAACCTATAAGGAAGCTTCCACAAAATTATCCGGTTGCTAACTTAACTTCTTTCTCTTTCCTTAACACCACAAAAAGCACCACAAAACCAATCACAAAAAACAGACCTAATACTAAAGTACTGTTTCGCATATTACCAGTTAGTTCCTCTATAAATCCAAAACTGAACAAACCTGCTACAATAGCTAATTTCTCCGTAACATCGTAAAAACTAAAGAAAGAAGCAGTATCAGGCGTGTTTTCTGGTAAGTATTTAGAAAAAGTAGATCGAGAAAGCGACTGGATTCCGCCCATTATTAAACCAACCACGGCAGCTAAACCGTAAAACTGATATTCATTTTGAACAAGGTACGCCGCTAAACAGGTGAATATCCAGATTAAAACTACAAACAGCAATACCTTAATATTGCCATATACTTGTGATAAACGCGACATTAAATATGCTCCAAAAATTGCCACCAGCTGAATAATTATAACCGTAGCAATTAGCTTTGAAGTTCCTAAATTCAAAATTTTCTCGCCGAAGTTTGCTGCAACCAACATAATGGTTTGTACACCCATGGCGTAAAAAAAGTAGGCTAATAAAAAGGTTTTCAAAACTGGCATCTCTCCTAACTGACTCCAAACTTTTCTGAGTTCATCATAACCGCTGGAAACCTTTGATTTCAAAACCTTCTTATAATTCGGGCTACTTTTTGGCAGCACCGTAAAGGGGATATAAGCAAAACCAACCCACCAAATCCCAACCAATAAAAAGGACAGTCTAGCAGGGAAAGATGCATCTGTAATCCCAAATAACTCAGGTTTAAGCACAAAAACAAAACAGATGACCTGTAAAATCACACTACCTATATAACCATACGCAAAACCCTTTGCACTTACTTTATCTTGCTGATCTGGTGTGGCAATATCCGGCAAGTAAGAATTATTAAAAACAATTCCTCCGCAATAACCAATGGCCGCAATGGCAAATAAAATCACCCCAAGTTCTAGAGTATCCACCTTAAAAAAGAACAAACCACAACAAGCCAAAGCACCTATCCAAGTAAAAACTTTCATAAACAGTCGCTTATTCCCTCGGTAATCTGCTGTTGCAGTCAGTAAAGGGGTTATCAAAGCGATAATCAAATATGCCACGGCCAATGCGTAGTTAGACAATGCCGTGTTCACAAAACGAAAACCAAAGAAAGTCACTTTATCACTCAGCATCCCGTTGATTTGGGTAGTGGTAATAGCCGTATAATATGCCGGGAATATGGTAGAAGTGATAACAAGATTGTAAGCTGAGTTTGCCCAATCAAACATTGCCCAGGCCTTAATTGTTTTTTTATCGTTTTTAACGGTCATTTAATAGCTAAATTATGAGAATGTTTTTTTGATGAAGCAATTGTTTCAGCGTTTAAATATCCATAAATTAATTAAAAAGGAAGGTTTTTAATTTTGTTTAGGAGACAGGCTCATCTATACTTTATAAATTATAAGCTTTTCAGCGAAGAATTTTAAATCTATGGTTCGTTACATTATGAGCTTTTTCTTTTCGGATGAAAAGAAACAAAAATCCTTTTTTTTCGCTCAGGTGCTTTATGCTCGATGCCATCACTCATCAGAAAATTAACAGTGGTAATTTTTACATGCTGAGTTATACCGGTTGTTTGGGAAGTGTCTTTTTATGAAATTTTCGTGTTAGGGGAATCTTCCCGCCTCATTGCCGGCGGAAGGGCTAGTCCCTTTTTCCTTAGATGAAAAAGGAACCAAAAAATCAAGGTAAAACGATCCTTCATCCCACAAAGGCCAAGCTACCGGCTCGGCGTTTTACCGACCCTGCGCTCCCTATCGAGTGACTCTGCTAGATATGATAAATTTGACACAAAAAATCACTTCGCTCCTACCCCTTGCTTGTGCAAAGCACAAGAGAATTTGATTATAAAGAATCATCAAAACAGCATTGACGTTCGTGACCGATTGATTCCGCCTTGGCGGTTGCGGTAAGATGCAGGGTCCTCAAAAAGAGAAACCCTGCTAGGACATAGAATGTTAGAAAGACCGGCATCAGAGTATTTGGAAATGTAGCCCAATAAATCTTTTGCATTTACTTTGTTAACTGACAACCATCAGCAATCCGCAAAAGTGGAGGAGTATTTTATCGAAACGGAATATCTTATCCACGACTTGGATTGCGCTCAAAAGATTTATTGTGGCGTAATGAACAAAGATTCGTAAGCCTTGATTTTTTTGGTTCTTTTTTCATCAAGGAAAAAAGAACTTGAGCTTGTCCCGCTCAAGAGGGACGGAAAGCCTGTGGAGGTGGCTTATTCAGTATAAAAGCGCAGGGTCGTTTGCAACAGACCCTGCTTGGACATAAAAACGCAGGGTTCTCGAAAAGAGAAACCCTGCTTGGACAGTATAGATAACAAAAAAGCAGAGCCTTTTACAAAAGACCCTGCTAAAATAAATAACGCTTCAACTTACCAGTAACAAGTCAGAAAAAAAACTTACAAAGTCTCTTTTAACCAACTAAAGAACTCACGTTGCCAAACTATCCCATTTTGCCCAGAAAGCACCCAGTGGTTTTCTTCCGGAAGGTAAAGCAATTTACTTTTTATCCCTTTCAATTGCGCCGCCTGAAAAGCTTCTAAACCTTGTTCAATCGGCACACGATAATCTTTCCCACCTTGGATAATCATGATTGGCGTATTCCATTTATCAACAAAATTTGCAGGATCAAAATCTTTATAGGATTTTGGAGCATCTTTTTTCCAATAAGGTCCGCCGATATCTTTGTTTGCAAAAAACAGTTCTTCAGTAGTACCGTACCAGCTTCTTAAATCAAACAGACCATCATGAGCGATGAAAGTTTTAAACCTGTTTTGGTGCATCCCGGCAAGCATAAATACAGAATAACCTCCGTAACTAGCTCCAACACAACCTAACCTGTCTTTATCTACATACGACTCCTTTGCTACATCATCAATCGCCGAAAGGTAGTCTTTCATTGGTTGTCCGCCCCAATCTCCGCTGATGGCTTTATTCCACTCTACGCCATAACCTGGCATTCCTCTCCTATTTGGTGCAACCACAATATAACCTTGCGCTGCCATTAACTGAAAGTTCCATCTTACCGAGTAAAACTGAGAAAGCGCAGATTGCGGACCTCCTTGGCAATACAATAAAGTCGGGTATTTTTTTGTCGGGTCAAATCCCGGAGGGTAAATCACCCAAGTTAACATATCCTTGCCGTCTGTAGTTTTCACTATTCTCTCCTCAACCTCACTCATCGCCAATCCATCATAAAATGATTTATTTACCTGAGTAAGCGCTGTTAAGTTCCCAGATTTTAAATCTACTTTAAACAACTCTGCCGAATGGTTCATATCCGTACGCGAAACAACAAGCGTATTTCCAGTTTGCCCGGTAATCCCGTTGATATCCCAACGACCGCTCGTCAACATTCTAATATTCTTTGCGGAGTTTTTTGCTAAATCCTTATTTAAAGTAATTTCAAAAACCTGTTGAGTACCTCTATTTACTGCTAAAAAATATATTTTTGAATTGTCCTCACTCCACACAAAGCTGTTCACGGTTTCGTCCCAGTCTTTGGTTAAATTATGGCATTTGTTCTCTTGATAATCAAAAATTAAGATATCGTTTTTGTCAGACTCATAACCATCCTCAGCCATACTTGTCCAAGCCAATTTGGTTCCATCTTTATTGAAAGCAGGTTGAGTATCATAACCTAACATCCCATCGGTTAAATTAAAGGTATGCTTGTTATCCAACTCGTAACGGTAAATATCCGTATTGGTGCTTTGCGCATAAGCTTTACCGTATTTTTTCTTAGAAACATATAAGATTGACTTGCTATCGGGCGACCAAATCACATCTTCAGAACCACCGAAAGGCTTTTGTGGGGCTTCATAAGGTTCATCCATCATGATATCTACTTCATTACTGATGATTCCCTTGTTATAATCGGCTACAAAAACGTGAGAAAACTTTCCGTCCTGCCAAGTATCCCAGTGACGAGCGTTTAAATCTGTATAGATATAAGCGTCGGCTTTCGGTAAATCCGGATATTTATCACTTGCTACATTTTTCACCATGGCCACATCCTTAGTAAAAAGAATATGTTTTCCGTTGGGCGATATACGAGCGTTTTCCAGTCCGCCCTCGTAATTGGTCAATTGCTTAGGTGCAGATCCGTCAGCATTCATTTCCCATAGCTGACCTTTATGGATATAAACAATTTTGCCGGTGCTTTTATTAATCTCCAAAACATTTTCTGAACCGGTGGTTTTAGTGATTTGCTTAGCTGTACCCCCGTTTAACGGGATACTAAAGAGATTTCTTTCGGACTTGTTAGTTTGCAAATCATAGTTAGATACGCCATAGATCACCGATTTACCATCCGGACTGAGCGCTTCCCCTCCTACTCTTGCGATTTGCCAAAGCATCTCCGGCGTTAAGCTTTTTTGTGCAAAGGTGCTTGCACTGAGGAATAATAATCCTAAAAACAGTGTTTTTCTCATCATAACTTATGCTTTTATATGGGTTTAAAGGTAAGGAATATGTAGCGATATGAGCGCTGGGCGAATGGTAACAAAGATGTTGGTTTTGTTTTTTTTGGATTACGCAGTCATTGCGATTGCCACATCGCGAAGCGAAGTGCTGGGCTTGCGTAAAAAAGCTGTGGCAATCTCTAAGTTTATCTGCACAAGCCTAAGTTTACCGCCTCTGCGTTAACAAAGGAGTTTGGCCTTCGTAGGTTAGGGATTGCTTCGTCTCGAAAAGGGGCTCGCAATGACCGACTCGCAATGACGGGGAAAAGAACGAGCGCTCACCAAGCAAGGCTAAAACCACAACCCTTCCGTAACCGATAAATTCCGCCTTGGCGGTTGCGGTACTGATGAAAAAGTAAAAGCACAAACATTGTAGCAACCGGCGCAGCGGCGGCTTTTTGTTACTTTTGAGCTGAAGCAAAAGTAATAGCCCTCCGGCGGCAATGAGCCGGGAGAATCACTTTTATAGAGATAATTTCTACTTTAAAAGACATTCATTAAAAAGAGAAATCTTGAAAAACGCAGGGTTCTCGAAAAGAGAAACCCTGCTTGGACAAGAAACATTTACCACCTCTACATTAAGAAAAAAGGTTCTACCTCCGTAGGTAACAGATTGCCACGGCTTGTGGATTGCTTCATCCCGAAAAGAGACTAGCAATGAATACGTTACCGAAGTAAATTTGAAATCCTCTTAATCAACTCAATACAAGCCCTGCCATTATGGTAAGGGCACTTCCAAAAACCAGCTTTTTCTTGATTTTGCATAATGCTATAATCGCTGTTAAGGCCCCAAAACCATTCACCGTTATTAAGGTCCTTGATATTTGTTTTTATAAACTCCCAGCTTTTAAAAGCTGTTGCTAAGTAATGACTTTCTTTACTGATTTGCCAAGCATTAAAAAAACCAACCATGGCTTCTGCTTGAGGCCACCAATGAAACTCTTTGATATAATGCTGTTGTTCGGTATCTAATTCGTAGAACAAGCCCCCTTGTTGATCAAGCCCTAACAAAGTCCCCTTTGCTAAGTTTAGTGCAGTTTCCTCAAAACCTGAAACTTTCTCCTTAATAATTAATGCGGATTCATGTAATAACCAAGAAGCTTCAATATCATGTCCGAATGAAATAACAGTAGATTTATTCACCCAGTTTTCTGTAAAAAACAGATTTAAAAAGGACTTTTTCTCGTTGATGATATGATGACTAAAGTTATCCAGCAATTGGTTAATTGCTTGTTTGAGATCCTCATTTTGCCAAACCGTATATAAGTTAGCATAAGCCTCGATAATGTGTAGATGAGTGTTCATCGATTTTTTCTCATTCATATCCTTATCGCTTAAACGCAAATCATTTAGGGTGTTCCACTCACGCGAACTTGCTTCTAAATAGCCTAAGTTTATAGGATCAAAACTGTGCTTTTCGAGCAGATGGAAAGTACTTTGAGCCAATGCTAAAGCTTCTTGATTTGCAGTTGCTTTATTAAACTCCGCCAAAGCATAAATGGTAAAGGCTTGTCCGTAAGCTTGCTTTTTTTGATCTAAAGGGATGTTTTCAGCAGTTAAAGACCAATAAAAACCCCCATGTTGAGCATCTAAGAAATAAGTTTTTAAATGATGGTAAGCATGCTCTGCTATTTCTAAATATCGGGGATTGTTGTTTAATAAATAGGCAGAAGAAAAGGTATAAAGAATCCTTGCATGCATGACCAAACCTTTTGGAGCGCTTAAATTTGCATGGTTATCGTTATCAACTTCACCATAGAAACATCTATTTTCTTTATCATAAACATACTTGATCCACCAATTCAAGAGTTCTTCCAGCTCGGATTCTAATTCTCTTTTAAAGCTTTTAAGCGTATTTAAATTCATGTATGATAGAAAGGTGCTAAATTACTTCAAAAACGCCTGGTTACCATTAATAATTTTAGTGATGCAGTCTACCGATGAAGAAGAAGTTAAACCGTCTGCCGGGTTCTTGGTCACATAATCAAGCAATTGCGGAATAGTTGAGGTAGCCACATGAAGTCTGGTATCTGAAGATGCATAATAGATATATACTTTGCCATCATCATCTGCAATCCAACCGTTACTAAATACCACATTAGAAACATCTCCTACCCTTTCTTCGCCTTCGGGAGCTAAAAAATAACCCGCCGGCTTATAAATCACTTTAGTTAAATTGTTCAAGTCGGTCATGAACATATAAAGTACATACCTTAAACCTGCGGCCGTATTACGCACACCATGGGCAAGGTGTAACCAACCTAAATCAGTTTTAATAGGAGCTGGACCTTGTCCGTTTTTGGCTTCATAAACAGAATGATATACTTTTTTATCTATCACGGTTTCTTCTAGTACCTCGGCATTTTCAATGGTGTCTGATAATCCAAAACCAATACCGCCACCTTTGCCGGCTTCAATAAAACTATCTTGAGGACGGGTATAAAAAGCATATTTACCGTCTACAAATTCGGGGTGTAAAACCACGTTACGTTGCTGTGGCGAATTTGTTTTTAAATCGGCCAACCGATCCCAAGTTTTAAAGTCTTTAGTTCTAACAATACCACATTGCGCTATAGCAGCGCTTTGGTCACCTTCATGGGCATTAGGGTCTCTACGTTCGGTGCAGAACAATCCATACACCCAGCCGTCTTCATGCTCCACCAATCTTATATCGTAAATATTAGTGTCAGGCGCTCCAGTTTCAGGAATCATTACCGGATAGTCCCAGAATTTAAAATTATCTACGCCATTATCACTTTCAGCAATGGCAAAAAATGATTTCCGATCACTGCCTTCTACACGAGGCATTAAAAGATATTTCCCTTTCCATTTGATAGCCCCAGCATTAAAAACCGCATTAATGCCAAACCTCTCGATTAAAAAAGGGTTGGTTTGAGGGTTTAAATCAAAACGCCAATGAATAGGAACATGTGCCGCAGTTAAAATTGGTTTTTCATAACGATTAAATATGCCATTTGTAGAAGCAACTTTCGGGTTGTTTTGTGACGTAAGTACTTGATGGTCCTGTACTAGTTTTGTAATATGTTTTTCGAATTCTGTATTCATAATTTTAGATTAATCTTCCAGCTTATTCCACCAAGTTCTTTTTAAAATAAGAATGATTAGCGTTAAGACAGAAAGAGTAGTTATTAAGGGTGAGTACATTCCTATAATTAAATACATTGGAAGTATGGTTAAGCAAAGCTGAGCTATTACCCCAAGAACAACGTTGAACATATCTAATTTGAAATTTTTATTGCCCACAAATGTAGGATCATCTTTAAGTACAAGTTCATGTACGGGTTGCCAAAAACCCCAAGGTCTTACTTTGGTATAGAAAGACTTTAAGACTTCCATATCCGTAGGTTTATCGGCATACGTACCTACAAAACACCCAATAAGAGAAAACACGAATAAAAGTGGCCACCAATAAAGCGGTAAACCTGTGGTTACATAAGGCATGATTAAAGCGGAGATTACCCCAATTGCCATCCCCCAGAAAAACCCATTCGCGTTAAAACGCCACCAATACCATTTTAAACAATTTGCCGCAATATAACCGCCATATAATCCTCCAACAATCCATTGCAGAATTTCATTTACGTTTTTCGCTAAAAAGCCAAAGAAAACACCCACAATCACCACAATAATTCCAGTGATATAGCTAATGGATAAAGTTTTTTGGGTAGATGCTTCGGGATTGATGTACTTTAAGTAAATATCGTTTACAATATAAGCCTGAGCCGCATTAACCGTACCGCTAAAAGTCCCCATAAATGCGCCTAGTAAACCTGTAACTACTAATCCTAAAACGCCGACAGGTAAGAAATTATTGATGGCTGCAGGTAGTATTTGCTCAAAATCTGTTACACCATCCGGACCTTTAAGGTATAATTGGTTGTAATACAATAAAGCTAAAACTGTTAAACCCGTAATCATGGTATAACGAATCGGCAGTAAAATGATACTCACAAAGCCTGTCATTTTACTGGCTTCCTTTGGGCTTCTTGTGCTTAACACTTTTTGCATATCGTAGTTAGGCGCTGGCCCAGCTAAAGAAGCAAAAACACCTTTTAGCAACATCATCATAAAAAAGATCCCGAATAAGCTAAAACCATCATCCTCGATTTTCTTATTGGCATCGGCCGCAATGGCGCTCCAATCTAAATTAAGTTTCCAACTAAAAAACGGGTCTGCCCATCCTTCTGGTACGTTTAAAGTTTGTCCGTTAAGATGTTGAACTGCTATAATTCCTATGGCAACACAGGCAATGGACATGATGATGTATTTAATAACATCGCCTAAAACAATGCTATGCATCCCTCCAATAATGGAGTAAAACATGGCAAAAAGGGTAAAGATGATCCCGTAAAAGTGAGGTACAAACTTAGCATCCACATGAAATGGCACATAGCCTTCTATGATTTCCCATGGAATAAATACTTGGATAAATTTACCGAGCCCTATAAAACCGTAAGCCAAAAAGCCCAAACAGCTAATTAATGCAAAAGCAATCACTACAATATGAGAACCTGTAACACCTCTTCCTGTTAAACCGAACCTTGTTTTTAACCATTCGGCACCCGTTGTTGCATCTGATCTTCTCAACCATTTTGATAAAAACATCATCATAAACACTTGGTTGAAAACAGGCCATAACCAAGGAATCCAGATACTTTTTAAACCATAAACAAAACAAAGGGCCACCATCCACATGGTACCGCTAATGTCAAACATATCGCTGGCATCGCTAAGCCCAAGCATATACCAAGGTAGTTTTTTACCACCCATTAAGTAGCTGTCCTTGCTTTCTTTGGCTCGGTTCCTCATGTATAAGCCAATTAAAACCATGGTCACGAGGTAGGTGATTAATATGGCGAAATCTATCAGTTGTAATTTCATTTATATATATTTTTTTGACTTAAATCTTTTTCGAAAAGTGTTTTTTCATTCTGATAGAACTTTATAAAGTCATCGGATGACGTTTGACCTCGATAAGGACCGTAATAATGTGATTTATTAATGGAGGGCATAAAGCCAGCGTTTCGCCAAACTAATACATAAGAAAATGGATAGTCTTTTATGGCTTCCCATAAGGTTTGAGTCCACCAAGTTGGATCAGGGATTTGCTCAAAGCCTGTTTCGGCAAAAGCAATCATTTTGTTTTTTTCTGTTCCTACTTTAGTGAGAATTTCTGCTTGATTCTTAACGTTTTGGATAAAACTCAACTTATCCTCCAACTGAAATTGATACATATCAAAGCTAAGGACGTCAACAACATCATCACCGGGGTATCTTTCTAAAAACTCTTCTTCGCTCCCAAAGTTATTGGCATTATATACATAAATTAGATTATGAAGTTTTTTGGTATTTCTAAGATAGTCAACTGTGAAACGCCATATCAACTTCATCTCTTCAGGACTGCTGGAGTCTGTCCCCCACCAAAACCAATTGCCTGTAATTTCATGAAAAGGACGAAATAAAATAGGAATTTGTGTACGATGCTTGCCTTTCAGTTTGCCCATAAACTTAGCGGCATTATCTAACCAAGTGATATACAATTGATGTTTAACCCCTCCTGGAAGGATTGAAGCCACCGTATTTTTTGTGGTATCCCATGATGAACCACTGGTTAATGGATTATCGAAATGCCAACTTAAAGTAATTACACCTCCACGTTTATAACTTTGTTTGATGTACTTCTTCATCTTATTGAAAGGAACTTTATCAATATTTAAAGGAGACTGATGTTCAATTTTCCCAATGTCCCAACCATATATACCGGGATAGTCTCCAACTACATCTTTTATGTCACTTCTACGTTTCTCGTACTTCCAGTTTACACCATAAGCTAAATCATCTTGATGGCCGAAAATGGTATGTGTTTTACTGAGTTGGTACAAATTTTTATAAAGCGTTTTAGCCTCTTTAGATGCTAAAGAATCACTTAATTCTTGTGAGAAGGCGGTGGGATTTAAAAATAAAATATTAATAAAAAACAGGAGATAATAGACTTTACTGTTATTTTTATTCATAGGAGGATTTGTTAAATATTTAGTGCATAAGCTAAAAACCGACAGTACTCTAATGCTATTAAAATACTGTCGGCTATATAACATGATTGTTTTTTAATTGAAGCCTACATCATCAATATAAATGGTGCCTTTATAGCCACTAAACTCCTGAAAAGTTAAGTATTCAATAGTAGCAGGCTCTCCCAAATCGGCCAATGGAATTTCATAATCTGTCCATTTTCCTTCAGTTAAATAGATATAGGGTTTTAAAGTAGCGTGAGGTCCTGAAACTCTTAGTCTTTTCCCATCTGTACCTGGACCACCGTAAACAGATATTTTTAAAGTTTTAAAGCCTGTCATGTTTAATGCTGGGTACTTCCTAAATCTTACTGCACCGTAGGTACTTGTAAAGTTGTTGACTATTGATTTAGTTCCTCTTCTAACGGTAGTTGTTTCATTAAAAGCTATTGATGTACTATAAGAAGTGTTTGTCCAATTCACTAAAGCTTCATCAAAAATCACTTCTTTTAAACCAAATGAAGATGTCGCTTTTACAGTCCCTACAGGAGTGGTTACATAAATATCGCCATAAGTTACACCGGCAGGTACCTTAACTGTAATCTCAGTTTGTGTGTTTGATACAATAGTTCCTGCAGAAGTGCCAAATAATACCTCCGTAACTCCTTTAAAGTAATCTCCAGTAATTACAATTTCATCGCCAGGAGCACCTGCAGTTGGGTTGAAACTTGTAATTAAAGGTGCAGGCTGTTTAATTTGGAAGTTTAACGTTGCTGTACCATACTTAGTGGTTACAGTTATTGGATTGTTTAATGGATCGGTAAGCTGACTTGGTATTTTAACCGTAATGGTATTGTCATCGGCGTACAGTAAAGAATCAGAAGCGATGGTTCCGTTAAAATCTACTTTGAAGGTAGTTTTTAGATTGGCGCCTGTGATGATCACCCATTCGCCATAGCCAACAGATGAAAGCTTGACATCCCTTTCGTTAAGTGTGGTTACACCATCCAAAGTTGGAGCTATCCCTCCAGATTTTTCCTTTTTACAGGCCATCACCACCATCAGTAATATCGCTATTACTTTTATGCTGTGTTTTAATAATATATTTTTCATCTTATTATTTTTTAGGTTTCTTTTTATTTACCAGCCAGGATTATTTTCTGTGATTTGGGTATTTGAATTTATCTCATTTAAAGGAATTGGGTATAAAATATTTCTATTAGAACGAGATTTTGAAATGTTGTTTTGACCTGTACCTATTTTATTCATCACCGGCAAATAAATACCCCATCTCATTAAATCGAAACGTCTAATACCTTCTAGATTAAATTCTCTTGCTCTTTCTGCAAGCACAAAACTTCTAAATTGCTCTTGATTCATACCTGCTGGAGCCTCTGATGCATTTGCCCTATCCCTTACTTCTTTCAAGGCATCGTAAGCTGGAGTAGTTGGCCCACTATTAGCCTCGTTTTCGGCTTCGGCATACATTAATAAAACTTCGGAGTACCTTAACAGTGGATAAAAGGCGTCACTACTGGCTACACTTGGATCGGCAACAGAACTATATTTAATGGTGTAAGCTCTTTGCGAAGTAGTACTGTTGCTATTTAAATAAGTTACTCCATTTACCACCTGGTATAAATTTGCTTGCTCGAATGGGTAAAAAATATTTGTCCCCTGCAAGGTGGTATAGTTGTGCGTAATACCTTCTAAAACTCTTTTATCTTGAACCTCATAATCGTTGTAATGATTATTGGTGGTCCAAACAGCGCCTTGGCCAAAGGTAGATCTTGCAGGGAAGTAAGCACTTAAATTCACAATAAAATCCGTCCCCGCAAGAGATTGTAGCTCCCACATTTGCTCTTTGTTATTTCTACCATCTATGCTCCATAAAGTTGTCCAGCTTGGTGTTAACTCATTCAGCTGGCTATCTATAACTTCTTTAGCTTTTGCACTAGCTAATGCATAATAGGCTTTGCTATCTATGTTTTCTAAACCAGCGACTACTGTTTTAGTATAGGTGTAAACGCCGTTATTTGAACCGCCACGTACACTAATATTTCCCGTTGCTGCACCAGAAGCCATTGTTAAGTACGTTTTGGCTAAAAATGCTTTTGCAACCCCTTGGTAAACTCTACCAGCTTCACCTTTTCTAGCATCCCCAAGTGGAAACAACATGGTTTCTGCTTTTTTGAAATCCTCAATGATGGCTTCATAAGTATCAACCACAGTTGCTCTTGGCACATTAGTATCAGGGTTTTCTGCCGATACCGCTTTTAAACGTAGAGGTACACCACCATAAAGTTGAACAAGTTGTAAGTATGCCCAGCCACGTAAGAAATAAGCTTCACCTAAAAATCTTTGCTTAATATCCGGGTCTATATCGGTAATGTTAACGATGTTTTCGAGAGCGGTATTTGCTCTAGCAATAATAACGTAGCAACCTTTCCAAGGTCCGTCAACGCCCCAATATGCTTGAGGGTTACCTGCACCAGTTGATCCCAAAAACCAATCTGCTCCAGAAACGTGATCATCATCTAATATGGTCATATTCCAAAAAGGTTGGATATATAAATCGTAAGTATACAATTCGGAATAAATCCCGTTTATAGTAGCCTTTGCATCGCTCTCGTTTTTATAAGAGTTTTCTGGTGAATAAAACGAATAAGGGACCTCTTGTAATTCCTTTTTACAAGCTATAAGACTAAAAAAGGCGGTACTTATAGCTATTATTGTTGTGTATTTTGTAATTGCTTTCATAAAATTCTTTGTTTAGAGATTAAAAATTGCAACGTAATGAAAGGTTATAAGTTCTTGCGTTTGGATAACCTCCTAAATCAACGCCAAATAAAGATGGATTATCTCCATAACTATTTACCTCTGGATCATAGCCAGTATAATTGGTGAATGTATAAAGGTTGTTTACACCTAAAGACACTTTAAAATTAGAGATGGTATTTGATTTTAAAGGAACGATATAACCAAAAGTGATGTTCTTGATTCTCACAAAACTTCCGTCTTCAACAAATCTTCTAGTGAAGTACATATTTCTAAAAAACTGGCGCATAATTTTTGGACCAGTAGCGAAAGTATTATCATTTCCTTCTGCCCAAGCTCCATCTGCCATTTCTTGTGTGATGTTTTTATTACTCCCTAAGTTAGCGTTAAACTTACTGTTCATATTTATCACATCGTTACCTTGCACACCATTTATAAAAATGCTTAAATCAAAGCTTTTATATTTTAAGTTATTGGTAAACCCAAAAGTATAATCAGGGTTTACATCTCCTATAAAAGTTCTATCTGACTGTGATATGTTTGTTGGGTCGTTATCAAAGTTTTTGTATTTAACTTCACCAATGGTTCTAGCAATAATATCAGCCGATGAATTGGTATAAGCAGGGTCATTTCTCACCTCAGCTTCATTATCATAATAACCATCCTCTACATAGCCATAAAGTGCTCCAATAGGTTTACCGATGGTTTGAATAAAAGGTGCATCGTTAGTAGAGATGTTTCTACCATATTGCTCGGTTACATCATCACTTAATTTTAAAATTTTGTTTCTATTAAATGAAAGGTTTGCATTAGCGTTCCACTCGAAGTTTTTGTTTTTCATAACAACACCAGAAAGTGTGAACTCTATCCCTTTATTTTCGATAGATCCAGAGTTAACCAGTTTTGTTAAAAACCCTGATGAAGTAGGGATAATCAAGTTTTGAAGTAAATCGTCGGTCAGTTTTTTATAAAGGTCAACGGTTAAGTTTAAACGATTATTAAACATCGCAAAATCTAAACCTAAATTATATGCGCTAGTAGTTTCCCATTTCAACTTTTCATTTGCTGGACCAGCATATAAATCGTTGGCTAAACCTGTTTGTAGAGCTCCACCAAAAGGATAGCTGTAAACACTAAGCTTGGCTAATGAAGAATAAGAGCCAATACCTTGATTACCCGTTTCTCCATAACTAAAGCGTAATTTTAAATCGCTAATGCTACGGATGTTTTTCATAAAATCCTCATTAGAAACTCTCCAAGCTAAAGCTGTAGAAGGGAAACCTGCCCATTTATTATCAGCACCAAACTTACTAGAACCATCTTGTCTGTAAGAAACGGTGAATAAATAACGGTCATCATAGTTATAATTCGCTCTACTTAAAAAGGAGATTAAGGTGGATTGATACCTGTTTGAGCTAATTGGCGATGTAATTTCACCCGCTTCTAAGTTCTCGTTCTGTAAAGCATCATTAGGAAAAGTTTTAGCTTCAATTTTTTTGTATTGTCCGTTAGTTTTTTCATAAGTTCCAGCACCAACAACGTTAATACTGTGCTTCCTTATTTTTTTATCAAAAGTCAAGATACTTTCCGCAACAGCGCTACCCCATACATTATCTGACTTTAAGCCCACTCCCTTGTTCGCAAATCCTTCATAAACGGTACGAGGATAATATTGGTCTCTAGTAGTGTTTGAGGTATTAAAGCCTATATTTTGTCTAAATTTAAAATCCTTTAAAAACTTAGCTTCAACGTAACTAGACGAGAAAATATTTAAGCTCTTCACGTTATTTAAAACATCATTAACGTATAAATAAGGATTGGTAATAAATGCTTCTCCTACTCCGTCGTAAGCGATTGGCTCTCTAATGGTAGATGGGTAGGTTAATGCAGATCTAATGATACCTGCACTAGCCGCATCCGACTTACTTGAACCCGTTTTTACACCATTATTGGTTGAGTTTGAAAACGAAGTACTTGTTCCAGCAGTAAAAGTTTTGCTTATATTTCTATTTAAGTTAATTCGCAAGCCAAGTCTTTTATAATCCGAATTAGAAATAGTTCCTTCTTGGTCTAAGTAATTAAAAGTTAAACTATGGTTTCCTTGGTCAGTTCCGCCAGATAAGTTCATATTATAATTATGGTACAGCCCTGTTCTAAAAATTTGGTCTTGCCAATTATCATCATCATTCAAAAAATCTTGCGGACCTCTTGCATAATAAGTACCCCCAGGGTTTGCTGGGTCAGGCAAGTCTGTGCCCGGATAAGGCAAATTATAATTTGTACCGGTGTATTTATTAGAGTTGGCATAAGCTAAGTTTTGATAAGTAGCATATTCAGACGCATTCAAAACATCAATTTTTTTAGATACGTTAGAAAGCCCAATATTTAAACTAAAATCCACTTTGTCTTTTCCGCTTTTCCCGCTTCTAGTTGTAATTAAGACCACGCCATTCGCCCCTCTAGAGCCATAAATAGCTGTTGCTGATGCATCTTTCAAAATGTCAATAGATTCAATATCGTTTGGGTTTAAAAACGACATCACATTAATAGTTTGCTTTTCCTCTTCACCAATTGAAGCTGGTGTTGCCGCGGTGCTGGTGTTATTGAAAGGCACTCCATCTATTACATAAAGTGGTTCTGTGCCACCTAAAAATGAGTTTGAACCACGTAACCTAATACTGATTCCGGCACCTGGCGCTCCATCATTTTGAGTAACATTTACCCCTGCAATTTTACCTTGTAAGGCTTGTAGTACATTGGTAGGGGCATCTTTTAATAAGTCTTCGCTACTTATTCGCGTTACAGAACCTGTTAAATCTGATTTTTTAACGGTACCATACCCTACTACAACAACATCAGATAAAAAAGTGTTATCTGGTTTTAGGGTTACAATGAAATTAGTTTTGCTCCCAATTAAAAACTCTTGTTGCTCCATCCCTAAGTAGGAGAAAACTAAGGTTTGATTGCTTGAAGCTGAGCTAAGGATAAAATTACCATTGGCATCCGAAATTGTACCTACTTTTGTATTTTTAATGGATACATGAACTCCAGCTAAAGGCTGACCAGTGTCATCCATTATTTTTCCAATTACTCTTTTGTTTGGAGCTTGCGCATAGGTTAACGAAGTAAGGCATAAAAGAATTGCCAATAAATTAGTGGATAGTTTATTAAGCATAAGGGTTTATTTTGGTTACTCAAATTTAACATGCATTTCATATGATAAAATAATACTATTTTATCATATTACAATGTATTTATAGCTTTACAGTTTCTTTAAAATCTATTAAATTAATTACTAATGGTGAATTAGTTAATAAAAGAACAATATATCGCTATTTAAACATTATTAAACACGATTTGATAGCCATCAAAAGATGGTATTATATTATCATTAATGTTGATATAATTTTATATTTTTGAATAAATGAAACCTATAAAAGAAATAACCCCCCTTACCGATAGTGATTGTTTCACGATTTTCGAACGAAAAAAGTATGAATTCGATTTCCCCTTGCATTATCATGATGAGATGGAGCTCAATTTTATCTCAAACGCAAGTGGTGCCAGACGTTTAGTAGGTGATCATATTGAGAAGATTGGAGACTTAGAGTTAGTGTTGATTGGTTCTAATTTACCTCACGTTTGGGAAAATCATAATTTGGGAAATAAAGAAATACATGAGGTGACCATTCAGTTTCATAAAAGCCTATTTGACAATAAATTTTTACGTCGCAATCAATTACGTGTAATAAGAGAGATGTTTGAAAAGTCAAAATGTGGCATCTTATTTTCAAATGAAACTGCTTCACTTATTGGCCCAAGGTTAATTAAACTAAACAAAAAACAGGGCTTTGATTCTGTTCTCGAGTTAATGTCTATTCTACATGACCTCTCTACTTCTAGAAACATGAAAATTTTATCCGATGCATCGTTTAGCAATGTTGAACTATCATATAACAGCAGAAGGGTTGAAAAAGTGATGGAGTACATTAATTTCAATTTCGATAAACAAGTAACTTTAAACGAAGCTGCTAAAATCGCCAATATGACAGAGGTTTCTTTCAGCAGGTTTTTTAAAAGCCGAACTGGAATTAGCTTTATGGATAGCTTAATTGAGATAAGATTAGGTCATGCCTCAAGAAAATTAATTGACTCTACTGATGCAGTTGCTGAGATTGCTTACAACTGTGGATTTAATAATATCTCCAACTTTAATCGGATTTTTAAAAAGAAAAAGGGCTGTACACCAAAAGAATTCAGAGAGAACTTATCAGGGAAAAGAATTTTTGTTTAACACAGAAAGAATAAACCTTAATAGCTTAAAACCCCCTAAGCTCAGGTTTCCTTTGCATTGCGAAGCGAAAGGTTGGAGGAAAGTGGTGCGCTGTGGCAACCTCTTTGGTTTTCTCTGCATGGTCTGGGTTTACGGTCTGTGCTTTAAGAAAGGGGTGCAACCTTTGTGGGTTGGGGATTGCCCCGGCTTGTAGATTGCTTCGTCCCGAAAAGGGACTCCCAATGACCGCCTCGCAATGACGGGGAAAAGAAAGAGCGCCCACCAAGCAAAGCTAAAACCACAACCCTTCCGTAACCGATAAATTCCGCCTTGGCGGTTACGGTACTGATGAAGAACAAAAAGCACAAACATTGTAGCAACCGGCGCAGCGGCGGCGTTTTGTTACTTTTGAGCTGAAGCAAAAGTAATAGCCCTCCGGCGGCAATGAGCCGGGAAAATCACTTTTATAGAGATAATTTCTACTTTAAAAGACTTTTATTGAAAAGAGAAATCTTAAAAAACGCAGGGTTCTCGAAAAGAAAAACCCTGCTTGAACAAATTAGGTCTGTGCTTTAAAAAAGAGGTTCGACCTTCGTTCGTTAGAGATTGCTTCGTCCCGAAAAGGGACTCGCAATGACTACTTACAATGAAGCGGAAAGATTTTAATCATCAGCCAAAGCTTCCAAAATCAACCTCGCTGTTGCTGGATTAGTGGCAATTGGCACATTATGCACATCGCAAATACGCATTAACATTTGAACATCTGGTTCATGAGGGTGCTTCCCAAGTGGGTCTCTAAAAAACAAAATCCCATCTAACAAATCCTCTGCAGCCATAGCGGCAATCTGAGCATCGCCACCTTTTGGGCCACTTAATTTCTTATTAACTTCTAAACCGGTTTGCTCTACATAACCACCGGTTGTGCCAGTCGCTGTTAAATCCATGCGAGATAAAATATCCCAATGATCTTTTACAAAACCAACCATCTCCGCTTTCTTGCCATCATGGGCTATTAATGCAATTCTCTTTTTCATTTGTATTTATTGTTTTTTAACGGTAATGAAGCAGTCATGCCCCCACTATACTGTGGCCAAACCATGATGGTTTCATTATCCAAAAAATATATAAGCGATAAATATTGCTGCTAAAATCCCTGCTAACTCCGCCATAAGTGCAGCAGGTAGAGCATGTCTCGTGTTTTTAATAGAAACCGAACCAAAATAAATTGCCAAAACATAAAATGTTGTTTCGGTAGAACCTTGGATTACACAAGCCACCCGTGATGCAAAACTATCAGCACCGCTGGTGTTCATCAATTCCACCATTAATCCTCTTGCTCCACTCCCACTTAAAGGCTTCATAAAAGCCACAGGTAAGGCAGGTACAAATCCAGTATCTAATCCGGCAAAAGCCACTAAATGTTCAATACCACTTACTAAAAAGTCTAAAGCTCCCGACCCTCTAAAAACTCCAACAGCAACTAAAATAGCTACCAAATAAGGGATAATTTTTACAGCGATCTCAAAACCTTCTTTTGCACCTTCAATAAAAGTTTCGAAAACGTTAATCTTTCGAAAAAGTGCCAAACATATAAATGATAAGATGATACTGAACAGTAAAACATTACCCACCACGCTAGAAACAATCCCGATTTGATCTTGCGAAAGCGTAGTAAAATAATACAAGGTTCCACCAATAATTGTGGCGGCTGTTCCTAAATAGATAAGGATAGTTTTTTGAAAAAGATTGATTTTTTGATAAGTCGCGGTGACTATTAAGCCCACTAAAGTGGAGAAAAAAGTTGCCAATAAACAAGGAACAAACACATCCGAAGGATCTGCTGCACCCGCTGCTTTACGAAAAGCCATAATGCTCGTCGGGATTAACACCAAACTAGAGGCATTAAGTACCAAAAACATAATCTGCGCATTAGATGCCGTTTCTTTATCGGGGTTAATTTCTTGCAGTTCTTTCATTGCCTTTAAACCCAAAGGCGTTGCAGCATTATCTAAACCCAACATATTGGCAGAAAAATTCATTAAGATAGAACCCATTGCCGGATGGTTTTTAGGTATTTCGGGGAAAATTTTGCTAAAAAAAGGACCAACAATCTTTGCGAAAATTTTGATCATCCCTCCTTTTTCACCAATCTTCATAATCCCCAACCAGAAGGTCATTAAACCAATTAAGCCCAGAGAAATCTCGGCACCGGTCTTCGACATATCAAAGGTGCTGTTAACAATGGTCTGAAAAATCTGATAATCCTGAAAAAAAATCAACCTTACCAAAGCAACTGCAAAAGAAACAATGAAAAAAGCGACCCAAACGTAATTTAATGCCATGCAAAATTAATTATGGCTAAAGGTTAAAAAGATTTTCGCAAAATCAAACAAGAACTTCATTTTTTAACATATAAATAGGATAAACTTAATCTACACATCAGAAACAAAAATAAATCACCATAAAAAACCAAGAGATAAATTAGTTTTTTTAGATAAAAAGAGGTTGTCGTAGCCTATTTAACACCTAATTTCATTTTTTTAACAAATAATCTTAGGCAAAAATACAAGAAGACCAATTACAAATGCACTAATAGCACTCAATAAAACTGCTAAAGCAGCTAAATCTTTAATTTTTTTAATCTTAAAATCTTGTTCTGCACAAATAAAATCACAAACCTCTTCAATACAGGTATTGAATACCTCGGCTACAAACACAAAACCAATTGCAAAAACAATTAAAGCCCATTCAACATTACTAATTTTAAGTATTAAACCTAATATTACCGCCAAGACAGTAAAAAACAGATGCACTCTGGCATTATGTTCTGATTTTAACAGCACTTTAAAACCTTCAAAAGCATATTTAAAACTTTTAAACCTTTGATTTACAGAAAAATTACTCTTTTTTGCACTCATTAAATTTAGTTCGGCTATTTTTCAATTAAACAAACAATTATTTAAATTAGAATCGCTACAAATTAATCAAAACACAATAGCTTATCACTAAAACACTTGTTTATATTTATGTTTGCACTACATAATTTCAACTAAATGGATGATTTTTTAGCCGCCCGCTCCCAAATGGCGCTATCCTTGGGGTTTCACATTATATTTTCCTGTATAGGTATGGTGATGCCATTTTTCATGGCAGTTTCGCATTACCTCTATTTAAAAACCAATAATATCACCTACAGAAACATTACCCAAGCATGGACCAAAGGTGTTGCTATCTTTTTTGCCACTGGAGCTGTGTCTGGTACCGTTTTATCTTTTGAACTAGGCTTACTTTGGCCTAAGTTTATGGAGCATGCCGGACCAATTTTCGGGATGCCTTTTTCTTTAGAAGGAACCGCCTTTTTTATAGAGGCAATTGCTTTAGGTTTTTACTTATACGGCTGGGACAGGTTTAACAAGTGGTTTCACTGGTTTACCGGTGTTGTAGTTGGCGTTAGCGGATTGGCTTCAGGTATTTTAGTGGTGGCTGCCAATGCTTGGATGAACAGTCCTGCAGGTTTTGACTATATAGATGGCGAGTATTTAAACATTGACCCTATTGCCGCTATGTTTAACGATGCTTGGTTTTCTCAGGCTTTACACATGAGTATTGCGGCTTTTGTGGCTACAGGTTTTGCTGTAGCAGGAGTTCACGCATTAATGATTCTAAAAAAAGAAAGTATAGATTTTCATACCAAGGCATTTAAAATCGCAGCCATTTTTGGAACCATTGCAGCGGTTATACAACCCATTAGTGGTGATATTTCTGCAAAGTTTGTCGCTAAAAATCAGCCAGCAAAACTAGCGGCCATGGAAGCTCACTTCCACACCGAAAAAAATGCCCCGTTAATTATCGGCGGCATCCCAAACACCGAAACCCAACAAGTAGATTATGCTCTGAGAATCCCTGGAGTATTAAGCTTTATGGCACATGGCGATTTCAATGCAGAAGTCATCGGCTTAGACCAAATCCCAAAAGAAAACCAACCGCCTATTGCAATTACTCATTATGCGTTTCAGATCATGATAGGTATCGGGATGTTATTAATGGCTATTAGCTTTATTTATTTCTTAGCCTTATGGAGAAAGAAAGCTTGGCTCCAAACCAAATGGTTATTAAAACTGTTTGTTATTTCGACGCCATTAGGATTTATAGCGGTTGAAGCTGGCTGGACAGTTACCGAAGTAGGCCGACAGCCTTGGATCATCAAAGACGTAATGCGTACGGTTGATGCTGTTACCCCGATGCCGGGCATAGTTTATTCTTTCTATATGTTTACAGCAGTTTACATTTCCCTATCCATTATTGTGGTTTACATGTTGTATCGACAGATAAAAATGGTCCCTCAACTGTATGATTCACCTAAAACTAACGATAAAACATGATTTACGTAGTCATCATTTTCCTTTGGACAGCCATTTTGCTTTACCTAATTTTAGGAGGTGCAGATTTTGGTGCGGGTATTTTAGAACTGTTTACATCCGATAGAAATAAAAGTAAAACCCGGAAAACCATGTACCGGGCAATAGGACCTATTTGGGAAGCCAATCATATGTGGTTAATTATCACCATTGTTATTTTGTTTGTAGGTTTTCCTAAAATCTACACCACCATGTCAACCTATATGCATATTCCTTTGGTTTTAATGCTATTGGGCATTATTGCTAGAGGTACCGCTTTCACTTTTCGGCATTATGATGCTGTTAAAGACGAAATGCAACATGTTTACAATAGAATTTTTGTGTACTCTAGTTTTATCACTCCTTTTTTTTTAGGAGTTATTGCGGGTAGCACCGTAACGGGAGCAATAGACCCAAATGCTACAAACTTTATAGACGCTTATATTTTTAGCTGGGTAAACGGGTTCTCATTTGCCGTAGGTTTATTTACCGTTGCAATATGTGGCTTTCTAGCTGCGGTTTTTATTATTGGTCAAACGCCAGAAGCAACAGAAAAAGCAAGATTTATAAAGAAAGCTAAAGCTTTTAATATTTTCGCAGTGGTAGCCGGTGCTATTGTTTTTATAGTATCTCAAATTCAAAACATCCCATTAACTACTTGGGTATTTGGTAGCTGGCCGGGTATTTTAGCTTTTACATTAGCAACAATTTCTGTAGTCATCTTATGGTCAATCTGGAATACGGAACGCACCAATTTAATGCGTTTTTTGGCTGGCTTTCAAGTCACCATGATTCTTTTTATTACAACATGGAATCACTACCCTAATATTATTTTGTTAAAAAGTGGAGATGCTCTTTCTTTATTAGAAGAGCAAGGAACCGAAAAAACAATTGAAACGTTAGCTTGGGCTTTATTAATAGGGAGTGTTTTTATATTACCTGCGCTGTTTTACTTAATTTATAGTTTCCAAAAAACACAACCTAAAGCACCGTAATCATAAAACAGTGGTTTAGCATTTTTCTATTTCTTTAACGCAAAAAAGAGTGATTCGTTCTATTAAGTCAATGGGTAAATCTTTATCAAGCGGAAACTGAACAGCACCTTTAGAATATTTGTAATTCTTAATTTCATTTTCGAAATGAAGTATTGCGGTGGTCCCTGGGTAAAAGCCTATATGCTTTTTATAAGCCGCATAGTGTACTAAATTACTACTAAGTTTAAAGGTGGGAATACCATAATTCACTTCTTCCTTAGCCTTTGGTACTACTCTCCTGATTGCTTTTCTTATAATACTTAATGCGTTTTGCGTTTCGGCCGGAAACTGATTAATATAATCTTCTATAGTTAAAACTTTGGTTTCCATAACATTGGTTTATTTTCTTGAAAAATGAATACAATAAGCTATTTGATAAAAAACTCATTGTATTTAATATTGTTTTTTTCTTCGCCAATTGTAAGTAATTAAATTATATTTGAAAATTACAATAAAATAGGCCTTTTGGTAAATTTTTAATACAGAATGAATCAAATTATAAACAATTTCGAACAATTTGAAGCCGTTATCGGTTTAGAAGTACACGTTCAACTATCTACCGCATCAAAAGCATTTTGTTCAGATTCAGCCAGTTTTGGCAATTTACCCAATCAAAATATCAGTTCGGTATCCTTAGGTTTGCCAGGTGCATTGCCTTTAACTAATGAAAAAACAGTTGAATATGCTGTTAAATTAGGTGTGGCTATTGATAGTGAAATTAATCGTTACAATTTTTTCGATCGTAAAAACTATTTCTACGCAGATTTACCTAAGGGATACCAAATTACGCAAGATAACGAGCCTATTTGTTTAGGTGGAAAGCTTAAAATCCGCTTAGAAAACGGCGAAGAAAAAGATATTATTTTAAACAGAATCCACATGGAAGAAGATGCCGGAAAAAGCATCCATGACATGCATAAGGATTATTCTTACATAGATTTAAACCGAGCTGGCGTAGCGCTATTAGAAGTTGTTACCGAGCCAATGCTTAGTTCTGGCGAAGAAGCAGCCGCTTATCTAGGTGAGTTAAGAAAATTAGTACGTTACCTTAATATTTGCGACGGTAATATGGAGGAAGGCTCCATGCGTTGCGATGCCAACGTTTCTGTACGTTTAAAAGGCGAAACTAAATTAGGTAACCGTTGCGAGGTTAAAAATCTAAATTCAATAAAAAATGTTCAAAGAGCAATTGAGCATGAAATTGATCGCCAAATTAAGCTGATTAACAAAGGTGAAACTATTGATCAAAACACCTTAAACTTTGATGCCGTAACTGGAAAAACTACTCCTTTACGCTCCAAAGAAATGGCAAATGATTACCGTTATTTCCCAGAGCCAGATTTATTACCAATGGTAATTTCTGATGAGTTTTTAGAAGCCATCAAAGCAAATATGCCTGCTTTACCTGAAGAGTTGTACCAGAAGTTCACTAAAGAGATGGGCTTACCTGCTTATGATGCTTTGGTGCTTACTGCAGAAAAATCAATGGCAGATTATTTTTTAGAGCTTACTAAGCATACCAAAAACCACAAAATGGCATCCAATTGGATAATGGGTACGCTTAAATCATATTTAAACGATAAACAGCAAAATTTCAGCGACTTAGACATCCCTGCCAAAGAAATCGCAGCGATTATTAACCTTATTGAGCTCAAAGAAATTAACAACAGTCAAGCAAAAAACAAATTATTTGCAGCACTTGCTTTACGTCCGGATGCTAAAGTTGCAGATTTAATGGAAGAGTTGAACTTAGTCCATAAAAAATGTGATAACGAACTAGATGGTTTTATCACGGCAGCGTTAGAAAAGTTTCCCGATAAGGTAAAGGAATACCATAACGGTAAAAAAGGAGTTATAGGATTGTTTATGGGTGAGGTGATGAAATTATCTCATGGAAAATTAGACCCTAAACAAGCAAATCAGTTAATTATTGAAAAATTAGAAAGTACAAAATGAAAAGGCATTTAATTGTAGGATTATTTGGAGTAGCGCTGTTTGCAGTTTCATGTTCAAATAAAGATGAATTCAATATTAAAGGTTCATTTACAAACATAGGCGAAGCAAAAAAGGTTTATTTACTAGAGTTGGATACTTTTGGACAGATGGTACCTATTGACTCCACTTTTTTAAATGAAGACAAAGAATTCACTTTAAAATCAAAAAATGCAAGCCCAGAGTTTTACCAAGTAGCTGTAGGCCAAAGAGCATTTTTTGTGATTGCAGAAAATGGTGATAAGATTGAACTTAAAGCAGATTTAAGCCACCCAACCGGAAGCTACGAAATAAAAGGTTCTGATGAAGCTGATAAAATTACTGAATACAACAAAATAACTGCTGATTACAGCCAAAAAAACGGTCAACTAGCAGAACGGTATAGTAAAATGATTACTGCCAATCAGGATAAAAAAAATGAGATTATTGCAGAGTACAACATGAAGTCTCAGGTAATAGCAAAACCTTTTTTAGAGCAGTCGATGGCATTTATCGATAAAAACAAAAAATCAATGACTGCGTTTTTTGCAGCTAACATTATGATGGGAATGCCTCATGACGATTACGAAGGCAAATTAATTGCATATAGTAAAGAAGCAAAAGAAACTTTCCCAAATAATTCGGCAATAAAATCTTTCGCTTTACAAATGGAAGCCAACCAAAAAACGGCAATTGGCAGTCAGGCTCCAACTATCTCAGCATTAAGTCCGGAAGGAAAAATCATTAAACTCTCTGATTTCAAAGGTAAATATGTATTGATTGATTTTTGGGCATCATGGTGTGCACCATGTCGTCAAGAAAACCCAAACTTAGTAGCTAGTTACCATCGCTTTAAAGACAAAAACTTTACTGTTTTAGGTTTCTCTTTAGATGATAGCGAGGATGCTTGGAAAAAAGCAATTGTTACCGATAAATTAGATTGGGCACAAGTTTCGGAGTTAAGACAATGGGACTCTCCTACTGCTTTATCATACAATGTAAGTGCAATTCCAGCTTCTTTCTTAATTGACCCTACTGGCAAAATTATTGCTAAAAATTTAAGAGGAGAACAACTTAATCAGTTTTTAGAGAAAACATTGTAAGTTAAAAAAATGTAACTTTAAAATCAACTGTACAATACTTTAACAGTCTGTTAACACTAGCTTAACAATATCAATAATAAAGCTTGTAAATTTGAGCCAAATAGATTTTATGAGTACTAACAAGCAAAAAATTTTAGTTGTTGATGACGAGCCAGACATCCTAGAACTGATAGAGTATACTTTGAAAAAAGATGGCTATATAGTTTATACTGCAAAAAACGGAAAGGAAGCAGTAGAGGAAGCAAAAAAATGCTCCCCTGATTTAATCATATTAGACGTAATGATGCCGAAAATGGATGGCATTGAAACCTGCAGGGTATTAAGAACAATGCCCGAGTTTAAGAATACTTTCGTGGTTTTTTTAACTGCCCGTAGCGAAGAATACTCTGAAATTGCTGGTTTTAACGTTGGTGCTGATGATTACATCGCAAAACCAATTAAACCTAGAGCTTTATTAAGCAGAATAAACGCCATTTTAAGACGCAACCTACAACCCGAAGATATTACCGAAGAAAAACTAGAAATAGCTGATTTAGTAATTGATAGAGATGCTTTTTTGGTTTTCCAGAACGGGAACAAAGTAGTTTTAGCCAAAAAAGAGTTCGAATTACTACACCTTTTAGCATCAAAACCAGGAAAAGTTTATACTCGCGAAGCAATTTTAAGCAGTATTTGGGAAGACTCTGTTGTTGTTACCCACAGAACCATTGATGTCCACATCAGAAAATTACGCGAAAAACTAGGAAACGATTATGTAACCACCGTTAAAGGCGTTGGTTATAAGTTTGAAACAGTATAAGCCTTAAGTTTTAAAAATTTAAGGCTTTCCAAGCCTTTTCTCTATTTTCTGTATCTACTGTAAAATTCACGGCTAAAAAGCTAAAAAACCTCAGTGTTTGTCTAAATAAATGATAAAACACACATTGTTTATTTTAAACAATATGTACTTTTGCTTTATGATTGAACTTCCTGTAATTCCGGCAAATCAAGCACAACGCAAACCCGATTGGTTAAGAGTAAGATTACCCATAGGTAAAGAATATGCCCAGGTAAGAGAGATAGTGGATGAGCATAAACTCCACACCATCTGCGAAAGCGGTAACTGCCCTAATATGGGCGAGTGTTGGGGTGCTGGAACTGCTACTTTCATGATTTTAGGTAATATTTGCACTCGTTCATGTTCTTTTTGTGCAGTTACAACAGGCAGACCATTAGCTGTAGATTTAGATGAGCCAAACCGTGTAGCAAATTCAATTAAGTTAATGACGGTTAAACACGCCGTAATCACTTCCGTAGATCGTGATGATTTAAAAGATGGTGGTTCAATTATATGGGCAGAAACCATTAGCGCTATCCGCAGAGAAAGTCCACAGACAACAATGGAAACATTAATTCCTGACTTTAAAGGAGTTTGGGATAATTTATACCGAGTTTGTGAAGAAAGACCAGAAGTGGTTTCGCATAACATTGAAACAGTACGCCGACTTACAAAAGAAGTAAGGGTACAGGCAAAGTACGACCGTAGCATGGAATGTTTACAACGTATCTCTGAGTTTGGTTTACGTACAAAATCAGGAATTATGTTAGGCTTAGGCGAAACAGAGGCTGACGTATTAGAAACTATGCAAGATTTAAAAACTGCAGGCGTTCATGTACTAACAATAGGTCAATATTTACAACCAACAAAGAACCATCACCCGGTTATAGACTGGATTCATCCAGACCAATTTGCCTTTTATAAAGAAAAAGGCAGAGAAATGGGATTTAAATACGTAGAAAGTGGCCCTTTGGTACGGTCTTCGTATCATGCTGAGAAACACTTATTTGATTTTCAGTAAATCCTATTTATCTTACACCAATTGTGATAAAAAACAACAAAGTATTTCTAGAAGAGCCTGAATTGGTTATTGCCTTAAAGCAGCAAAAAAAAATCGGTGCCGAAGCTCTTTACAGTATGTATTCAGGCTCATTGATGGGCATTATACAAAGAGTAATTGCCGATAGAGAAATTGCTGAAGATGTATTACAAGAAGGTCTGGTTAAAATTTGGAACTCTATTCAGCAATACGCCCCCTCTAAAGGACGCCTTTTCACCTGGATGGTAAACGTTGTACGTAATTTATCTATTGATAAAGTTAGATCTAAGGATTATAGAAATCATTCTAAAAACCAAGACTTAGAAAACCACGTAAATTCAATTGACATTCAACGAAACTCAGAATACAAGCCAGAGTTAGTAGGTGTTAAAGATCTTTTACAAAAGCTAAAACCTGAACAAAAAATCATTGTTGAGATGATTTATTTTCAAGGATACACGCATGTAGAAGTCGCAGAAGAATTAGCAATGCCATTAGGTACTGTTAAAACAAGGTTAAGAATGGGTATTATAGAACTGAGAAAATATTTTAAATAGGTGGAAAACATTAGAACATATATCGAATCGGGCATTTTAGAACTTTATGTTTTAGGAGACCTTAGTGCTGAAGAAAGAACAGCAGTTGAGGCGATGTCTAAGCTCCATCCAGAGGTAAAAGCCGAATTGGAGGAGATTGAGAAAGTGATGATGGATGTGTCGTTAGATTTTGAGGTGGAACCATCTGCAAAAGTTAAAGAGAACTTTTTTAGTCAAATAAAATTTGCAGACGAAGAAGAACTTACTGCACCATTAGCTACTCCTTCTGTTAACGAAGCTAAAGTTGTTCCTTTAAATACTAACAAATTAAATTTTTACAAGTATTCTTTTGCAGCCAGTTTGGCTTTGTTAGTACTTAGTATTGTTGCTATTATTAACTTATCTGGCAGTTTAAAAGACAGCAGACAGCAAATTGCTCAACTACAAAGTAGCAATCAAACATTTGCTAATCAGGTAAATTATTTAGACCAAAAAGTAAACACTAGCAACGAGTCTATTAAGGTTTTAACAAACCCTGATGTGAAAATGGTTGCGCTAAAAGGAACAGACAATTCTCCAAGTTCAAACATTATGGTGGCTTTTAATGCCAAAGAACAAAAGGTAATGCTTGATTTCACCAGCATGAATATGCCTAAAAATGATGAGCAACATCAATATCAACTTTGGGCTTTGGTAGATGGGAAACCTGTAGACCTTGGTGTATTTGATATGGCTGATGGAGAAATTGGACTTAAAAACATGAAATCAATAGGCACTGCACAAACATTCGCAGTAACACTTGAGCCAAGAGGCGGAAGTGTTAACCCGACTTTAGAAAAACTAATGGTGATAGGAAATATTTAAATTCATCCATTATAAAGCATATAAACCCAAAATCTTGAAAATAGATTTTGGGTTTTTTATTAAAAAGAAGTGTTGCCTTAAAGTCCAAGCAGAGTCTCCTTTTTCAGGGACTCTGCGGTTTATTTTATAAACCTCCAATAAAACACCAAACTACATTTCTATTTACTCCCATAGTATGTTTTTTTGTTAAATCGAGCTTTCTACCATTTTCTGATAAATATCATTGTTTTTATCCTCTTAAAAACTTGATTATCCCCACAAGCTTCTTATATTTGTGATACATATATAATATCTCTCCTTAGAAATATTAAAAAAGACATGAAATTAATTTTGAAACCAACACATCATTTACATCATCGCTAAGGCGGTGTTATATATTGTATGTTTTGTACGTCAAAACTTTTCCATTCTCATTCTTTAGTCTTTTATTAATACATAAAAATCTTGAAAACTTTAAAAATTGCTATCCAGAAATCTGGCAGATTAAATGACAAATCTGTAGAACTGTTAAAAAATTGTGGACTTTCTTTCGAAAACTATAAAAGCTCGTTAATTACCCAAGTATCAAACTTCCCTCTTGAAATTCTTTTTTTAAGAGATGATGATATTCCAGAATACGTACAAGACGGTATTGCGGACATTGGTATCGTGGGCGAAAACGGCATTGCCGAAACTGATGTTGACGTAACTTACCTACAGCGTTTAGGTTTTGGAAAATGCAAATTAAAATTAGCCGTTCCAAACGATAGTAAAATAGAAACTGTTGCTGATTTAGACGGAAAGTCTATTGCAACCTCCTACCCTGTTATTTTAGAAAAGTTTTTAGCTAAACAAGGTATAAAGTCAGAGATTAAAATGATCTCTGGATCAGTAGAAATTTCACCAGGTTTAGGTTTATCCGATGCTATTTTTGATATCGTATCAACCGGTGGTACTTTACGTAGTAACGGATTAAAACCTTTTGCAGATGTAATGTCTTCAGAAGCAGTTTTAATAGGCCGTAAAGGTGTTGAAACTGATGCTTTAGTAGCAGAACTAGTACAGCGCATACAATCAGTAATGCGAGCAAAAGAAACTAAATATGTAGTTCTAAATGTAGAGAAAGCCAATTTAGATAAAGTTTTAGCTTTACTTCCAGGAGTTAAAAGCCCGTCTGTTTTGCCACTAGCAGAAGAAGGTTGGGTTGCTGTGCACACTGTAATTCCGGAAATAGATTTTTGGAATCACATTAACGAGTTAAAAACTGCTGGCGCACAAGGGATAGTGGTGATGCCTATAGAAAAAATTATATTATAGGTAGTTAGATGGTTGGTTGGTTAGGTAGTTAGGGTTGCATACTTTACTAGAAGCAGTAAATAATCTAACAAACTAACAAACCAAAACCTAACAAAAAAACGATGAAGACATATAATTTCAAAGACTTAAGCAAAGCTGATATTCAAGAACTGATTTCGCGTAATGCAGATTCAGGAAACGAAATTAGAACTACAGTTGAGCATATTATTGCCGAAGTAAAAACTAATGGCGATAGTGCATTAAAAAGCTACGCTTTGCAATTTGACAAAGTTGAGTTGGATTCTCTATTTATCGGAGCAGAAGAAATTAATCGCTTAGCAAACGGAATTGAAGAAGAAGTAAAGCAAGCCATACAGACGGCATACAACAACATCAAAAAATTCCACGAAACGCAAGTTTCAAAAGAAGAAAAAGTTGAGACTACTGCTGGTGTAACTTGCTGGCGAGAAGTTAGAGCAATTGAAAGCGTAGGCTTATACATCCCAGGGGGAACGGCGGTTTTACCTAGTACTTTTTTAATGTTAGGTGTGCCTGCAAAAATTGCAGGTTGTAAAGAAATTGTAGTTTGTTCACCTCCCCAAAAAAACGGAAGTATCAATGGTTACATCGCTTACGTAGCGCAACTTTTAGGGATTGATAAGGTTTATTTAGTTGGTGGCGCACAAGCGGTTGCTGCAATGGCTTACGGTACAGAAAACATTCCTAAGGTGGATAAAATTTTTGGTCCGGGAAACCAATATGTGACCATGGCTAAAACCTTGGTACAGTCTACTACAAATACTGCTATTGATATGCCAGCTGGCCCGTCAGAAGTTTTGGTAATTGCAGATGAAACCGCTAACCCAATTTTTGTAGCGGCCGATTTATTAGCGCAATGCGAACATGGTGTAGATAGTCAAGCGGTTTTATTAAGCACTTCTGAATCAATAACTAAAGAAACTTTAATTGAAGTAGAAAATCAACTAAATTCTTTACCTCGAAAAGAGATTGCCGCAAAAGCTATTGCAAATTCTTACGCTATCTTAGTAAAGGATTTAGACGAAGCAATGAGTTTTAGTAATGAATATGCACCTGAACATTTGATACTAGCGACAAATAATTGGATGCAAATCTCCGATAAAATTGTAAATGCAGGTTCTGTTTTTGCAGGAAACTTAACACCAGAAAGTGCAGGAGATTACGCGAGTGGTACAAACCATACTTTACCAACAAGCGCTTATGCTCGTTCTTATTCTGGAGTATCTTTAGATTCTTTTGTTAAAAAAATAACCTTTCAACACATCAGCGAAAGCGGTATAAAAAATTTAGGACCAACTATTGAAATTTTAGCGGAAATTGAAGGGTTGCAAGCGCATAAAAATGCAGTGAGCGTGAGACTTAAAAAAATTCAATAACAATGAAAAACATAAATTTAATTTTAATTATTTGTGTGTTGTTTTTTTCTTGTAAAAAAGACAAAAACATAAGCTTCCCTCAAGAACTTTATTTTAATAAATTAAATGTTAAATCACAATTTAAACTCTACACTAAGGGAAGTGAAATTACAAATCAAGCTATCATAAATAAATTTAAAACAGATCCGTATTTCTTTACTATTGAAAAGCAAAAATTTGCTAATGAAAAAATAACTTTCTTATCTCAGGATACTGCCCTTTTCGGGGACTCTTATCGATATTCTGTTTTAAAAAATAAAAATCTATTTCTGTTCTATGCACCAACCTTTAGCTTTGGTTCATCTGATTTTATTCCTGATATTTTAAAATATACTTCTAAAAATATTCCTGTTTCTCCCCTAAATCAGTATGATCATCTTCCTAAAATGGTTCAAGTGGCACATGGTTCTTTTCGGGAATTAGATTTTTCAGCCTTAAGTTATCTATTGGTAACAAGATATTCAAGAAAATCCGGTATAATTTACAATGAAGTAAACGACAATATTACCGCCGAGTTGGGCGCATTAGATACTTTAGCTGTAGTAGAATATACAATAAACTTCAGAGCTCGTTAATTATTATATGAGGTAAATCATCGAATTCTTTAATTGATAAATTAGAAAACTAATGTTTGATATCAACAAAATCATCCGACCAAATATAAAAACCTTAAAACCTTACTCTTCAGCAAGGGATGAGTTTAAAGGTGAAGCATCTGTTTATTTAGATGCCAACGAAAATGCGTTTGGCTCTCCCCTTTCACAGGCTTATCATCGCTATCCAGACCCAATGCAATATGCGGTTAAAATGCGTTTAAGTGCTATAAAAGGAGTTCCGGCAAGAAATATTTTTCTTGGCAACGGAAGTGATGAAGCTATTGATATATTATTCAGAAGTTTCTGTAACCCTGGGGTTGACAATGTAATTATTGTCCCTCCTACTTACGGGATGTACGAGGTTTCTGCAAACATTAACGATGTTGCCATTAAACGTGTAAACCTTACCGAAGAGTTCCAACTTAATTTGGAAGGAATTGCTGAAGCCATTGACAAAAACACCAAACTGATCTTTATCTGTTCACCAAATAATCCAACTGGGAATTCGATTAATCGAGACGATATTGAAACGCTTTTGGCGAATTTTGAAGGAATTGTAGTGGTTGATGAAGCTTATATTAATTTCTCTCGTCAAAAAACTTTTATTCAAGAGCTTACAGAGTACTCCAATTTAGTAGTGCTACAAACCCTATCAAAAGCTTGGGGATTGGCAGCTTTAAGAGTAGGTATGGCTTTCGCAAGTGAAGAAATTATCGAAGTTTTTAATCGAGTGAAACCACCTTATAATATTAATGAAGCATCGCAAACTTTAGCTTTAGAGGCTTTAGAGAATATTGACCAAGTAAATGGGTGGATTAAAGAAATTTTAAAAGAGCGTGACGCTTTAGTTTTAGCTTTAAAGAATTTTGATTTTGTAGTGGATATTTACCCATCTGACGCTAATTTTATCTTGGTAAAAACAGCAGATGCTGATGGTATATACAAATACTTAACTGAAGAAGGAATTATTGTGCGTAACCGTAACAAAGTAGAACTATGTGAAGGTTGTTTACGCATTACTGTTGGTACAAATGAAGAAAATCAAGCTATCATTAATAGCTTAAAAAAATTAAAAGATGACTAAATTACTTTTTATAGATAGAGACGGAACGCTGATTTTAGAACCAGCGGACGAGCAGATAGACTCATTTGAGAAATTGGTTTTTTACCCAAATGCAATCAGTAATCTAGCTAAAATTGCCAAAGAGACTGATTTCGAGCTGGTAATGGTTACCAACCAAGATGGTTTAGGAACTTCATCTCATCCTGAAGAAAACTTTTGGCCAGTACAAAACTTTATTGTTCAAACTTTAAAAAATGAAGGCATCAGCTTTAGCGAAATCATTATTGATAAAACCTTCGCAAAAGACAATGCACCAACTCGTAAGCCGGGAACTGCCTTGTTAAATCATTTTTTTGATACAGAAAAATACGATTTGGCAAACTCTTTTGTAATTGGCGATAGACTAAATGATGTAGTTTTAGCTAAAAACTTAGGTGCAAAAGCTATTTGGCTAAATAACAACCCTGATTTAGGTGCTACCGAGGCTCAAAATAAAATTGAAAACTTAGATGATGTTTTAGCCATTCAAACTTCTGACTGGGATGATATTTATCGTTTCTTAAAGGTGGGTGACCGTAAAATTGAGCACATCAGAAAAACCAATGAAACTGAAGTAAAAATCGAGATAAATTTAGACGGTAAAGGAAATGCAGATATTTCTACCGGGTTAAACTTCTTTGATCATATGTTAGATCAAATTGCTCGTCACGGCGGAATTGATTTGAAAGTGCATACCAAGGGGGATTTACATATTGATGAGCACCACACCATTGAAGACACTGGAATTGCTTTAGGAGAAGCCTTTTCTTTGGCTTTAGCAGATAAAAAAGGGATTGAACGATATGGTTTTTGCTTACCTATGGATGATTGTTTGTCACAAGTAGCCATTGATTTTGGTGGAAGAAGCTGGATTGTTTGGGAGGCAGAGTTCAAACGTGAAAAAGTCGGCGATATGCCTACTGAAATGTTCTATCATTTTTTTAAGTCTTTTTCAGATGCTTCAAAATCAAACTTGAACATTAAAGTTGAAGGCGATAACGAACACCATAAAATTGAAGCTATATTTAAAGCCTTTGCAAAAGCAATTAAAATGTCGGTTAAACGCGATATAAACAATATGAGGTTACCAAGTACAAAAGGATTATTATAAGTAGCAAGCTTTTAGTATCAGGTATCAAGACTATATATTATGGGAACTGACTTTAATAAGAGTTTTGCGACTGCAAATCATCTTGATACTTAACACTTACTACTCAATACTTAATAAATGATAGGTATAGTAAATTACGGCGCTGGGAATATTTTCTCATTAACCGCCGCTTTAGATAGGTTAAACTTAAGTTACGGGATGATTAATGCCGAAGCTGAGTTTGATTTATACGATAAAATAATTATCCCAGGAGTTGGGCATGCAGGTACTGCAATGCAAAAACTAGTTGATACAGGCCTTGTTCCAAAAATTAAGAGCTTAACAAAGCCTGTTTTGGGAATATGTGTGGGGATGCAATTGATAACTGAATCATCTGAAGAGGGAAATTCGAATTTACTCGGAATTATACCGGTGCACACTTTAAGATTTAAAGAAGCTGAATCAAAGAAAGTTCCACATATGGGATGGAACCAAGTTTCTCCGCAGACAGAAAACTCACTGTTCAAAGGATTGTCAAACGATTCGTATTTTTATTTCGTTCACTCCTATTTTATAGAATTTAATTCTAATTTTACCATTGCTTTCTGCAACTACGGAATTAAATTTGCCGCTGCAATTCAGAAAGACAACTTTTACGGCGTACAGTTTCACCCCGAAAAATCTGGTGAAGCTGGTGAAATACTCCTTAAAAATTTCGCTAACTTATAAAATCAAGAAATGTATATTATCCCTGCTGTTGACGTATTAGACCAAAAAATTGTCCGCTTAGTTGAAGGCGATTACAATCAAGTAACACGTTACGAAGTATCATTAGAAGAACAGATTGAAATGTACCAGTCAAACGGTACCGAAATTGTTCATATCATAGATTTGAATGGTGCAAAAGGTGATTTCAGCAACCAAAAATACCTTGCAGATATTATCAAAAAAACCGACATGAAAGTACAATATGGCGGTGGAGTAAGAAGTATTGACAAAGTAAAAGAGTTAATTGACGTGGGTATTTACCGCGTTATTGTAGGTACGCAAGCAATTACTAACCCTACTTTCTTAGAAGAACTTAGCAAAGAAATGTGTAATAAAACCAAATGCTCTGACCAAGTTGTTGTAGCAATTGATGTTTTAGACGAAGTAATTAAATACTCTGGTTGGATGGAAAGCTCACCAATCAAACTGATGGATTACGTTGATAAATGTCTTGCTTTAGGTTTTTTCCGTTTTTTATGTACAGATATTAATAAAGATGGAAAGCTAGGTGGTGCAGGTGTTGAATTATACGAAAAACTGTTAAGCCACTCCCCTTTCATCAAGTTAATTGCTTCTGGTGGTGTAAGCTCAATGGCAGATATTGAAGAGTTAAACAATCATAAAATAGAGTCGTGTGTAGTTGGTAAGGCCATCTATGAGAAAAGAATTTCTATTGAAGAAATCAAAAACTGGAACTTACACAGACTTTCTACAATTTAACCCCCGGTCCCCTAAAGGGGTGTCGCCTGAATCAAAAGAAAATGGAAAAACCTAATATGTTTTTTGGGGCTAACGGGATAATTTTCAAGAACGCAAAAGAACTAAGAGTTAGAGAAACGGATGCAGAAAAATTATTATGGGGATATTTAAGTGGAAAGCAGTTAGGTTGTCGATTTAGAAGACAACATCCTATTTCAAATTACGTGGCTGATTTTTATTGCCATCAACATAAGTTAGTAATTGAATTAGACGGAAGCATACATCTGCTTCAAGAAGTATTTAAAAACGACAGAACAAGGCAATTGAATCTAGAAAATCTCGGCATAAAAGTGCTAAGATTTGCAAACAAAGATGTCTTTCAAAATATAGAAAAAGTGTTAAATACAATTAAGTCAAACATGGAAGTCCCCCTTGGGGGATTTAGGGGAAGCCACCTTGCAAAACGTATTATTCCTTGTTTAGATGTTAAAGATGGTAGAACTGTAAAAGGAGTCAATTTTGTTGATTTACGTGATGCAGGTGACCCTGTTGAATTAGCTTGGCAGTACTCAAACCAAGGCGCAGATGAGTTGGTGTTTTTAGACATTACTGCTACTCACGAAAAGCGGAAAACCACCATTGAAATGGTAAAGTCTGTTGCAAGGCAAATCAATATTCCCTTTACAATTGGTGGTGGAATTAGCGAACTTAAAGACGCAGAAGCTCTGCTAAATGCAGGTGCGGATAAAATCTCCATCAACTCTGCAGCAGTGAGAAACCCAAAACTAATTGATGACTTAGCTAAAGCATTTGGCGTTCAGTTTGTGGTTTTAGCTGTTGATACCAAGAATTTACCTCATGGGGATTTTGTACACCTTAACGGCGGAAGAATAGCAACAGAACTGCAAACACAGCACTGGATAAAAGAAGCGGAAGAACGTGGTGCAGGGGAAATACTATTGACTTCAATGGATAAAGACGGTACAAAATCAGGGTTTGATAATATATTGTTAAAACAGATTAACGATATGGTTACTATTCCTGTTATCGCTTCTGGTGGTGCTGGTTGTTGTGAGGACTTTATAGACGTTTTCCAAAAAACGGATGTAGACGCAGCATTAGCAGCTTCTGTATTCCATTATGGAGAGATATTAATCCCAGAATTGAAGCAAATATTAAAAAATCAGCAAATAGAAATAAGGCTTTAATTGTTTACCTTTAATTTATGGAATCGTTAACAATAGAAATCATTAATCCAAAAGCTAAAAAGTTATTGCAAAACTTGGCAGACTTAAATCTAATTTCTATTTCTAATACCTCTTCGGATGAAGAAGAATGGGATAGACTCACAGAAACGCAGAGGGATGGGATTCTTGATGCGATTGATTCGATTAATGCTGGGAAAGGTATCCCACATTCAGAAGTTATATTAAAAATGAATAAGTTGCTAAATGGTTAGGAATATTGTATGGTCACCGGAATCTGAAAACGATTTATCGATGATTATCAATTATCTAATTTCAGAATGGAGTTTAGAAATCGCTAGTAAATTCTTGAAAGATACTGAATACCATGTTAACATAGTTTCTAAAACGCCCAAATTATATCCCATCATTTATAAAAAGCAAAAGGTTAGGAAGTGTGTTATTTCTAAACAAAATAGTATGATATATTCTCATACAGCTGACACAGTTTACATATTAAGGGTTTTTGATACACGCCAAAACCCTAATAAATTAAAATTCGAATAATAGTGAATATAGATTTTACAAAAAGTAACGGATTAGTACCCGTAATCATTCAGGATGAACAAACCTTAGAAGTTTTGATGTTGGGCTACATGAACGAAGAAGCCTACCAAAAAACAGAGCTAGAGCAAAAAGTAACCTTTTTCTCTCGCACAAAAAATCGTTTGTGGACCAAGGGCGAAGAAAGTGGTAATTTTCTTCATGTAAAATCCATTAGCTTAGACTGTGATAACGACACCCTACTGATTAAAGCTAAACCTGTGGGCCCAACTTGTCACAAAGGTACTCGTAGCTGTTTCAACACTAGTTATAATCAAAACTTTATTTTTGAGTTGGAGAATATCATCACTGACCGATATGAAAATCCAACGGCTAAATCTTATGTAAACAGCTTAAGAGAAAAAGGACTAAATAAAATTGCCCAAAAAGTTGGTGAAGAAGGTGTTGAAACGGTTATAGCCGCTTTGGCAGAAACTGAAGCTGACTTGATAGGTGAGTCTTCTGATTTGGTATTCCACCTTTTAGTTTTACTTAAAGAAAAAGGTTTGTCTTTAAGTGATATCGCTAAAAACTTAGAGTCTCGTCATAAATAATTATTTTACTTGAGTTGCCGAGCGGGCTTAATATTACAACCCAGCACCTTTCAGAAGCAAAAAACATTCGACAATGAAAGCTACTACCCTATCTGGACACAGTAACCCTATTTATGCTGTAATTAGTCACCCAACCGAAGCAGTGTTTTACACCGCCGGTAATGATAAAGGAATTGTAGAATGGGATTTAGCTACAAAATCACATAATAGGGTATTTAAAAATGTTCAACGTACTGTTTATACATTAGAAATTGCACCAGAGCTTAACCTATTATATGCAGGCTGTAATGACGGAAATCTATTAATTTTTGATTTAGAAACTACTGCTGTAAAAACAACACTTAGTTTAGGATCTGCAATATTCTGTTTGAAATATATTCCAAGCAAGGAAGAGTTAATTTGCACTACAGAAAAAGGGTTAATTTTTATTCTTTCTACTACAGATAATCAACTCGTTCATCAATTTCAGTCTGGCAACGCTAAAGTACGCTCCGTTGCAACCCACGAAAAATCAAATCTGCTGGGAAGTGTTTCAAACGATGAAAAAGTCCGAATCTATAACCTAGACGACTTCACCTTAATCCAAGAGTTTCAAGCTCATCCAAATGGCGTTGGGTCTGCGAGTTTTTCACCTGATGGTTCTAAATTGATTACTGGAGGAAGAGATGCACATTTAAATAGCTATAATACTTATGATTGGTCGCTTTTACAAAAATTCCCTGCACACCTTTTTGCTATCTATGAGATAGTTTTTCATCCGACCCTTCCCTTTTTTGCTACTGCAAGTAGAGATAAATCTATAAAAATCTGGAGAGAAGGAGATTGTTCTTTATTTAAAGTATTGAGTATCGATAAAGCAAAAGAAGGTCATATATTATCAGTGAATGATATTTCATGGAGTAATGATGGTAAGTACTTATTATCTGTTGGCGATGATAAGTTTGTAAAAATTTGGGAATTTAACATTCCTATTGAGAGCTAAAACAGAATATCGGATCCTTATAAACTATCTTTTAATTTATATTACCTTTTTGTATTTCCTTTCCGTTTCATTCGCTACATAAGTACAATTATTCGAATGAATAATAAAAAACAAAAAATTAAATTATCAATTAGGAGTGTGGGGTCTTAAATAGAATGGTAAACTTGCTTCCTTGTCCTAATGTACTTTCCACTTCAATGTCACCACCGGCAGCATCAACAATTTTTTTGGCAAGATACAAGCCTATACCGCTACCTTCAACATCTTGGTGCAACCTTCCGTACATATCAAAAATCTTCTTCATTCCATCTTTTTCCATTCCCTTCCCATTATCTTGTACTGATAAAATGGTTTCACCACTACTTGTGAGTGTCTGAATGATAATTTCAGGGTTATTTTCTCCCTTAAATTTAATGGCATTTGATATAAGGTTGAATAAGATACTTCTTAAATTCTTTTTTGAGAACCAGATTTTCTCAATCTCAATTTCCCGTTTGATGACCGTTCCGGAAAGTTCAATCTTGTCTTTCAAACTCCATTCAACGTTATCCAGTAGCTCATTTATATCAACCAACTCCATCTTCACCATTTCTCCTTCTATTTTAGAGATAACAGAGATATCGGTAATCAATAAGCGGAAGTTTTTAATAGAGTTATTGATGATGTTGAGAATGTCAATCAGTTTTTCATCCGACAAGGCAATATGATTCATCACATTGATACTGGTCTCTATATTACCTAAGGGCGCTAAAAGATCATGAGACGCGGCATGGATAAAATGGTCTAAATCTTTATTGATTCTGATCAGACTTTTGTTTTTTGAATCGAGCTCTGTTTGTGCCTGTTTTAATGCGCTAACATCGTTAAAAGTAATTATTGCACCATTTATTTTATCGTCGGCTTGTTTGAGGTAAGGCATAATCATCATCTGATACCATTTACCATTGTGGGTTTCAATCTCTTTTGAAATCAAACTACCCTTTTTAAGCACTTCTTTAACATCGTCAATAATGCTTTCGAATTTAATATTGGTGGAGATATGGCTAATAGGTCTGCCAATGTCAGATTCCATCAGGTTGATCTGCTGAACTGCCCCAGGTGAGAACTTCATTAATTTCAGATCCTTATTGATAAATAATTGCCCGTTAATATTGCTTCTGAAATAATTATTCAGGTCGTCATTAATTTCCAGCAACTCTTTATTTTTGATCTGATAATCTGCATTGATGGTATGTAACTCTTCATTAACAGATTGCATTTCTTCATTAGTGCTCTGCATTTCCTCATTGGCAGAAATCAATTCTTCATTAAAGGATTGCATGTTTTCGTTGGAAGCGTCTAACTGCTCATAAGTGACCTGCAGTTTTTCTCTGATATCCTTTAATTCTTCCTCTAAATTCTCTGTATATTTATCATGAAATACATTTTCGTCAAAAAGAAGAGCCTTGTCTTCAGTTGCTATTTCATGATCTGATGTAAAAATCACCATTAATATTTTAGACATCCCTTTTTTATCTATCAAGGGAACAACGCTCATTTTTACATTTAACACCTTATCTCCATCCTTAACCATAATTCCGCCTACACTCTCTTTCTTGTTGGATTTACGGGCGCTAGTACTCAGGTTATTAAATGCAATAGCGATTGAGCCTGGTAATAATTCAGATAAATTTGAATTGAAATTTTCTTGAAGTAAATATCTTTTGGTATCACCATAAGATTTAATTACCTGGTTATTTTCATCTACGCAAATGGTCAAATAGTTCAACTCTTTGGCCAATTGTAAATTCATCATTTCAGCCAAAGTATGTCCCATAATTTTTGCAGGTTCATTACTTAGGTAAGAATGAGGGAGCTGTTTCACTTCAAGCAGTTCAGGCATGGTGAAAGAAGCGAAACTGGATGTTGTTTTCGCTTTTATATTTTTATATATCTTCCATTTTTTATTTACAACTTCTAAATCAGAGATAATAGGCATTGGGTTCTCGCTAGAACCCAAAAACAAGTAGCCATCTTTACGGAGACCGAAGAGCAGCATAGAAAATATTTTCTTTTGTAGCAGTGGTGTAAGGTAGATCAACATATTTCTGCAACTAATTAAGTGCATGTTGCAATAAGGAGGATTTTTCGACAAATCGTGATGGGCAAATATCACCATCTTTCTGATAATGGGTTTAACCTTATAATGATCGCCTTCCTTAAGAAAGTACTTATCCAATAATACTGAAGGTATATTTTTTGTTGTTGTGGCCGAATAAACCCCTTTACTAGCGTGATCCATTGCTAGCGTATCAATATCTGTTGCAAATATTTTAACTACATTATCTTTACGATTACCTTTTAGTTGCTCGGCAATTAAAATAGCGAAGGTATAAACCTCTTCTCCGGTGGCACAACCCGCTACCCAAATTTTCAGCTCTTCCTCTGGAAGAAGTTTGTTTAACAAAGCTGGAAGAATATTTTCTTTAATAGTCTCAAAGGCTTCCGGGTCTCTAAAAAAAGAAGTAACACTGATCAGGAACTCTTTAGAGAGTTCACTAATTTCTTTTGGTGTATCTTTCAAATATTCTAAGTAAGCTCCGAGGTTGCTAAAATTACTATGCGTAGCTCTTCTTTTTGTTCTTCTAAGAATGGTAGAGTGCTTGTATTCCGAAAAGTCAAGTGGTGTCTTTTGTTTGATGAGCTCAACAATAGCAGCTAATGACTTTTCATCATCACTTTCAGTTAATATTTTAGTTTTATTTTTTACATAATCTTCAATAGCCATGGGCATCAATTCGGGTTCTAAAATAAAATCAACCATACCCGTATTGATAGCTTGCAAAGGCATACTTGCGTACTGAGAGGTTTCAGGATTTCTTGCTATAATCATTCCTCCTACTTTCTTGATAGCCTTTATGCCTTCTGTACCATCAGATCCCAAACCAGAAAGAATCACACCAATAGCTTTTGGCCCACAGTCTACTGCGAGTGAATTAAAGAAATTATTGATGGTAAGGTGAGGTCCTTTCAGCTTTTTATCTGTTAGTAATAATCTACCATCTTTAATGGTCATGTATTTATCGTTTGGGATTAAATACACATGATTGGTATATACCTCTTCAGTATTTTGTGCTTCTTTAATCTCTAGTTTGCTATGGCGAGCTAATAACTCTACCATTCTGCTTTTAAAATCGGCCGATAAATGTTGAATGATAATATATGCTACACCATCTAAAGGGGTGTGATCGAAAAAAGAATTAATTTCGTCCATGCCACCTGCAGAAGCACCTATTGCAATAATATAATGTGGTTCTTTCGGTTTCATTATTTAATTAAGATTAGATATTATTTATGGAAGGGACTTTCATACAATATATTGTTTAATTATCGAAACTCACCTTTAACGAAACAGATATATTTAACTAAAACCAGATCAATCAGTTATAAAGGAGTACTATTCACCAAATTAACCACTTCGTGAATTTTTTCGTCTAGTTTTTTTGTGGTATTATGAAGCATGAGTAAGTATTCTTTTGAAGCGACGTAATTATCACTTTCAATTAAACTCATTAATCCTAAAATAGTAGCAACAGGACCTCTGTAATCATGTGATTGGATTTCTGCTATTCTCATTAATGATTGTTTTTGTTCCATTATCTTTAATTCATGCAACTTTCTTTCATTGATGTCTCTAGCAGTATAAGAAACTCCTATAGTCTCCCCCTCTTCATTAATAACAGGCACAAAGCGACAATCCCACCATATTTTCTCATCATTAATAAATCCTTTAAGTTTTTCTAAACTCATTGACTTACCTTTTAATGCATTTTGAAAATGGAATAAAAAAGTCTCTCGAGAATCTGGATTTAAGAAGCCACTCATTGTTCGTCCAGAGGAAAGCCTAGTGCCATATTTTTTTTTAATTGATTGATAAGCAACCTGATTAAAATCAATAATTTCGCCATGCTTGCCTAGCAAAAAATAAGCATCCGTCAAGCTTTCAAACATGGCTCGAAGTTTTACTTCATTTTGAGATTTATTTTTTTGAACTAATTTTAAGTCTGTTAACCTATTATTTAACTGACCCGTAGTTAACTTTAGCTCCATTACATTCGCAACACTTTGCGATAAAGCTTTTAACATCATTTTTTGCTCTGTAGTGGGATTACGAGGTTTTTTGTCCATAACACATAGTGTTCCTATACAGTGTCCGGTTTGAGTAATTATGGAAATGCCTGCGTAGAATCTGATTTTAGTACTATTTGTAACGAAAGGATGTTGGGAAAACCTAGGGTCAGAAAGTGTGTCGCTTACAACAAGTATACTTTTATGTTTAACAGTATGGGTACAAAAAGATAAGCTGCGAGGAGTTTGTTCTATATCTAAGCCTTTACTTATTTTAATCTATTGAGTTTCATCATCAATTAAGGTGATAAATGCTATAGGGGTTTTAAATACTTTAGTAGCTGTAGATACGATATGATTTAATTGTTGGTTATATTTTAAACTGAGAGATGCAAATTGTTTAACGACTTTAACACGAGTGGATTCATCAATAGCGAGTAAATATTTGGAATCAGCTTTAAACATATAGGTTAAGATTTTGACGGATAAATTGGATCCCTAATCATGGATTGCTTATCAATATAAGTAAACATACACATATATGATTTTTTTAAATTTTAAATATGATGTCAGGAAAGTGTTTAGTTGCTTCAAAGAAATATATTTAATAGCTTCCAAGCAATGGATTTTCCGTTGGCATAAGGTTTGTAAAACATTCAACCATGAAAAAAATCCTCAAATTATTTAGACAGTACCCAAGCTAACTTCAAATGCAGTAGCTTACACAGGAAACAGTTGTGTTTAACTACTGCCAATGGAAACAAGCTGGAAAGGTTTATACTGTTTATATTTCTGGATCAACAGCATTAACCATTAGCTATCATGTTTTAGTGGATAAAGGCTAATTCAGAAATTTAGGGCACAAAAAAAAGCCGTTAACAAAACTTGTTAACGGCTTTTTATATTTCAAAAAACTAAACTGCGTCTTCAAATAAATTGATGGCATCTTTACTTTCTAAAGAAGAATGTCCCATCAAGAATTCATCAACTCTACGAGCAGCTTCTCTACCTTCTGATATTGCCCAAACAACCAAAGATTGTCCTCTGCGCATATCACCAGCAGCAAAAACTTTTTCAACGCTTGTTTTGTATTTACCTTCAACAGCATCTACATTTTTACGTCCATCAAGTTTTACCCCTAATTGCTCTATCATTCCTTCATATTGAGGGTTTAAGAAACCCATTGCTAAGAAAACACGTTCGCAAGGAATAATTTTCTCTGTACCTTCGATACCAGTGAATTTTGTAGGGCGACCCATAAAGTCTTTTTCCCACTCTACTTCACTGATTTTTAAGCCAGTTAAGTTACCGTCTGCATCACCAATAAATTCTTGAGTATTAATAGCCCAAAAACGCTCGCAACCTTCTTCGTGAGAGCTGGTTGTTTTCAATAACATTGGGTATTGAGGCCAAGGCATATTGATGGTTCTTTCTTTTGGTGGTTGAAACATCAATTCAAACTGAGTAACAGATTTTGCACCCTGTCTGTTTGATGTACCCACACAATCAGACCCTGTATCACCACCACCAATTACTACTACATTTTTACCTTTAGCAGAAATTACTTCTTCTTCAACTTTTATACCCGCAACGTTTTTATTTGATTGTTTTAAAAACTGCATGGCAAAGTATACTCCTTTAAACTCACGACCTGGAATTGGTAAATCACGAGGAATGGTTGAACCTCCTGCTAAAACAACAGCATCAAAATTATCAACTAGTTCATTTGCAGAAACGTCTTTACCAACTTCAGTATTAAACTTAAAATTGATACCGCTTTCTTTCATCACACTCACTCTACGCTCCACAACTGCTTTGTCCAATTTAAAATCCGGAATACCGTATCTTAAAAGACCACCTGCGTAATCATCTCTTTCATAAACGGTAACCTCATGTCCAGCTTTATTAAGCTGTGCTGCAGTAGCCATTCCGGCAGGACCAGAACCTACAACTGCTACAGTTTTACCCGTTCTTAAAATTGGTTTGTATGGTTTTACAAAACCTTTATCGTAAGCAATTTCAATAATGTGTTTCTCTATCTCTTCAATTGCAACTGCTGGTTTGTTGATTCCCAAAACACATGCAGACTCGCAAGGTGCCGGACAAATTCTTCCTGTAAACTCTGGAAAATTATTTGTAGACGTTAAAATTTTATACGCTTCTTTCCAGTTTTCTTTGTAAACAGCATCATTAAACTCAGGAATAACATTGCCTAGTGGGCAACCGTTATGACAAAACGGAACGCCACAATTCATACATCTTGCAGACTGCTCATTCAGTTTTTCATCTGAATACATGCCTACAAACTCTTTATAATTTTTTACCCTATCTTTTGCAGGTACTTTTTCTGGTAGTTCTCTCCCGAACTCCATAAATCCTGTAATTTTTCCCATCTTAATATGTTGATTCTAATTGCTTCTTCTCTGCTAAAACTCGTTTAAATTCTTTCGGAAATACTTTGATGAATTTTGAAGATTCATCTTTCCAATTTTCAACTAATTTTTTAGCAACAGTACTTCCAGTTAACTGGTTATGCTTGCGTAAAAGCTTAATAATTAATTCTTCATCTTGTGGACTTAGTGGATCTAAATCTACCATCTCCATATTGCAGTTATCAGCAAATTCTCCGTCGATATCGTAAATTAAAGCAACACCACCACTCATACCGGCAGCAAAATTTCTTCCTGCTTTACCAATAATCAATGCAGTACCACCTGTCATATACTCACAACCGTGATCTCCAACTCCTTCAACAACTGCAGTTGCTCCTGAATTTCTTACCGCAAAACGCTCACCTGCTTGACCACAAATAAATAGCTCTCCAGAAGTTGCTCCGTAAAGCACTACGTTACCAACAATCATATTGTCTGCTGGTGTAAAAGTAGCTCCTTTTGGAGGATATACTGCTAATTGCGCACCAGACAAGCCTTTACCTACGTAATCATTTGCTTCTCCCTCTAACTCAAAAGAAATTCCTTTGGCGGCGAAGGCTCCAAAACTTTGACCTGCAGAACCTGTAAACTTATAGTTTATAGTATTATCTGGTAAACCTGCTGAACCGTAAATTTTTGCAATTTCGTTGGAGAGCACTGTACCAACCGTTCTGTCAGTATTTTTCAATGTAAACTCACCAAATACTGGAGTTTTACTTTCTAACGCTACTTTCGCGGCTTCTAAAAGTTTCCAATCAATAATATTGTCCATTCCATGGTCTTGACTTTCACTATTATATAAGGTTAAGTCTTTAGGATAAACCATTGGATGTAGCAATGCAGAAAAATCTAGTTTTTTAGCTTTCCAATGTGTAATATCAGGACGAACTTTTAAGAATTGAACTTTACCTACCATTTCATTAATGGTTCTAAATCCAAGTTCTGCCATAATCTCTCTCATCTCCTCTGCCATAAACTTAAACAAGTTAACCACGTGTTCTGGCTTACCTGTAAATAATTTACGCAATTCTGGATCCTGAGTAGCAACACCTACTGGGCAAGTATTTAAATGACATTTACGCATCATAATACAACCACCAACAACAAGTGCAGCAGTTGCTACGCCCCATTCTTCGGCTCCTAATAATGCAGCAATTGCTAAATCTCTACCTGTTTTTAATTGGCCATCAGTTTGTAAAACTACACGGCTTCTTAATTTATTTTTAACTAAGGTTTGATGCGCTTCTGCTAAACCAAGTTCCCAAGGTAAACCAGCGTGTTTGATAGAACTTAATGGAGAAGCTCCAGTTCCACCATCATAACCTGCAATTAAAATCACATCAGCGTGTGCTTTGGCAACACCCGCTGCAATAGTACCTACCCCTGCTTTAGAAACTAACTTAACGTTAATTCTGGCAGCTCGGTTTGCATTTTTTAAATCAAAAATTAGCTGAGCTAAATCTTCAATAGAGTAAATATCGTGATGCGGAGGAGGAGAAATTAATCCTACACCTGGCGTTGAGTGACGAGTTCTTGCAATCCAATCATCAACTTTATGTCCAGGTAATTGACCACCTTCTCCAGGTTTTGCACCTTGAGCCATTTTTATCTGAAGCTCATCAGCATTGGTTAAGTAATTGATGGTTACGCCAAATCTACCGGATGCAACCTGCTTAATTGCAGAACGCATGGAATCTCCATTCTCCATAGTTTTAAAGCGCATTTCATCCTCACCACCTTCACCTGTATTACTTTTACCGCCAATTCTGTTCATGGCAATAGCTAAGGTACTGTGTGCTTCGTGAGAAATAGACCCGAAAGACATTGCACCTGTAGCGAAACGCTTCATGATGTTTTCTGCCGGTTCAACCTCATCTATTGAAATAGACTCACGGTGTTTTGCAAAATCCAAAAGTCCACGTAAAGTGTACATTTTTTCTTTTTGGTTGTTTACCGCATGAGAGTACTTTTTGTATGTTTCGTAGTCACCAGTTTTTGTTGAATGTTGCAACAAGTGAACAGTAGTTGGATTAAATAAATGAGACTCTCCTCTACGTTTCCACTGATAAATTCCACCTTCTGGTAATAATTGCTCTGCATCATCTTTAAAGCCAGATACATGTTTAGATAATGCTTCGCGAGCAATTTCATCTAAACCTAAACCACCAATTCTACTAACACCTCCACAGAAGTGTTGATTTACCACCTCTTTGCTTATTCCTAAGATTTCGAAAATTTGAGAACCGTGGTATGATTGTAAAGTAGAAATCCCCATTTTAGAGAAAATCTTTAATAAACCATCGCAAACAGCTTTAACATAGTTCTTTACAAGAATATTCTCATCTAGTGGCGTATCATATCTTTCATCATTCTTGATAGCATAAATAGATGCCAATGCTAAATAAGGATTGATTGCAGTAGCACCAAAAGCTAATAAACAAGCAAAATGGTGAACTTCCCAAACATCCCCAGCTTCTACTACCAAACCAACAGCTCCTCTTAATCCTTTTTTGATCAAGAAATGGTGAACAGCTGAAACAGCTAATAAAGAAGGGATTGGAGCATGTTCAGAGTCAATTGCTCTATCTGATAAGATTAATACTTCAAAACCATCATTTACTGCATCTTCCGCATAACGGCAAAGTCTATCAATTCCTCTTTCTAAAGAACCTTCTAAGCCATCTGCTTTGAAATACGTTTGTAGGGTTTTAGCATTAAATAAGCCTGTATCAATACTTCTAAGCTTTTCTAGCTCTTTATCATTTAATACAGGTTGCTTTAAAGTAACGCAATGGCAATGCATTTTATCCTCATCAAGGATATTACCGTTATTACCGATAAACGTTGCCAAACTCATTACCAAACGTTCACGAATAGGATCTATCGGTGGGTTGGTTACTTGAGCAAAAAACTGTTTAAAGTAACTTGAAAGATGTTGGGGACGATCTGAAAGAACTGCTAGAGGAACATCAGTTCCCATAGAACCAATTGGTTCTTTACCGTCCAAAGCCATTGGCTTAATGATCGTATCTATATCTTCACGAGAGAAACCGAATACTTTTTGGTAGCGATAAACGGATTCTTTAGACATTTGAGTAAACGAAACTCTTGGCTCCGGCAACTCTTCAATTCTAATTTTATAATTATCTATCCAGTCACCATAAGGTTGACGTCCCGCTATTTGATGTTTTATTTCTTCGTCAGTGATAATCTTTCCATTTTCGATATCAATCAAAAACATCTTACCTGGCTGTAAACGACCTTTACGAATCACTGTACTTTCATCAATTTTAAGTACACCTGCTTCTGACGCTACAATAACCCTATCATCATTTGTGATTACATATCTTAAAGGACGTAAACCGTTTCTATCTAAAATAGAACCTATTAATTTACCATCTGTAAAAGTTAAAGCTGCGGGACCATCCCATGGCTCCATAATGGTAGCATGGAATTCGTAAAATGCTTTCTTCAACGGGTCCATTGCTTCGTTTCCGTCCCAAGCTTCTGGCACTAACATCATCATTACGTGAGGTAATGAACGTCCAGAATGCATTAAAACTTCAACAATATTATCTAAACAAGCTGAATCTGACTGGTTATTATCAATAACTGGCAGTAATATTTCCATTTCTTCTGGTGTGAAGTATGGAGAAATATAAGACCTTACACCAGCATAAAACCAGTTTAAATTTCCTGTTAAAGTATTAATCTCACCGTTGTGAGACATATATCTAAAAGGCTGTGCTAATTTCCAAGAAGGGAAAGTATTGGTTGAAAAACGAGAGTGTATCATACCAAAAGCAGAAACTACACGCTCATCTTGTAAGTCTTTATAATATTGACGTACTTGATAAGTAGTTAACTGACCTTTATATACAATTACTCTTGATGATAATGAAGTGAAGTAAAACTCACCTTCAGCCGCTCCTACTTTGTCAGTAAGTGTTTTGCTAATCAGTCTTCTTAAAACGTAAAGTTTACGTTCAAAATCGTCATTATCAACAATATGATCTGGCTTACCTATAAAAATCTGTCTAACTAAAGGCTCTACAGATCTAGCTGTCTCACCAACTACATCAGAGTTTACAGGAACTTTTCTATAACCTAAAACGGGCAAGCCCATTTGCGCCGCACAGGCTTCAACAATTTTTCTTAATGCTTTTCTGTCATGGCCGTTTTTAGGTAAAAACATCATACCTACTCCATAGTTTCCTGGCTCTCTTAACGCTATCGCTTGTGCTGTACACTCTTCGAGGAAAAATTCGTGAGGTATTTGTATCATAATACCTGCACCATCTCCACTATCTGGGTCGCAACCACAGGCTCCTCTATGCTCCATATTTTCGAGCATAGTAAGGGCGTCAACTATGGTTTGATGTGACTTTTTTCCATTAATGTTTGTGATAAATCCTGTACCACATGCATCGTGTTCAAACTTGGGGTCGTATAATCCTTGTTGAGTTTGATCTGGTTGATTCATTCAATTCTATTTTAAAGTTTGGGTTTGGGAGTTCAAAATATGAATAAATTTTTGGATATAATTACTCATCTTTTTTTTTATGAAATACACAAGAAAAAGACATAGAAAAGGTTTAAATATTAACAAAAACGCAAATAAAATATTAATATTTTGAAAAAACAGCAATGAAAATCATCTTTATTTACCTTTTCAGAATTAAAAAAAGTAGCGTTTTTAAAGCAAAAAGCACCTTAAAACGTCGTTTTTTCATCAAATAAGTATGGTTTTTTAGCTCAATATCCTAGCTAAGCTTGTTTTAATAATCCATTTCAAAAAAATCAATATGGTAAATTTTAGGTAAATTCGCCTGCTTAAAAGACAGGAATGGAAAAAAAGAAAGCAATATTTTTAGATAGAGACGGTGTAATTAACAAAGAACTTGGCGACTATGTTTGCAAGTTTGAAGACTTTGAAATATTAACACATAATTACGATGCTTTAAATGAATTACAAAGTAGGGGTTATTTAATATTGGTAGCTACAAACCAAGGTGGTTTGGCAAAAGGTTGGTACACTGAGGCCATTTTAAAACAGATGCATGACCATGTTGAAGCCGACTATTTAAAGCATGGCATTATCATTTCGCACTTCTACTATTGCCCCCACCACCCTAACTTTACTGGCGAATGTGATTGCCGTAAACCTAAACCAGGGATGCTGTTGAACGGAGTTAAGGACTTTGATTTAGAACCTTCTTTATGTTACTTTATTGGAGACAAACACACCGATGTGGAAGCAGCTGAAGCAGCCGGAATGACTGGAATTAAAATTGAGATTGACCAACCTTTAGGTGAAATATTGCATTTAATTAAATAGCATATCCTAATTCATAAATATAAAAGCCCCAATTAAAATAGTTTAATTGGGGCTTTATTTTGTTCTTATCTCTATTTATTCTCCAGAGAATACGTGTCTAATATCCGGACGAAGGTTATAGGCTGATGCCATAACTTCGCCATAAGCACCTGCAGTTCTTAAAGCTATTAAATCGCCACGTTTGGTATCTGGCATATTAACATCCTTACCAAAACAATCTGAAGATTCACAAATTGGACCGACAACATCGTAAGTAACTACTGCTTCTTCACTATCTAATTTGCTGATGTTTTCAATTTTATGATAGGCTTGATATAGAGCGGGACGCATCAATTCCGTCATCCCTGCATCTAAAACAGCAAAATTCTTTTTGATTCCGTTCTTAATATATAGAACACTAGATATCAAACTACTACATTGAGCAACTAAAGCTCTACCTAACTCAAAATGAACTTCTTGGTGAGGTTTTACGGTTAAAAAATCATCGAAAATTTTAAAGTAAGCTTTAAAGTCTGAAACAGGATTTTCGTCCGGATGTTGATAGTCAACACCTAAACCACCGCCCACGTTTAGTACTTTAACAGGCATTCCACGTTCCTCAAACCAAGCTTGCATTTCGTTCACTTTTACACATAAACTTTTAAAAACGTTCATGTCTAAAATTTGTGAACCCACATGAAAATGAATCCCTAAAAAACTTAAATTTTCACAATTTTTAAGCGTTTCGGCAACTGTGGGTAAATCCCAAGAGTTTATTCCAAATTTATTCTCATCAAGACCAGTTGTAATATAGTGATGGGTATGTGCATCAACATTAGGGTTAATTCTGATAGCTACTTTAGCTATTTTACCTTTAGCTGTCGCCAATTCATTAATTACCTCTAACTCCTGAATAGATTCCACGTTGAAAGCGAAAATATCCTGATCCAAAGCGTAGTTAATTTCTCTATCAGACTTACCTACACCTGCAAAAACTATTTGTTGTGGTGTAAACCCAGTTTCTACAGCTTTTTTTACTTCGCCACCAGAAACACAATCAGCACCAAAACCTTGCGCTTTTATAGTAGATAAAACTTTATCGTTAAAATTAGCTTTCAACGCAAAATGCACATGATAGTTATATTGGTTTGCAGCTTCGGCACATTCTTTTAAAGTGCGCTTAAGCAAACTCAAATCATAATAATAAAATGGAGTTTCTTGATTTTGAAAAGTATCAACAACTTTTTGATCAAACATTTTTATCATTCTTATTCAAATAAACGGTTGTGCAAGCTTCTTAAAGTTTCTACTTTATCTTCAGTTTTTACCAAAAAAGAAATATTACAGTTACTACCACCGTATGAAATCATTCTTAAAGGAATATGTTTCAGAGATTCGAAAACACGAGAAGCAAAACCATGAGATTTTGCACCTAAATCACCAACTACACAAATAATAGATTGGTTTACATCCACCTCTACAACACCAAAATCACTTAAATCTTTGGTAATTTCTCCTAAATAACGAGTATCGTCAATGGTTAACGAAACCGCAACTTCAGAAGTAGTAATCATATCAATTGGAGTTTTGTAACGCTCAAATACTTCGAAAACGCGACGTAAAAACCCATAAGCTAACAACATACGGCTACTTTGTATCCTAATAGCGGTTATACCATCTTTAGCTGCAATCGATTTAATTTTACCTTTTTCGCTATCAGCAGAAATCAATGTTCCAAAAGCTTGAGGCTCCATTGTATTTAACAGCCTAACCGGAATTTTATATTTCTGTGCAGGAAAAACAGATTGTGGATGCAAAATTTTAGCTCCAAAATAAGCTAACTCGGCCGCTTCATCAAAAGATAAACGAGCAATAGGTTTGGTACCTTTAACAATACGAGGATCGTTATTATGCATTCCGTCAATATCTGTCCAAATTTGCACCTCTTCTGCTTTTATACCCGATCCAATTAATGATGCTGTATAATCGCTTCCTCCTCTTCTAAGGTTATCAATTTCGCCAAATGAGTTTCTACAAATAAAACCTTGGGTAATAAAAAGATTAACATCCTGAGCTTGGTCCAGCAATGGTTGTAAATGCTCTGTGATATGATCAACAATTGGTTCATTATCGTCATCGGTTCTCATGAAATCCAATGCAGGTAATAGTACCGACGGTACACCAATTTCTTTTAAATAAATGTGATAAAGCGTTGTTGACAGCAATTCACCTTGTGCTAAAACAATTTTTTCTTCGGCAGAAGTAAACAAATCGTTAGAAAAAGCATAAAGTATATCAAAATGATAATCAATAACTTCTTTAGCTTGAGCTAAATATTCTGGCTTAGCTAATAGCTCTTTAATAAAGATTTCATACTTATCTTTTAGTGTTTTAATTAGCTCATTAGCTAGCTGTTTATCTGTGGCTAAAAATGCTTGAGAAATTTCAACTAAATTATTGGTTGTGCCAGAAACAGCTGACAAAACCACTATCTGTTTTTCTGTTGGATCTATAATATCCAACAATTTCTTCATCCGCTCTGGACTACCTACAGAAGTCCCTCCAAATTTTAAAACTTTCATTATTTAAATATGATAAACCTTAATTTTTACATTGTTTTTAAACGCGGGCTAAAATAGCTAAAAGCTTTATAAAATTGAGAATGAAAAGCTAATAATATTATTTAAATGTCGTTTATGAAGCAAAAAGAAGATTTGCTGCTTTTATATAAAACGTTTCCGCTTAAATGAGTTGATTTTTAACAAGAAAACTTATTTTTAAGATAAACTTATATCATAAAAGTTTCGCCTTCTTGGGCAAGGTAAGTATTAGCAAATACTTCTTTAGCCTCTAATAGCATAGGTGTTAAATCTCGGTAACGAGCAGAAAAATGTCCAATTAACAGCTTTTTAACAGCCTTGTCTTTAGCAAGGTTAGCAACCTCGTAAGAAGTGGTATGGAAAGTTTCTTTTGCTCTATCTACCATATCATGCATAAATGTTGATTCGTGATAAAGGGTGTCGATATTCTCTAATTCGGCATTGTAAGAACCATCTGCAACCGTATCAGAACAGTAAGCGTATGCTTTTGGTTCATCAGGATCTAGGGTTAAATCTTTAGCTTGGTGCTTCACTCCTTTCTCATCAATAAAATCAATCCCTTTTTTTAGGAGTGCATAATATTGTTGCGGAATATTAAGTTCTTCGGCTTTAACCTTATCTATTTTTCGTTGTCTTAGCTTTTCTCTAAAGATAAAACCTGTACACGGAATACGGTGGTTTAAGACAAACGTTTCCACCGTTAAATCGTTAGTTTCTAAAATAAGTTCTCTTTTATCAGCTTGCGTAAACCGGTATTCAATTGGAAATTTAATAATAGTACCTGAATGTTTAAACTGAAGTTCTAGAATTTCTTGAATTTGTGGCGGAGCGTAAAGATATAATGGCTTGGTTCTTCCATTTAAATGCATGGAAGAAATAAGTCCGATTAACCCAAAAAAATGGTCACCATGTAGGTGGCTAATAAAAATATGGTCAATTTTATGATACTTTATTCCATAACGAATCATTTGCTGTTGAGTGCCTTCACCGCAATCAATCATCATTAGTTTTTCGTTTATGTTTAGTATCTGAGAAGTAGGGTTTCTATGAAATATAGGGGTTGCCGAACTACTGCCCAAAATCGTTACCTCAAATTTCATCTGTCCGGGTCTGTTTATTGGAGATAGGGCTTTCAGGCTCTATTTGCTCTCCTTTTTTAATTCTTTTTCAATCTCTTCCATAAAAATAAGATCGATAGCTTCTTCAACACTTGGTACGATAGTAATTACATTATCTAATTGAGATATGGTAATTAACCTTGAAACAGCATCGTTTATCCCTGTCAATATAAATACGCCTTCGGCATTTTTACACAAACGATGACCTACTAAAAGACTACTTAAACCGCTAGAATCAGCATACTTAACTTCAGACATATCTAAAATTATATTACGCTGTCCTTCGGTATTAGTTAAGATTAATTCTGATTTTAATTTAGGCGAAATCAGCGAATTAAGCTTGCTTTCGTCTAGTTTAAGTAAAATGTATTTTTCGTGTTTATCTACTGTAAATTTCATATAGTAACTTATTTGTCTAAGTTAGTTTTTTTTCTTTTAAAAAAAAATAATATTTAGATGGTCTTAATAGCTGATAAAATATTATTTTCTACTCTACTATAAACATTATCTGCATTTTCTTTAACAAACTCTTTGCCCGTTATTTTCTCGTAAAGCTCTATGTACCTAGCTGATATAGAAGCTACTTTATCTTCATCCATCACAGGTACTTTTTGCCCATCTTTACCTTGAAAACCATTTTCAATTAACCACTGACGTACAAATTCTTTAGAAAGTTGTTTTTGAGGCTGGCTTTTGTCTTGCAATTCTTGATAGCTATCCTTATAAAAGTATCTTGAGGAGTCTGGTGTGTGAATTTCATCGATCAAATAAATCACCCCATCTACTTTCCCAAATTCATATTTAGTATCTACCAATATTAAATCTCTTTCTCCTGCAATTTCTGTCCCTCTCTGATATAACGCTCGGGTATAGTTTTCTAATTTCACATAGTCTTCTTCACTAACAATACCTTTTGCTAAAATATCTTCTCTAGAAATATCCTCATCATGTCCAACAGAAGCCTTAGTTGTTGGTGTAATAATTGGTTGAGGTAGTTTATCGTTCTCTTTTAAACCTTCTGGTAATTTAACCCCACAAATTTCTCTTTTGCCTAAAGCATATTCGCGGGCAGCATGACCAGCTAAATAACCTCTAATCACCATTTCAACCTTAAATGGCTCACAAATTTTGCCGATTGTTACACTTGGATCTGGTACGGTTATTACCCAATTTGGAACTATATCTTTAGTAGCTTCTAAAAAAATAGCAGCAATTTGGTTCAACACTTGGCCTTTATAAGGAATAGCTTCTGGCAAAACCACATCAAACGCAGATATTCTATCACTAACTACCATTACTAAGTATTGATTGTCAATCGTATAAACGTCTCTTACTTTACCTTTATAAAACCCTGTTTGCTTAGGGAGTTCGAAATTTGTTTCTTTTATTGCTTGCATTTTTAATGGAGTTGAAAGGTAAAAGTTGAAAGGTAAAAGCCATTTACACTCTTAACTTTCAACCTCTAAATCTCGATTTATACTTTAAACTTTTAACTTATTGAATATCACCGTAAGCTTCTAATATTTTAACCACCAATTTATGGCGTACTACGTCTTTACCACTTAAATAAATAATGTCAATTCCTTTAATGCCCTCTAAAATACGTAGTCCATTAAACAAACCAGACATTTGCTTTTTAGGTAAATCTACTTGAGTAACATCACCGGTTACAATAAACTTTGCAGATGGCCCCATACGAGTTAAAAACATTTTCAACTGCATATCAGTGGCATTCTGTGCTTCATCTAAAATTACAAAACAGTTGTCTAAAGTACGGCCACGCATAAATGCTAAAGGCGCAATTTCAATTGTTCTATTTTCAAGATATAGCCTCAGTTTATCTGGCGGAAGCATATCATCCAAAGCATCATATAAAGGACGCAAATAAGGATCAATTTTTTCCTTCATATCGCCTGGTAAAAAACCTAGGTTCTCCCCTGCTTCTACCGCCGGACGTGTTAAAATAATACGCTTTATTTCTTTGTTTTTTAAAGCCCTCACTGCCAAAGCAACCGCGGTATAAGTTTTACCCGTACCGGCAGGGCCAATGGCAAAAATCACATCGTTTTTAACGATACTAGTTACCATACGACGCTGGTTATCGGTTCTGGCTTTCACCATAATACCGTTAGGGCCAAAAACAATTACTTCTGCAGAAGAAGCCGCTGTATTTGCTGGTTCTCCTTCTGCTTTTTCTGATTTAAGAGCTGGCTTAGCCTTTTCGCCTAAAATAGATTCAATATCATTGGTAGATAAATTCTGATATTTATCTAAATGATCAATAATTGCAGTAAGCTTTGTATTAAATTGAATTATTTCTTGCTCGTCGCCCAAAACTTTCACCTCATCACCACGGGCAACTACTTTAAGTTTTGGAAAAGAACGTTTTATTAACTCAAAATACTCGTTATTTGGTCCCCAAAGTACTGCGGGACTCACTGCTTCTAAAGTAATTTTCAGCTCGTTCAATGTATAGATTTTATGTTTCTGGTATGAATGTGAATTAAAAATTTAATATTTGTAGCATTAATCTTGTGATACAAGATTAAGAATAAATATTCATAATATTAATGGCAATTATTACTTTAACCACAGATTTAGGTTATAAAGATTTTTATCAGGCAGCGTTGAAAGGCAGTATCTTGAGTACCTTGCCTTCTGTTAATATTGTTGATATTACCCATGAAATTGAGGCGTTTAATATTTCAAAGGCCGCCTTTCTTTTAAAAAATTGCTTCCATTATTTCCCAAAAAGTACTGTTCATTTAATTGGGATTGACACCGTTTATAGTGCTTCAAATAAATATTTAGCGGTAAAATACCGCGATCATTTTTTCGTTGGGTCTGATAATGGCATATTTTCCTTAATTTTTGAGGAAGCTCCGCAAGAAGTTGTTGAACTTAATATACTGCAGGATTTAAAGTTTTTACACTTCCCCTTAGCAGATATTTTTGTAAAAGCCGCCTGCCACTTAGCTTCTGATGGAGATTTAAAAGGAATTGGAGTGCCCACTTTTGAAATCGAAGAAAAAATGAATTTTCACCCCGTAATTGAAAGCAATAGCATCAGCGGGAAAATTATTTTTATTGATTCTTTTGAAAACGTAATTACCAACATCACCAAAGATTTATTTAACAAAGTACAATCGGGACGAAAGTTTAAGCTCCACTTAAAAAAAGGAGAAACAATTAGTCAGCTATCTTGGCATTATGACGAGGTGCCTCCAGGAGAAATTTTATGCTTATTTGGCATATCAAACCATTTAGAAATTGCTATTAATAAAGGGAACGCAAGCGGTTTATTAGGTTTAAAACCTAATGACTCTGTTTTAATTGAATTTATATAATTATGAGGTTTTTGATTATCATTTTATTACTGACTGTTAGTTATCCTGTATTTTGCTTTCAAAATACAGATAGTTTGGCTTATCAATTACAGCGAAACAAAATCAATGAAATGCTTGATTCCAGAGTAAGCAAATTTGGACAGTTTACCGAAAGTTTAGACAAAAAAACTGGCATCTTTGGCTTTAAAACAAAAAAAGACATGCAGAAAAGCATGGACATTTTAAAGCAGATTATTGAAACCGATAATTCAATTTTAAAAGAAACCAAAACCTTACTAGACTTTAAAACTTATCAGCAAGAAAAAGTAGCATCAGAATCTAAAGAATCTGAAAGCAGAAACATGGGCTATATGCGTACTATTAACAAGCTAGATACGCAAAATGAAAAGTTAAGCAAAGAGTTACAAGAAGTTAAAAACAGTAAAAAGTTTTACCAATTGGTATCTTTTGCCTTGGCTTTGGCAATCATTAGTTTCGCACTGTTTGTGTTCCGTAAAATTTCATCTAAATAGAGGCATTAACTAAAATATATCTTAGTTTTGCGCCCATTGTCAACGGATAAAATCATTTCCAGACGCATATAACACCCTTTAAATGGCCAGAAACGGATTAAATAGTAGCTCCACTCCTGCTCAGGAGTTCACAAAATCAAAAATCAATAAAGAAAACATCAAGAAAATAAGTGCTTTAATTAGTTACCTAAAGCCTTATAAAACAAAATATATTATTGGAACTGTTTTTCTTTTGCTTTCAAGTGGAGGTGCTTTAGTATTTCCCGCTATAATTCAAGTGATGATTGATGTAGCAACAGATAAAGCTCCAAAATATGGATTGCCAAACTCCATTAACCAAATAGGCTACATTGCATTTGCTATATTATTTGTACAAGCTTTTGTTTCATTTTTTAGAATTAGGTTATTTGTTGAAGTTGCGGAAAAAGCACTAGCTGACATTAGAAGAGACACTTATTTCAAGATGATTACCCTTCCAATGAACTTTTTCGCAAACCGAAGAGTTGGAGAGTTAAACAGTAGAATATCAGCTGATTTATCTCAAGTTCAGGATACTTTGACTACCACTTTAGCAGAAATGCTTAGACAAATCATTCTTTTTGTAGGTGGTATTGGAATATTGATTTATGTATCTGGAAAGCTTACCTTTTTTCTTTTATGTATTTTCCCAGTGATTGTAGTTGCTGGTGTTTTCTTCGGTAAAGCTTTACGTAAAATCTCAAAAAGTGCACAAGATAAGTTAGCAGAGTCTAACACTATTGTTGAAGAAACATTACAAGGTATATCAAATGTTAAAGCATTTGTAAATGAGGCTTATGAAGCCAATCGTTATGAAAAAAGCTTACAAAAAGTAGTTCAAATTGCTTTGAAAGGCGCAAACTATCGTGGCGTTTTCGCTTCCTTTATTGTTTTCTGTTTGTTTGGGGCAATTATGGGCGTTCTTTGGTACGGAGCTCTTTTAGTTCAAGCTGGCAGTTTGTCTGTGGGTGATATTGTTGCTTATCTTTTATATTCCTTCTTTGTAGGTGCAAGTATGGGCAGTTTTCCAGAGCTATACGCTAATGTACAAAAGGCAATTGGAGCATCTGAAAGAGTGTTAGAAATATTAGATGAAGAAAATGAGCCAATCTCTATTGACCCAAAAAACAATCAGATTAAACAGATTTTAAAAGGAAATATCAGCTTTCAGAATGCTTTTTTCAACTATCCTTCTCGTCCGGATATAAAAGTGCTAAACGGCGTTTCTTTTGACGCGAATGCAGGTGAAAAAGTAGCAATTGTAGGTCCATCCGGAGCTGGAAAGTCAACTATCGCTAGTTTAATTCTTAGGTTTTATAACCTACAAACAGGTTCCATTTTATTTGACGGACAATCCATTAAAGACCTTGCTTTAACAGATATTAGAAACCAAGTGGCTATTGTACCACAGGATGTTATTTTGTTTGGAGGAACCATTAAAGAAAACATAGCTTACGGCAAACTCAGCGCAAGCGATGAAGAAATTATGGAAGCTGCCAGAAAAGCCAACGCACATCAGTTTGTTTCGGGTTTCCCAGAAGGTTACGACACCGTAGTTGGTGAGCGTGGTGTTAAATTATCAGGTGGGCAAAGACAGCGTATTGCCATTGCAAGAGCTTTATTAAAAGATCCGGCTATTTTAATTTTGGATGAAGCAACTTCTTCTTTAGATTCTGAATCAGAAAAATTAGTACAGGAAGCTTTAGAGCTTTTGATGAAAGGTAGAACATCAATAATTATTGCTCACCGATTATCAACCATTAGAGAAGCAGATAAAATTATTGTTTTAGACCATGGACAGATTGTTGAAAGTGGAACTCACAAAGAACTATCGCAACTAGAAGATGGCTTATACAAGCGTTTGAGCACATTGCAATTTGAATATTCTTCATAGTAACAATAAATGAAGTTAACTATTTGGGGTGCGGCCGAGCAAGTTACCGGTAGTATGCACCTGCTAGAAGTAAACGGTATTCGCATTTTAATTGACTGCGGTTTAAATTACGAAGGCGGTATTGACTTAGCAGAAAACGAAAATTTCCCATTTTCGCCAGCTGATATTGATGTGGTGGTTTTAACTCACGCCCACATTGACCATAGCGGAAACATACCTACGCTTATAAAAAACGGTTTTGAAGGTCAGGTTTTATGCACCTACCCTACTGCAGATTTGATGCAGTTGTTGCTTTCTGATTCGGTAAACATCTTTATGCGTAAGCAACAGGATAAAAAACGAAGTCGTGGAAAGTTTAAGAAAAACAAGTTTATCAACAATAAACAACCTTTATACTTACAAAAACACGTTAACGATACTGCCGATAAAACTGTAGCTATCGCAATTAACAAACCTTTTAAAATTAATAAAGACATTACCTTAAGACTTGTACCAACAGGTCATTTATTAGGTGCCGTTGCTGCCCATTTTACTGTCAATGAAAGTGGTGTAGAAAAAACAATTGCCTTTACCGGCGATATTGGTCGTAAAAATTACCCGGTTTTAAACGATCCTGAGTTTTTGCCAGAAACTGAATTTTTAGTTTGTGAGTCTACTTACGGTGGTCGTTTCCATACCACAACAGCTACTTTACAGCAAACTTTAATTGATGTAATCACAGAAGCTTGCATTGACCAACCGGGCAGGTTAATTATTCCTGCATTTAGTGTTGGCAGAACTCAATCTTTAGTGTTTTCGCTCAATAATATATTTTCTACTGGCTTGCTTCCGCCGATTCCCGTATTTGTGGATAGCCCAATGGCTACCATGGCTACTGATATTTACCGAAAGCACCACAAATTTGTAAGTAACGAAGCCAAAGCTTTTTACAAGCAACATGGTAACGAATACGAGTTTGAGAACCTAAACTATGTAAAAGAGCTTAAAGAGAGCAAAGAAATATCTAACCATTTTGAGCCTTGTATTATTATTTCATCGGCCGGAATGCTGGAAGGTGGCAGAATTCAAGATCATCTGTTTAAAAACATAGAAAACTTTTACGCTACTTTATTTTTTATTGGTTTTTGCGCTAAAGGAACTTTAGGTCATAAGTTACTGCGTGGAGATTCTTTTGTTAACATCAAAGGAAAAGAGCTATCAGTAATGGCTACCATTAGAAAAACAGATTTATTAAGTGGCCATGGCGACCATGCAGATATTATGGAGTATGTTTCAAAAATCCCAAACCGTACTCTAAAAAAAGTTTTCTTAGTACACGGCGAACCAGAAAGTATGAAAGCGCTTAAAGTAAATATGGAACTTAATAAATTAGAGGTTACAATTCCCGAAAAAGGAGTTTGTTTTGAGTTGTAGTATTTTTTAAAACTCTAGCAGTTCTAATAATTTATAAGTGCAACCATTCTTCCAAAACAATATTAAATAATTGCTTATTTTTAGAGATTTCAGTTCTAAATATAACACAGCATGGAAAGTAATATTGGCTTTAAAAGGTTTGATAATCAGCTTAACAAATTAAAAGATTTGTTGTTAACCGCTAAAAACTCACAAAACCCCGCACTCACTTTTTACAATTCAAACGCTAGGCAAGTCCTTTTTTATTTAGAAGCCTTAACGCTCTTATACAAGAATATTCATAACAAAGACCTTTTTAAAGAACTTAAAAACGACTTTAAAAGTTTGGAAGATCAACTCGGAAAAGTTGATTATTATGAAGCATATCAGAAAGAATTAGCCGGTTTGCCTCATTTTCCTGAAAAAATCACTAATCATTTACAAAGCAATTACCAGAAAGAACTACAAAAGCTTGGGAACATTTTAGTGGTAAACAGATGGCTAAGCGATAAACTTACAGAGATAAGTAAAGGGTTGAAAAATGCCGACTGGTTAAAACCTAATGATGAACGAAAAGCTATAGCTAAAGCAATTGCTAAAGAGATTAAAAACATTAAAAAAGATTATAAATCTGAGGAATTAAACTTTAAAGATTTAGAAGCTGGTGTTCATGAATTTAGACGACAAATACGATGGATAAGCATTTACGCACAAGCACTAGACGGTTTAATTCAGTTAAAACCAGATGATTTATCGAAAAAACTAAGCACTTATTTAACAAAAGAGGTTCTTGAGAGCAAGTTTAATATCATGCCTTCTCCTGAAGGGTTATCAGCGACTATCAATGTATCCCAATCTGCGTTTTATGCTTTAAGTTGGATGATTGCCAAGAGTGGCGACTTAAAAGACGAAGGTTTAAAGTTAATTTGTGTAGAAGAAAGTTTGAAAGAATTGAACTTTTTGCCAGAATCAGACATACAGAAGGAAGCAAAAAAATTACTGCCTAATATAAAAATCACTCCAGAAGATATTAAAGCCGAAATGAAAGTTTTGGCTGATCAGTTTATTGATGAGCATCGGGTTTTAAATATTCTAAGAAATGACTTTAAGACTGTTTATAAGGGCTAGACTCTAAATCAAACAACTTTAAACTACTCTATAATGCAGTATTAAAGCAATCTATACAAGGATACTTCAACTATGTACTCACTTCGTTTGTTGACTGATTTACTTCCAAACAGAGTCTCAATTTCCAGGAGACTCTGAGTTTCTTCCCACCTAACTCCACTCTAATAACCTTTTCAAATTCTTTATAAACACACCGCTCATCATTAGACCATCATCACATTAAAATACTGATAATCAACAATGTTAGATAAAATTTATTTTATTTGAGAAACATCAACTTATCGTATTTTTAATTTAATTTGTATCAGTTATTTTCCAAAATACGTACCTATATAAAAAACCTTATGAAAAAATTATATCTACCCGTATTAATTTTGGCACTTCTTTCCGGTTGCACTCCTGTTGAAACCCAACCTATTGTTTACACAGATTATGTTCCAATATTAATGGAACGAAGTAGTTTAAACCAATCTTTAAGTTTAAAGCCAACTACCACCATTGCTGACGCCGCAAAAATTTATTATAAAGACGATTATATATTCATTAGCGAGCGTTATAAAGGCGTTCATATTATTTATAATAGAAATCCTAAAGCGCCAGTTAACAAAGGTTATATCTCCATACCTGGCTGTGTTGATATGGCTATAAAAGATAATATCCTTTACGTTGACAATGCTGTAGATTTAGTTGCTATTGACTTAAATGAAGCCGAAAAAGGAAATCTGGCAGTTGTGAAAAGGATTGAAAACGTTTTCCCTGAGGTTACTCCGCCAGATGGTGGCATAATTCCGTCGAAGTTCAGTATTGAGAACAGACCAAAAAACAGCATCATTGTTAACTGGAAACTTAAATAATATGAAAACTAAACATTTACTCTGCATATTATCCCTAGCCTTTTTAGCTTCTTGTAGTAAAGATGGTGGTGGCGAATTCTCTAGTTCTGATTATAGTACTCCTGGTAAAGCAGGCTCTTTAGCTAGATTTGCCATTGTGGGAGAAAACCTTTATACCGTAACCCAAAATAATATTAAAATATTTGACATAACAACAGCTAGCAACCCAACTTACAAAGTAGACCAACCTATTGGTTTTGGAATAGAAACTATCTTTCCTTTAGGAAATACTTTATTCTTAGGTAGCGAAACTGGGATGTACATCTATGACATTAGCTCTCCTTTGTCTCCAAAAGCAATAAGTCAGTATCGCCATATTTTAAGTTGCGATCCTGTGGTAGCTAATGACAACTATGCATATATTACTTTAAGCACCGGAGCAATTAGATGCTCAAGAGGACTTACACAATTAGAAGTGATTGATATCAAAGATAAAAAGCAACCTCAAGTTGTAAAGACTTACCCAATGAACAATCCTAAGGGTTTGGCATTAAGCGGAAACGACCTTTTTGTGTGTGACGATAAAGTAAAATGGTTTGATGCAACTGACAATGTGAACCTAGTACAAAAAGGAGTTATTGATGTTAAAGCAAATGATGCAATTACCATTGGTAAAACATTGATGTTAATTGGAGAAAAGGGCTTATCGCAATATGATTTCAGTGGTCAAGAAGCAGTTTTTTTAAGTAATATTCAAATCGGGGCTAAATAATGAAAAAGACAGTTTTAAGCTTTTTTGTTGCTCTGTTTCTTAATCAGGCAGGTTTATTTGCACAGATGAAAAAGGTTTCTTCTAACGATGCAGTTGCAAAAAGCAATTTTCCATTAAGTATCAGTTTTCAGCCTATTTACTTATTAAACAACACCATAAGGTTTGATGTTGAAATGCAACAAAAGGAAAAAGCTTCGGCTTTTGTAGGAGCTTTAGAGGTCATAAACGGCAAGGCGAAATTTCTGTACAATTATGACGAGTTTGACGCAAGTGAGGATTATGTTTCTGGTGCGGGAGTTAGTTTAGCATATAAATTAAAGTTAGACCCAACAGAAAAGCTAACCAGCTTTTATTTTTCACCAGGTATTACCTTTCGAACTATGAAAATCACTTTAACAGGGGAAGACTACTATGCTTACCAAGAAGATGGTATTGAGTATTTCACCTTTGGCGAAGTAGATACAAAATATCCTGTGAATTCATTATTAATTTTCGGCAATTTGGGATATCATAAGGTGTGGACTACAACAATGTTATTAGACACCTATTTAGGATTTGGCTACAAAACAAGTACAAAGAATGAGCTTTTAGAAACTAATAGAGACTACGAAAGACCAACTTACGGCTTTAATTATACAGGCTTCACGTTTCAAGCTGGTATAAAGTTCGGTTTTCAGATAAGGTAAGTTTACCGATCTGTCTTAACGCTATAATGCTAATTTTCATCAGGACTTTAAAAGCCAATAAAAATTCGTTAAAACCTTAAACCTAACACAAACTCATGCGAGCCAGAGTTAATGGTTTTTATAGTTGATATATTACTATCGTAAGAGTAACCAAACTCCATCATTTTATTAATAGTAAATCCTGACAATACAGAAAACGAATCGTTTTTCCTGAATGAACCGCCTAGCCAGAAGTTATTTCGGAAAGTTACCTTCAAATTTAAATCATAAGAAGTAGGGAAAGGCGCTACGTACTTAGCCATGACTGATGGGGTGAAAGAAATATCTTCGCCAACAAAAAAGCGGTAACCACCTGTCAAAAAGTAGTGAGACACCTCGGCACTTTTATCAGAGATATTGTTAAAAGACAGTTTCTGTTTGATTACCTGTTGCATAGAACCCCCAAAGAAAAAGTGAGAACCATAAAAATAAAAACCTAGGTTAACATCGGGCGTCCAGTTGAGAACCTCACCGCTAGTAACCACAGGGTCATTAGGGTCTTCAAAAATCAAGTCAGAGGTATTTAAACCAATACGACTGATTCCTGCTCCTACGCCAAAAGATAGATTTGCAATATCTCCCATCATTAAGTGGTAAGCATAGGTTAAATTAGCCGTAGTACGATTAATAGGGCCGGTTTCATCATTTATAAAACTAACCCCTACACCATGGTGATTATCAGAAGAATAATAAGAATCCTTATCAGACCGAGTGTAAGGTTCTTCAATCCCGAAATCAGCAGAACCCGCCGTTAAAATACTTCCATCAATATTTAAAGGTGTACTTAAAGTAAGGTAACTGGTTTTAGGCGCATCCTTAATTCCTACCCATTGGTTCCGGAAACCTAGTTTTGCATTTATCCCTTTGTACATTCCGGTTAAAGCAGGATTAATGATTTCCATATTTTGCAGATACTGCGTATAGTATGGCCTTTGTTGGCCAAAAGCAATGCTTGTTATCAAAAGAAAAAGTAGCGTAAGTTTCTTCATCTTTATCTAAGCAAAGTTACAGAGCCAGTGTATCTGTTACGACCATTATTAGGCTCAATAATATAATAATACACCCCAACAGGAGCTTCTTCATTCTTGTATTTACCATCCCAAGGTGTAGTATACTGGTCAGAGTAAAACACTTGCAAACCTGATCTACTAAAAATACGAATACTCGCCTTAACAAAGGTTTCTAGATATTTTATTGACCAAGTATCATTAATACCATCATAGTTTGGAGAAAACACATTCGGAATCATCGGGTCAATATGTACGGTTACATTTACTTCATCTGCTACCATACAGCCATCTTTAGAAGTAACCACCAAAGTATATTTTGTTGATTCAGTTGGCGAAGCTACTGGGTCTGGGATACTATCATTGCTTAAACCTAAAGAAGGCGTCCACTTATACTTAAGCCCGTTGCCCGTCACTTTCGATTTAATCTGTTTCTCTCCCGCTAATAAAATATCTAAGTCTTCACCTACATCTATTACAGGTACATCTACCACTTTAATAGTTCTTTTAACAACCTCTTTACACCCCTTACTTGAAGTAAAAGTATAGGTAACCTCATGATCACCTACGCCTGCAACAGCGGGATCAAAATAGTTGCCCACTACACCCTTACCTTCTAATTTTGCTGTGCCATTTACACCGGCTGTTTCTTTTGCCGCAGACAGTAAGATCTTAGGAACATTCAAACATAAAGGATCTACGTTATCAAATACAACTACTGGACTACCATATACAGTTACGGTTACAGGTAAAGATTCTTGATAACAAGCTTGACCAGAATATGCTCTAAAAATCACTTGGTAATTTTGATCTATCGGAGAACTAGGATATTTATGAGTATAAATTTTATCGAACTCGGGTGCGTTATCTGTATAAATCACAGAATTTCCACCGGTTTTATTTTCGTAAATAATCTCTAACTTAACAATATTACCAAACACAATAGTAGTTGTATTTTTAAAATTAACTTCAGTATTACTACATAAATTATCCTTATCCAAAACCTCAAAACTTACCTTCGGGTTTGAGCCACTTATGGTAATCGTTTTTGTTAAAGTGGTTATACAACCTTCTGTAGAAGTCGCTTTTAAGGTTACATTAAAAGTTCCTGTACTTAAATATTTATGCTTTGCATTTTGTTTTGTTTGTTCAGCTGCATCAATAGACCCATCGCCAAAGTCCCAAAACCACGAGCTTACATTTCCACTTTTAATTATTCCGTCAAAAGCGACCAAATCATTAATACAAGAGCCTGGATCCATAAAATCAATCTCTGCTGGATCTGCTATTTTAACCATTTTTTCTATTGTTTCTGTACAGCCAACTTGCGAAGTTGTGGTAAGTGTTACTTTATAAGTGCCACTTTTAGAAAAAACATGAAATGGATTTTTATCACTAGCCGTTGTGCCATCCCCAAAATCCCATAACCAGTTTGTAACTCCACCATCTGTTGAAGTACTTTGGTCAATAAAAGAAATACTAGTATTTGTACATAAAGGGCTAACAATCTCGAAATTGTTGATTAAAGGCTTAATTATATCAATGTTTTTTTCAAACACAAAGGAGTTACAACCTGCATTACTGATTAGCGTTAGTTTAACTTTATAGCTCCCTATAGAGGCATAAGTATGGGATGGATTTTGTTCTGTAGAAGTTTTACCATCACCAAAATCCCACAGCCATGAAGTCACTGGCTCACCTATTTTTTTATCTACGTAAGTAAACTGTGCAGGCTTAGTAATACAAACCTTAGCTGGTGCGCTAAATTCGGCAACTGGTAAATCACTTACCTCAAAAGTGTAATTTATCTTTTCCTCATCTACTGTTGAACATACATTTGACCCAACAGGTAAGCTTGAAGTAACAATAATATTTTTAATCCCGCTTGTGGTAAAAGCTTTATTGGCAGGTAACTTAAACTGATAAAGTAATTTATTATTAACGGCAACCTGTGTAGATGTTGGGTTCTCTTGCACAATAGGCAGAGAACTATCATCTAATTGCCAAATTAGCTTTGTTGGGATATAAGGTAATAGCAACTTAAAATCATAGGGCTCGTTAACACAGGCAATATCTACCACTTCATTTGTCTCGTATTTTACCGCGTTAACAATTGTTGTTGCTGCTAAACTTGTACCGGCAGAATAGGCGTAAGACTCTACCGGACCAAAGCCATAAGCCATTGCATTAAAACCGGTATCAGCAGCTAAACTAAAGTTAGAGCCAAGTCCTGTTAAACTAATTTGTGCATAAGAATAGCTTGTTGCATTTGGTATCGAAGAAAAATTAGCCGAATAACTTTTATTGTTAATGGTAAAAGTTGAAACCTTGGAACTAGGAATAACCACGTTTAAGTATTGCTCTGTAATAGCCAATTTTGAAGAAGAATATAACGTTATCTTATCTATGCTGTACTCTAACGGATTAAGAATGACCATATCCGGATCGCCAACAATAACATTGGCAAATTCATTTCTACTATCAGAACAGAACTGACTAATAGCAAACTGAGCAACTGAAATAGGCTTATCTGCCTGTATTAATGAAACGGAAGTAATGGGTGGCGAAGAGTAAAATGCGCCTGCATTAAGTTTGGTTGTAACTCCGTTAACCGTTACAGTAGTCTTGTCTTCTGATGCAATTACACGATATATACTCCCTGCATTTCTATTGTAAAACGGCACCAAAGGGAAAGTTTTCCCCCAACTATCGATAGGATAAAGTTGCTGTAAAAGAGGGTCTAAAGAAGCGTGTTTTAACTCAAAAATATCACAAGTGGGCGTACTAATCCCAATACCCGAGCTTCCCGAAAAAACAGCAATTCGTTTACAGCCCGAAGCAACTGAATCAACCTCTATTAATGTACCGGTAATATCATCAACATTCTGATATTGGTACACATCCCCTACATCTGTTAAGGTTTGCGAGAATGCTGGCTGTGGAACACCATTTATCACTGGTTTAATATTAATGGTGGTATTTGGCTCTACGGCGATAACGTTTATCTGTGAGTTATAAAGAGGGTTTTTAGCTGGTTCTTGGTCGTAAGCCATTGCAAAGTGTTTCCCACCTAATGCTTCATACGGAAGAACTAAGGTGGCTGCAGACCTAAAACCTGCAAATACGTGGGCATAAACTACTACTTTTGCCTGCCCTTGATCAACTTTTACACGTATACCTTTATTTTTAGAAATTCCACTTCCAGACCCTATAAAAGACTCATTTCGAGGAATAAGTATTTCTTTAACTGTATTGGCAGTTATGGTAAATGGCACTAAGTAAGTACCACATGAAACCACTCCGCTAGAGTTATTTTTTGAAGTGATAAATAAGGACATGGTTGCCAGTTTATCTTCCGAAGGCACATGGTCCGGAAAACATACCCAAAACTCTACCCCTTCGTTAGAAACATTTTGAGCAGCAACTTTTTGAAAAGTTATTAAGAAGCCTATAAATAAAATTGCTAGTTTATAAAAAGGCTGCATTGTAAATTTTGTTAAACATCATTAATATAATTACGCAAAGTAATAAATATCAAGATTTTTAGCTATTGATAATTAGAATATTTTTTTCATCCGATATAATTTATCATAAAGCAAACAGAATAAGCTTATAAACTATAAGCGAATTGGCTTAAAACACCTAAGAAGCAAAACTCAAAATATGTTGAGGTAAACGAACAGGGTTTATTAAATTTTCGTGTTTTAATGCAGTCGTTAAATCTAACCAGTCACTATTCACGGATCTAATCATTCTTTCTTTTTGTAAGCGAGTATATTTATTAAGCAGGTTAAACCTAGTAGTTGCAGACACCTCATCATTCAACTCTTCAAAATAAACCAAACGAGTTAACTGCTGACTTGCATCAAACATTAAGCTTGGCATTTTTTTGTAAAAATCCATCGTTTTTAAAATATCTGCACTTAAACCTATATGCAAATTGTTTCTGTTTCGGTCAGTTACAATAAACACGTACTTTTTAGTATTGGGATTGTTTCTTTTTCTACTTATTAAAGTGCTCATATTATACGGTTTAAAAAATGATTTAAAATTCCTCTTCTTAAATCAAAAATAATTACTAATTTTATTGGCATAAAAATACTAACATTTTTAGTAAAAACAAATATTTTTTTGAAATGGGAAAAATATCAGAAAACATTAAGTTCCTTAGAAAGAAAAAAGGACTAACACAACAGCAGTTTGCAGACACTATGGACATTAAACGGTCTTTAGTTGGTGCCTATGAAGAAGAAAGAGCCGACCCAAAATATGAGTTGCTAAAAAAGTTTGCAGATTTTTTTGAACTAAGTATTGACGAGTTAATCAATGAAAAAATTGATGCAACATGGAAACCCAAGCCAAAAGGCGATGGTTCTAACGTCCGTATACTAAGTATTACGGTTGATAAGGATGATAACGAGAATATTGAATTAGTGCCCGTTAAAGCAAGCGCAGGATATTTAAACGGCTATAGTGACCCTGAATATGTAGCAGCATTGCCAAAGTTCTCTTTACCTATTTTTAAGCAAGGTACTTATAGAGCGTTTGAAATTAATGGAGACTCTATGCTACCTCTTCCGTCAGGCTCAATCATTATTTCTGAGTATGTTGAAAACTGGAATGATTTAAAAGTTGGTGATACCGCTGTAATTATCAGTAGTACCGAGGGAGTAGTATATAAAAGAATCGGTTCTAAAATAAAAGCTGATAAAGGTTTAAAATTAGTTTCTGACAATCAGGTCTATGATCCTTATTATATAACTGCGAATGAAATCATGGAAATATGGAGAGCAAAGGGCTATATCTCTACAGAAATGCCACAGCCAACACCAGAACCAACTATGGAAAGTTTAACCAGTATGATGTCGCAAATGCAACGTTCAATTAGCCAATTACAGCAAGAAAAAAATTAATTTAAACGCGTTAAACCTTTTTCATTTTTACAACTCATAAGGAAATAAATCTTTATAAAAAATGAAAAAATACATTTTATCAATTGTTCTTTTTGTTGCACTAAGCACTGCTGGTTTTGCACAAAAGAAAACTGCTGAACAAAGAGCAGCAAAAGCTACAGAAGTAATGGAAGCAAATCTTTCACTTTCTGCAGAGCAAAAAGCAACCATTTATAATGCAATGGTTGAAAAGAACAAAGCTGTTGACGCTTTAAAACAAGCTGCGGGTGAAGGTAACAAGCCAGATGCAGACGAAATGAAAGTTGTTAACAAAAAGTACAACGATGTTGTAAAAGCTACTTTAAATGATGAGCAAAAAGCTAAAGCTAAAGAATTAAAAGCACAAGCTGCAGCTGCTAAAGCAGCAAAAACAGAGAATTAATTTTCTGTTTTCTTAAAAGGAACGGGCTATTTCTTCATCAGAAATAGCCCGTTTTTTATTTATATAAATTTTGGATTTAAGTTTGGTGTTTTATCCTTTCAGCAATTTACACCTCTCTATTGGCATCCCACTGTTCTAAGTAATCGGCAACTCGTTTCACAAAACTACCTCCTAAAGAACCATCTACAATTCTATGATCATAAGAAAGAGAAAGGTACATCATGTGTCTAATTGCAATTACATCGCCATACTCCGTTTCTAAAACTGCAGGTTTCTTTTTTATGGCTCCAACAGCAAGAATTGCAACTTGTGGCTGATTAATAATAGGCGTACCCATAATATTACCAAAACCACCAATATTGGTTAAGGTAAAAGTCCCTCCTTTTATTTCATCTGGCTGTAATTTATTACCTCTAGCTCTTTTTGCTAAGTCATTTACCGCTTTAGTTAAACCCACTAAGTTTAATTGATCTGCATTTTTTATAACCGGAACAATTAAGTTCCCACTGGGTAAGGCTGCAGCCATTCCAATATTAATATCTTTTTTCTTAATGATTTGATTGCCATTTAACGAGATATTTATCATTGGCATATCTTTAATTGCCTTAGCAACAGCCTCGACAAAAATTGGCGTAAATGTTATTTTTTCACCCTCTCGTTTTTCAAAAGCGCCTTTAACTCGCTCTCTCCATAAAACTAAATTGGTTACATCAGCTTCAACAAAAGAAGTTACATGAGCCGCAGTTTCTTTACTGCTAATCATGTGTTCTGCAATTACCTTACGCATCCGGTCCATCTCAATGATCTCATCAGTCATTGGTTTGCTTGAAGTAACCTGAGGCGCAACTTGAGCTTTTGGCACTATTACCGCAGGTTCTTCAGTTACTTTTTCTGACTTAGTCTCTATTGGCGTAGCAGTGGTATCGGCCTGTGGGTTTTGAGTCCCTTGGCTCTTGATATAATTTAATAAATCATCTTTTGTTACTCTACCTTCATTCCCAGTGCCTTCTACCTTGTCTAATTCTGCAACGCTAATGTTTTCTTCTTGTGCAATACTTTTCACAAGTGGCGAATAGAACTTATCTGATTTTGAAAAGTCATGTTCTATTTCTTCAGTTTCCTCGACACCTGTTTCTGGCAAATAAGGAATATCATCTACTTTAACTTCCTCCGCTTGTGGGCTTGAGTTTATTTCTTCTTTTACAACATTGTTTGTGTTTGAATCACCTTCAACATCTATAATTGCTATAACATCACCAACCTGTGCAACATCATTTTCTTGAAAACGTTGTTCCACTAATTTACCTTTAACAGGCGAAGGAACTTCAGAATCTACCTTATCAGTGGCAATTTCCAAAACAACATCATCAACATCTATTTGGTCTCCAGGTTGTTTAGCCCATTTAATAACCGTTGCTTCTGCAACGCTTTCCCCCATTTTGGGTAATAAAAGTTCAAATTGAGCCATGGATTTTATATAAGTTTAAAATCAAAATTAATAATATAATGCCTTTTAGCCTAAAAATAAACAATAGTTTTTTGGATAAAACCATTTAAAAGAGCTTGAAGTTAGTATTTGTAATACCTGATTATAAAGTATTTAAAACAGAACAAGTTTAACCTTCAGCTTTTAATAGGCTAAACAAAAGCGTAAAAGCGGCCATAGTGGCTCTTTCAATATTTTGAATCCGTTTATTGCCGAATGTAAACCTCTTAGCAATCACCTTATTTTTATTTGCAACTGCAATCCAAACTGTGCCTACCGGCTTTTCTTCTGTTCCTCCGTCGGGGCCTGCTACACCACTTACGGCTACGCTGTAATCAGATTCAAAGTTTATAATTGCACCTTTTGCCATTTCCTTTACGGTTTCCTCACTTACGGCACCAAAAGCTTCCAATGTTTCGGTATTAACACCCAGCACTTTGGATTTCAATTTATTTGAATAAGTAATGCCACCACCTACAAAAACCGATGAACAGCCAGCGTGTTGCGTAATAGTTTTTGAAATTTCGCCACCAGTGCAACTTTCCGCAACAGATAAAGTCAGTGACTTTTCTTGCATCAGGTTTAAAATCACTTTTTCTATGGGCAAGTCTTCTTTTGCAATCCAGTAATCCGGAACTGCATCCGTAATCTTATCTACAAAAGAATCAACTTCTTTCATCAAGGTTTCTGAAGCATGTTCAGTAGTACTTAAACGTAACCTTACCGAACCCAACTTTGGTAAATAAGCTAGCTTAATATCACTTGGCAAGCTATCTTCAATAGGTTCTAAAATTTCCGCTAAAAAAGATTCGCCAACACCGGCAGTTAAAATCGTTTGATGATATACCGCTGGTAAGTTATAAGTTTTCTGAATCAATGGAATTACCGAGCTACACATGATATTTTTCATCTCATAAGGTACTCCGGGCATTGAAATAAACATCTTCTGCCCTTTTCTAAAAAGCATTGCTGGTGCAGTCCCTTGCTCGTTTAATATTACTTCGCAAATTGACGGAACCATTGCTTGCTGTTTATTTACCTCTAACAATGGACGGTTATATTTTGCAAATAAGTGCTCTACTATTTGCAAAGTAGGCTCATGTAACACATAATCATCGGAATTAAAATATTTTGCTAAAGTTTTTTTGGTAATATCGTCTTTTGTCGGACCTAAACCTCCCGTAATCAAAATTAAGTCTGCCCGACTCTCCGCTTCAGCCAAAGCTTCTAAAATATGTTCAACATCATCAGAAACAGAGCTAATCTGCTTTATTTTTATGCCAATTTTATTGAGCTCAGTTGCCATCCAAGCAGAGTTGGTATCAACAATTTGCCCGATTAAAATTTCATCACCTATGGTAATTAGCTCTGCATGCATAAATTAAAATTGATTATAGTATTCTCTTCGTTTACTCAGTTTTAAATCCTGTAAAATAGACGATTTAACCCTTAAATCCACACTATAACTCTGGTAAGGACCGAAAGGAATCCACCTAACAGACATATCCCAGCAATGTAAATCTCTGTAGATAGAGAAAGAAGTTAAACTGATGGCGTTGTTATTAAAATCGTAACCGGTATTAAACTGCACCTTCCATTTTGGCGTTAAATTAAAATCGCCATTAGCGTTTAAAGTTTGTACCAACTGTTTTGTTAGGCCACTGTTTGAGTAATTAAAATTATAGTAAAAGCTTAGGTTCCAAGGCACATTAAAGTCAACAAAGGCATTGGCATTTCTGCTGATTTGCTGTAACTGTTCTGCCTGTTGTGCATTAACTTTATTAAACAAATCGTTATTACTGCCCTGTGGTGGCGGATTATTAGCCTTGTTATTTTTACCAAGCGAGCTAGAGTTTAAGCTATAATCAAAAGAAAAATTAAAATTGGTTAAACGAGGTAGTTTTCCGTCCTCCCATGTATATCTATTGATATCTCTACCTTCTACCCTACCACTTACGGTTTCTTTATAAAAAACATACGGATTTAAAGATCCAGAAAAACTAACACCCAATTTTTCAGTAAAAAACGTCCTTCCGCCAAAGCTCAATTGCGAAAGTTTCATACTATCAGCAACAAAATTGTACGACCCGTTGATGGATAAACCCTGCAAAATTGGAATCTTTTTAACACCGTTGTTAGTTGTATCCTTTGAACTCCGCACTTTCACCTCAATATTATTATCCAACCCGAAGTTTATCGCTGCACTTTTACCGTTCCCAGGCCCTCCATACAAACTATTTTCAAAGATTGAGTAAGCTCGCATATCTCCGTATTGATTAACCTGTAAGCTATCGTAATAGCCAAATTTCTCTTGCCCAAAATCTGGACGATAAGAAAAACCAACATTTGGGGTAAGCACATGCCTAACGGCCATCACTTTCCCTTTTTTAAAGTTGACCATCCCGTAAATTTTCGTACTTAAACTTCCGCCCACACTGTACTCTGATGCTCTTCTAAAACCTGGAATGGTATCAATTGCGGTTGAATCTATTGTTCCGGTAGAGGTTGGTCTGGCGATGTATTGCTTTCTGATAGTTTGGAAATACCATTTTTCGCTATAATTGACACTTTGGCTAAACTGAAAGTATTTTAAAACCTTAGACGACATGGAAACCGGAATATTATGCTGAACACCGCTACGTAGTCTTCTTAAACTTTCGCTTTTAAACAACAATGAGTCGAAAGTACTTAATTGGTTATCTGCCTGCATAGAGTAACCTACCGCAATTCGCTGATACCATTTTTGTTCTCCAACACGTTCCTTTGTATCAAAAGGATTTAAAGTACTCATGCTAAAATTCAAACTTGGTAAGCTAAGAGAAACTGTACCCGTTGATAAATCTTGACTATGCGTTAATGCTGTGGTTAAACTAAAAGGCGTGTTTGCCCAGTTTTTACTGTAGGATACACTGGAGCTTAATTGGTTTTGTACAATTTGTTGATAGCTGTAGCCCGGCACATTTCTGTATGCTCCTCTAGTACTTGCGTTAACAGACGCACCAAAATTAGTTCCCGGACGGGCATTTGCATTTTGTTGATGCGACCATCTGATGGTAAAATCTTTTGTGGGGTTTTCAAACTCTTCAGTACCTTCAACACCATATTTACGCGAAGAGTAAGATAAATATAAGTTACCACTGTATTTATAGCGTTTAGTGTACCGACTGGCGGCATTAGCTTCGTAAGAACCTTTTGAGTAAACCCCTCCTTTTAAAGTTAAATCCCAATAATCATTTAAACCAATATAGTAACCAAAATCACGTAAAAAGAAGCCTAAAGTAGCATCCTCACCAACTGTAGGCAACATAATACCAGACGCTCTTTTATTAGGTTTTGGAAAAAACCCGAAAGGCAGAATAAAGGGCAACGGAACATCTTCAATTACCATATAGGCGGGACCAGTTACAATCTGATTTTTTGTAGCTATCCCTTTTGTTATCACAATACCAAAATGTTGGTGTGGCGAAGGTAAATCACAAGTGGAGTAAATCACATTTTTCATGTGTACTTCATCATTTTCTTGCTTTTTTATTTTTCCACCAGTAATATAACCACCATCTTGGTCGGTATAAACCTGAAAAATCTTTCCTTTTGCAGTCTTAAAATTATAAAACACCGAATCGGCGGTTAAAGCACCTTGTGATGGATCTTTGAAAATTGGTAGGCCAGAAAAACGGCCTAAAGAATCTGTTGTGCCTTTTGCAAAAATAGTATTGTCCTTATAATTAACTTTTATGTAACCCGCATCAACCTGAGCGTCACCATAGGTAATTCTTGCATTCCCAAAAAGGTACATTACGTTATCTTTGACATCGTAAAAAGACGAATCGGAAGCTACTGCTTTTATAACATCAGTAATTTCTCCCTTTTTAGACTTTTTTTCAACGCTATCCGTTTTAATAAGAGTAGTACTATCAGCTACTACTGCTATATTTTTTAGTGTATCTTGCTGAAAAAAAGCATTGGCTTTTGTACTAATGTTTACAAATAGTAAGGCACATGTAAAAAATATATAGTTAAATTTCAAAATCAAATAAGAATAATATTTTTGTAAGCAACGGTTATCAAAAAACGCCCAAAATTAATGAAAATTACAACATCAAGAAGGTTTATTAAATGTTTAATACTAACAACTTTTAGTTTCTTACTATTTAGTTCCCTTAAATCCCATGATGGAAAAAATTATTTATCCACAGGTTCGAAAATTAAAATTATTGTAATTGACGCTGGACATGGTGGCAAAGACGGTACAACCCGTGGTGCATTCTCTACCGAAAAAGCAGTTGCTCTTGAAGTATCCCTAAAGCTAGGTAAAGCAATTGAGAAAAACTTACCTGATGTAAAAGTTTTTTACACCCGTACAGATGATTCATATCCGCAACTTTACGAACGTATAAAGCTAGCAAACAAGGAAAAAGCCGATATTTTTATATCTATACACTGTAACTCTATGCCGTTGGTTAGGCGACGTTTTATTGTAAACGGTAAAGCTGTATATAAAAGCATCCCAAATCCAGACACTAGAGGTACCGAAACCTTTGTGGCCGGTTTTAACCGATTGGGTGAACAGGATGTAGCTATTAGAGAGAATGCATCCATACTTTTAGAGAAAGATTACAAAAGCAATTATGACGGCTTTGACCCTAACGACCCAGAAAGTTATATTATTTTTTCTTTGATGAAAAACGCTTTTAGAGACCAGAGTATAAAATTGGCATCATTACTGCAGGAAGAATACACAAAGTCGGGCAGAGTTGACAGAGGTGTTAAAGAACAAGGATTAGCTGTTTTGCAAAGAGCCGGTATGCCAGCAATTCTAACAGAAATAGGCTTTATTAGCAATCCAGCAGAAGAAAAATACATGAACTCTGAAGCAGGGCAGGCTGAAATTGTAAACAATATTTTAACTGCAATTACCAGGTACAAAAAGCTTGTAGAAAATTAATATTTTAAATAAAAGTATAACTAAATTAATTCCATTTGAAAATCTCTAACGAAACCAAAGTCGGTATTTTAGCCGCCCTAGCAATAGCAATATTTATTGTTGGCTACAATTTTTTGAAAGGAAACGATATCTTTTCAAGCGAAAATGAGTTTTATGCACAATACGATAAGGTAGATGGATTAGCAGTATCAAAACCGGTATTGGTAAACGGCTATCAAGTGGGGCGTGTTTCTGCACTTACTCTACAAGAAAATGGACAAATTTTAGTTCAATTTAAAATTGACCCACAATATGCAATCCCAAAAAACACCATTGCCCGCTTAGAAAGCACTGATTTGCTGGGAAGTAAGGCTGTGATTTTTGATTTAGGAAACAGTTTAAAGTATGCTATAGATGGTGATACATTGAACGCAAATGTGCAGGCTAACCTTTTAGAAAAAGTAGAGCCCGTACAAAAGAAAGCACAGGTAATTATTGCCAAACTAGACTCCTTATTAACTTCTGTTAACACTATACTTAATCCAGAATTTCAAAAAAACATCAACAGAAGCTTTGCAAGTATTGCAAGAACGCTGGAAACTTTAGAGTCAACATCTAAAACCGTTGATGGTACAGTAAGCATACAATCAAGAAGAATTGATGTGATATTAGCTAATGCTGAGTCAATTTCTACAAATTTAAAAAACAATAATCAACGGATTACTTCCATTATGAACAATATGGATTCGTTTTCTAATCAGTTAGCTAAAACACAAATTCAAACTACTATTGAAAATGCTAATAAAGCCGTTACCGAATTGCAAATTGCAGTAAATAAAATAAACGATGGTACGGGCTCTATCTCTCTTTTATTAAACGATAGTAAGCTATATGATAATTTGAATAACTCAGCAAAAAATTTAGATAACTTAATGATTGATGTTAAGGCAAACCCTAAGCGTTACGTAAGTTTTTCAGTTTTTGGCGGAAGAAAAGATTAAAAAAGGCTCTAGCCTGATTTAGAAAAACGGAAATGGCTAAGCTGTTTCCGTTTTTTTTATAAGTATAAAATAATGAAAACAGAAAAAGAGAAAATGATAGCCGGCGAGCTTTATAACGCCAACGACGAGCAACTGGTTAAAGACCGAAGAAGTGCTAAGCGTATGCTAAGACAGCTAAATATAACTGAATACCTAGTTACAAAAACCGCAAAACAGGTTATTAGGGACCTTATTCCAAATGCTTCTAAAGGCTTATATATTGAACCACCTTTCCATTGCGATTACGGCTACAATATTAGTTGTGGCGAACGTGTTTACTTTAATGTTAATTGTGTGGTACTAGATGTGGCAAAGGTTACTATTGGTAACGATGTAATGTTTGCTCCCGGTGTTCAGCTTTACACTGCCGCCCACCCTATTGATAAAGACTTGCGAAAAACAGATGAGTTTGGGAAGCCAATTACTATTGGCAATGATGTTTGGGTTGGTGGAGGAAGTATTATTTTGCCCGGCATAACCATAGGTAACAACTGCGTAATTGGTGCAGGTTCTGTTGTAACAAAGGATGTTCCAGATAATTCAATGGCAGTTGGCAACCCTGCTAAGGTGATCAAAAAACTATAAGCTATTAAGTATTGTTTTATGTTTATTACTTAAATCTTTTAAACAACAACAATCTAGAGTTTGCGCATCCTGCATAAATCTTTAATTACTCTTAAATAATTAAAAATAAAAAAGCATGAATTGATTTAGTTAAATCAATTCATGCTTTTTACTTAACAAGTTTTCTAAAAATTACTACTTCTGTAACTCTAACATTTGCGCTGCATAGCGTTCACCTAAAGTATTAGCTCCTGCTGTATTAAAATGTAAGTTATCTCCTTTATCAAACAGACCTTCTGAAGTCGCGATAGCTGTATTTGATATTTCTGAAGGTACTTTATTTAATATCACATTAAAGTCTGTTAAATTGGTTTTAAACCGACCTAATTCTCCAACTACAAAAGGCAAATTAGGGTCACCAACCAAAGTTCTTACTCTAGCAACTAATTCTTTCAGTTTTGGCATATAACTACCCATGGTGGCTTGATTTTTACTATCTTCTTCACCTTGATGCCATAGAATCCCTTTAACAGTACCTGATTTCATAGCTTCAATAATTCTCTTCTCAGCATCATCATAAGGATTTGTCTGAGTGGTTATGTCAAAAGCTTTTGGCTTCCAAACATCAATCCCTGTACCACCAACAGCCGTTGGCACCAAGCCAATCTCCATATCCTTATTAGCATCTTGCATTGCTAAACCAAAAGACATGCCTGGACCTACCCCTGCACCACCGGTATCAAAATGTAATGGATTTTTTGCAGGAAACCACTTCAATGCTTTTGTTAACATCAATACTTTAGGATTCTTCTCTAATCGATCATCTGCAGTCATTACTCCCCTTCCCGACATATTAGACTGTCCCATTAAAATATAGATATCCATTCCTTTATAAACTTCAACAGGATCTGTATCGGGAATTTCTGATTTTTCTTTTTTACAGCCTGAAAATATTAAACTAACGATTATTAAAAGTGATAAAAGGTGGAAGTTTTTAAACATTGTAATTTTTTGTTTTGTATTATTATATAATAAGTATTCTTTTACTACTTCAAACTTACTTATTAAAACTTTATTGTTTCATTTTAATCTTAATATTCAAACAAACTCCATACTCAAAGTATACTTTAATATTGTTAATCTTATTTTTTATTCTCTTAATTAAATCAACTTCACCCTTCCTTAATTAAGGAACTCTCTTCTCTATAAACTTCACTAGTCCGTTTTGAGATTTGATATATTTGTATGCCAAACATGAAAGCACTAGATAATTTCTTTTTACAACAAACCGAACCTTTAAAAAGTTGCTTCCTTGCGTTAAAACAAATTATTTTGTCACAAGATGAAGAAGTCATTAGTGTTTTAAAGTACGGAATGCCTTGTTTCTGCTATAAAGGCAAAATGTTCTGCTATTTGTGGTTTCACAAAAAACATCAAAAACCATATATTTTATTTGTAGAAGGAAACCGTTTTGATGAACCGTTTTTACTCCAAGAAAAACGATCAAGGATGAAAATTATGTTAATAGATGCAAATGAAGATTTGCCCTTAGACACGATAAACAGTTTACTACAAAAAGCATTGAGCTTCTATCGTACAGGAGAAATAAAAATTAAAAAATAACAGCTCGAATTTCAATTAATTACAGGAAAGCAGCCTGGAGTTTTAACATTTAAAAACCCCCATACAAAATTCAATTACCAAAAAACCACATAAATAAAGATATTTGCGCCAATGGAAGCGAAAAAAATTGGTATTACGGGTTGGGGAAGTGTTTCTGCTTTAGGTTCTGATAAAAATGAAATCTGGCAAAATTATTTGAATAACACACACTGCTTTACAAAGCAAACGTTTTTGCAAAATGAAGATTGGTGTGCACCTTTAAGTATTTCGTCTAAGGCGATAATTGATGAAATTCAACATCAAAAACAAGCTTATAAAAACTTAGATCCTAGCGTTATTTTTGCAATAGTAGCTTCCAAGCAAGCTGTAAAAGACGCTAACTGGGATAATAATACAGAATTCGGCATCAATATTGGCTCTTCACGAGGAGCAACCACCCTTTTCGAAAAGTACCACACAGAATTTATTGAAAGTCAAGAAAAAGAAACTTACCCACTTTGTTCTCCAGCAACTACTTTAGGAAATATTTCCAGTTGGGTGGCTACAGATTTAGCTACGGATGGCCCTGCAATATCACACTCTATCACTTGTAGCACTGCTTTACATGCAATTATCAACGCAGTAGTTTGGATTACTTCTGGCTATTCCGACACCTTTTTGGCTGGCGGAAGCGAAGCTCCATTAACTCCTTTTACCATTGCGCAAATGAAAGCTTTGAAAATTTACTCCACAGCCGACGATGATTTCCCTTGTAGGGCGATGGATTTATCAAAGAAAAAAAGCAGTATGATTTTAGGCGAAGGAGCCGCTTGTTTCAGTTTGGAAGCAAACCCTGAAAATGCAATAGCTAACATCACCGGAATAGGTTATGGCACAGAAATAATTAAAAATGGGGCTTCTTTATCTGCAAATGCAACTTGTATGCAAAAAGCCATGCAAAAAGCATTAAAAAATCATGACCCAAAAAGTATAGATGTTGTTATTATGCATTCCCCGGGGACTGTTTTAGGTGATGTAGCCGAAATGCGGGCAATTGAAGCTCTTTTTGGAAACAATATTCCTTTATTAACTTGTAATAAATGGAAGTTGGGACATACTTTTGGAGCCTCGGGTGCATTGAGCTTAGAAATGGCACTCTTAATGATTCAGCATAATAAATTCATTACACCTCCTTATCTTGAAAGTCAGACTCAGAATAGAGAAATCAAAAAAATAATGATAAACGCTGTTGGTTTTGGTGGAAATGCAGCGAGCATTGTTATCGAAAAGGAAGAGTAAATGCAAACTATAATTCATTATTCTCTCCATTTTGTTGCTCCCTTATTTATTGCTTACTATTTTTTCAGGAGTAATTGGAAGAACGTTTATTTAACTTTAATTGCCACCATGGTCATAGATTTAGATCATCTACTCGCCACTCCTATTTTTCAACCAGACAGGTGCAGTATCGACCTTCACCCTCTCCATAGCTTTTATATTATTCCTTTTTACTTTGCACTATTATTCTTCCGCAAGCCTTTCAACATTATTGGAATTGGTTTAATTTTTCACATTTTCACTGATTCTGTAGACTGTCTCATGACCTTGAGCAATTGTGCAACCTGTTTCTTCTTCTAAAAAACCTAAACAGAGATTTTAACTTGTTAAAAATGATATCTATCAGACTTTTAACAACCTCGTTACCGTCAACTGTTTTGTAAATTTGCTTTAATGGAATAATCATTGCTTTTGTTATAGAAAAAGCAATCCAACCAAAGCAAATATGAAACAAACATATACCATTGACGGAATGAGCTGTAACGGCTGCCGGACCAATGTAGAAAAAACATTAAATACACTTGAGGGAATAAATGCAACCGTAACTTTGGACCCACCACAAGCCGAAATTGAAAGCGACGAAACTGTTTCTCTTGAAAAGCTACAAGAAGCTTTGACTGCTCACGGAAATTACACTATTAGGGCAAAGTCTTGCTGTGGCGGACATTCGCAAAATACTCCTGTAAAAAGGAAACCTCAGAAAGCAATAAAAGGTACAACTTATTACTGCCCAATGCACTGCGAAGGTGATAAAACCTACGACAAACCCGGAGACTGCCCAGTTTGTGGAATGGATTTAGTAGCAGAAGCTTCTAAAGAAAAAACAAAATTCACCTGCCCAATGCACCCGGACGTGATAAAAGACCAGCCCGGAGATTGCCCTATATGCGGGATGGACTTAGTACCGATGCAAGCGAATAACGACGATGAGAATGTTGCATACAATAAACTGATAAGCAAGTTTAAAATCGCGGTGGTATTTACTTTACCCATCTTTTTAATAGCTATGTCGGATATGATTCCGAATAACCCGATTTACAAAATAATGGACATAAAATATTGGGATTGGGTGCAACTTGCACTATCCATACCAGTTGTTTTTTATGCCTGTTGGATGTTTTTTGAAAGAGCATGGCGTTCCATATTAACCTGGAACCTAAATATGTTTACCCTTATCGGGATTGGCTCTGGTGTTGCTTGGATATTTAGCTTAGTGGCTTTGCTTTTTCCGGATGTTTTTCCAGATCAATTTAAAACTGAAGCTGGTACAGTCTATGTTTATTTCGAGGCGGCATCAGTAATACTTACCCTGGTTTTATTAGGTCAGGTTTTAGAAGCTAGAGCCCATAGCAGAACCAACAGTGCAATTAAAGAGTTATTGAAATTAGCACCCAACACCGCTACCAAAATAGTAGACGGTAAAGAACAGAAAGTTTCTATTGACGATGTCGAAATTGGCGATTTACTAAAAGTAAAACCGGGAGAAAAAGTTCCTGTCGATGGTAGCGTAAAAGAAGGTAACCCAATTATTGATGAGTCGATGATTTCTGGAGAGCCTATCCCTGTAGAGAAAAACGATGGTGATAAAGTGAGTGCAGGAACTATCAACGGAAACCGGTCTTTTGTGATGACCACAGAAAAAGTGGGTGCCGAAACTTTGCTTTCGCAGATTATTGAAATGGTAAATAACGCCAGTCGTTCTAAAGCACCAATTCAAAAATTGGCGGATAAAATCTCTGGATATTTTGTACCAGTTGTGGTTTTAGTATCAGTGGTTACATTTATTGTTTGGGCTATTTTTGGACCAGATCCGGCTTATGTTTTCGCTTTTGTGAATGCAATTGCAGTACTAATTATTGCCTGCCCATGTGCTTTAGGCTTGGCTACACCAATGGCCGTAATGGTAGGGGTTGGTAAAGGTGCAAGTGCTGGAGTTTTAATAAAAAGCGCCGAAGCATTAGAAAAGATGAACGAAATGGATGTGCTGATTATTGATAAAACCGGAACTGTAACAGAAGGTAAACCATCAGTAGAAAAAATTGTAAGCGATAACTCAACATATTCTGAAGATGATTTGATATTAAAAATCGCGTCTTTAAATAGCAATAGCGAGCATCCATTAGCACAAGCCACCTTAAATTATGCTAAAGAAAAAAACATCGACACCCAAGAAATAAAGAACTTTGAAGCCGTTACCGGTAAAGGTGTTATCGGCAAGTTGAATGGTGATGATTTAGGCTTAGGAAATCAAAAATTGATGGAACAAATTGATGCATCAATCTCGGTTAATTTAGCCGAAGCAGTTAAGCAAGAGCAGGAAAAAGGGAAAACGGTTTCCTATATCGCCATCAATAAAAAAGCGGTTGGTTTTGTGGTAATTTCCGATAAAATAAAAGAAGGAAGTAAAGAAGCGATTAAGAAACTACGAGATGAGGGCTTAAAAGTCATCATGCTTACCGGCGATAACGAGGCAACTGCAAAAGCAGTGAGTGACATTTTAGAGTTAGATGGTTTTAAAGCGCAAATGTTGCCCGAAGATAAACTAGAAGAAATTAAACGTTTGCAAAAAGAAGGCAGAAAAGTGGCAATGGCTGGCGACGGAATTAACGATGCCCCTGCCCTTTCACAAGCTGATATTGGCATTGCCATGGGAACCGGTACAGATGTAGCTATTGAAAGTGCTTCGATAACTTTGGTTAAAGGCGATTTAAACGGAATTGCCAAAGCAAAACTGTTGAGCCATAAAGTTATGCGGAATATTAAAGAAAATCTGTTTTTTGCTTTAGCTTATAACGTAATCGGAATTCCAATTGCAGCAGGTGTTTTATATCCATTTTTCGGAATGTTACTTTCGCCTATGATTGCTGCTTTGGCAATGAGTTTTAGTTCTGTTTCTGTGATTGCAAACTCTTTAAGACTAAAGAGTGCGGAATTATAGTTTGATTTTTCATCACTAGGCTTCCGATTTATCGAAAATCGGAAGCCTTTTTAATGCACATCAAGCTCTGTAAACTCCGTGACCTCTGTGACCTCTGTGGTTACTTAAAAAATCTTGCCTGGGTTTAAAATCCCATTCGGGTCAAAAACTTGCTTAATGCCACGCATTAAGTTTAAATGAATCTCGCTGTATTTTATCGACATAAACTCTTTTTGCACCAAGCCAATACCATGTTCGCCTGAAATTGTACCGCCAAGTGCAACCGTAAGCTCAAAAACTTCTTTGATTCCGTCTTTTAATTTATGTTTCCAATCCTCATTAGACATAGAACCTTTTATAATGTTAATGTGCAAATTACCGTCCCCAGCATGACCGTAACAAACTGATTGAAAGCCATAATCATCCCCAATTTGCTTAATTCCTTTAATTAATTGAGGCAGGTTTGCTCTTGGTACAACGGTATCTTCTTCTTTATAAACCGAATTAGATTTTACCGAAACAGGCATCACTCTTCTAATCTTCCAGAACTCCTCTTTTTGCACTGCAGCATCCGCAAACAACACCTCAATACAACAATGACGCTCTAAAACATTATTAATCAATTCACAGTCGTTAAAAAGCATATCCATATTATTCCCGTCCACTTCAATCATCAAATATGCTTGAGCTTCTGGATTAATAGAGAAATTAAGATGATCGTATTCAATTACCCATTCCAAACCTTTGCGTTCCATAAACTCCAAAGCAGACGGTGTAATTCCAGCTCTAAAGACGGCAGAAACAGCCTCGCAAGCATCTTCATTTGTCGGGAAAGCGCACATTAACAAAATATTGTGTAAAGGTTTTGGAATCAGTTTTAAAACAATTTTGGTAATGATACCCAAAGTCCCTTCAGAACCAATCATTAGTTGTGTTAAGTTATAGCCAGAAGCGTATTTTAAAGTATTTGCCCCTGTCCAAATAATATCCCCATTTGGCAAAACCACCTCGAAGTTTAGTACATATTCTCTGATGGTGCCGTACTTAACCACTCTCGGTCCGCCCGATCCATGCGCCATATTTCCACCGATAAAGCAAGAACCTTTGCTAGATGGATCTACCGGATAAAACAAGCCTTTTTCTTCCACAGCATCCATAAAAACCTCAGTAATCACACCAGGCTCTACCGTTGCTTGTAGGTTTTTTTCGTCTATTTCAATAATCGTATCTAACCTTTCTAAACTCAAAACCACACCTCCGTGTACTGCCAATGCCCCACCACTTAATCCAGTTCCTCCGCCTCTGGGTGTTACAGGAATCAAATTCTCGTTACAGTATTTTAAAATGGCCGAAATCTCCATTACGTTCCTTGGCTTAATCACCACATCGGGGAAAAACCTTAAATCTTCTGTTTCGTCCTTACTGTATTTGTAAATGCTTTCCTGATCTGTAAACACATTGCCCTCCCCGCAAACCTTAATAAGTTTATTAATTGTTTTTTGGTTAACCGGGTTAAATGTCATCTTACTTTTTAAACGTTAACTGCACAAAAGAGCTATCAATTTGTGCTTTAACAGGAGGGTTTAGTTTCTTTATTTGGATAGTAACTTCTTGTACTAAAGGTATCTTTTCGATAACCTGATTAATAATGTTTTGCGCCACTGTTTCAATCAGTTTGCACTCCTTTTTAAACACTTCTTCGCAAATCTGGTGCAATAGCATATAATCTACACTAGCTTCCAAGTTATCATCATTAAAAGATTGAGTAGGTTTAAAACTAACGTTCAAATCAACTATAAAGTTATTTTTAAACACTCTTTCTTCTGAATACCAACCAATTGGGGAATTAAATTTAGCACCATTTAAACCAATTGTAGCTAAGATTTCGCTCATATTCAAAGATGATGGTAAATCCCTCTATTTCAAAATTTTATTAATCAGTTTTTAGTAAATTTGGATATAAACCAAGACCATGGGCGAAAACAAATCCAAAAAAAAAGATCTTTACCAGCATCCAGATTATTATTTATTGGATGATTTGCTAACGGAAGAACACAAACTCATACGTTCCACCGTAAGAGACTTTGTAAAAACAGAGATCACTCCCATCATTGAAGATTTCGCTCAAAGAGCAGAATGTCCAAAACATTTAATAAAAGTCTTGGGAGAAATCGGGGCTTTTGGGCCAACTATACCAACGGAATACGGCGGTGCGGGCTTAGATTATATTTCTTACGGTATAATTATGCAAGAAATTGAGCGTGGCGATTCAGGAATAAGGTCAATGGCTTCTGTACAAGGGTCTTTGGTAATGTATCCCCTTTTCACTTTTGGCAGTGAAGAGCAAAAAAGGAAATACCTTCCCAAATTAGCAAGCGGAGAGTTGATTGGGTGTTTCGGCTTAACCGAGCCGGACCATGGTTCTGATCCTGCTGGCTTAACTACAAATATTAAAAATGTTGGCGACCATTATTTACTGAATGGTTCTAAAATGTGGATTTCAAATGCGCCTTTTGCAGATATTGCCGTGGTTTGGGCAAAAGATGAAGAAGGAATTGTAAAAGGAATAATTGTTGAACGTGGAATGGACGGATTTTCTACACCGGAAACTCATGGTAAATGGTCTTTAAGAACATCTGCAACTGGTGAATTAGTTTTTGATAATGTTAAAATCCCAAAAGAAAACATCTTACCAAAAGCCGAAGGTTTAAAAGCACCGTTCAGCTGTTTAAACCAAGCCAGGTTCGGGATTGCTTGGGGAGCATTAGGTGCGGCAATGGACTGTTACGATGTGGCTTTAAGATATAGCAAAGAGCGTAAACAGTTTAGCAAACCGCTGGCTGGTTTTCAGCTACAGCAAAAGAAACTGGCAGAAATGATTACCGAAATAACCAAAGCTCAATTATTAATTTGGCGTTTAGGTGTATTGAAAAACGAAGATAAGGCAACTCCTGCACAAATATCTATGGCAAAAAGGAATTCGGTAGAAACAGCAATAAAAATAGCCAGAGAAGCTCGACAAATTTTAGGAGCAATGGGCATAACTGGAGAATACCCAATTATGCGTCACCTCATGAATTTGGAATCTGTAATCACTTATGAAGGCACTCACGATATTCATTTATTAATTACCGGGATGGATATTACTGGAGAAAATGCCTTTGGATAAATACTTTTTTAGCCTTTTATTGCAGGTCTTACTAGTGAGGTGCTTCCTATCGTCAGCATGACAAGATAAAAAAACAAGTCATGTTGAGTGCTAACAAAACACCCCACTAGTAGATTAATTAGTTAATATCATAACGTCGTTGTTTTTTTGACACTTCTTAATCCCTTCAAATTCATACCAAATTATAAAAACTCAGTATCCTTTGTTTAAACCTCCATTCTCTCTGTGGTTAAAAAAAATTGGCTCAAAACTTGTTTCTATCATGAAAAACAAACCTTAAAAATTATCTATTATGAACAAAACAGTCGGAATTATATTAGTAGTTGTAGGAATTGCAATGCTAATTTGGGGAGGTTTCTCTTACACCAAACAAGAAAAAGTTGTTGACGCTGGTCCAATCCAAATATCAGCAGACAAAAAAGAATCGGTTAATTGGCCACCTTATGCTGGTGGAATCATTTTAGTTGCCGGAATTGTAGTTTTAGTGACTGCTAAAAAAAGCTAGCCTTTAATTCCAATTTGAAACAATAAATCTTTAAAATAACCTTAATTTTGAAGCATCTTAATTTTTAATTGAGATGCTTTTTTTATTACGCAAAACTTATTTCAAAAAATTCAGAAATGAAAGACTATAAAAAATATTACACCTTCCCAGCACCACCCGAAGAAGTTTACTTGGCTTTAACTATTCCGTTAAGCATTAAATTATGGAGCGGCGCAGAAGCAGAAATGAGTACCGAGCCTGAATCTGAATTTTCATTATTTGATGGAGATATTGTTGGAAAGAATTTAGAGTTTGAAGAAAACAAAAAGATAGTGCAACAATGGTATTTTGAAGGTCAAGATGAAGAATCTATTGTAACTATGAAGCTTCACGAACATAAAAAAGGCTGTTCAGTGGAACTTACACACACCAATATACCAGATGAAGTTTACGATGAATTTGTAGATGGATGGAATACCAGCTATTTTGGAGAATTATTTGAATTCTTTGACGGGGAGTAATAAAAATCAAAATTAGTAAATAACAAAATACAGGTCTTTTGAATTTGTACTTTTGACTTTTTACTTAAATTCAAATATCCCAATATTGCATTTTCTTACGCTTAACAAAAGTTCGGATATCTAAAACAAATGCGGCGAAGAAATAAAATACCAAAGGAAAACCGACGGCTAAAAAAGAGGTGTAAATAAAAAACAACCTGATTTTTGATTGGGAGATTTTAAATTTATCGCCCAAATAGGTACAAACACCAAAAGAATAACGCTCAAAAAAAAGAAATATCTTGTCAATCATCTTTATTGTTGTTTAATAATTTTTAAACCGATTCCACAATTTAAGCATTTTTTTAAATCACAGTAACTTTTTTTCAAATGAATAAGTGCTTGTGTATCAAAAGCATTGGTTGCTTTTAGCCCTCTTTCCTTAAATCCTCTGATAATTTGATTCTCCTCAGGCTTAATTTCTAACAGTAAATCTACTGCTAAATCAATAAAATCTTTAGCTCCAGTTTCCTTTCCATAAAAGAACAAAAGTGGCGCTATTGCATTAATTAAAAGGTTATCAATACTGCCGGAACCTAAATTAACACTTTTATCTTCCGCGGTTTTATCAAACCTAAAATGAGTTTCCCAATAATTATTAACAGTTAATTGGCTAAATAACAATGCAAAATCCTTCTTGTTTTTGATGCTGATGATTTTAGAAAATAAATGTTCCGATTTTAAAACCAAAGCAACAAATTGTGCCAATCTAATTGTCGGGAAATTATCAGGACGGGTTTTCGAAAACTTCCATAAACTAACATCTAAAACTGAAAGCTGATACTTTGTTCTTAGAAACTGAAATTCCTTTTTAAGCTCTTTTGGGTATTCATCTTCAAAATTAAAATCCAAAAAACCTGCAACTCCAAATATCAAAGCCTCTACCTGTAAAGCCGAGTTTTTATGTTTGGCTAAGGTAAGTTGCGGAAGATTTTTCGCCAACAACTCAAAAGGTAAGGCATTTACCTTAAAGCCAAAACTCCTAGCTAAAACAATGTAAAAAGTGTCTTCCCAACTGTTATTGGTAGTTTGGTAAATATCTTTAATTACCGATGACTTATCTTCCAGTCTTTCGGTCAGCATCCTATCCAAACATTGACTTTTTGTAAAGTCATCAACAAAAGGCAATTGCGCTTCGCAAGGAATCCAATAATTATTTGCTAATAACTTGTCGTAGTTTTCAATTATCGTGGGCGACACCGCATCTTTAAGTTCTAAAACAGCAATTAAAGTCTCATCAGTTCTATAAATCGGAGTATCGTGTTCCCAAACAACATGAAGGATTACGTTATCGTAAGCTTTATCGGTTTGGTGTTTATGCTTTAACCAGTCAGATGATTTTATATGGATTTCGATATTTCCTGCCCAAAGGGTCTCTCCTATTTTAATTTTTCCATTAAAAAAATCAGGACCCGAATCCATATTATGAATGCCAGATTGCAAAATTTGAACCGGCATACCATCAGTTGTATGCAAACCTAACAGGTTGAACAACTTATATTTCCATATAAAATGAAGAATTGCTTCTGATGATGGCATTGTTAAAAATGCGAATTATTTTTATAATTCTAGAGCATAATTTTTTAATCAGAAAATACTTGTCATTTCGACGATAGGAGAAACCTCACAAGCTTAGTCGACATATATAATTCCTCACCTGAGTGTGAGATGTTTCACTATCGTTCAACATTACGGTGAGAATAATTGAAGAACAAAAATGATATTAAAGTACAAACTGTTTGATAACCTCAAAAGTTAAAACCCAATCACCTTCAGTTCTTCTGCCATTTGCTGTTGAACTTTCAAAGCCTCTGCCCTGGCTGCTTCAGCAAAGTCTTCTCCGTCTGATGCATATATAATCGCTCTTGATGAATTAACCAGCAAGCCACAGTCTTTGTTCATTCCGTATTTACAAACATCTGCCAAAGAACCGCCTTGCGCACCTACTCCTGGCACCAGTAAAAAATGGTCAGGAGCGGTTTTCCTGATTTCTAAAAAAGCTTCACCTCTAGTTGCACCAACTACATACATCATATTGGCATCTGTTGCCCATTCTTGCGACTTTTTCAATACTTTTTCAAACAAGAAACCTTCCTCATTTTGTGTAAACTGAAAATCTTTTGCTCCTTCATTAGAAGTTAAGGCCAGTAATATCACCCATTTGTCCTCATATTTTAAAAACGGAGAAACAGAATCTTTACCCATATAAGGCGCAACCGTAACCGAATCAAAACTCATCCCAGAACTTTCCATATTAAAAAAAGCATCAGCATACATTGCAGATGTGTTACCAATATCGCCACGCTTTGCATCGGCAATTGTAAAAATATCTTTCGGTAAATAGTCTGCAGTTTTTATTAAAGATTGCCAGCCAGCTAAACCTCTGCACTCGTAAAAAGCAGTATTAATTTTATAAGAAACACATAGGTCTTTTGTTGCATCAATAATCTGCTTATTAAATTCAAACACCGGATCTGCCAAATTCAAAAGGTGTTTGGGAATTTTATTGATATCAGTATCTAACCCAATAGTTAAAAAAGATTGCTTAATTTTTATTTGTTCAATAAGTTGCTGACGATTCATTTTATAGTATTTGAGCGCTAAATTGACAATTTTTATAAGGAACTTGAAAAAAAATTATATAAAATTTTATGTTTTGCAAATAAATCTATATTATTGCAACATAATCTCAATTTATCCTTTTTCTACGGATTAAGTAAAACAAATAAAAGTCATACTGAAGTTTAAATGTCAAAGCCTAATTTCTAGGATAAATCAAATTTAATCCCTTGATAATAATTCATATTAATGTTTAATACAAACGAATTGAACGACAAGCTTGTTTCTGAGCTTCGTGAAATGGCAAAAAGCTTTGGTGTAGAAAACACCGACGCATTGCGTAAAGCTGATCTGGTAGCTAAAATTAAAGAACAACAAGACTTAATAGATGCTGCAAGAAACTCTGGCGCAACAGCCGAAGAAGTTGTTGCTGAAGACAAGCCTAAGAAAAGAGCAAGAACAATTAAAACCGTTGTTGCTGAAGAAAAACTAAGTCCAACGCCAAAGTCGGATGTGTCTTTATTTGACAATAATGAACCAGTCGCTGCAAAGCCTGTTTCAAGAAAAGTTAAAGAAGCAAAACCAGATGAAGAATCATCGGCTACAGCATCTGATGCTGTAGAAAGCAAGTCGGAACCAAAACAGATAAGACCTGAGAAACACGGAAAACAAAGAAGTCAGGACTCTGCTTTTGATTTTGACAACGTAATTATCAACGAGGGTGTTTTAGAGATTATGCCTGATGGTTACGGTTTTTTAAGATCCTCAGATTACAACTACTTAACCTCGCCTGATGATATTTACGTATCTCAATCGCAAATCAAATTATTTGGTTTAAAAACTGGTGACACCGTTAGAGGTAGCATAAGACCACCAAAAGAAGGTGAAAAATATTTCCCTTTGGTGCGTGTAGAGTCTATCAACGGAAGAGTACCAATGGAGGTTAGAGACCGTGTTCCTTTTGATTACTTAACCCCTCTTTTCCCTACTGAAAGATTAAATTTATTTATGAGACCGAATGATTATTCAACTCGGATCATGGATTTATTTACGCCAATTGGTAAAGGACAACGTGGTTTAATTGTTGCACAGCCTAAAACGGGTAAAACCAACTTATTAAAAGAAGTTGCTAATGCAATTGCAGCCAATCACCCAGAGGTTTATTTAATTATTTTATTAATTGATGAACGTCCAGAAGAGGTTACAGATATGGCTAGAAGCGTAAGAGCTGAGGTTGTTTCTTCAACTTTTGATGAGCCAGCAGAACGCCACGTTAAAATTGCCAATATTGTTTTAGAGAAAGCAAAACGTATGGTAGAATGCGGACATGATGTGGTTATTCTTTTAGATTCTATCACTCGTTTAGCAAGAGCTTACAATACTGTTGCGCCAGCTTCTGGTAAAATACTTTCGGGTGGTGTTGATGCTAATGCATTACACAAACCTAAACGTTTCTTTGGAGCGGCTCGTAATATTGAAGATGGTGGTTCATTAACTATTTTAGCTACCGCTTTAACCGAGACCGGATCTAAAATGGATGAGGTAATCTTTGAAGAATTTAAAGGTACTGGTAACATGGAACTTCAGTTAGATAGAAAATTATCTAACAAACGTATTTTCCCTGCTATTGATTTAACTGCTTCAAGCACAAGAAGAGACGATTTATTATTAGATAAAGAAACTTTACAAAGAATCTGGATTTTAAGAAATCACTTGGCAGATATGAACCCACAAGAAGCAATGGAGTTTTTATTAACGCAAGTAAGAGGAACAAAATCTAACGAAGAGTTTTTAGTTTCGATGAACAGCTAGAATTAGAGTCAAGATTTTTAGAGGCGAGAGTCAAGAGACTAAGCAAGATGTCTTAGCTCTTGCTTCCTAACTCTTTTATCTCCCAAGAATGATAAAAAAACATATTCCAAATGCTTTAACCTGTGCAAACCTTTTATCGGGATGTATTGGAAGTATTTATGCATTTAACGGCGACCTTAAAACGGTTGCCTTTTTTGTGATTATATCTGGCGTTTTTGATTTTTTTGACGGTTCTGCCGCTAGATTATTAAACGTGAAATCCGATATAGGGAAAGAACTAGATTCATTAGCAGACGTAATAAGTTTTGGGTTTTTACCCGGAATTATAGTTTATAAGCTTTTAATGCTTTCTGGCTTAGACTGGGTTTCTTATGCAGGTTTCTTAATCACCGTGTTTTCTGCCTTACGTTTAGCAAAGTTTAATATAGATACTCGCCAAACCGAAGACTTTATTGGACTAAACACCCCGATGAACACTTTTTTAATCATCTCACTGCCCTATTTGGCAGATGATTTTGCTTTCATCACTAACCCTTATTTTTTAATAGCCTTAATTGCAGTTGTCAGCTACCTTTTAACCAGTGAAATTAAGCTGTTTTCGATGAAATTATCGAGTTTAAAATGGCAACCAAATAAATATAAATTCATTTTTGTAATTATAGCCGTTCTTTTGGTGGCTTTTCTTAAATTTGCCGCCATACCGATAGTTTTGGTTATTTATATACTTTTTTCACAACTACACTTTAAATATCAACAATGAAAAAATTCTCAGCAGCTATAGATGTAATGCCTCTTAAAGAAATACTTGACCCACAAGGAAAAGCAGTAACAGGAAGCATGAAAAACTTAGACTTATCAGCAATTAGCAATGTAAGAATCGGTCGCCATATTACATTAGAAGTTGAAGCAGAAAGCAAAGAACTTGCAACAGAACTAGTAGAAACTGCTTGTAAAAAACTATTGGCTAATTTAATAATGGAAAATTATCAATACACAATTGAAGAGCTTTAGCTATTAGCTAATAGCTCTTTTCTTTTTTCTTCCAAACCAGAAAAAATCTGGACAAAAACTTCTTTTAGATTTTTAAAGTCAGCAAGTACTCCTTCGTAATCTTCTTTTTCTCTTGCCCGCGACTCAATACTAGCCATTGTTTCTTTAGCTTCATTTGCACCCATAAAAGCCAAAGTTGGCTTAACTTTATGTGACATTTCTGCAATTTTCAACCAGTTTTCTTCATTTATAGCATCATTTAAAATCGCTACATATTCTGGCGTTTGTGCTAAAAATATATCAATCATTTCCACCATAAACTCTACGTTATTGCTGGCTACTTCTTGTAAATACGAAAGGTCTATTAATACTTTATCGTTCATGTTTATTAAAAATCGTTATATAATTTATCTAACTTAAATACATCTAGCTCGTCTTCACATTCTAATAATAGTTGCCCTATCGTTTTTTTCAAGCAGGGATGTATCAATTTTTCAGCAATTTCTGCTAAGGGCAATAAAACAAATTTACGCTTCTCCATTAAAGGATGAGGGATAATAAGTCTATCGGAGTTTAATATTTCTTCATTATAGAACAAAATATCAATATCCATAGTTCTTGTACCCCACTTCTCTATACGGATTCTACCTAAATCAGTTTCAATTTTTTGAATCGCATTTAAAACTTGCTCTGCGCTGTGTCTGGTAAGCACTTCAACAACCATATTTAGAAAATCGGGTTGCTCGGTTTCCCCCCAGGCCTTAGTTTGGTATATCGACGATTTTCTACCTATCGCTCCAACATTAAGCTCTATAGCGCTCAATACAAGTTCAAGATTATTCATCCTATCACCTAAATTACCTCCTAAACCTAAAAATACCTGGTTCATAAAATTTGTAACATTTGCGCTAAATGCTTCTCTAACTTAATATATTTGCAAAATAGCATTTTTATATTCAATTAATTAAAATGAAACAATTCTTCAAATTTGTTTTTGCCTCAGTAATAGGCTTCATTATCTCATCTATTATTATAGTTGTTATTTTTATTGCAGGTTTAGCCGTTTTGGTTGGCAGTTCAAAAAAACAAGTAGATGTAAAAGAAAACAGCATCTTACACCTCAGTTTAAACTTACCAATTACAGAACGCAGCTCTTCTAGCCCTTTGGATGAGTTAGACTTTGGACCGCTTAAAGGCGATAAAAAACTTGGTTTAAATGACATTTTAAAAAGCATTAAGAATGCAAAAGATGATAGTAATATAAAAGGTATTTACCTTGATGTTAGCTACCTAATGACGGGCTTTGCTACTATTGAAGAAATTAGAAATGCCTTAATTGATTTTAAAAAATCAGGGAAATTTATTATTGCCTACAGCGAAATTTACACACAAGGAGCTTATTATCTGGCATCAGTAGCAAATAAAGTTTACTTAAACCCACAGGGTATTTTAGAACTTAAAGGTTTGAGTTCAGAGATTATGTTTTTAAAAGGTGCTTTAGCAAAATTAGATATTGAAGCACAAATCATTAAAGTTGGCACTTTCAAAAGCGCAGTAGAACCTCTTATTTTGGATAAAATGAGTGATGCCAACCGTTTACAAATGACTGCATTATTAGGTTCGCTTTATAACCATATAACTCAAGGAATTGCTCAAAGCAGAAAAATCCCACAAGACTCGGTTATTTCTATTGCAAATGGATTAAAATCTCGCTCTCCACAAGATGCTTTAAATTATAAATTAGTAGACGGTCTAAAATATAAAGATGAACTTTTAGATGAGTTAAAAGATAAAACTGGAATAGAAAAAGATAAAAACTTAAATACAGTTAGTGTTACTGATTACGCTAGTAGCATTCAAAATGATAATTCGGCATCAGAAAGAATAGCCGTAGTTTATGCTAACGGAGATATCAACGGTGGCGAAGGTGATGAAAACTCCATTGGATCCGAAGGGATATCAAGAGCATTAAGAAAAGCCAGACTGAATGATAAAGTAAAAGCGGTTGTATTAAGAGTAAATAGCCCAGGTGGAAGTGCCTTAGCTTCTGATGTGATTTGGAGAGAAGTTCTTTTAACCAAAAAAGTAAAACCTGTAATAGTATCAATGGGAGATTATGCAGCTTCAGGAGGTTACTATATCGCTTGCGCTGCAGATGAAATATTTGCTGAGCCAACTACCATTACAGGTTCAATTGGTGTGTTTGCAATCATCCCAAACATGAAAGGATTCTTTAATAATAAATTAGGTATTACTTTCGATGGGATAAAAACTGGAGAATTTGCAGATTTAGGTAATGTAAGTCGTCCATTAAATAATGCTGAAAAAATGATTCTACAAACCGAAGTCAACAGAACTTACAACGACTTTACCAAGCGTGTTGCCGATGGCAGAAAGTTAACACAGACTTATGTGGATAGTATTGGACAAGGTCGTGTTTGGACGGGTGAACAAGCTTTAAAACTAAAACTAGTAGATAAACTTGGGCATTTAGAAGATGCTATAGCCGCCGCAGCAAAAAAAGCAAAACTTAAAGAGTACAAAATTGTAAACTATCCAGAAATTAAAAGTGGCTTAATGGGCTTAATTGGCAATTCGGACGAGAAAATTAAAACTTATTTTGTTAAACAAGAATTAGGAAAAAGCTACCAATATTATCAAAAAATCAAAGAAGTTAGTAATATGAGTGGCTTACAAGCAAAACTGCCTTATGAAATAACTTTTGACTAAGTAATTTAGTTAATATAAATTATTGAAGACCTGATTACATCAGGTCTTTTTTTATGCTTTAAACTATCTTTAGTTATACCTCAAATTGGTGAAACCATATTACATCAAGCTTCACCGTATAAAATAAACACCAATAAACAGGTTTAAAGTTTTTGCACTACTATCTCTAAAACTCAGCTTTATTCGTCTATCTCTATTATAAGGTGCTTTAGCATAAAAGCGAAAAGGTATTCTGTTAAAACCAGTGTCTCACTTGACTTTTATCACGAGATAAAATCCGGGGCAATTCATTTCGAACCTCTTTAGAAGCTTTAAAAATTACTCGCCTTACCTCGGATAAAAAATTATCTCAATAAAAAAGTCCTGCCGATTGAGCAGGACTTTCAAACTTAAGTATGTCTTAATCTTAATTATATACCTTAACCATAAATATATAGTCCTGCATTTTCTTAATCTGCTGTGTGCGATTAAGGCCGGCCAATGTATTTCTTTTGCTAATGCTGATTTTCTGTTTCAAAGAATCTTGTGAGATACTATTAACAGCTCTTAGTAAAAAATCAGATTTCACTGCAAACGCAGCACCATCCGCTTGGGTTTGCTTACCACTTATAATACCAATCACATTACCTTTACTATCCATTAAAGGACCACCAGAGTTACCTGGGTTAACCGGAATTGATATTTGGTAAGCTATTGAGTCTCCACCAAAACCAGTTGAAGAACTTAAATACCCTTTTCCGTAAACCACATCATCTTTAGGGTAGCCAATTGTATAAACATCTTCTCCTAAATCAGAGTTCACCTTTTTAAAGGTATAAGGAACTGTTGCTAAGTTTTTAAAAGCTGGGTCATTAATATGCAAAACTGCAATATCAAATTCAGGATCAATATATAAGGTTTCTACTTTAAACGATTCCCCTTTACTGTTTTGAACATATACAGAGTCAGCATCTTTTATTACATGGTAATTAGTTAGCAAGTACCCGTTTGATGATAAAGCGAAACCAGTCCCGCTATATTGACTAACATCTTTTTTCTGTTTAGTAGTATTGATATTTCTTATTAGTGCTGTTTGGGAACGCTTAATGCTTTCCATATCACGTTTAAGTTCACTATAATTTGAGCCATGTTCATTAGCGCTAAATTGACCTGTAGAGAACAGCGTAATTAAAGTCATAAAAATAGCAACAGTTGCAGCAACTGCTAAGTTTTTACGGTATTTAACCCAAAGCACAGAAAGTAAGGTAGGTACTTCTTTATACTCCTCCACCAAACTATCAATATCAATTTCGTCATGAATTTGATTCATGGCTAACCTTAAAGCTTTAACATCTCCATAAGATTTTAAAGTTTTCAGAAAGTCTAAATGTGCAACAACTTTATGGTCTAAAGCATCATTACTTTTTCTTTCTAACTCAAAAGCGTCAACCTCTTCGGTTGTCATCTCTTGATAATAGTATGCTTCAATTCTTTTGATTAAGTCTAATTCACTTTTCATGTTTTCTATTTTAGATTAAAAAACAACTTTTTTAATCGTTGCAAACACTTGTATTTTTGTGTCTTTGCATTATCTGCGTTGGTATAACCAAATTTTTCGCAGATATCTTGCATTGATTTACTGTGGATATAAAAATCCTCAATAATGGTTTTACAAGGTTCGCCCAATTGGCTTAAAGCACTGTCCATTAAAACAAACTGTTGATCTTTTTCTTCATGCTGAGCCAAATCTGACTCTACCTCGAAATGATCTTCGTAATCTTTAATATTTTCACAAAATCTACTTTTATGACTTAGTTTTTTTAACCAGAGCCTTCTGCAAACAGAATATAAAAAGGTTTTAAGTTTACTTGTTAATTCAAAATCGCCACTTTTAATTTTATCATGAAGTACAATTATACTTTCTTGATAAATATCTTTTGCATCATGCTCGCTCCCACTGTTATTGATGATTAATTGTAAGATCATCGGGTAATAAGCCTTATAAAGATACTGAAGTGTTGAAGATGAATTATTCAGCACACCTAAAATAATTTCATTATCTGTTGGTATTGAATGATTTATCTTTTTGCTCACTATTTAATACTGTTTTCGCTAAATTGTAACCCTTATTTGGTAAAAAAAAATTAATTTTTATATATTTTATCTGTGATTCAATTTAATGATTTTTAACTGATTACAAGTGATTTCAAAAAAAAGATATTTTTTTTTGTAGTTACAGGGTTACCTTTTTAAGTTTTGGGTATTAAGGTTAAATTAATCACAAAAATAAAAGAACAAATTAACATGAAAAACTTATTCAAATTCGGATTTTTCGCTTTAGCAATCTCTTTATCAGTTGTTGCTTGTAATTCAAACACTGCTACTGATGCATCTCAAGATACTGCTTCTGTAGATTCAATTACTGTTGATACTGCTGCTGTTGATACAGTTGCTGGTGATTCTTCAATGGTTGCTGTTGATACAACTGCTGCTCAATAAGATAAAAATCTTAATGTCTCGTCCTGAAATAGCGTTACAGTTATACAAGGATAAAAAAATTAAATAGCATTGTGGATTTCCATGATGCTATTTTTTGTTTTATAATTTTTGATTTTAATTTTTCTTTGCTGA
>JBBKWF010000011.1:0-615937 GCA_037968815.1 Pelobium sp. | reverse complement strand
GCGCAGAAGATGGTTTTTTGATTCCCATCCGGCAAGGGAGGTGCAGTGGCCAATACGGAGCAGTCTGTTCTTTTTGTGGAAGACCTTGAGGACTATGGGATATAGCCCGGTAATCCTGCTTTTGGATTTCTTTCTAGTGTCGAGTATCAGACTTACCTTGGCCATTGATCCTTGGATATTATAAGTAAAAGGTAAGAAATAAAAACGCTCACTTTACGCTCACTTTTCCTTGATATCAAAAGGCTACAAATGACTACAAAATAAGTCAAAATGATTTAAATTGTTGATATTCAAGTACATAAGATAGGTGTATAACATGTTTTGATGTCCGATCTAATAGACTTACAAGCAGGGGGTCACTGGTTCGAACCCAGTATCTCCCACAAAAGCCTCACAGATATGTGAGGCTTTTTTTGTTTAATGGGCATTTGTCTTTATATCTCTTATTCTGCTATAATCGGCAAACATTATTTTTTTAAAATTTTCATGCTTTATTCCTTTTTTGTTTCTTAGTATTACGTTTTGATAAAAAACAATGCTACTTATTGCATTCTTTTGTCAGTTTATTAGAAAAAAGACATATTTGTCCTTTTTTAAGATATTTTTATTCTTTAATATTAAAAAAACTATTGCCCCTTAAATATGAAAGATCCATTAAATATAATTAAAGTAAGAAATGCTAACGAGCCGGAGTTTTTGCAGGCAGTAACAGAAGTTGCCGAATCTATTTTTCCTTTTGTTGAAAAAAATCCTATTTATAGGGATAACAAAATTTTTGAACGAATGGTAGAGCCTGAAAGAGCTATCATTTTTAGGGTGCCTTGGTTAACAGATAAAGGCGAGGTTGAAGTTAATAGAGGCTATAGAGTACAGATGAATAGTGCAATTGGCCCTTATAAAGGAGGCTTGCGTTTTCACCCATCAGTAACGCTAAGTGTTCTTAAGTTTTTAGCATTTGAACAAGTTTTTAAAAATAGTCTTACTGGCTTGCCTATGGGTGGCGGTAAAGGTGGAGCAGATTTCGACCCTAAAGGTAAATCAGACCATGAGGTAATGCGCTTTTGCCAAAGCTTTATGACAGAACTATACCGTCATGTGGGTGCAGATATTGATATCCCTGCTGGCGATATTGGAGTAGGGAAAAGAGAGATAGGTTATCTATTTGGTCAGTACAAAAGAATTAAAGGTGAATTTACGGGTGTTTTAACCGGAAAAGGCTCTGAGTGGGGTGGTAGTCATATCCGTCCAGAAGCGACTGGTTATGGCTTGATTTACTTTGTAGAAGAAATTTTAAAAACTCAAAAACAAACACTTAAAGATAAGGTGATTACTGTTTCTGGATCTGGAAATGTAGCGCAATTTGCCGTTGAAAAATGTATCGAAAAGGGTGCTAAAGTGGTTACCATGTCAGATTCTGAAGGGTTTATTTACGATCCTAAGGGTATCGACGTAGAAAAATTAGCTTTCATCAGAGACTTAAAGGAAGTTAAACGTGGAAGAATTAAAGAGTACGCAAAAGAGTATCCGGGCGTAACGTTTTACGCTAATGAAAGACCGTGGAAGATCAAATGCGATATCGCATTGCCAAATGCTACCCAAAATGAATTGAACTTAGAGGACGCATCTAAATTGATTACCAACGGATGTATGTATGTTGCAGAGGGAGCGAATATGCCATGTACGCCAGAAGCTGTTAACGCATTTAATGCTTCTAGTATTTTTTATGCACCTGGTAAAGCTTCAAATGCTGGCGGAGTAGCAGTTTCTGGATTAGAGATGTCCCAGAACTCTCAAAGATACTCGTGGACTCGCCAAGAGGTGGATGATAAGTTGAAAAAGGTAATGAAAGATATCCACGACATCTGTGTTAAGTATGGTGCAGATGATAAAGGTAGAGTAAACTACGAAAGAGGAGCAAATATTGGTGGATTTGTTAAAATAGCCGATGCAATGCTTGCACAAGGTTTAGTTTAGTCTATTGAAACTATTTTGAACTAAGCTTCAGTAAATATAAATTTGTTTAAATCACCCAAGTTAAAACAGCTTTAACTTGGGTGAATTTTTTTAGTGCCATATTATAACCATTAATCATCCATCATGAATACTCAAAAGAATAACGGTAGTACCAAAAAGTGGTTTACTTTTTCAAACGTTTTAACCTTGGCAATGTTGGCTTTTATTTTAGCTATGCTGATTAATCCAAATGTAAAAGCTTTTGTAATACAAAACCTGATGAAAGTGGGTCTGTTTCAACCCAGTATTCCTTCTGGAAAAGAAATTGATGATTTAGAAAGTACTGGTAATATCGCTCCAAAAGAGATAGCTTTTAAGAATAGCAATGGTGAAACAATTAGCTTGGCAGAACTACGAGGAAAAGTTGTTTTCTTGAATTTTTGGGCAACTTGGTGTCCTCCTTGTATCGCAGAAATGCCAAGTATTAATAGGTTAAAACAAAAGTATGAGTCCAATAATGATCTTGTTTTTTTAATGGTGGATGCTGATGGAGATTATCAAAAATCATCAGCTTTTATGCAAAAACACAATTACGATTTGCCCGTTTATATTTCCATTAATAAAGTCCCGGAAAATATTTTTGGAAGTTCTTTACCAACCACTGTAATTTTAGATAAAGAAGGACGTGTTGTTTTTAGACACGAAGGCAGTGCAGATTATGAAAGCCCTAAAGTTGTTGAGTTTATAGATAATTTACTTGCAGAATAATAGATTAGAGCTTATCTAACCCATTTTTTCTTTAAGTTGAGAATAGGCTTTTCAAAATAGGAAAAAGAAAGATAACTAAGGGCAATACTGACAATTAAAATAATTACAGAGGTTACTACTTTTGAAGCTATGCTGTGAGGTAAGCTGTTGTAAATAACGCTCTCTAAAGGAGGTTTTATAAAAACATACAGTATCCAGTGGTAAATGTATAATCCGTAAGAGATTTTGCCTATAAACCGGAGAGGTTTTAATGTAAGCACTTGGTTAATAAAATTGTTTTTAAAATTTGATAAGCTAAAAATTAATAGGCTACCAAATAGTAAAGCAAAAAATGTTAAACCTATACCTGCAAAGTAAGGATTACTAAAATGCACTTCTTGTGTTAAAACGATTACGGCTAGTATATAAGCTACTGATATGTAAAAGAACAGATGAGTCCATCTTTGTAAAAACACACGGTTATAACGTACGGCATAAGCTAAAAAAGCACCTATTGCAAGGCTGTCCATTCTGGAGACAGTACCTACATAGTAGCCAATATTATCATTGTTAAAATAATAATAACGAAATAGGATTGCGATTAAAATAAATGCGAGCAGTAAAAAAGGCATGTTCTTGTTTTTTACATACTTGACAACAAATGGAAAAAAAAAGTAAAACTGCTCCTCTATAGCTAAAGACCAAAAGTGGTTTAAAGTAGCTTTTCCGTCCGGGAAAACACCGTTAAAAATATACTGCCAATTCTGTAAATAAAACCAATAAGTCCATGAGGTATAGCTTACCGTATTAACTTGAAAGTAGATTTTCGGGACAATAATAATCGCTAAAACCAAATAATAAAGCGGGAAAATCCTCAGCACCCGTTTAATCCAGAAATTAGAAAAGTAATGGGTGCTATTTTTATTGTCGATAAGCGTTCCTGTAATTAAAAAGCCTGATAAAACAAAGAATAAATCGACACCGCACCAACCAAACATAAAATGAAACGTGTGGAAAAGTATTACTAACAAAATAGCTATACCACGTAATCCATCGAGCGCTAAAATATGTTTACCCGAACCTTCGTATCGGATTATTATTTCTGGGAATAAAAGAGTTCTTATGCGGTTTAACATTCGGAAATCTTAGAGTAACTTATTAATATATTTTCTATGAGGGTTTTGCGCTAAGTTAACAGATATTAATTATCGAAATCATAAACTTTTGGATTGTTTAAATCTGGAAGTATGTAATGACGCTTTTTATTATCACTTTCTTTTGCTTGTAAAAGTGATGGGGAGTAATGGTATTTAATTTCGTTTTTAGGGTAATTCATCAAATCTAAAACCGTGGGTAAAATATTGTGGTGCGATGCTTTGTATAATGTGTCTGCCTCTATGTTTTTACCAATAATTACAAGTGGAACGGTAGCTTCTAGTTTTGAACTTTTAGAGTGCCCTACGCTTTCACCGTCCTCTAAAAAGTTCTCCCCGTGATCTCCGGTGTAAATTATAATTGAGTGGTTCAAGGATTCTTCCGAGTTTCCAATTAAAACCTTGAAAAAACGGTCAATGTTGTAGCTAAGCGAGTTGTCGTAGCTGTTAATTAAGCCTTTTTGATCTTTATCGGTACTTAAATCCCCCTCAAAAACGGGAACCCAGATTCTTTTATTTTCAGGGTAATTGCTTTCGTATGGGAAATGGAAGCCTCTTTTGACTATATATATTAAGTTTCCTCGAGAGTTTTTTAATATTTTGTTGACCTGTTCTGCAATAATAAAATCAATTTCAAAATTATTAACCCCCTCTGGGAGTAACTGTTTTTTGTTAAAATAATGGTCAATAAAAGTATAATCATCAAAGGTGCCAGCCCAATAATCATTCATTTGTGCATCAAAAAAATAAGTTTTGTAATTAGTTGCCTTTGCATACTGAAAAATACTTGGGCTAGTAAAAGTCTTTTTAGAGATCTCTGCATCAGCGTTACTAGGTGAAATGCCAGCAAACAGAAGGTTATTTGAAGTAAGGCTCGCTGTTGATCCTGCTACACAAAGCCCGAAATTTTTCAGTAAGTGTTTATTTCGTAGCTCTTCTAAGTAGCCCGAAGTTTTGCGAGGGTACCCGTTTAAACTTAAATAGTCGCCTCTAATTGTTTCTTCCATTATAATTACAATATTATTAAGTGGCTTAACTTGAGTTTGATAGCTTAGTCTATCTCTTTCGGTTTTAAAATCTTTATCACCTACAATTAAATATCCAAAACAGGTATTGATAAATGTGTTTATACCCACTGGTAAGGGAATAAATACGTTTTGATTGATATTGTATGCAATTATATCTTCATGTTTAGTACTTAAGTAAGAGTAAATGAAAAAGGAGGAAACAGAATGTAGAGTAAAGAGTATCAATGTATAAATTAGTACTAAAAAATTAGCCGTTTTCTTTCTGCTCCTCAGAACAATTTCACCCACTGCAAATGCAAATAACAATGTTAGAATATTGAAATTTAAATATTGTGACATTAACGAATTTACTTGTTCTCCAGTAGCAGTTAATGCAATAATAATGTCATTAGGGTCCGAGAACCTATCGTAAAAACTTATGTAACCTAGTTCGGCAGATATACAGACCACAAGTAGGATGAGGAACGGAATTTTAATCCATAATTTGCTATTAAAAAGGTAGTAGGCGTAAACAATAAATAATACAAAGTCAATTATAAAGTTGATTAATTGGAAGCCAATTACCTTTGAGTTAAAATGATGAATTTTTGTGTATTCATAAAGATTCAAATAATAGTCGTGAAATAAATAAAAACCAAACAAGCTACAAAACACTGTAAACCCAATAGCAACATACAGTGTTTTGTTATCAATATCCTGTTTAAATTTTTGAAGGATTTTTGTCATTTTAAATTTTCGGAATACAGTTTTAAGGATGGCTATCTGAAAGGATGTTATTCCTTTTTGTTACTGCTATGGATGATAAACCCTAAGGGGAAATTTACCGTTATTTTGACTTTGTTTACTGAGAAATATCGCTTTACCTGCTTCAGAAACCTTAAAGAATAGTAAACCTGTGAAAATTCACCATCTGTGGAAAGGTGGTTTTTAAATTTACTTAGTATGCTTTGGGCTAATTGTGTAGAAAAGAATGTAAAAGGCAGTGTAGATATAATTGCGTCTATCTTTTGCTTAGGTAAGTAAGTTTCAAAATTTTCAGCACTGTCATTTATCACAGTAAGTCGGGGATCGTTTATTGTTTCCTCTATTTTTAAACAGAATTTAGTGTTAAGCTCAACTGAAAATAACTTTGAATCCGGATGCATTTTTTTTAAAATCTCACGGGTAACATTGCCATACCCTGCACCTACTTCTAATATTAACTGAGGACGATCAGGATTGATGTGCTTAGTGATTTCCCTTGCGACAAAAATTGATGTTTCAGTGATTGCTCCAGTAGTTTTAATGTTATTGGTAAGTGAAAAACTGGTTTTAATAAACTTAATCATTAAGCGATACAATTGAGGTTTTCTTGAAAAGCTAAATATACTGCTTTGAATATTTTTTAAGGAATCAAAGATGCTTTCCGGTAAATTTTATAAAGCGATATCAAAATGCAAACAACGTGACTGGATATGGGGTTTTTAAAGAAAAATAATTTCAGTCACCACTTCAGAACCCGCTTTTTCATTTAAATTATTAATGATTTGCTTTCTCATAATGGTTAATTCATTTTTAACCACTGAGGATTCAATACGTACAAAAAGTTTTTTTTCTCTGATAAAAATTTCTTTGGTACGGTTAGCTACAGCTTTCCCAACAACAGCTTCCCAAGATTCTACAGCATGGGTTTCGTCGAATTTATTTTTTAAACGATAAACCTTCAGCATCTGATCCATCGCTTGTTTCAGTGTTTTGTCGTTATCTCTACTCATGGCTTAGCACACTATTATTTATCTCGAACAAGTTTAGTTCAACTTTTATGTCTTCAAATATACGCTTTACCCTTTCCGCGTTAGTATCAGTAATAAACAATTGACCAAAATCATCCGCCGAAACCATTTTCATTAGTTTAGTAATGCGCAAATCATCTAGTTTATCAAAAATATCATCCAACAAAAGTAAAGGTTTAAACCCTTTTTGCTGATAGATAAAAGAGTATTTAGCGAGTTTTAAAGCAATCAGAAAAGATTTCTGTTGCCCCTGAGAGCCAAACTTTTTTAAAGGCATATCATTGTGAACCTGAAACACCAAATCATCTTTATGAATGCCCTGAGTAGTACGTTGTAAAATCCGATCTTTCTCTAAATTTTGTTTTAAAAGAGTGGCAAAATCTGCGGTTAATAACGGTGATTCATAAACTAAGTTTACACTTTCAGCCTCATCTGTTAAGTATTTATAATGCTGATCAAAAACCGGAGTAAATACCTGCATAAATGCTTTTCGCTTATCAAAAATCTTGTTACCAGAAATAGTCAACTGCTCATCAAATATTTCTAAAAGGGTAGGGTCATATTTTCCACTTTGGGCAATTTGCTTTAATAAAGCATTTCTATTTTGTAAGGTTCTGTTGTAAGAGATTAATTCATCTAGATAATTGGAGTCGGTTAAAGAAATTACAGTGTCCACAAACTTTCGTCTTTCCTCGCTTCCTTCTAAAATTAAGGAGATATCATTCGGAGAAATCATCACCAGCGGGAATAAACCAATATGGTCTGCTAAGCGTTGGTACTCTTTCTTGTTTCGTTTAAACTGTTTTTTCTGATTTTTTTTAACACCACAGGCTATCAGTTCATCATTTTGGTTTTTATCAAAAACACCTTGTAGCATAAATAAATCTCGGTCTTGTTTGATCTGCTGACTATCAATAGGGTTAAAATAGCTTTTACATAAAGAAAGGTAATGTATTGCATCTAATAAATTGGTTTTACCAGCTCCGTTGTTTCCTGTAAAAGCGTTTGCGCCGTCAATAAAGGTTAGCTCAGCTTCATCGTAACTTTTAAAGTTTACCAGTGTAATTTTTTTTAGATACATGACGCTAAATTATGAAATCAAGCGACGATAATGGCTACAAAGCTTTTTAATAGAGAAAAAAAACTTGATATTTAAAAAAAATAAGGCTTTAGCTTGCGTTAAATGCACTTAATAGTACTATCTTACAATATTTTAAATATTTGGTTGTTGTTTTTAACTAAAACACTATTTTTGCAATCTTTAATAGAATCCTAAAAATGTCGAATACAGAAAACGAGCAATTATCAAACTTAACATCATCAATGGGTAAAACCGGTGATTTTATACAAGAAAACAAAAAAAGCCTTATTGTTATTGCTGCTACAGTAGTAGGATTGGTTGTATTGTTTTTTGCATATCAAAAACTTTATTTGGCTCCGCGTGAGACTGAAGCTGTAAACCAAATGTACAAAGCACAAGCTTACTGGGAACAGAAAGATTGGGACAAAGCAATTAAGGGAGATGGAAATTTCCCGGGTTTTGAGAAAATTATTGAGGACTACGATAATACAAAGTCAGCTAATTTAGCTTATTACTATGTAGGTATTGCTTACCTTAATAAAGGCGAATTCCAAAAAGCAGCCGAAAGCTTAACAAAATACAATGGTTCGGATGCTATTATTGCTCCAGAAGCATTAGGTGGTGCTGGTGATGCTTACGTTGAACTTAAAGATTACGACCAAGCAGTTACTTTTTACAAAAAAGCAAGTTCAAAAGGCGATAACCTTTTTGCAGCGCCAATTTATTTGAAAAAATTAGGTTTAGTATACGAAGAGCAGAAAGACTTTAAAGCTGCTGTAAATACTTACACTAAAATTAAAACAGATTATCCTGAAAGTTCAGCAGCTAGTACAATTGACATGTATATTGCAAGAGCGCAAGGGAAATTATAATTAATAAAATGTTAAAACATTAAGGTTAGTTGGCAAACAGCTAGCCTTTTTTTATGTTAAAATATGGCTTCAAATCTTAAAAACCTTTCAGACTTTTCACACACAACCGTTCCATCTGGTAAGCCTTATAAATTTGGGATTATAGTTGCAGCTTGGAATGCAGAAGTTACCGGTGCTTTGTACCGAGGAGCTTATGATTCTTTGATTAAACACGAGGTAAAAGAAGAAAATATTATTTCTGTTGAGGTAGCAGGTAGTTACGAGTTAGTTGCCGGTGCTGATTTAATGTTGAGTAATAAGGACTTGGACGCGGTTATATGTTTAGGTTGTGTGATTCAGGGAGAAACAAAACACTTCGACTTTATTTGTAACGCGGTAGCAAACGGCTTGGCAAATGTTGGTATAAAACATACTAAGCCAGTAATTTTTGGAGTTTTAACTACTGATAATCAAGAACAAGCTTTAGATAGAGCGGGTGGCAAACATGGTAATAAAGGTGATGAAGCATCAATAACAGCAATTAAAATGGCAGCACTTAAAACCGAATTTTAAGTTATGCGCTAGGTTTAAAAACTTAGTATTAAATCAATTGTATTTAATTTTGTAAATTGCTAACGAAACATAATTGTTTCGTCATCGTAATAATTTATCTATTTAGTACGTTAATTAATAAAATGAAAAAAATAATCTTCGTTATGCTTTCGGTAATGATTTTAGGGACTATTTTACAGTCTTGTAGCACTAAATTATGCCCAGCTTATAACTCTTATCCCGAATCAAGGGGAAGACGTTAGTCTATTTACTCCAATTTTATAATTATTTATGAGAATTTTTGTTCTTTGTGGATTGTTTTGCATAATTGTTACGTCTTTTACTTTTGCGCAAACAAAAGATCAGGTGTTTAATAAAATATCTAAAGCAACTGGTGGAAAGTCAAAATTTAATAAAAGCAGATATTTTCAGTTTGATTTTTTAGTAAAAAGAGAGGGAAAGTCTGGCATTCCCAGAAAACACCTGTGGGATAAGCAAACCGGAGATTATCGTCTAGAAACATCTGATGCAACTGGGAGAAAAACAGTAACCTTATTTAACGTAAGCAGTAAAGCAGGGAGTGTTTATATAGATAATGTTTTACAGCAAGGCATAGAGGCTGATGAGCTAGTGAAAAAGGCGTATGCTGCATTTATTAACGATACTTATTGGTTAATGGTGCCTCTGAAATTACAAGATGAGGGTGTAAATACCAAGTTAGAAGCAAATGAAACTATAGATGGAGTTGTGTGTAACGTGATTCATCTAGATTTTGATAAGGTTGGCTTAACGCCAGGAGATCAATATTGGTTATACGTGAATAGTAAAACCGGTGAAATTATCCGCTGGAAATTTCTTTTACAGAAGCAAACTAAAGAGTCAGTTTTTAATTGGTCACCTTACCAAAACTTAGGTAATGGACTTAAACTTTCTACGGAAAAAACTAATTTTAACGGAAAAACCACAATTTATTACCCTGTTGCAAAGGTTTTGCGTAAAGTAGATAAAAATATATTTTTAAAACCATGAGTTGGATTACATTAAACAGTTTAGATCAGTTAAATAGCATAAAAGCTGACGAAGGATATAGCGTAATATTTAAGCACAGTACTCGTTGCTCCATCAGCATGATGGCGAAAAAAAGAGTAGACCTAGATTTAGATGATTTACCAAGTACAGTAAAACCTTATTTTTTAGATTTAATTGCCAATAGAGAAATCTCGAATCAAATTGCAGAACTTTTTCAGGTTCATCATGAATCACCACAATTGCTTTTGATTAAAGATGGAGAGTGTATTTTAGACCAGTCTCACGGCGAAATATCTATAGACGAAACCTTAGAGGTTATCAAATAAATTAAAAGCTCCAAATGGAGCTTTTTTTATGATAAAGAGTTACAAAGGATGTTTGGCTTAGCCGAATTTATCATCCGCCTCTTCCTCCTTAAAAAACTCCAAATTCCATGTTTTTTCCGCTTTCCTCCCAATTAACCAAAATGAGAGTGCCAATACCAAAAAGAAGATAGCTTTATGCCATGCTTCCCAAAAATATTCGAAGAAACGAGTATAAAGGTTGATGATTAAAAAAGTAGCGCCAAACTCTCTAGCTAGTTCGTCTTTGAACTTGAACCCTAGGTAAAAAGCAAGCAGACAAAAAGCAATGGATAAAGTCGCCCAACCATATAAGCTTGTTTGGCTAACTTTATACCAGTCATCAATCCTACCAAAGTTCCCAAAAACAGAAAGCAGCCAAAGGGCACTAAAAGTATATATCAGGCCAATAAAATAAGTCACCAACCTAAACTCAGTAAGCTTTTTAAAGTAGGTGAAAAGAAAGGATGATGAAGTGAGAATCAGCCCGAAACACACAAACCTAAGTGGATAATTCATTCCTAAAAAATAGAAGTTGCTTTTACTTAAATAACTTGTTTGGGTACCAAACCAAGCGCCTAAAGAGAATAACGCAAAACTCCAAATTAGCTTTGATTTAAAGTAATAACCTAAAAAAGCATATAGAGGTACCGCTACTAAAAACAAGAATGCATAGTTCTCGGAGCTTTTGTCGATCGTTTTACCTAAATAGGCTAATCCGTTTGCTATAAGCAACACACCTGCAAATAGCATTGCCTCATTGCTAAAAACGCGGTTTGTTTTTTTCTTTCGTCGGTTATTGCCAACAATTAAAAAATAAGTAGCAAGTAAGAAAGATAAAGTACTGATAATGATATTTGGCGTATTGTATAAAGAGGAAAGGATTTTAGTGATTTGTTTATCTAACAGCAAGGACCCTAATGCAAAAACTCCACATGCTAAAGAAATATAGATGGCGTATTGAGCTAGTTTTTGCCAATCAAAAGACTTTACGGTAAAGCTGCTATTTAACTCTTCGGCTTTTTCTGAGTTGATAAGACCTTTTTTTTGCCAATAATGGATGGTGGTTTTTAAGAATTCGGCCTTGTCGCTATCAAGTTTCATTAAAACTAAGTTAGCTATAAAATCTAAATCTAGTTACTTTCAAAATAGGCTAATGTTGATAATTTATCCTCACCAAGTTGTTCTATAAGTTTTTCTAAACCTTCAAACTTTACATCATGACGAATAAAGTGAAGGAAATTCATTTTTATATTTTGGTGATAAATATCGTCGTTGAAATCAAAAATATTGACTTCAATATTTTGACTCATCCCGTTAATTGTTGGGCGATGCCCTATGTAAGCCATTCCTTTGTAAATCGTGGGTTTGGCTTCCGGATTTTTTAAACTTGTGGGCTGATAAGGGTTGTAAAGTTCTTGATTTTTATTTTTGGAATCCGAAACTTCAACGGTAACGGCGTATATTCCGTCTGATGGGATAAGCTTGTAGCTTTCTTCTATAAACAGATTTGCTGTAGGGTAACCTAAAGTACGCCCAATTTGGTCGCCTTTAATTACTTTGCCAGCTAAGGTAAACGGATGCCCCATTAAATCATTGGCAGTGTCAACATCACCTATGTTCAAAGCAGTTCTAATCCTTGTAGAAGACACCGCTAAGTCACGTACATCTTCTTCTGCAATTTCGGTAACGGTATAGTCGTAAACGTCTGTAAATTGTTTTAATTCTGCTAAGCTACCACTTCTGTCTTTCCCGAAACGATGATCATAGCCTATAACTATTTGTTTCATCCCAATTTGCTCAATCAATACTTCTTTAATATAAGCTTCGGCACTTAGATTTGAAAAATCTCGAGTAAAGGGAGTAATTATTAAATGATCTATACCTAAATGGTTCAGGGTATTAGCCTTTTCTGCCATGGTATTAATCATTTTTAATTCATGATTTTCGGGGTTTAAAATCATCCGCGGATGCGGAAAGAAAGTTAAAATAACAGATTCACCACCATTTTGCTTAGTTTTTTCAACAAGCTCCTTAATAATTTGCTGATGTCCCAAATGCACTCCATCAAAAGTGCCAATGGTAACCACTGCATTCTTTAAGCACTTAAAGTCTTTTATATGATGGTAGATTTGCATTTTTTGTAGGATTTTTAAAATATCAAGGAATAAAGATTAAAGTATTGAGTTAATTAAGTATTCGCTACTTTAAACTTGGCTTTCTAGCAAAACCCTTCTTCCTCTTTTATCTCCCTCACATGATTTACTAACTCCATAATTTCAAAAGCATCTTCAATCTTAAAATTTCCGATTTTTGTTCTTCTTAATTTGGATAGATGAGCGCCATTTCCTAGTTTTTCTCCAAAATCTTTAGCTAAAGAACGTATGTAAGTTCCCTTGCTACAAACAACTCTGAAATCTACTTCAGGCAGTTCAATTCGGGTGATTTCGAATTCACTAATACTTACATTTCTAACTTTTAGCTTTACCTCTTCGCCACGTCTAGCTTTTAAATACAAGCGTTCGCCATCAACTTTTATTGCGGAGTGCGCCGGTGGGTATTGCTCTATATCTCCAATAAAATGTTTGCAATTATCTAAAATTAGCTCGTCTGTAAGTTTAGAGATATCAAATGTTTGGTCAATTTCGGTTTCTAAATCGTAAGACGGAGTAGTTGCACCTAATGTAAAAGTGCCTGTGTACTCTTTATCTTCTGCCTGAAAGGTGTCAATTTGTTTGGTGAGCTTTCCAGTGCAAATAATTAAAAGTCCGGTAGCTAAGGGGTCTAAAGTGCCAGCATGACCAACCTTTAACTTTAAAGGCTTAAAGGAGTTTCTTAATTTGCCAACAACATCAAAAGAGGTCCATTGACAAGGTTTGTTTAATAATAAAACCTCGCCTTGGGTAAAATTAAATTTTGGGAATGTTTTTTTTTGACTTTCTTCTCCGTTCATGCTTTAGACAACTTTCAAGCTATGACCGCTTAAAATCATTATAATAATAATAGACCCAACAATGATTCGATATATACCGAATACACGGAACCCGTGTTTTGTTAAAAAACCTATAAATGTTTTAATAGCAACTAAGGCTACTAAGAAACCAACTACGTTTCCAATAAGTAATAAGTTTAGCTCTTCAGTAGTAATAACATGTCCATCTCCATAAAAGTCATAAAGCTTTTTCGCAGTGGCAGCAAACATAGTAGGTACCGCCAAAAAGAATGAAAACTCTGCTGCAGCTTTACGTGTTAATTTTTGCGCCATACCTCCAACAATAGAAGCACCAGACCTTGACATTCCCGGAATCATTGCTAAACATTGGAAAACACCGATTTTTAAAGCGGTTGGGTAACTGATTTGGTCTGTGTCGTCAATATTGGCATTATTAAACCACTTATCTACGAATAGTAAAACTATTCCTCCAAGTAAAAGTGTAACAGCAACAGTCATAGGGCTTTCTAAAAGCTCATCAATTTTATCGCTAAAAAGCAAACCGAAAATAACTGCTGGAATAAAAGCAACTAATAATTTAAAGTAAAAATCAAATGATTTAAAAAACCTTTTAAAGTATAGTACAACAACAGATAAGATAGTGCCTAGCTGAATAGCTACAGTGAAAAGTTTTACAAAATCATCAGACTGTATGCCCATTAAAGACGAGGCAATAATCATGTGTCCGGTTGATGAAACTGGTAAAAATTCTGTAAGACCTTCAATGATGGCCAATACAATTACCTCAAAAATATTCATTTAGCTTTTAGATCTTTTTTTCAGAATAGCGAAAAAACCAAGTATGAAACCACCAATAACTACAATTGGTGCTAATACAATTTTAGTGAAACTATAAATATCTGTAGTACCACTCATTAATACGAAACCAATAATAACTACCACAATACTGGCAATCATTAAAATATAATTTTGCTTTTCGAAAACAAAATGTGCGCCGTTGTTATCTGTTAAATTTGGTTTTTGAGCCATAATTTTATCTGTATAAATCGTAAACTTTAAGTTTTAAGTACTTGGTTACTGCAAAGTAAGTGCTTAGAGTTGATATTAAAATCCCCACGCCAATTACGCCTAAAAATACCAATCCAAATTCATAATAGTTGGTTAAAATAACCAATTCTGGAATTTGCTGTTGAGCAAAATACAAGGTTAATACCAATAAAATTACAGAAATTAAGCCAGCAATAAAGCCGTGTAAAATGCCATAATTAAGAAAAGGCTTACGTATAAACCCTCTTGTTGCACCTACCAACTGCATACTTTTTATTAAAAAACGTTGCGAGTAAATAGCTAAACGTATGGTGTTGTTTATTAAACCCACAGCAATAATTAAAAGCACAAAACCAAAGCCTAATATCACAATAGAGATGGTTCTTATGTTCTGATTAATCATATCTACCAAAGATTTTTGGTAGCGTACTTCGTTAATCATTGTGTTTTTACGAAGGTCTTTACTTAAAATCTCGATGCTTTCATTATTTGCATAATCTGCTTTCATGTAAACATCAATAGAAGAAAGTAGGGGATTGTAGCCTAAAAATTTAATAAAATCTTCGCCTAAATCTTGGGTTAAGTTACGGGCGGCAATTTCTTTACTGATATACTGCGTTGACTTTACGTAGTTATTTTTTTCAATCTGCTTTTGTAACTGTAGAATATCAACCTCTTTAGTTCCTTCGTTAATGATCACATTTAAAACAATGTTTTCTTTAACATAGTTGGATAGTTTTCTTCCATGAACAATAATAAGTCCTAACAAACCTACCATCAGCAACACTAAAGAAATACTTATAACAGTAGATACGTAAATGGTTTTGGTTTTTTTAGATGCTCGGCTGTCTTCAAATTCTTCCATAAAAACAATAATTATTTTGCGAAAATAATAAACCTAATCTTAATATAAGCATCATTCCTTTATTTAACAATTTTTCACAGTATAAAAACAACTGGTGTATGCGTTTTGCTGACTTATTTACACTACAGATTAAAATTGAAGTTTGAAACTTAAAGTTAATACTAGGCAAGTCAACTTAAAAAAATATCATAACGTTTAAAGATTTCGCTTTATTGCAAAGCAATGTGAATTGGCATTTTAGTTGTTTTTCTATAAGCATCTATTTATTTAAAAAAAAACATCATGGCAACACAAAAGAAAAACGAAGTATCAAAAGAAATGAAAGACTCTGAATTTCATCAATTTTTCATTGACGAGTTAAAAGACATTTATTGGGCAGAAAAGCATTTGGCAAAAGCATTGCCCAAAATGAAAAAAGCCTCCACTAGTAAAGAGCTAGCGAAAGCTTTTGATAAGCATTTAAGCGAGACGGAAAAGCATGTTGAAACTTTAGAAAAGGTATTTGAGCTTTTAGATGAAAAAGCAGCAGGAAAAAAATGTGAAGCCATGGAAGGTTTGCTTTCCGAAGCAGATGATATTATTGGGGATACCGATAAAGACACTATGGTTAGAGATGCTGGCTTGATTTTAGCAGCACAAAAAGTAGAACATTATGAGATTGCGACTTACGGAACCTTACGCGTTTTTGCGAAAACAATGGGACATGATAAAGTTTACGATTTACTTTCGGAAACTTTAGAAAACGAAAAATCAACAGATGTTGCTTTAACAAAAATTGCAGAATCTTTTGTTAACGAAGAAGCATCTTCAGAATAATTTCATCTACCTATGAATTATTTTGGCCGACTTCAAAATGAAGTCGGTTTTTATTTAATAAATATAATGCAATGAAAAAGCTATATACAGCAGTTGTTACTGCAAAAGGAGGAAGAGACGGACATATTAAGTCATCAGATGGTGTGTTGGATATGGATCTCAAAGCACCGCAAGCAATGGGCGGTGAAGATGGATTTTTAAATCCTGAATTGTTATTTGCTGGCGCATGGGGAAGTTGTTACTTAGGTGCACTTGGATCTGTTGGGAAAAGAGATGGTGTGGATGTAAGCGATGCAACAGCTGAAGTTCATGTGAGTTTTAACCAAGAAGGGGAAAGTTCTTATCAGTTATCAGCAGAAATTCATGTTCATATTCCCGGTTTAGATTTAGAGAAAACCCAAAAATTGGCAGATGCGGCAAACAAAGGTTGTCCGTATTCTAAAGCGACCAAAGGAAATATTGAAACAGTGGTGAAGGCTGTTTAGTTTTCGTTATTAATTTTCATTAAGGCTTAAACTTTATTACATTTTGTAGTAAGGTTTAAGCTTTTTTGCTTTTAATACGCTGTATTATTTAATGAATGCAGGTTTTAATCTCCGCAAAGCATTGAGTAAATTTATTAATCGTTTTTACTGCATTTAAAAAATGTATACTTAGATTTGGTACCGTAATAAACGCTGTTTGGTGAATTATTTTTTTGATACATTAAGCAGATGAAATTTTAAACAATTATCAATTCCTTAAAATAATGAAAGAAGTATCTGATATTGGCGTAATTGGAATCGCCGTGATGGGAGAAAACTTAATCCTTAACATGGAAAGCAAAGGTTTTCATGTAAGTGCATTTAACCGTACAGTTGATAAAGTTGAAAACTTTGTTGCAGGTAGAGCAAAAGGCAAAAATATTTATGGTGCACATACCATAGAGGATTTAGTGTCTTCTTTAAAAAGCCCGCGTAAAATAATGTTGATGGTAAAAGCTGGAAAACCAGTTGATATTTTCATCGATTTATTGATTCCGTTATTGTCTCCTGGTGATATTATTATTGATGGTGGAAACTCACATTTTCCTGATACAGAACGTAGAGTAAAATACGTAGAAAGCAAAGGCTTATTATTTGTTGGAGCTGGAGTTTCAGGTGGCGAAGAAGGAGCTTTATTAGGTCCATCTATTATGCCAGGTGGTTCGCCAAAAGCATGGCCTGCAGTAAAACCAATTTTCCAAGGTATTGCGGCCAAAGTTGATGATGGTACTCCATGTTGTGATTGGGTTGGCGAAGGCGGAGCTGGTCATTTTGTGAAAATGATTCATAACGGCATCGAATACGGCGATATGCAATTAATCAACGAGGTTTATCAGATAATGAAAGATGTTTTAAAAATGTCTGCTGATGAAATGCATGAAGTATTTAAAGAGTGGAATGCAGGCGAACTAGATAGCTACCTAGTAGAAATTACTCGCGACATTCTTGCTTTTAAAGATACTGACGGTGCGCCTTTAGTTGATAAAATTTTAGATACTGCAATGCAAAAAGGAACTGGTAAATGGACTGGTACTGTTGCATTGGATTTAGGTGTGCCATTAACTTTAATTACCGAGTCGGTATTTTCAAGATGTTTATCTGCATTAAAAGATGAGCGTGTTGCAGCTTCAAAAATCTTAACAGGCCCTACTCCAGCTTTCTCTGGTGATAAAAAAGCAATGTTGGATGATTTAAGAGATGCATTATATGCTGCTAAAGTTATTTCTTATGCACAAGGCTACCAATTAATGAAAGCTGCAGCAGCAGAGTTTGGATGGAGCCTTAACTATGGTGGTATTGCTTTAATGTGGAGAGGTGGATGTATTATCCGTTCAAGATTCTTAGGTAACATTAAAGAAGCTTACGATAACAACCCAGAATTAGCTAACTTATTATTAGACCCTTTCTTCGCGGGGAAAGTTAAAGCGCACCAAGCAGGGTTAAGAAGAGTAATTGCAGCAGCAGTTATGGACGGAGTTCCCGTACCATGTTTAAGTGCAGGGTTGAACTTCTACGATGGTTACAGAACAGAGCGTTTACCTGCAAACTTATTGCAAGCACAACGTGATTATTTTGGTGCACATACATACGAAAGAATAGATAAGCCAAGAGGTCAGTTTTTCCATACCAATTGGACAGGTAGAGGTGGAGATACTTCTTCAACCACTTACGAGGTTTAATTTATCAAACACTCATAAACAAAAAGCTCCCCGAAAAATATTTTCGGGGAGCTTTTTGTTTTAAAAGAAGTCTGTTTTATTAAGGGAAAATTACCGCTGGGTAATTTGATAAAGAAACAGTAGTCAAACTAGAACCGTATTTAGCATTAATTGCATTGATAAAGCCATTCGCTACAACTGCATAGCCTTTTTGCGTTAAGTGAACTCCATCTAAAGAGAAAGCATTTCCTCTAACAAAGCTCGCATTAAAAGCAACTCCATCAATAGTTACACCATCTTTAAAAGTATTTAGAAAAGTGTTTGCATCAAACATAGCTAAACCCTTAGCATCTGCTGTAGCCTTGATGGTTGCATTATAGCTATTAACATAGTCTTTTGCCATTGCAATTTCACTTTCATCTAACACATATTGACTTTCAATAGGGTTGGCTGGGTGTAATCCATAAGGATATGGAGAACCAGTGCCAAGCATAGCTGTTGGGAAAGTCAAAATAACTAAATCTTTGCTTGTAGCTACCCTTGGGCCACTTGGTGTGCTAATGTAAAGAGCCTGTACGCTTGGAGCTGCTTTTTGAACTCCCGCTAACAGTAAAGGGATGGTCACCGTATTTAAAAATGGAATCGCGGTCACATCCGGGATGGTTGCCACAGCACCTTTTTGTCCTTGTGCAGTCATGGTAGCTATAACAGCGCCATAAGCTTGTGCAAAAACAGTTTTTGAAGTAAGTGCCTTTGTAGGGTCGTTCCCTACTACACCGCCACTTGTTGCCCAACCTAAAACATCATTATTACCTAACCAACAAGTGAAAAAGGTATGACTTCTTCCAGTTGCAAAAGCTAGGTAAGTTTTTGTTCCAACTTGCGCATCAGGTAATAAACGCTCAAAATAAGGGTTTAAGGCACTAAATGAAGGTGCGCCAACTGCAAAGTCTAGTCGCATTCCAGGTATGCCCAAATTGTTTATTTCGTCGGTGTATTTAGTAAATTGCTTTTCTACATTTCTGTAGGCAAGTTTGTCTGTAACGGGTACTAAGTTTGGTGTTCCATCAGCGTTAAAGCCTCCAATTTTTAAATATCCAGACCCGTTACTTTGCGCTTCTGTAAATAAAGGCTGTTTAAAATCACCACCACCAGCAGCTTTCATCTGCGTTGCAATAATATTTGGATACGAATTTAATTGACCCGCCAAGTACAAGCCGTTATCAGCATATCCAGCAGTTAGCGAATTACCTAATGCAATATACTTGGTGAAATCTGCACCGCCTTTACTTATTGCTGGCACATCAATTTCAGTTTTACAAGCTGACGCGATTAAAACTAATCCGGCAAGTAAGAGTTTTATATTGTTATATTTTTTCATGTTCTATGTTTTTAATAGTGACTAAAACTTATAATTGATACCAATCCCTGGGATGTAAACGTGGGTTTTAAATGTTCCGTCTAAACCAGTTTCATCATTGATTTGTTTTCTTTCTTTTATTGCTTCGTAAAGGAAAGATAAATCAAGAGAGAATTTTTTAGAAAACTCATAGCCTAAGCCAGCCGATAAAATTAATCTGTTAGCATCTGGAGCTTCTGGTGTTACAAAGCCATCTTTAACAGGAGTAAAAGCATAACCAATTCCAGCTCTTAAAGCCAATTTTTCTGTTTGTTGTTGGTTGATTCCCAATTTAACAGATGCACCATCACTATAATTTCTTTCAGAAGGAGCTGATGAAGGAGTTGCCGTATTGTAATCAAACTTTAGTTCTTTATAAACGCTCCAATGGATCCAGTTTACGTCAAACGCTACGGTTGTTTTTGCTGATGGATAAAATCCAAAACCTAAACTAGTAGTTGCAGGTAAAGGTAATTCCGAATCAAATTTGGTAGCAAAACCGGCTTGTACTGCAGCAGGTCCTTCAAAAATAACGTCGCCATCCTTAAGTTTTGTAACCACTTTTGAGCGATGGGTAACGCCTATACTAACCCCTGATAACGTTTTAAAATAAACTCCGGCATTCCATCCGTAGCCTTCGCCAGCACCGTCTAAGGTTGCTTTACTATCCTTGCCGTTAGCTTGGGATATTGGTACAGCTTTTTGTAAATTAACCTGGCCGTGGTTGTAAACAAAACCAGCACCAATACCAATATTGTCTGTTATTTTTACACTTAATGTTGGCTGTATGTAAATAGCTTTTAAATCAAGAGATATTAAAGTGTATTTACCCGACCATTCATCGCCCCAATTAACCAAACCACCAAAAGGAGTATAAGCACCAATAGCTAATTTGTATTTGCCAGATTTAGGTCCCCAAACTGCATAAGCTTCAAACGGTGGTGCAATTTCATCCACATTGTTTTCAACCACGGACGAACCCGACTTTAAAAAAGCAGATTTAAAGAATAAAGGACTAACTCCAAGGTTAACCTGGTTTTCTTTAAGCATACTTACCGCCCCTGGGTTAAAAAAAACGGAAGCTCCGTCCATTGCTATCCCGACTCCAGCGCCAGCCATCCCAATTTGTTTTTGTCCTTGTAAATTTACCTGAAAGCCCTGAGCAAAAATTGTTGCAGGCAGAGCAAGACATGCTCCTAGTAGTAGTTTCTTTATCATAAGAATTCTTCTTAATTGGTTAATTTTTGGTTTAATTGTTATCAAAAATAACAAAACTTATTATGCTAACATAGTAAATTTAAATCTCAAATAAAAAATATTAAAAAAAATTAGTTCGCACTGATTTTCGTTTAGTAATAAAAATCAGCCTTTTACTTATCAACTGATAGCTCAAAAATAAATGCTTAAAACGCTTTAGAGTTAAATAATCAGGGTTTTCTTAAAACATTGAAAACATTTTGAAAATTCATGTTTGATTTTAACTAATAAAACGTAATTTTGCGAACTCAAATAGAAAAGCCCTAATAGGCTAGAAAACAAGGGATTTTAAAAAAAATACCATATAATATGCCAAATATTGGAAAAATAGCGCAAATCATCGGTCCAGTTATCGACGTTAGTTTCTCTGCAGAAGATGCAAAGCTTCCTAAAATTTTTGATGCATTAGTCATCACTAAAGAAAACGGACAAAGAATTGTTTTAGAAGTTCAACAGCATTTAGGTGAAGACCGAGTAAGAGCTGTTGCGATGGACTCTACAGACGGTTTAGTTAGAGGAATGGATGTAGTGGATAGCGGTGCACCTATTAAAATGCCGGTTGGCGATGCCATTAAAGGCCGTGTTTTTAACGTAGTTGGTGATGCAATTGACGGTTTGGCAGAGGTTGACAAGGTTGACGGAAAGTCAATCCACAACCAACCTCCACGTTTTGAAGATCTTTCAACTGAAAACGAAATTCTTTTTACAGGGATTAAAGTAATCGATTTGTTAGAGCCTTACGCAAAAGGTGGTAAAATTGGATTGTTTGGTGGTGCTGGTGTTGGTAAAACAGTATTAATTCAAGAATTAATCAACAATATTGCGAAGGCTTACGATGGTTTATCTGTGTTTGCAGGTGTTGGTGAGCGTACGCGTGAAGGTAATGACCTTTTACGTGAGATGATTGAGGCAGATATCATCAGATACGGTGAGAAATTTAAGCATTCAATGGAAGAAGGCGGTTGGGATTTAGCTTCAGTTGATAAAGAAGCGCTAAAAGACTCTAAAGCAACTTTCGTTTTCGGTCAAATGAATGAGCCTCCAGGAGCTAGAGCTCGTGTTGCTTTATCTGGATTAACTATTGCAGAATACTATAGAGACGGAGAAGCTGACGGTCAAGGAAAAGATATTCTTTTCTTTATTGATAACATCTTCCGTTTTACACAAGCAGGTTCTGAGGTTTCGGCTTTATTAGGTCGTATGCCATCAGCGGTAGGTTACCAACCAACTTTGGCAACAGAGATGGGAACTATGCAAGAACGTATTACTTCTACAAAAAGAGGTTCTATTACGTCTGTACAAGCGGTTTATGTTCCTGCGGATGATTTAACGGATCCTGCACCAGCAACAACGTTTGCCCACTTAGATGCAACAACAGTACTTTCTCGTAAAATTGCTGAGTTAGGAATTTATCCTGCGGTGGATCCTTTGGATTCTACTTCAAGAATTTTAACTGTTGCTGTAGTAGGTGATGAGCATTATACTTGTGCTCAAAACGTTAAAGAAATTCTACAACGTTACAAAGAACTACAAGATATCATTGCTATTTTAGGTATGGATGAGTTGTCTGAAGAAGATAAACAAACTGTATCAAGAGCAAGAAGAGTACAACGTTTCTTATCACAACCTTTCCACGTAGCAGAACAGTTTACAGGTTTAAAAGGTGTTTTAGTTGACATTAAAGATACTATTAAAGGCTTTAACATGATTATGGCTGGCGAGGTTGATGAGTATCCAGAAGGAGCTTTCAACTTAGTTGGAAACATTGAAGAAGCAATTGAAAAAGGTAAGAAATTATTAGCTGAGGCAAACGCTTAGAAGGTTATAAGTGGTAGGTTTAAAGTGATAAGTTAAACTTTAAACCTATAACTTATTACATACAACTTATAACTCGAACATGAAATTAGAAATATTAACACCCGATAAGAAAATTTTTGAAGGAGACGTAACTTCGGTAACTGTACCAGGTGCTCAAGGTTCTTTTGAAATTTTAAATAATCACGCACCAATTATCTCAACTTTAGATGACGGTAAGGTAGTGATTAGAGGAAACGGTAAAGAGCAACACTTTTACACTAAAGGTGGTGTTGTTGAAGTTATTGATAATAAGGTGATTGTTTTAGCTGAAGGTGTTCGTGAGGACTAATTAGCTTAATATTTTATAAAAAAAAACCAGTACCCAAAGTACTGGTTTTTTTATGCTTTAATTTCCGGTTTTTTAAGCAATTTTTTACTGATGTTTAAATTTTTAGGCAGAATTTGATACTTGTTAATTTGTTGCTTCCTTGTGTACCGAATACCGATTCGTTGTTTGGTATAAATAATGGGAAATTAAAGCTTAAGTAAAGGTATTTTTGTGAAATTAAATTTTGCGAAGAGCTGTTTATTGGAATTAAATTTTTTTTTAAACTATTTCTATTTTCTATTGATACATAAAATAGGATAGCCTATCTTGTTTTTGTAAATAAAATAGTTTTAAGCTTGCATTTAATATGTTATTAATAGTCATTATTCCTCTCACAATTATTTTGCTGGTTAACAGCTATAAAAGGAAGGCGTGTGTAAATTAATAAACTAAAATACTAGAAAGCGCCTTCCATATAAGAAGGCGTTTTTTTTATGAAAAAATTAGATATGCGACATGAAAAGTTTTAAAGAAGATCAAATCATTTACCAGGACGGTGCTTTTGTTAAAGCAACTGAAGCTGGAATTGACTTTTTTAGCCAAACCATTCATTATGGTTTTGGAGCTTTTGAGGGTATTAGAGCTTATAAAACTGCAAATGGTGTAAAGCTTTTTAAAGCGAAAGAACACTTTGAAAGGTTGCAGTTTTCTTGTGAGCAAATTAATATGCCATTTAACTGGGATATTAATCAGTTAGTGCAGGATACGTATAAGTTGTTAGAGCTTAACGGCTTAAAGAATGCGTATATCCGCCCGATGGTTTATGCAGGTACAGATATGTCGATGGTTACATCGCAAAAATCGCAACTAATTATAACAGCTTGGCAGTGGGACTCATTTTACGGTGATAAGTTATTGAAAACTTGTATCTCTCCGTATGCAAAGCCAGCTCCAAACGCTATACCTGTCCGGGCAAAAATAACCGGCAACTACATTAACTCTGTAATGGCCATTTCTGATGCAAAAAGAAGAGGTTTTGACGAGGCGATATTGTTAGACCTAAATGGATTTGTTACCGAAACTACTTCGGCAAATGTATTTATAGAGAAGGATGGGAAACTGTTTACCTCGTTAAAAAATAATATAATGCCAGGAATCACTAGGGCAACGGTAATTAAAATTGCTAAACAGTTAGATATTGAAGTTGTAGAAAAAAACATTAGTGTAGAGGAATTTAAAAATGCCGATAGCGCATTTTCTTGTGGTACCGCAGTTGAAATTATTGGAATTGAAGCTGTTGATGAACGAGTCTTTCCTCTGGCATTTGATTTAAGTTTAGGTGCAATGATTCAAAGGGTTTATAAAAGCCTTGTTTTAGATAAGTTAAGTTTTGAAGTAATTATATAATGGAATTAAATAAATACAGTAAAGTTTTTACGCAGGATAAAACACAACCTGCTACTCAAGCAATGTTGTACGGTTTGGGTTTAACCACAGAAGATTTAGCGAAAGCTCAAATTGGTGTTGCAAGTATGGGTTATGACGGGAACACTTGTAATATGCACCTTAATGACTTGGCTGCAATTGTAAAACAAGGTGTTTGGGATAATAACTTAGTGGGTTTAACTTTTAATACGATTGGAATTAGCGATGGCTTAACCAACGGTACTGAGGGGATGCGATATTCTTTAGTTTCTCGTGATTTAATTGCTGATTCCATTGAAACAGTTTGTGGTGGTCATTTTTATGATGGTGTAATCACTATTCCAGGTTGTGATAAAAACATGCCGGGCTCTATTATGGCTATGGCTCGTTTAAACCGTCCTTCTATAATGGTTTACGGTGGTAGTATCCATTCTGGTAATTATAAAGGTCAATCATTAAACATTGTTTCAGCTTTTGAAGCTTTAGGGCAAAAATTAGCTGGAAACATCAGCGATGAAGATTATCAAGGAGTAATTGAACATGCTTGCCCGGGTGCTGGTGCTTGTGGCGGAATGTACACGGCAAACACAATGTCGTCTGCAATTGAAGCTTTAGGTATGAGTTTGCCTTATAGCTCATCTTATCCAGCATTAAGTCAAGAGAAAAAAGATGAATGTTTAGAAGCAGGAAAATACATTAAAATTCTGCTAGAGAAAGATATTAAGCCTTCTGATATCATGACCAAAAAAGCATTTCACAATGCGATGGTGGTGATTATGGTATTAGGTGGATCAACCAATGCGGTATTGCACATGATTGCCATGGCAAAATCAATAGGAGTTGATTTAACGATAAAAGATTTTCAAGACATTAGTGATAAAACGCCTGTAATTGCCGATTTAAAACCAAGCGGTAAATATATGATGGAAGATGTTCATGACATTGGTGGAACTCCAGCAGTTATGAAATATCTTTTAAAAGAAGGATTAATTCATGGTGACTGTATGACGGTTACGGGTAAAACTGTTGCGGAAAATGTTGCTGAAGCGGTTGATTTAGATTTTGACCAACAAGATGTTATCCGTCCATTAGAAAAACCAATTAAAGCTACTGGTCATTTACAGATGCTTTATGGGAATATCGCTCAACAAGGTAGTGTAGCTAAGATTTCTGGTAAAGAGGGAGAAAAGTTTACTGGGCCAGCCAGAGTTTTTAATGGTGAATTTGAACTGATTGATGGGATTTCATCTGGTAAAGTAAAAGCTGGTGACGTGGTGGTAATTAGATATTGCGGACCTAAAGGTGGACCAGGTATGCCGGAAATGTTAAAACCAACATCTGCAATATTTGGTGCAGGTTTAGGCGCTTCGGTTGCTTTAATTACTGATGGAAGATTCTCTGGAGGAACTCATGGTTTTGTAGTTGGTCATATTGTACCAGAAGCTTTTGAAGGCGGTAATATCGCTTTGATTAACGAAGGTGATATGATTGAAATTGATGCTACAAAAAACACGATGAATGTTTTAGTTTCTGATGAAGAGTTAGCAGCAAGGAAAAAAGAGTGGAAACAGCCAGAACCACCCGTCAAAAGCGGAGTTTTATATAAGTACTTCAAGTTAGTTAAAAACGCAACAGAAGGTTGTGTTACTGATGAAGATTAATCATCCGATTTATAATCGGAAATAAGACAAGAAATCGGTTTCAAACAAAAAATAAATAAGAGATTATGGATACTCTTGAAATGAAAGAAAATAAAACTGAGGAGCAAAAGCCAAAAGCAGTTGCAACTATCACCGGCTCTCAAATTTTACTTAACGGTTTAATTGAAGAAGGAGTTGATACCATCTTTGGCTATCCAGGTGGCGCAATTATGCCGATTTATGATGCATTATATGATTATAACGATCGTTTAAATCATATTTTGGTTCGTCATGAACAAGGTGCTACCCATGCAGCACAAGGTTACGCCCGTACATCGGGTAAGGTAGGAGTTGTTTTTGCTACTAGTGGTCCAGGTGCTACCAATTTAATTACTGGTTTAGCAGATGCGCAGATAGATAGTACACCAATGGTTTGCATCACAGGGCAGGTTTTTGCACATCTTTTAGGTACAGATGCTTTTCAGGAAACAGATGTAATCAATATCACGACACCTGTAACCAAATGGAATTATCAGGTAACAGATGCTTCGGAGATTGAAGAGGTTATGGCGAAAGCATTTTACATAGCTCAAACTGGAAGACCAGGGCCTGTTTTAGTTGATATTACAAAAAATGCGCAGATTCAATTAACAGAGTACTTTGGCTACCAAAAGTGCGAACATATCCGTAGTTACAAACCAAAACCTGTAATCAGAAAAAGTTATGTAGAAGAAGCGGCTGCATTAATTAACTCAGCAAAAAAACCATTTGTTTTATTTGGACAAGGCGTATTGTTGGGCAATGCAGAACAAGAATTTAAAGCATTTGTAGAAAAGGCGGGTATTCCATCAGCTTGGACTATTTTAGGTGCTGGTGCAATTCCTACAGATCACCCTTTAAATGTTGGTATGTTGGGGATGCATGGTAATTATGGACCAAACGTTTTAACTAACGAATGCGATGTTTTAATTGCAATCGGGATGCGTTTTGATGATCGTGTAACCGGCCGTTTAGATAAATACGCTAAGCAAGCCAAGGTTATTCATTTAGATATTGACCCTGCAGAAATTGATAAAAATGTAAAAGCAACCGTTCCGCTTTGGGGCGATTGTAAAGAAACTTTGCCATTGTTAACCGAACTGGTTGACAAAAAATCTCATACAGAGTGGTTACAGAAATTCAGAGATTTTGATGCAGAAGAGATAAAACAATGTATTGATGCCGAAATTAACCCTACAGAAGGTGAACTTTCTATGGGTGAAATCATTAATCAATTAAACCAATTGACTAAAGGAGATGCCGTTATTGTAACAGATGTTGGTCAACACCAAATGGTGACTTGCCGTTATGCGAAGTTTAATAATACGCGTAGCAATGTTACCAGTGGCGGTTTAGGTACAATGGGTTTTGCTTTGCCCGCTGCTATCGGAGCAAAGTTTGGAAGGCCAGATAAAGCAGTAGTTGCCGTTATTGGCGACGGAGGTTTTCAAATGACTTTGCAGGAGTTAGGAACCATTATGCAAACTGGTATCGACGTAAAAATCATAATTCTAAACAATCAGTTTTTAGGAATGGTTCGTCAATGGCAAGAATTATTTAATCACAAAAGATATTCTTTTGTAGATATTAAAAGTCCTGATTTTGTAGCCTTAGCAAAAAGCTATTATATAGATGGTCAAAGAATTTCTGAGAGATCAGAAGTAGTTGATGCTTTATCAACTATGTTAAATCATAAAGGGTCTTACTTGCTAGAAATTATGGTAAAAAAGGAAAATAACGTTTTCCCAATGGTACCACAAGGTTGTAGCGTAAGCGAGATCAGATTAAAATAATTCAGTCCTTTATCTTTGTCTGCGGGCAAAAAATTAATTGATTTTAAAATGGAATCAAATATAGAAAAGCAGGAATATAACATCACGGTTTATACCGAAAACCAAATTGGTTTACTTAACAGAATAGCGATTATCTTTAGTCGTAGAAAGTTAAATATCGAAAGTTTGAATACTTCACCATCTGAAGTAGATGGAATACATCGTTTCAATATCGTGATTACTGAAACTGAAGAAGTAGTATTAAAAGTTGCTCGTCAGTTAGAGAAACAAGTAGAGGTATTAAAGGTTTATTATAACACTAACGAGGATGTTATTTGGCAAGAAATGGCATTATACAAGGTGCCTACGAGTGTAATTGCTGAAACTGTGAGCGTTGAGCGTTTATTGCGTGAGCATGGAGCAAGAGCTGTTGTAATCCGTAATGATTATACCGTTTTTGAAACTACTGGTCACCGCGAAGAAACAGACAAATTGGTAAAAGTACTACAACAATACGGCTTAATAGAGTTTGTTAGAAGTGCTAGAGTAGCAATCATAAAAGCTAGTGATGGTTTCCACGCTAAATTAAGAGAGTTTGAAAGACTAGAACCAAGTGAAGACGTGTCAGAAAATCAGTACTTAAATAAAGGCGAGAAAATATTTACAATGTAGATTGTGAGTCCGAAGCTTTGAGTCTGTGGTCAGGATGGATACTTAAAATGGAAAATTAGGATTGAAATCTTCGATTAAGAAAAATAGTAAATAGAATAAAAAATAAATAAGCAGAGTCTTACACCCAAACAGCGGACAGCCGACTGCCAACTGTGGACTCTATAAAACTAAAAAAGGAAAAAACAAAATGGCAAATTATTTCAACACACTACCTCTTAGAGAACAATTAAACCAATTAGGGGTTTGCGACTTTATGGACAATTCAGAATTCACTGACGGAGTTGAGGCTCTTAAAGGAAAGAAAATTGTAATTGTAGGTTGCGGTGCACAAGGGTTAAACCAAGGTTTAAATTTAAGAGATAGTGGTTTAGATGTAAGCTACACTTTACGTAAAGAAGCTATCGAAAGTAAAAGAGATTCGTGGAAAAATGCTACTGAAAATAATTTCAAAGTAGGTACTTACGAAGAATTAATTCCATCTGCAGATGTAGTGGTTAACTTAACTCCAGATAAGCAACATACTGCGGTAGTTACTGCAATTATGCCTTTAATGAAAAAAGGAGCTACTTTATTATATTCTCACGGTTTCAACATTGTGGAAGAAGGAATGCAAATCCGTAAAGATTTAACTGTAATTATGGTTGCTCCTAAATGCCCAGGTTCTGAAGTTAGAGCTGAGTATGTTAGAGGTTTTGGTGTGCCAACTTTAATTGCTGTTCACCCAGAAAATGATCCAGAAGGAAAAGGCTTAGCACAAGCAAAAGCTTATTGCGTAGGTACTGGTGGTCACAGAGCCGGAGTTTTGAAATCTTCTTTTGTAGCAGAAGTAAAATCTGATTTAATGGGCGAGCAAACTATCCTTTGTGGATTGTTGCAAACTGGTTCAATCCTTTCTTTCGATAAAATGGTAGAAAAAGGAATTGATGCAGGTTACGCTTCTAAATTGGTACAATATGGTGTTGAAGTAATTACAGAAGCTTTAAAGCATGGTGGTGTATCAGGTATGATGGACCGTTTAAGCAATGTTGCTAAAGTTGAGGCTTTCAAAATTTCTGAAGAATTAAAAGACATTATGCGTCCTTTATTCCAAAAGCACCAAGACGATATTATGGCTGGCGAATTTAGCCGTATCATGATGGAAGATTGGGCAAACGGAGATAAAAACTTATTAGCTTGGAGAGCTGAAACTGGCGAAACCGCTTTCGAAAAAACTCCAGCTGGTGATGTTAAAATTGGCGAACAAGAATATTTTGATAACTACCTTTTAATGGTTGCTTTTGTAAGAGCAGGTGTTGAGTTAGCTTTCGAAACTATGGTTGAAGCTGGTATTAAACCAGAGTCTGCTTACTACGAGTCTTTACACGAAACTCCACTGATTGCAAACACTATCGCTCGTAAAAAATTATTTGAAATGAACCGCGTAATTTCTGATACTGCTGAATACGGTTGCTACTTATTTGATCAAGCTTGTAAACCATTATTAGCTGATTTCATGAAAAAGGTAGGTACTGAATTAGTTGGTAAAAACTTTAATGAAGGTAAAGACGGTGCTGTTGATAATGCAGAACTAGTAAGAATCAATGAAGTTTTACGTAGCCATGAAGTAGAGGTTATTGGTAGTAAATTGCGTAAAGCAATGACTGCAATGAAAACTATTAAAACAGCATAAACTCCTAAATCCCCTAAAGGGGACTTTATAAATGACGTTTAATAAAATGATAAAAATAAATGCAAACGAAAGCAAGTCAAAGTCCCCTTTGGGGGATTTAGGGGAGTCTTTCGTTTGCATTTCAAATTTGTTTTTAAAGTACCCAAGCAAGTCAGTTTTTTCTGATTTAAACTGGACAATCAACTGTGGTGAAAATTGGGTTTTAAGTGGGGAAAGCGGAAGTGGTAAAACAACATTAGCTAAAATATTTACAGGGGAGCAAAGCTTTAGTGGAGAGTTGAAAATCAACTTCAATACTGAAAGTAATTTACCCGCTGAGGTTTTATATGTAGAAAGCTGGTATCAGTTTAAAAACATAGAAGGCGTAGCAAATTTTTATTATCAGCAACGTTATACCAGCCAACAGGCTAAAGAAACTTTAACTGTTAATGCCGAATTAGCACACTACGGAAAAGAGAACAATTTGAATTTTAACGATGCCGAAAACTTAATTAATGCATTAGGATTTTCGGGATTGAGAGAGTCGCAACTGATAGAATTATCAAGTGGCGAACATAAAAAAGTACAACTGGTTAAAGCTTTATGGCTGAAACCACAATTGTTAATCATTGACCAACCTTATACTGGTTTAGACGTAGCTTCTCGCAAACGTTTAAATGAGTTATTAAATGAGGCTGTAGAAAAAGGGGTAACCTTGGTTTTGATTAGTAATGATGATGAATTACCTAATTGTATCAATCGCTTTGCGGTAATTGAAGAAGGCAAATTGGTAGAAAATTCAACAAGAGATAGTGTTGTTGAATATGTAGAAAATAAGTTAGGAGAACTTCCTGAGTTTTTGAGACAATCACCAGTTTATAGCTCAAATAATATTGCCAAAATGGTAAATGTGAGCATTAGCTATGGTGAAAAAGATGTTTTAAAAAACATCAATTGGGAAGTTAAAGCTGGCGAAAAGTGGCTGTTGCAAGGATCTAACGGTTCTGGGAAATCAACTTTGTTGAGTTTAATCAACGGCGATCATCCGCAATCTTACGCAAATGAACTTTATTTGTTCGGGAACAAAAGAGGAAGCGGAGAAAGCATTTGGGACATTAAACAGCATATCGGTTTAATATCGCCAGAGTTTCATTGGTATTTTGATGCAAATGCAACCGTTTGGGACAGCGTAGCATCAGGACTGTATGATTCAGTGGGTTTATTTCAGCAATTGCCGTATTCAAAAGCTAAGCATGTTGATGAACTTATTGAATACTTCGGGTTAACCGAAAACAAAAATGAGCTGTTAAACACTTTGCCTTTGGGTAAACAGAGGTTGGTTTTATTGGCTCGTACGATAATTAAAAATCCGGAGTTGCTGGTTTTAGATGAACCTTGCCAAGGATTGGATAAGCAACAAACGGCTTATTTTAACCAATTGGTAGATGAGTTGAGTTACCACGGGATGACGGTAATTTACGTCGGGCATTTTGAAGCGCAATTGCCAAAATGTTTAACCAATAAAATAGTATTACAAAACGGCGAGGTGATTGCCAACGAAAAAATCATCGGAAATATTAAAGAAGAACGTTACTCAACCTTGGTTGAACAATAATATAAATCCCGCAAAAGCGGATAATTAAATAAATAACATGTTACACGATCCAAATCGCATTTACATTTTTGATACCACACTTAGAGACGGAGAACAAGTGCCTGGTTGCCAATTGACAACTTCTGAAAAGATAGAGATTGCACTGCGTTTGGAAGCTTTAGGGGTTGATGTGATTGAAGCGGGTTTTCCAATTTCTAGTCCGGGTGATTTTGAAAGTGTAGTTGCACTTTCTAAAGCGGTAAAAGAACCGATTATTTGTGCTTTAACAAGAGCAAATACTAAGGATATTGATGCAGCGGTTGAGTCGTTAAAATATGCTAAAAGACCACGTATTCATACAGGTATTGGTGCTTCTGATATGCACATCAAATACAAATTCAATAGCACTCGCGAAGATATTTTGCAACGTGGTGTTGATGCCGTAAAATATGCCAAACGTTTTGTAGAAGATATTGAGTTTTACGCCGAAGATGCCGGTAGGGCAGATGATGCTTTTTTAGCGCAAATGGTGGAAGCTGTAATTGCTGCAGGTGCAACAGTTGTTAATATTCCTGATACCAACGGTTATTGCTTACCAGACCAGTACGGTGCAAAAATTAAATATTTGATGGATAATGTGAAGAACATCGACCAAGCAATTATTTCTGTGCATTGCCATAACGATTTAGGTTTAGCTACAGCAAATACAATCGCAGGTATTCAAAATGGTGCTCGCCAAGCGGAGTGTACCATTAACGGTATTGGCGAAAGAGCTGGAAATACTTCTTTAGAGGAAGTGGCGATGATTTTAAAAACGCATCAGGCTTTAAATAAGCATACCAAAATTAACTCAAAACATTTTTATGAATTGAGCGGAATGGTAAGCCGAATGATGCGTATGCCGGTTCAGCCTAATAAGGCAATTGTGGGTAAAAATGCATTTGCTCACAGTTCTGGAATCCACCAAGATGGTGTGTTGAAGCATCGTGAAAACTATGAAATCATTAATCCTGAAGATGTTGGTATTGATTCATCAGAAATTATTCTGACAGCCAGAAGTGGTCGTCATGCTTTAAAACATCACTTAAAAAGATTGGGTTATGTATTAGAGAAAATTAATATTGATGATGTTTACGAGCGTTTCTTGATAGTTGCCGATAGCAAAAAAGAAATTAAAGATGATGATTTACTAGCTTTAATGAGCGGTGAAGGATCTGAGCGTAATTATAAAGCAGGTGTTACCGTTAAGTTATTACAGGTAATGTGTGGAGAACCTTTAGTACCAACTTCAATTGTGAGGTTAGATATTAGAGGAGAAATGAAAGAAGCGGTTTCATCTGGTAACGGGCCAGTTGATGCGACTATCAAAGCCATCAATTCAATTATTGGGAAAAACCCATCAATTAGTGAGTTCCATATTGAGGCAATTCATGGTGGAAGTAATGATGTAAGTAAGGTGCACATGCGTATTAAATACGATGGCAAGCATTATAACGGATATGGCTTTAGTACAGATATTATATTTGCATCGGCAAATGCGTATTTGGATGCCGTGAATAAGTTTATTTAATCAGGTGGTTAGGTTTTAGTTGGTTAGTTTGTTAGGGACTTGCGGGTTAAAAAAGCGTACGTCACCTCGAGGATACGAGAGGTCTCACATATAGGTAGCCTTTAAGAATGGCAAACCCGCATTGAGATGTTACTATCGTTCAACATGACGAAACTTTAAAAGGTATAGATAATTTGCGTTAGGGATTGAAATGGATACCGGCTTGTGGCTAATGCCTTGAGCAGTATGAATGGAAAGCCCGCTCGAACGCCCAAGTAATAAAAAGAATAAATAGAGGGTTTAACGATAAACAATCGTTCCTCAAAAAGATATAAAAAACAAATAAAATGAGTAGTACATTATTTGACAAAGTGTGGGATAGCCACGTAGTTCGCCAGATTGAAGGTGGACCAGATGTAGTTTTTATTGACCGTCACATGATTCATGAGGTTACCAGTCCGGTAGCGTTTTTGGGTTTAAAAAGCAGAGGGATTAAGGTTTTACACCCTGAGCGTACTTTTGCAACGGCAGATCATAATACACCAACTATTAACCAACATTTACCAGTAGAAGATCCACTTTCGGCAAACCAGTTGAAAGCTTTGGAGTCTAACAGTAATGAATACGGAATTTCTCACTGGGGTCTAGGTCACCAAAAAAACGGAATTGTACACGTAGTAGGTCCAGAATACGGAATTACACAACCGGGTGCAACTATTGTTTGTGGTGATTCGCATACTTCAACGCATGGTGCTTTTGGTGCGATTGCTTTTGGTATCGGTACTTCGGAAGTAGAAATGGTTTTAGCTTCTCAGTGTATCATGCAGCCTAAGCCTAAGAGCATGAGAATCAATATTACTGGTTCTTTAGGTTTTGCAGTTACACCAAAAGATGTGGCTTTGTTTATCATTTCTCAATTAACAACTTCTGGTGCTACAGGTTATTTTGTAGAATATGCCGGAAAAGTTTTTGAAGAAATGACCATGGAAGGTCGTATGACTGTTTGTAACCTTTCGATTGAAATGGGCGCAAGAGGTGGTATGATTGCTCCGGATGAAACTACTTTTAGCTATGTTAAAGGCAGAGAGTTTACTCCAAAAGGTGAGGCTTGGGATAAAGCGATGGCTTACTGGGAAACGCTAAAAACTGATGATGATGCTATTTTTGATAAAGAATATACTTTTGATGGTAGCAAAATTGAGCCAATGATTACTTATGGTACCAACCCAGGAATGGGAATGGGTATTTCACAAGATATTCCTAATGCAGATACTGTTGAAGGTGGTGTAGCTACTTACGAAAAGTCTTTAAAATATATGGGCTTTGGACAAGGTGATGCAATGATTGGCAAACCAGTTGATTATGTATTCATCGGAAGTTGTACCAATGGTAGAATTGAAGATTTTAGAGCTTTCGCATCGATTGTGAAAGGTCGTCATAAGGCAGATAATGTAACTGCTTGGTTGGTTCCCGGTTCTCACATTGTTGAGGCAGCAATTAAAGACGAAGGTTTATTAGATATTTTCACTGAAGCAGGATTTGTTTTACGTCAGCCAGGCTGTTCAGCTTGTTTAGCGATGAATGATGATAAAATACCAGCTGGAAAATATGCAGTAAGTACATCAAACAGAAACTTTGAAGGTCGTCAAGGTCCAGGTTCACGTACTTTGTTAGCTAGCCCATTAGTGGCAGCAGCAGCAGCGGTAACTGGTAAAGTAACAGATCCTAGAGAGTTAATGCTTCAGGAAGCTTAAAGCGGAAGGCAGAAAGCTTAAAGCGATTTGCAAAGGTTTTTAGTCATGTTGGCTTTTAGCCTTTAGCTTTAGGCTTTCAGCAATTAAAAAACATTAAAAGAAAAAAAAATGGCATACGATAAATTCACAATATTAAAATCTACGGGAGTTCCACTTCCGATAGAGAACGTAGATACAGATCAAATTATCCCAGCTCGATTTCTAAAAGCAACAGAGCGTGTGGGTTTTGGTGATAACTTATTTAGAGATTGGAGATACAATACAGATGGTTCTCCAAAAGCAGATTTCGTTTTAAACAATCCAACATACAAAGGAAAAATCTTAGTTGGTGGAAAAAACTTTGGTTCGGGTTCTTCTCGTGAGCATGCTGCTTGGGCGGTTTACGATTACGGATTTAGAGCAGTAGTTTCTAGTTTCTTCGCAGATATTTTTAGAGGTAACTGTTTAAACATTGGTGTTTTGCCAGTACAAATTAGTCCAGCATTTTTGGAAAGCATTTTTACAGCAATCCATGCAAATCCAGAAACTGAATTAGAAATCAATTTAGAAGCACAAACCATCACTTTATTGTCAACTGGCGAATCAGAAAGTTTTGATATCAGCTCGTACAAAAAAGACAATATGGTTAACGGTTTTGATGATATTGATTATCTGCAAAACATCAAATCGGAAATAAAAGCATTTGGCGAACAACTTCCTCTATAAATTTTAAAACGCTCGTTGATGAAAAGAAGGAAAATAGAAATCATGGACACTACCTTGAGGGATGGCGAACAAACCTCGGGTGTATCTTTTTCGATATCGGAGAAGTTAACTATTTCTCAGTTATTAGTAGAAGAGTTAATGGTGGACAGGATTGAGGTTGCTTCTGCCAGAGTATCGCAAGGAGAACTGGGTGCGGTAAAAGCCATCACCAAATGGGCAACTGAAAATAATCATTTAGATAAAGTTGAGGTTTTAACTTTTGTGGATAAAGGTGTCTCCATTGAATGGATGGAAGAAGCGGGCGTTAAAGTTCAAAATTTATTGACTAAAGGTTCACTTAACCACCTTACTCATCAGCTTAAAAAAACTCCAGAACAGCATTTTGCTGAAATTAAGGAGAACATTGAGTTAGCTACAAGCAAAGGAATAAAAACCAATGTTTATTTAGAAGATTGGAGTAACGGAATGCGTAATTCGCAAGAATATGTTTTCCAATATTTAGATTTTTTAACAACGCAAGCAGTAGAACGTGTGATGTTGCCCGATACTTTGGGAATAATGACACCAACAGAAACCCGTGAATTTGTGGGCAAGGTAAAAGAACGTTACCCGAATACACATTTTGATTTTCATGGTCATAATGATTATGATTTAGGTACCGCTAACGTAATGGAGGCTATCAAGTCAAATATTGATGGTTTGCATTTGACGGTTAATGGTATGGGCGAAAGAGCCGGAAATGCACCATTAGCAAGTGTCATTGCGGTAATTAACGACTTTTTACCCGAGGTTGAAGTGGGTTTAAAAGAGTCTTCCCTTTATAAAGTAAGTAAGTTGGTAGAGACTTTTTCTGGTGTTAGAATTCCAGCTAACAAACCAATCGTTGGTGAAAACGTATTTACCCAAACGGCAGGAATCCATGCAGATGGTGATAATAAAAAGAACTTATACTTTAGTGATTTATTGCCAGAAAGGTTTGGCCGTAAACGCTCTTATGCTTTAGGGAAAACTTCTGGAAAAGCTAACATTGAAAAAAATCTTCAAGAGTTAGGTTTAAAGTTGAACGATGAAGATCTAAAAAAAGTAACCCAACGAGTAATAGAGCTGGGTGACTCTAAAGAAACAGTTACTCAGGCTGATTTACCATACATTATTTCAGATGTTTTAGCGAGTAACTCCTATAAAGACACCATAAAAGTAGAATCGTACTTAATTTCACATGCATCTGGCTTAAGACCAACAGCTACCATAGCTATCAAGTTTAATGATAAGCTGTATGAGGAACATGCACAAGGCGATGGACAGTTTGATGCTTTTATGAATGCACTGAGTAAACTTTATAAGTCAAAGGGAAGAATACTTCCTGCTTTAATTGACTATAGCGTTCGAATTGCACCAGGAAGTAGTTCTGATGCACTTTGTGAAACTACAATTACTTGGAAAACGGATAAGAAAACATTCACTACAAAAGGTTTGGATTCTGATCAGACGGTCTGTGCGATTATGGCAACAGAAAAAATGATGAATATTATCTGTGAGCAGGAGCGAATTGCGAAAGAAAGTATTAAGATATAAGTATAAAGATGCTTATTGAAGTAGCATGATGTGAGTATGAAGTATAAAGATACTTATAGAGTGTAATACAAGAATAATTTTAAAATAAACACGTAGCTAGGTCTTGATACCTGATACTGAGTATTCGATACCACGTACTCAATACCCACTACTCAATACTAAAAAAGAAATGAAACTAAACATTGCCCTATTAGCGGGAGACGGAATTGGACCTGAGGTAGTAAATCAGGCTGTTAAAGTGATAGATGCCATTGCGGTAAAATTTAACCACGAAATCAACTACACATCTGCATTAACTGGTGCTTGTGCAATTGATGACTGTGGCGAGCCTTACCCAGACTCTACTCACGAAGTTTGTTTGGCGGCAGATGCAGTACTTTTCGGTGCTATCGGTCATCCAAAATATGATAACGATCCAAAAGCAACGGTTCGTCCAGAGCAAGGATTGTTGAAAATGCGTCAGAAGTTAGGTTTGTTTGCTAACGTACGCCCAACTTTTACTTTCCCATCTTTAATTGATAATTCTCCGTTAAAAAGAGAAAGAATTGAAGGGACAGATTTAATCATTTTACGTGAGCTAACAGGTGGAATTTATTTCGGCGAAAGAGGTAGAAAAGACAATGGCGATACCGCTTTTGATACTTGTACTTACACCAGAGCAGAAATTCAGCGTTTAGCTAAAATGGGTTTCGAACTTGCGATGACCCGTAGCAAAAGATTATGCTGTGTAGATAAAGCAAACGTTTTAGAAACTTCTCGTTTATGGAGAGAAACTGTACAAGACATGGAAAAGGATTATCCAGAAGTTACAGTTAGTTACGAATTTGTGGATGCAGTTGCTATGCGTTTGGTACAATGGCCAAATTCTTACGATGTAATGATTACTGAAAACCTTTTTGGTGATATTTTAACCGATGAGGCCTCTGTAATTTCAGGTTCTATGGGATTAATGCCATCAGCTTCTAAAGGCTTACACACTTCTTTATATGAGCCAATTCACGGATCATACCCACAAGCAACAGGAAAAGATATTGCTAACCCGTTAGCAACTGTTTTATCTGCAGCAATGATGTTTGAAGATGCTTTCGGTTTACAAGCAGAAGCTGATGCCATCAGAGAAGTAGTCAACAAATCTTTAGCAGAAGGTATTGTTACTGAAGATTTATCAGGAAAAAACAAAGCTTACGGAACTAAAGCAGTTGGAGATTGGTTAGCTAAAAACGTTTAACATATCCTAATTTTAAATATTTTAAAGCCGAGGGTATGATTATCCTCGGCTTTTTTATTTCATATAGATTGATAAAATCCATCAAATGAAAAAATCCACCACCCAAGAAATACAAGAACGTTTTGATAACGATGTTGAACGCTTTTCAAATTTAGATACCGGACAGGTTTCTACCATTGATGCCGAAATATCTTTAGAACTGATTACGGGAGCAGTACAAAATATCAATCACAAGGCAAGAGAGGTTTTAGATATAGGTTGTGGTGCGGGTAACTATACTTTAAAGATGCTTAGCAAAGTAGCTAACCTTAACTGTACTTTGGTAGATTTAAGTGAGCCGATGTTAAATCGAGCTAAAGAAAGAGTTTCTGTAGCTACCAGTGGCGCAATAAAAACTATTCAAGGGGATATAAGAAATATTGATTTTGCAGGGCAAAAATTTGACATCATTTTAGCCGGTGCGGTTTTACACCATTTGAGAGATGATGAAGACTGGGAAACAACTTTTCAAAAGCTTTATAGCTTACTAAACGAAGGCGGTTGTTTGTTCATCTCCGATTTAATTACTCATGATACTGAAGCGGTTCATCAATTAATTTGGGGTAAATACGGAGATTACTTGGAAGAAATAGGAGGGAAGGATTACCGCCAGAAAGTTTTTGATTATATAGAGAAAGAAGACTCGCCACGTTCATTAAATTATCAATTAGACTTAATGAAAAAGGTTGGTTTTAAACAAACAGAAATACTACACAAAAATATGTGTTTTGCTGCGTTTGGAGGAATTAAATAACCGCTTAACCTATTTATTGATAGCTGAATACAGCTTCAAACGTTATGATATGTTCACTTATTTACTTTACTTTAGGCTTTTAATTTTAACCCATTTTTTTTTAAAAATATCTAAATTATAGCGATAATTGTTTATGCTTTTTAAAAAGTTACTGATAGTTATATTTATTTTCTCCTTTACCCTTTCTAAGGGCGAATGCAGATTTCTTATCCCGACAAAAGACACGCTTATTACTCATGAAGGAGATTTTTCTTTAGTGGTAATTAGTCAGCCGAACTCTAGGTATAAAAAAACTTTTCGATTAAAAAATGAGAAGAAAGAAGGTTTAGAAGAGATAATTGGAAATTATGGAAAACTACTTGAAAGCAGCAATTATACAAATGGTTTTTTGGATGGTGAACAAACTTTATATGATAATCAAGGAAATATACGTGAAAAGAGAAATTATAAATATAACAAAGCCCAAAACAGATCTGTTTTAGAAGGTGATTTAAGTGCTTTTCAAAGTCAAATACTAGTTTCTCAAACTAATTATACGGATAGTCTTAAAAATGGTGTATTTAAAGTGTTTTTTCCCGACGGTTCTTTGAAGATTAAGGGAAATAATGATGCGGGTTTTTTAAGTGGTAAACACGAAGAGTATTATTTAAATGGAAAAATAGCCGTTACACAAAATTATAAAGTGATTATTGAGAACGGTCAAAAAAAATCGGTGTTAGATGGGAAATATTTTAAATATAACACAGACGGAAAGCCTCTAATTATAGGGCTTTATCAAGATGGGAAAAAATCAGGGCTGTGGACTCTCTTTTATCAAAGAACAGGTTATGTAGCCTCTGAAACTAATTATAAAGACAACCAAATGCATGGTGCTTTTACCAAATATTTTGAAGATGGAAAAATAGAAAGTCGTGGAACGTTTTATTATGAAATTGAGGTTGATGGCAATAAACTAAAATCTGTTAATGATGGTAAAAGTGAAACCTATTACAGAAAGGGAAACTTGCAGTTAGTGCAAAACTTTAAAATGGGTAAAAAAGAGGGGCTCACGCAACGCTTTTATGAAAACGGAACTCTAGATGAACAACACAACTATAAAAATAACCTAGAAGTAGGCACTACGAATCATTTTGATAAAAAGGGTAACAAAACAAATGAAGTTAGTTATGCAATAATTACTCAGGGAGAAAAGCAGGTTTCTGTAAAAAATGGTTTCGAGTACAGGTGGGAAGATAATGTTCTGGTTTCAAAAGCGTATTATAAAAACGGGGTAGAGCAGGGTGTAAAAGAGCTGTTTTATAAAAGTGGAAAACCTAATAAAAGTTTTAATATAAAAGACGGTGTTTTACACGGTGAATTTTTGGAATATTATGAATCTGGTAAGCTTAAAAGAAAATACAATTACTTATCTAGCTCAGTAAACGACTATAGCGGTAAGCTTAAAACAGGTGAGGCCGGTTGGCAATATGATTATGATTCGGAAGGAAAAATAGTAAGACAAAGATTTAACAACCCGAAATGGGATAATGTCACACAAACATTATTTGAGGAGGGTAAAATGCGGGTCTTTGAAATTGCTCAGACCTTTAGCGTTAATTATTTTCCGGACGGTAAATTAATGTCTTTTAACACTATTGGTCCACAAAATCAAACGGCTTTGGGGTATTATTTCTATAAAAATAGTCAGCTTAGGAAGATTATCTACCAAGATCCAGAAACTTTAAAAAAGCAATATGCAGACTTTTTGAATGACGGCACTTTTTTAACACTATATACAGATAAAAATAATGATGAGGCGAAACAGCTCAGCCCAGCTTATGCAAAAGAACTAAGTAATTATGTCAATCAAACTTGGTCTAACTCTCCTTTATTTTTGGATATAGAAAAGCAGGGAGCTTATGAACTCAAATACAACAATAATCATCTTTTTTTAAGAGTGGAATTTCAAGACAATTTACCAAATGGTGAGTTTTTAGTGTTAGAACCCGTACGTGGTGATACTTTGGTTTATAAAAACTTTAAAAAGGGAATATTAGTTGGAGATTTTGTCGAAAAATTTGCAGGTAAGCAAGTTGTGAGACGAGGAAAGTATTTCTCTAATGGAAAGCTTGCTGTTGAGTCAGATTTCCGCCCAGACGGTACACCAACCCGAAAATACACTTATAATGATGAAGGCAAAAGAGTTACTAGCAGTGACTATTATGAAAATGGAAAACTAAAAATTTATCAAAATGAGGCTGATAGTACTTTCGCTAGTTATGACCAAAACGGTGTTTTACAAACGGAAAAAGTTAGAATTGAAGATAGAATAGGTTGGTTTGTAAATCGTCAGTTTTACGCAAATAGCCATCAGCTAAAATCAGAATCATTTTATTTTCAAGGGAAGCGAGATAGCACCTACAGTCAATTATATGAGAACGAGCAACTTGAATATAGAGTTGATTATAAAAAGAATAAGCGAGATGGTGATTTTATTGAATACAGTGAAAGTGGAGAAATCAGTAAAAAAGGACAATACCTAAATGATCAAATGGTTGGCGAGTGGACCATTTATAATGGCAAAAAAGCCGAAAAGAAATTTTATGAAAATGGAAAGCTAGTTATAAAACCATTAATTGAGAAATGTGCTTGCGCAGATACAACAATGAGTCAAAGCAAGCTTGGCTACGCTCCCTTATTAAAGCATTTAGTCGATTTAAAAACTATAAAAAGAAACCTTCCCACTTTTATTAAACCATTTGCAGATTTTAATTACGAATCTATTTTTTACGTCAATCACCAGTCTAATAATGGCGCTCGTACCGGAGGTACTTCTCTAAAACTTGTTCTTTTTAAAGAGCTGTCATTCTTTTTGCCAGCTAATCAACAAATTAAAATTACGCTTAACCCTTGCACAACGGACGGTTATATTAGTACGATGGGAGTTACTGCATATTACAACACTAATAATGAAGCCGGAACGTATGCGAATTTATACCCAAAACGAATTGCATTAGAGTTGATTAATAGTCCTTTTAAAAGTGCTGATACCAAACAGGAGTATTTTAAAGCGCTGTATAATGTGAAGAGTATTGATTATAATTATCAAAACCAGTTTAAAGTTAACTTAGATAAAGTGCCAGATGCTTGCTATACACAAGGTATAATAAAAGATTTTTTAAGCGTTGATATTAATACTGCAGAACCTTCACTTTTTGATAGTGAGTTTTCAAACAACTATAACGGGTATATTTGGAACGAAAATATTAGACCACAAGAAGCAAATGAATTTTTTGGTCTTTGGGTTAAGGATGCGAATGTGAAATTTGAAGTTGCTGAAAAAGGAAAAAATCAGGTTTACAATGTAAAAAGTACTAATATGCTTGCTGGTGGTAAATTTGTTGCGGGTAGCATTAAAATTCCGTGTAAAAAACTTGGTGAAGACTCTTATAGTATCAAAGATAATCCCGAAACCTTTGTTTTTAGTTCGCAAAACCTTAAAAAAGAATGGATGAAAAAAGGTTTTACACGAATATCCGCAAGGTATGATGATAAGTCTGAGTCTTTGACTTTTAATTTTTTCGCAGAATAAACGCTCCACAATCTTGTATCATGAAAAAACAGATCATTTATCTTAGTTTATTGTTGCTTTTGCCCTTTGTGACAAATGCGGAAATTATTTTCGATATGATAAATAATCAAGAGTATCAGTTTGATAATTATAGTAAAGAAATAAATTCAAATAAACCTTACGTAACAAGAAGAATTGAACTTACTTATTATGCTTTTAGGGATAACCCAACCGTCATTCAAAAAAAAATAAATAATGATGTATTTAAACTTTGTGTGGATTATGTAGAAACCGAAGCAAAATTTTCGGCTTTACATAGGGAGGTAAATCTGCGATTAAATGTTTATAACGAATTGAGAAATAGCCGTAATAATTATGAGTATAATAATATTGGTGAAGCTACGAATCCGCAGTTAACGGGTATAGCGTGTGAAGTGAAGTCTATTGTAGCAAATCAGGCTATTTATGAAATCAAGTTTTTATTTGAAGTTATCAAACCTTCAAATAATTACGAGAATGAGAAATTTAATATAAGGCATTACTATCATGTTGATTTACTTACTGGTAAAACGGAAGCTTGGAAACCAAATATTAACATCAACAATGAAAAAAATATTGAGGGCTTGGTAGCTATTAAATTCACTAAAAACTACTTGCTGATTACAGAGAAAATGAATTTGAATGAACTAGCTCATCTCGAGAATGCTGAAGAAGGTAATAGTGATTTGAGCCAAAAGAAGTCGAAAACCACTAATTTCTTTGAAACGGTGGATTTAAATGAAGCAGATTTTTACTGGTATAATTATGGTTTAATGATTCAGTTTCAGGAAAACACAAAAAGTACTATTATGGTGGGCGGAAAACTTTTTCGTGTCTTTTTCCCTTACGAAGAAGCATTGAAAATTACTGCATTTATACCCGAATTTTCAGTTATAAATAATTTCCCAACTGTTAAAACTGAGATTAGGAATTGGAACTATAAAGAATTAAATGTTTCTGATTTGAGAAATGAACCTTCAATTTTGGAACTTGTAAAGCAAAGTCAAACAAAAATTAAAACTTTAAGAGAAATTTTTACCCAGGTTATTGATAACGGGAATAGATTGGTTTTAAATAAAAGGATTTATGAGTTTAACGCGAAACAAGACTTGCTAAGCGAGCTTTCTTATGAGAGAGATAAGTTGATGAGTTCTGTTTTTTATGATTATGATGCTAACGATAATGTTAAGTTAAAAACAGAAAAAGAGCAAGACAGAAGTGTGTCAACAATAAGTTATGAATACGATACAAGGAATAATTTGAAAGAGAGTACCTCTACAGATGGCAACCAGATTGAGGCGAATTACTTTTTCTACAATAAAAATTTTGTGTACTCAATATCTCAAAGCTTAGTTAAAGCTGATGAAGAAATCCGGGTTAATAGATATGAAAAAAAAGATAAAATGTTTTGTACTAATAATGCCTGTTACGTAAAAAATGAGAGGGGCAAGGTGATAGGGATTATAAGCAACAAAGGAATGCTATACCAAGGGCAAATAGGTAGAGATAAGCTTGGACGGGTTGTAGAAACTCATTTTGAGAATGATCGTTATAGCTACTATTTTGACTATGATGGGCAGGGTAGGTTTAAAAATTTTAAAGTTGAGGAGTCACAACGTTTAAAAAAAGAAGTCACATTTAAATACGAAAGTGATAAGCATTTCCCTACGCTTATCACTACACAAAACCAAAACAGCTCAAAAATTGAAAAAGCGTATGAATGGGATGCTTTTCTAAGCAATTAGCTTGTTCTGATTTAAGAAAACCTTAAACAAATGTGAAAGGTTAAATAAAAGTGTTTTAGACTAAATTTTGGCTATTTCTTATCTTTTATTTCCAATTCTATCATCATCGGGTAATGATCTGAGTAATTGTCAGTAAAGTCATCCACTAGTATTTCCGCTTTTTTTATTTTCTTTTTAAGCTGTTTGCTAGCGAAAACAAAGTCAATTCTTGAGGCGTTATCTGCTGAACCCTTCGTTTGAAACTTTTTTGGATGTATACTTTTTACAAAATTGGTGTGAAATAACTTTAATGCATCTGTAAATTCTTGATCAATTACTTTTTGAATCACGGTATAATCTATTTTACCGTTTACCAACTTTTTAATAGGTGGGTATCTTTTCTCGTACTTTTTTAGACCTTCAATAAACCTCCCATCTTGGTATGCGAGTGAATCTACTGGAGAAACAGAATTGAAATCGCCCATGAGTAACCAGTTTTTGATATGTGGCTGACTTTTTACATTTGCTAAAACTAAGTCAATTTCAACTCCTCTGGTACGGTAATCAAAGGGGCTTAAATGTAATACCACAAAAGTTTGTCCTTTTATGTCTGCTTGGATAAAGCCCCTGTCCATATTATCTGTTACTTTTTTTACATTAGTAATAGGGTATTTAGAGGTAATCCCGACAGGATATTTTTCACCTTCTATTAACAATATTGAATACGGGTGATTATAGCTTCTCGCAAGGCTTTCAAGCTTTTTTTGAGTAAAACCAGTAAGTTCTTGTAATGCCACAACATCCGGTTTTTGCTGTTTAAACCATTTTGAAAATTTACTCTTTTCTGCTGAGGTATCTGTCTTCATACCTACCAATACATTATAACTGATTATTTTTAATGTTTTTTCTTGAGCGAAGGCAGAAAAAGTAGTTAAGAACCAACACCAGATAAAGGCTTTAATTAAATGTTTCATTTTTTAGGAGAAAAAGAGCAGAACTTTTAAAGTCCTGCTCATATAATATAATCAATTAGGTGATTTAAGTATTATTCGGCAACAAACTTAACCGCTTTATTACCGTTTGTACTGTTAATACTTAAAACATATAGTCCAGTTTCTAGGCTTGCTGGTACAGAAAGCGTATGAGCACCTGCACTCAAGTTAATTGCTTGCGACAATAAAACTTGTCCGTTTAAATTATGAACTGTTAATGTCCCGCTTTTAATGGCATTTCCATTGGTACTGATGGTTAAGTTACCATTATTGTAATACGCGTTTAAATAGTCTGATGTAGAAAGTGTGAAATTAACGCTCACTGCTTTAAATGATGTACTAGCGCCATCAAAATCAACTTGCTTTAATAGGTAATAGTTAATTCCAGCAAGTGGAGAAGAATCTATATGGTTATAGGTTTCAACTTTACTACTGTTACCTTTTCCTTTAATTGTTTTTATTGAAGTCCATGTTATACCGTCATTAGACCTTAATAAGTCAAAGTAATCATTGTTTTGTTCTGACGCGGTTGACCACGTAAGTGAAACTCCGTTAGCGTCATTCATCTTTCCGCTAAAAGAGGTTAAGTTTACAGGCAGTGTACTTGGAGTTAAGGCTTTGATTTTATTGTTCGAAACTTCAACTACGTAAATCACGCCGTTAGGGGCAATCACTAAGCCCGAAGGGTTGTTGAAGCGAGTATCATCGCCAGAACCAACTACATCGCCAGAAGTACCAGGTAAGCCCGCTATCGTGGTAACCGCACCTGTTGATGCTATTTTACGCACATCATGATATAGCTCTACGACAAAAATGTTTCCATTCGCGTCAACATCTACATCATAAGGTTGATAAAATTTTGCTAAAATAGGATTAGTATTATCGGCGTTTCCATACACACCGCTACCGGCAACGGTAGTTACTTTTCTATCTAAATCTATTTTTCTAATTCGGTGATTGAATCTGTCAGCAACATAAATATTACCTGCAGCATCTCTTCCTAAGCCAGATGGGTCATTAAAAGACGCTTGGAGAGGGTCGTCATTATCTGCAAAACCATTAGCATCACCGGCATAAGTAGTAACTTTACCGTCTGGAGCAATAGCCCTTATTAAGTTGGAGTTACCATCTGCAACAAGTAAATTACTGTCTTTATCAAAGACCAGATCGAGAGGTTGCATAAAACTTGCCAATAGCGGATTATCATTATTAACAGTTGCCGAAGTTCCATTTCCGGCGTAGGTACTTACTTCACCATCCGTGTCAATTTTACGGATTCTGTCATTATCTCTATCAGCAACAAAAATATTTCCGGCAGCGTCTACAATGGCTCCCCAAGGATAGTCGAACTTAGCAGTCAGACCATCTGTTGCATCAAGGTAGCCCCTTGTACTTCCTGCTACGGTACTTATTAGCCCTGTACTTACATCAATTCTTCTGATCACACTGTTCGTTCTGTCCACCACAATGATGTTTCCGTCATTGTCATAAGTTAAACGCTCTGGTGCATAAAACTTAGTGGTAGCTATTGGTCCGTCAGTTGCAACTCCAGCAGTTCCTACACCTGCATAGGTGGTAGATGTATAAGTTTGAGCATTAGCAATACCAATGGCTCCCATAAAAAAGAGTCCTAATAACAAGTCGAATTTTCTCATAATATTTAATTTAAAATTTGATGATTTAATTAGTGGAGACATAGCTATCGCTATAAGTCTGCTTTTTTGCAGACTTATAGCGTGTTTTTTTACAGCTAGTTTCGTGTTTTTATATAGTGATTATTTTGCAGTAGCGGTAATTACAGTGGCAACGGCCCTTTCACCAGCATGGTCAAACTTTCCGTTATCTGATGGATAATTGACAACGCCTTCTCCTTTTACCCAAGCAGTAGAAGAACCGCCACCGTCCATGTTTACAGCGGCTTCACAACCCAAAGCAAGCATTAGTTCTGAGAGTTGAACCGTTCCTAAACCAAGTGATTGGCCAGATCTTCCGTCGTTAACAAGCATCAATAAGTGGTTGTCTTTTGTTATTCCAATAACAGTTCTCGGGTTACGGCCTGTATTAAAGGTTACATCAAGTTGAGGTACTTTTTTACCATCAAAGACTAGTAAAGGACCGCCGGCTAATACATAAGCGGCATTAATTTGATCCCAACCACCACCTGGTTTTTTTGCAATTCCGGGTTTACCTAATACGCTGATGGTAAAGGCCGCATTTTCCCTATAAGAGGTAAAACCTGTTACAGTTTGCGTAATTAAGGAGCTTTTACTTCTAAAGTAAGGGGTAGAACCACCATTTGTGGTATCGAAGTAACTTCCGTTAATAGCTACATCTGCATTAGCAGTAGTAGCTGCGTCACTTGTTTTTAAGAAACCGTTTCCTTTGGTTACATATGGTATGTCAAGTTTTATATCCTTGTTCATATCAATATCAAAAAGGGTGATGGATTGTCGTGAATCAAAAATGTTTGGAAATTGATAGTATTTCCATACGATACCATCGGCTACATTTTCAGTTTGCCAAGCTGCATTTGCAACTAAATCTTCTAATTCAACGTTTGAATTTTCTTCTGGCGCAACGTAAGGAAGTTGGGTGCCATCATCATACTTTTTGCATCCTGAAAGGAAGTATGATGTCGAAATAAATAATATTAAAAATATTTTTTTCATTTTTTAATTTTTAAGGTCTTGCCATTTAATTTTTAATCTTTTTGGCAATGTTTCTGAACTATTTTTTTGGTCAATTGTTAAAACTTCACGGTTTTTATACAGGTAAATTACTTTGTTTATAACATCATAATTTGCGGCAGTTAAATCACCATCAGCCCATACATATGGCCAGTTGCTTGTGATGCTTTTTATATCATTAACTTCTGATACTTTAAACCTCTTGCCATTTCTACTGGCAATGATGATCCTTTTTCCGGTAAAAAGATATAAGTTGTCATCCTTAATAAAGCTTGCGTCGATACTTTTAATATCTGTTGGTAAATCAATAACTAATTGATTTAAGGGTAATAAAATAGGAGCTTTATTTTTCTTGTCAGATGAAACTTGGTACTCCAGTTTACTAAATATAAATAGTAAACCTTTTTTGTCATCTCTGGCTATGGCATCTACTGATTCCCAGTTTAAGGGTAGAGCTGGCTTTAACTGTTTAAGCGATGAAAACATTATCTCATTTGGGTTATTGTTCTTCACAGAATAAGCTCGATCTAAAAAAACATAATTGGTATATCCGTTTTCGGTATAAACAGCGCTAGGTGTAGGCCATATTCCTTTTAAAATAAAGTCATTATTATCAGCTACTTTATTGAAAATACCAGCGTAATCAAGTAAATCACTAGGTTTCGGGGTTAAATCTCCTTCAATAAAGAATTTCGCATTCACCTCATCATACTTTTTAAACCTTGCAGCTACAGCTATGGCATGCCAATGGTCTGATACAACGTAAAGGCTATCATTTTTTTGGATGATTATTTCACCATTTTCGTCTTTTAAAACTCTACTATAAATATAGTTTTGAACAGTAGTCTTAGAATCTTCTTCTTTGTAGATGATTTGCTCTGGAACTCCTTTAGCTATCAACTGATTTTTCATTGCAGAAGCTTCACATAAGGATGAAGCATGTGCTCCACATCCGCCAGATACGATAATCTTATCAAACTTTTGTATTTTATACAGTTTGGAAGCCACAATAACACGGTTACCCAATGTTTCGGGATTTGCAGAACCTAATACCAACATCACAGTTTTAGGCTGCGTCTGACTGTAGCCAGTTAAGCCTAAAAATGCAATGATGAAAGTTAAAAAACAGATTTTTTTCATAGTTTATTATTGAACAAAAGCTCCCATAATGGTTTTACCTTCTCTGCTAACTCCGTTGAAATCCTTTTCTATTTCGTTACCTAAAGCCGGGGTGAAACCTTGGGCTACTGAGCTTAATATAGTTGAACCGATTCCATTTGTAAGTCCTGGGTTATCAGTTCCAATTAAACGGAGATTAGTGTTAAACATGGTTGCTGCAGTAAATGAAGCACTTGTAACTTCAGCACCTGTACCATCATAAGCCTTTGTTTCGATAATAGAATTTTTCACCGAAAACGGTCCTGCATCCGCTACATAAGTATCAACGTCTGTACTACTTGCTCTTTGGGAATTACCAGAAACAATAGTGTTAATTAACGTAAGTGAGTTACTGTTTTGGCGACGGTAAATACCTCCACCTGGTCCAACAGCAGAGTTACCAGTTATGGTACTGCTTATAAAAGTTGCATCACAGTTATCATACATCATCACTCCGCCACCACCGTTAGCAGAAGTCGTCTCATTTCCTGATATGATTGTATTTACGATAAAACCTTTAGATCCTTGACGTAAGTAAAGCCCTGCGCCGAATGAACGGTTGCTGTTATTTTTAATTTCTGAATTATAAACGTACAACTCGGCATCAGGGTAGCCGTGTAAGCCTGGTGCAGTTCCTGTCGCGGAATTATCAATAATTTGAGTGTCATAAATGTAAGCTTTGGATGAATTAATCCAAACACCACCTTGATTACCAACTGTGCTGTTATTGCTTATTTTACAGTTTCTCATTTCTACTGTAGCACCTTCAAAGGCATAAATACCTGCACATTGGCCGGCACTACCAAGGCCTGCCCCAGCACCATTATCAATGATATTTACATTCTTTAACAAGATATTTGAACCACCAATGGTTATACCACCACCAATTCCTCTGCTAAAAGATTTTCCATTAATAGAAATATTTGTACTTCTATCCGTAGCGTAACCTTCTTTAATTGTTAAACCCTCTAAAGTCACTTTTTCTTCAGAAGCAGCAAGCGCAGTAACAGTTACCACGTGGAATGCAATTGAATTACCACTAAGAATTGTAGGGTAAGCAATTGGGTCAGGATTATCTCCTATAAGTGCATTTGATGCAAAACCTCCAATTATTGTAAGGTTTTTATTGATCTCAAAGGTCTTATCACTATCATTAACAGGGTCGCCACCAGAAATTGTTTTGGTAGGCATATAAGTACCTTCTGCTATGTTGATAATACTTCCACTAGTTGCATTAGCGATTGCGGTAGTTAAATCTGTTGCATCATCCCAAGAACTACCTGCACCAGTTGCTCCTGTTTTAACATAAAACATACTTACTAAACCAGACTCTTGAATAACTAATATTTCTTTAGTCATTTGCTCGTTAACTTTTACGGTGATTTTACCGTTCCGTTCACTGTCTTCATTTGTAACAGTAGTGAATTTAACTAAGTGTTTACCTTTATTTAAGGCAGAAGTATCAAAAACAATCCAATCAACATCAGCTAAAAGATCAATATTTTGATTAGATAAAATCTCGAATGTATACGAATTAGATTTACTAGCAACCTCTATGTAATCCGTATTAACAATCAGTTTCTTTTCAAAGTCTGCCTCAGATTTTTTGCAACCCCATAAGGTGGCTACTGCAAAAAAGAGAGCTAAAACTTTATAAATGCTACGCTTTTCCATATTTATATAATTATTAAATATTAATTATTAATTCCAATTAGGGTTTTGTTCTAATTGAGGGTTTAATTTTAAATCTTCTAAAGGTATAGGAGCGAGGTAGTCGCGTGATTCATCAAAAACCCCACCCTGAGGAAACGGATCTAAGTTGCCTGTTGGGGAGTTCTGCGTTCCGGTAACTGGATTACGTAAAGTCCGCTGTAGAATATTGATAAATGAAGAAACTGAAGACGGTGCGCCAGAAGTACTACCGGTGTTCACATTAACATCTGCTTGTCCGTTACCAGTAAAGTCATAATTACCTGTACCTGGGAAATAAATACCTACCATTGGTTGTGTGATTTTTGATCCAGCTTTCCAACGCATCAAATCATCCCACCTTAAACCTTCATTAAACATTTCAACACGGCGTTCTCTTCTGATTTCTAAAATCACCCCTTTGTTTAAACCTTGATCTACATTAGGATACATAGCTTCTTGGTAAGGGTCTGGATTAGCATTTGCAACAGCCATAACTAAAGGTGGCATATCCACTCTTGATCTTAATAGGTTAATAGATTTGTTTAAATCTGTTTGAGTTAGTGTTCCTAATTCGGCTTTTGCTTCTGCATAAACTAAAAGTGCTTCTGCATATCTAAGAACAATAATATCGAAATAAGAAGACGACCATTGGTCACGTGTAGGCAATGCTTTGATTACTCGGTAACCTGTAGTAGTCGCATTAAGACTTACTGGCTCATCTGCAGTTTGACCGTTAACTCTAAAATCAGGACCAGCAGTAGTTTGCGTTAAACGAGGGTCACGACCTGTCATTTCATCTAAATAACTTTTGGTTTGGTAATTTGCTTGATCTGTAAACGGCGTTCCATTTGTTAATAGATAACTGTTAATCATATCTTTTGTAACTCCCCAAGCTCCATAAGTTGGTGAAGTCATAGCCTGTGCGATAAGGGTGTGTACCTTAATTCCTAGTTCATAATCTACAGAAAGAATTGTTTCTACATTATCCTGATTATTACGAGCAAATAAATCGCGGTAAGCTTTGTCTTTACCACCGGCAGTATAAAGTGTATAGGCGTTAGTGTTCATTAAAGCCTCAGATGCGGAAGCTGCCTCTTCCAAGAAGTGCTGATGTCCTGCAATTCCATGGTACTTTCTATAAGTTCCTTCAAAAAGTGCGATTCTAGCTTTTAGCATTAAAGCAGTGTATTTGGTGATTCTATTTAACTGCTTCTCTGCTGGGATATTTGCAATAGCGTAATCAATATCTGCCATTACAGAATCCATTACCAATTCTCTTGAGTCTCTTGCTTTGTATAAGTCAGGATCGTCAGCTGTTAAAACTTTGTTAATCCATGGCACATCGCCAAAAGTGTTCACTTTATAGTAATAAAAGTAAGCTCTAAAAAAACGAGCGACTCCGCTGTATTTATCTTTAGCAGCTTGATCTGGCACTTTTTCATAGTTCGCCAAAAAATAATTAATATCTCGTAAACGGCTCCATGACCATCCTCCACTACCACTTGCAGTAGGTACAATTCTATTACCTCTTACTCTGTCGTTGGTAATTAAAGGCACAATGTTATCTGAAGCGGCATCTTCGTTATATACAGCTGTGCTTGAAATCATGGTGTAAAAGTCGTTGGTTGCTACTTCCAGATCTTTTGCTGTATTAAAAAAGAATTGCCCTTCTACTTGATCTTCAGATGGTTGGTCTAAAAAATCTTTTTTACAGGATGAAAATACAACGCTGATACCTAATGTAAGGCTTAGCAATAATTTATATCTTTTCATGTTATATTTTTAAACGGTTATAAAATAATATTGATTCCGAATGAATACGTTTTACCATATGGGTAACTACGTAAATCTGAACGGCCTTGAGAATTTCCAGGGTTTGAGTAACTAATTGCTGAACCAGCTTGTTCTGGATCCACATATTTGGTTAAGCCTCCGAAACTCCAAGTAAAGATGTTTTCACCACTAAAAAACAATCTCATTTTTTCTATACTGAATTTCTTAGTGATTTTTTGAGGAACGGTAACTCCTAGACTAAGATTTTTAACTCTTAAATAGCCTACATTTTGTAAGTAATAATCATTCGGCTCGTACATTGATCTTTGTCCGTTCAATGCAGCATACCCTCTTTCAATACGTGGGTAGGTGTTTCCCGGATTGTCAGGAGTCCAAGCATTATCAATTAAGTCTTTACGAATAAAAGAAAGATATGGTCTTGAATAAGGTCCCCAGAAGATATCACCTGTTGGGCTCCAGTCTTGCTTAGCAACACCAGCTACTGCAAGAGAGAAATCGAACAATCTCCAAGAAGCATTTAAGTTTCCACCGAACGGGAATTGAGGTAAAGTATTACCAATAGGCACTAAGTCACCATGGTCCTCTAGAGTATAATCTCCTTTGTCAATACGTCCGTCGCCATCAGTATCAAGGTATTTAAGGTCTCCACCTCTTAAGTGGTTCCACTCGCTGTTTTGTACTACATTTATGATGTAATTGTAAACATTACCTAATGAACTAGATGGGTTTGCAAAGGAATTTTGATAAGCTAAAGCTTCAGCATCTGACTGGAACTGGCCATCCACTTTATAGCCATAAATTTCTCCTAAACGTTGACCTTCCCAGTACGTACTCATTAGGCCGTTAGGGTTGTCGTATTTGGTGATGTATGCTTTAAAGTTAGATACGTTTGCAGAAACACTGAATTTTAAAGGTGAACCAGCTACATCAAATTTATCTCGGTAAGTTATACCCAATTCAAAACCTTTGTTTTCTAAAGCAGCAAAATTCTCTCTTGGTTCTGCGGCGCCAAATACAGCAGGTAATGGTTTACCAGGTAAATACATACCATCTGTAGTTTTGTTATACCAATCAAAGTTTGCAAATAAGCGGTTTTTTAATAAACCGATGTCAACTCCAAAGTCTAAACTTTTTGTGGTTTCCCAAGTAACTACTTTAGGTAACGGACTTGGTGCTCCTGCATAAATTACCGGAACGCTGTTATCTAACCAGCTAGATTGGCCAACAGGTAAAAGTTGTTTAAATGTATTTACACCTACAGTCTGGTTACCAAGTTCACCATAAGATGCTCTTAGTTTTAAAGAGGTAACATATTTTTCTAATGGTTTAAAGAAATTCTCTTTATCAATTTGCCATGCTCCAGATACTGAAGGGAAGAAGCCCCAACGGCTTTCTTCAGGAAATCTTGAAGAACCATCATATCTTGCATTAATTTGAAATAAATATTTGTTCTTATAATCGTAGTTAAACCTTGTGAAGTATCCTTGTACCGCCCAGTTTGTGGTAGATCCGGCAATTTGGTCATACGAAGTACCTAATGCTAAATTTGATAAGTCTCTTACCAATAAACCGTTTGATTGTGCAAAAACACGATCTCTATCAAAAATCTCTTGGTTAAACCCTACCAATAATTTTAAATGGTGGTCTTTCGCAATATCTTTTGAGTAAGTACCAAATATATTTAAAGCATTGTATTTGTCTTTCCAACGGTACTCTCCTAACTGATTTAAACCAGCAGTAGTGTAATCTAACCTGTTATTAGAAATATACTCAAACTCATTTGTTCTATAAGTTCGGGTAGTGTTATCAAAGCGATTGCTATAATCTAAATTTACTACTAAGTCTTTAATCGGAGTAAGTTTTACCCTAAAAGTGTTTGTAAGTTCTTCTGTAGTAAATACCCTAAAGTTATTTTTAGCTTCCATAGCGGCAGCTCCACCTTGTCCACCAGAACCAGTTCCAATATCAGTAGGTATTCCGTCAACAAAGTTCGGGTTAAAAGGGAAAAGGTTATACCAAGTAGTGGTACTCCATATGCCACCGTAACCACCTCTGTATCCTCCGTATTCTTTATCTTTTTCGTCAATAAATTGGATATTGTTACTTATTTCTAACCAAGGGTTCGGGTTAAATACCAAATTAGCTTTTAAATTATATCTTTCAACATCAGCATCATCACCAATGTTATTGATGGTTTCACGGTTAAATACTCTTCCAGATAGGTATCCTTTTAGTTTATCACTACCACCAGATATAGAAACATTGTGGAAGTTTGATGGTTGAAACTCTTTGAACATATAATCATACCAATTAGTCTTGCTAAAGAACTTGTATGTTCCGTTAGATTGTAGTTCTTTAAAAGGTTCTATTTCTCCATTAGCAACCATCTTTATGGCTTCGTAGTCTAGTTCATTATAGCCAGTGTAAGTTGTTCCGTTATAGCCATAGATTGCAGCGTCGACTGTTTTTCCGTATATATATGGATCCGATACAAAATCAGTACGTGTTGTAGGGGTAGTAAATGCAAAGTTATTGGTATAGTTAACTTTCATTTCCCCTGCTTTACCTTTTTTTGTAGTAACTAAAATTACTCCAAAAGAACCTCTAGCGCCGTAGATTGCTGAAGATGCAGCATCCTTTAATACGGTAACACTCTCCACATCATTAGGGTTTACACGGCTAATACTCCCTTCAATTCCATCAATTAAAATCAATGGGCTACCTCCGTTAATAGAGTTAAATCCACGGACATTAAGCTCAGGATTTGAGGTTGGATCTCCGTTGTTGATTTGAATGTTTAATCCCGGCATTAAACCTTGCAATGTTCCTGCGATATTTGCATCTGGTCTAAGAGCGATATCTTCTGCGTTTACTTGTGTCACTGCTCCTGTTAAATCGGCTCTTTTTTGAGTGCCATAACCAACCACTACAATTTCATCCAGAATTTTTTTCTCTACTTTTAAAACAACTTCAAGGTTTTGTCCTGTTTTAAAAGGAACTTCAACAAGCTGATAGCCTAAAGCTGAAACACTTAATAAACCTTCTTCAGTTGTACTTAGTAACTTAAAATTTCCGTTGAAATCTGTTACGGTTGCAGATTTAGAGCCTGCAATTGAAACTACTGCCCCGGGAATAGGTATATTCTGTTCGTCTTTTACTACTCCAGAAATTGGTCCCTGTTTAATTATAGTAGTAGTTTTAAGTGATTTTGTCTTTATAAAAACAGTTCTATCTTCAATTACAAAGGTTAAACCACGTGGCGTTAATATCTCATTAAGTACAGTGGTGAGGTCTTTGTCTTCTGCTTTATAGTTTAATATTTTTTGACTTTTTATAAGCGAAGAGTTGTAAATAAAGTCATAATTGGTTTGTTTCTGTATTTGAGTAAGCACTTGGATAAGGCTTGCATTTTCTACATTCATAGAAACTTTTTGTCCGAAACTGGCAGCGTTAACTTGCATTAAAACTCCGAACATGAGGGTTGTTAACAACTTCATATACAGAATGGTTTTTTTGGTAAACAACTGTTGCTTACCAAGATGGTAACTACATAAAATTTTATACATTTGATTAGTTTGGTTTATTCGTGTTTGTTTGGATCAAATTTTATTGGTGAGAGCGTTGGTAGCGCTCTCATTTTTTAGTTTGCTATTCTACCACTATCACCCTCCCTTCTTCGATTTTAAACTTTAAGCGTGATACTTTTTCTATTTTATTTAAAACATCAGCCAAGCTACGTGTGCGCTTTATACTGGCTGTAAACCTTTCTTTATTAGTTGTTTGGTACTCTATCGATTCGATGTCATACCAGCGTTTTAGTTCTTCAAGTATGCTACTAATAGGTTGGTCTGCAAACTTAAAATAACCGTTTTTCCAACCAATAACTTGTTCAGTATCAATGTGTTTTTTACTTAGAGCACCCGTTTTGTTATTTGTTTTAGCCTGTTCTCCTGGCACAAGTTTAGTATCGTTGTTTGCTGTAGTTAACTGAACAGAACCGCGTAATAAGGTGGTGTAGATATAGCTATCATTATGGTATGCTTTAATATTAAAAGCAGTACCTAGTACTTTTACAACATCATTCCCACTATGGATTTTAAAGGGCTTATTTGCGTTGTGTGCTACATCAAAATAAGCTTCACCTTCCAAAAACACATCCCTGCTATTAGTATTAAAGTTTGCAGGAATTTTTAGTTGAGTACTTGAGTTTAGCCAAATTTTAGACCCGTCGGGCAATATAAAAGCAAAACTCTCTCCTTTAGGAGTAGAAAATGTATGAAATCCTGAATTTTTAGAAGCAACATAAGTATCTGATATTTTAAATAATATTGCCCCATCCTCGTCTTTGGTTAAAACGATACCATCTTTTGCTATTTTATCAGAGAAATCAGCTTCGTCAATCAGTATTTTTTCTCCGTTTGTAAGTTGTATGGTGACGGAATTCTTTCCGGATAATAGGATGTTGTTTTTAGGAGAGCTATTAGCAACTATATTTTTAGTGGCTTTACCATTATATATATAGTAATAGCTGATTAAGGAAAGTGAACCGAATGTTAAGAGCATCGCTGCTATTTTTAATAATTTCGGTAGCCATATTTTTTTGATTTTTACATCATCTTCTGATTTAAAAGCGGGACTGTTTACTAATTTGTCGAAAAGTTCATTTTCTTTAAACTCGCCATTTAAACTATCAATATCTAAGCTATCCATCTCTTCCATGAATAAATCTTTATTAAGCTCAGATTGATCTATAAACTGCAACAACTCCTCTTTTGAAAGATCGTTGTTTAAATGTTTTTGAAATAGTTTTTTGTAATTTTCTTTATCCACTGGACATGTTTTATACTATAAGTACACACAACTCCACCAATAGGACTAGTTATATTTTGATTTTTTTGAAATAAAAAGTAAAAAGGAGGGTGAAGCGGGAATAAACGGCTTTATTTTTTCAGACTTAGGTAGTCCGCATCTATAAAATCTATGCGTAAAGATTTTAAAGCTAGTACCAAGTGATTTTTTACGGTATTGTTAGATATATTTAGCTTGTCGGCAATTTCTTTGTGACTGTAACCTTCTTCGCGACTTAACTTCCATATCGTTTTTTGTTGCGAAGTAAGCTTACCTACACTTTCGTTTAAAATTGATTTAATTTCATTTAAACTATAAGTTTCGTCAATTTTAGAGGTTTCAGTAGCTAAGAAAAGCTCTGCCATTGCTTTTTGGTCTTGTTTTATGCTTCTTATTTTATTAAAACATAAGTTTTTAGCTGTTACATATACAAAAGGCCAAAGAGGTTGGTCTTTTTTTACTGTTTCCTTACTAGACCACAATTTTAAAAACGTCTCTTGTACAATCTCTTCTGCCCAGCTTTCATTTTTTAAAATACATTTAGCGATTTTGAAAATAGCAGAGGAATAAGTATGGTAAATTTCTTTAAACGCATTGGAATCGCCATCAACTAACTTACTGATTGTTTTGTGAGAAATCTCTTCCATTTTGACTAAAATTAGGAAAGTTATTTATGATTATCAAGATTTAAGCACTTAACTTTTTGTTTTTTTGACTCTTTAACCTTGTGTCAAAAGTAAGTTAGTCATGTTAACTATGAGTAAATTAGCTGTTAATTTAGTTTAAACTAAGTATTAAGCATTCAAGAAAGTTGATGTTTTAATTATATAAAGAAAGGATAGGTGTTTTTGTTATTATCCATTATTGCTTTCGATTTAAGAGCAAATAAGTATAAAAACGTTATAAATAATAAAAAAGTAGGTGCTAAAGGAGGTGTTATATTGGAAAAGATGAAGGGGTTGTAAAGAAGGGGTGAAAAAAGACTTACGATTTGCTGATTTTAAACCCCAACTGTAAGTCTTTGTTTTGAATTTTATATTTTATTGAGCATTTAATGTATAAACAATTCTTGCTGTATTTCCGTTTAGTAATTGAAAAGGTGAGCTTATTGTAAGTGAGCTTTTAGTAGCCACATCGATACTCATTCTGTAACCTTCTACTATGTTTTTTGCTTTTTCGCCTGCATCAACTTTTTTAAACTGGAATATTGGTGTAACGCCATCATTTAATACCGACCAATAGATGTTTTGAGTAACCCCATTAGTTAACGCAATGTAACCACTATTTCCGCCATAAAGTTTCCAAGTGCTACCTACAAAAGCTTTGTAAGGCGCCATACCAAAGGCATTTGTGATTTGATAATCACTCGGGAAACCTTCTAAACTTACGTCAGAAACAGTCCAAGTGCCAGAAACGGTTGATTTTGATACATTGTAATTTGATGTTTTAGCTGTTTTAGAAGAGCAAGAAGCAAAAATAAATAGTGCTAGGCAAATAGAAAAAGTAGATAAGATTGATTTTTTCATTTTATAAATTTTAAAAGATTCGATAATAAATCTGTTTAGCTAACGGTCAAAAACGAAGCCAATTGTAAGAATAAGACAATTTTAAACAAAAAAACAGCGTAAAAAAATTTACGCTGTTTGATTTATAATTAGTATAAGGAAGCTTTTGCTTCCAGATTTAAATTATTTTTGATCTTTTGGCTTCGAGATCGACTCTCTCATATCCGTATCTGCTTGGATGTTCTGCATTTTATAATAATCCATAATACCTAAGTTTCCACTTCTAAAAGCTTCAGCCATAGCTAAAGGAATTTGTGCTTCCGCTTCAATAACTTTTGCTCTTGCATCTTGTGCTTTTGCAATCATCTCTTGCTCGAAAGCAACGGCAAATGCTCTACGCTCTTCTGCTTTTGCATTAGCTACTTTTAAATCGGCTTCAGCCTGATCTGTTTGTAGTTTTGCACCAATATTATCACCTATGTCAATATCCGCAATGTCAATGGATAAAATCTCGAAAGCTGTTCCAGAATCTAGTCCTTTACTTAAAACTACTTTAGATATTTTATCGGGGTTTTCTAAAACCTCTTTATGGCTAACCGCAGAACCAATAGTGGTTACAATACCTTCACCCACACGGGCTAAAATGGTTTCTTCACCAGCACCACCCACTAACTGGTTAATGTTTGCTCTAACCGTAACTCTAGCTTTTGCAATCAACTGAATACCATCTTTTGCTACTGCAGCAACAGGTGGGGTGTTAATTACTCTCGGGTTTACCGATAGTTGTACTGCTTCAAAAACATCTCTTCCGGCTAAATCTATCGCTGTTGCCAGTTTAAAATCTAAAGGAATATTTGCCTTATCGGCAGAAATTAAAGACTTAATCACATTGTTAACGTGTCCACCAGCCAAATAATGCGTTTCAATATCATTTGACGTGAGGTTTAAGCCGGCTTTTGTAGAAGTAATCATTGCGTTTACCACTAATGATGGTGGAACTCTTCTTAACCTCATTAATGCGAGGTTCAAAAGATTTACTTTTACGCCAGATAACTGTGCTGTAAACCAAAGGTTGACTGGTAAAATGTAAAACAAGAAAAAGAGCGCAATTACGCTTCCAATAATGATGAAAATAATACTGAATGATGGATCCATATAATCTGTTTTAGGGTTATTTTACAATATCGTCAATTGCTTTGAAGTTAGGAAGTTCTCCTGCATTTTCTAGCACTTCTGCATAAATAATTTTTTGATTTTCATCAATAACAAAAGCAGATCTTTTTGCAACACCTTTTAAGTTAAACTTAAATTCATCGTAAAATGCTCCGAAAGCTTGTGAAGCCTCTTTATTGAAGTCTGACAATAGTGGAAATTGGTAGTTGTTCTCTTCCTTGTATTTTGCCAATACAAAAGGTGAATCGATAGAGATTCCAAGTACTTGCGCACCTAAACCTTCGTAAAAACCAAAATTATCTCGCATAGTACAAAGCTGAGTAGTACAAACGCCTGTAAATGCTAAAGGGAAAAAGTGGATAATTACTTTTTTGCCTGCAAAGTCTTTTAAACTAACTTCTTTTAAATCCGAACTGTATAAGGTAAAATCCGGTGCTTGATCTCCTGTTTTTAATGACATTTTTTTAAGTTTTAAATTTTTAATGATTACAACAAATGTATTTTAAAGCAATTTTTTAAGCGTCAGATTTAAGTAAATTCACTTGCTTTTCCATAATAGCAATACCTTCTTTAAACGAATGTGGCTGGTAGCCTAGTTCTTTGATAGATTTATCTAATATAAAACCAGTTTTTACTGGACGTTTGGCCGCTTGGTTTAAAGATGCAGAACTAATAGGGTTAATTAAGCTTTTATCTAATTTATAATAATCAGCAACTTCGTTTACCAGCTCAATAATGCTCATCATATCTTTTCCAGACGCATTGAAAACGCCTTGCGCTTCTTTTTCTGCTGCTAATAAACAAATGTCTGCTAAATCTTCTGCAAGCGTTGGCATTCTCCATTGGTCGTTAACTACGTTTATTGGATTGCCTTTTTCTAAAGCTCCTTTTGCCCATAAAACAATATTGCTTCGGCTCATATCACTTACAATTCCGTAAACTATAATGGTTCGTAGAATAGTCCATTTAATATCAGATTTTTGAAGTAGAAGCTCGGCAGCTAATTTTGACTCTCCGTAAAAGGAAACAGGAGAAGGTGGTGCATCTTCCTTATAAGGTCCTGCTAAACCATCGAAAATAAAATCAGTAGATAGGTGAACTAACTGTGCGTTATGATTTTTGCATGATTGTATAAGGTAGTCAACTGCGGTAACATTTAATGCCCAACAAGCTTCTTTTTCTGTTTCGCAAGTATCAACATTGGTCATAGCGGCAGTGTTTATAACTACATCTGGCAAAAATTTTCCGATTACATTATCAATACTTTTGGCATCTAAGATGTCCATTTCTTCATAAGTGTAACCTTTTTTTACCGGGAAGCGATTAGCTCCTTTACCGGTTGCCACCAACTCAAAATCATTTTTAGCTAAAATTCTTTCGGTTAATTTTTGACCTAATAATCCGTTACTACCGGTTACTAATATTTTTTTCATCATGTTTTTAAAATCGAAGTTTGAAAATTAAGGTTTATAATTGAAATGACGGATAATTGTTTAAAAAGGTTAATCAAAATCATTAATTCAAATTTTGCAACTCTTCAATCAAATCCTCAGCACTTAAATCCATTCCCTTCAAAATCACTTGTGCCTGACTGTAAAATGGTCGTCTTTCTGCTAACTTCACCTCAATAAAGTCAATCAGTTCTTCGTGAGACTTTCCTTTAAGCAGGGGGCGTTCAACCCTAGCATTTATTAAACGGTCTGCCAACACTTTAACCGGGGTATCAATAAAAACAGTCACACCGTTTTTGTTCATCCACGCCATATTATCAAAAAAACAAGGTGCACCCCCACCAGTTGCAATAATTGCATCGTTTGCAATGGCAGCCTCTTGTAAAGTTTGCTTTTCCCTTTCTCTAAACCCTTGCTCGCCAAAAGCAGCGAAAATTTCTGGAATGCTCATTTGGTTTTTAGCTTCCACTAAATCATCTAAATCTAAAAAAGGCAATTCTAGTTTATTAGCTACAGTTTTACCTAGTTTACTTTTGCCACAGCCCATAAAGCCGATTAAAAATATTTTTTTGGAAGGAATACTTTTGTTTACAATTTCTGTTGACATGCTGAATTTTAAATTTTTACGCGAGGGTCTAAAGTGGCGTAAAGTAAATCCGCCAAAATATTAATAATGATAAATATAAAAGCAATAAATAGAATAGAACCCATTATTACGGGTAAATCTGCTAGTTCTAAAGCATCAACGGTGGCTTTGCCTAACCCGTTATAACCAAAAATATACTCTACAAAAAAAGAACCTGCCAATAAAGAAGCAAACCAACCCGAAACGGCAGTTACTACAGGATTTAAAGCATTAGGTAAGGCGTGTTTTAATATAATCCTCTTTTTATCTAATCCTTTTGCTTTTGCTGTGCGCATATAATCTTGCCTTAATACATCTAACATGGCACTGCGTGTCAATTGCATAATAATGGCTAGTGGGCGTAAACCGAGCGTAATCATCGGTAAAATCAAGTTTTTCCATACAATTACTTCGCCTTTAAATGGGTCATAATCATATAAACTTCCCGACATATTTAGTCCGGTATAATCACTTAAAACGAAACCGAAAAGCCAGGCGATGATAATTCCTGCAAAAAAAGATGGCGCAGAAATCCCTAAAATGGAACCGGCAATTGCAGTTTGGTCTATCCAAGTGTCTTTATAAACTGCCGCTAATACACCTAAAGCAATCCCGATAATGGTAGCGAAAAGCATTGCAGTAAATGCGAGAATCATTGTATTGGGGACTGTTTCTGCTAAAATACTGGTAACGTCTCTTTTGGTTTGATAAGAGCGACGCAAATACGGCATCTTTAATACTAAGGCGTTATCATTACCAACGTTAAAAAACTTTAAATAATGGTATTTAGCTTGCGCCGATGAACTCGAAGGGTGTACAGCTAAGGGTGATAAATCATTGATATAATATAAAAACTGAACGGGAATTGGTTTATCTAGCCCGAACTCTTTACGAACAGCTTCCAGAGATTGTACATCAGAACGTTGACCTTGAGTCATCCGAGCGGGGTCTGCCGGTAAAATGTTGAATAAAAAAAACACCACCACTACCACGCCTAGCAAAACTGCGAAGCCATAAGCTAGTTTTTGGAGGATAAACTTAATCATTTAATTTATTGAAGTATTTTTCTGATAAATAATTATAAGTAGGTAGGGCAGAGGCTGGCCATTTATCAATAACTACCCCGTCTTTTAATAGCATTAACCCAGGATTTGACCTTACCATACTTTTTAAAGGAACAGCATCAGCGTAAAAAATCTCGGTAAGTAAAGTGAGCTTTTTCTCAATTTTAGTGGCATCTTGGGCGGAGTTGGATGTCAAAAGTACTGAACGTATATTAAAGTTCTGAACCGCATTTATGGCAAGTGCATTAATGTCTCCTAAAGCTTTTTCTTGAGTTTTATCTAAATTCCACGCAACAGCAACTAGATTATAATAAGGATTCTCAAAAATTTCGGAAGTATAATTTACACCTTGTGAGTCATAAACGTTTAAATCTTTAATCTTAGGTTGGTAACCTTCTTTTACCAAAACAGGGTCTGATGAGGAAACTAGCTCCCAGTTAGTGTCTTCGTAAATTTTTGTCGCCAGATACTCCTTATCGGTCATTTCTTTGCTTTCGCCTGTTTTCTTGTTTTTTAGAGTATAAATAATCTCATACTCGTTTTGCTTTGCGCCTTCCGGAATCTTCATAGACTCTGGAATGTTTGCACCAATTTTATAAGGTAAAAAATCTATAATGGGCAAAAAAGTATAGGTATATAAACCAAATGAGATAGGCAGAGCAATAAATATAAAACTCCAAACCTTACGTAAGGTATGTTTTGTAGAAGTGTTAAGTAGTTTTTCTCTGTTAATGAATAAGACGGCTATCATTACTAATAACACCAAATCCTTAAAAAAGGATTGCCAAGGAGTTAGTGGAATGGCATCGCCAAAACAACCACAACTTTTTACCACATCAAAAAATGCGGAATAAAAAGTTAAAAAGGTGAAAAATACAATGAGTAAAAGTAAACCCCATATTACTTTTTTAGCATAGTAGCCGGTTAATAAAAACAGACCTAATATAACCTCTAAAGCACATAAAGTGATAGAAAAAAATACAGCAAACGGGTTGAGAAAAGTTAAATGAAATACCTCAAAATACTCTCCCAGCTTGTTCGAAAAACCTAGTGGATCGTTAAGTTTTATTAGGCCACTAAATATAAAAAGCGCACCAACAAATACTTTTACAATGGTTAATGCGATGTTTTTCTTTTCTGTTGTCATATTTTACGATACGCCTAGTTTAATCAAAGCAAAAACCGAATAATTAATCATATCCTGATAGTTTGCTTTTACACCTTCAGAAGCTAAAGTTTTACCGTCATTGTCTTCAATTTGTTTAACGCGTAAAATCTTCATCAAAATTAAATCTGTTAAAGAGCTCACACGCATATCACGCCATACTTCGCCGTAATCGTGGTTTTTTGCAAACATTAATTCTTTAGTTTCGTTTACTTTAGCATCAAAACTTACTGCAACATCTTCTGCGTTTAGCTCTTGTGGGGCATCAGCCTTTAGCTCTAATTGCATCATCGCGATTACGCAATAATTAATAATTCCAATGTATTCGCCTATAATATCCTCACCAACTTTACTTACTTTTTTATCTTCTAAGGTTCTAATCCTTTGTGCCTTAATAAAAATTTGATCGGTGATAGATGATGGTCGTAAAATGCGCCAAGCAGTTCCATAATCTCTTGTTTTTTTAATGAAAAGATCTCTGCATATTTTTATAATAGCGTCGAATTCTGCGGAAGTATTATTTGCCAAAATGTTGTAAATGTTTGGTTAAATGATGAAAATATGCCTTATTTGTTCTGTAAATGACGGATAAAGATACATTTTTTCAGACAAAGCACACACTCAACATTGGTGGGCAATTAATTGATTTGACCGAACCAAAAGTGATGGGGATTTTAAACCTAACTCCTGATTCTTTTTATCAAGGAAGTAGAACCCAATCAGACAAGGAGGTTTTGGCTGTTGCCGAGAAAATGCTTGCAGACGGTGCCGATTTCTTAGATTTAGGTGCTTATTCAACTCGCCCGGGTGCAGATGATATTTCTGTTGATGATGAGGCAGAACGTTTGTTGCCAGCCATCCGTAACTTAAAAAGAGAATTTCCGAAAGCTATTTTATCTGTGGATACCTTTAGAGCAAGTATCGCCGAAAAGGCAATAAATGAAGGAGCGCATATCATCAATGATGTTTCTGGAGGTACGCTTGACGATAAAATGTTTGAAACCGTTGCAAAGTTAAATGTGCCTTATATTTTGATGCATTTAAAAGGCACCCCAAAAACCATGACCAAGCTCAACCAATATGAAAACATGGTGCAGGAAATAGTAAGCCATCTTTCTGAACAGATAAATCAATTGAAAGCTTACGGGGTAAAAGATATTATTGTTGACCCAGGTTTTGGCTTTGCTAAAGATATTGACCAAAACTATCAACTGCTTAATCAACTGCAACGGTTAAAAATACTTGGTTGCCCTGTTTTGGCAGGTTTGTCTCGTAAATCAATGATATGGAAAGTATTAGATGTTGTTGCAGATGATGCTTTAAACGGCACTACTGTTTTAAACACAATTGCTTTACAAAACGGAGCAAGTATTTTAAGGGTGCATGATGTTAGCCAAGCTAAAGAATGTATTACTATCTTTAAAAAATTAAGAAATAACATATAATAAATCATTGCGATGGACTTTTTAGATTTCAGCTTTTTAAAGCTAAGTGCTTTAGATGTGATAGACATGATTTTGGTTGCCATTATCATTTATTACATCTATAATTTAATTAGAGGCACCATTGCGGTAAATATTTTTCTAGGCTTTATTCTGATTTATATCCTCTACTTTTTAACAGAGGCTTTAGATATGAAACTGCTTTCTGGCATTTTGGGCAGCTTTGTGAGTGTTGGGTTTATCGCATTGATTGTTGTTTTTCAGCAAGAAATCCGGAGGTTTTTATTGACCATTGGAAAAAACATATCTCTAAGAAACCGTACTTGGTTAAAGTATATTTTCAGAAAAGAAGAACTCGAGAAAAATAACATGGCGAAGATAAAGCCAATTATCGATGCTTGTAAAACCATGAAAAAATCCCGTACAGGGGCATTGATTGTTTTCGCTAAGTACTTTGATCAGGATGCTTTTGCAAATAGTGGTGAAATGATTGACGGTAAAATATCCAAACGTTTATTAGAAAGTATTTTTCAAAAGCATAGCCCACTGCATGATGGAGCAGTAGTTATATCAGAAAACATGATCAAATCTGCTAGTTGTATTTTGCCATTAACAGAAAATGACCAATTGCCTCCGCAGTTTGGTTTACGTCATAGGGCCGGAATCGGTGTTACCGAATCAAGCGATGCTACTGCTTTAATTGTGTCGGAAGAAACCGGAGAAATATCGTACGCACAACAGGGGCGTGTAAAAATGAACATCAGTTTTACAGACTTGGAGCGGTTATTGAACAAAGATTTTAATTAATCTTTATTTAATAAAAATATCATGACGCAAAAAATAGCCATTATTACCGGAGCAAATGCAGGTTTGGGACTAGAAGTGAGTAAACGCCTAGCAAAGCTTGATTATAGGGTTGTAATGGCCTGTAGGAACTTAGAAAAGGGAGAAGTAGCGAAGAATGAAGTTCTAAAGCATGCTCAAGATGCAGTAGTTGACGTTTTAGAACTTGATTTAAGTAAACAAAAATCTGTTTTGGCTTTCGCCGATATAGTTAAAGAAAATTATCATCGTTTAGACTTGTTGATTAATAATGCAGGGATAATGATGACTCCTTATGAAAAAACAGAAGATGGTTTCGAAGGTCAGCTAGCCACAAACTATTTAGGCCACTTTGCATTGACAGGTTATTTATTACCCTTATTAAAGCATACACCAAACTCAAGAGTGGTAAGCTTGAGCAGCCTAGCGCATAGGTGGTCTGATATTAGGTTTGACGATGTCAATTTTGAAGATGGATATGATAAACGGAAAGCTTACGGACAAAGTAAGTTTGCCTGTTTAATGTTTGCTTATGAGCTGGAACGCAGGTTGAAAGTTTCTGGATATTCGACCATTTCGGTTGCGGCGCATCCAGGTATTTCAAATACCAATCTTTTCAGTTCTATGCCTTGGTTTATGAAATTGTTAAGTCCAATTATGGGGCAACCTGCAGAAGATGGTGCTAAACCTATTTTGTATGCTGCACTATCGCCTAATTTAATAGGTGGCGAGTATATCGGACCCGATGGTTTTAATGAGTGGAGAGGAGAAGCTAAAATTGTTGATTCTAATACATCATCTAAAAACAAACAAAACGCTAGCCGTTTTTGGGACTTATCAGAAGAATTGACTGGAGTAAAATATCAGTTTTAAATCATAGAAAAGCATAAAAAAGGCTTTGGAAAATTAATTTTCAAAGCCTTTTTTAATAATCGCTGTTATTATTTTTTCTTCGGATAACCTTCCGCATCCAAATCATCTCGGTCATCTTCTGGTACATGACTGTTTTTCTCATCCTTACGACTTATTTTTAAATGTTCAGCATCTGTTTGATGCATTCCCAATTTATTTAGATCATCTTTTAAAGTATGGTCTTTTTCGTACTCATCTCCTACGTATGGATTTGCCTCGTCATAATCAGAGTCCATATCTTCACCGTTATCAGCAGCGGTGTCATAAGGGTCAGGATGTTTATAGTCTGGATTATCAGATTCTACATCTAATTCATAGCTGTTTTCTTCCTCGTTGTACTTTAAATTTCTAGCCTCATTATCGTTTAGGTTTGATTCACCATTTCTTCTGAAGCTTTCGTTACTGTTTTTTGAGTTATTTTCCATGATACTAAAGTTTTAATAATTTATTAACCATGATTATGCCAATAATATCTTTTAAAGAGCTAGAAACATGCCAGTATTTTTGAACTTATGAGCTGAGATTTATTTATGGAACATTAAGCTCAAGGTTCAGGGCTAAACAATAGAGTGGAAAAACAGTTTTATAAAAAAAAACGGTATTAAGCTTTTGCTTAATACCGTTTTCAAATCTATTTCCCACTGCTAAACTTCAGCATGAAGAGAACAAAATATAAAGGCTATAAACTTGCTAAAGCATTGTTTAAAGTAGCACTTGGACGCATCGCTTTCGAAGCTAAATCATCATTAGGATTATAGTAACCACCAATTTCTTGTGCTTTACCTTGTGAAGCAATCAATTCTTCAGTGATTTTTGTCTCATTTTCTGATAATGCTTTGGCCAATGGTGCAAACCTAGCTTTTAAGTCTGCATCTTTTGTTTGTGTAGCTAAAGCCTCAGCCCAATATAAAGCTAAGTAGAAGTGAGAACCACGGTTATCAATTGTACCTAATTTTCTGCCTGGAGATTTGTCTTCTGCTAAGAACTTTGCATTAGCCTCATCTAAAGCATCAGCTAGTACTTGTGCTTTTGGATTGTTTTGAGTTTGTGATAAATGCTCTAAAGAAGCTTGTAATGCTAAGAACTCACCTAATGAATCCCAACGTAAATAACCTTCTTTAACAAATTGTTCTATGTGTTTAGGTGCAGAACCACCAGCGCCAGTTTCAAATAAACCACCGCCATTCATTAAAGGTACAATAGATAACATTTTTGCAGATGTACCTAATTCTAAAATTGGGAATAAATCTGTTAAGTAATCACGTAATACATTACCCGTTACAGAAATGGTGTCTTCACCTTTACGGATACGCTCTAAAGTGAATTTAGTGGCTTCAATTGGAGAAAGAATACGAATGTCTAATCCTTTTGTATCAAACGTTGGCAAATATTTATTTACTTTTTTAATGATTTCTCTATCATGTGCTCTGTTTTCATCTAACCAGAAAACCGCAGGAGTATTAGATAAACGAGCTCTGTTAACCGCTAATTTAACCCAGTCTTGAATAGGAGCGTCCTTGGCTTGGCACATACGGAAAATATCTCCTTTTTCTACCGGCTGTTCAAAAAACACGTTTCCAGAAGCATCGCTCACGCGGATGTTTCCACTAGCTGAAGCTTGGAAAGTTTTATCATGAGAACCATACTCTTCTGCTTTTTGAGCCATTAAGCCTACGTTTGGTACTGAACCAATAGTCGTTGGGTCTAATGCGCCATTTTTCTTACAGTCTTCTATAGTAGCTGTATAAACACCAGCATAGCATCTATCAGGAATGATAGCTAAAGTATCTTGTGGTTTACCTTCTTTATTCCACATTTGGCCCGAAGTACGGATCATTGCAGGCATTGAAGCATCTACAATTACATCAGAAGGAACGTGTAAATTGGTGATCCCTTTATCAGAGTTTACCATTGCTAAAGCTGGTCCGTTTGCAATTGCTGCATCTATTGCTGCTTTAACTTCGGCTTCTTCTGGTTTGCCAGCAATTTTTGAATAAACATCGCCTAATCCATTACTGGTATCAACGCCTAAAGTTTTAAAAAGCTCCGCGTATTTTGCAAAAACATCCGCAAAGTAAACTTCTACAATTGCTCCAAAAATTAAAGGATCTGAAACCTTCATCATGGTAGCTTTTAAGTGGGCAGAAAGTAAAACACCACTCGCTTTAGCTTCTTTGATCGCTTCAGCAACAAAAGTTTTCAATTTAGAAAGACTTAATACCGAACTGTCAATTACTTCTCCTGCTTTTAAGTTAGCTAAACCTTTTAATTCTGTAATAGTTCCATTAGCACCAACAAACTCTATTTTAAATTGAGAATCGTTTGCTACAGTAGTAGATTTTTCAGAACCGTAAAAATCACCTTCGCTCATGCTGGCAACTTCTGTTTTAGAGTCTGAAGACCATGCGCCCATTGAATGCGGGTTAGCTTTTACATAATTCTTTACTGCTTTTGGTGCTCTACGGTCCGAGTTACCTTCACGTAAAACTGGGTTTACAGCAGAACCCAATACTTTTGAATATTTTGATTTGATGGTTTTTTCTTCTTCTGTTTGTGCATTTTCCGGATAATTTGGTAATGCAAAACCTTGAGATTGTAATTCAGTAATTGCTTCTTTTAGCTGCGGAATAGAAGCAGAGACGTTAGGCAATTTGATGATGTTAGCCTCTGGTTGTTTCGCCAAAGATCCTAACTCTGCCAGTGCATCTCCAATTTTTTGATCATCCTTCAAAAACTCAGGAAAGTTTGCTAAAATTCTTCCTGCTAAAGAGATGTCCCTTGTTTCTACATCAATACCTGCCGATGCCGTAAAAGCCTGTACGATAGGTAAAAATGAATAAGTAGCTAACATTGGAGCCTCGTCTGTTTTTGTATAGATAATTTTTGATGAGTTTGACATGTGTTTTATTTTATGATGTTTGAATTGAAATGTCCCAAAAAAGGACTGATTTTATAAATCGCCTAAAGATAAAAGAAAGCATTTAATTTTGTCTGTAATTTAACCATTTTTAATAGTTTAACAGCGTCTATTATGACTGAAATAATTAATAACAAAAATTTAAAAGCTAAAATGACCTAATGTTCTTTTTTGGTCGAATATTTGGACGTTAACTATAACTCAAGCTTTTTTATTAAATTTAGGCTTAAACCAAAATTTCAAATGAATACTTTTGTAAGTGAGTTTTCTGGAGCCGTCGCTCATTACTGGAATTCTTTTATTCTTTCTTTACCCAAACTAATTACAGCTATTGTTATTATTATCCTGGGAATCTTAATTAGCAACCTTATTTCAAATATTATTCAAGTTAAGCTGGTGAAAAGAGCAAAAGACCCTCTTACTGCTAGGTTCTTAACTAAAGCCATAAAAGTCATCTTTATTGTTTTTATCATTATGCTGGCTTTATATGCTGGAGGTTTTGGAGCAATAGCAGGTGGTATTCTAGCAGCTGCAGGCGCATCCGCTGTTGTACTTGGTTTTGCATTTAAAGATATCGGTGAAAACTTTATTGCCGGTTTTATATTGGCATTTAGTAGACCATTTAATGTAAATGATACGGTAATGATTAGTGATGTTTTCGGTAAGGTAAAAGCCCTTGAAATTCGCTACACTAAAATTAAAACATTTGATGGCAAAGATGTTTACATTCCTAACTCAGATGTTTTAACAAAACCGGTCACCAATTATACGGAGGACGGCTTTTTTAGATTGGAATTTATTGTGGGTATTGCCTATGAAGATGATATTACAAACGCCAAGATATTGATTAAGGAGGTGCTTGATCATCACCCTGATTTGATTACCGATATGGAGCATGAAAATTTTGTAGTTGAAAACGAATTAGCAACCAGTACTGTCAATTTAAAAGTGTTATTTTGGGCCGATACAAAAGATTTTAGAAAATCGGCAATGGTGACCAGAGGAGAGATAATTAACCGTGTTAAAAAAGAATTGATTGCAGCGGGCTACAGCTTACCTTCAGACATTAAGGAGTTAAAGCTTTATGGAAGCCAACAAGAAATACCCGTAGTCATCAGAACTTCAGATAAATCTTAAATTTACATCAAAAAAATATTCATAATTAATTTATGAGAGAAGAAAAAAAACTAGGAGAACTTGCTTCCACATCCATTTCTGGGAATGATATAAGCTCTTCTGTACTTTACGTGTGTGCTTTAGCAATTGGTTTTGCAGGGCAATATGCTTGGATTACACTCTTAATTGTTGCTTTAGTACTTTTTACTTTCAGAAAAATTTATGGAGAAGTTGTAGGAGCGTTGCCTTTAAACGGAGGAGCTTATAATGCGCTTTTGAATACCACCAGTAAGTCTTTGGCTTCTATGGCAGCCTGTTTAACCTTGCTTTCTTATATGGCTACGGCTGTGATTTCTGCAAATGAAGCCATGCATTATTTAGCGCACTTAATACCTTCATTGCCAATTATATTGGCCACAGTAGGCATACTTTTGATTTTTGCTTTCCTCACCATATCCGGGATAACCGAGTCTGCAAAAGTAGCTATCGGTATTTTCTTGTTCCATTTAAGTACAATGGTTATTTTGATAGGAGCTATTGGGGTTTATATTTTTATAAACGGTTTCGATAATCTTTATACAAATTGGCAACGTCCCTTAACGTATGGAAGTATTGGGATGGCCATCTTTTTTGGTTTTGCAGCCTCTATGCTTGGGATTTCTGGATTTGAGAGTTCATCTAACTTTGTAGAAGAACAAAAAAGAGGTGTTTTTCCAAAAACCTTACGTAACATGTGGATTGTAGTAAGTGTACTTAATCCTTTAATTGCGTTTCTGGCTATATGTGTAATGCCAATTCCTGAAATAAAGCTTCATAGTAATGCTTTATTATCTCAAATTGGCTTAGTAAGTAGCGGAGAGTGGTTGGCAATTATTATTTCTATTGATGCAGTATTGGTATTAAGTGGAGCTGTTTTAACTTCTTTTGTTGGTGTTTCGGGTTTACTAGAGCGTATTACTTTAGATCGAATTATGCCTAACTTTTTCTTGAAGAAAAACAAAAAAGGTAGTTCTTATCGTATTATTATTCTCTTCTTTTTACTTTGTTTATCAGTTTTATTAATCACAGAGGGTAAGGTAGAATTACTTGCCGGTGTTTATGCACTCTCGTTTTTATCTGTAATGTGCCTTTTTGTAATAGGTAATATGTTGCTTAAAGTAAAACGTAGGCGTTTACCGCGACCAGAAAAAGCAAAATGGACAGCTTTGATTTTTGCATTTGTCGCCGTTTCTTGTGCTATACTAGGAAATATTTTATTTGTTCCGGAAGACCCTGAACAACCAAGAAATATTGTGGTTTTCTTGAAGTACCTTATTCCAACAATGTTGTTTTTGGTGGTGATGTTAAACCGTACAACCTTATTGAAATTCTTGATTAATTTCATTCAATACTTATTTAATCCGGTACGTAAAGCGATAGAAGACAGTGACTTTGAGATTCCGCTTCGTCGTGGTGTAATTTACCTTAGTAAGGCATTGCAAAAAAGCATTAATAAAATAAACGAGCAAGAGTTTGTGTTTTTCACCAAAGGGGATAATGTAGCCAATCTAAATAAGGTAATGACCTATATTAGAAATAATGAACACACTAAAAAATTAAAAATTGTTACTGTTTTAAGAGATGGTGAAATAGTGCCTGAAAACCTTGAGTCTGATATTAGTGTGTTGGATAGAATGTATCCGGAAATAGATATTGAATTTGTTAAGATGAAAGCTAAATTTGGTCCCGACTTAATTCACGAACTTTCAGATAAATGGGATATCCCTCCAAACTTTATGTTTGTTGGTTCGCCTGGAGACAGGTTCCCTTATAGAATTGAGGAATTAGGTGGTGTAAGATTAATTATTTGATGATGGACGGAACAGTAAGAGCAAATATAAAACCCGGTATGTTGGTAAATATCGTTTTAAAAAAAGACCAACGTAGTGGTACTTTAACAGAAGGTATTGTAAAAAGATTATTGACCAGTGCGCCAAAACATCACCGCGGAATAAAAGTGATGTTAGATGATGGGCAGGTTGGGCGTGTACAAGAAATTTTAGAGGAAGATTAATTATTGATGATAATGAGAAATTACTTTTTTAAAAGTCTGGCCGTTGCCGGACTATCTTTGGTTATTAGCTCTTGTGGCCAAAATAAAACACAAGAAAATACTACGAACTCGGCTTCAACTGGGAATTTAGCTACTACTCAGGTTGAAATTAAATTCAATGGAGATACTTCCACATTAGGAATGGTTTATATTCCGGGAGGGACATTTATGATGGGTGCGGATAATGAGCAGGCAGATAAAGACGAATACCCGAAACATAAAGTAACTGTTGATGGCTTTTATATGGATGAGCATGAAGTTACGAATGCGCAATTCAAAAAGTTTGTGGATGCCACTGGATACATAACAACTGCGGAGAAAAAACCTGATTGGGAACAGTTGAAAACACAGTTGCCTCCGGGTACACCTAAACCTGATGAAAGCCAGCTAGTAGCAGCTTCTTTAGTGTTTACTCCTCCAAATCATGCTGTAGACTTAAATAATTACTCACAATGGTGGAGCTGGGTGGAAGGCGCAAGTTGGAAACACCCGGAAGGTCCAAAAAGTAATATTGAAGGAAAAGATGATTATCCCGTAGTACATATAAGCTGGGATGATGCATTTGCATATTGTAAATGGGTAGGTAAGCGTTTACCCACCGAAGCTGAGTGGGAGTATGCCGCCAGAGGAGGAAAGAAAAATGAAATATATCCATGGGGTAATGAACATATTTCAATAGGTACCCCTAAAGCTAATTCTTGGGACGGGGCATTTCCTAATGCAAACTCTGGAAAAGATGGGTTTAAAGACTTAGCACCTATAAAGCAATTTGCACCTAACGGCTATAAACTTTATGATATGGCAGGCAATGTTTGGGAGTGGTGCTCAGATTGGTACAGAAACGATTATTATGAAACGGTAAATAAGCCAGATGGAGTAAAGAACCCAAAAGGGCCGGCAGATAGTTTTGATCCAGATGAACCATATACACCAAAAAAAGTAGCAAGAGGTGGCTCTTATATGTGTAATGATAGTTACTGCTCTGGATATCGGGTAGCAAGACGCATGAAAAGCTCTAACGATTCTGGTCTAAGTAATATGGGTTTTAGATGCGTGAGGTAAACTTATTGGTACTCAAGGTGATTGAAAATTAACATTTTCTTTGTGTCAACCTGTTTGTCGTTATATTTTTAAGCCAATACCGGCAACAAAATTTCTTTTAGCAGCAGGGTTAAAATACCGTGAACCAAAAGCGTTTAAATCATTTCCTAAACTGTAATTGGTGTTTAAAACGTTATTTGCTCCAAAATTGAAAGTTAAGCGATAACGGTTGATTTTTTTCTGCCAGCTTAGGTTAGCGTTAATTAAGTGATAGCTTTTTGAAAATATGGTTTCAGCATCATTTAAAGACGTTTTTCCATTGTACAGATGCTGGAAGTTTAGGCGGAAATCATTCTGGAAAAGAAAATCTATATTAGTAGAAAAACTCGTTTTCGGAATTCCTGTTAGTAAATTTCCATTATAATTATCACTTTCTACAACATAATTTCTAAACTTAAAATTGTTTAAAGTTATAGCAGTGCTCAAATCAATTTTTCTGAAAAAGTTGTCGGTGCTTATAAGATTGGCGTCCAGTTCAATTTCTACTCCTTTTTGATTGGTACCTCCGGCATTTATATAAAAGTCTTGATCATTTGGCGCTACTCTTCGGACAATAGCATTATTTAGACGATAATAGAAGGTAGAAATATCTAAATGAACTCGTTCAAATGGGGTTCTAGTTCTTAAGCCCAATTCATAATTCCAGCCATTTTCTGCTTTAAGGTTTGGGTTGATGGTAGCATCCGAAGCCCTTATTTCGTCTTTTGTTGGGGTAGAATAGCCTCTACTTATAATTCCTCTTAATACGGTTTGCTTTCCTAGTAGATAGGAGAGAGCCAACTTTGGCATTAGCTGAGGATTTAATTTTACGGTACCAAAAGCACTGCTATTTTGTGATTCGGGTAAGGCTTCAAAATCATATTTGTCAAAGTTTAAACTGGTGGAAACCTCGGTACTTAACCTTTTACTTAATTCTAATTTCAAACGAGTAAACAGAAACTGTGACTCATTTTTAATCAAATCTGCGGCTTGTATACTTCCAATTTTTCCTTGATTATTATCATAATTTCTGATTTCTGAATTGGTGTGCTGGTATTCGTAACCGAAGTTCCAATTGTATTTTAGGCTAGAGTTTATGTCACTTTGATAGCTGACAAAAGTCCTGACTGCTAAGCTTACTTCCTCTCTTTTTTCATAATTGGTAATAAACGGGTTCTCAAAATCGGTGTCCATGCCAGATAAAGAAATGCTATGTTTCCAGTTTTTGTTGAACTGGTATTGATGCGTTAGGCCACCAAAAAAAGTCTGATTGTAAATGCCTGCTTTTTGTTCTTCTGCGCTGGGAGTAAAGTTAGTTGCCAGTCTAGCCTGACGTGGATTTGCTTCCAACTGTGATAATGTTAATCCGCCCGGAGTCTGGTATCCTAAATCGCTATAAAAGCCAGAAAATTTTAATTCTGCCTTTGGGTTGTACTGAAGTTTTTGCTGCGTTTGAAAATACGATCTTTTCATCATGCTATGGTCTCGATAACCATCTGCGTATTGATAAGCTTGATGAAAGCTGTATTGATATTTCTCGTAATTTTTTTGCAGATGAACATTTTCTCTAAAAAAACCGTAACCGCCAGCATTAGCGTTTAACTCGATGTCATCTTCTGTTCCTTGCGAATTTATTAGCAATACACCACCAGAATTTGCTCCAAACAGACTACCATCCGGACCTTTAAGCACTTCCATGTTATTAATTGCAGATTGATCAATTAAATTCAGATAAGTGTTTCCGCTGGCATCCGTTAAGGGCAAACCATCAAAATAAACCTTTACATTCCGCACCCCAAATGGCGATCTTAACAAGCTTCCGCGTATAGACAAACGATAACTTCCCGGAGAACGCTCCTCCATTTTCACACCTGCAACACTGTTTAAAACTGGCAATAAAGAAGTGCTTTGATTTTGCTCAATTTGCTTTTTGCCGATTACAGTAACTGTTGACGGAAGATTGAAAAGTTTAGTTTCGGATAAGTAAGCTTTTACCGTAACTTCTTTTAAAGTTTGGGTGCTGTCTTGTTTAGTTTGGGCATTTAAAGCGGTGAATGAAAGTATTAAGCCCGTAAGTAGAAAGACATACATTAACTTGACTTTGATTGGGGAAATATTTTTTTGAGACATTGCTATTTGAATGAAATGGATGTTTTTGGTCCACCTACTCATCCTTTCTTTTTAATTGGTGCGAGTAATGAGTAAAAAATCCAAGCAAACCAAGAGATGAAAATAACGGCTAAAACCCAAGCTATTTTTTCGCCCCCGGTAGTTTTACGGGAAAGAAGAATAATTAATATGGGCAGTAGCCAAAGAAAACCTACAATACCTAATATCATTAATAAACTAAGACCTGCGCTATCCATTTTATTTCATTTTAATTTATAAAATACTCATCAAATTTCTGACCATTTATTTTAGTATAGGATGAGTTTACAGTTTTGAATATGTTTTACTGAATAATTTAAAATCAATACTTCCTTCTTACTTCACCCCCACAAACTTCAAACAAACCGGAGCCCCTACATTAATCATCTCATCTGTATAAGTCAATAAACCTGTTTTTACGTCTCTTTTAAAAACATAGATATCATTGGTGTCTTGATTAGCAACTAATAAAAAATTATCTGTAGGGTCAATTGCAAAGTTTCTAGGTGCTTTACCTTTGGTGCTAACATTTGCAATTTTAGTCAGACCACCATTTTTCGCTACTTTAAAAATAGCAATATCATTTGCAGAACCTCTGTTACTGGCGTATAAAAACTTTCCGTCGTTTGATAGGTGAATGTCGGCAGCGCCGTTAATACCTTTAAAGCCGGCATCATTCATCTCAATATTTTCAATTAGGGTTGCTTGATTGTTTTTATAAGAAAACACAGAAACATAAGCTTCCATTTCAGCAATTACGTAAAGTCTGTCACCTTTTTTATTAAAGGTGAAATGACGAGGGCCGTAGCCAGGCACCATTTTTACATCCGAAACTTCTACTTTTTGTAAAGGCTGTTTTTCATTGCCGTTATATTTATAGGCATTCACAAAATCAGTCCCTAAATCGGCAGCGTATAAAATACTTCCGTCCGGAGAAAAATTAGTGGAGTGAACGTGTGGAGCAGATTGTCTTTTTTTATTAATACTAAGTCCACTATGCTGTATTAATTGACTTACAGGAGCTAAGCTACCATCTGTTTTTATCGGGAAAACGCTTAAGCTCCCGCCACCATAGTTAGCAGAAAAAGCATATTTCCCGTCTTTTGAAAGGGTAACATGACAAGGGCCTTGGCTAGTAGTTGCTTGCGAATTAATGAATGACAAAACTCCGGTTTTGGCATCAAAATCAAAAGCACTCATTCCACTCTTATTTCCGTCTGCTTCGCTAACGCTATAAACTTTAGTTTTATCGGCACTAACTGCTAAATAGGAGGGGTTTACCACGCCTTCTGTTTTAGATTCGAAACTTAGCTTCCCAGTTTTAGTATTAAACTTATAAACAAAAAGGCCATTACTTTGAGTTTTAGTGTACGTTCCAATAATTAAATGGTACTCTATAGATTTTGATTGTGAAAAGCCTAACAAAGGAATTAAAAATGCCAAGCTTAATACAGCTAATTTTAGTTTCATATATAATGCTTATTAAAAGGTGATGCAATATAGCCAAAAAACAAAAAAAGCTTCCCGAAACGGAAAGCTTTGTAAAATGAATATTTTTAAAACTATAAAGAAGCGAAGTCGCTAAAGTTTTGACTCAAAGTGTTTGTTGCTAAAAGACTTGACTTATAGTTGTCACTATTACCATTGATGAAAAAACAAGTTTTACCTTTAATCAATTCCACCACTTTGTTATTTAACTCTTTTGATACTGCTGGACAACCATAACTTCTACCTAAACGGCCATTATCCTTGATAAAGTCTTCACTTACATATTTTGCACCGTGTAAAACAATTGCTCTTTCTCTAGCTAAATCGTTTATACCTTTTTCTTGTCCATCTAGTTTTAATGATAAACCATGCTTACCAAAATAAGTTTCGTTAGCGATATAAAAGCCTATACTGCTTTGGTGAGATTCTGGTATGTTTGAAAAACTAGTTGCCATATCTTCTCCACTTCCTTGACCGTGTGCAACATAAGTGTTTAGTAATAAGGTTCTGTTTTTTAAATCCACAATCCACATTCTTTTTACAGTGCTAGACTTTGTGAAGTCAATAATAGTAAGCACACTTTTAGTATCACTTAAAAGTTGCTGATTTTTCATATTAATAAAGCCAGTCATAGCTTTTTCGAAAACAGGCAAGGCAAGACCAGCTACACCTAGATTTGTTTCTTCGTAAAATGTATTTATATAATTGCTGAACGATATTTTTGCTGCAGCTGTAGTAGAATCTTTTAAAGTAGTATTTGTTTGATTGTTGGTTGAACTTGTAGATGTTTTCCAACTCAAGTTTAAAAACATAAAGCACAAAGCCAATGCTGTTAAGCTTTTTGCCGAGTAAATTTTGAATTTTCTGTTTCTCATAGATTTCATATTAATATCCCCTTGTTATACTTTATTACTTTTTTGTGCAAAAGTAACCCAGTGGATTTATTTCATGACATTAATTAAACATCTCTAAATTAAAGAGATAAGTAATTTAAAATAAAATTATGAAATTTTATAATGGTTTTTGAGAGGTCTTTGCTCGATTTAAAATTTGATTAACCTTGTTGTTAGGTTGATTTTGAGAGCGTACATATTCCGGAGAATATGATGATTTATTGGAACCAGTAATTTTGTTTAAAACTGAAATCAGAGTGGTTTTAACTATTTGAAATAAAGTCATCTATAAAATGGTTTTAAGGAACGTCTTTAAATATACGCTGATAATGTTGTTTTATTGCTTTGCTACAAATAAATTTTCACATTATTACGATTGTTACTTTCGTGTTTTACCGTTTCTTTTCTGTCTTTTCGTTTAGAAAACAAGACTAAGAAAAAAACTAATAAGCTTAACTCTAAAAGAATTGTTTTTGCTAAAAGAGAAAAACAAAATGCAGCTAAAACGTTAGCTAATGTTCCGATAAGCAAGGTAAGAATTAAAGTTCTGTAGCGATACATAGTTCGTGGTTTTGTACCTGATTTTTACGCACCTTGAGCTTTAAAGTTTCGATTATTTTAAAAAAGCATAAAAAAAGCCCTTACCATAGGTAAGAGCTCGCTTTTTTGTTGCTTTTTTTAGCTCAATAAGTTTTTCCAACTTACCAAATCTCCAATTATTTTTCCGAGGTCGGCAATGGCAACTCTTTCTTGCTCCATGCTGTCTCTATGACGGATGGTTACGGTGTTGTCAGTTAAAGTATCGTAGTCTATAGTGATGCAATAAGGTGTTCCAATTGCATCTTGCCTGCGGTATCTTTTTCCAATTGCGTCTTTTTCATCGTAAGCCATATTAAAGTCTAGCTTTAAAGCAGCCATAACTTCACGAGCTTTTTCTGGCAAACCATCTTTTTTAGTTAATGGCAATACCGCTGCTTTGTAAGGCGCTAAAGCTGGATGTAATTTTAATAATGTACGTGAGTCTTGTTTTTCATCTGTACTTAAATCCTGCTCTTCAAAAGCATTCATCATGGTCACTAAGAAAATACGATCTAAACCAATAGAGGTTTCAATTACATATGGAACATAATTACCGAAAGGTTTGCCAGTTTCTGGGTTTACCTCTGGGTCAAAATATTGCATTTTCTTTCTAGAAAACTCTTGGTGCTGGCTTAAATCGAAATCTGTACGAGAGTGTATACCTTCTACTTCTTTAAACCCAAAAGGGAATTGATATTCGATATCTACCGCTGCATTAGCATAATGTGCTAGTTTAGCGTGGTCGTGATACTGGTATTTTGCAGGATCTGTACCCAAAGCTAAATGCCATTTTAAACGGGTCTCTTTCCATTTTTTGTACCACTCCATTTCAGTGCCGGGGCGTACAAAAAATTGTAGTTCCATTTGTTCAAACTCACGCATACGCATAATAAACTGGCGAGCAATAACTTCATTTCTAAAAGCTTTACCAATCTGCGCTATCCCGAAAGGAACTTTCATTCTTCCAGATTTTTGAACATTCAAAAAGTTAACAAAGATTCCTTGCGCCGTTTCTGGGCGTAGGTAAACTTCTTCGGCACCTTCTGCCATTGCACCAAACTGAGTAGAAAACATCAAGTTAAACTGACGAACATCTGTCCAATTGCAAGACTTAGAAACTGCACAAGCAATTTTATGTTCTTCAATCAGTTCTTTTAGACGTGGTAAATCTTCTGCTTTTAAAGCATTATCCATGTCTGTTTGCAAGCTTTCCGCTTTTTCAGCTTCGCCTGCATTTTTATAAGCTTCAATTTTATCTTCTAATAACTGATCTGCTCGGTAACGCTTTTGCGAATCCTTATTATCAATCATTGGGTCGCTAAAACCGTCCACATGACCACTTGCTTTCCATACTTTGGGATGCATAAATATTGCGGAATCAATCCCAACAATGTTTTCATGCATTTGCACCATGGATTTCCACCAATAAGCTTTGATGTTGTTTTTAAGTTCTGCACCTAACTGACCGTAATCGTAAACGGCACTAAGTCCATCATATATTTCACTGCTCTGAAACACGAAACCGTATTCTTTAGCATGTGAGATTACATTTTTGAAAATTTCTTCGTTATTTTTTGACATGATATTGCAAATATAGCATTACGTCTATTTGTAAGTCTATTTTTGCCGTAAAATTTTATTAGCCAGTAGATTTTGGTTGGTTTTTAGCTTGCTAGAGGATTAGGTTTTTTTGTTAGAAAGAAATCTCACCCTTCACTCTTTCAAAATTAAAAACTCGTTGTACTGGTGGTATTAATGTTTATCATCCGGCTTTTTCCATTATAAAAACCAATGTCATAACGTTGAAAGTCGAGGTTTAACCCTATTGAACTTTTGTTGAAACCTAAAAAGTCATCATTAATAAAAGAAGCACCAATTGAAATACAGTCCATAAAAGTGTGCTCACTAGAACTAGGGTTGATGGGGAATACCCAACTTAACCTGCTACTAAAGGAAGTTGTGTTACTTAATTGCGCCATTTTAGTTAAGCTTTTCAGTTCGAGCTCAGCTGATGGCCCTGCAAATAAGGAGATTCTAGCACCTTTATTTAACGGAGATCGTATAAAAAGAGCTTCTAGTTGTGGACCAGCAAATAGTTGATTTGAAACTTTTTGATTGTAACCTGCTTTAATTCCCATTAAAGACTTAATACTGGTTCCAGTTAAAAGTGTGGCGATTTTAATATCAAGCCCGACGTAAAAGTGTGAGCTTCTTTCTATGTTTATTTTTTGTGCAAAAGTATAGTTGCTAAAACACAATGTGATTGCCAATAAAAGAATAAAATAGATTTTTTTCAACGTTGCCTCCTTAATAGTTAGGCTATTGTACGTTGAATTTTAAAATAGGTTATAGAAAAATTAATTTTCTGGTCTTCCTATAATTTGCCCTTTCTGGAATTTCTTTTCTTCTTCCTCTACTTCTTTCTTCTCTTTTAAAGTTTGGTCGGTACGTGTTAAATTTCTCATATCAGGTTGACCTGCATCAACCCAAGCCGAATACCAAAAACTGCCTACGCTTAATATAGAGCTTCGCATTTGGGTTTCAACCATTCCGTTTAAGGCATCATGATAAGCTTTAGAGTATTCAATAGAATACTCTTTGATTACCGTTCGGTTTCGCTCGTTAAAAGTGTACTTCCTGTCGCTAGGAAAACTTTTGCTAAGGCGTTTTTCTATAGAAAGGGTAGAGTCTAGAAGAGTGAAAGTGTGCTCTACAATTTCCCAAGCTTTATTTAATGGATTGCCGATATATTCAGCTTTGCCAACAAAATAATCGTAATCATCAGCAAAAAGCTCTGGTAGCCTGCTTTCCCAAAATCCATGAATACCAACTTGGTTGGTCATTTGACCATTGTAATTTTCTGAAGTATGTAATGGGACATGGGCATCTGCAATATAGTGGCCTAAATCTGCGGAGTATTTTAAAATTAAAATAGAATCTCGATTTTTAAAGGCGTTGACGAGTTTATAATAGCTACGCTGAATTTGCCAGGGCACAATTCCATAGGCGTATAAAGTGTCTTCGGATAGTTTCTCGGCGGCTTCTTTCCAATTTCTTGGGATAATTTTAAAAGGCTCTGCACCATAATGGTCTGCATCTAAAAAATGTCGAGGTGCTTCTAATGAATCAGCATATCGTCTTTTATCAGGGTCTACGGCATGTACAGTGATGTAATTAATGTTTGACTTATAGAAGCCAATTAAATCTTTTGGTAAAGTAAAAATCGCCAGTCGGTTTATTCTTTGATGTGCAAAGAAACCCCACGATGAGGTAAGTAACAAACAAGGTATAATGAGTAAAAGAATAAGATGTTTGTTTTTCATTATGATATGATTTTGTGATGCTATAATGCAATGTTTGTAATCGTAATTTGAGTGAGCTGTAAAGGCTCTTTATTTCATCCTTTAAAATTAAGGTATGCATTTAATAATCAATACTTTTTTTAAAGAATATTTTTTTAAAATTGAATTTGCTTTTAATAATATTAGCAGTATATTTGCAACCCTCAATAGAGGCAATGTTTTAAAGGAATAAAAAGCTAACAATGGCAAATCATAAATCAGCATTAAAAAGAATTAGAGCAAACGCTACTAAACGTTTACGTAACAGATACCAAGCAAAAACTACTAGAACGTTCATTAAGAGACTACGTAGCGCTGTTAGTAAAGACGAAGCTTTGGCTTTATTGCCTAAAGTAACGTCTATGTTAGATCGTTTAGCTAAGAAAAACGTTATCCATAAAAATAAAGCAGCTAACAACAAGTCAAAACTGACTAAGTTCGCTAACTCTTTATAGGGAAAAAAAAATATTTATAAAGGCAGAATTCCAAACGGAGTTCTGCCTTTTTTTGTTCGTTTTTTTGTGTAAATTTATTTTATGAGTTTGCCTTACGAACAAAAAATAACAATAAAGGCCTGGGCAGAAGAAGACCGACCACGCGAAAAACTGCTTTTTTTAGGGCGTAGAAGTTTGTCTGATGCCGAGCTGATTGCCATTTTAATTGGCTCTGGTTCTACCACGGAATCTGCTGTAGGTTTAAGTAAAAGAATTTTACACACCTACCAAAACAACCTTGCCGGTTTGGCAAAGCTTTCTGTACAAGACTTGTGTAAATTTAAAGGAATTGGCGAAGCTAAAGCTATTTCTATTATTGCAGCTTTAGAATTAGGCCGAAGACGAAAAGAAACTGAACTCACGTTTACTGATAAAATAACCTGCTCAAAAGACGGCTTTAATATTTTAGCACCCTATTTTGCTGATTTACTACATGAAGAATTTTGGGTGATAATGTTAGCCCGCAATAATAAAGTGACCAGCAAAATATTAATTTCAAAAGGTGGGCAATCAGGTACTGTTGCTGATCCAAAAATAATTTTCAAAGCTGCATTGGAGCATAATGCGGCAAATATTGTACTGGCTCACAATCATCCGTCAGGGAATTTAAAGCCAAGTCAGCAAGATTTAAATCTAACAAAAAAGATAAAAGCAGGTGCTGCTTTGTTAGATATAGGACTTTTAGATCATTTGATTTTTGCCGGAGAAGGGTATTTTAGTTTTGCGGATGAAGGGCAGTTGTAGATCTAGGTTGTAAGAGAACAGGTAGTAAGTGGTTAAGTGAAACGTTTAGAGTCAAAAGTTGAAAGTAAAACAGTAACACATTAATTAAAGACTATAACAGAACTCACTCACTCCTTCGGTCATTAATAATTCATCTCTTTTCAAAATTCAACCAATTAAGTAATCCTTACAATTCAACAACATTCAAATCTTTCAATCACATTGAAAACTTTTAGCTTTATAAAATCGTTATACCACCAAACAATTTGAAAAGATGAGAGGTTATGGATTTTCAAAGTATGTACCCAAACAATTGCCAAATGGTGGCTTTGATGAATTGCTGAAACTTTTTTTAGAGCTTTTAAATTACTCTGCCGGAGATGCTAATGAAGCACTTTCATGGATGAATGAGCTAGATAAGCAACATAATATCACTAAAAGTGATTATGGTATGGGCGATTTTATTGATGATTTAAAAGACAAAGGTTATATAGGTGAAGATGGGCCGAAAGGTGATTTTAAAATTACAGGTAAAACCGAGCAAACTATTAGACAGTCTGCACTGGAAGAGATTTTTGGAAAGTTAAAAAAATCTGGAAAAGGAAACCATACTGCTCCACAATCTGGCACCGGTGAAGAAAAAAATGCAGATAGGAGGGAGTATCAATTTGGCGACAGCTTAGATCAAATTGACATGACTGCTTCTATTCATAATGCACAAATTAATCACGGTATCGGTGATTTTATGATGACCGAGCGAGACTTGGAAGTAGAAGAACGGGATTACAAAACCTTAACTTCTACAGTGTTGATGATTGATATTTCGCACTCCATGATACTTTATGGGGAGGATAGGATAACACCAGCCAAAAAAGTGGCAATGGCTTTAGCCGAATTAATTAAAACTAAATACCCAAAAGATACTTTAGATATTGTAGTTTTTGGTAACGATGCTTGGCCAATAACCGTTAAAGATTTGCCTTACTTACAAGTTGGACCTTATCATACCAATACTTACGCAGGTTTAGAGTTAGCAACTGATATTTTAAGACGAAGAAAAACGCACAACAAACAGATTTTTATGATTACTGATGGTAAGCCAACTTGTTTAAAAGAGGGTTTGAAGTATTATAAAAATAGCGTTGGCTTAGATAAAAAAGTGATTAATAAAACCTTAACCATGGCTGCGCAATGCAAACGGTTAAATATTCCTATCACTACTTTTATGATTGCTAAAGACCCTTACCTGCAACAGTTTGTACGTAAGTTTACTGAAGTTAACGGCGGAAGAGCATTCTATAGTTCATTAAAAGGACTGGGAGAATACATTTTTGAAGATTATATAAAGAATAGAAGAAAGACGGTGAGGTAGTTTTAGTAACAAGTATCAAGATTAAAGAGACAAGACTAACCACCTAACAAACTAAGCACCCAACAAACTGAATGATAAAGACACTAGGAGAATTAAAAAAATCAGGATATAAAAGCCGTTCTATTAAAGAAGAGCTAAGAGAAAACTTAATTGCCCGTTTAAAGGATAAAGATTTAGGTTTCGAAGGAATTATAGGCTTCGAAGATACCGTAATGCCAGATTTGCAAACCGCAATTTTAAGTCGGCATAATATTTTGTTGCTGGGTTTAAGAGGTCAAGCGAAAACCAGAATTGCTCGATTGATGGTCGATTTACTGGATGAGTATGTGCCTTACATTGCAGATTCTGAGTTATATGATGACCCATTAGAACCAATAAGTTGGTCGGGAAAAAACACCATCGCCATTCATGGAGATGACACTCCAATTGCTTGGTGGCACAGAAGCGAACGTTACACCGAAAAATTAGCTACTCCAGATGTTACCGTTGCAGATTTGATTGGAGATGTTGATCCTATTAAAGCGGCTACGATGAAACTTCATTATTCTGATGAACGGGTTATCCATTTTGGGTTAATACCGAGAGCGCATCGTAGCATTTTTGTAATTAACGAATTGCCGGATTTACAGGCGAGGATTCAGGTGGCTTTGTTTAATATTTTGCAAGAACGCGACATCCAAATCAGAGGGTTTAAGTTACGCTTACCTTTAGATATTCAGTTTGTGTTTACAGCCAACCCAGAAGATTACACCAACCGTGGTTCAATTGTAACGCCTTTAAAGGATAGAATTGAAAGTCAGATTTTAACACATTACCCAAAATCTGTAGCTATTTCTAGAAAAATCACCCAACAAGAAGCTTTAATTACGCCAGCACAAAAGTTAATTGAGGCTGATGGCTTAGTGAAAGACTTGGTAGAGCAAATTGCTTTTGAAGCTAGAAACTCAGAATACATCGATAAAAAATCAGGGGTTTCTGCCCGTTTAACCATTTCTGCTTATGAGAATTTAATTTCTCATGCAGAACGTAGAATGCTAATTAACGATGAGAAAAGCACCGTTGTAAGAATTAGTGATTTCTTGGGAGTGATTCCGGCTATTACAGGTAAAATTGAACTGGTTTACGAGGGTGAGTTAGAAGGGCCAGCAAAAGTTGCAAATATTTTGATTGGGAAAGCAATTAAAACTTTGTTGCAAACCTACTTCCCAGATCCCGAACGGATGAAGAAAGCTAAAAAGGATAATCCTTACAGCGATATCATCAATTGGTTTGGTGCAGGCAATAGTTTGAATTTGTTAGACGATATAACCGATAAAGAATATAAAGAGATATTAAACTCTGTTCCCGGTTTAAGAGAAGTGGTTAAACAGTTCCATAAAGACATCAGCGAAAACCAAACTTTGTTGTATATGGAGTTTGTATTGCATGGCTTGGCAGAATTTTCCTTGGTGAGCAAAGGCTTCTTAGAGAAAGGCTTCGAGTTTAAGGATATGTTCAACAGCTTGTTCAGTTCTGAATTTACCGATGATGAGGACGAAGATAATTTTGATGATAGGTATTAATTTGAATTAAAGAGAATAAAATCGCGGTAGGGATTTACCTGATAGTTTTTTTGTCATCCTGAGCGGAGTCGAAGGATAGGCAAAAAAAATTTAACGGAAAGTCCGCTCGTCCTTCGACGGAAACGTCCAAAACATCAACATGGGAAAAATCATTGGATTAAGTTTCGTGGCACTTTTATTAGTTGCGTTCGACTTTTACATTTATAAAGCTGTTTTAAATATTTACCCAAACTGGAGTGATAAAAAACAGCGAGGTTTTAAATTTGTATGGTTTGGCTATACGGCTATTTTACTAATAGGGGTGTTTATTAGCTTGAGCTTTAGCATTCCCCTTGCTATTCGGACGGTTTTTTTGGTAGCCTATTTTATTACGTTTGTCACAAAATTAGTGTGGTGTATCATTCTTTTTGTGGATGATATAAGGCGGGGAACCATTTTTGTGAAACGTAAAGTTGCGTCATGTGACGTTAAAGAAGAGCTAGAAAAAGAGACTATTCCTAGGTCGGAGTTTTTAGTGAAAGCAGGTATGGCGGTGGCGGCGGTTCCGTTTGCAAGTTTAAGTTGGGGCGTTGTTTCTGGTGCTTATGATTACCGTGTGCGCAAGCAAGTGTTGCATTTCGAGAATTTGCCAAGCGAGTTTGACGGAATAACTATTGCGCAGATTTCGGATGTACATTCTGGAAGTTTCTATAATAAAAAAGCGGTTTTAGGTGGGGTAGAAATGTTGTTGCAACAGAAACCCGATATGGCTTTTTTTACTGGTGATTTGGTGAATGGCAGGGCAGTAGAAATGAGAGATTACCAAGATATTTTCTCGAAAATTAAAGCTCCGCTTGGGGTTTATTCTGTTTTAGGTAACCATGATTACGGGATGTATGAAAATTGGCCTACAGAAGCTGCTCGCAATAAAAACATTGCGGACGTTAAAAAAACTCATGCTTTAATGGGCTGGGATTTATTGATGAACGAAAACCGAAGAATTAAGGTTGACGGTGCAGAAATAGGTGTTTTAGGAATTGAAAACTGGGGTACAGGGCGTTTTCCAAAACTTGGTAAAATGGACGAGGCAGTGAAAAATACAGATGATTTGCCTGTAAAACTCCTGTTGTCTCATGACCCTTCGCATTGGCGAGCAGAGGTTTTAGAAAAATACCCACAGATTGATGCTTCTTTTGCAGGGCATACCCATGGGGCGCAGTTTGGTGTAGAGAGCGAATATGTAAAATGGAGTCCGGTACAATATATTTATAATGAATGGGACGGTTTGTACAAGGAAGGCAAACAACAGCTTTATGTTAATGTTGGCTATGGGTTTTTAGGCTACCCTGGCCGGGTAGGGATTTTACCGGAAATAACGATATTTGAACTTCGGAAAGGATAGATATTTAGGGAATTTTAAAATTAAATGGACTACATTAGTTAAGCTAATGTTTTCGGCTTTCAGCCTTTTGCTTTTCGCCTTCTCATAATGATTAAATATTTTCAACGCCCGCTGGATTTTTTATTATTCAGCAATGTATTTATTTCTTTAGGTGCGCTAACTCAAGGCTTGGTAACCTACCAATTGCTAGGTTTTGCGCCTTCGTGGGTGGTGTTGGCTTTTTTGTTTTTCTCTACTTTACTAACTTATAATTTCAGTATTTTAATTCAGCAACCAAAAAATCCGGAGACGTCGGAATACCGTCGAGTGCGCTGGATTTTCAGCAATTATAGGCTGAATGTTGCCATAACTATAATTGCGACATTAGCATTGATTCCGCTGTTTTTTATGCTCAGCTTTAAATCGCAATTATTAAATGTGTTTTTAGGTTTGCTTTCTTTGGGCTATGCAATGCCTCTTTTCAAAGCAAAAAACAAAAGGTTTGGCTTGCGGAACATGCCAGCTTTAAAATTGTTTTTAATTGCATTTGTATGGGCATTAAGCTCGGTAATGATGCCTTTTTTCGAAATACAGCAAGCACATCAATTCTCTTTGCCCTTTCATGACTTGCTAATTTTAAACTTTAAAAGATTTCTTTTTTTGGTAGCTATTACCATCCCTTTTGATATCCGTGATATGTTTCAGGATAAAATGGTGGAGTTGAAAACCATTCCAACTATTTTTGGAGAGAAGAAAGCGTATCTGTTTTGTCAGCTAATGTTGCTTACCTACATTGTATTGCTGTTTTTATTTAGAGATAAAGGTTTTAATGCTGACTTTTTTGGTTTAACCTTAACGGCTATTTTAACCGGTTGGTTAATATTTAAATCTAATTGGAAAAAGAACGAATATTACTATTTTTTCTACCTAGATGGAACGTTGATTTTGCAGTACGTGATGATGCTGTTTTTTAGTTTTGTTTGGTAGGGTTCTAAGACAAAAGCCTTTAGCTTTCAAAATGTTATAAAGTGAGTGTTGATTTTTAAAGGTTCGTCATGTCGACGTCAGGAGACATCTCACGATTAAGTGATGAATGTTATGTGCAAGCTTTGTTTGTGGGATGTCTCGTAGCCTCGACATGACGGAAAAATTGATATAAAAAAAGCCGTTCTCTTTTCAGAAAACGGCTTTATGTCTTTAATTTATGCATTCAGCTTTTAGCTTTCAGCTAAAAACTAATCCTCTACAACCTCACTGTTGATAGAGGGTTGCTCTTTAATATCTTCTTTAAAATATGTTTTTTGGAAAATCAAAATCATGATTACACCAATAGAAATGGCAGAATCAGCGATGTTAAACACCGGACGGAAGAATACAAAATCCTCACCCGCCCAAATAGGAAACCAAGTAGGGTAATGTCCTTGAATAATTGGGAAGTAGAACATATCTACCACTCTTCCGTGAAAAAGCTTTTCGTAATTGTATATCACACCGTAAAAAACGGAGTCTATAATGTTTCCTAAAGCTCCAGAGAAAATTAAAGCCACATTTAAAATTAAGCCTCTGTGGTATTTATGTTTAATCAAATGATGTAAACCATAACCAATACCAATAACTGCTAAAATTCTAAATAAAGACAATGCTAGTTTACCGGCTTCGCCGCCAAACTCCATCCCAAAAGCCATTCCGTTATTTTCGGTGAAATGGATAATGGCAAAGTTTTTAATCAAATGAAATTCCTGTCCGATAAACATATTTGTTTTTACCCAAGTTTTTAAAACTTGATCGGCAAGCAATATCAAAAAAACGGCAATAAGTGGTTTTGTATAACCCTTCATTAATTCTGTTTTAACTTTGCTGCAATACTCAATGTTGCATGAGGAACAGCCATTAAACGCTCTTTCTGAATTAAGTTGCCGGTTTCTCTACAGATTCCGTAAGTTTTGTTTTCAATACGTACCAAAGCAGCCTCTAAGTTTTCAATAAACTTTTTCTGACGAGCAGCTAGTTGGTTCAATTGCTCTTTCTCTAAAGTTGCAGAACCATCTTCTAAGGTTTTGTAGGTGCCTGCGGTGTCGTCTGTTCCGTTTTTATTAGGATTGCTTAACGAACTTGTTAAGTTTAATAACTCTTCTTTAGCGCTTCTTAATTTATCTGATATCAAAACTTTGAATTCTTGTAATTCTGAGTCTGAGTAGCGATTTTTCTGGTTAGATTTTTCCATGGTTAGTTCTTCTTTATAATAGTCAATATTTCAACTTCTTCAATTTCTATAATTTGGCCTTCAGTAATATTAGGGCTTAGCTCTAAAGAAGTAGCTAATATTTCGGCGCAAATATAAGATAAATTATTATCCACAGCCTTGCTTATTAAATCATTGCTTTGTAGGATGACATTTATTTTATCAGTAACATCAAAACCTAAATCTTTTCTTAGGTTTTGTAATCTGTTAATTACCTCGCGGGCAATTCCTTCTTCTTTTAGCTCATTGCTAATATTTACATCCAAAGCAACGGTTAGTTTACCCAAATTTGTTACTTGCCAGCCTGGTACGTCTTCCGCTATAATCTCTACATCTTCTGGTAAAATAGTGTAGCTATTTGCATCAGCATTAAGTGTTGCCGATCCTTCTTGTTCAAATATTACAATTTCCGAATCTGTAAATGCACTAATTTGTGCGGCAACAAACTTCATATCCTTACCTAACTTTTTCCCTAAAGATTTAAAGTTTGGTTTTATTTTTTTCTTGATAATACCGGCTGTATCATTAATATACTCAATTTCTTTGATGTTGGTTTCCGATAAAATCAATTCTTTTACTTTATCAACTTTTGCCTGAAACTCATTATTTAAAACCGGTAGCAAAATTTTAGCCAAAGGCTGACGTACATTTATGCTCACCTTTTTACGTAAAGAAAGTACCATCGAAGAAATGTCTTGCGCTAATTGCATTCTTTCTTCTAAGTCTTTATTAATTAATTTGTTTTGGCAAGCCGGATAATCAGTAAGGTGTACCGATTCAACCGTTTCTTTTTTCGTTACGGCGTTTAAATCGTTAAACAACCTATCCGAGAAAAACGGAGCAATTGGCGACATGATCTTGCTAATGGTAATTAAACAAGTATAAAGTGTTTGGTAAGCTGATATTTTATCTTCGCTATAATCACCTTTCCAAAAACGGCGACGACTTAATCTTACAAACCAGTTGCTTAAATGCTCATCCACAAAATTTTGGATAGAACGGGCAGCTTTTGTAGGTTCAAAATCGTTGTAAAAGCCATCAACTTCTTTGGTCAAAGTATTTAACAGAGAAATAATCCACTGATCAATTTCTGGCCTGTTCGCTAATTCAATATCTTCTTCTGCGTAAGTGAATTTGTCAATATTTGCATAAAGCACAAAGAAAGCATAAGTGTTATAAAGCGTCCCGAAGAATTTACGGCGCACTTCATCTAATCCTTCTTCATTAAACTTTAAGTTATCCCAAGGAGATGCGTTGCTAATCATGTACCAACGCGTTGCGTCAGCACCATATTTCTCGATAGTTATAAACGGATCAACCGCATTGCCCAATCGTTTCGACATTTTATTGCCGTTTTTATCTAGCACCAAACCGTTCGAAATCACGTTTTTAAACGCAAGAGCTTTATTATGGTTTCGCTCGTTTACAGCTTTCACCTCTTCGCTGCTTTCATCCAAAAGTGTAGCTATAGTGTGTAAAGTGAAAAACCAGCCACGGGTTTGGTCAACACCCTCGGCAATAAAATCTGCTGGGTAAGCAGCTTCAAAAGCTTCCTTGTTTTCAAAAGGATAATGCCATTGTGCATAAGGCATTGCGCCACTATCAAACCAAACATCAATTAAGTCCAGCTCGCGGTGCATTTTTTTGCCTTTGGCAGATACCAAAACCAAATCATCAACATAAGGGCGGTGTAAATCAAAATCACCACTTCCTACAGTCTGTAAATAAGTGTTGTTTTTTAAGTTTTCATTAACAGAAAGCTCATCGCTATCTAAAGCTTTGGAAAGCTCTGCTCTTAACTCTTTAATAGAGCCAATACAAATTTCCTCAGAACCATCTTCTGTTCGCCAAATTGGTAAAGGCGTTCCCCAATAACGAGAACGTGATAAATTCCAATCTACTAAGTTCTCTAACCAATTACCAAAACGACCAGTTCCGGTACTTTCTGGTTTCCAGTTGATGAGTTTATTACGTTCAACAAGTTTTTCTTTTACGGCAGTGGTTTTTATAAACCAACTGTCTAAAGGATAATATAAAATCGGCTTATCAGTTCTCCAGCAATGTGGGTAACTGTGCTCGTATTTTTTTACATCAAAAGCTTTATTTTCTTCTTTAAGTTTAATAGCGATTAAAACATCTGTTGGTTTAAAACCTTCAGCTTTCCGCTCTTCATCGCTATAATATTCTTCTTTTACATAACGGCCGGCAAAATCTGTAACTTCATCTACAAATTTCCCTTGTTTATTTACCAACGGAAACTCGTTTCCGTTTTCATCTTTTACTAAAACTGACGGAACGCCAGCTTCACGGGCAATTCTAAAGTCATCCGCACCAAAAATAGAAGCTGTATGTACAACACCGGTACCATCTTCTGTGGTTACAAAATCACCTGGGATTACTCTAAAAGCATTTTTTTCTAAATCCTCATTAAATACATAAGGCATTAATTGCTCGTAACGTAAGCCTAAAAGTTGAGCACCTTTAAACTCTGCAGTAATTTTCCAAGGAATAATTTTATCGCCTCCTTTATAGTCTTGGAAAGAAGCTTCTTTAGCATCAGCTTTAAAATGTTTAGCCACTAACTCTTTGGCTAAAATCACGCTGATAGGTAAAAAAGTATACTGATTAAAGGTTTTTACCTTTACGTAATCAATGTTTTCACCTACTGCCAAAGCACAATTGGACGGTAAAGTCCAAGGTGTAGTAGTCCAGGCGATAATAGTGGTGTTTTCTTCTGGAGTTTCAAATAAAACATTTGCTAAAGAATGAACCTGATTGTTTTTTACCTTGAACTGTGCGACAATAGAAGTGTCTTTTACATCGCGGTAAGTGCCGGGTTGGTTCAATTCGTGAGAACTTAAACCTGTTCCTGCTGCCGGTGAATAAGGCTGTACAGTATAACCTTTGTATAAAAATCCTTTTTGGTGAAGCTGTTTTAAAATCCACCAAAGAGATTCAATGTATTCGTTTTTATAAGTAATATAAGGGTCTTCTAAGTCAACCCAATAGCCCATTTTCTCGGTTAAATCGTTCCAAACGTCAGTATAACGCATTACCTCTTTACGGCAAGCATCGTTATAATCTTTTACAGAAATCTTTTTACCAATATCTTCTTTTGTAATGCCTAAAGACTTTTCTACCGCTAATTCAATGGGTAAGCCATGAGTATCCCAACCACCTTTACGGTTAACTTGGAAACCTTTCAATGTTTTGTATCTACAAAAAATATCTTTGATAGCCCTCGCCATAACGTGGTGAATTCCAGGCATTCCGTTGGCGGAAGGCGGTCCTTCAAAAAATGTGTAAGGCTTAGATGTGGGTCTGTTTTGAATACTTTTCTCGAAAATCTCGTTCTTCTTCCAATCCTCTAAAACTTCTTTCCCTACTGCCGATAAATTTAACTGCTTATATTCTTTGTACATCGTGTGCTATCTCCAAAATTTAAGGTTGCAAATTTACGAAATCGTTTGGTAAATAACATATAAATTAAAAAGCACTGTATCAAATTTTAAACATGATTAACTGATGTTGAACTGCTTTGGCTTTTAAAACGCAATCTTGTAGTTAATGTTTTTAAATTTTTTTGGCGTTTTAACAGGCTGTCCACTATATCTTTTTTATTTGATGCTTCGCTTTCGCTCAAACAAGCAAAAAAAGGATGCCGTTTCCATCCTTAACGCTAAATCCTGTATGTTTTGGAGTTCTTGTTCAAAAAAAATGTTTAGCTCAGTCCTTTCTGCTTGTTTTAAGCTTCAACTTGGCTCAGAAGGGGGTAACGATGAATTAGTCCCGCTCTGCAAAAAGATTTGTGCCTATGTGCTGAAAAATACCATCTAAAATCATGTGCTTTTTGTGTTAAAAGTTGTCCGAGAAAAAGTTGGATACAAATTTGTATATTGAATTATAAAAAAGGAGACATTATGCAAATGCTAAGAAAATCAATACCGATGTTTAAAATAGGCTTAATTGTGTTGGTTGCTGGCGGTGCTTTGTACTTTTACAGCGAATTATATGGTAAATACGTATTAGGTACAGGAATGATGTTGATTTCTGCAGCATTAGTACTTTACATATTATTTATGTTTAAGCGCTACGGTGAAAAATCAAGAGCCAAAACAGAGTAGCTACAATAGCTTTTTATGTACTGAAATTAATAAAATAGGCAAGAAAATAAGATTAAAAAGCATAGAAGTCACCAAGGTGACAGCTAATAAAGCTCCTAAAGCAACAGTACCTCCAAAGGTGGAAAATACAAATATCCCAAAGCCAAAAAATAATATGGTTGCAGTATAAACCATGCTTCTTCCGGTTTCTTTTATCGTATTCAAAACAGCATCAAACGTATTAATGTTTTTTAATTTCACCATTTGCTGGTAACGAGTTAAAAAATAAATGGTTTGGTCAGAGGCTATCCCTAAGGCAATACTAAAAATTAAAACTGTTGAAGGTTTTAATGCCAAGCCAACAAAACCCATTATACCTGCAGTAATCATCAAAGGAATTAGGTTTGGCAATAAAGAAATCAATACCATTTTAGGTTTCCTAAATAAAACCCACATAATTAAAGTGATGAGTGCAATAGCCAACAATAAGCTCTCTTTTAGATTTTTTACCAAATAATTTGTGCCTTCGGTGTACATTATCACTGGGCCAGTAATATTTACTTCGTAAATTTTAGGGTTGAAAATTTGGTCGATTTTTGGTTTCAGTTCTTTAAGTAATTCGCTCACTTTTTCTGATCCAATGTCACGCATTTGAAAAGTTACTCTGGTACTGGTTTTTGTGCTATCCACAAAACTCTTCATCATATTGCTGTTTTTTCCAGAATTAGCAATGTATGGCAAAATAAAACTTGCTTCCATTTGATTTGGGACACGGTAAAATTCCGGCTTGCCATTGTAAAAAGTCTGCGATGCATATTTAATCGCATTATTGACAGAAATAGATTTTCCGAAAGCAGGATATTCCTTCATCATCAATTCTAAATCTGCTATTTTATTTAAAGTGCTCAACTTAATAATATTGTTTTTCTTACGGTTAGAAATATCGAGCTCAAGTGGTAAAATCCCGTTGAAAGTAGTTTCAAAAAACTTTAAATCGCTATAAACTTGATTGCTTTTTGGTAAATCATCTACTACAAAACCATTAGTTTTTATTTTACTGATTCCAAAAACTGCGATTAAAATTAAAACACCAACAAGCGTATAAATCACTTTTCGTCTCTGAGTAACCATAATAATTACCCAATCCAAAAATCTACTAACAAAGTCTGGGTTTGAATTAATGGAAGTGGTTTTTGCAGTCGGAGGAGCTAAGAATGACAAAATGATAGGCAATACACAAATACAAATGAGCCAGGTAAACATTACCCCAAAAGCAGCAGTAACTCCAAATTCTTGCAACACATTGCTATCTGTAAAATAAAGTACACCAAAACCTATCGAGGTGGTTAAATTGGCAATAAAAGTAGTCAGCGTGTTTTTTTGAATAGTACTTAAAATAGCAGTTCTCTTGTCTTGAGATTGCGCAAATTCAAACCGGTAACTATTAATAATTAAAATACTGTTTGGGATGCCGATAATTACCAATAGCGGTGCAATAATCCCTGTAAGCAAGGTAATGTCGTAACCTAAAATCACCATAAAACCCAAGCTCCATATTACACCAAAAACCACTAATAGAATTGGGTAGAACACATTACTCAATTCTTTAAAGAAAAACCATAAAATAACCCCTGAAATTAGAATGGAAAGCGCAAAGAACAAAGCAAATTCTTTAGCTACTAAATTGCTTAAAACGGTTTTAATGTAAGGTAAACCCGATAAATGGACGGTTAAGTTTTGATGGTTTTCAAACGCGTTGACATGACTTTCTATCTGTTCTACCAAAGCAATTTTCGCCTTGCTTTTTAAAGCGTTACTATCCAAAGTAATCGCCATAATGGTTGCGTTTTGCTCATCATTATAAAGAATCCCCTGATAAAATGGAAGTTGGAATAATTGATTTTTAAGGCTGTCTAATTGGGTTTTTGCAAACTTGCTTGGTATCGAATTATTGATAACGTTAAACTTTTTATTAAGGGTGTCTTTTTGGAAAGCAACAAAACCAGCAGTACTTAAAACGTTATTTACGCCTTTGGTTGCTTTAATTTGTTGATGTAATATTTGCCAATTCTTAAAAAACGTGGGTTCAAATAAATCTTTAGTATTTACGCCCAACACCATTACAGTGCCGTCTTCACCAAATTTTTCTTTAAAATTTTGATAATTAATATAGGTGAAGTCCGTACTCGGTAAAATTTTACCAGGATTAAATGCGATTTTTATTTGTGTAGCTTTCCAAGTAGCAAGTGCAGAAATAATGGCAAAAAGTAAAAATAGTACTTTGCGATTTTTGAGTATAAACTCTGAAAATTTGTTTCGAAACATTTATAGCATTTAGAAATTCAGTAAAACTAAACAATTGTATTCCTCTTAGTTGAAGAAATACGTATTTTAGAAGCCTTTAGATGAAAAAACTTATTTTCTTTTTCTGCTGTTTGTATTGGTTTCAAGCAAGTGCCCAGCAAGTAGCTTTAGGGCAATGGCGTACACATTTGCCTTATAACACTGCGCTTTCTGTTGCCAGTTCGGCAAACGAAATCTATTGCGCAACTACCGGAGGTTTATTTACAGTAGATATTAAAAGTGGCGAGATAAATAAACTTACTACTATTGATGGTTTGGCAGGTACTAACACAAAGTTGGTTGCTTATGATGAGCAATCGCAAGCCTTTTTAGTGGTTTACCAAAACTCTAACCTAGATTTAATTAAAAACCAAAAGATTTATCACTTACCAGAAATTTTTGATAAAACCGGATTAGGAGATAAATCGATTAATGCCGTTACTTTTGATAAAGCTTTTGCCTATTTAAGTTGCGGATTTGGCATTGTAGTTTACGATTTGAACAAACGAGAGGTAAAGGATACGTATTTTGTTGAGGATAATTTATCTGTTTTGAATGTTGCTGTAATTGGCGATAGGGTTTTTGCAAGCACAGCAAACGGTGTTTTTGAAGCTAGTTTAAACGATGCTTTAATTTCAGGAGCAAACGGATGGAAAAAACAGGATGCAATACAAGATTTTCCAAATGGGGTTTGTACTTCATTGGTGAGTTTTAATGATAACCTTTACGGCTTGTTTGATGGCGGTATTTATCGTTTTAAAAGTGATAAATGGGGACTTACTCAGATTTTTCGTCCGAACGTTGAACGTTTAAAAGTGACTGATAATTCATTACTCACAATTGCTCCTTTTCGGGTGATTAGTTATAATTCGCAGGAGAATATTGTTGATAATCTTAGTGATTCAGCAGTTTTTAATAACCTGAATGATGTGATTTTAGATTCAGAGAATGTGATCTATTTGGCTGATGGAAAGAACGGCTTGACTGCTAAAGAAGGCTCGGCTATAAGCTACCTGATGCCAAATGGTCCAAACACGACAAATACAAGCGAACTCAAATTTAAGGATGGCAAACTTTTTTTAGCTCCGGGCGCAATTTCTACTATTTATGCCCCAGCATATTATAACGATGGGTTTTCTGTTCTAGAAAATGACGAGTGGAAGAGTTATAGCGATATTAACAATAGTAATTTTATTGGAGTGCGGGATATTGTGACTACGGCTTATGATGCCAGTACCAAAATCAACTATTTAGGTTCCTACGTAAACGGTGTGCTGGCCTTTAATGCTACCGGAAATTTAAAAACCTACAACCAAAATAACAGCACTTTACAACTCACCCTTGGCGACCCCACAAATATCCGTGTAAACGGTTTAGACTTTGATAGCCAAAATAATCTTTGGGTAACGCAGTATGGAGTTAATAAGCCTTTATCGGTTAAAAAGTCAGATGATACTTGGTCTTCCTTCGATTTTGCATCGGATTTACCAGATCCATTTACCACGGTAACGGGCTTATTGGTAGATAATGAAGATAATAAATGGCTAAAATTGAGAAATCAAGGTTTGTTGATTTTTGATGGTAGTAAAACTAGAAAATTAGGTTTTAATAAAAGCGATGGTGGCTTGCCGGGTACAGACGTAAAGACTTTTACTTTAGATAAAGAGGGAGCAGTTTGGATTGGTACGGATGCCGGCGTGGCGTTGGCTTATAATCCGTCGGATTTGCTCCTTGGAGCAAATGTAGAAATCCCGAATTTAATAGAAGGTGGTTTTTTAAAGCCTTTACTCGCTGAACAAAACATCAATTGTATTGCAGTTGACGGTGCAAACAGAAAGTGGATAGGTACCAATAACGGAGTTTGGCTGTTTAACGCAGATGGTACTAAGCAGGTTTTGTATTTTAATAAGGACAATAGTCCGCTGTTAAGTAATGAGGTTTTAAGTATTGCCATTGATGGAAATAGCGGTGAAGTTTTTTTTGGAACCGCCAGTGGTATTATATCCTATAAAGGCAATGCAACTGAACCGGTGACTAAAATGGATAAAATTATTGTTTACCCAAATCCAGTTCGTCCGGGTTTTAACGGTAATATTGGGATAAAAGGTTTGGCAGAAAACGCTAATGTTAAAATTACCGACATCAACGGGGTTTTGGTTTACGAAACCACAGCTAACGGCGGTCAGGCGACATGGAACGGCAGAAACTTTAGTAATGAGGTCTCTTCTTCTGGCGTTTATTTGGTGTTGGTGGTAAACAGAGACGGAACGGATACTGCCGTAGGTAAAATTTTGATTGTTCGTTAAAAACCATGCTTCACAAAACAAAAGGAATCGTTTTAAGAATAACAAACTACGCTGAAACAAGCGTGGTAGCCAAAATTTATACCCAGAAATTCGGCTTACAAGCTTACCTAATTAATGGGGTTAAAAAACCAAAAGCAAAAATTCCGTTGAACATGTTGCAACCTATGCATTTGCTGGATATGGTGGTTTACCATAAGCCTAACGGAAATATGCAAAGGGTAAAGGATGTAAGAAGCGACCCTGTTTTGCAGACCATCCCTTATGATATAGTGAAGAGTAGCATCGTTATTTTTTTAAATGAGATGATCTACAAATCTATGAAACAACAACATGAGGATGAGGTGATGTTTGAGTTTATCGCTAAAAGCATCGAACTTTTAGATCATAGTGAAGAGGGAATTGCTAATTTTCATCTCATTTTTTTGCTAAAACTCACTCGTTTTTTAGGGTTTTACCCCGATTTAGCCAATGCAGAAAAGTTTAATTTTTTTGATTTAAAAGATGGGGTTTTTGTACCGAATCAACCACCGCACACTTTTTTTATAGAAGCAAGCTTAAAAACTTTTTGGTTACAACTTTTTAAAAATTCGATAGAGAATTTTGGCGAATTAAAAATAAATACGGCTGTTCGGAAGGTTTTGTTGAACAAGATTATTGAATACTATAGTTTTCATATTGAGGATTTCGGTGTAGTGAAATCTCATGAGATACTAGAGGAGGTGTTAAGCTAAACTTGCACTTTTCTGGGTGTGACACGCTTAATTATTCCTAACAACTACCCCTCATCAAAACTTTGCATAGAAATCAATTTATAATAAAGTCCGCCCTTAGCAACCAATTCCTCATGGTTTCCGGTTTCCAATATTTTTCCGTTTTCTAGGACTACAATTAAATCTGCATTTTTAATGGTACTTAAACGGTGAGCAATTACCAAAGTAGTGCGGTTTTCCATTAAATGATCTAAAGCTTCCTGCACCAATTTCTCTGATTCGGTATCTAAGGCAGAAGTAGCTTCGTCCAAAAGCATAATAGGAGGGTTGCCTAAAACTGCTCTGGCAATGCAAACTCTTTGTTTTTGTCCGCCAGATAGTTTTATCCCTCTATCTCCAATATTGGTTTGATAACCTTCATCTGTTCTTATAATAAACTCATGAGCATTAGCGATTTTGGCAGCATCTTCCACTTGTTCTTGTGTAAAACCTTCTCTTCCAAAAACGATATTATTATATATGGTATCGTTAAATAAAATAGACTCTTGGTTTACTATCCCCATCAAATTCCGCAATGACTCCTGCGAAGAGTTTTTTATGTCAACATTGTCTATAGAAATTGTTCCTGATTTTGGGTCAGAAAAACGAGGAATTAAATCTAAAAGCGTTGATTTCCCTCCTCCTGATGGACCAACTAAGGCAACCGTTTTACCTTTTGGAATGCTGAGGTTTATATCTTGTAAAACTACTTTTTCACCGTAAGAAAAGTTTATATGGCTAAAGTCAATGTTGTTGTTGAAATCAGTAATTACTATTGCGTCTTTTGCATCTTCAATAGTTGTTTTGGTGTCAATTAAATCTAAAACACGTTCGCCGGCTGCTAAACCTTGGTTAATATTACTAAAAGAATCTGAAATGGCTTTCGCCGGACGTAATAACTGAGAAAATGCGGCGATATAAGTAATAAAACCTGCAGCAGTAATGCTCGAGTCTTTCTCGAAAACTAGTGAACCACCATAAATCAAAATCCCAGAAAGAGTTAAAACACCCAAAAACTCAGAAACGGGGGATGCCATTTGTTGCCTTTTTGCAATCGATCTATTGATATTAGAATATTTGACGTTTTCTGAATTGAATTTGTTATTGATATAAGGTAAAGCGTTAAACGCTTTTACAATGCGCATTCCGCTAATGGCTTCGTCAACATAACTTACCATAACCCCAAAAGAATTTTGAGATGCTGTGGCTTTTGCTCTTAAACTCTTTACAATTCGGCCAATTACGAAACCAGAAACCGGTAATAATAAAAGCGTAAATAAAGTAAGTTGAGCAGAGATGCTAAATAAAAGATACATGTAGCCAATAATTAACAAAGGCTCTCTAATAATTACCTGTAAAGTATTGGTCACAGAAAATTGAACCACTTGTACATCGGAAGTTATTTTGGCTATAATATCACCTTTACGCTCGCTATTAAAAAAATGCAAATGTAAACGAGTGACAGATTCAAATACTGCTTTTCTCAAATTTTGAAGCGTATATATTTTTAAATTCTCCATAATTCTTTGAGAAAGATATCTAAAAACATTACTCAAAAACACGCAAATTACTAAAGAGACGGCTACAAAGATTAACGCCCCTTTACGTCCGTTTAGCACTATGTAACTGTTGAAATGATAGTTGAAAAGATCTGAAAAATATTGAAATGTCCAATCAAAGGAAGGTAACTGTCCAATATTTTTAGCTACATCTTCTGGCGACTGTTCAAACAAAACAGTTAAAACAGGGCTCAATAAAGAAAAAACTACCGTATTAAACAATGCGTATAGTAGAGTGAATATAAAATATGGGGTGGCAAACTTACCAATTGGCTTAGCAAAAGAAAGTAATCTGAAATAGGTCTTCATGCGTTAAATAATTGGCAAATGTACCGATTTATTTTTTTAGTCGAATTCATGATTGGCAGAATATAGTATATAGACTATGTGTTTTTTACATAGACCTACGGTAATAAAAAATAAATAATGCTTTTAGTTAATTTTAAAATTAGGAATTCATAATTTCTTCAATTTCTTCTGCCTCAATCGGTATTTGTGCCATTAAATCAACCGGCCCGTCATTAGTAATCACAATATTGTTCTCCAACCTTATTCCTAAATTTTCGGCAGGGATATAAATTCCAGGTTCACAAGTCAAAACATTGCCAACAGCAAAGGGTTCATACCTACTTGCAAAATCATGAACATCAATGCCCAAATGGTGCGAAGTGCCATGCATAAAATACTTCTTATAAGCCGGCATTTTAGGGTCCTGTTTAGCAACATCATGTTTATCTAACAGGTCAAGTTTAATAAGTTCGGATGTCATCATTTTTCCTACTTCATCATGATATTCATTCCATACAGTTCCTGGTACAAGCATCTTTACAGACTCTTTCATTACGTATAAAACAGAATTATATACTTCTTTTTGTCTTTTGCTAAATCTGCCACTCACTGGTACGCTACGGCTCATGTCTGCATTGTAGTTTGCGTACTCTGCTCCAAAATCAAATAAAATTACTTCACCACCTTTACAAATTTGGTTATTGTCATTATAATGGAGGATACAAGCATTTTTACCCGAAGCAATAATAGGAGAGTAAGCATGACCAGTTGATTTTTGCCTTATAAATTCATGGATAATCTCTGCTTCAATTTCCCACTCACCCACGTCTGGTTTTATAAACTTTAATATTCTTCTAAAAGCATCGTTTGTAATGTCGCAGGCTTTCTGTATATAATTTAGTTCACTTTGTGATTTGATGGGTCTTAACTTCCTGAAAATTGGTGCCGCTCTTTCGTAATGATGTAAAGGGTATTTTGACTTTATTTCTTCAATAAACCTGATGTCCCTATAAGCTACAGTATGTGCATATCTATCGTTCTCATTAGTATTAAGATATATGCTTTCGGCGTAATTTGCTATTGATGAAAATATTGGCCAAAAATCTTCAAGCCAATAAATATTGTTTATACCCGATGCTTCTCTTGCTTTTTCTTTCGTGTATTTATGTCCTTCCCAAACAGCAATATAATCGTTAGTTTGTCTTAAAAAGAGGACTTCCCGGTACATTGGGTTAGGGCAGTCAGGAAAAAGAAGTAAAATTGTTTGCTCCTGATCAACACCTGTAAGGTAGAATAAATCCGGGTTTTGTTTGAACTGGAAGGTCTGATCTCCGCTTCTTGGAAGTTCATCATTTGCATTGATTACTACTAAAGAATTTTTTTTGAGGTTAAAAGAAAAATTTTCTCTATTTTTGGCGAGTAAAATTGGTTCTATGACTTGTTGTTTCATTGAAATTGATTTAATGGAATTCCGAAAATTAGAAACTGCGTACTTATATTTGGCGCAATAAATATTTTGGAATAGTATTTGAATACTTGCTTGAATCAAACTTATAATTAATTTTACAAAAAATTACAATTAAGAATTGTTAACCTTAAAAAAAAAATGATGAATTACTCTACATTAAAAAAAACAGTTGCTTTGTCTTTAGCTACTGCTTTTGCTGTTGCAGCAAATGCGCAAGACAACGCTACTACAAGTTCTGCTAAAACATTTGGTGGAAAAAAACAGTACCGTACTTGGACACTTGGTCTTAACGGAGGTGCAACTTTGCCTGCTGTTATTACTGGTGGAACAAATGACTTCGGAAGAGATGTTAAATTCGGAGAATATACTCCAGGAGTATATTACGGACTTTCTTTGAGAAAACAGTTTGGTCATGTTTTTGGTTTAGAAGGTAACTTATACAGAGGTCACGTTGTTTCTTACAATAAAGGAGCATCTAATGGTACAAGCTTACTTGGTGGTTCTGGTCCATACAGTTCAGCAAAATCTGAAGTTCAGTATGATGTAAACTTAAGTGGTTATTTTAATGTAGCTACAATTGACTTCTTAAACAGAACAAACGCAATTAATTTCTACGGTAAAGTAGGTTATGGTATGCTTGCATTCAATCCAATTGTATATCAATCTTATGATGTTGATGCAGGTTCTGTAAATAATAAAGGAATGTTTGGTGAAGATGGTGATCATGATTACATCAGACAAGCATACATCCCAATTGGTGTTGGTGTTAAATTTAAATTAAGCGATAGAATTGCTTTAGATTTAGGTTATGATGCTAAGTTTATCGATGGCGATAACTTTGATGGAGTTTATGCTAACGGAACTTCTAAAGATAAATTCTCTGTAATGAGAGCTGGTTTAGAATTCTCTTTAGGTTCTAAATCTAAGCCAGATTTAAACTGGGTTAATCCAGTAGCTATGATTTATGACGAATTAAAAGATAATACTTTACGTCAAGAAGTTGAAGCATTAAAAGGTCGTGTAACTAACGTTGAGCAATCTGTTGAAGATTTGAAAAAAGATACAGATGGTGATGGTGTTGCTGATCATTTAGACAAATGCCCAAACACTCCAGCTGGAGCTAAAGTTGACGGCGCTGGTTGCGAGTTAGATACAGATGGTGACGGTATTCCAGATTGGAAAGACAAATGTCCATCAGAAAAAGGTTCTGCTGCATTAAACGGTTGTCCAGAAATGGGAACAGCTACAATGGCTGGTGTTAATAACATCCAATTCGAATACAACTCTTCAGTATTAAGAACTTCTTCTTATGCTACTTTAGATAAAGTATCTTCAACATTAAGAGCTGATAAAGCTTCAGGTTTGCAATTAGACGGTCACGCTTCTGCAGAAGGAACTGATGCTTATAACATGCAATTATCTTTAGACAGAGCTAACGCAGTAAAAACTTACTTAGTAAACTCTGGTGTTGATGCTAAAAGAGTTTCTACACAAGGTTACGGCGAAACTCGTCCAATTGCTTCCAATACTACAGAAGAAGGTCGTGTAGCTAACCGTCGTGTTGAGTTCAGAACAAAATAATTAGATTAATAATTAATCTTTAAAAGGGAGTCTGTTAACAGACTCCCTTTTTTTATTTATAGATTTGCATATGTATTTCTTTAGAAAAAAAGACACAACAAGACCAACAAACTTTAATACCAAGGCAATGCATTGGATTAATAAATTTGTGATAGTGGTTTTTATTTTAGGTGTTACCTGGAAAATAATTGATGTATTAATATTAAGTAAGTAGTGATGAAAAAGGTTATTAAAACAGAAAATGCTCCGGCACCAATTGGACCTTACAATCAAGCGATAATGGCAGGAGATACGTTATATATTTCGGGTCAAATTGCTATAGATGCTGTTAGTGGAGACTTGATTGATACAAATATTGAAGAAGAAACTCACCAAGTAATGGCAAACCTAAAAGCGGTACTTAACGCTACCGGACTTGATTTTATAAACATTGTGAAGACCTCAATTTTTTTAAGTGATATGAGTTCTTTTGTAAAAGTAAACGAAGTTTATGGACAGTACTTTACTCATGATTTCCCTGCAAGAGAAACTGTGGCTGTTAAAACATTGCCCAAAAATGTAAATGTTGAGATTTCTGCAATTGCTGTGAAAATGTAATGAACAAAAAAATGCTTGGTTTGCTGGCAGCCTTGTCAGCAAATATAATTTGGGGATTTGTATCAATTCCTTTTAGATTGATAAAGGACTATGATGCAGATCAAATACTTTATTATCGGATTATTATATCGTTCTTAATAAGTGGATTAATAGTGCTGTTTTTTAACAGAGGAAAGTTAAAAACTGATGTCGCATACTTACGATCGTTAAAAGGACGAAACTTTAATAATTTAATTATATTAATTATTGCCTCCGGAGTTTTTATCACATTAAATTGGTTTACCTACATTTATGTGGTAAATAGTATCAATTTAAAATCTGCAGCTTTTGCTTACCTGATATGTCCTTTGATTACTGCTTTGGGGGGCTTTTACTTATTAAAAGAAGAGTTAAGTAAGTTGAAGCTCGTTGCAATAGCAATAGCCGTTGTGTCTATTCTACTTTTAGCAACAGGCTTGATACATGAGGTGCTTTGGTCTTTAGTTGCGGCGATTTTTTATGCGTTTTTTTTAATTATCCAGCGGAAAATTCGAAATATTAATAAGCTGAACATGTTGGCGTTTCAAATGACGGTAGCGCTTTTTGTAGTTGTACCCTTATTTTTTGTATTCCCACATCCATTTCCAACCGACATTTCTTTTTGGATCAATATTTTTATAGTTTCTTTAGTTTTTACTGTTTTGCCACTTCTACTCAGTTTAATAGCACTTAGTAGTTTACCTTCCTCTACAGTTGGAATTTTAATCTATATTAACCCTGTGGTTGCTTTTAGCGTAGCATTTTTTTATTTTGGTGAAAGTATTGAAGCAAACCAACTATTTGCTTATTTGTTATTGACTTGTGCAGTTATTATCTTCAATTTTAAGATACTAAAAGAGAACCTTTTTAAGCTATCTGCAAAAACTATCAAACCAAAATTAAATCATTAAAATTGAGCCAATCAATACTAGATACGCCAATTGTCTATTTAAAAGGAGTAGGTCCGCAAAGAGCAGAAATTCTGAAAAAGGAAATTGCTGTTTTTAGCTATCGCGATTTATTAACCTATTACCCTTTCCGGTATATTGATAGAACGCAGTTTTATAAAGTTAAAAATGTAAACGCTGAGTTGCCATACCTACAAATTTTGGTTCGTTTGAAAACTTTTGAAGCCATCGGCGAAAAGCGTAAAAAAAGATTAGTTGCTCAGGCGTTTGATGATACCGGGGAGATAGAACTAGTGTGGTTTAAAGGAATTACTTGGGTACAAAAGAATCTAGTTGCTAATCAGGTTTATATTATTTTTGGAAAGGTTACCTTTTTTAATGGTAAAGCGCAAATGGCTCATCCAGAAATTGAAGTTTACAATAAAACTGCAACTAATAGAGGAAATTTAAAACTGCAACCTGTTTACTCTTCTACAGAAAAACTAAAGCAGTATAGCTTAGAGTCTAAGGGAATTCAGAAACTAATAGCAAATGTTTTAGATGTTTGTTTACAAGAAGTGGAAGAGGTTTTACCTAGCTATATCCGTCAGAAGTATAAACTACTGTCAAGAGATAAAGCAATTTATAATATCCACTTTCCTGCTAATGCCGATGATTTGCGGATGGCACAAAATGCGTTGAAATTTGAGGAGCTTTTTCTTATCCAATTTAGGATGTTGAAATCAAAACTCATCAGAACTCAAAAATTTAAAGGAAATACGTTTGAAAACGTAGGCGAAAAGTTCACTTACTTTTATGATCACCTATTGCCTTTCTCTTTAACCAATGCCCAAAAACGGGTAATTAAAGAAATCAGGTTGGATACCCAAAAAGGGGTGCAAATGAATAGACTGGTTCAAGGAGACGTGGGTTCAGGAAAAACAGTAGTAGCTCTAATGACGATGCTTTTAGCAGTTGATAATGGTTTTCAAGCTTGTTTAATGGCTCCAACAGAAATTTTAGCAACCCAACACTATCACTCTTTAAAAGCACTTTTAAAAGATGAGTTTGTTTCAATTGCATTGTTAACAGGTTCAAGCAAAAAAAAGGATCGTAAAATTATTGCGGAAGATTTAGAAAGTGGAAAACTATCTATTTTGATCGGTACTCATGCTTTAATTGAAGACCCAGTAAAATTCAAAAATTTAGGTTTTGCGGTAATTGATGAACAGCATCGTTTTGGTGTAGAACAGAGAGCGAAGTTGTGGCGGAAAAATGTAACTCCTCCGCATATTTTGGTAATGACGGCAACGCCTATTCCACGAACGCTTGCAATGACTCTTTACGGTGATTTAGATGTTTCTATGATTGATGAGCTACCAGCAGGAAGAAAACCTATTGAAACCCGCCATCTGTATGAAAATCAGCGCTTGCGGATGTTCGGTTTTATGAAACAAGAAATTGCTAAGGGTAGGCAAGTTTATATTGTTTATCCACTGATACAAGAAAGTGCAAAACTTGATCTAAAGAACTTGATGGACGGTGTGGATACCATGAGCCGAGAGTTTCCATTGCCGGATTACAGAATCAGTATCGTTCACGGACAGTTGAAAGCATCAGAAAAGGAATTTGAGATGCAACGTTTTGTGAAAGGAGAAACGCAAATTATGGTGGCAACTACTGTAATTGAAGTTGGGGTTAACGTTCCGAATGCTTCGGTAATGATTATTGAGAATGCTGAGAGGTTTGGTTTATCTCAATTACATCAATTAAGAGGGCGTGTCGGGAGGGGAGCGGAACAGTCCTATTGCATACTAATGTCGGGTGATAAGCTGAGTAAAGATGGCAGAGTGCGTTTAGAAACGATGGTTAAAAGTAACGACGGTTTTGAAATTGCAGAAATTGACCTGCAGTTGCGTGGACCGGGTAATATTGAAGGTAAACAACAAAGTGGAGTAATGGAATTGAAGCTTGCCGATTTAACCACCGACCAGTCAATTCTTGCTGAAGCTAGAAAAACGGTAATTGAAATTTTCGAAAGTGATCCTGATCTAGAAAAGCCAGAACATCAGGTTTTAAAAAAAATACTGCTGAAATCTGAAACTGGGATTATGCTTAATAAAATCTCATAAACTAATACCTCATCCTCAAAAATATTAAGGAAAATCCCTACTCGATAATCTTTATTATGGTAGCTTCCGAAATACGATTATATTTAGAAAAAAAACTCGCATGACTAATAAATTTGGATCAATTTTATCATTTATTCTACTCGTTTTTATTGCTCTTCCTTCGAAAGCCCAAGATTCTTTAATCCTCAGAAAAATATATGATGAAGCTTTAGTTAAAGGTGATTCTTATGAGAACCTGAGATACTTATGTAAAGAAATTGGTCACCGCTTAAGCGGATCTCCACAGGCGGAAAAATCTGTACAATGGGGAAAAGATTTAATGCTGAAGTATGGCTTTGATAAAGTTTACTTGCAGGAATGTATGGTACCTAATTGGGTACGTGGGGAGAAAGAAATTGCTAAGGTTATTGATGGAGAAAACACTTTCGATGTAGCAATAACTGCTTTAGGTATGTCTCCGGCGACACCTGCTGGTGGTGTACAAGCAAAGTTAGTAGAAGTTAAAAGTTTAGAAGAGTTAGAGAAATTAGGAAAAAAAGTGGTCTCAGGAAAGATTGTGTTTTTTAACCGTCCTTTTGATCCGCGGTTTATAGAAACGGGTAAAGCTTACGGAACTGCTGTTGATCAACGCTTTTCTGGACCAGTCTTAGCTGCGAAATTAGGTGCTGTTGGAGTTATCGTTAGGTCAATGACTGAAAGTTTAGATGATTATCCACACACCGGGACCACTGGGTTTAAAGTTGGAGATGCTCAAATACCCGCTGCAGCAATTTCTACGCTTGGTGCAAACCGGTTGAGTGCTTTGTTAAAACAAAGAAAACTGCCAGAAATTGAGTTTTATTTTAAGCAAAACTGTCAAGTTTTACCAGACGCTAAATCTTATAATGTTATAGGCGAGATTACAGGGACAGAAAAGCCAAACGAATTCATAACAGTTGGTGGGCACTTAGATTCTTGGGATTTGGGAGAAGGTGCACATGATGACGGTACTGGTATTGTACAATCTGTAGAAGTTTTGAGAATTTACAAGGCTTTGAATATGAAGCCAAAGCATAGTATTAGGGCAGTAATGTTTATGAATGAAGAGAATGGTGGACGCGGTGGAGAGAAATATGCAAATGAAGCTGCTGTAAATAGTGAAGTACATATTGCTGCAATTGAATCAGACGGTGGTGGCTTTACTCCAAGAGGCTTTACTTTTCAAGATATCTCTAAGCAAGGTTTAGTTTATATCAATGATAATTGGAAAAAGTTGCTAGAACCTTATTTAGCAGATAGACTTTATGCAGGTGGTAGCGGTGCAGATATTGTGCATCTTCGAAAGTTAAATACTGCAGTTTTAATTGGTTTCAGAGCAGATTCTCAACGATATTTTGACCTTCATCATAGCGAAAAAGACGTTTTTGAGGCGGTTAATAAGAGAGAATTAGCACTAGGAGCGGCGGCAATGACTGCCTTAGTTTACTTAATTGATAATTACGGCATTCAAAGAAAGTAATCGGTAAAGGCATCCTCTACAAAGTAAGGACTTTGCCACGTTTGTGTTTTCTGAGACTGTGGATTACTCGGGGTGTCCCAAAGAGGGTAAACCCTTATGCCTCTTTTGCCTTCTATTCCGTTTGCAGTGACTATTTTCTTTTCGATAAGCACAGATTTAGGGAATATAAAAACACCAAACCTGTGATCGGTTTCGCATGCAACTATTATATAGTCGAAATGGTCAGTCTTGCAGAAAGGCTGTGTGATTCCGGCGTTATTTCTTCTCCAGATAGTAACAAATTGACCTGTTTTTTTAGGTGTAGTTTTAGCCTCCCTAAACTCTACTGTTTTGCTATTTAAATTAAAACGGCATGCAGAATATTCTTGACTTTCTTTAAGAACGGAAAAATCAGAAATATCTAAATTTTTAAAAACAGAAGATTTTAGCTTGGTTAGGATTTCTGGATATAGTGATGATATTAATTTAGGCACTAAAATACATCTTTAACGTGAGGCTTATAAGTATCTGTTTTTACTGTGGCACCTAGTTCATTCAGAATATTATAAAGCCCAAAATTGGTTCGGTTTACGTATATAAAATGCTTCACACCACGGGCTTGTTTAAATTCGGGCATTTTGGCTATTTTTTCTCCGAAAGAGTAAAGTGCATCAAAAAATTGAGGCTTGCTAAAGTCGAAAACTCCTTTTATATAAGGTTGTGCAAAAAGGGTAATCATTTCTTTATAAGATTGATGATAAAATTCAATTTGCGCTTCGTTGTCCTTCGGTAAAATCATCTCTAACGCTCTAAAAGCTTTGATGGTTTCTTCCCGGTTATTCATTAATTCAGTTGAAGTGGTAGAAAAAAATGGATAATAAAAACTATCTGGTAGTTCTTTAATGCAACCAAAATCAATGATTCCCAATTTTCCTCCTGGGGTAATCAAAAAGTTTCCAGGGTGTGGATCTGCATGTACAGCTCTTAACTCATGCTGTTGAAAATTGTAAAAATCCCAAAGCGCTTGCCCTATCGTATTTCGGGTTTCTTGCGAAGGATTAGTTGCCAAAAACTCTTTTAAATGTAGACCTTCCAGCCAACTCATAGTAATAATACGCGGACCCGATAGTTCTTTATAGTAGGTTGGGAAAACCAAGTTCGGGATGTTTGCGCAAGCTTTAGATATTTTTAGTGAGTTTTCAACTTCCAGTTCGTAATCAGTTTCTTCTATAAGGCGTTCTTCCACCTCCTTCATGTAAACGTCTAACTCTTTTTCGCTCATCCCTAATAGCCTAAATGCAAATGGTTTTACCATTTTTAAATCAGACGAGATAGAGCTTCCTACTCCCGGATATTGAATTTTAACGGCTAGTTTTTCGCCATTTAACTCTGCCTTATGTACCTGACCAATAGAAGCGGCATTAGTGGATTTTATATCGAATTTATCGAAAATTTTATCGGGAGTGCTTCCAAAATTCTTCTTGAAAGTCTGCATAATGAGCGGACCACTTAAAGGCGGTGCATTATATTGCGAAAGGGAAAATTTATCAACGTAGGCTTTGGGCAAAATGTTTTTGTCCATGCTTAGCATTTGTGCAACTTTTAAGGCACTACCTTTCAATTGGCTTAGAGAACTGTAAATGTCAGTGGCATTATCCTCATTTAATTCATCCTTACTCAATTCTGGATTAAATATTTTTTTAGAATAGTGCTTAATGTAGTTTCCACCGATTTTTATTCCAGTACCTACAAATTTTGCAGAACGAGCTACTTTACCTGCTGGAATACTGTTTTGTTCTTTCATGTTTATAAAGTGAAGAGTGGGAAATCCTAAATTTCGCCAACTTATAAGTGTCTTGATTCTTGCTTCTGAAAATCTTGCGTCTTAATTAAAACCCCATTTTAAATCCTGCATTCTGTGCTAGAAACTTGCCGTAATCCACTAAATTATCAATCGGGCTTCTTTGGAAAAGATCAAAAGTTACATTGATGCCTTTTTCAATGGCTTCATCAGTTTTTTCAAAACCTGCTGAGTAATCTTTTAGCCAAAAATTCAAAATAAAGGCTAATTGTAGCCAAAGGGCATCTTTATATTTATCGCTAATGAACTTTCTTTCGTTAATTTCTCCGTTTTCGATGCCTTCATTAATTAAAGTATTGCTAAACTCTTCAAAAATGTCTTTACTTTCTTTGAGTTGAGTTGGGGTTTGCAAGCCTTTTTTAAAGTTGCCCATGCTGTAGCTTACAAAGCTTCGTTTGCTTTTTAATAATTCGAAAAATGTATAGTAAAAAGATAAAGCTTTTTCTCTAACGCTGTACGAATCCCAAATTTCCTGAGCTTTAACCTCGCTAATAGTGGTAGTAAATAAGCTTGCCCAAATAGCTGCATCAATTGCCTCAAAAGAGCCGAAATGTTTATAAAACTCTTCTTCGGCAAATTTGTTTTTTTTAGCAAAAGCAAATACTGAAGCCGGTGTTTTACCTTCTGTTAACACATAATCTATATAAGCATTCTGAATTTTTTGTTGTGTTGCCATAATATTATTCACTATTTATCGCGTTAGGTATTGAAGTGGAAATCCTTTTTTGTCATTCTGAGCGGAGTCGAAGAACAGAAAAAAGATTGGAATTTAAAGCCCGCTCGAACGCCCAAAAGCTATTTCTGTTCAAATAACGTTTAAAAAACTGTTATCGTTTTTGTAATTATATAAATTTACATTAAACAGAATATTGGTTTGAATTTAAGCGGGGTATTCCACATAATTTCGGTCCGTTTCATTCAATATTATTTTCAAATCTAATTCAGCGGCAATGTGTGGTCTTATCAAATCAAATATTACCATGGCAATATTTTCGGCAGTGGGATTTAAATTTTTAAATTCTGTTGTATCTAAATTGAGGTTTCTGTGATCAAATTTTTTAACTATTTGTTCTTGTAAAAGGTCAGATAAAACCTTCATATCAAGCAAGTAACCAGTTTCTTCGTCTACATAACCCGTAACTTTGACCACTAAATCATAATTATGGCCGTGATAATTTGGGTTATTGCATTTGCCAAAAAAAGATTTGTTCTTCTCTTCGCTCCAGCTTGGATTGTTTAAACGATGTGCTGCGTTAAAATTTTCTTTTCTAAAAACAGATACTTTATGTTTCATCTTAATATTCAAATGCGTTTGTGATAGAAAGTACAGATAAATTTTTGAATTGACGAAATTGATTTTAATTTTTCATGAGAGTTGGGACATCTTTAATTTGTCGTTTGCTGTTTTTGAAATCATTATTTTTGGACTTAATGTTTTTTATATGGATTTAGTATTGCTTATTATTTCGGTGGTGATTTTGTTAGTGGCAGTTTTTGTATTCCTAAAAAAACCATCAGCTACAGCTGGTTTTGATACGGAAGAATATCAAAAACTGAAAACAGAACTTGCTGTTGCACAACAAAAAGTAGAGAGTGCAAAAGAGGAAAAGCAAGACGCGGAGCAAAGTTTACTGCAACGCATTAATAAATTGGAAAGTGAGAAAGCTAGTTTGTTGGAGCAAATATCCTTTGAAAAGCAAGAGCTAGTAAAACTACAAGAAGGTATAAAAGCACAAAATGAACGATTTGACTTGCAAAAGGATTTTATTGCAGAAACACAGACTAAGTTTTCTAAGGATTTTGAGCTGATGGCCAATGAAATTTTGAAACGAAAATCAGCTGAGTTTACAGAGGTTAACCGGACTAATTTAGATTTGCTTTTGAACCCGCTCAAAGAAAACATTAAAGCTTTTGAAGATAAAGTTGAGAAGGTTTATAAGTCTGAATCTGACGAACGCAACGTGTTAAAAGGTGAAATCACTAAAATGATGGAACTGAATAAGCAGATTAGCGATGAAGCCAATAATTTAACAAAAGCATTAAAAGGCGATAATAAAAAACAAGGTAATTGGGGCGAAATGGTTTTAGATAAACTAATGGAGCGCTCTGGATTATTAGAAGGTATTAATTACAGTAAGCAGGGAAGCTATGTTGGGGAAGACGGAGGTAGGTTGTTACCAGATGTAGTGGTTTTTTTGCCCGATGAAAAACATATTGTAATTGACTCTAAGGTTTCTTTAGTTGCTTACGAGCGATTGGTAAACGCCGAAACAGACGAAGAACGTGATGTTTTTGTTAAGCAACATGTTGCAGGAATTAAAGCTCATATTAGCGGACTGGGGGCTAAAAACTACCATGATTTATACCAAATTAACTCACCAGAGTTTGTTCTGCTTTTTGTGCCAATCGAATCTTCTTTCGCTATTGCCGTACAATACGATCAAGAGTTATTTGATTTTGCGTGGAATAAAAGGGTGGTGATTGTAACGCCATCAACATTGTTAGCAACTTTAAAAACAGTGGCTTCTATTTGGAAGCAAGAACAGCAAACCAAAAATGCCATTGATATTGCCACAAAAGCAGGTCAGCTTTATGATAAGTTTGTAGGATTTGTTAATGATTTACAAAAAGTTGGCGACCATTTAGATAAATCTCAGAAGGTTTACCAAGACGCAATGAGTAAACTAAGTGTGGGTAACGGTAATTTGGTAGGAAGGGTTGAAAACCTTAAAAAATTAGGTGCAAAAGCAACTAAAAATATCGACGAAAAATTATTGGAGGAGTAATTATAACAAAACTATCAACTTTTCTAATTTCATGCTTCGGCTACCTTTTACTAATACTAAAGCACCTGTAATTGGGTGGCTCTCTAAATATTCAAAAGCTTGTGCCGTGGTTTCAAAAAACAAGGCATTAGCACCTAAGCTTTGCTTTTTAAACTCTTTTCCAATAAAAATTAATTGGTCAAAATTATAAGAACTTGCTTTCTGTAATACGCCTAAATGCTCCTCTTCACTGGTTTCCCCTACTTCAAACATGTCCCCTAAAATCAATACTTTTTTAGTCGCATTAAGTTTACTGATATTTTCAATGGCTAAAACCATACTGCTGGGGTTGGCATTGTAGTAGTCGCCAATTACCGTATTTTTTTCTGTTTTAGTGATTTGCGAGCGGTTATTTTTTGGAGCGTAACTTTCAATTCCTGTATTTATATCTAAAGGAGTTAGACCAAATTCTATCCCGATGGCTATAGCTGCTAAAATGTTTTCAAAATTATAAGTGCCAGTCAACTGTGAAAGCACTTCGTGAGTTTCACTATTAAAACTCCACTTAATTTTCAAATAAGGATTGTTTTCAATCAGTTCGCCTTTAATTTTACTGGTGTTACCAGTTCCGTAGCTAATTATTTTTACGAAACTTCTTTGGCTAGCGATTTCAGCAAGTGCAGGGCTATCTTCATTTATAAAAACAGAACCATTATTAGACTCTAAGTGATCAAATAATTCTCCTTTGCCTTTTTTTACGCCTTCAAGCCCGCCAAAACCTTCTAAATGTGCTTTGCCAATATTGGTGATTAAGCCATAATTTGGCTGGCAAATTTGAGAAAGCATTTCAATTTCTTTCTGATGGTTGGCACCCATTTCAATAATGGCAACCTCAACATCGTTAGTTATTTCTAATAAAGTTAAAGGAACACCAATATGGTTGTTTAAGTTTCCTTTGGTGGCCGACGTTATAAATTTTTGACTTAAAACACTATTGATTAGTTCTTTGGTAGTGGTTTTTCCATTACTACCAGTTAAACCAATAAAAGGAATATTTAATTGTTGCCTGTGATGTGTGGCTAAAGATTGTAATGCAATTAATGTGTCCTCAACTAATAAATACCTATCGTCTTTTTGGTAATCTTTATTATCAATTACTACATAAGCAGCTCCGTTTTGTAAAGCTTGACTAGCGAAAGTATTGGCGTCAAAATTCTCTCCTTTTAAAGCAAAAAATAAGCAACCCTTGGATATTTTACGGGTATCAGTGCATATGTTAGGGTGTAATAAATAATAGGAGTAAAGCTCTGCTGTATTCATAAGGGAAAACCGTGTTTGAAGAGATAAAGGTAAATCTTTTTTGGGTTTTATGATGCTTTGGCTGTAAATGACTAAGGAGCGTCATTTAGAATTTAAAATTTGGAGTTTATATATTATCCAGGTTATATTTTTGGAAGAGGGTGATGACGATGCTTGTTTAAAACCAAAATGAGAATCTTAAACGTAAAAAAATGGTTACCAAACTTCATAATGTTTGGTAACCAATGTTTAGCAATTAGAAAAGATTGCCCTTGTTTAAAAATCTATTTTACTTTGTTTTTTAAGCTCAGATTGTAAAAATCTGTTCTACGGTCTTTTAAGTTTTTAACACTTCCAAACTCATGTAATTCTTTTAGCAAATCTAAATTCACATCTGCTATCAAAATATTTTCTGTGTTCGGAGTAGTTTCTGCAACTATTGCGTTTGATGGGAATGCAAAGTCTGATGGAGAAAATATCGCCGATTGTGCATACTGTAAATCCATATTGTTTACTTTCGGTAAGTTTCCAACTGAACCCGTAATGGCAACATAGCACTCATTTTCAATGGCTCTAGCTTGCGAACAAATTCTAACCCTGTTGTAAGCATTTTGTGTATCTGTCCAAAATGGAATAAATAAAATATCCATTTTTTCTAAAGCTTGCAATCTTGCTAACTCCGGAAACTCAGAATCATAACAGATTAAAATTCCAACACGCCCTGCATCAGTATCAAAAACTTTAAGCTCATTTCCACCACTCATTCCCCAAGAATGAATCTCCGATGGGGTTGGATGTATTTTTATTGAACGGTCATAACTTCCGTCCCTACGGCATATATAGGAAACATTGTAAAGCTTATCATTCTCTAACAATGGCATACTGCCCGCAATAATATTTACATTATAAGAAACTGCTAGTTCACAAAAGCGGTTTCTAATGTATTCGGTATGGTTGGCTAGTTCTCTTATTGCTTTTGCTTCTCCCAAATGATTGTAATCCGCCATTAAAGGAGCGTTAAAAAACTCTGGAAAAACACAGAAATCAGATGAATAATCACTCACAGCATCTACAAAGTATTCAGCGCTTTCCATTAGATCTGAAACCGTAGGGAATAAGCGCATTTGCCATTGTACTAAACCTATCCTTACGGTAGATTTTTTAAGTAAATTATCCTTCTCTTCATCAATATAGTAGATGTTATTCCACTCCAGCAATGTTGCAAATTCTTTAGACTGCTGATCTTCTGGAAGGTAATTTTTTAATATTTTTTTTACGTGGAAGTCATTCGAAATCTGAAAAGTAAGGGTAGGATCATATATTTCCTTCATTTTCACTTTGTCAATATATTGGCGAGGGGTGAGGTCGCTAAATTTCTCAAAGTTTGGGATTCTTCCTCCCAAAATAATCGACTTTAAGTTTAAGTTTTCGCACAATAATTTCCTAGCGTCATAAAGTCTTCTCGCTAAACGCATCCCGCGGTAATCAGGGTGTACAAATACTTCTATTCCGTATAAAACATCGCCTTCGTCTGTATGAGTGCTAAATGTATAGTTTCCGGTTGCTTGAGCGTAAGTATGCGTTGTGCCTAACTTATCAAAATCTACAATTACGCTTAATGCTGTAGCCACCACTTTACCATTAACCTCTATACATAGTTGTCCATCTGGGAAAATGTCAATTAATTTATCTATTGATTTTTCTTGCCAAAAGCTTTCTCCCATTGCAGAGTAAGCAGATATCATTGCCGATTTTAAATCTGCATAATCTTCGGTTTTTAGAGTTCTTAGTTCAACTGTCTCTATTAAATTCGGTTTTGTTGACATATTATAATATAAAAAGAAAACCCCGAAAAATCAACTTTTCGGGGTTTAGTCAAAATTGTTTTGTTCTATTTTAAAAGCAACTTTCGTACCGCTGTTTTTCCATCGCTAGTGACTTTCATCAAATAGATGCCACGATTTAACGATGACAAATCTATTTCTTGTTTGCCTTGCAAGTTGCTTTTTTGCAATGTTTCTTGCCCTGATAAGCTTGAAAAGCTTAAATCATAATTCTTATTAAAATTTACAAAAAGCTGTGTGGTTACTGGGTTTGGGTAAAAGCTGAAATTGCTAAAAATAGCATCTTCTTGTATCGCAGTTTTAAAATAGTTGACGCTATTTGAGTAAACACTACAACCGGTAGCGTTGTAAGCTTCAACAATGTATGAACCGTTAGATTCTGGAATGAAAGTTTTAGAAGTTGCTCCAGGAACAACTGTACTGCCCAAATACCATTTGTAATTAGTTGCAGTGGTGGTGGCATCTAAGGTAGAACCAGTTTGTATAATATTTGGCTTATTTGGTGTTTGATATACAGTAACATCAAGAGTTGTGGTGTTGCCACTGCATGTAGCATTTTTTGGTGTTACTTGAATATTGACATTATTACCTTCATATACGATACTGTATTTAGTTGGAGAAACGCGGGTTTGACTACTAGTTCCGGTAATTTGCCATTCATAATCTGTTGCCCCTGCAACTTCGGATACTGTAAATACAGCAACACGATCTGTACACCCAATAGCTGTGTAATTTACTCCGCTAACAAGCGTAACGGCCGGTCCAGCGATAGTAATATTTGCGGGAGGAGTACATTGAGCAAAAAGCTTGCTTATAGATAATATTGAAACAAACAATAAGGGTAATAGTTTTTTCATTTATTCAAAAATTTATTAAAGTTAAGTAAATTATCTTTTCGGGCAACATTCAATTTATTGTTATACTAATATGTTAGTAAAATAGGTACATAAATGTTTATTTTTGCCGGATGAAATTACCAATAGTAGCATACGGCGATCCAGTTTTAAAGAAAGTTGCAGACGATATCGATAACGATTACCCCAACCTAAAGACGTTGATTGACAATATGTTTGAGACAATGTATGCAGCAAGTGGGGTAGGTTTAGCAGCGCCACAAGTTGGGTTGGCTATTAGGTTGTTTATAGTGGATGCTTCGCCTTTTTCTGAGGATGAAGAAGGGTTAAAGGACTTTAAAAAGGTATTTATTAACCCAGTAATTGAAGAAGAAACTGGTGAAAAGTGGAGTTTTAATGAAGGATGCTTGAGTATTCCTGATATTAGAGAGAATGTGAGCAGACATAAAGATCTAAAAATAAGCTACTATGATGAGGAGTTTAAACTTCACGAAGAGTCTTATACCGGATTGGCTGCCCGAGTTATACAACATGAGTATGACCATATACAGGGAAAACTATTTACTGATAGAATAAACCCATTACGTAAAACCATGCTTAAAGGCAGGTTAGATGCAATTTCTAAAGGTGCTGTAAAAGTGGAGTATAAAATGAAGTTCCCATTACAGAGAAAAAAGAGATAATCTAGAGTTATTTAAAGGCAGGAAGTCAAAAGATTTGTATTGCTGTTAATAAATTGTTTACGATGATGTTTTTACGTCATGGTATATTTCACTTAACTCTAGTTCGTCAGTAATACTTTATAGAAATCTTGTTTAGTGGTCTATTAGAAGGGGCGATAGCAAATCAGTCTTGGCTCTTGTGTCTTTACTCTTGTTTCTCAAAAGTTCTTGCTTCTCTTAGTCCTTATTTCTTGACTTATTGCCTTCAGAAATTTGTTTGATTAATGCGCCCCAAGCAAGTGGGTTTAATAGCGGGTTAGTTTGCACCATGTGGCTATTAACAAGGCTATTGTGATTATTTTGGAAACTGCTTATATTATATTCTCCACCATCACGAGGTAAGGAGGCAGAGGAAGTTCTTAAACTTTCCTTGGATAAGTTTTTCATTGCAATTTCTAAATCATCATCGGCAAACTTCATCGTTAAAAAGTCTTTTTTAAACTCGTCAACACTAGCCCAAGGGAAAACAGTTACGGTAGGTAATTCTATGTTATCCGCTTTCATTTTGATTAAAGCGGTAAATTTCTTGTCTTCTAAATTTTGAGGAATGGTAAGCTTTAGTTTTTTATAACCTACAGAACTAAATATAATACTGTCGCCCTCGTTTACCACAAATGAGAAATAGCCCTTATAGTTTGCGCTATAAGCTTTGCCACCATCAGATAGGTTTTTGATAGTTACATAAGGAACTACAGAATTACTGTCTTTGTCATAAATTACTCCAGAAAACTGCACTAAAGGTTTAGTCTGCTGGCTAAAAGCCTGCAAACCAAAAGTGAGTAATATGAGGATGATTAAGTTTTTCAAACCGCTAATTTATACCAAAAAAAAAGGTAACAGTAATAATTTTTGTTAATTTTTGTTAAACAAAAAGAGCCTTCTCTTTTAACGAAAAGGCTCCCAATATGTTTTAATTTAATAATTATTGTCTATTAGGCATCACTGCATTTGGCGAATCCATAGGGGTAAGGTTTACTGCTTCAACAGCTGTAATTTCTGGTACAGCTTTCTTAACAGCCTGTTCAATCCCTGCTTTAAGCGTCATAATGCTCATCGGGCATGATTCGCAAGAACCTAACAGTTTGATTTTTAAAACGTTTTCATCTGTTATCTCTAAAATCTCCACATTTCCTGCGTCGGCAATTAAATACGGTCTTATCGTATCTAAAGCTTCTTCTACTTTTGCCAACAAATTTTCTTTATCACTCATCGTGTTTTATTTTATATAAAAATACAGATTTTATTCGTCTAAAACGGTCTATTTTGTTTTAGCTTCGTTGTTTTTTATGGCAACTTGCTGAGCCACCTTTTGCGCCAACTGCATAAACGCACTAGCAATCACTTGGTTTTCTTGAAGAACTACCGGAGTTCCACTGTCGCCTGCTTCACTTATGCTTTGTACCAAAGGCAATTCGCCTAAAAATGGTGCATTATACAGCTCGGCAAGCTCTTTACCTCCGTTTTTACCAAAAATATAATATTTGTTTTCTGGGAGTTCAGCAGGTGTAAAATACGACATATTTTCAATCACCCCTAAAATTGGGATGTTAATGGCATCCATTTTAAACATGCCTATACCTTTTTTAGCATCAGCAAGTGCAACTTGTTGAGGCGTAGTTACAATTACGGCACCTGATATCGGAAAACTTTGTGCTACCGTAATGTGTATATCGCCAGTACCTGGAGGCAAATCCACCACTAAATAATCTAATTCGCCCCAATCCGCATCATTAAAAAGTTGCTTTACCGCAGTAGAAGCCATTGGTCCTCTCCAAGGCACAGGCTGATTTGGGTCAGTGAAAAAGCCTAAAGAAAGTAATTTAATACCATACTGCTCAATAGGTTCAATCCGTGTTTTTCCATTAACTTCAGAAGCTTTAGGTTTTGCACCTTGTAAGCCAAACATAATAGGTACAGACGGACCGTAAATATCGGCATCAATTAAACCTACTTTCGCTCCGTTCAACTGCAAGGCTAAAGCTAAGTTAGCAGCCACTGTCGACTTTCCAACTCCACCTTTCCCGGATGCAACAACAATTATGTTTTTGATGTCGCCGGTTAGCTGTTGTGGTGGTGCTGTAACTCTGCTGGTCATATTTATGCTGATTTCAGCATCTTTACTCACAAAGTGTTTGATGGCATTTCTACAAGCATTTTCCAGCATTTCCTTCATGGGACAAGCCGGTGTGGTAAGCACCACAGTAAAACTCACTTTATTGCCATCAATTTTTATATCCTCAATCATTTTTAGCGTTACCAAATCTTTTTTGAAATCCGGATCCTCTACATTTTTTAAGGCGTCTAATATATTTTCTTTTGTAAACGACATTTTATTTAAATTATGTCCGAATTTACAAAACTTAGAATGATATATAGGATTCGGCTTTGTTTTTGACACAAAACCGAGAAATTAAAAACATATTTGAATATAAATTTTAGCAACAGCAGATTGTATGTACCAACCCAACCGAAAGTCTTTCTTTAAAAAGTATAAAAAAACCATCATTATTAGTACTGTAGCATTCCTTGCTATACTTATTGTTGGGGCTTCAATTGCTTACAGTAAAAGAGATGGACTATTAAAAGCGGCGGTAGCAAAGGGTATTTCCAAAGCAAAAACTAAATATAATTTGAATGTACACATTGGTTCATACGGTTTTGATGGTTTAACCTCAGTTCACTTTAAAGATATTTCTGTAATTCCAGAAAACCGCGATAGCTTAGCTAGAATAACTGATTTAAAAGTTGGTGTTAAGTTGTTCCCTCTTTTGTTTGGGAATGTTAAAATCTCTGAACTTGATATACACAATGCTTTTGTATCATTAGTAAAAAAAGATAGTCTAAGTAATTATGACTTTCTGTTCAAAAAAGAAGAGCGGGATTCGGTGAAAAAAGAAAATAAAAGTGATTTATCTGAACTTGCAAATAAACTGCTGAGAAAAGCCTTAGATAAAATACCTGATGATATGGACATAAAAAACTTTGTCCTCAACTTTGATCAGGATACCACACATTTTAGTTTAGAGGCAGAAAGCGCAACCATAGTAAACGGTAAAGTAAATTCAACTATAAAACTAAACGCTAACCAAGCAGTTTGGCATGTAACTGGTACTGCCGATCCATCAAATCAAGAATTAGATTTAAAACTTTTTGCAGATAATCAGCAGGTTAAATTTCCCTACCTAGATAATAAATATGGGCTTAAAGTGAGTTTTGATACTGTAAGAACCACCATGAGAAGTGCTAAAAAGGTAGGGAAAGAATTTGAGATTGATGGCACTTGGTCTGTAAGAAACCTAGTTATAAATAATCCTAAAATTGCACCTAACGATGTAATTGTGAAGTCGGGGAGTATAGATGCAACTTTTTTGATAGGCACTAACTATATTACATTAGATAGTAGCTCTGTTATTAACTTAGGGAAGGCACAGATAAATCCTTTTGTGAAAATTACATTGGGCGAAAATAAAATTTACCAACTTAAAATAGATGCTTATGACCAAGTTGCACAAGATGTTTTTGATGCATTTCCAGTCGGTTTGTTTGAATCCTTAGAAGGTATAAAAGTTCATGGGAAATTAAATTATGCACTTAATTTTTATTTGGATGAAGCTAAGCCAGATGATGTAATTTTTACATCCGGTTTAACTGGAAGTAATGATTTTAAAATTGTGAAATTTGGAAAAGTCAACTTCCAGAAAATTAACAACCCCTTTGTGTATACACCTTATGAAAAAGGTAAACCTGTTCGGGATATTATTGTGGGGCCAACTAATTCAAACTTTACGCCTTTGCAGTCTATATCTCCGAACATGAGAAATGCGCTTATAAGTTCAGAAGATCCTACTTTTTATAATCATAAAGGTTTTGAAGAAGAAGCCATACGCAAATCAATAGCTACCAATTTTAAAGCGAAATCTTTTAAAAGAGGCGCAAGTACCATTTCTATGCAGCTGGTTAAAAATGCTTTCTTAAACAGGAAGAAAAACCTAGCTCGTAAGTTTGAAGAAATATTGATTGTTTGGTTAATAGAAAACCAAAAATTAACCACCAAGTCAAGAATGTATGAGGTTTATTTGAACATTATTGAGTGGGGAAATAACGTTTACGGCATTGGCGAGGCAGCGCATTATTATTTTGGAAAATCTCCGGCAGAGCTGTCGGTTGGGGAGTCTATTTACTTGGCAAGCATTGTTCCGCGACCGAAGGCAGGTTTGTATAAGTGGCAATCAGATGGTTCGTTAAAACCTTATATGAGCGGTTATTTTGCTTCTTTAGGGAGGTTGATGGCCGTTAGCGGATATATTCCGCGTGATAGTAGCAATTATGGGTTTTACGGAGTGCGTTTGAAAGAAAGCTTGCGTAAGCAGATTGCACCCGATGATTTTATGCCTGATAGCTTAGCCGAAGATGATGATAACGGTTTCTTCAATTTAAATATTTTCAAAAAGCATTCAACTAAAGATTCTATCGAAAAAAAAGAAAGCTTTTTAAAACGAGTTTTTGAAACCGCACCAAGCAAGACTTCAGAAACTAAGGATAGTACAGAAAAAACTCCAAGAGAAATAAGACGAGAACGTAGGGAACAACGCCGAAACGAGTAGAAACTTCCTGTTTATTGTCATTTTCTGTCTTTATTTTTAAATTTTAGCAAAAAAAATGTTGTATTTTAAAGGTTTTAGGTATAAACCTTGTAAGGTTAACAAAAAAATATACAAATTTTATGGGAAGACATGTTTATGAGACTGGATTAATTGGTAATTGTTCTTTTTTAGCACACATACATAAGAATACTGATGTAAAATGGCTTTGTTGGCCACGGTTTGATAGCTCTTTTGTTTTTGGGTCCATGTTGGATGATGAAAAAGGAGGTGAATTTTCAATTAAACCTTCGGGAGAGTTTACCTCAAAGCAGTATTATTTGGAAAACACCAATATACTCTGTACTGAGATTACAACTGAAACCGGTAAATATCGTGTAACCGATTTTGCGCCTCGTTATGAGCAGTATGATAGGTATTTTAAACCCCTAATGCTCGTTAGAAAGATTGAACCTTTAGAAGGTAATCCGCATATAAAAATAGTATGTAAACCAGTTTATAATTATGGTTTGACTGAGTTAAGGACAGTAAGAGGAAGTAATCACGTTAATTTTGAAGGTTGTGGCGAAAATTTACGCTTAACAACCAATGCCACTATCTCCTACATTGTTGAAGACCAGTACTTTATTTTAAAGGAAACCAAATACGCGGTTTTAACCTACGGAGAACCATTAGAAGCGAGTGCAGAAGCTACATCAGAAGAATTTTTGAGTAAAACGATGGCTTACTGGCGTACTTGGATTAAGAGATCCTCTATTGGAGATTTTAACCAAGAATACGTAATTCGCTCGGCTTTAGCTTTAAAGATTCATCAGTACGAAGATACAGGAGCAATTATAGCTGCCAGCACTACAAGTTTACCAGAGTTTCCCGGAAGTGGCAGAAACTGGGATTATAGGTATTGTTGGTTAAGAGATACCTATTATGTAATTAATGCATTACACCATATCGGGCATTTTGAAGAAACAGAAAAGTATTTTGATTATATCACTGATATTTCTTTTGAGGAAGGTTTGCGTTACCAGCCACTGTACAGTATTTCGCGACAAAAGGATTTAACAGAAACCATAGCCGACCATCTTAAGGGTTATATGGGTAATGGCCCGGTGAGGATAGGGAATCAGGCTTATGAGCATATCCAAAATGATATATACGGTCAGGCTTTAATTTCTTTACTTCCTTTATATACTGATCATCGCTTTGTTTTTTCTGAGCGGAAGGATTCAGCTCATTTGGTAGAAGTCGCACTGAAAAGAATTGAACATACCATCGACGAAAAAGACGCGGGTATTTGGGAATTCAGGAATAGCGCATTTACACACTGTTATAGTAATTTATTTCAGTGGGCAGGCTGTAGTGCGGCACTTAAAATTGCCAGAACCATTAATGATAAAGTATTAGAGGAAAAAGCAATAAGCTTAATGGAAAGAGCAGCGGTCCATATTGAAGCATGTTATGATCCCGTTCGTAAAGTTTATACCCATGCTGTAGGTAGCCCATATTTAGATGCAAGTACCTTGCAATTAATTATGATGAATTACCTAGATCCTAATTCGCAAAAAGCAAAAGATCACTTAGCGGCTTTAGAAGCAGAGCTTAAAACACCAGCGGGTTTATTTTATAGATACTTACATGAGGATGATTTTGGAAAACCAGAAAGCACATTTTTAATTTGCGCATTCTGGTATGTGGAAGCTTTAGCTTGTGTAGGTAGGTTAGACGATGCAATAAGAGAATTTGAAAAATTAATGCCTTATGCAAACGACCTAATGCTATTTAGTGAGGATGTAGATGAGACTGACGGTAGCATGTGGGGCAATTTTCCGCAGGCATACAGTCATGTTGGATTAATGAATGCAGCCTACAGAATATCTAATAAACTTAACAAGCCTCTGTATTTATCTTCAGAGACTGTTAAGTAAACTTCTAACTTCTTGTACATTTCTGAGGTAATAGTTTGCCTCAGAAATGCTACTTCCTACCTTAATGGTGATGGCAATATCGTTAATTGCTAAAAAGATATCTTCATCTGTATGGTCATCACCCATAGCAATAATAAAATCGAAATCAGTGTTGGTAAGGTACTGTAAAGTAGCTTTCCCCTTATTAATTTCTGAGCTTTTAATCTCCACTACTTTATTTCCGGGCAATAATTGTAGTCCTTTTTCTCTGGTAAGGTAGCGCATATTACTAATCAATTCATTTGCTCTAAGTTCACCCAAGCCTTCTTCTGCCTTTCGGTAATGCCATGCTAAAGCATATCTTTTTTCTTCAATAAAAGTACCTGGAGTACGATCTGAATATGACTCTAACATCGGACGTACAAATATTTTCCATTTGTCAGATAGATTGGGGGTTTCTTCCCAGCCTCCATTTCCAATTCTTTTCCAAGCGCCATGCTCAGCAATTAAGTCAATTGGCATATGTCCAAACCACTGGTCTAGTGTTTCATGCTTTCTTCCGCTGATGATGATAACCTGGTTTCTATCGTCGCTAATTAATTTATTAATCAGTTTGTAAAGTTCTGCATCAGGTGAAGCGTCATCAATATTCCCTTTAAAGCCGACCAATGTGCCATCATAATCTAAAAATAAAGCTCTCTTTTTAGAAGCCTTCATTTTTGCACTAAATTTAGCGACTAACTGCTTGCTGACATGTCTAGCTCTTCTGGATTTCTCTAATTTTTTTACTGCACTTAATTGGTCCATGAAGATTTTCACCCAATGCTTAATGTCAAACTTAGCAACCGTTTGCTTTAGGTTTTTCATTCGGAGGGCTTGTTCTTCAACGTCCATTTCTAATCCTTGGATAATTGCATCCGAAAGTTCGCCCAAATTGTTCGGGTTTACAATTAAGGCTTCAATCAGCTCTTTAGATGCGCCAGCCATTTCGCTTAAAATAAGCACACCTGTATCGTCTGTTCGGCTAGCAATATATTCTTTACTTACCAAATTCATTCCATCTCGCATTGGCGTAACTAAGCATATTTGCGATTTATTATACAAAGCGGATAGCTCTTCAATAGGGAAGGAACGATAGAAATAATGAATAGGATGCCATGAAGAGGTACGGAATCTAGAGTTGATGTTTCCTACCATCTTGTCAATATCATCACGTAAATCGCGGTATTGAGGGATGGTGTCTCGAGAAGGCACTACGATCATATGTAAGCAAATCTGCTCTATATATTTAGGGTTTTCAATTAGCAATTTTTCATACGCCATTAATCTTTGTAAAATCCCCTTACTATAATCTAATCGATCTATTGATAATATTATTTTAGTGTCCCCTAATATCTCTTCGTACTCTTTCTCTATGTCAATAACTTTCTGGGTGGTAGGTAATGCACTAAATTTTTCAGCATCAATACCCATCGGGAAGGCATCAATGGTGATGTTTCTGTCCTCTTTATGTATCACATTTGCACTAGTCTGTATTGGTAGAATCCGCGTAGCTGAACTTGTAAAGTGTCTAACATCATCATAGGTATGAAAACCAATTAAATCAGAACCTAACATTCCTTCCAAAAGCTCTGCTCTCCAAGGCAGTAGCCTAAATAGCTCATAAGATGGAAATGGAATATGTTGGAAAAAACCAATTGTTGCATCAGGTAAATGCTCTCTGATTAAGCCGGGGAGTAATAGTAGTTGGTAATCATGTACCCAAATCACATCATCAGGTTCCGCAATTGCTAAAACAGCATCTTTAAATTTTTCGTTAACGCTTTTGTAGCTGTCCCAATAGCTTTGTTCATATTGTGCATAAGTGGACATATAATGGAAAATAGGCCAAAGCGTTTCATTAGAAAAACCTTCGTAATATAAATGTATTTCTTCTTCAGTTAAAAATACTGGAGCAAGGTTTTCTTTACTCAGTTGATTTCTAATTTGCTGCTCATCTTCTTTAGGGACTTCTAAACCAGCCCATCCAATCCAAATATTATCACCCTCTTTGTATACAGAACCTAAACCGGTTGCTAAACCGCCTTCGCTTACTTTTAGTTCATATTTGTTTTTTTCTTGGGTGATTTTAACGGGTAACCTGTTTGAAATAATAATTGTCTTGCTCATAGTTTTATGGATAGTACTTATTCAGTATTATTAGCAATTATTTAACCAAAAAGGTTTAAAAAGCTATTATTAGTGTAATTTCGTTAATAAAATCGATATTTTTAAATAAAAATGTCGATTAGTTGGCTTGTTTTTTGATTAAATGGTAATAAATAGTGTAAATATGTGTCCTTATGATAAAAGTTTCTTCAGATAATACTTTATGGAATACCCCAAACTGGCTTTTTGATGTTATCATCATCGTTATCGCAATTTTTGCTGGGATTATTCTTAAATATTGTATTGTAAAGCTTACTAAATATTACAAAAGTAAAAGTGATTTCTCATTTGTACGCTCTTTTGTTATTCATTTAGGTAAACCCCTCAGTATTTTTTTACCTTTTGTATTTTTAAGTATTACCGAAACAGTAATTGTTCTTTCTCCACGTTTATTGGTGATTTATTCTAAAATCATTGAGATAAGTCTAATTATTTCTTTTGCATACATTTTAATTAACCTTGTTAAGGTCTTTCATGATTTTGTAATCTCGACCTATAATCTAAATAAAGAGAACAATTTAAAAGAACGTAAAATAAGAACACAGTTACAGTTTCTACGTAAGATTTTGGTAGGATTAGTAGTTGTTTTAACCGTAGCGGCTGTATTGTTTAGTTTTGATGGGATGAGAAGAATTGGTGCTGGTTTACTTACCGGTGTAGGTATTAGTGGAGTCATTATCGGCTTTGCTGCACAAAAATCCCTTTCTAATTTATTAGCGGGCTTTCAAATAGCATTTACCCAACCCATACGTATTGATGATGTTTTAGTGGTGGAAGGAGAGTGGGGCAAAGTAGAAGAGATTACCTTGACCTATGTTGTGATACATATTTGGGATGAGCGACGTTTGATTTTACCTATCAATTATTTTATTGAAAAACCTTTTCAAAACTGGACACGCATTAGTGCCGAGATACTAGGTACAGTATATATTTATGCCGATTATAGTCTGCCTATTGATAGTTTAAGAACAGAATTTGATAGGTTGTTAGCAGCAAACCCACTTTGGGATAAGAAAGTGAATGTGATCCAGCTCACTGACGCAAAATCTGATGTTATAGAAATAAGAGCATTAATGAGTGCGAATAATTCATCAGAGGCTTTTGATTTAAGGTGCTACATCCGTGAAAATTTGATTCATTTTATTCAGGATAAATATCCTGAGTCCTTGCCTAAAGTTAGAGCAACCCTAAGTTCTGAAGGTTCAAATCATCAAGAAAAAGTCATCTAATTTAATTTAATTGAAAATATATGTTTAAACATCTATTTTTGAAGAAAAAAAAATATGAAACAAATTATAGATTCCTTAAACTGGAGATATGCTACCAAATTATTTGATAACACAAAAAAATTAAGCGATAGCCAATTAGAAGGTTTGCTTACGGCGGTACAATTAGCACCAAGTTCTTTTGGCTTGCAACCTTATAAAGTTGTAGTAGTTGAAGACCAAGCGGTAAAAGAACAACTTAAAGTAGCAGCATATGGTCAGGTGCAACTTACAGATGCCTCACATATTTTTGTTTTTGCTATAGAAAAGAATTACAACGCAACCCATGTAGATACTTTTATAGAAAACATAGCGAAAACTCGTAATGTTACTGTTGAAGATTTAAAAGGTTATGCTGATGTAATGAAGGGTACTGTGGGTTCAAGAAGTGAAGTAGAACTAGATATTTGGAACAGCAGACAAGCTTATATTGCTTTAGGAGTATTGCTTGAAACGGCAGCTTTAAGTAAAATTGACGCTTGCCCAATGGAAGGTTTTGATAACAATAAATTTAATGAGATTTTAGGCTTAGACGCTAAAAACTTACATGCAGTAGCAATTGCACCGGTTGGTTTTAGAGATGCGGAAGATGCATACCAGCATCATGTAAAAGTGAGAAAATCAAAAGAGGATATGTTTATTCATATTTAAAAAGCTTAAGCATAAAAAAAGCTCCTTGAGAAATCTCAAGGAGCTTTTTTGTGTAAAAAAACTTAAGAGTTATTCAGCTGAAGGAGTTTTTTCTTCTGCTGCTGGTTCTTCAGTTGCAGTTTCTGCTGCCGGAGCTGCTTCTTCTACTGGAGCTGCTTCTTCTGTTGCAACCTCAGCTACTACTTCTTCAGTAACTTCTTCCTCTACCACTTCTTCAACTGGTGGAGTGTTTTTAATAGCTATTGCTGCTGCAGTAGCTTCTTTTTTCTTAGTTTCTGCTTCTAAAGCTAATTTTTTAGCTGCTTCTTTAGTAGAAGATAGGCCGTCTTTTGTAGCTTGAGTTTTGCTTTCTTTACTTTCTACCCAAGCACTAAATTTAGCATCTGCTTGTTCTTGAGTTAAAGCGCCTTTAGTAATACCACCGTTTAAGTGATTTTTGTAAAGAACACCTTCGTTAGAAAGAATCGTTTTTGTAGTATCAGTTGGAGTTGCACCGGTTGATACCCATTTAACAGCGCTATCGAAGTTTAATACGATTGTTGCTGGGTTGGTATTTGGATTGTAAGAACCTAATCTTTCAATAAATTTACCATCTCTTGGAGATCTTGAATCTGCCACCACGATGTAGTAAAAAGGTTTTCCTTTTTTACCGTGTCTTTGTAATCTGATTTTAGTTGCCATTTTTTAAATACATTAAAGTTTTGCAATATCCCTTTTCCCGAAAGGGACGCAAATGTACATTTTTTAATGCTAATAAGCTAATCCAATTATATTGTTTTTTTGTGTGTGAAGCTAAAAAAAATGTAATACTTTTATTCTATGTTTATAAAGTCCCTTGTTATTGCTTTAATGATATGTTTAACTGCAAATTTTGCACATTCGCAAGTGAACATACTATTAATCTTCTCTAATGATTCAACCGTAAAAGTTATTCAAAAAGGAGATTATGTAAGATTATCTTACCCGAGTACAAAATTGGCGATTAAAAAATCTAAGAAGCCACAAGAACTTTTAGGTTTTAGAGGCAGAATTGACTCTGTTGGTACCGACCAAGTTTGGCTAAAGATTGATAAAAGAACCGATAAAAAGCAAGCTTTTGCACTAGCTGATATTGTAGCCCTTAAAAGGGTTTCTAAATCTGCCGAGTTTTTTACTTTTATTGGTTCTTGGGTAGTTATTGGGGGAGGAGCTGCTTTAGCTACAAACGCTATGGAGCTAAATCAAGGTGCAGTTGCTTTCGCAGGGATTTTTTCTTTATTCCCCGCTGCTATATTAACAGGAAATGTTTTTTACCCAACAAAGCCTAAGGAGAAAGTTGGTGATGGTTATAGTATAAAGGTGGTTACTATTAATTAGGTTTTTTGTCTATCTCGTTGCGATACCATCACAATATTAGAGTTAGCATCAATAGCTATAAACGAAATTCATTAAATAACAAATAAAACATGAGGCCAATACATAGTTTAAGACGCATAGGGATAATTTTAGCGTTTATTTTTTCGTGTACATTTTCCTTCGGACAAACTGAAAATTTTCTGGTAAATAATGGACAAATGCAATGGCAAAAGGTTTATGAAAAGTCAATAGAAATAAATGAAGTGTCGAACGTAATGAATAAAAACGGGATGTTTTATGATGTTGGTGTAACCGAAAACACTATTAATTTTAAATTCAAAGATTACAAAATCGATTATAAAAGTTCAGGGAAATCTTTAATGTCAATTCCATCCTATATATCCAATGGTCAATATGCTGGAAACGGTTATATTGATATAAAAGAGGGGAAGTATAGAGTTACAATTAATCACCTCACTTATTTATTTACGACCTTAAACCTTTCTGGTAATAACATGAATCAAACAAGCTTTATTTTAGAAGACGGAACTGTAAAAAAAGGAACAAATGATTTTACATCCAGATTTAAGAAGGATGCGTATTTATTTAATAATTCATTTAACAACCTTTTTGATTTCAGTAGATATAACCAAGTTTCTGACGATTTCTGAAACTAAAAACAGACAGTCCAGAGTCAATAATCAACATGGAAATTACTACCGGTGCTAACCACAAATTTAAAAAACTGTGAGGGAAGTGTCCTTACTTCCTTCACTTCTTTTTATTTAGTTTTGTGGGTGCGACAGAGGTTCTGCAAGTAATTTCGCAATTTCTCAAACCCGCCAATCGTTAAAAGCCCCCCGTCATGTTGAACGATAGTGAAACATCCCACAAGTAGGTTCCGCATTCTAAATATATCCGCAGAATAGTATTGTGAGATTTATTTTCAATGAACTCCGCTTCTCCAATCGTCGAAATGACAAACTGAAAAGTAAGCCAATAATCCCTATTTCGCCAACTCTACATAAATCCCCACATCACTAATCGCTTTCAGCGGGTTATCCCTCATGTTCTGCTCCACTATTAGGTTGTATTTACCTGTACTGGCAAACTTATAGTTCTCCTTATAAATCAGTTGATAGCTAAATAAGTTTCCAGATCCGTTACCTAACCATTCTCCATCTGGCATTGCCAATTGAAACTCCTGACGCATAGGGACATCTTTTTGGTTAGGACCAATAATGTGGAATCTTAACCAAATGTTAGCATTTTCTACTTTATTACAGGTTTTTTTAATCCATTTCCCAGATAATTACTTTTTGGACTAAGGGATTTTGATGCTTAAAAGTACATGTATTGTGTAACCTAAAACGAACAGCTAATTATTTGTATCATTTTTCCTCTCTTAATTGTGATTAAAGTTAGTGAGAAATATTATGACGGATAACTCTGTTTCATAGGATTGCAAGTAAAACCAATTTATAAGCTTATCAAAGATGAAAAAAAACCAATTAAAGAGTATTTTATTAATGTCGTTGACTTTTATAGTATCCTTAACGAATGCACAAAACCTGACAGATAAAGTTTTAGAAAGTAAAATAGATGGTCTTCTAAAGCAGATGACTTTAGAAGAGAAAATAGGAATGCTACATGGCAACTCGCCTTTTACGTCAGGTGGTGTAACACGCTTAGGTATTCCAGAATTAACTATGTCTGACGGACCTCATGGGGTGCGCCCCGAACATGGAAGAGATTGGGTTTTGGATAATGACGGAAAGGATTCATCCACTTATCTGCCAGTAGGTATTACACTGGCCTCCACCTGGAATCCCGAATTAGGGTATAAATATGGTTCGGTTTTAGGCAGCGAAGCAAAGTTTAGAGGAAAAGATGTTATCCTAGGTCCGGGCATCAATATTATGAGGACACCTTTAAACGGGCGGAACTTTGAATATATGAGCGAAGACCCTTATTTAATTTCTAAAATGGTTGTAGGGTATATTAAAGGAGTTCAAGATCAAGGGATTTCAGCCTGTGTTAAGCATTTTATGGCGAACAATCAGGAGACGAGAAGGGAAGGAATAAATGTAGAAATGAGCGAGAGAGCTTTACGAGAAATATATCTGCCAGGGTTTAAAGCTGCAGTTCAAGATGCCAATGTTAATACGATAATGGGGGCATACAACAGGTTTAGGGGCGAGTATTGCACTTATAGTAAATATTTAGTGAACGATATCTTAAAAAAAGAATGGGGCTTTGATGGTGTAATGATGAGCGATTGGGGAGCGATACATAGTACTAAAGAGGCGCTTTTAAACGGTGCAGATTTAGAGATGGGCTCGGATATTGGCAAACCACCGTTAGACTTTCCGAATTTTTATTTTGCTGCTCCTGCTTTGAAAATGGTTAAAGATGGAGAAATACAGGAGTCAATAATTGATGATAAGGTCAGGCGAATTCTTCGCATTATGTACAGAACACACATGATTGGCGAAACTCGTACAGGTGGGGAACTTTCAACTTCACAACACGCGGCTGTAGCAAAGAAAGTAGCAGAAGAAGGAATTATTCTATTGAAAAACGGAGATAACCTATTGCCCTTAAATAAAGAAAAAATAAAGTCGATAGCCCTAATAGGTGCAAACGCAAATCGTGATCAAGCTATGGGTGGCGGTAGCTCTCAAGTAAGGCCAAAACATGAAATTACACCTTATAAAGGACTTCAGAACTACTTAAAAAACAGTAAAGTTGATTTAACATTGTCTTCAGGTTATACCATCGTTAGAGGCGGAGAGGCTAATGCTAAAATGATTGCAGAAGCGGTAGAAAAAGCAAAAAATGCCGATGTTGCTATAGTTGCAGGTGGATGGACCCATGGCTACGATTACAGTGACTGGGATGATAACGCTTATGACGCTGAGGCGGTAGATAAGCCTAATATGACAATGCCATTTGGACAAGATGAATTAATAAGCGCCGTTATCGAAGCAAACTCCAACACAATTGTAGTGTTATTTGGAGGTGGTGCAATGGATATTACCAAATGGGAGGGAAAAGCAAAAGCCATATTACAGCTAGGTTACCCAGGGCAAGAAGGCGGTAACGCTTTAGCAGAAATATTATTTGGCGATATCAACCCTTCGGGCAAGCTAACGTTTTCGTGGCCTAAAACTTTAGAAGATGCGCCAGCACATAAAATTGGGGAGTATCCAGGAGATAGCCTAAACGTTGTTTATAAAGATGATATTTATGTGGGATACAGATACTTTGATACGTATAAAGTTAAACCCCAGTTTTCTTTTGGTCATGGCTTATCTTACAGTGAGTTTAGTTACGGGCAAATTAAAACTCAAACCGTGAATGGGATTTCTACAATCAGTTTAAACATAAAGAATAACAGTGATAAAGCTGGTTTTGAAACCGTTCAGTTATACATCAAGGACGAAAAATCATCGATAAAACGACCAGAGAAAGAGTTAAAAGGGTTTAAGAAAGTGTTTTTAAAAAGCGGCGAATCAAAAGAAGTATCGTTTGATTTAAATGCCGATGCTTTTAGCTTCTTTGATGAAAAAGAAATGAAGTGGATAAATGAACTTGGTAAATTCTGGATACTTATTGGGTCTTCATCATCTGATATAAGGGTAAAAAAAGATCTAATGCTTTGATATTAAATAGCCCGGAAATTAAGGTTGTTTCAGTATAAATCTGAGACAACCTTTTTTTGCATACAATAGTATTTGGTTTTTATTAAAATATTGGCAATATTGATAAGACCAATTAAAGATAGTAGAAGCCAGATGTTTCGACCTAAATAGAACCAATATGTCTTTTGATAAGACTGATAATAAATTTCCAATAAATATGAACCGATACAGAGAGCGATCTGATGTGGAGCTTGTTGAGCTTTTGAAAGCTGACGACAATCGAGCTTTTGAGGAGATATACTATCGCTATTGGAAAAAGCTATTTACCATTGCAAGTAACAAACTGAAATGTAATTACGAGGCAGAAGAAGTTGTTCAAGATATATTTACCATGTTTTGGAAGCGAAGAAACGAGATAGAAATTACTGCTACGTTGTCTGCATATCTTGCAGTTTCTGTTAAATACAGCATCATTAAAAAGATTTCTAAAAAGAAGACTCATCAAAAATATACCGAAAATGTGTTTTATACAAAAAGCCATTTAGATAACTCTACCCAAGAGTGGCTTGAGTTTGATGAGCTTAAAGCGGAGCTTTATAAAGCTGTTGCAGCTTTGCCAGAAAAATGCCGAATTGTTTATAGGTTGAGCAGAGAGGAAGGGCTTTCTCAAAAGCAAATTGCTTCTAAATTAGATATATCAGAAAAAACAGTAGAAGCTCATATTGGTAAAGCAATTAAAAGGCTTAAGGTTGTGTTCAACCATTTATTAAAAGTCATCATCTTATTGGTTGCTGTCCAATAATTATCTCTTTTTTTTATTTTAAAATATTTTTAATAACGGCGTAAGGGATAAGTGTCTTTTCATGTACCTATATGTATAACCTAATTATAAATTTAAACGATATGAAAAGAAATTTACATTTTTTGAGAACAGCATTTGCGTGGATTTTAGTTTTAAGCGTTGTTTCTAACCAGTCAATAGCTCAAACGGCAGCTTCCGCTACTTGGTCCTTGTTAACAAATCAAACCGCGTTGGTTGATGGCGATATTTCTGCCACAAATCAGACTATAGGCTCTGCGATAGCAGGTATAGCTACTGATAGTTGGTACCAAGCCAATACTTCCAAAGGATGGCAAAAAATCGGGACAACCACTGCATTGCCTATCGGATTCGATGCAAATAGCTATGTCCAATATCAAGTGTCTCCTGCCAATTCGCAATACCTTCAGGTAAACTCAGTAAGCTTAGGAATGGCAGGTGCCAACACAGGAATAGCAAGGGTTGCGGCTGTTTACTCTTTTGATAATTTTGCAACATCTTTTTCATTAGCAAACACAGCAGCAGCCTATAAAAGCCAAACTTATCAAGCAACACAAGCAGATCCTGTAGTGTTAGTAAATGCAGAAAATCCGCCAGCTGGGTTGGATGCACAAAGTGTTTTGACATTTTCTAATTTAGCTATTAATGTAAGTCCAGGTCAAACCTTATCTGTAAGATTTTATGTTTGGGCAACAACAACTACAGGTAAAATATTAGCTAGCAAAAATGTGGTTATAGCAGGTAAAACAGATGCCAACTTAATCCCATTGCCTTTAGATTTTTTAGCTTTCAACGCTAGTTTAAAAATAAACTTGAAAAAAGAAGTATTATTAAACTGGACAACCACTAACGAGATAAATACCAAAAGCTTTATAATAGAAAGAGGTGTTGATGGTACTCTCTCTCCTATAGGAAATGAGGTTAGTGCAAAAAACATAAACGGTGTAAATCATTATTTATTTATAGATGAAAATCCCTTACAGGGCACTTCCTTTTACCGTCTTACTCAAGTTGATTTAGATGGTACAAAAAACGTTTATAATAAGATTGTATCTATCAAAAACGATAATCTTTTACAAATGGCGGTTTTCCCTAATCCGGTAATTTCTCAACTTAATATAACCCTTCCTGAAGCTGTTGCCGGGAGTACGATAAGAGTTGTAGGGTCTAATGGGCGAAATTTGCTGAAAAAAACTATTCAAGAAGGTACTGCTAATTTAAATTTGGATGTTGCGAGTTTAGCTTCTGGATATTATGTGGTTATTTTTGAGAGCAATTTAAAAAGCTATAGTGCCAAGTTTATCAAGGAATAATCGGGGATTTTTAAAATAAATAATATCCGGTATGGTAAGATTAGTTGCCTTAATAAATAGTTTTAAATTTTAAATGTGAATTTGTACTAAAAGTACTCGGATGAATAATTTAGATAGAGAAGAATATTACAGAAGTTTAGCCGGAAAGTGGCTGGATGGGACTATTACAGAGGAGGAAAAGAAAGAATTTTCCCAATGGTATAATTTAAACCAGGATGATGAAGTAGTTATTGAAAGCGACTTTGCCCAAAGTGATGACGAACTTTCTGGGCGTATTTTAAACACAATCAATAAAAGATTGGGTATTGAAAAGCCGGAAAGCAATAATTATTGGGTTAAATGGGGAGCGGTGGCCGCTGTTCTAATAGCGTTGGTTAGCATAGCCTTTTATTTTGTCAATTATAATTCTTCTTTTACTAATGATCATCTAGCTAATTCACAGGTCATTCAGAATGATATTTCTCCAGCCGTGGGCAAAGCATTTGTAGAACTGGCAGATGGCTCAAAAATCATATTGGAGAGTGATGTGAAACAGCAGATACTTCTACAGGGCAGCAGTCAACTGGTAGTTGGTGATAACGAGTTAACGTACAGCTCTCAAAACAGTGGTCAGCAGAACGTAACCTCATACAATACTTTGCATACGCCAATAGGAGCCCAGTTTCAAGTAGTATTATCAGACGGAACAAAAGTTTGGATGAATGCTTCCTCTTCTTTACGCTACCCAACGGTTTTTTCTGGAACAGAGCGAATTGTTGAGTTAACAGGCGAGGCTTATTTTGAAGTTGCGAAAAACAAAAAGATGCCCTTTAGGGTTAAAACAAAAGATGCATCTATCAACGTGTTAGGTACTCATTTTAATGTGATGGCCTATAGCGACGAAAGCTACCTGAATACCACATTATTAGAAGGGTCTGTAGAATTGGCCACAACTTCACAAAAAATTGTGTTAAAGCCGGGGCAAAAAGCAGTTAAATATAATGATACTGCAAATATCAATGTTTCATCGGCAGATGTAAACAGTTCAATTGCTTGGAAAAATGGTCTTTTTGTTTTCTCTGGGGACGATATTGAAAGCGTGATGCGGAAAATTTCTCGCTGGTACGATGTAGATATCATCTATAAAGGGAAGATGACTGATAAAGACTTTTCGGGGACAATTTCACGAAACAATAATATATCGGAAGTGCTTAAAATGTTAAAACTAACAGGTCTGGTTAATTTTCAGGTAAAGGATAAAACCATTACTGTTACCCGCTAATACCAGCAATAAATAAGGTGTTAATACAGGAAAAGGAACGGTTGGAGCCGTTCCTCTCTAAATGTTTAAGGCTTTCAAATACCAGCAAATAGTAAATTATAAACCAAAACAGCCAAATGTATGAAATTTTACGATTATTTAAAACACAGGGTAAACTGTGTTTCAATAAAATTTTTGATAGCCATGAAACTTACATTTATTTTAGCATGTGTTTCTTTTCTTCAAGCTTATTCGGGCGTTGTTGCTCAGTCAATTACGCTTTCAGAACATAATTCTTCTATTGAAAGGGTTCTACTACAAATCAAAAAGCAATCAGGCTACAATATACTTTATAGCCCTAAAGTCTTAAAAGAGTCCAGCACCGGTACTGTAGATGTTGTTGTAAATAACGTATCTGTAGAAGAAGCACTCAATAAATGCTTTATAGGACAACCGCTAACATATAGCATTGTTGAGCGTACGGTTATTGTAAAAAAGGTTGATCAACAAACGGTACAGACAAAAATTATACAAAGTTTTACAATACGGGGAAGAATTCTTGATGAAAAAAATGAACCCACACCGGGCGCTATGGTGATGGTGAAAGGTTCTTCCAAAGGAGTTACAACAGACGTAAATGGAAATTTCAGTATAGAAGGTGTAGAAGAAAACACCACATTAGTTATTAAATATCTCGGCTATAAAACACAAGAATTCTTAGTAGGTAAACAAAAAGATTTTACCATAAAATTGGTGCCTGATATTGGTTCTTTAAAAGAAGTTGTGGTAGTAGGTTACGGCGAAATGAAGCGCTCGGATCTTTCCAGTGCTCAAACAACAATAAATGCGCAGGATATAGAGAGAACAGTTAACACCACACTTGAACAAGCAATTCAGGGAAGGGCAGCTAATGTTGTGGTTACGCAAAATAGTGGACAGCCTGGTGGCGGTATATCTATAAACGTGAGAGGTGTAAGTTCAATCAATGGAAACACAGAACCTTTATATGTTATAGATGGAATACAAATTCAAAGCTCTCCGGGTGGCGAAGCTGGAATTACTAGCTCTATAAATCCACTTGCTGGCATTAATCCATCAGATATAGAAACCTTGGAGATTTTGCAAGGGCCTTCTGCTACCGCAATTTATGGATCAAGGGGGACAAATGGTGTTGTTTTAATTACCACAAAACGAGGTAAAGCCGGACAAATGAAAACCACTTACAATCTTCTATACACTTTACAAGATGTCCCCAACTATTTGCCAACGCTTAATCTAAGGGAATATGCTGAAATGGTAAATGAATATAAAAAAGTAACAGGAGGAACACCCATTCCAGAGTTCCAAAATTTGGACATCTTAGGCGAAGGTTCTAACTGGCAAGAGGCTTTATTTAGGAAAGCACCACTTTTTAAGCATCAGTTGAGTTTAAGCGGTGGTAATGAGAAAACGACTTTTTACCTTTCCGGAGAACTTTTTGATCAAACAGGTGTAGCGCTAGGTTCGGAATTTAAACGATATTCTTTTAGATCAAACGTCGATAATCAGGCTTCAAAATGGCTTAAAATTAGTGCGAACGTTAATTTAAGTCAGGTAAAGGAAGAAGTAGCTTCTTCTAACGAAGCTTTAATCAACACTGCGATAGAACAATCTCCGGCAGTGCCCATAAGAAACGGAAACGGTACTTGGGGCGGCCCAACTGGAGAAAATTCGCAGTTTGGTGCAGCAAACCCTATCGCGAAAGCGGCTTTGATTGATAACAGAGTGAGAAGGATGAATGCACTAGGCGGGCTTAAAGCAGATATTAATATACTTAAAGGCTTAGTATTTCGTACATCTTTCAACGGAAATATTCAATTTGCCAACAGCTATGAGTTTAAGCCTACTTATCAGTTAGGCAACGTAGTAAATAATACAGCATCCTCTAAAAGAGAAAGCAGCAATAATATCAATTGGACACTTAATCAGCTGTTGCAATACAATTTTAAAGCTGGAAAACATGAGATTGGGTTAATGGCTAGCCATGAAGCTCAGGAAACCATTAACGAGGGTTTGTTTGGCGGAGTGCAGGGTTTCGTAAACAATACTATATCAGAGCTTCCTTTAGGTGACCCTAAAACAGCAACCAACAGTAGTTACAAAAACCAATGGGCTATGGAATCGTACTTTGGCAGGTTAAACTATACTTTCAACAGAAAATATATACTCCAAGCAGCAATTCGTTCAGACGGTTCTCCAAACTTTGGTCCTAATAAAAGATGGGGCACATTTCCATCGGCTTCTGTAGCTTGGCGTGTTTCTGAAGAATCTTTTTTAAAAAACAGCAAGGTCATTACAGATTTCAAGATTCGTTTAGAGACCGGTTTAACGGGTAACCAGGGCAGTGGAGCAGGTTGGTACTCCCCTTTAAATCCTTATGCCAGTCCTTGGGGAACAGGTTACTTAGCCGGGAAATATGCAAATCCTGATTTACAGTGGGAAGAGACACAAACACATAACATTGGTTTTAATTTAGGACTGTTAAAAAACCGAATTCAAATAGAAGGGGATTTTTACATCAAAAAAACAGATAACCTTTTGATGACCATTCCGCTACCTAGCTATATGGGTACTACCGGAAGTGGGGCAATTAGTGCACCTACTGTTAATATTGGCGCATTGCAAAATACAGGTTATGGTATTACAATCAATACTATCAATATTGATAGAAACGATTTTTCTTGGAGAACAAACCTTAACTTTTCAGGCTTTAAAAATGAGCTGACTCAATTATATTCAGAATCAGCTACACTTGACAGGCAGATGTGGTTTATGAATAATTTTTTAACCAGATCTGTAGTTGGGCAACCTACATGGCAATGGTTAGGTTATGTTAAAGAAGGCATTTTCCAAAGTGTTAAAGAAATTGAAGAATCTGCCATTCCAGTCAATAATAGAGTTGACCCTAACAGTACTTGGGTAGGGGATATTAAGTACAAAGATTTAAACGAGGATGGCGTTATAGATGATAAAGATCAAACCTTTATCGGTAAACCATGGCCTAAACTTACAGCAGGTTTTACAAATTCATTTTCCTACAAAAATTTTGATTTATCTGTTTTAATTACAGGTACGTATGGTAATGATGTTTTTAATTTCTTGCGATTTAAAAATGAAAACCCAACAAGAACTACTACTCAAAGAGGCTTGTTGCAAGGTGCAAGAGATTATGCAAGATTGGCATTGGATGATTTAGGAAACCCTTACTTATTAAATCCAGAAACAGGAGTTCCGCGGATAACTTCTTCCGATGCTAACGGGAACGCATTACGCATAACTCAAGATTATGTAGAAGATGGTTCTTATTTAAGGGTAAAAAATATTCAGTTAAGCTATAACCTTTCTAAGAAGCTAATCTCAAAAATGGCGGTTGTTCAATCTGCCCGCTTAACCTTTGGTGTACAAAACCTAGCTACAATAACTAAATATAAAGGATACGATCCTGAAGTGGGTTTTTATGTAGGGAAAGAGGTGTCGCCAACCAGTAGTATAATTGGAGTCGATTACGGTAGATACCCTTCAACAACTATGTATACATTTAGTTTAGGCATTGATTTTTAAATTAATTAAAGAAAAACAGCATGAAAAATTTTATTTTTTTTATCATATCATTATTCGCATTGTTTATTGCAGGCTGTAATAAAAGCTTTTTAGACAGACCGCCTTTAGACAGAATTGTAGATGCCAATTACTATAAAACATCTGAGGAAGTTTTAATGGGTACTGCGAATCTGTATAATGTAGTTTGGTGGGATTATAACGACAAAGGGTCTTTTGCTTTAGGCGATGCCAGAGGAGGCGCACTTTATTCTGGTTCTAATTGGCGCCCACAGTTTCAGTTTACAGCTACAGCTGTAGAACCAGAGATTGCAACGGCTTGGCAATCATTCTATAATATTATTGGTCAAGCTAATACCGTTATGCAAAATGTTAATGCTTTTTCTGGACCAGAAGTTCCAGAAAGCATTAAGTTAAATGCACTTGGTGAGGCTCGATTTATGCGTGGTCTAGCTTATGCTTATTTGGTGCGTAATTGGGGCGCTGTGCCCATTATAACTGATAATAGCAAACTTTTAGGAGATACTAGCATATCCAGAAATACCATAGAAAGTGTGTGGGAGTTTATTATCCGCGATTTGCGTTATGCATCACAAGTTTTACCTATTACACCTTTGCAAAAAGGCAGATTAACCAAATATTCTGCAGAAGGAATGTTGGCGAAGATGTATTTGACAAGAGCCGGTGTAGGTAAAACAGAAGGCACCAGAGACCAAAACGATTTAGATAGTGCGAAATTTTACGCCAAAAGTGTAATTGAAAAAAGTGGAGCTTCACTAATGCCAAGTTATCCTGATTTATTTTTGACTAAGAACAACAACAATCCTGAAAGTTTATTTTCCTTACAATGGGTATGGAATGGTTCAATAACAGTAGCCAATACGCAACAGGGTTATTTGGCATTCAACTCTAGTATAACTGGTTTTTCTGATGGTTGGGGTTCTGATCATGGCGCAACAGCTGATATTTTAAAATTGTATGAACCAGGGGATTCTATTCGTAGAAAAGCTACTTATATGTTTCCTTCAGATCATTATTCATATATACATCAATTGGTACCAGACCCATTAAATCCATCGAATCAAATTACAAAAGAGCTTATAGTGCCGCCTAGCAATAGGGCAAACGTAAAAAAATATGTAGTTGGTCTTCCTATTGATAATGACGGAAAAGGTGGTCCACAACGTACCGAGATTAGCACCTATATGTTACGTTTGGCAGAAGTTTACCTGATTTATGCTGAGGCTATAATGGGAAATGCAAGTACAACATCTGATACAGAAGCTTTGAAATACTACAATGAGGTAAGGTTAAGAGCTAAATTGCTTCCTAAAACACAAATTAATTTCGATGATATTTTTAACGAAAAAAGAATTGAGTTTGCAATGGAAGGTGTACAATGGTACGAGTATGTTAGGTTGCATTATTTCAACCCACAAAAAGCATTACTTGCCCTGAGTATTCAAGATAAAGGAGCTTACAAAATAGTGGCAGTTGCAAATTCAAACCCTAAGCAATGGAATATAACCTACAACCCTACATTTTATCCTGTTGATGAAGCTCATTTTTATCTTCCTTATCCATCTGTAGAGCTTACAAAAGCACCAAATCTAAGGAAACCAGCTATTCCATTTGACTTTAGCAAATTACCTAATTAATGCAGACTAATAAAAAGGTACTTATTATACTTAACAAAGTGTCATTATGAAAATATTAAGAAAAATATCAATTATCGGGATAAGCTTCTCCTTATTAGGGATGCTACTATTCGGAACATCTTGTAAAAAAGAAAGTAATTCTGGGGGAATGCCGGTAATTACAAAGGTAAGTCTTGTTGATCCTCTTAAATTCGATAGCACATTTACCAAAGCAAGCAGAGGTACAGTAATTGTGCTTAGAGGAGAAAATATAAATGACGCTACTGAAGTTTATTTTAATGATTACCCAGCAGATTTTAATCCGGTATACAACACTAAAAATAACCTTATCCTGATGATTCCTGAGGATGCACCAACAATAGGAACTGATGCAGATGTTGTTGTGCCCAACGAAATCAGGTTAGTTACCAAGCATGGTGTAGCTAGATTCTCTTTTGTTTTACAATTACCTCCGCCAACTATTTATTCCTTATCTAATGAAAATGCTTTGCCAGGTGATTCAATCTTTATTTACGGTTCCTCTTATTTTGGAGTCGAAAAAATCACTTTTCCGGGTAATATAGAAGTGACCAACTTTACTACCAATAAAGAAGGGACTGTATTAAAAACAGTGGTGCCAAGTAATCTTACCAGTAGAGGACCTATTTCTGTACAAACCGTTTTTGGTGTGGGTACTACTTTCTTTTCTATCAACAATATTAATGGACCCGGAGTAATCAATAATTTCGATGACATCGATTTTTATAATGTTCCTGGAGGAGGCTATTCCGTAGCTGTGTCTAATAGTTCTGTGAATTTCCCGGGCAATTACGGGAAATATGGCGTTTTTGATGTAGCATCTATTACTGCCGGAAACCCGAACTGGTATGAGGCTGGAAGATCTATTACACTGGGAAAACAGAAATTGATATCAGTAGATAGCTTAGGAGAACCCGCTAGTAAGTATGCCCTGAAGTTCGAGATTTTTGTAAAAACTCCTTGGGTAGCTGGTCAAATGAGGATAACACATAGTACTATCCCAACACCAACTTACACAGCCATATATAAACCATGGGCTTCGCTTCCTTCAAAAAGTTATCAAACAACTCGGTGGGAAACAGTAACTATACCCCTAACCGATTTTAAATTGAACAATGGTTTAGGAGAAAGTGCACAAACATTGTCTAATTTATTAGATAATACAGGAACCAACGGTATTCATTTAAGATTTTATTCGGAAGCTGGAATACCTGTGGGCAAAGTTTACATGGCAGTGGACAATATGCGCTTAATCCGTATTGCCAAATAGAAATTAAATAATTTTCATAATAAGCTATCATACTATCATACTTTTTAAAGTAGGGGTATGATAGCTATTGATGTAGGTTTTTGGATTAATCACATCGTAATACACACATTATTATATACTTACAATGAAGAATAGTTTAATAATTTTTTTCCTGATGTTTTTTTTTAATAACGGTTTTTGTCAGGTAAAAAAGGAAATTTCGACTTATGTTGATCCCAATATAGGCGTAGTTGATACAGATATAAGCAATTGCGTTATTGGTCCTCAACTTCCTTTTGGCTCAATAAATCCTAGTCCGCAAACGAAAGAGGGCGGACATGATGGATATTCTTCCACAGAGCCAATCCGAGGCTTTGGGCAATTGCAGGTAAGCGGAACTGGTTGGGGTAAGTATGGTCAAATATTTATTTCCCCTCAAATAGGTTTAGCAGTTGGAGAAGAAGAACATGATTCAAAAAAATCAGACGAGTTGGCTAAAGCTTACGAGTACAAGGTAAATCTCGACAGATACAACATAACCGCGGCGGTAACTCCGTCTTATCACTCGGCTATTTATAAGTTTACTTTCCCACAATCAGACAGTTCACATTTGTTGATAGATTTAACACACAATATCCCGATGGATATTGCCAAGCAGGTTAAGGGACGTGTATTAGATGGAAATATAACTATCATCAATAAAAACAAACATCAAATTACTGGTTATGCAAATTACGAAGGTGGCTTTGGTACGGGTAGTTATCGAGTTTATTTTGTTGCAGAAGTTAACAAGCAACCATTAGGTTATGGAACTTGGTTAAACGGACAAATACAAACCGGAAATAACAAGGAAAAAATCCATAAAGAGGATGATAGAGTTGGGGCATTTTGGCAATTCTCTACAAAAAAAGATGAGGTGGTTTATTTGAAAATTGCGGTGTCTTTAATGAGTATTGAACAAGCTCAAACGTGGCTAAATCAGGAAATTCCGGCATGGGATTATGTAAAAGTAAAGGAGTATGCCATTAAAGCTTGGAACCAAAACCTATCGAAGGTGCAGGTAAAAGGAGGTTTCGAGAAAGATAAAAAAATATTTTATACGGCACTTTATCACGCCAGTTTAATGCCCCGCAACAGAACGAATGATAAAGAAGGCTTTGGAAAAGATGTTCCAGTTTGGGACGATCATTTTGCAGTTTGGGATACCTGGAGAACAATGTACCCTCTACAGATTCTTCTCAATCCAGATATGGTTACCAGTACCATACAGTCTTTTATTGCCAGGTTAGAGAAAAACAAGGTAGTGAAGGATGCCTTTATTGCGGGTAACGAAATGATAGAGGAGCAAGGGGGCAATAATGTAGATAATATTATAGCAGATGCTTATGTGAAAGGGCTTAAGGGTATTAATTGGGAAGAAGCTTATCAGGTTTTAAAGTCTAACGCGGATGAGCAACGGTTGGGCAGTTACGCATGGCAACCCGCTGACAGTTTGTTGAACACCTACAAAAAAACAGGCTGGTTAGCTGCCGGAACCATGTCTAGTTCAATTTCCTTAGAGTATTCATATAATGATTATTGTATAGCAACTGTGGCTAAAGGTTTAGGCAAAACAAAAGACTATGAGTATTATTTAAACAGAAGCCAACAGTGGATTAATTTATGGAATGCAGATTCTCAAAGTGATGGTTTTAAGGGGTTTATTATGCCAAAATCATTACAAGGCGACTTTATTGATTTTGACCCTAAAACCAACCCTGGTTCTTGGGAAAATTATTTTTATGAAGGTAGCTCTTGGACTTACTCTTGGTTTGTGCCTCATCAATTTGAAAAGTTGGTTGAACTTTCTGGAGGAAAGGAGAAATTTGTTGAAAAACTTCAATACGGTTTTGAGAACAATTTGATTGATTATGGTAATGAGCCAGCTTTTTTAGCAGTTCATGGATTTCATTACGGAGACCGATCAGATCTTGCAAGTTATTGGGTACGTAAGTTAATGGCTGAGCAATTTACAGAAAAAGGTTATCCAGGAAACGAAGACAGTGGCGCAATGAGTTCTTGGTATATTTTTTCTGCTATGGGTTTATTCCCTAACGCCGGACAGGATATTTACTATCTCACTGGTCCCTCATTTTCTGAAATTAGCCTAACCTTAGCAAACGGAAAACAAATAATTGTCAAGGGTAAAAATGCCTCTTCAAAAAATATTTATGTACAAGCTGTTAGCTTAAATAACCAGCCGATCAACGTTCCTTGGATAAAGCATGATCAAATTAAAGATGGTGCTGTAATTGAATTTGTAATGGGTCCCGAGCCTAACAAAACACTCTACAAAAAGGTTAATAACAATTAACGCCAAGTTTATGCTATTGGTGTGATGAATTACGACAGAATAAATTATAACTAAAAAAAATCCTATGAAAAAGTTACTCTATTTTTTACTAGCCATTGTGTTATTTGGGACTGCTTGTAAAAAAAGCTCGACCCCAGAAAAAAAACCAGATATTATTGAAGAGCCTACAGAAGAACCAGAAACGGTGATGCCAGTAATGCCGTTTGGAGTCAACCTAGCAGGTGCCGAGTTTGGTACCGCTTTACCGGGAGAATTTGGTAAAGATTATACTTACCCTACTGTTCAAGAATTAGAATATTTTAGAGCAAAAGGATTAAAGTTAATACGATTGCCTTTTAAATGGGAAAGACTGCAACCGCAGTTGGGAGGAGCTTTAAATCAGGTAGAACTAAATAGAATCATTCAGTTTGTTGACTTAGCACAGACCAAAGGTATGTGGGTAATATTAGATCTGCATAATTACGGACGAAGAAGTATAAGTGGAACCTCGCATATCATAGGCTCTGCCGCTGTATCTGTAAGTGATATTAAATCAGTATGGGGCGAGATTGCAAATGTTTTTAAAGACAAAAAAAATATTTGGGGATATGGAATTATGAACGAACCGCATGGTATGCTTGCCACAGCAACCTGGGCTTCTATAGCTCAAGAGATTATAATAGGTATTAGGGCTAAAGATAATAGCACAACGATTATAGTAGGCGGCGATGACTGGAGTTCGGCAGCTAGATGGATGACTAGTAGTGATAATTTAAAGAATTTAGCTGACCCATATAATAATTTGATTTTTGAAGCGCATGTTTATTTTGATAAAGATGCCTCAGGTACGTATAAAAACACTTACGATTTAGAGGAAGCAACCGCAAATACTGGAGTTCAGCGTGTTACTCCTTTTGTTAATTGGTTGAAAACAAATAACCTGCGAGGCTTTATTGGCGAATATGGCGTTCCAAATAATGACATCAGATGGTTCACCGTGTTAGATAATTTCTTAAATCACCTAAAGGCTAATTGTATAAACGGTACTTATTGGGCAGCTGGTCCTTGGTGGGGTAACAATCCACTTTCCGTGGAACCTCAAAACGGTGGTACAGATAAACCACAGATGATTATTCTCCAAAATTATAAAGAACTAGACGCAGAACTTTGCAAATAAGTCCTTGAAAGGGGGGCTCGAAAGGCTTAGACTTTCGTTTTTCATCAATTAAGGTATTGTCTTAATTGATGAAAATTAAGCTCAAACGGTGATAAAGTAAGACGGGATAGTTTAGGCATTCCGCTTTCTAAGCTAAAGAAATAACCTTAAACCATTAAATAAAACAAATGAAAATTTCAGATTATTTTAAACGAAAAACTATACGATTTACACTAAGCCTTTTTCTTGTGGCTTTGTTCTGCAACATGGGCTACGCCCAACAAAAAGATTTGCCATTCGGTATAAACTTAGCCGGAGCCGAATTTGCTCATAAAAACACGCAGGCTGTTTATGGCCAACATTATGTTTATCCCGGGCCAAAGGATTTGGATTATTTTAAATCTAAAGGTCTTACATTAATGCGAGTACCTTTTTTATGGGAAAGAATACAGCCCGTTTTAGGCGGAGAGCTTGACCCTGAAGAATTTGGCAGATTAAAGAAATTTATAACACAAGCCAAAGAAAGAAACCTTTTAGTTATTCCTGATATGCATAATTACTGTCGTCGTAATATAAATGGCAAATCGGAAATTATTGGATCTTCAGAACTTTCAATTGCTGATGTTGCTGATGTCTGGAAAAAATTAGCGGCTGGTTTAAAATCTTTTGACAACATCTGGGGCTATGGGATTATGAATGAGCCGCATGACCTTTTAGAAAGCACTCCGTGGATTAATATCGCACAGGAAATAATCACGGAAATTAGAAAAGAGGATGTTAAAACGCCAATTTTAGTCGGGGGAGATAGCTGGAGTTCTGCCGAACGCTGGACTATTTTTAGTGACAACCTAAAATACCTGAAAGATCCGTCTGAGAATCTGATTTTCGAAGCTCATGTTTATTTTGATAATAACGCCTCTGGAATTTATAAAAAATCTTATGAAGAAGAAGGTGCAAGTGCTACAACCGGAATAAGCAGAACCATACCATTTGTTAACTGGTTGAAACAAAATAACCTGAGGGGTTTTATTGGAGAATACGGTGTGCCAGACAACGATCCAAAATGGCTGATTACATTGGATAAATTTTTAGCATATATTCAAAGCAACGGTATAAATGGAACTTACTGGGCGGCGGGTCCTATTTGGGGAAAGTATTTTTTATCTGTAGAGCCAAATATGGGCGAGGATCGTCCGCAAATGAAAGTACTTCAAAAATATAAATCAACAAAAAAAGTCAGCAAAAAGTAGCTAGTCTTTTAAATAGCTTTAAACTTTACACTGATAATTCAAAAAAAAATCCTTTTATCGGCTCAGCATCTACAAATAATCAATGCTTGAGTCGTGATAGAATACATTAGATAACTTTTAATTTTTATTATACTTAAATTTTTATGAAACAGACTTTATTAGCTCTTGCGCTTTTAATTATTTTAAGCAGCTGTTCGCAATCAAAAGAAGAGGCGTTTAGCGCCGATGTTATTATTTACGGAGGTACTTCTTCTGCCATCACTTCCGCAGTACAGGTAGTTAAGATGGGTAAAACGGTAATTGTGGTCTCTCCGGATAAGCATCTCGGAGGATTGTCTTCTGGCGGGTTGGGGTTTACAGATACAGGCGATAAATCAGTTATCGGGGGTTTAGCAAGAGAATTTTACCATCGTCTTTATTTACACTATCAAACTAATGATGCTTGGAAGTGGCAAAAACTTTCTGATTATGGGAACAAGGGACAAGGAACTCCTGCAATAGATGGCGCCGAGCGTACCATGTGGATATTTGAACCTCACGCAGCTGAAAAAGTTTTTGAAGACTTTGTTAAAGAGAACAACATAACTGTATATCGTGACGAGTGGTTAGAACGTGACAATGGAGTAGAAATGAAGGAAGGTAAAATCACGTCGATAACTACGCTTAGTGGTAAAAAATTTAGTGGTAAAATGTTTATCGATGCAACCTATGAGGGAGATCTGATGGCATCCTCCAAAGTGAGTTACAGTGTTGGTCGCGAAGCTAATAGCGTTTATAACGAAGAATCGAACGGTATACAGGTTGGCGTTCTTCATCATGACCATTTTTTTAAATCCAATATTAGTCCCTATAAAATAGCAAACGACCCTAAAAGTGGTCTTCTTCCACGTGTTTCAAAAGAGGATCCTGGTAAAAAAGGAGAAGGGGATAATCGTATTCAAGCATATTGTTTTAGAATGTGTTTAACTGATAATCCTGAAAACCGTGTGCCCTTCCCAAAGCCAGATGGCTACGATGCTACCCAGTATGAATTGTTGTTGCGAGTTTTCGATAGTGGTTGGCGTGAGGTTTTCAATAAGTTTGATCCAATTCCAAATCGTAAAACAGATACAAATAATCACGGACCTTTTAGTACTGATAATATTGGGATGAACTATGATTATCCGGACGCTTCGTATGAAAGACGTAAAGAGATTATAAAAGAACACGAAGTTTACCAAAAAGGCCTGATGTATTTTATGTCTAATGATGTACGTGTGCCAGATGATGTAAGAAAAAGTTTGCAGAAATGGGGATTAGCTAAAGATGAATTTTTAGACAATGGCAATTGGCCACACCAACTTTATATCCGCGAAGCTCGTCGTATGATTGGAAGTTCAGTAATGACAGAACATGAAGTATTAGGCAAAAATAATGTTGAACAATCTATTGGGATGGGCTCATATACGTTAGACTCTCATAATACGCAACGTTATGTAAAAGAGGATGGCTATGTGCAGAATGAAGGCGATATTGGAGTATCAGTCGCAACTCCTTATAAAATATCTTTTGGATCTATTATTCCCAAAAAGGCAGAATGTGAGAATTTGCTTGTGCCAATCTGTGTGTCTTCTTCTCATATCGCTTTTGGATCTATACGTATGGAACCAATTTTTATGATTCTGGGACAAAGTGCAGCTACAGCCGCAGTTCAAGCTATCAATGAAAATAAAGCCGTACAGGATGTCAGTTTCGAAAAATTGAAAGAACAATTATTAAAAGATAAGCAGAGGTTAGAATTGTAATCTTGAATAATAGTAAAGCCATCAATTCACTGGGCTAATCAACGCGGTATTCCAGTGAATTGATGGCTTTTAAATTTTAATTAAAGAATTTTAAAACTTTATTCACCTGTGTTTTTTAGTAGCTTCAAAGACAATTCTACGCCTTTGGGATTCGCTTCTTGTCAAATTTCTACACCATTATTAATTATTTCGCCAACTCTACATAAATCCCCACATCACTAATCGCTTTCAGCGGATTATCCCTCATGTTCTGCTCCACTATTAAGTTGTATTTACCAGTACTGGCAAACTTATAGTTCTCCTTATAAATTAGTTGGTAGCTAAATAAGTTTCCGGATCCGTTACCTAACCATTCTCCATCTGGCATTGCCAATTGAAACTCCTGACGCATAGGTACGTCTTTTTGGTTAGGACCAATAATGTGGAATCTTAACCAAATGTTAGCGTATTTATAGTCTGCCGTATGCCTAAAGTTTACGTAAATATTGTACGCTTGTGTATTATCAGTGACGTTTATAGTTGCTTTTATAGGGTTAACGTAAGTCCAGTTTTCTTTAGGGATTTTCTCATAAGTATCCACCTTAACATTCTGGTCAATACAGGACTGCAAAACCAACATCGGTAAAAAAAATAAAAGCAATAACTTTTTAAATTCCATTACTCCTGTGGGGGTTTGTTATTATTATTGTTTCTACGTTTTTTGTTCCTGTTGTTACGCTTTGGCTTATCCGTTTTGTCTGCGTTGTCTGCCGAGTTTTCTGCTTTTGGTTGTGGCTTAGCAGTCTTGGGCATATTAGCATTGTCAGCATTGGCGAGCTTGTTAGCTGGCCTACTGTTTCTAGATTTGTTTCGGTTGTTGTTCTTGTTTTTACGGGCTTTTTCATCCAAGCGAGTAAGACTATCTTGACCAACAACATTTTCGTAATCAAAAGATTTTTCAGTGGCTTTTAACTCTTCCAATACTGCCGCCATATCGCGTAAGTCTTCTGGTTTTTCGCCACGTTTATTCATCTCCTGAATCTCTTTCACACGGCTTGCTTCCACCGGAATCCAAGAGTTCTCTTCTCCAAAATAACTGAACCACATCAATTGTTTAAAGATGTCGGTTTTTTGTAGTCTTGCTTCTCCTTTTTCTGTTTTTAATCGGTCAGCATGAGACGGAATAGTCTTTAACGCATCCATATAAGTATCCAACTCATAATTTAAACAGCATTTTAACTTACCACATTGGCCGGCAAGTTTTAAGGTATTTAAAGATAAATTTTGATACCTGGCAGAAGAGGTAGAAACCGTTTTAAAATCAGTTAACCAAGTGCTGCAACATAGTTCTCGGCCACAAGAGCCAATTCCACCTAAACGGCTAGCTTCTTGGCGCATTCCAATTTGGCGCATTTCTATCCTAACTCTAAAAGCTTCGGCTAGTTTTTTAATCAACTCTCTAAAATCAACACGCCCGTCGGCAGTGTAATAAAAAGTAGCTTTTGAACGATCGCCTTGGTATTCTACATCAGAAAGTTTCATTGCCAAGCCTAATTCTAAAGCTATTGTACGAGCTTTATGCATAGTTTCGGATTCCCTTTCCTTTGCATTTTTCCATTTTTCTACATCCTGAGGTGTAGCTTTTCGGTAAAGTTTTAATGGAGACTTTTCTTCAGTAGCTTTTTTGCGTTTCATCTGCATACGCACCAACTCGCCGGTAAGGGTTACATGCCCTATATCGTAACCACCAGTAGTAGTTTCCACTGCTACCAATTCGCCGTTCTCTATGTAAACATTCTCGTCGTTTCTGTAAAAATCTTTTCTTGAACCCTTAAAACGTATCTCAACGTAAGGGAAAGGCTTATAATTTGAAGGTAAATCCATATCGGATAACCAATCGTAAACATCTAATTTGCTGCAACCGCCGTCTGTTAAACACGAACCGTTGCTTTTGCAGCCATTAGGGGTGCAACCACCACCTGATGAACAACTTCCACATCCCATAATCTATAATATAATTGAGTCCGCCGTTGGGCGGAGCGTTTTAAACTTTAAAATTTTAACTAATGTCAAAGATACATCTAAAAATAATATTTTAGGGTTTGCATTTCGCTCGATATGATATTGGGCTTTCTCCAATTCTTGCGCTACTGCCTGTACCTGTGCTAAGGTTAATACCGATGAAAATTTACTGATAAATTCTAACTCTTTTTCTGGAATATGAATTAAACCCGGAGTTTGCGCAATAAAAAGAGTGCATTCTCGCATTAAGTTTACGCCATAACGTAAAAAGTTTTTCTGATTTTCGCGACCCATTTTCGCTAGTTCGCCTTCGGTGTAGGTAACAATCTCTAAACCTTTATTTGCCCAACAAGCCCGCAACCAGCCTAAAAATAAATCGTGGTAATTGTTTTCTTGATGAACTAATAGCTGTAATGCAGTTTGTAAACTTCCGTTGCTCAAATAAGCTAGCTGTTTGGCAAGGGCACCGTTTGTTCCTTTTTGGTCAATTAGGTAATCCTCAATCTCGTTGTTTTTTAGTTTGGGGATTTTTACCAGTTGCGTTCTGGATATAATGGTGTTTAGTATCTGATCTTGATTTTGCGCTACTAGTAAAAAAAGTGTTTTTTGCGATGGCTCCTCGATTACTTTGAGCAGTGCATTGCCTTCTTTTTCTAAATATTCGGGCAACCAAAGTATCAGTACTTTATATTCTGATTCGAAAGGTTTTAAGCTCAGTTTACTGATGATGCTGTGCGCTTCGGCAATATTGATGTTAGCTTGTTTGTTTTCTGCACTTAACTGCTCACGCCATTCATCTAAGCCTAAATAGGGGTTGGCTAAAAAGGCCGCTCGCCACTCTTCAATAAAAGTTAATGCGGTATCCTCTTTATGTTTTGCGAAGAAAGGGTAAGAGAAATGCAAATCGGGGTGAACCAATTTACTGTACTTTCTGCATGACGAGCATTCTCCACAAGAGTCTGATTCTTGTTTGTTTTCGCAACAAATATATTGCGCATAAGCCAAAGCCAAAGCTAAACTTCCGGAGCCTTCTGGACCTAAAAAAAGTTGGGCGTGACTAATACGTTCATCTTTAACGGTTTGTATCAGATGTTTTTTAACAATGTCTTGACCTACAATATTTTTGAATTGCATGTTTGCAAATTAATAAAATTAATGTTTTTGACGGTGCGTATTTTGTAAAGGTTTTAAGAATACTGCTGTTTGCTCTTTTCTAAAATCACATTTATAATTTTTTAATTCCAAAACTTTATATTTGATTGATTACCGCTTAAAAGGAGCTAAACAAACCATCTTTTGGAAGATTTTTTACAGCAGAAACTACAGGAAAGGCAACAGCAAAATTCATTGAGGGAGTTATATCAACATCCTGAAGGTTTAGCTGATTTTTGCTCGAACGATTACCTAAGTTTTGCACAAAGCTTTAGCCATAAACAAAAAATTCAAGTGCTTTTAGATGCACATCCTAATTATAAAAATGGGGCAACAGGTTCTCGCTTAATATCTGGGAATACAAAATTCACCGAAGAATTAGAACAAAAAATAGCGGATTTTCATCAAGCGGAAGCGGGATTAATTTTTAATTCGGGTTATGATGCTAATGTGGGTTTGCTTTCTTGCATTGCGCAACGGGGTGATACCATTATATGTGATGAATTAATCCATGCCAGTTTAATTGATGGTGCAAGGTTGAGTTTGGCAAATCGCTACACATTTCCGCATAACGATTTAAAAGCTTTAGAAGAAAAACTAAAACAGAGCAAAGGCAATATTTTTGTGGTTACCGAAAGTGTTTTTTCTATGGATGGCGATTGTGCGCCACTCACAGAAATTAGTGAACTCGTTGAAAAGTATAATGCCAATTTAATTGTAGATGAGGCACATGCTTTAGGTGTTTTTGGCAAAAACGGAGAGGGTTTAACACAACAATTAAATTTACAAGATAAAGTTTTTGCTCGCATTTATACTTTCGGGAAAGCTTTGGGTTGCCATGGTGCAGCCGTTGTGGGATCTGCATTGTTACGCCAGTACCTGATCAACTTTGCAAGATCTTTTATTTATACCACTGCTTTGCCTTACTCGGCTTTGGCTTGTGTTGCTGTGGGGTATGATGAATTGCCTAAAACTGAAGAACGGAAAGTGTTAAAAGAGAATATTGCACTTTTTGCCCGCTCAAATCGTGGAAACAAAATGGATATTTTACCAAGTGAAAGTGCGATCCAGAGTGTACTAGTTCCAGGAAACGAAGCTTGTAAAAAACTGGCCTTAGAACTGCAGAAAAATGGATTTAATGTAAAAGCTATTTTGAGCCCAACGGTAGCAAAAGGGAAAGAACGCTTGCGGATTTGTTTGCATGCACACAATACCAAAGCAGAAATTTATGAATTAAGTAGTCAACTCAATTTAAATAATGACTAAAAAATATTTTGTAACCGGCATTGGAACCGAGATAGGGAAAACAATTGTTTCGGCAATTTTAACGGAACATTTAAAAGCAGATTATTGGAAGCCGATACAATCCGGAGAACTGAACCAATCTGATACCATAAAGGTTAGAAACTTGGTAAGTAACACTACTAGTAAATTTCATCCGGAAGCGTATCAGCTAACAAAACCTTTTTCGCCACATTATTCTGCGGAACTGGATGGAGTGAAAATCGAGTTAGACTCTATCAATTTACCTGAAACCCAAAATAACTTAATTGTTGAAGGTGCAGGCGGTTTAATGGTTCCGTTGAATAACCAAGATTTAATCATTGATTTAATTAAAAAACTGGGTTTAGAAGTTGTTCTGGTTTCTAAAAACTATTTAGGGAGCATTAACCATACTTTACTTTCGGTAGAGGCTTTAAAAAGTAGAAATATTCCAATTGCAGGAATTATTTTTAATGGAGAAACAAACGAGGCAACAGAAAATATCATTATAAAAATGACGGGTTTAAAGGTAATTGCCAATATTCCTGTTTTAACTCAAATTAATAGCGCAAATGTGAAAGCATCTGCTGATAAACTAAAATTTAATTGGTAGCAGTTTATGCTTTCCTATATATTGTCAAATAAAGTGTAAATTCACTTATGCTAGGTCACGTAGATTTATTAGACGTTTTGGTTTTAGATATTGAAACCGTTCCGCAATATTCAAGTTTTAATGAATTGCCGGAAAACAAGAAACATTTGTGGGATTTAAAAACTGCTTATCAGCGTAAAAGCGAGGAAAGTGCCGAAGATTTTTATACAAGAGCAGGCATTTGGGCGGAGTTCGGTAAGATAGTTTGTATTTCTGTCGGTATGTTTGCTAATAATAAGAGTTTTAGGGTAAAATCATATTACAGCGATGATGAGAAAGAGTTGCTCTCTGACTTTCTGAAACTGTTAGACACACAGCCAAAGCACCTTTCTTTATGCGCCCATAATGGGAAAGAGTTTGATTACCCATATATCTGTAGAAGATTATTGATAAATGGTTTTCAAATTCCACCGCAGTTGGAGTTGTCTGGCAAAAAGCCTTGGGAAATTACCCACTTAGATACCCTTGAACTTTGGAAATTCGGCGATTATAAACATTATACCTCTTTGAATCTTTTAGCTTCGGTTTTTGATATTCCTACACCAAAAGATGATATAGATGGAAGCATGGTTGGCGATGTTTATTGGCAACAGAAAGATCTTAATCGAATAAAAAACTATTGCCAAAAAGACGTAGTAACCACTGCCCGACTTTTGCAAAAATTTAAAGGTTTACCAACACTTACTGAAGAACAAATTACTTACGCCGATTAAATGCCACAACTCCTTATAGAAAATTTAAATATTGATTTTAACACTGAAAACGGATTAGTTAAGGTTGTTGATGGGATAAGTTTTGAGTTAAATAAAGGCGAAATTATTGGTTTGGTCGGCGAATCAGGGTCTGGAAAATCTGTTAGTTCTTTAGCATTGATGCGATTATTACCTCCGAATGCAGTAATTACTGGCGAGGTTTTATTTAATGATACCGATTTGCTGAATTTGCCCGAACAGCTAATGCAGACATTTAGAGGGAACCGCATCGGGATGATTTTTCAGGAACCGATGACTTCCTTAAACCCAGTAATGAAATGCGGAAAGCAAATCACCGAAAGCATTATTCTGCACCAAAAAGTTGATGAACAAACTGCAAAACAACGTACCATCCAACTTTTTGAGGAAGTAAAACTGCCAGAACCAGCTTATACATTCAATAAATTTCCGCATGAACTTTCGGGCGGACAAAAGCAACGCGTAATGATTGCTATGGCCTTGGCTTGTAATCCCGATGTGTTAATTGCTGACGAGCCAACTACCGCTTTAGATGTAACTGTACAAAAAAGCATTTTAGAACTGTTGCTGAAGCTGAAAAATGAGCGGAACATGAGCTTGATTTTTATCTCGCATGATTTAGCAGTAATTGGAGAAATAGCCGACCAAATTTTGGTAATGCGTAACGGCAAAATAGTGGAGCAAGGAGATGTAAACAAGGTGTTTTTAAATCCACAGCACCCTTATACTAAAGGGTTGTTGGCTTGCAGGCCTTCGCCAGATTTACAATTGAGTAGGTTGCCAACCATCAGTGATTTCGTTTCGGGAGGTTTAGGTGTAAATGAGTTAAAAGAAAAATATACTTTAACGCCAGAGGTTGTCGCAGTAAAAAGAAAACAACTTTATCAACAAGAACCTTTACTGAAAATAGAAAATCTACACACTTGGTTTTTGAAAAAAGGCAGTTTATTTTCTACTAAAAAAGAATATACAAAAGCGGTAAACGGCGTAAGTTTTGAAGTTTTTCCGGGAGAGACATTTGGATTGGTAGGCGAATCTGGCTGTGGGAAAACAACTTTAAGTCGCACCATATTAAAACTAATTGAGCCAAGCTCAGGGAAAATAATATTTGAAAATCATGATATTTCTAGTTTTGATGCAAAGCAGATGCGTCCGTTAAGAAAAGATATCCAAATCATTTTTCAGGATCCATACTCATCGTTAAACCCGGTTAAAACTATCGGTTTTGCATTAACGGAGCCATTAATTGTCCACAATATTTTAAAATCAGCCGAAGAGCGTAAAGCTTATATTATTGATTTGTTAGAAAAAGTGGGTTTAAAAGCAGAACATTTTAATCGTTATCCACATGAGTTTTCTGGGGGACAACGACAAAGAATAGTGATTGCTAGAGCTTTGGCTTTAAAACCTAAACTTATTATCTGCGATGAAGCAGTTTCTGCATTAGATGTTTCGGTACAAGCCCAAGTTTTAAACCTGCTGAAAGATTTACAGACAGAATTTAATTTGACTTATATATTTATTTCTCATGATATGGCGGTGGTAAAACATATTGCAGATAGAATGATGGTAATGAACCGTGGCGAAATTGAAGAAATTGGTTATCCCGAAGATATATATGAGCGTCCACAAAAAGAATATACAAAAGGGTTGGTAAATGCTATCCCGAGAGGAATTTCATCAAGAGCTAAAGTTTAATCGGCAGGGTTATTGTTTGCCTTATATCACTATGGCAAACTACAAAGTAAAAATCACAGAAGTTACTCCTTTAGTAACACACGTTTTCAGAATTAGAACTGAAAAACCAAAAAACTACAGTTTTACACCTGGTCAATCAACAGAAATTTCTTTACAGTACGAAGGCTGGGAGAATGAAAAACGACCCTTTAGTTTCACCTGTTTACCTCAAGATGATTATCTTGAATTTACCATAAAAACCTATGAAGACCATCAAGGTGTAACCAAAAGAATTTCAACAATTGCTCCTGGCGATGAGTTTGAAATTGGCGATGCTTGGGGCACTATAAACTATAAAGGTGAAGGTGTTTTTATTGCTGGTGGAGCAGGGGTAACTCCGTTTCTTTCCATTTTTAGAGATTTAAATAAAAAAGGACAATTGGGTAAAAACAACTTAATCTGTTCTAATAAGTTTGAAGACGAGATAATTTGTTTCGAAGAGTTAAAAAGTATGTTGGGCGGTCGGTTTATCAATACCATTACACAACAAAACCAACCAGAATTACCTGTTGGTAGAATAGACGAAGAGTATTTAAAAACGCACATTAAAGACTTTAACCAACAATTCTATGTTTGCGGTCCGGCTGGTTTTACAAAAGATGTTTTATCTACTTTGAAAAAATTGGGTGCAAAAGCAGAAGGCTTGGTTTTTGAAAAATAGTTTTTGTTGAAAACAGTGAAAATAGTATTTAAAGGAGCTTTTAGCTCCTTTTTTTATGTTCAAGTTTTGATAGAGACTGATAGGTGTGTTTTTTTATTCATACCGTCATGTTGAACGATAGTGAAACATCTCACAAATAGGTGTCAAAATCTATGATCAGAATTTGCGAGAGAGACGTTTCGTACCTCAACGTGACGGGAGATTTTCTTAACTTAATGATATTGGGCACAAGCCTATGTGAACTACGTTAAAAAAAGAGTTCAAGTTCCATCACTTACAGATTTCTCCTCGTATCTCTTTTCGAACTGACGGCGTGAAGAAACAATCATCACCCTCCAAAATCCTAAAAAACATCCTCCAAATGTTAAAAAACCTAAAATTTTCAGATTATTTGCCACAAACTTATTTAAAAGGGTAAATTTAAAATTCGGAATTAAAATTTATGAGCAAATTAAGAATAGCCCTTTATACCTTATTGATTTGTGCTTTAAGCATTAGTACAAATTTATTAAAAGCACAAGATGTCCCTTTAGCAGAACTAGCGAAGAAAAAAGCAGAAATTGCAACAACTTACCCTATAGAAAAGGTACACCTACAATTTGATAAGCCTTACTATGCCGTTGGAGATACAGCTTGGTTTAAAGCTTATGCTACAACGGGATTAAATGTGCCATCGCCAATTAGTAAAATCTTATATGTTGAGTTAATTAGCGATAGAGATTCTTTGGTAACTAGTTTAAAATTACCGTTAGAAAGTAGTGTTGCCACAGGAAGCTTTGTGTTTCCTTATCCTAACTTCAAAGAAGGTAATTACCATGTAAGAGCCTTTACAAAATGGATGTTGAACCGAGATGCTGATTACTTTTTCTCGAAAAACATATATGTAGGTAATGCACTTAGCAAAGAGTTAATCACCAATATCACTTTTGATGGCAGTATTGATGATAAAGGGCAAAAAGTAAAGACCAAAATTGTTTATAAGGATGCCAATGGCAAACCTTTGGCAGATAAAAAAGTAAGCTGGGAGGTAAATGCCGATTTTACAAGAGTTGCCCGCGGTAAAGAAACCACAGATGCTAATGGCGCTATTAATTTAGATTTTAGTAGTTCTAATAAAATCGCAATAAGTAGTGGTGTGTTAAGTACATCTGTTGATGTGGGCGATAGAAAAATACTGAATAAAGACTTTAATCTTAAAACTTCCATCTTAGAAAACGACATTCAGTTTTTTGCAGAAGGAGGGAATTTATTAAGCGGTATTGAAACAAAAATCGGCTTTAAAGCAATCAATTCAAATGGATTGGGTGTGGATGTTAAGGGGCTTGTTGTTGACCAGAGCGGAAAAGAAGTTGCTCAATTTAAGTCACAGCATTTAGGTATGGGTAATTTTACTTTTACCCCCAAATTAGGCGAAAACTACACCGCAAAAGTAACGTATGCTAACGGTGTTAAAAAAGACGTTAAGTTACCTGCTGTTACTAATGATGGCATGAGCCTAGCTGTAACGCAGCAAAACGATAGTGTTTATATTAAAATTAATACTACAGATAGTTTTTTAGAGAAAAATAAAAATCAGGCATTTTATATAGTTGCGCAAAATGGTAATTCATTGTTTTACGCCGCTCAAAGTGTTTTACGTTTGAAAACTTACACTATAATATTACCTACTGATAATTTGCCGAACGGGTTATTACAGGTATCTGTTTTAAGACCAGATTATAAACCGTATGCCGAGCGTTTAACTTTCATAAAAAGAAGAGATTTCGTTAAAATAGATCTGAAACCAGATTTTGCAGCTTATAAGGGTCGTCAAAAAATCAAGTTTAATTTAGAAAGTGTGGGTGGTTTAGATCCAGGTCAGGGTAATTATTCTGTTTCTGTTTTTAACGTAGCAAAAGTCCCTTATGATGAAAACAAAGAGCCAACTATTTATAGCAATCTATTATTAAGCTCTTACATTTTAGGTTATATAGAGGAACCTAATTATTATTTTAACGCAAAGAATCCCAATAGGGCGGCAGATTTAGATAATTTGTTAATTACCCAGGGTTATAGCAGTTTTTCTTATTCTGATATTGCAGAAGGCAAAGCTCCTGTTTTAAAAGTACTTCCCGAACAAGGAATTGATGTTACCGGAACCATAAGAAGAAAAGAGGGTATGCCTTGGGAAAAAGCTCGTTTGCTGTTCCAAATTCCTGATAAACACTTTAGCTTAACGGGTACAACAGATAAAGAAGGACGTTTTGAGTTTAGAAATTTGATATTCAAAGACTCGTCAGAAGTTATCATCAACGCTAGAAATAACGTAAACTCTAAAGATATTAGAATCATGGTTGACGGTGAAACTTATCCATCATTAATCAGAAACATTAACCGCCCATCCAATGTGCTAAACATGGATAGTTTTATGAGTGCTTATTTGGCAAATAGTAAAATTGAACGTCGTAGTGCTTTTATGCTACAAGAGGTGGTTGTAAAAGCCGAGGCGGTGAAAAAGCCTAGTCACAGTGATCATAGTGCTTTAAGTGGACTTAGTATGCAACCAGATAGAGAAGTTTCGGGAGATCAATTTCAAGGCTGTAATATTTTGACCAACTGTTTAAGTATGGCGGGACTTATTTATATAGATTATCAACTTTATTTATCAAAAACATATAATCAAGGGAACAAAACACCTATAGAAATTTATATTGATGGGATGCCAGTTGATGTTAATTATCTTTCAAGTATCGATCCAAATGGAATTGCTTCAATTGAGGTTTTTAACAGCGATGGACTTTCAGGGATTAACCAGCGTAATAGTACCTTAGGTGTTGTTGTGATAAACATGAAAGAGATTAAAAAAGTAAAAATGAGTAAGGATCAGCTAAAAGAGCTGTTTCCTCCAAATAATGTGCTTACCATTAAACCAAAAGGTTATAGTGAAGAGAGACATTTTTACGTACCTAAATATTCGGGACCAAAAACAAGTTTACAGTTTACAGATTACCGTACCACCATTTATTGGAACCCGATTATTTTAACTGATAAAACTGGAAAAGGAAGCTTCGAATTTTACAATAGCGATGATAAAGGTCCTTATAGAGTGGTTTTAGAAGGAGTTGATATAAACGGTAATATTGCTCGATCTGTTTTTGAGTATAAGTTGCAGTAATTAAGATTGAATAGAACCTTGTATGCTTTTCGAAAAGTTATATACAGTTAGAAATTCAGTTCAAAGAACGATGAGTTGTGATGTTTATTCAGTTTTCAGTGACTTTATTACCGAAAAAAAATTCAGTTAAATTAAACTAGATAATATGCTTGATTACTAAAGCTAGTGAATAACCCAAAATAACTTAAATTTCTAGAGTTTTTAGTTACTCTGTTTGAGTCTTCATGAGTATTATTTTTTTAAGTCACTTATTGTCTTAATTATGTTAATTGCACTTAAAGCACTAATTACGCAAAGTTCTGCAAAATGTTTTTCAGTATTTAACTTATGTGTAGTAGCATTCATTAAATCAATTGAATTGCCTACAAACTCAATGGTTGATTGAGCTAATTTTCTCAAATTTTTATTTGACTGTCCTTGTAAGCCATGATATATATAAGTATTTAACTGATTTTTGTACTTTCCATTATGAAGCTCGATAGATGGATCTTCTGCGACATGTATGTCAGGATTAAATACTTTCCTTGCTAATTTATCCATTATAGTTCTTGATAGGTTTCCAATAGCTTGGTAATCTAAAGAATCGTTGCTTCTTTGTAAGGTTTCAATGAGCTTTTGTTGATTTAAATTTATTTCCTCCCATTCTGTATATACTGGTTTAATTTCTAACGAGATAATTTCAAGTTTATCATAATCCGGAAGGATTTCGGTTAAGATTACACAAAAATCATTGGTAGAATTATTTACCCGGGCTTTGACGATTTCTTGTAAATCTTTTTTAAAATCGTAATTTTTAGCGTAAATATCTGATCTTAAAAAAATTTTAAGCTTACAGTCTTTTGCTGAGCCTTTATAACTCCAATAGCTCTCAAATTCGAAAAAGGAATAATCAATAAGTTCAATAAGTGTTGACTCTCCTTTCTGTTTTGATATTTGCTTAAGGACATATTTCAATTTTTGAACCTTAGGGCCTTCTTCTTTCATTTTTATTAAAGTTATCGTCTAAGATATTCAATTTCTACTTATTCAAAAACACGAACTTCACTGTTGATGGAAGTTTGACTGAGTTCGATTAAGGATAAGTTATCGGCGTAATATTCTTTGGTCATAAAAAATGGATTAAGGAATTGATTTCCCTAAAAATATTTTTTAATACCTTTGCATTTCATTTAACACTGTTTACAGCAGTATCAATGAATTATGAAAACTTACCAAACACTTCTTTATTATTGCTATAGCCACATCCAGGATGCGGAGCAATACACCGCTGATCATTTAAAATTTTGTAAGTCTATAGGTTTAACTGGTCGTATTATTATTGCCGATGAAGGTTTAAATGGAACCGTTTCGGGCACTACAGAATCCTGCAAAGCTTATATGGATTACATTTATGCAGACGGTAGATTTAATGCCACTGAGTTTAAAATTGACGATGTTGATGAACCTAGTTTTATTAAAATGCACTGTCGTTATAAATCCGAAATTGTTTATTCGGGTTTAAAAGACCCATCTTATATTGACCCTACAAAACAAACCGGTAAGCATTTAAATCCAAAGGAATTTGCCGAAATGAAAGACCGCGATGATGTGGTTATTTTAGATGTTCGCTCTAATTACGAACATAATATGGGCAAGTTCAAAAATGCCGTTACTTTAGATATTGAAAATTTCAGGGATTTCCCTGCCATGATTAATGAACTGGCTCAGTATAAAGATAAAAAGATTTTAACTTATTGCACCGGAGGTATCAAATGTGAAAAAGCATCTGCCTTACTTTTAAAAGAAGGTTTTAATGATGTTTATCAATTACACGGTGGAATTATTAAATATGGAAAAGAAGCCGAAGGGAAGGACTTTGAAGGGAAATGCTATGTTTTTGATAACCGTATTGCGGTTGATGTAAATAAAGTGAACCCGGTTGTGATTTCTACTTGTGGTAATTGTGGTAAAACGAGCACCAAAATGATTAACTGCGCAAACCCCGAGTGCAATGTACATTTTACCCAATGTGATGAGTGCGGAACAGCTTTAGACGGTGCTTGCAGTGTAGCTTGCCAAAGCCATCCACGTAGAAGACCGTATGATGGCACTGGTTATTATGTAAAAGTTCCTCAGCCGGTAGCGGCTAAAGTTCGAGTTGCAGATAACGTTTAAGTCAATTCAGAAATTATTTACAACTAAATAATTGTAAACAAAGGGGATTTTATTTCAAAATAAAATCCCCTTTGCTATATGCACCCAAAGCTTTTGGTCTTATGCCTGTGAATTATTTAAGCTTCATTTTTACCAAAATAGGGAAGTGATCTGATGGATACTTCCCTTGAAAACTATCACTCAAAATCCCCCATTTTGAAACTTCGAATTGAGGGGTTACAAAAATATGATCAATGATATTGTGTCCTTTCATTGTTTTCCCGAATCCGTTAAAAGAATTGTTGTTATCGTAAGGAAACTCGACCATTTTGTAGGTGTCTTTTAACTGCTTACTCTCCGCAAGAATTTGATAGGGTTCACTGGAATGGTTGCCGTTAAAATCGCCCATTAAAATAGTAGGCTTGTTTCCTGCAATTTCTTTTATTTTCTTTAAAATGAACTTACTGCTTTCGCGTCTTGCAACCTGCCCTTCATGATCGTAATGGGTGTTAAAAACATAGAAGCTTTTCTTTGACTTTTTATCTTTTAAGTAAACCCATGAAGTTATTCGGTTACAGCATTTGCCATCCCATCCTATAGACGGTTTATCGGGTGTTTCTGAAAGCCAAAAATCACCTTGATTAATTAATTCAAATTTCTCTGTTTTATAAAAAATAGCAGTGTGTTCTCCGGCTGTTTTTCCATCATCTCGGCCTTTTCCATAAACGGTATTATAGGGTAGGGCAGTCTGAATGTCTTTTAACTGGTTTGCAAATCCTTCTTGTGTACCAAGGATATCAAAATCATGAAAGCGAATTAAGTCAGAAACTAATGAAGCTCTTTGTGTCCATAAATTACCAATATCTCCCTTGGTCTCTAAACGTACGTTAAAAGTGCCGATGGTCAAGCTTTGAGCGGAAACAGTATAAGTAATTAAAGAAAGCAAACTAAAGATGATGAACTTTTTCATAATGTATTTAACTTGTTGTTTAACAGTAAATATAGAAAACTAAATGCTTAATTATTGATTTCTTAATACTTCTAATGGCGGACGATATAATACTTTTCTGCTACTTAAAACACCTGTGAGTACTACTAAAGCGATAATAACTAAGAATATCACAATTATAGGTACAATACTAGGGCTAAAAGAGCTGCTAAAAGTAAATACAGCTAAAGCCCAACTTCCAAAAAGAGCTAATATTAACCCTGTTGTAGCTGCAATTAATCCCAGAAAAAGATATTCTATAGCGGTAATGGTTAAAATTTGTTTTCTGCTTGCACCTAAGGTTCTTAGTAAAATACTCTCCTGTAATCGCTGATTTTTACTGATTAAAACTGAAGCAATTAATACAATCCATCCGGTGGCCATACTAAAGGTGGTCATAAACTTAATCACGAAACCAATTTTAGAAAGGAGCTCATCTAAGACCTTTAAAATAAGCTTTAGGTCTATCATAGAAACATTCGGAAACGTTTTAATGACGGCTGTTTGGTAGTTTGCAGAGGCTTCGTTATCTGGTGTATGGGTCATGAGTACATGAAACTGTGGTGCATCTTCTAAAACGCCAGTTGGAAAAACAATTCTGAAATTAGTCTGCATTCTGTTCCAGTTTACTTCTCTTAAACTTCCTACAACAGTGGGCATCATTACGCCTTGAACATTGAATAGTATTTTGTCGCCAACTTCCACCTTTATCCGTTTTGCGTAATTCTGTTCTAATGAAACATAAATCGGTTGATTAGGTTTGTTTGACTTTCCTACCCACTCGCCTGCAGATATTTTTTCTGCTTGGGTCAATGTATCTTGAAAAGTGACTCTTAATTCCCCTCTGAAAGCTCTTTGAGAAGGTTCTTCCTCTTCATTACCTTTCTTTGGTGAAGATGAACTATCTGCCTTCGCTAAATCACTTGCGGTTTTGCCATTGATAGATTCAATTCTAACGGTAATAATAGGAACCTGACTAATCACTGGTAAATCATAATTTCGGGTAAGCTGGGCCACGCTATCTTTTTGGTCAGGCTGAATGTCAAATAAAACCATATTTGGCTGGTCATTACCTGAAGCCAGCGTTACACTTTTGATTAAAATACCTTGAACAAAAAATAATGTACATATAAATGTGGTGGCTAAACCTATAGAAATGGTTAACATCAATGTTTGATTGTTAGGTCGGTACAAGTTTGCGAAACCTTGCCTCCAAACATAAGCTAATGACTGTGGGATAGATTTTTTAAGAACCCACATCAACACTTTTGAAATAATATAAAGCAGTAAGAAGGCTATTAAAATACTGCCTGTGAAAGCGAGCGCCTGTAACCAACTGTTCATCTGTAAATAAGTAAAACCCAAAACAAACAGTAAAATCAAAAAGTAAACTAACCATTTTTGGAAGTCTATTTTCTCTTCTGGAACTTCATAAGAAGCCCTTAACGCATTTAAAGGAGATATTTTACGTACACTTAGTAAAGAAGGTAAAGCAAATAATATGGAAATAATAACCCCTAAGCTTATTCCCTGTACTATGGCTGCCCACGAAACTTGCATAGAGATTTGAACAGGTAAAAAATCTTTCAGTACCGTAGGGAGTAGAAACTGGATTCCTGTCCCTAATGCTGTACCTAAAACTCCGCCGAATAATCCTAAAAAGAAAACCTGTACCAAGAAAATTAAAAAAGCTTCTTTTGCTCTAACGCCAAGACAACGCAATGTTGCTATAGCGCTCATTTTCTCTTTAATATATACATGTATGGCACTACCTACGCCAATACAGCCCAATAAAAGAGCAATAAATCCAGCTAAGGCCAAAAACCTACTTAAATCTTTAAATGAACGGCCAGTACTTTCTTTAGTAGAGGAAATTGTTTCAATATCAAAGCCTTCTTTTTCTGCAGGAACTTCAATACGTTTTACAATTTGATCAACTGCTTTTGCCTCATTAAATTTGAAGTAATATTTATATTGAATTCTACTGCCAATCTGAGTAAGGCCTGTTTCTTCTAAATACTGCAGTGGAATATACACTACAGGAGCAATGGATGAACTTATACCAGTTTGTCTCGGTGCTTTTTCAAGAGCTCCAGAAATCTCGAAATTTAGCGCTCCTACAGTAATGGAGTCTCCTATACTAGCGCCATATTGAAGCATCAATGTTTGGTCAACAAGGGCTCTTTTACCTTCTTGAAAACTGCGACCTGCTATAGCTGGTTTGGTTTCTATTTCTCCGTAGAAAGGAAAAGCTCCTTGCAAAGCCCTTACTTGTACCAGCCTGCTGTTCTCACTCTTAATAAAGTAAACCATGGAGGCAAAGCTTCTCTCTGCACTTCTTTGGTCGCCTAAAGTATCTATAAGAGCAGCAAATTCTTTTTCAGCAGGTTTTCTGCTTTCAAGAATTAAGTCTGCGCCAGCTAATGCCTTTGCTTGCTGATCAATATCTCTTTCTAAATTATCTCTAAAAGAATATACCGCTACTAAAGCCGCTATCCCTAAAACAATAGAAGATATGAATAATAATAAGCGAGACTTATTCTTGCGACTGTCTCGCCAAGCCATTTTTAAAACCCAACTAAAGTCGATTCCTTTTTTGTCTGAAAATTTGTTATGCGCCATCTAGTCTTTTGAGGATAGATTAGGTTTTATTAAAGTAGGTTCATCACTAATGATTTCTCCATTTTTAATCTTAATAATTCTATTGGTTTTTGCAGCTAACTCCAAATCATGGGTTACAATAACCAAAGTTGTTCCTGCTTGCTTGTTTAAATCAAATAAAAGCTGTTCAATTTTAATACTTGTTTCTCCATCCAGATTCCCCGTTGGCTCATCGGCAAATAAAATAGCTGGTTTAGTAGAAAATGCTCTTGCCAAAGAAACCCTTTGTTGCTCTCCTCCAGAAAGCTGTATAGGATAATGATGTGAACGATCAGCTAAACCCACTTTATCCAGCAAATCCAAAGCAATGCTTTTGATATTTTTCTCGCCTCTTAACTCTAATGGAACCATTACGTTTTCTAATGCAGTTAAAGTCGGCATCAATTGAAAGTTTTGGAAAATAAACCCAATATTTTGGTTCCTTACAGCAGCCAATTCATCTTCATTCAAATCCTTTAAGTCTATATTATTAATAAGGACATGACCATCTGTTGCTTTATCAAGTCCAGCACACAAGCCTAATAGTGTGGTTTTTCCACTTCCGGATGGCCCAGTAATTGCAACTGAAGAACCATTTTCTACAGAAAAATTAATATTTTGGAGCACTCGTAAAGACTTGCCCGCACTTATGTAGGTTTTGCTTACGTTCTGAATATCTAAAATGTGGGTGTTTTGCATGGGATAGATTTATAAATCCTTATTTTTAAACTTATAGCGAAAATATCTGTTTACATTATATGTTATGACATTTAAAGCTCATTTTTGACTTTTATAATCCAACTATGTTACGAATTACTTTAAGCCTGCTTGTTATAAGTTTTTTTATCAGCTCTTGTGGCAATCAAACCAACAAGAATCAAAATACTGATGAGCAGAAAGAAACAAACCAAACACACACAGAAACGGCACCAAAAAACATCTTGTTTTTTGGTACAAGCTTAACCGCTGGTTTAGGTTTAGAACAGTCTGAAGCTTACCCAGCAATTATACAAGAGAAAATAGATTCCTTAAACTTAAATTATAAGGTAATTAATGGGGGTTTAAGCGGAGAAACATCTGCTGGGGGTAAATCTAGAATAGATTGGCTTTTAAAACAACCAATAGCTGTTTTTGTATTGGAATTAGGGGCAAACGACGGACTAAGAGGGATTTCTGTTGAAGAAACGAGAGCAAATCTGCAAGCCATCATAGATAAGGTTAAGCTAAAATATCCTGATGTAGTGTTGGTGATGGAAGGAATGCAAATGCCACCAAATATGGGGCAAAAGTACACTCAAGAATTTAAAGAAACTTTTAGCTTATTAGCTAAAGAGAATGATATGATTTTTGTTCCTTTTTTACTGGAAGGTGTTGGAGGGGTAGCTAAGTTAAATCAAGATGATGGAATACACCCGACTAAAGAAGGACAGAAAATTTTGGCGGAAAATGTTTGGAGCAAGCTAGCTCCAGCCCTTAAGTAAAGTGTGATTTTTTGACTATCCCTTTTTTAGGGAGCTACCATTCTCTTACATTAAAATTGTAAATTAGCAATGCAACGGATAACCTATGAAGCTTAAACTTTTAGCTTTTACAACTTATATCTTATTATCGATATCAAATATTCTCGGACAAAATATTCAGAATATAGGGGTTCCGTATGTCGAAAATTTCCCTAAAACTAGTTACGCATCTGGTAATCAAAATTGGGCGATAGCAAAAGGGGATAATGGGATTGTTTATTTTGGAAATAGTGAGGGTTTACTTTCTTACGATGGTTCTTTTTGGCAAACTCATACTTTACCAAATCGTTTAGTTGTACGGTCTGTTGCTACAGATAAAAAAGGGAAAATCTATACCGGTGGTTTTGGCGAGTTTGGTTTTTGGAAATACAATGAAAATGCGATATTAAAATATCATTCTTTAACTAATTTGGTAAAAGATAAGTCAACCTTAAACAATGAGGTTTGGAAAATTTATGTTGATGATGATCGGGTTATATTTCAAACTTTCGCCAATATCTTTATTTATCAGAATAATGAAATTAAGGTAATTAATGGGAACGGGTCTTTTCTTTTTCTCTTTAAGGCAGACGCTACTTATTTTATAGGAACTCCAGGGGAAGGGCTTTATGAGTTAAAAAAGGATAAACTGATTTTTGTGGAGGGGAGTGGTGATCTTCCTATGTCCAACATTCTTTCAATTCTACCTTTCCGTAAAAATACTTTTTTAATAGGTACAGCTAAAGACGGCCTGTACTTGTACGATGGTAAAACTTTTAGCAAGTGGAACAATGAGGGCAGTGAGTTTTTAAAAACTGCCCAGTTAAATAATGGAGTTAAGGTGTTTGACCGTTATTTTGCTTATGGAACTATTTTAAACGGCGTGGTGATTTTAGATGATGCCGGTCGGATTATACAGCACATCAATAAATCCAGCGGTTTGCAAAACAATACCGTTTTGAGTTTACAAATTGATGAAACACAAAACCTATGGGTAGGTTTGGATAATGGTATTGATCGAATAGAGCTGAACTCTCCATTATACTTCTATTTTGATAAGAACGGAATCTTCGGAACCGTTTATTCCAGTATTATATTTAATGATCGAATTTACTTAGGGACTAACCAAGGCCTCTATCAAAGTACTTGGAATAGTAGTGGCAATAGCCGACAAAACTTAAATTTTAAAATTATTCCAAACTCACAGGGTCAGGTTTGGGATCTTTCTGTACATCAGGGAAATTTGATTTGCGGGCATAATAACGGAAGTTACTTAGTAAAAGGAGATGCCATAGAAAAGGTTTCTTCAATTAGTGGGGGATGGACATTAAAGCAAATGAATAACTTCCCGGATAAGCTCATTCAGGGTACTTATACCGGATTGGTGATTTACGATAAAAAAGGAGGCAGTTATAATCTTTCTCATAAGCTGAAAAACTTCCGACAACCTAGTCGTTACGTAGAGCAGGATGAAAAAGGAAATATTTGGGTTAGTCATCCCTATAAAGGAGTTTTTAAGCTTAGACTGTCAGAAGATTTACAGTCTGCATCTACCATTAAGCAGTATGATGAAAACTCGGGACTATCTTCTATATACGGTACAAATATTTTTAACCTGCAGGGACGGATTGTTTTTTCTTCTGATTCAGGGTTTTACACCTATGACGATATAAGTGATCGTTTTACTCCTTACGTAGAGCTTAACTCTAAATTAGGTTCATTTTACCAGTCTAATAAGGTAATAAAGGCTACTGAGAAACAATTTTGGTTTATTAACCATGGTAAAGTTGCTTTAGCGGATTTCTCAAAGCCAGGAAAAATTGCGGTAGATTCTACACTCTTTCGAATTCTGAACGGAAGAATGGTAAGGGACTATGAGAATATCTCTCAAATCAATAAAAACCTTTTTTTAATAAGCGTTGATGATGGTTTTGTTATTTATAAACAGAACGCAGAAGTTGAGGAGATTAATAAGCTGCCTAAAGTTTTTATTGGGAGAATGGAGAACATCAGTTTAAATAATAGACTGATTACGGAAAGCGGGATGTTGAGTAAGCAAGTAAGTATAAGCTATGCTCAAAACAGCGTAAGAATAAATTTCAGTTTGCCCTATTATAGGCAGGGTAAAATTAAGTATCAGTATTTCCTGGATGGATTTTCTGAGCAATGGTCTGCATGGTCTGAAGCCACTCAAAAAGATTTCACCAATTTACCTTATGGAAGCTATACTTTTAAAGTGAGAGCTTTGGTAAATGGGGGTAAGGCGTCTGAAATTTCTGAGTTTTCTTTTAAAGTTGAGCCTCCATTTTATGCTACAGTTTGGGCATATTTATTTTATCTACTCTTGTTTATAGCGTTTGTCTTCTTTATTAGGACGTGGTATTTCAAAAAATTGGCTAAGCACCAAGCAAAGCTCTCTTTAAGGTTACAGAGAGAGCGTGATGAAATGTTAAAGCAAGAGGCTCTTGCCAGTCAGCAAAAACTTATTAAGCTGAAAAATGAGAAGCTACAAGCAGAGTTGAACAGTAAGGGCAGAGAAGTTACAAACTCTGCAATGAATATTGTTTATAAAAATGAGCTATTACAGAAAATCAAAGATGAGATAGCTGATTTGAAAGATGCTCAGGGTAAGAAATTATCAGAGGACCAATTAAAGCGTTTGCAGAAAATAATTGACGAGGGGATGAATGATGAGAGAGATTGGAATTTATTTGAGACCAGCTTTAATGAGACTCATGAAAACTTTTTCAAAAAATTAAAGCAACAACATCCAGACCTTGTTCCTAATGACTTAAAACTATGTGCTTATCTACGAATGAATATGAGTAGTAAAGAAATGGCGTCTCTTTTAAATATTAGTGTAAGAGGAGTAGAAATTAGGCGTTATAGGTTACGTAAAAAATTGGATTTATCGCATGATAAAAACCTAAATGAGTTTTTAATCGAGCTTTAGCACTACATCATTACCTCTCATAGGTGTAGATATTTGTCTGTATTTTATTTGTTTTTTTTAGTTGAATGATGTAGTCATGAAAAGGGCTTGTTGATATTTAATCGACGTTTTTGGCTCTTATTAGTCTTTTTTTAGCTTTTAGAAGTATGTTGGATTAGTTCTTGATGTAGTGATGTTGAGGTGGTTTATTTGATAGATAGTGTAAAAACTATCACTTTTACACTACCAATTATTAACTCAAATTAAAATTATGAAACAAAAAGCTCTACTGTTATTGCTATGCGCTTTCTGCTATTTTCAAGGGTCGGCACAAATTAAGGTTACCGGTAAGGTTACTGATGCCACAACAAAAGAAACCTTGATTGGCGTAAGTGTAAAGATTAAAAATTCTGCCACAGGCACACAAACCGATGTTAACGGGAATTATGCATTTAATGTTCCGCCAAACTCAACATTAGTATTTAGTTACCTTGGTTATAAAAGCCAAGAGGTTGTTTATACTAACCAGGCTCAAATTAATATATCCTTATTATCTGCATTAAACGAACTTGATCAGGTTGTAGTTATTGGATATGGTTCTCAGAGAAAAAGAGATTTAACCGGTTCTATTACTTCTGTAAGTGGTGAGGATATTTCAAAGTCACCTAACACTAATCCACTTTCTTCTTTACAAGGACGCGTATCGGGTTTAACTCTGGTAAATAGTGGTGTTCCTGGTGAAGGACCAACATTAAGACTTAGAGGAGTTATTAGTACAAACTCTTCAAAAATACTTTATGTAGTTGATGGAGTATTTCAGGATAATGTCGATTACTTGAATTCAGATGATATTGAAAGTATTGAAGTATTAAAAGATCCTTCTTCCATCGCTATATTTGGTATACAAGGTGGTAGTGGGGTTATAGTTATAACTACAAAAAGAGCTGCTAAAGGTAAAACTAGAATCACTTTTCAAAGTACTGTAGGTGTTCAAACTGTACCAAATCAAATTGAGGTTGCTGATGGAGATACTTTTAAAAGGTTATACTCTGCTCAATTAACCAATATTGGTGGAGAAGCTTTTGATTACAGAAACTATAATGCTAGTACTAATTGGCAAGATTTGATATTAAGAGATGCATCTCTTAATACAAATAACTTAAGTATTTCGAAAAGTGGAGAAAGTAGCACTACTTTAATAAACTTAGGTTATAGCAATCAAGACGGTGTAGTAAGAAACAGTGGTTTCAAAAAATATACTGCTCGGTTAAACCAAGAGTTTAATATTAATAAAAACATTAAAATTGGCGGAGATATTAATGCTTTTCATTATGATAGGAACCCAACAGATGTGACCTTAAATAATGCTTTATGGGCAGCGCCAATTGTGCCTGTACAGTTTGATGAAAATACTTATTATAGTATGCCTAGCTTCCAAAGAGCACAGGTGGGTAACCCAATTGCAACTTTAAACAGAAACGATAATACTTCTGTAAATAAAGGCTACAGAGCAGTAGCTAATCTTTTTGCGGAAATTAAGTTTTTGAAAGATTTTAAACTGAGATCTGCTGTTTATACGGATTTAAGTTTTAATGGTACAAGAGACTATAGTGCGTTACCTTACTCTTTTATCAATTTAGGTGAAACATATAGTGGCGTTTATAGTCCAACAGATACTACATATGATGCTAGTATATATACTTCAGTTGCTCAGAGACAAGATGAGTTTCGTAAATACCAACAAGACCATACTGTAACTTATGATCATACTTTTAATGAACTTCATAAAGTAACAGCTTTGGTTGGTTTATCTTCTCTGTATACAGGAAGTACAACATTAAATGCTTTTAGAAGAGACAATAATTTAAATATCCCTAACGATCCTGATTTCTGGTACTTAGGTGTTGTAAATAACTCTAGCCCATCTCCAACAGCTGGTGGTGGCGGTGCAGAATCTTCACAAATGTCATATTTTGGTAGGGTTAACTATGCTTTTAACAATAAGTATCTTGTTAATACATCTATTAGAAGAGATGGTATTTCTAAATTTGCGCCTCAAAATAGATGGGGTACATTTGGAAGTTTAGGATTAGGTTGGGTAATTAGTGAAGAGTCTTTCTTTAAAGATGTTAAATCTATTGATTTCTTGAAGTTAAGAGCCGCTTGGGGTACTATTGGAAATGCCAATGGATTCGGAGAAAACTTATACTTGCCAGGTCTAAACACATCTGATGTTGGTGTGTTTGGGGATAACGTCTATCCATCTGTATCTCCCGCTTATATTCCAGATCCTAATTTGCATTGGGAAGTGGTACGTGGTTTTGATTTAGGTATAGACTTTAGTGCTTTAGGGCAAAGATTAACTGGAGATATTGCCGTTTATGATAGAACAACAAAAGATATTCTTACTTACGTGGAAGTGCCAAATGATACTAAGCGTTTGTTAACAAACTTAGGTACTATTAAAAATAGAGGTGTTGAAGTAAATTTAGGCTTTAAAGATAAGATTGGAGATGACTTTACTTATAGCATTAACCCTAATTTTAGTTATAACAAAAATAATGTTGAATCTATCGGAGATGGGTTTAATTTCCAATTGATAGGAAATGGTGGTGCTAACAAAACCAATTCTGGAAGTCCAATCGGTTACTTTTACGGATATCGTCAAATAGGGATTTACCAAACTTTTTCACAAATGGCAAACATGGCCGTAAACAGTGACGGTACATCAGCTCCCGGTGATATTGCTTATGAAGATGTTAACGAGGATGGTGTAATTACCGAAGCAGATAGAGTAAACTTAGGTAACCCAGTACCAGATTGGAATTATGGAGTTAGCGTAAACCTTGCTTACAAAAACTTCGATGTTTTAGCACAAGGACAAGGTGTTGCAGGTAATTATGTTTATACCCAAAGACGTACTTCAAGGTTTGCGGTAATCAACTATGAAAGTAACAGAGCAAATGCATGGACAGGTCCTGGTACTTCTAATGTTGAACCAATTTTAGATAACACACGCCCTAATAACTATGTATTTAGTAATCATTATTTAGAGCCTGGAGATTACTTTAGAATACGTACGCTACAATTAGGTTATACCTTTAATAACAATAAAACACTTCAAAAAGTTGCTATAAGCAATTTAAGGTTATATCTAAGTGGACAAAATCTAAAAACTTGGAGTAAAACAACTGGTTATTCACCAGAAGTTCCAATTTCTTCTATTCTAGGTGGTGGAGCAGATAATGGAGTTTATCCAATACCAGCAGTTTACACTTTTGGTGTTAACGTAACTTTTTAAAGACCATTAAAAACATAAAACATGAAATTATTCAATAACAGGAAAAAAATTTATGGAACAATGCTTTTATTGGCATTGGTTACCATTTTCGCGGGGTGTAACGAAGATTTCCTCGATCGCCAAGCACAAGGTTCTTATAATCAAGATAACTATCCTTACCCAGGAGGCTCAGGTCCTTATGATCAATTTATCAACGGAGCTTATTCTACTTTAAATAGTTACGATGTAACTGTGTTTGCTTTTGTAGCTACCACAAGTATGCGGAGTGATGATGCTGATAAAGGTAGTACTGCAGCAGATAGCCCAAATAGTAAAGAGCTAGATGAGTTTACGGTAACACCTACTAATGGCCTAGTAAACTCATTATGGTTAGGGCATTTAAATTTAGTTGGAAAGGCAAATTATATTTTGGATAGGATAAAAAATGACCCCAACCCAAATACTGCTCCAGATTTAAAAATTGACGCGGAGGCACAAGCTCGTTTTTTTAGAGCATATGCTTATTTTATGTTGGTGCGTTCTTACGGTAGAGTGCCAATTATAGACTCTGTTACTACAGGATCTGCATCGGCTTCAAATGTGCCACAAAGCACACCTGCCCAAGTTTATGCATTTATAGAGAATGACTTACAATATGCAGCAGCAAACCTAAAACCTAGTTACTCAGACGCTTTTGTAGGGCGTATTACTCAAGGTGCTGCAAATGCATTATTGGCTAAAGTTTATTTACAACAGAAAAAATACTCATTAGCAATGAACACTGCTAACTTGGTAATGACCTCTGGTCAATATGATTTAAGTGTTGATTATTCAGATATATTTGATGAAGAAGGGGAAAACTCTAAAGAATCAATTTTAGAGGTTCAAGCTACAGCAACACCATCTGTACAGACTAACTTTGGTACTCAATATAACCAAATACAAGGTGTAAGGGGTACAGGTGACTGGAATTTAGGATGGGGTTTTAATGTACCAAGTACTGCATTGGAAGCTGCATATGAGGCAAATGATCCACGTAAAGCTAGAACTATTCTATATGCTGGCGGAAAGTCATTATGGGGAGAAGATGTGCCAACAGGCTTACCAAATCCACGTTATAATAATAAAATCTCTACACCAAGAGATAAACAAGCTTTAATTGGTAGCCGTTCTGCATGGTGGATGAACATAAGATTAATACGTTATGCGGATATAGTTTTAGTTTATGCTGAAGCAGCTAATGAGATAGGTGGTGCAGTAAATATTGCTAAAGCGGTAGATGCTTTAAACAGTGTTAGAGCAAGAGCAAGAAGAGAAGCTACAGTTTCAGGTGCTTTACCAGATATTGTATCAACTGATGAAGAAATTGTTCGTAATGCAATCCGTCATGAAAGAAGAGTAGAGCTTGGAATGGAACACGAGCGTTTCTTTGACTTAGTAAGGTATGGTACTGCAGCAACAGAAATGCAAGCACAAGGAAAAAGCTTTACAGTAGGTAAACATGAACTACTACCTATCCCACAAACTCAAATAGATTTGAGTAATGGTGTATTAACTCAAAATTTTGGTTACTAATTCATTAATTCATAAAAAGATGGAAAATTGGTTTAAAATATTAAAAAAACACAGCTTAACCTTCCTTACGGTATTGGTTATGCTATTGACTAGCGCTTGCGCTAAAGACGGTAATCCATGGGGTATTGCAGACGCAGACCCTTCAACCTTTGGCGGTAATGCCAATGATGGGGTTATAAAAGTTTTAGCTATTGGAAATAGCTTTTCTGAAGATGCTTTAGAAAGTAATTTTTACGACTTAGCAAAAGCAACCGGTAAAACAGTTATTGTTGGAAACATGTACATTGGAGGAGCATCTTTAGCAACTCATAAAAATAATGTTGAGAATAACACTTCGGCTTATCAATACCGTAAAATCACTTCAGATGGTGTAAAAACAACTTACCTAACAACTTCTATACTTAGAGTTTTAGAAGATGAGCCTTGGGACTATATCAGTTTTCAACAAGCAAGTCCAAACTCAGGACAATTAGAAACTGTACAGGCAGATTTACCAGCGGTTTACAATTATGTTAAAGCTAGAGCTACAAACCCAAATGTAAAGTACATCTATCACCAAACATGGGCTTATGCACAAACTAGCTCCTACAGCGCTTTTAATAATTATAACAATAATCAAACAACAATGTATAATGCGATTATGAATGTATCGCAAAACATTACAAGCGTAGCTGCAATAGATATGGTAGTGCCAGCTGGCACAGCTATCCAAAATGCAAGAACTAGTGCATTAGGAGATAGTTTTAACGTGGGAGATGGTTATCATCTAAACACTATAGGTGAATACGTTGCCGCTTGTACTTGGTATGAGAAAATATTCGGAGTATCTGTAGTAGGTAACACTTATACAGGAGGTTTTTCTGCTTTTGAGGTTAAAGTAGCACAAAATGCAGCTCATTTGGCGGCGTTAAAACCTTTTGAAGTTACCTCAATGTCTACATATGAGGCAGAGCCGATTCCTCTTACAAGTGCAGTTTTAATTGATTTTGGTGGTAATTCAGTTACCCCTTCATGGAACATGATGAGTTCTTTTTCTGAAGGTGCAAAAATAAACTTGAAAGATAGTCTTAACGTTTTTGTAGGAATGTCAATTGAAGTAATTAATCGTTTTGTAGGTGTAAATACCAATGGTTCTACTGGTACAGTAAATTCGATGAATATGCCGAATAATGTATCACAGCGTAACTTTTTTGGTAGTGCTTACTTACCTTTTGGTAGTACTATTACCCCAACAAGTGACTTAGAGCTTTCTGGTTTGTTGCCAGACAAGTCTTATAGTTTTAGTTTCTTTGGGTCAAGGGCAGCAAGTGGCAATAGAGCAACTAAATATACTGTGACTGGTCTAAACTCTGGTAACGATACTATCAATGCAGCCTCTAACGCTGTTGAAGTTGCAGTAATTAAGGATATCAAACCTAATGCTAATGGTAAAATAACAATCTCCGTAACAGCTGGTGTGGGTAACGATACTTCTAACGGATATTTTTATATCAATGCTGCAAAAATAACATCTAATTAATAGTAAAAACGGCTTTCCTCTTAGTGAAAGCCGTTTTTTTTATGTTTCGCTGCATTTCAAACATCTTACACTATTTCTAATGAAATCCATTTATAACAATAATTTCGGATTTAATATCTTATCTATTCTTCTCATAGGAATAGTTCTTTCGTCATGCAGTAAAAAAAAAACTGACGTATCTGAACCGTATAAAGACGGGATATTGACTTATACAGTAAATAACCTGTTTAATACTACTCATACTTATAAAGCTATTGGAGTATCTCCAACAATAGAGATTTCTTTTTCGGAAGCAATAACAGTAAGTGCTGGTTCTAAAATAACTTGGAAAAAAGTCAGCGGAAATTCAGTTACTGTAAATACAGTTTTTACCAATGAAAATAAGACACTAGTTCTAACTCCTTCGGTAGATTTAGAACCTTTTTCATCCTACCAAATTATTATACCTGATCAACTAGAAACAGAAAAGGGCGGTAAAATTTTAAACTCACCAACCATCAATCTTCAAACAAGTTTTAGCAATGTAGATAAGTTTCCAAGAATTAGTGATGAAGAATTATTGACCTTAATTCAAAAACAAACTTTTAAATACTTTTGGGATTTTGCACATCCAAACAGCGGATTGGCCAGAGAAAGAAATACCTCAGGTGATGTAGTAACTACAGGTGGCTCTGGTTTCGGGATCATGAGTATTGTAGTAGGAATTAATAGAAATTTCATTACCAAAAGCGAAGGTTTAATCCGTCTACAGAAAGTTGTAGCATTCTTAAAAACTGCAGATACATTTCATGGAGTATTCCCTCATTGGATTAATGGAAATACCGGCAAAGTACAACCTTTTAGTGCTAAAGATAATGGTGCAGATTTAGTAGAAACATCTTTTTTGATGGAAGGTCTCTTAGTAGCTAGGCAGTTTTTTAACGGTGCTGATGCTGGAGAAACTCAATTAAGAGCAGATATTAATCAATTATATAATAATGTAGAATGGGATTGGTTTAGAAAAGGGGGGGGCGATAGGTTATACTGGCATTGGAGTCCAAATTATGAATGGGATATTAATTTACCCATCAGTGGTTGGAACGAATCTTTAATGGTGTATGTTTTAGCAGCTTCATCAACTACGCACACTATTCCTAAATCAGTTTATGATACAGGTTGGGCGGCTAACGGGGGGATGAAAAATGGTAGTAATTATTATGGCGTTACTTTGCCTTTAGGTACTGCAAACGGAGGTCCGTTGTTTTTTGAGCATTATTCTTTTATGGCTTTAAATCCAACTTCGTTAACGGATGATTACGCTAATTATGAAACTCAGGCAAAAGCACACAGCAAAATTAATTATAATTACTGTGTGTTAGATCCTTTAAAATTTGGATACTCTCAGGATAGCTGGGGCTTAACAGCAAGTGATATCAAAGGTGGTTATACAGCAAGTTCTCCAAATAATGATAGAGGTTTTATAGCGCCAACTGCAGCGGTGTCTTCTATACCTTATACACCTACAGAGTCTTTGCAAGCAATTAGGTTTTTCTACTATAAATTAGGCGATAAATTATGGGGGACCTATGGCTTTAAAGATTCATATTCTTTGAGCGAGTCTTGGTTTGCTGATTCTTATTTAGCTATTGATCAAGGACCACAAATTGTAATGATAGAAAATTACCGAACAGGATTGATTTGGGATTTATTTATGAGTTGTCCAGAAGTAAAAACTGGCTTAACCAAACTAGGCTTTAAAAGTCCAAAAATTTAGAAGCAAACATGAGGAATGCCATTTATATTTTAATTGCTCTTTTTGGTGTTTCCTGTAACGGAGGCAAAAAGCTAGCAACTGGTAATTTAACCGATCAACAGTTATTAGATACTGTACAATACCAAACATTCAAATATTTTTGGGAGGGTGCAGAAGCAAACTCTGGTGCAGCCAGAGAAAGAATACATATAGACCAACCTAATTACGAAAGTAATATTGTTACTTCTGGTGCAGCAGGTTTTGGAATTATGGGAATTATTGCGGGTATAGATAGAAATTTTGTAAGCCGTGATGCAGGAGTGGAAAGACTAATAAAGGTTTTAAATTTTTTAGGTAAAGCTGATCGTTATCATGGTGCTTGGCCCCATTGGATTTATGGCGATACAGGTAAAACAAAACCTTTCTCTAAATATGATGATGGCGGAGATTTAGTAGAAACAGCTTTTGTAGCACAAGGCTTAGTTTGTGTAAAACAATACTTTAAAAACGGAAATACCAAAGAAAAAGAACTTGCTGCTTTAGCAGATAAGCTTTGGAAAGAAATTGATTTTGATTTTTACCGAAATGGAGAAGATGTGTTGTATTGGCACTGGAGTCCAAACTATCAATGGAAGATGAATTTCCCGGTTAGAGGCTATAATGAATGCTTAATCATGTACGTAATGGCTGCAGCTTCGCCAACTCATGGAATCGATAAAACGGTATATGACCAAGGCTGGGCAAATAATGGAGCAATTAAATCTCCATCCAGCTACAAAGATATTCCATTACAGTTTATGCATCAAGGTTCAGAAAATGGAGGTCCTTTATTTTGGGCACATTATTCTTACCTCGGCTTAAATCCAAATGGCTTAAAAGATGCCTACGGAGATTATGGTGTAGAATCAAAAAATCAGACTTTAATCAATTATCAATGGGCTGTAGATAACCCCTTAAGTTATGAGGGTTATGGCAAGGAAAGTTGGGGGTTAACTTCTAGTTATTCGGTAAAAGGTTATGCAGGTCATTCACCACAAAAAAATAGAGATTTGGGTGTAATTGCCCCTACAGCTGCGATATCTTCCATTGTTTATACGCCTGAAAAATCTTTAGCGGCAATGAGGTATTGGTACACTAATAAAAAAGATAAAGTATGGGGCGAATATGGCTTTTATGATGCCTTCAGCGAAAGCAAAGACTGGTGTCCAAAAAGGTATTTAGGGATTGACCAAGGCCCCCAAGTGGTAATGATTGAAAATTACCGTACGGGTTTACTTTGGAATCTTTTTATGGCTGATGAAGATGTACAGGCCGGTCTGAAAAAATTAGGGTTTCAGAGTCCATATCTTAAAAACTAAAAATGAAATTAAATAAATTTATACTTGCATTATCATTAGTTATAGCTTGCTTAAGCTCCTCATTTGCTCAACAATCGCAAATGCAGACTTATTGTAATCCAATTAACTTAGATTATACTTATGCTATTTATGATGCTGATAAAAGCATTTCCTACCGCTCTGGTGCCGACCCTGCGGTGGTTAATTTTCGTGGAGAGTATTATATGTTTGTCACCCGTTCTTTGGGTTATTGGCATTCAACAGATTTAACTAATTGGAATTTCATTAAACCTGAGAAATGGTATTTTCAAGGTTCAAATGCACCCGCCGCCCATAATTATAAAGATTCTGTACTATACGTTACTGGCGATCCTTCCGGCTCGATGAGTATTCTATACACTGATGATCCAAAAAAAGGCGATTGGAAAGCAACTCCATCTATTTTAAATGGATTGCAAGACCCTGATTTGTTTATTGATGACGATGGTAAAGCATATATGTTTTGGGGCTCTTCAAATACCTATCCATTACGTGGAATGGAACTCGATAAAAATAAACGTTTTCATAAAAAAGGAGAAACAGTAGAGTTGTTTAAACTGGATGAAGCAAAGCATGGTTGGGAGCGTTTCGGTGAAAACCATATCTCTGATTTAGAGGGTTACATGGAAGGCGCATGGTTAACTAAGCACAACAATAAATACTACATGCAATACGCCGCTCCGGGAACAGAGTTTAACGTCTATGCCGACGGTGTTTATATGGCAGATAAACCTCTAGGACCGTATACATACGCTCCTAACAACCCGGTAACTTACAAGCCAGGGGGCTATATGAACGGTGCAGGGCATGGCAGTACAGTTTTAGGTCCAGGAAACCAATATTGGCATTATTCTTCAATGGCACTTTCTGCAAATATGAACTGGGAGCGCAGACTAGCCGTATTTCCACTTTGGTTTGATAAAGATGGCTTAATGTATAGTAATACTTCTTTTGGAGACTATCCACATTATGCACCATCTATTCCTAATAAACAAGGAGAATTTAGAGGTTGGATGTTATTATCCTACAAAAAAGATGTAACAGCATCTTCAGTTGTTGATACTTTCAAAGCACAACATGTCACAGATGAAAAGGTGAAGACCTTTTGGTTAGCAAAATCAGCGGATGATAAACAATGGTTACAAATAGATTTAGAAAAAAGCGCTAAAGTTTACGCTATTCAGGTTAATTACCACGACTATAAATCTGACCTATACGGAAGACCGGATAGTTTATACCACAGATACACAATAGAAGGATCATTAGATGGCAAAAACTGGGTTTCTTTGGTGGATAGAAAAAATAGCTATAAAGACGTTCCTAATGATTATGTGGAATTAGCAGTTCCGCAAAACGTCAGGTACATCAGGTACAATAATATCCACGTACCCACACCTAATTTGGCTATTTCTGGTTTAAGAGTATTTGGTTTAGGTGAAGGTAAACTACCTAAAATCGCGAATAATTTTAAAGTACAAAGAAAAGCGGATAAGAGAGACGCATTACTTACTTGGGATAAAGTGAAGGATGCACAAGGTTATAACATAAAATGGGGTATTGCTCCTGATAAATTATATAATTCTTGGTTGGTTTATAGCGATAATCAACTTGACTTAAGAAGTTTGAATGTTGATCAGGCCTACTATTTCACGGTGGAAGCTTTCAATGAAAACGGAATCTCAAAAGCAACAAAATTGGTTAAGGCAAATTAAAATACACTCTGGCTAAAAAACAAATATTATGCAGTTACTAAAATACATTTTTACCCTTGGAGCTATAACAGTAGTTACAGCATGCGCACAGCAAAAACCAACAGTGCAAAAAGCAACATCATCTAAAATGGATGTTTTCATTTCTGATTTAATGGGTAAAATGACGGTTGATGAAAAAATCGGGCAACTTAACTTACTTACTGGAGGAGAAGCCATTACAGGATCAACCGGAAATTCCGATATCGAGAAAAAAGTAAAAAGCGGACAAGTTGGTGGTTTCTTTAGTTTAAGTACGCCAGCTAAAATTCGTACCGCACAAGAATTAGCAGTCAACCACACCCGCTTAAAAATTCCTTTGATTTTTGGAATGGATGTGATCCATGGTTATAAAACAGCTTTTCCAATCCCCTTAGCTTTAGCTGCTACTTGGGATATGGAACTGATTAAAAAAAGTGCTCAAATAGCGGCAGAAGAAGCAACAGCAGATGGAATAAATTGGACATTTTCTCCAATGGTAGATATCTCTAGAGACCCACGTTGGGGCCGTATTGCAGAAGGTAGCGGCGAAGATGCTTTCCTAGGGTCTGAGATTGCAAAAGCAATGGTACAAGGATATCAAGGAGATGATTTAACAAAAATAAATACTTTAATGTCTTGTGTGAAGCACTTTGCACTTTATGGGGCATCTGAAGCGGGTAGAGATTACAATACTACCGACATGAGCAAGATTAAAATGTATAATGATTACTTTCCACCTTATAAAGCCGCTATTGACGCTGGTGCAGGAAGTGTAATGATGTCTTTCAATGATGTTGATGGCGTACCCGCAACAGCCAATAAATGGTTGATGCAAGATGTTTTAAGAAACGAATGGAATTTTACAGGCTTAATTGTTACCGATTATACCGGTATCAATGAAATGATTGATCATGGTTTCGGTAACTTGGAAGAGGTATCAGCGAAAGCTTTAACAGCCGGTGTGGATATGGATATGGTTGGCGAAGGTTTCTTAACTACACTTAAGAAATCCTTAGCAGAGGGTAAAGTAAATATAGCCGATATTGATAGAGCTTGTCGTTTTGTTTTAGAAGCGAAATTCAAATTAGGTTTGTTTGAAGACCCATATAAATATTGCGATGAGAACAGAGCGAAAGCAAAAATTTATACTGTAGCAAATAAACAGGCAGTGCGTGAAGCGGCTACTAAAAGCTTTGTTTTATTGAAAAATGAAAGTAATTTGTTGCCTATTAAAAAATCCGGAACAATTGCTTTAATAGGACCTCTTGCAGATTCTAAAGTAAATATGCCAGGTACTTGGGCTGTTTCTGCTGACTTGAGTAAAGCAATTTCTTTGAAAACTGGGCTCGAAAATGCAGTAGGTAATCAAGCAAAAATCATTTACGCTTTGGGTTCCAATTTATTGGAAGATGAAGCTTATCAGACCAGAGCAACCATGTTTGGTCGTGATATCAAAAGAGATAACCGTTCCGAGGATGCAATAATTAAAGAAGCGGTTGCAGTTGCAAATAAAGCTGATGTAGTAGTTGCTGCATTAGGAGAAAGTTCTGAAATGAGCGGTGAAAGCTCAAGCCGTACAAATATTCAAATACCAGCTATTCAACAGCGACTATTGAAAGCTCTACTAGCTACAGGAAAGCCTGTTGTTTTAGTGTTGTTTAACGGAAGACCTTTAGACTTATCATGGGAAAATGAAAATGTGCCTGCGATACTTGATGTTTGGTTTGGTGGTTCAGAAACAGGGAACGCAATTGCTGATGTTTTGTTTGGAGATGTAAATCCTTCCGGTAAGCTTACGGTTACTTTTCCGCAGAACATTGGTCAAATACCAATTTACTACAATCATAAAAATACAGGCCGTCCTTTACCAGAGGGTGGATGGTTTCAAAAATTCCGTTCTAATTACATAGATGTAACCAATGAGCCACTTTATCCTTTCGGTTATGGGTTAAGTTATACCACATTTGAAATTTCAGCGCCAAAACTTAGCAAAAACACCATGACTACTTCTGAAACAATTGAAGTAAGTGTTGAGGTCAAAAACTCAGGGGCAAAAGCTGGAGAAGAGGTAGTTCAACTGTATATTCGTGATATGGTAGGTTCTATTGTTAGGCCGGTAAAAGAGTTAAAAGGCTTTAAAAAAATAATGTTAAAAGCTGGAGAAATTAAAACGGTAACTTTTTCTATAACTGAAGAAACCTTAAAGTTTTATAACGCAGATTTAAAACATATTGCAGAACCTGGAGACTTTAAAGTTTTTGTTGGCAATAGCTCTGCAAACGTAAAGCCATCAGATTTTAAACTAACAAACTAAACTTAGGTAGCAATAAATTAGCTGTAATTTATTGCTTGTGTTTTAAACATATAAACAACATGAGAAAACTTATTTTAACATTTTCAGTCTGTCTTTTCTTTCTAGCTGGCAATGCACAAACAAAAAGTGATTTTGTAAAGAAAACTTTTGTTTTTAAAGGCGATACATTACCAGTTCGTATTCTTTATCCAGAAAACTTTGATCCTTCAAAAAAATACCCAATGATGTTGTTTTTACACGGGAGAGGAGAAAGTGGTTATGATAATGAAAAGCAATTGGTTCATGGTTCAAAGATGTTTTTAGATCCTGCATTTCGTAAAAATTATCCAGCAGTTGTTATTTTTCCTCAGTGCGGAAATGATAGCTATTGGGCTAATGTAAAGGCCGAGAAGAACAGTGAGGGTAAACGAGAGTTTAAGTTTCAAACTTGTGGAAAACCTACCAAAGCAATGAAGTTATTGACAAAATATATGAATGAGTTAGAGGATTTAACTTATTTAGATCAGGATAGGTTTTATGTAGGTGGGCTTTCTATGGGAGGAATGGGTACTTATGAGTTACTAAGAAGAGAAAAAAATACTTTTGCTGCAGCCTTTGCTATCTGTGGTGGCGATAACCCGAAAAATGTAAAGAAGTATGATGATGTTCCTTTATGGTTGTTTCATGGGGGAAAAGATGATGTAGTTGATCCTCAACTGACAAAGAATATTGCCAAAGAGTTAGAGAAAAGAAATGCGGAATTTAAATTTTCGCTTTACCCGAATGCAAATCATAATAGTTGGGATAGCGCTTTTGCTGAAAAGGACTTGTTGCCTTGGTTATTTTCGCATAAAAAAGATTAGTCCTTTTTGTATCGATGTCTTACTTAAAGTCGTAGGGATTTGAAAACGGCAAACTTTTTGTCGTTCATTTAAAAATAACGAACACCATCCATGAAAAATCCGATTCTTATTGTAGCTACCATTTTCCTTTTAATAAGTTTTAGCGCTTGTAAAACAATAAAGACAACTACAGATACACATAATAGTGAAAACTCTTTAGATTGGGCGGGTGTTTATACTGGTATTGTTCCTTGTGCTGATTGTGAAGGAATTAAAACTGTTCTTCGTATTGATACCAATAGCAATTACCAATTGGAGACGAGCTACATTGGAAAGGAAGAAAATATAGAAACCAAATCCGGAAAATTTAGCTGGGATAAAAGCGGAGGTGTAATTACGCTGAATGGGTTGAGTAAAACGATTCATCCAACCTATTATTTGGTTGGTGAAAATCAGTTGATCCAATTAGATTTAAAAGGCAAACCAATTACAAGTGAACTTTCCAGTAAATACATCTTAAAAAAGGAGCAAAATCCAATAATAGAAAAGTACTGGAAATTGGTAGAAATTAATGGTAAGGCTATTAGTCCACCTGCAGAAGGACAGCGAGAAGCTCACTTAATTTTGAAATCTTTGAATAACAGGGTTACAGGTAACGGAGGATGTAACGGTTACGGCGGAACTTATGAAATTCTACCCGGAAATCGCATTAAATTCTCTCAAGTAATCTCCACCATGATGGCCTGCCCAAACCTTAATGATGAAAACGAACTGTTTAAGGTCTTGGAAAAAGCAGACAATTACAGCTATAATAATGACACTATGACTTTAAACAAAGCGAGAATGGCACCATTAGCAAAATTTGTTGCGGTTTATTTTTAAAAGAATTTAGTGTTTCTCGTAGTTAATGATGATGCTTAAATCATCATTACCCGTTTGTTTAAGTCCGTGTGAACTTCCGGGTCTGGTTAAAATAGCATCGCCCGCTTTAACCGGAAATGTTTTTCCGTTCATTTGCATTTCGCCAGTACCGCTAATGATGTAGTAGATTTCGTCTTCTTTTTGTAGATGATAACCAATCGCCGAACCTGGTTTTAGTACTCGTTTTTTGAAAACAAGTTTTAAATCTTCAGCCCCAGCAAAGAAACTATATCCCACTGTTTCCCCTCCACCTTTATGAGGACCGTTTTGTGTACGCCCAATATCATCTTCACGTTCAAAAATGTATGCTTCTATTAGTTTTTTTGCACTTAAGGGAGTGATGAAATAAATCAAAAGAAACGTTAATATACTAATGGTTGCGACTTTGGTTTTCTTCATGTTATAAAAATAGGTTTTGCATTTGAAAATTGATATTTAATTATTGAGAATAAGTTATCATAAAAAGATAATTATCAAATTTTGATAATTATCTTTTTATGTTTATATTTGGCGTATAACAAATAAACAACGATAGATATGGAAAAAAAGAAAATTATAAAAAATTAAAAAAAAATGAAAGTAAAATTTCGTGACGAGCATCTAGGTATGCTTGCAGAGAAGGGCTCAAGTGGTAAAAGTAAGTATCCGAATGAAGTAACCATAGCATTTAAGAAAAAGCTTTCTTTTATTAGAGCCGCCAACAGTACTCAGGATTTAAGGGCAATGAGTTCATTGCATTTTGAGAAACTGGTTGAGAAAAGATATTTAGGTATGTACTCTATCAGACTAAATAGGAGTTATAGGCTTGTATTTAGTATTGACAAAGAAGATAACCTTGAGGTAATGATTATTGAGGAAGTTAGTAATCATTATACTTAGACTTACTGTTAATGAAAATCCAATATGTTCAAAACATAATGGATTTTCATTATTAAATTTAAAAAAAATGAATAATCAGATCTTTAATTCTAAAGGTGCTGAAATTGAAATCGAGGCATTTCATCCAGGAGAGTTTTTGCTCGAAGAAATTGAAGCTAGACAAATTCAAAAAAAAGATTTCGCAAATGAAATAGGTATTTATCCAAACAACCTAAGCTCTATTTTTGCAGGTAAAAGAGATATCTCAGCTACACTCGCGATAAAAATCGGAAAAGTCTTAGGGACTAGTGGCGAATTATGGTATAATTTACAATCCGCGTATACTTTCCAAAAAGCTTTGTTAGAAGAAATGGAACAAGTATAGATCCGGTCGGTATTACTTAGATCTGAGGATTTTAACTTGAAATTTATGAGAAGTAAGAACAGTACCAGGTTAAACATGGAAAGATGTATCTAGATCATCCAGTTTTTAAACAATCTGTTTCTGTCAATATGCCCCTTTGGCGATATATGGATTTTTGGAAGTTTTTAAATTTGTTAGAGTCAAATGCTCTGTTTTTTTCTAATTCGGAGAATCTTGGAGATAATTCAGAAGGTAGGATTCCACCATATGTTTTGAAAAAAATGGCTATCAAAGAAGCAGAGGATGGAACAGACGAAAACAAACACACAATTAATTATTTAGAGAATGTTGCAAGAAAGAATTTTCTAATATCGAGTTGGTGTTATGCTGAAAGGGAATCTTTTGCATTGTGGAAAATTTATGCTAAAGATAAATCAGGAATTGCAATCGAAACGGATTTAACGGCGCTAAAACAGTCATTTAATAATACGTCAAGATTAATCTTTATCGGCGAAATAAACTATATTAATGAAAAGAATTATTATTTTGATTTATCCAATTTGTTCTATCCCTTCGTTACTAAATTAGATCATTATTCTTTCGAAAATGAAATAAGATGCATTACTGAAAGTGACGATTATGAAAAAAATAAAGATAATCTTGTTGATGTTGATTTAAATGGTCTTATTAAGAAAGTTCATATATCTCCGAACTCAAAACCTGAGTTTGTAAAGTTAATTGAATTACTGAAAAAGGAATATAAATTGAGTTTTGAAATCTGTTATTCAAAAATAAATGATAGTTGGTTATAATTTTCTCTACTATCCGCTTCTTAAGCGTAACATGAATCGGTTTCAAAAATTCATACTTGCCAGGCCAGTTCCAAGCTCAAAACACCCCAATTTATCCCTCCAAAAATAAAAGTCTATTAAATTAGTAGATATTCATTAAATTGCGCCCAAATTAATTAGCTTTGCAGCAAAAAAACAGCTCAAAATATTGAATTTTTACCTCCTATATTTTCTGGTTGCCTTCACCATTTTTGGCTTCATTGCGGTATTTTCGCTGTTTAGTGTTTATGCTGAGCGAAAAATTTCGGCTTTTATGCAGGACCGTTTGGGGCCAATGGAAGTCGGTAAATACGGTTGGCTACAAACCGCTGCCGATATACTAAAGCTTATCCAAAAAGAATATATTTTACCTGCGCTGGCAGATAAGGTGCTTTTTACCATTGCACCAGTTATTATTTTCGTTGCCGTTTACTTAGGATTTGTCGCTTTACCTTGGGCTCCCGGTTTAGTCCCGGCAACAATGAACCTAGGCGTTTTTTATGTCTTTGCAATTATTTCTATTGAGGCATTAGGTATTTTAATGGCAGGTTGGGGTTCAAACAATAAATACAGTTTGTTAGGTGCAGTCCGTTCGGTAGCGCAAATGGTTTCTTACGAAATCCCCATCGGTTTTGCCATCATTTCTGCTGTAATGATTTCTCAAACTTTAGATTTACAAATCATCAATTATAACCAAGGCATTTTAGCTACGGAAACTATTCATTTTCTTGGCTTTTTGGATGTTACCCAAATTGGTGGCATTTTAGCTTGGAATGTTTTTCAAGCACCGCATTTATTGCTTGCTTATTTAATTTATTTTATTGCTTCTTTGGCAGAGTGTAACCGAGCACCTTTTGATTTACCAGAAGCAGAGTCTGAATTAATTGGTGGTTTCCATACAGAATATACAGGTTTGCGTTTCGCATTTATATTTTTGGCAGAATACGCCATGATGTTTTTGGTAGCTATGTTGGGTGTAACCTTATTTTTAGGAGGGTGGAATACGCCACTGCCAAACATCGGAAGCTTAAAACTAGCGACTTATACCACCGGAATTTTCTGGGGGATTTTTTGGATAATGACAAAATGCCTAGCGGTAGTAGGCATACAAATGTGGATCAGATGGACATTGCCACGTTTACGTGTTGATCAGTTGATGACACTTTGCTGGAAAATATTAACACCATTGGCATTTTTATGTTTAGTGATTTCTGGATTGTGGAAATTGTTACTTTAAATTGAATGTTTTATAAATAAGGATAAGCGGGTTAACGATTGAAACGGCATCCTTTTTTGTCTTTCTGAGCATTGTCACTCTGAGCGGAGTCGAAGAGGGAATAGAAGAGTAAGACAAAAAAGATATAGTGGAAAGCGTGTTAAAACCCCCAAATAAAAAATAATAGATTGATTAAAACAGCTTACAACGGATTAAAAACGGCATGGCAAGGATTATCCCTTACCATCAAGCATTTTTTTGCCGCAACAGAAAGCAAAAAAATAATCAACGTAAAAGAGGCTAATTATTTTGAGCAACAGAACGGAATTGCAACGGTTCAATATCCGCATCAGCAATTGCCAATTCCAGAAGTTGGACGTTACCAACTAGATGTAGTGATTGACGATTGTATTGTTTGCGATTTATGTGCGAAAATTTGTCCGGTAGATTGCATTGAAATTGAAAGCATAAAATCTACGGAGGTTATCGGAAAAACTTCCGACGGTTCCGTAAAGCGATTATATGCGCCAAAGTTTGATATCGATATGGCGAAGTGTATGTTCTGCGGTTTGTGCACAACAGTTTGCCCAACGGAATGTATAACAATGACCAACGAGTACGATAGAAGTTTTACTTTGGTAACAGACATGACTTATGAGTTTGCCGACATGACAGAGGAAGAAGCAGATCAAAAACGTAAAGAATTAGAAATACAATTGGCAGAACGCAAAGCAGCAAAAGAGGCAGCTATGAAAAAGTCAGAAGAGAAATAAATTCTGATTTTAAAAAGAGCGAGGAAAAGCACTGTCTAATGTTAACGCTTTTTTCGCCCTTGGCCTTTGCGGTACAGATGAAAGAAGTAAAAGCACTCCCTTTGTAGCAAAGGGCGCAGGCGAGAGTTTTTTTGGTTACTTTTTTTGCGGAAAAAAAAGTTACTGTCATTGCCCGGCATGAGGGCAGGCAAGGCTGTGTGAAAATGCCTTTTATTTAACAAGAAGAAGATTAACAAATTGATAGAGCAAATCATATTCTACATTTTAACAGCAATCGCCATTGGCAGTGCAACCTACGTGGTGCTTAGCCAGCAACTAGTGCGTTCTGTTTTTATGTTTTTTGTAACACTTTTTGCAGTGGCAGGCTTGTACGTTTTTGCCTTGGCAGATTTTGTTGCCTTAACCCAAATTGTAATTTACGTGGGCGGAGTGCTAGTTCTATTGCTTTTTGCTTTTCTTTTATCTAGTAAAGACGCTTTAGATACTATTTCAAAAATTCCGTCAGGCTTACTTTCGGCAAACAGATTACCTGCAATGTTAATCACTATAACATTTCTTGCTTTGTTGGTCTACACTTTTTTAAATATAGATTTTCAAAACTTGAATTGGATTACAACTGCACAAGCCAGCGGAAATGTAAAAACCGTGACAGATGATACCATCAGAAATATAGGTGTAAACTTAATGAGTAGGTATTTACTGCCTCTAGAAATGATTTCAATTTTATTGATGATGGCATTAATTGGCGCAGCACAAATTGCCAGAAAGGAGCCTAAAACATGATGATTCCACTTCAACACTTCTTGCTGATTGGTGCAATCTTATTTTCTTTAGGGTTATTTGCTGTCATTACTCGTAAAAACGCAATCCAAATATTAATGGGTATAGAGCTGATGATTAACGCTTCCATTTTAAATATGGTTGCCTTTGGTAAATACGATAAAGTAGACAATACCGGGCAAATCTTCGGTTTGTTCATCATTATATTAGCGGCCGCAGCGGTTGCAGTAGCTTTAGTAATTATCATGAATCTTTACAAAAGAGCGCAAACAATTGATCCAAATCAAACTAAAAGTTTAAGAGGCTAATGGATATCAGTTTTACAAATTATCAGATTTTGTGTTTTGCACTAACAGCTATTACAGCTCCGTTTTTGGCATTCATATTTTCTTTAATTTTTAAAAAACTGGCTGGTGCGTTTGGTATTTTAAGCATTTCTGTTTCGCTTATCTTTTCTGCTATTCTGTTTTTCAGTGTTTGGCAAAAACAACCATTTCATTTTGCTTTTTCATGGATAAACTTAGGGAACGTAAGTATTAACGTCGGTATTTTACTGAACGATTTAAGTGTAATTATGATGCTTTTGGTATCTTTTGTAGCACTTTTAGTTCATATTTATTCCATTGAATACATCCGTAAAGAAGCTTTAAAATATCGTTATTTCGCTTACCTCAGTTTGTTCTGTTTTGCTATGCTTTGCGTAGTTATGGCTGATAATCTATTTATACTCTACGCTTTTTGGGAGTTAGTCGGTTTTGCTTCTTACCTATTAATTGGTTTTTGGTTTACAAAAAAGAAGGCGGTTCAGGCAAATAAAAAAGCTTTCATTATGAACAGAGTAGGGGACGTAGGTTTCCTTATTGGGCTAATGATTTTGCTTTCGCAGTTCCACACCTTAGATATTGAAACCCTGTTTGGTGCAAAAGGCATTATTCATTCTTCTTTTATTCATGATGGAAACTGGGTAACGCCATTTGCTTCTATTCCAAGTTACTGGCTTACTATTGCAGGTTTTTGTTTCTTAATTGGGGCGGCTGCAAAATCAGCACAATTTCCACTGCATTCTTGGTTGCCAGATGCCATGCAAGGCCCAACCGCAGTTTCTTCTTTAATCCATGCCGCAACAATGGTTGCAGCAGGTGTGTTTTTATTGTTAAGAGTATCACCTTTGTTTGATGATACAGTGTTGACCACCATGGCTTCCATTGGTTTGTTAACGGCATTTATGGCAGCAACCATTGCGTTAACGCAAAATGATATTAAAAAAGTTTTGGCTTTTTCAACCATTTCGCAACTCGGTTTTATGGTTTTAGCAGTGGGCGTAAAAGATAATGCGGCTGCAATTTTTCATTTATCAACTCACGCATTCTTTAAGTGTCTATTGTTTTTAGCGGCAGGTATGGTCATCCATCAACTGCATCATATAAAAGAACGTAATGGATCAAAATTCGATGAGCAAGATATGCGGAACATGGGTGGTTTAGCCCGATTAATGCCAATTACAGCCATTGTTTTTATTATAGCAGCAATGTCTTTATCAGGTCTGCCATTTACTTCGGGTTATTTGTCAAAAGACGCTATTTTAATCAGCGTTTTTGAATGGGCAGGTGAACGGGGAGGAGTGTTCTGGTTATTTCCAGTTGTTATTTCCATCACTTCATGGTTAACAACATTCTACATTTTCAGAGTAATTTTTAAAACTTTCTTTGGCGAGTTTAAGCTTCCAGCCATATTAAACAAAAAGGTAGAAGACTTTCATCTTCATGACCCAAATTACTGGATGAAAGTCCCTGCTATTATTTTGGCTATATTCTGTTTCGGCTTTGTCTTCGCAATCAATCCTTTTAGTTTAGAAAGCTCATGGCTACACCATGCATTCAGTACAAAAGCTCATTCAGAAGGTTTCTTGCATCTTTTTGTGCCTATATATATTAACGCCTTAAGCTTGGTTTTAATCGCGTCAGCTTATTTTATCTACGCAAAAAATAAAATTGTGTTTACCAATCAAAAAACATGGTACTACCAATTCTCTTATCATCAATGGTATTTTAATGTATTGTACGATAAAAAGTTGGTTGCTTTAGTTTTATGGAAAGCTAAATTAGCTTTTTGGTTCGACACAAAAATTATTGACGGCATAGTACATTCATCTACGAAAGCTACCTTGTTGCTGTCTAATATTGCTGATTGGTTTGATAAATACATTATCGACGGAGGCGTAAATGGCTTGGCAAGTTTAGTGAGTAGCCTGAGCGTTTGGTTTAGGTCTGTGCAGAACGGAAAACTGCAACACTACTTTGTGTGGATGTTGTTTATATTTTTAAGTTTTATGATTTATAAAGTTATTATCTGATGGGTTTATTATCAGTCCTTATATTCTTGCCTTTATTGTTTGGCGCTATTATTTTGGCATTGCCAAAAAGTTTGAACAGCTGGTTCAAATATATCACCCTGCTTGTTTGCGGAGTACAATTAGCTATAGCTAGTTATATGTATTACCATTTTAAAACTGGTGATGCTTTTGCAGGAGTCAATCAGCTTTCACAATACCAATGGTTAGAAAACCTTAAATGGATACGTTTGGATGTTGGGCAATTCGGCACTTTACAAATTGATTATTTATTAGGTGTCGATGGATTTTCTATTGGCTTAATTTGGCTTTCTGCTTTGGTAATGCTGGTGGCAACGCTTTCCTCGTGGGAGATAAAAACTAATTTGAAAGGCTATTTTGCTTTATTTCTGTTGCTTAACACTGCTGTTATCGGAGTTTTTTGTGCATTAGATTTATTCCTTTTTTACATCTTTTATGAGCTGATGCTTTTACCACTTTACTTTCTGATTGGAATGTGGGGCGGAGTAAGAAGAGAGTACGCTTCTATCAAATTTTTCCTTTACACTTTATTCGGTTCGGTGTTTATGCTTTTGGTTATTGCGGGACTATACCTTTCGGTAATAGATCCAGCAACGGGTAACCACACTTTTAACATGGTTTACGCCATGAATCCCGCTAATTATATTGACGGCTCCATATTTAATGTACTGGCAAATGCTCAAATATTTGGCTTCCCTGCCCGAATTGTAGCTTTCATAGTTGTATTTATCGCTTTCGCTATCAAAGTTCCGATTTTTCCATTTCATACTTGGTTGCCCGATGCCCACGTAGAAGCGCCAACACCAATTTCATTAATCCTTGCGGGGATATTGCTGAAAGTCGGTGGTTATGGCATCATCAGAATTGCTTACGGAATTTTCCCTGAAGCGGCCATGTCGCTCTCTTTTTGGATGGGTTTATTGGGCGTAATTTCAATTATTTACGGCGCAATGAATGCGCTTGCGCAACGAGATTTAAAAAGGTTGGTGGCCTATTCTTCCGTATCGCACATGGGTTTTGTGTTGTTAGGGATCGCATCTTTAACTTCAGAAGGTTTGAACGGAGCAATGATGCAGATGATTTCTCACGGTTTCCTTTCGGTGATGCTGTTCTTTATTGTAGGTGTAATTTATACGCGTGTTCACGATAGAGATATTTATAATTTTAGAGGCCTAGCTAACAAAATGCCAGTGTTTACCGGTTTTGTAATGATTGCTTTTTTCGCATCACTCGGCTTACCTGGGTTTTCGGCTTTTATTGCAGAAGCTTTTGTTTTAATCGGTGCATTTTCATCAGAAAGCTTGAACGGTTTAATCCCACGTTGGATGGCCATGGTTGGCGCACTGGGGATTCTATTAGGAGCAGGTTACCTTTTATGGACTTTACAAAGAATGTTTTTCGGAAAATTTAGAGTAAAGAAAGAAGAATGGAAATTAGCCTTAACGGATGTTACTGCCAGAGAAATTACGGTATTGGTCCCCTTAGCGGCGATGGCTTTAATTTTAGGTATAATGCCTTCCATCGTTTTTGATGTGATGAGCAGTTCTGTAAATCAGTTTTTATTGATGTTTAAGTAAGTTTGGTGGCGCTGCTCTTTAGCTGTTAACTAAGTTTATGAATTAAATTGAATCTAGTATGAAAATTTTTAAAAACTTATTTGTTCTTCTGATATTACCTATGGTAACAGTTGCGCAAACGCAGACTATTCCTGCCAAGTCTGTAATTAAAACAGTTACTGTTTTCTTAAACGGTGCGCAGATTGAACGAGATGCTAGTGTTAATTTACCTGCTGGTGTATCCGAGGTTGTATTTACCGGGCTGTCCAACGATATCAATCAACAGAGTATACAAGTGAAAGGTGAAGGCGCTTTTACCATATTATCAGTTAATAAACAGTCTAATTATCTCAACAAACAGAGTAAAAGTGATGAGCTCGAAGCATTCACCGTTAAAGTGAATGCACAGGCGCAAGTTGTTGCCAAACTCAACGATGCGCTTTCCATCAATGAAACACAACAGAAAATCTTAGCTCAAAACCAAGTCACTTATACTGGCAACAGTGGTTTCGATATCATTAAATTAAAAACACTATTGAGTTATCAAGAAACCAAGCTCAAAGAACTAAAAGCTGAACAATACCTCCTTACAGAAAAAAAGAAAGAGGCCGAAAAAAAATTGAATGACTTAAACAACCAACTGAAAACATTTAATGCAAATGCATCAATAAATACTAGTGACATTGTAGTTAAGCTTAGCGCTCCATCAGCTTCAAGGGCGAACTTTAAAATTAGTTATTTGGTTTACAATGCTTCTTGGTATGCAAGTTATGACCTTAGGGCAATAGATATCAACCAACCCATTAAACTGGCTTATAAAGCAAATGTAAAGCAGAACTCTGGAGAGGACTGGAGCAAGGTTCATTTAATCTTATCTTCCGGAAATCCTTCTGAAAGTAACGTTGCACCAACCTTAAACCCATATTATTTAAGCCCACTTTCAAATTTACTCTCAGGTAAAGTAGCAGGCATGATGATGCAGAAAGAAAGTGCAAGTTTGGATGAAGTTGTCACAGTTGGATATGGCAGTCAAAAACCAGTAAGTATCAGAGGAATGGCGAGTGCGCCTTTACAGGTAAGTAGCCAGCAGTCACAAACCAGTTTGTTGTTTGATATTAAAGAAATTTATACCATTCCATCAAATGGGAAATTAATTACTGCGGAAATTGGAACGTACGACATTCCTGCAACGTTCAACTATACCGCCATTCCAAAACTTTCAGATAAAGTGAATCTAACAGCAAAAATCACTGACTTTAATAAGTATAATTTGATTTCTGGCGAGGCGAGTATATTTTTCGATGGAACTTTTTTAGGCACTACTCCTTTGAACGTGGCACAATCTGCTGACACTTTATCTGTTTCTTTGGGTAATGATAAAAGTGTGATAGTTACTCGCGAAAAGCAGACAGATTTTAAAGAAAAACAATTTTTTGGTTCTTCGCAAAAAGTAACTCGTGATTTTTTAATCACCATCAAAAACCGAAAAAACAAAATTATAGATTTAACAGTTTATGATCAATTGCCGGTTTCTACCAATGAAACAATCAGTATAGAGAAACAGGATATTTCTGGAGCAGAATTAAACGAGAAAGACGGAAAGCTTACTTGGAAATTGACGCTACAGCCTAACGAGGAAAAGAAACTGAACTTGAAATATCAAGTAAAGTATCCTAAAAACCTTCAAATCAATTTAGAATAAGGGATGCAGAACCTGCCAAACATCAGCCAAACTACAACCGATATCATCAACTCGTTACCTTATCTGTGTAGCGAGTGGACAATTATTATAGGTTTTTTGGTAGTCATCCTTGTCGATTTATTCGTCAAGAAAAGTAATATACTTATAGCCAGTATAGCTTTGTTAACGCTGGTAATAAGCGGAGGCTTTTTGGTGTTTGATTTAGTTAATTTCCAAAATGTAAGTTTGCTGTTCAACGGAATGTTTGTCTTTTCTAAATCGGCTATTCAGTTTAAACTATTAATTATTGCAGTTTCTATCTTCTCGCTTTTATTCTTTTATCAAGATGACCGATTAACGAAACACCCGAAAGGAATCAATGATTTAATCTCTATTTTTTTAGCGAGCATTTTAGGAATGTTCCTGCTAGTTTCTTCGGCAAACCTGTTGATGCTTTATCTTTCAATAGAGATGGTTTCTTTAGCGTCTTATTTGCTGGTTGCTTATAACGCTTACCAAAAGAATCAAGCGGAAGCCGGTATGAAGTATGTTTTGTTTGGTGCAGTTGCTTCGGCAATTATGCTTTACGGTATTAGTTTGATCTACGGTTTTACAGGCACTATTAATTTATATGGTGATGAGTTAGTAAACGGTTTATCTCAGATTGGTGTCGGTGCATCTTCTTTAGCAATTGTTTTAATGCTTGCCGGAATCAGTTTTAAACTGTCAGCAGTACCTTTCCATTTCTGGACACCGGATGCTTATCAGGTTGCACCAACTTCCGTAGTTTCTTTTTTATCAACGGTACCAAAGATTGCTGTTTTTGGCTTCCTTTATTATTTGTTGCCCTACTTCCAAGTTGGTGACACACTCAGTCAATTTATTCTTTTCGCTTCCGTAGCGTCCATGATTTTAGGTAATGTGGCTGCTGTTTTTCAGGATGACGCTAAACGTATGATGGCTTATTCGGCAATTGGACATACTGGCTTTGTGTTGATGTTGTTTGTAATACCACAGGCTTTAATTTTAAACGCGGTGTTGTTTTATCTGGCAATTTACAGCATTGCTAACATCGGTATTTTTATGGCGCTTAGCTGCATCGAAAATAATTACGCTATTGTTAATATATCAGGTTTCAAAGGTTTAGGAAAAACCATTCCAACTTTAGGTGTTTGTTTAGTAATATTAATGGTATCCTTAACCGGAATCCCACCAACCGCAGGTTTTATTGCTAAATTCTTGGTGTTCTCCAGTTTAATTAGTTTTAACGGAGCTAATGTTTATATCACCATTCTTTTAGTAGTTGCAGTTTTAACAACAGTTGTTTCTTTATTTTTTTACCTTAAAATTCCTTTGAACTTTTTCCTTAAAAAAACCGAAAAGGCTTTACCTGTAATAAAAGGCAACAATCTATTAATCGTATTTACTATTATACTTACATTTTTAACTTTATTATTCGGACTTTTCCCAAGCATGTTGAATTTATTTGTTGGGTAGGTAATTCTTAAATTCTGTTTTCCCCTCAAGGTTATGAGGTAAGGCGACTAGCGATTTTTGAAAATCCTCAGTTTTTAAAATTAAAAAAGTAGAGAAGACCTCTCAAGATTTTAATTTTAAAATATCGCACAAGAGCACCAATCATTCAAAACCATATCAAAGAGACCTAAAAACACCCCGATTTCTCCCTAAGTTATTGGCTGTGAATAAAATATTTTTATTTTTCTTTCTAACTGTTTGATTATTAATAAGACTTTCCTATCTTTGCCGTCCCTTTTAGGGATATTATGTCCACCTTGAACGAAGCCCTACTGCTTCGATGGGTGTTAATTAAATTAAGAAATGTCAGGAATTATTGGAAAAAAAGTAGGAATGACCAGCATTTTCGACGCAGATGGTAAAAACATACCGTGTACTGTGATTGAAGCTGGCCCTTGTGTTGTAACACAAGTGAGAACCATCGAGAATGATGGCTATGCTGCGGTGCAGTTGGCTTACGATGAGAAAAAAGAGAAGAACACTTCTGCTCCCCAAAAAGGTCATTTTGCAAAGGCTGGAACTACTCCAAAACGTAAAGTTGTGGAATTCAAGTACTTTACAGAAGAGAAAGCTTTGGGTGAAGTTGTAGATGTTAATCTTTTTTTAGAAGGAGACTACGTTGATGTAGTGGGTACTTCTAAAGGTAAAGGATTTCAAGGTGTTGTGAAACGCCACGGATTTAGCGGTGTGGGTATGCAAACTCACGGTCAGCATAACCGTTTAAGAGCTCCAGGTTCAATCGGTGCAGCATCATACCCAGCGAGAGTATTCAAGGGAATGAGAATGGCTGGTAGAATGGGTGGCGACAGAGTGAAAATCCAGAATCTTCAAGTTGTTAAAGTATTTGCAGAGCAAAATTTATTAGTAGTGAGTGGGTCAATCCCAGGAGCTAAAGGTTCGTACGTATTAATCGAGAAGTAAGATGGAAGTTAAAGTATTAAACGTCTCAGGTAAAGAAACAGGTGCCAAGGTGCAACTTTCTGAGGATATCTTCGGTATTGAGCCAAATGATCACGCTATCTATTTAGATGTAAAGCAGTTTTTAGCAAATCAACGTCAAGGAACTCACAAGTCTAAGCAACGTAATGAAATTGCAGGTTCTACACGTAAATTGTACAAACAAAAAGGAACTGGTGGTGCAAGAGCAGGAAGTATTAAATCTCCATTATTTAATGGTGGTGGTAGAATTTTCGGCCCACAGCCACGTGACTATAGCTTTAAGTTGAACAAAAAACTTAAAGAAGTTGCTCGTAAATCAGCTTTAGCTTACAAAGCTAAAGACAACAGTGTTATAGTGTTAGAAGATTTTAGCTTCGATACCCCAAAAACTAAGAATTTTGTAAGCTTATTAAGCGCATTAAATTTCTCTAACGAGAAAACGTTAATCGTTCTTCCAGTAGGAAGCGAAAACGCTAATGTGTACTTAGCAAGTAGAAACATACAAAAAACTAAAGTTATCACTGCTGATCAGTTAAATACATATGATGTATTAAACGCAGTAAAATTAGTATTAACTACCGGTTCGGTAAAAACATTGGAGGAGGCATTTGCCAAGTAATATGGATATTTTAAAAAAACCTGTATTAACAGAAAAAGCTAACATGTTGACCGAAAAACTGAACCGTTATACTTTTCAGTGCGATCACAGAGCTAACAAGTTGCAGATCACATCTGCCGTTGAAGCCATGTATGGTGTAAACGTAGAGTCAGTAAATACAATGGTTGTAGTTGGTAAATTAAAAACCCGCTCAACTAAGGCTGGCATGGTATCAGGTAGGATTGCAAAAATTAAAAAAGCAATCATTACTTTAAAAGAAGGTGAAACTATTGACTTTTATAGCAATATTTAATTGAATTATGGGCTTAAGAAAATTTAAACCAGTAACCCCCGGAACTCGTTTCAGAGTAGGAAACGATTACTCCGAAATAACAACTCGTGTACCTGAAAAGTCTCTTGTTGTTAAGCAGAGCAAATCCGGTGGTCGTAACAATTCTGGTAAAATGACTATGCGTTATCTCGGTGGGGGACACAAGCAATTGTACCGAATAATAGATTTTAAACGCGATAAAAAAGATATCCCTGCAACAGTAGCAACAGTAGAGTACGATCCAAATCGTACAGCCCACATTGCGCTGTTACATTATGCTGATGGTGAGAAAAGATATATCATCTGCCCAGAAGGTTTACAAGTTGGAGCAAAAGTAATTGCTGGAGACGAAGTAGCACCTGAGTTGGGTAACACCATTCCATTGTCCAAAATTCCTTTGGGTTCTATTATTCATAATATAGAGCTTAAACCAGGAAGAGGCGGTCAAATAGCAAGAAGTGCTGGATCTTACGCACAGTTAGCGGCAAGAGACGGTAAATATGCAACCATTAAGATGCCTTCTAGCGAAACTCGTATGATTTTGGTAACCTGTACTGCTACTATCGGTTCAGTATCTAACTCATCTCACTCAAATGAGGTATTAGGTAAAGCTGGTAGAAAACGTTGGTTAGGTCGCCGTCCAAGAGTAAGAGGTGTTGCGATGAACCCAGTAGATCACCCAATGGGTGGTGGTGAGGGTAGATCATCAGGTGGTCACCCACGCTCAAGAAAAGGCTTATTGTCTAAAGGATTCAAAACCCGTGACAAAAAGAAATACTCAAATCGTTTCATCATAGATAGGAGGAAGAAATAATGGCTCGTTCGATAAAAAAAGGACCTTATATAGATCATAACGTAGAGAAAAAAGTTTCTACGATGAATGACGCAGGTAAAAAGACTGTAATTAAAACATGGTCAAGAAGATCAATGATATCTCCGGATTTCGTAGGTCACACTTTCGCAGTACACAACGGAAACAAATTTATTCCGGTTTATGTAACTGAAAACATGGTTGGTCATAAACTAGGAGAGTTTGCTCCAACCAGAACATTTAGAGGACACGCTGATAAGAAAAGATAAAAAGCAATGGAAGCAGTAGCAAAATTAAATAATTGCCCCACTTCACCTCGTAAAATGAGACTGGTAGTTGACTTGATCAGAGGCGAAGGTGTAGAAAAGGCACTTTACATATTAAAATACACCAACAAAGAAGCAGCAATAAGAGTTGAGAAACTATTATTATCTGCTATCAAAAATTGGGAAGCAAAAAATGAGGGTCAACGCCCTGAAGACGCTAAACTATTTGTGAAAACAATTATGGTTGATGGTGGTCGTCAATTGAAGCGTTTAAGACCAGCACCTCAGGGTCGTGGGTACAGAATTCGTAAGCGTTCTAACCATGTAACTTTGGTAGTAGATAGTAAGAATGTTGAACCTCAAACTAATTAAGCAGAAATGGGACAAAAAGCTAATCCAATAGGACTAAGGTTAGGAATCATCAAAGGATGGGATTCTAACTGGTATGGCGGTAACAAATACGCTGAGAAATTAGTAGAGGATGAAAAAATTCGTAAATATCTATCTGCTCGTATAGCAAAAGGTGGTGTTTCTAAAGTTGTTATCGAAAGAACTTTAAAACGTATCACTGTAACTATACACACAGCTCGTCCAGGTATCGTAATCGGTAAAGGTGGTTCAGAGGTTGATAAGATCAAAGAAGAGTTAAAGAAATTGACTAAGAAGGATGTACAAATCAACATTTTTGAAATCAAACGCCCAGAGCTTGATGCGAAATTAGTAGCTGACGGTGTTGCAAAACAATTAGAAGCTAGAATTTCTTTCCGTAGAGCAATGAAAACTTCAATCGCTGCAACCATGAGAATGGGAGCCGAAGGAATTAAAATCATGTGTTCAGGAAGATTGGGTGGAGCAGAGATGGCTCGTAGCGAGCAGTATAAAGATGGAAGAACTCCATTACATACTTTAAGAGCTGATATAGACTATGCTTTGAGCGAAGCTTTAACTACTTATGGTAAAATAGGTATTAAGGTTTGGATTTGTAAAGGCGAAGTTTATGGTAAGAGAGATCTTTCTCCTAACATAGGTGCAAACACAGGCAAAGGTGGTAAACCAGAAGGTGGCTTTGGTTCTCGCGATAATCGTGGAGACAGAAAAGGCGGAAACCGTGGTGGAAACAACAGAGGCGGTGCAGGTGCCCCAAGAGGAAAAAGATAATTATTAAGAAACTATCGTTTAACGATTAAAAGACAAAGTAATGTTACAGCCAAAAAGAACGAAGTTCAGAAAGATGCAAAAAGGCAGAATGAAAGGCTTAGCCTCTCGTGGTGCTGAGTTGTCTTTCGGTTCATTCGGAATAAAATCATTAGAAGAATGCTGGATCACCAGCCGCCAGATAGAAGCTGCCCGTATTGCCGTAACACGTTTTATGAAACGTGAAGGCCAGGTTTGGATTCGTATCTTCCCTGACAAACCAGTTACCAAAAAACCTGCAGAGGTTCGTATGGGTAAGGGTAAGGGAGCTCCAGAATACTGGGTTGCTGTTGTAAGACCAGGAAGAATCCTTTTCGAAGCAGAAGGTGTGCCTTTTGAAGTTGCTAAAGAAGCAATGCGTTTAGCAGCACAAAAATTACCAGTTCAAACAAAGTTTGTAGTACGTAGAGATTACGTAGAAGCATAAAAATCGGTTTTTAGTTTTTTTTGTTGGCCGTTACCTAACAAAGACAACTTTAACTATTAACTAACAACAAAAATGAAATACTCAGAAATCAAAGACCTGTCAAACGAAGAAATCGTTACCAGGATTCAAGAGGAGAAAGCAACTTTAACTAAGTTAAAGTTTGCTCATGCAGTTTCTGCTATAGAAAATCCTACAAGAATAAACAAGGCGAGAAAAGATATCGCTCGTTTCAATACCGAATTAACTCAGCGCAAGGCTAAGGCAGTTTCTGAAAGTAATTCATAATTTTTAAAGTCGAAATGGAAAGAAAATTAAGAAAAACAAGAACTGGGTTGGTAACAAGCAACAAAATGGACAAATCCATAGTTGTAGCGGTTGAGAGAAAAGTGAAACACCCAATTTATGGTAAGTTCGTAAAAACGACTACCACATTTATGGCTCATGACGAGAAGAATGATTGCGGTATCGGTGATACCGTCCTGATCATGGAGACACGTCCGCTGAGTAAAAATAAGAACTGGAGATTAGTGGAAATTTTAGAAAGGGCTAAATAAAATGGTACAACAGGAATCACGATTAAACGTAGCCGACAACTCAGGAGCTAAACAAGTTTTAGTTATCAGAGTGCTAGGTGGTACCGGTAAAAGATACGCTTCTATAGGTGACAAGGTGGTTGTAACTGTAAAAAGTGCAATTCCATCTGGGAACATAAAAAAAGGAACAGTATCTAAAGCCGTAGTTGTAAGAACTAAAAAAGAAATAAGAAGAAAAGACGGTTCTTATATCCGTTTCGACGACAATGCAGCTGTTTTGTTAAATGCACAAGACGAACCAAGAGGAACCCGTATTTTCGGCCCTGTTGCAAGAGAGTTGCGTGAGAAACAATTCATGAAAATTGTATCATTAGCACCGGAGGTATTGTAATATGGAAAAGAAAAAGAACGTAAAACTAAATATCCGTAAAGGAGACGTAGTTAAAGTAATAGCAGGAGACTCAAAAGGACAGCAAGGTAAAGTATTAGAAATAATTACTAAAACTAACCGTGTTTTGGTTGAAGGAACTAACATGGTTTCTAAACACACCAAACCAAATGCTGCTAACCCTAATGGTGGTATTGTTAAAATGGAAGCTCCACTTCACATCTCTAATGTAATGTTGATTGATCCTAAATCAGGAGAAGCTACACGTATTAGCAGAACACGTAATGAAGATGGAAAATTAATTAGAGTAGCTAAAAAATCTGGGGAGGAAATTAAGTAATGGCTTACGCACCAAGATTAAAAAATAAATACAAAGAGGAAATTGTTAGCGCTTTAAAGGAGAAATTCCAATACAAAAGCGTAATGCAAGTACCTAAGTTGCAAAAAATAGCTATCAACCAAGGTGTTGGAGCTGGTGTAACTGATAAAAAAATTGTAGAATCTGCAATTTTAGAATTAACTACCATTACTGGTCAGCAGGCAATTGTAGCAAAGTCTAAAAAGGATATTTCGAACTTTAAATTACGTAAAGGTATGCCGGTTGGTGTACGTGTAACTTTACGTGAGAATCAAATGTACGAATTCCTAGACCGCTTAATCTCTGTAGCTCTTCCTCGTATCCGTGATTTCAAAGGAATTAACGATAAAGGTTTTGACGGACATGGTAACTATACCTTAGGCGTTTCAGAACAAATTATCTTCCCTGAGATCAACATTGATAAAATCAATAAGATTCAAGGTATGGATATTACTTTTGTAACTAGTGCAGGTACAGATTTAGAAGCATTGGAATTGTTAAAGCAATTCGGTTTACCATTTAAAAATCATAACATAGTTCACAATGGCTAAAGAAGGAATAAAAGCTCGCGAAGTAAAGCGTCAGAAGTTGGTTGAAAAATATGCCGACAAAAGAGAAGCACTAAAAGCTGCTGGCGATTTTGAAGGTTTAGATAAATTACCGAAAAACTCTTCTCCGGTACGTTTACACAACAGATGTAAATTAACGGGTCGTCCAAGAGGTTATATGCGTCAGTTTGGTATTTCACGTGTTACTTTCCGTGAAATGGCTTTGGCAGGTAAAATCCCAGGCATTAGAAAAGCCAGTTGGTAATAAAAAAGAATCATAAAGAATTTTTTGTACCTTTGCGGTCCGAAAAATTCTTTTTTATATAACAATAAAATGTATACAGATCCAATAGCAGATTATCTTACAAGAGTAAGGAATGCCATCAAGGCCAACCACAGGGTTGTAGAAATTCCTGCATCAAACCTCAAAAAGGAAATTACAAAAGTACTTTTTGATAAAGGTTACATCACGAATTACAAGTTTGAGGATAATGATGTTCAAGGTACTATTAAAGTAGCTTTGAAATATCATCCAATCACTAAAATTCCAGCTATCCGCAGCATTGCGAGAGCGAGTAGACCCGGTTTGAGAAAATATGCAGGTATGGGCAATATGCCTAGAGTATTAAATGGTTTAGGAATCGCCATCATGTCAACTTCTAAAGGTGTAATGACCGATAAAGAAGCTAAACAGTTGAACATTGGCGGTGAGGTTTTATGTTACGTTTACTAATTAGGAGGAGAAAGATATGTCAAGAGTAGGTAAAGCCCCAATTTCAATCCCGAACGGTGTAACAGTAACAATTTCTAAAGAAAATTTAGTTACCGTAAAAGGTCCTAAAGGAGAATTAACACAGCAGGTAGATGCTGATATTATCATCGAACAAGAAGATGCTAATATTATTGTTAAACGTCCAACAGAACAAAAACGCCACAAAGCATTACATGGTTTGTACAGAGCGTTAATCAACAACATGGTTGTTGGTGTAACAGAAGGATATAAACTTCAGCAAGAATTAGTAGGTGTAGGTTACAGAGCGTCAAATCAAGGTAATACCTTAGATTTAGTGTTAGGTTATTCTCACCATATTGTTTTTGCACTTCCTCCAGAAATTAAAGTTGCTACAACATCAGAAAAGGGAAAGAATCCAACAATTATTTTAGAATCAATTGATAAGCAATTGCTTGGTCAGGTTGCAGCTAAAATTCGTTCGTTAAGAGCTCCGGAACCTTATAAAGGTAAAGGTATCAAGTTTGTTGGTGAGCAGTTGAGAAGAAAAGCAGGTAAGTCAGCATCTAAAAAATAATTGCAATGGCAGGAAAAATTAAATTATCTCGTAGAGAGAGAATAAAAAAGGGTATCAGAAAAAGAATTACTGGTTCTCCAGAGCGTCCACGTTTATCTGTTTTCAGAAGTAACAAAGGAATATATGCTCAAATTATTAATGACAATGACGGCATAACATTAGTTGCTGCTTCGTCTTCAGAAAAAGATTTCAGTGCAAAAGGTAATAAAATTGATCAATCTAAAGAGGTTGGTAAAAAAGTTGCCGAAAAAGCTATCGCAGCTGGAATTAAAGAAGTTGTTTTTGATAGAAATGGTTACTTGTACCATGGCCGAATTAAGTCTTTGGCTGAAGGTGCTCGTGAGGGTGGTTTAATCTTTTAATTGAAGTAGAGAAATGTCAACTATAAATATAAAAAGAGTAAAAGCAAACGAGATTGAATTAAAAGATCGTTTGGTTAGCATCCAACGTGTTGCTAAAGTTACCAAAGGTGGACGTACTTTCAGTTTCTCTGCTATCGTAGTGGTAGGAGATGAGAACGGTGTAGTAGGTTACGGTTTGGGTAAAGCAAAAGAGGTTACTGAAGCAATTGCTAAAGGAATTGATGATGCTAAAAAGAATTTGGTAAAAGTGCCAATTATTAATAACACTATTCCACACGAGCAAATTGGAAAGTTTTCTGGAGGTTTTGTTTTCTTAAAACCTGCTGCAAATGGTACTGGAGTTATTGCTGGTGGTGCGATGAGAGCTGTGTTAGAGTCTGCTGGTGTACATAACGTACTTGCAAAATCTAAAGGATCTTCAAATCCCCACAACGTGGTAAAAGCAACTATTTCTGCATTATCTCAATTAAGAGATGCACAAACTGTAGCTCAACAAAGAGGTGTTTCATTAAATAAAGTTTTTAACGGTTAAGAAGATGGCGAAGATAAAAATTACCCAGATTAAGAGCGTTATTGATAGAAGCGAACGCCAAAAAAGAACTATGCAAGCTTTAGGTTTGAGAAAAATCAGTAGCAGTGTAATAGTAGAAGCTAATCCGGCTATTATCGGAATGGTAAAGAAAGTAAATCATTTGGTAGCCATAGAAAAAGTATAATTACCATGAATTTAAGTAATCTAAAACCTGCAGAAGGTTCAACAAAAAACAGAAAAAGAATTGGTCGTGGTACTGGTTCTGGACGTGGTGGAACAGCAACACGTGGCCATAAAGGAGCGGGTTCTCGTTCTGGTAAAAAGACTAAAATTGGTTTTGAAGGTGGTCAAATGCCTTTGCAACGTCGTGTGCCTAAGGTTGGATTTAAAAATCCTAACCGTATAGAGTATGTAGGTGTAAACCTAGATGTTTTACAAGGCCTAGCAGAAAAATTTGATTTAAAAACTATCTCTTTCGATACAATGATTGAGCGTGGTTTGATCTCTAAAAATGATTTAGTAAAAATCATGGGAAGAGGCGAAATCAAAGTTAAGTTAGACGTTAAAGCTCACGCATTTACTGTAACTGCACAAAAAGCTATCGAAGCTTTAGGTGGAACAGTAGAAAAAATATAATTTTATTTAATGAAGAAGCTGTTCACAACATTATCCAATATTTGGAAAATTGAAGAGTTAAGAGTGCGTATTTTATACACACTCTTAATTCTTTTGGTATATAGAATCGGTTCATTTATAGTTTTGCCAGGAGTTGATCCTGCATCCTTAGATAACCAAGAAGCTAAAGACGGTTTGTTAGGCTTGTTAAATATGTTTGCTGGTGGTTCATTCTCTAGAGCATCTATTTTTGCTTTAGGTGTAATGCCATATATTTCGGCATCCATTGTAGTTCAGCTATTGGGTATCGCTGTTCCATATTTCCAAAAAATGCAAAAAGAAGGTGAAAGTGGACAGAAAAAGATTACTCAAATTACGCGTTACCTAACCATCGGTATTACTGCTTTGCAGGCTATCGGTTATGTTAAGTCTCAAATTGCACCAGACGCTAGGTTAATTTCAGAGCCATTATTTACAATTTCTTCAATGATCATTTTAACTGCCGGAACCATGTTTGTAATGTGGATGGGAGAGAAGATTACTGATAAAGGAATTGGAAACGGTATCTCAATATTGATTATGGTGGGTATTATTGCTCAGTTACCTTACGGTATTGGTGCAGAGTTTATGAGCAGACAAAATGGTCAAGGTGGTTTAATTGCTTTCTTTATTGAGTTTGTAGCTTTGTTTGCAGTAGTAGTATTTACCGTACTGGTGATACAGGGTACTCGAAAGGTTCCTGTTCAGTATGCAAAGAAAATTGTTGGAAACAAGCAGTACGGTGGTGTACGTCAGTATATTCCTTTAAAGCTTAATGCTGCAGGGGTTATGCCTATCATTTTTGCACAAGCAATTATGTTTATTCCATCTACTATTGCACAGTTTTTGCCATCAGCACAGTCTGCGTTTTTAGCATCGCTTAGTGATTATACCTCTTTTGCGTATAACTTTACTTTCGCAATTCTAATTATCGTGTTTACTTTCTTCTATACAGCTATTACGATTAATCCTAATCAAATGGCTGATGATATGAAGAAAAACGGAGGATTTGTTCCAGGTATTAAGCCAGGTAAATCTACCGCAGATTTTATTGATGCAATCATTTCTAGGATTACCTTCCCAGGATCTATATTTTTAGCAGTTATCGCTATTTTACCAGCGTTTGCTATCATTGCAGGTGTAAACTCACAGTTTGCGCATTTCTTTGGTGGTACATCGTTATTGATTTTGGTGGCTGTTGTTTTAGATACTTTGCAACAAGTTGAAAGTCATTTATTAATGCGTCATTACGATGGATTGATGAAAACTGGAAGAATCAGTGGACGTAGCAGTAGTTCTGCAAATGCAATGGGTTCTTCAGATCCTGTAATTTAAGATTTAGAGTGGCGAGAACAGTTATCTATAAGACAGCAGAGGAAATTGAGTTAATTAGAATTAGCTCACAGCTAGTTGCTAAATCTCATGCCGAAGTGGCTAAGGTTATTGGAGAAGGCGTTACTACTAAGCACTTAAATAAGGTTGCTGAAGAGTTTATTAGAGACAATGATGCTATCCCAGCTTTTTTAAATTACAATGGTTTTCCATACACACTGTGCATTTCTTTAAATGACCAAGTTGTACACGGTTTTCCGAGTGATTACGAGCTAAGGAGTGGAGATATTGTTTCGGTAGATTGTGGAGTGATTAAAGATGGTTACTTTGGGGATTCTGCCTATACCTTTATGATAGGTGAGGTTGAAGAGGAGACAAAGCGACTATTGACAGTTACTCAGGAGTGTCTGGACTTAGCTATCGAGAAAGCTGTTGTAGGTAATAGAGTAGGAGATATAGGTTATGCTTGTCAGCAACATGCTGAAAAGAATGGCTACGGTGTGGTGAAGGAATTAGTTGGGCATGGCGTAGGTAAGTTCTTGCATGAAAAACCAGATATTCCTAATTACGGAAGACGCGGATCAGGAACAAAATTAACTGAAGGAATGGTGATTGCTATTGAGCCAATGATTAACGCTGGAAAAGCAGGTGTTAAGTTTTGGAATGATGGTTGGACGGTTTCAACAGTTGATAAAAAACCTTCTGCACACTTTGAACATACAGTAGCTATAGGGAAAGGTAAAGCAGATATTTTATCTACTTTTGAGTACATTGAAGAAGTTTTAAATAAAAAATAGGAATTTAAATATTTTTGCTTAATTTTGCGTCCCGCTTTGGGCGGTGCTAATGCAGTAAAAATCAAAGAAATATGGCTAAACAATCCTCTATAGAGCAAGACGGGATAATAAAAGAAGCGTTATCTAATGCAATGTTTCGTGTTGAACTAGAGAACGGTCATGAGATTATAGCACACATTTCAGGTAAAATGAGGATGCACTACATCAAAATTTTACCAGGAGACCGTGTTAAATTGGAGATGTCTCCATATGATCTTACAAAAGGTAGAATAACTTATAGGTATAAATAAAATGAAAGTTAGAGCATCCATTAAAAAGCGCAGCGTTGATTGCAAGATTATCCGTAGAAACGGAAAACTTTATGTAATCAATAAGAAGAACCCTAAGTTCAAACAGCGTCAAGGTTAATTATTAAACTATCAACAAAATTAAATGGCAAGGATAGCAGGTATTGATTTACCAAAAAACAAAAGAGGAGAGATCGGCCTTACTTACATCTTCGGTATAGGAAGAAGCACAGCGCAATCTATTTTAGAGCAAGCTGGTATTAGCGTAGATAAAAAAGTTGAAGATTGGACCGATGAAGAATTAACAGCGATCCGTAACATTATCAATGAAACCATCAAAGTAGAAGGTCAACTTCGCTCTGAGGTTCAGTTAAACATCAAACGTTTAATGGATATTGGTTGTTACAGAGGACTACGCCACAGGAAAGGTTTGCCACTACGTGGACAACGAACCAAGAACAATTCTCGTACCCGTAAAGGAAAGAGAAAAACTGTTGCGAACAAGAAAAAGGCTACTAAATAATAATTGATAGTAAAAAATGGCTAAGTCAAAAAAAGTTACTAAAAAGCGTTTAGTTGTAGTGGAGCCTGTAGGGCAAGCTCACATTAACGCTACCTTTAATAACATCATTATCACGCTAACCAACAATCAAGGACAAACAATTTCTTGGTCATCAGCTGGAAAGCAAGGATTTAAAGGTTCTAAAAAGAACACACCGTATGCAGCTTCTCAAGCGGCAATTGATTGCGGTAAGGTGGCCCATGATTTGGGTTTACGTAAAGTTGAAGTTTTTGTAAAAGGTCCAGGATCTGGTCGCGAGTCGGCTATCCGTACTTTACAAAATTCAGGATTGGAAGTAACCACTATTAAGGATATTACTCCACTTCCTCACAACGGATGTCGTCCACCAAAAAGAAGAAGAGTTTAATTATTTATTTTAAAGGTAAGATTCTCCCAATTGAGTTGGGATGATACTTTAAAACACACAAAATGGCAAGATATACAGGTCCAAAATCCAAAATCGCCCGTAAATTCAGAGAACCAATTTTCGGTCCTGATAAGGCATTAGATAGAAAAAACTACCCTCCAGGACAGCATGGCGCTTCTAAAAGAAGAGGAAAGCAGTCAGAGTACGCAGTACAGTTGATGGAGAAACAAAAAGTAAAATATACTTACGGTGTATTAGAAAAACAATTCTCTAACCTTTTCAAAAAAGCATCTGCAAGAGAAGGTATTACAGGTACAAACTTATTACAATTGTTAGAAGCAAGATTAGATAACGCAGTTTACCGTTTAGGTATTGCGCCAACTAGATCAGGTGCTCGTCAATTAGTTTCTCACAGACACATTACTGTTAATGGTTCTGTAGTAAACATTCCATCTTATACATTAAAAGCTGGTGATGTTGTAGCGGTTAGAGAGAAGTCTCAATCTTTAGAAACTATCTCTTTATCAGTTGCTGCTCGTACAATCAACAAATACGGTTGGTTAGAGTGGGATGCGAAAGCATTATCTGGTAAGTTCATATCGTACCCAGAACGCGAAAGTATTCCTGAAAACATCAAGGAAAACTTAATCGTCGAGTTGTACTCTAAATAATGATGAAATTAATTGCTGATTCTTCTGTAAACGAGGAATTAGCAATTTTTATTTATCCAAAAATTAACGATTAACATAAGGCAAATAAATGACAATTTTAGCATTTCAGAGACCCGATAAAGTAATTATGCAGAAATCTACGGATTTCGATGGTACGTTTGAATTTCGTCCGTTGGAACCTGGTTTTGGTGTTACTATAGGTAATTCACTTAGAAGGATTTTACTTTCTTCATTAGAAGGTTTCGCAATTACTTCTGTTCGTTTTTCAGGTGTTTCTCACGAATTTTCTACAATAAAAGGTGTAGCTGAAGACGTTGTTGATATCATCTTAAACTTGAAACAAGTTCGTTTTAAGAAAACAGGTGATTCTGGCGATACTGAGAAGATTTTCGTGATTATTAACGGTCAAGAGTCTTTTAAAGCTGGCGATATCACTAAATTTTCTAACAATTTCGAGGTTTTAAACCCTGATTTTGTGATTTGTAATATGGAAGATTCTGTTACTTTAGAAATAGAATTAACCATCAACAAAGGAAGAGGTTATGTTGCTGCAGATGAGAACAAGAATGCTGATGCACCAGTTGGTGTAATTGCAATTGATTCTATCTACACGCCAATCAAAAATGTTAAATATACTATTGAAAACTTCAGGGTTGAACAAAAAACCGACTACGAAAAGTTGATTTTGGATATCACTACTGATGGTTCAATTCATCCAGAAGAGGCGTTAAAAGAAGCTGCTAAGATTTTAATCCAGCACTTTATGTTGTTCTCTGATGAAAACCTAGTATTAGAATCTCAAGCTAAAGAAGAAACTAAAGAAGTTGATGAGGAAGTTTTACATATGCGTAAAATCTTAAAAACTGAATTAGTTGATTTAGATCTTTCTGTAAGAGCATTAAATTGCTTAAAAGCAGCTGATATTAGATCTTTAGCTGAATTGGTTTCTTATGATGTTGCTGATATGTTGAAATTCAGAAACTTCGGTAAAAAATCATTAACAGAGATTCAAGAATTAGTTAAATCAAAAGGTTTATCTTTTGGTATGAACTTGTCTAAATTCAAATTAGACGAAGAATAATCCCTAAACCCTTAAAAGGAATTAGGTTTAAAATGCAAATGACGCATAATTCCCGGTTCGCCATGGTGGCTAGAGCTGACGGTATGCGCAAATAAATAAATAATGAGACACGGAAAGAAATTTAATCATTTAGGTCGTAAAACAGCCCACAGAAAAGCAATGTTGGCTAATATGGCTTCATCTTTAATTGAGCATAAACGTATCACTACTACTTTAGCAAAAGCTAAAGCTTTAAGAGTATATGTTGAGCCAATTATCACTAAGTCAAAAAACGATACTACACACTCTCGTCGTACAGTATTCTCTTACTTACAAAATAAAGAAGTTGTTACAACTTTGTTCCGTGAAGTAGCAGAAAAAGTAGCTAATCGCCCAGGTGGTTATACTCGTATTGTTAAACTTGGAAATCGTTTAGGTGACAACGCTGAAATGGCACTTATCGAGTTAGTAGATTTTAACACAACTTACAACGCAGAAGCTAAAACCGAGAAAAAATCAACTCGTAGAAGAGGTTCAAAAGCTAAAAAAGCTGATGCACCAGTAGCCGAAGAAGCAGTAGTTGTTGAGGATGCACCAGAAGCTAAGGTTGAAGAAACTAAAGCAGAAGAAGCTCCAGCAAAAGAAGATAACGATTCTAAAGAAGAGAAATCTGCAGAATAATTAGAACATACTAATTGCATGAAAAACCTCTTACATGTTTATGTAAGAGGTTTTTTTATGCTTTTTTGTTTGCTATATGCTGAGTGAAATATAATAAAGCTCTTTTATTCTTAATAATTAATGAATTTTTTTTTGAATTTGACACTACAGCACTTATATTTCCTATATTAAGAGTTCTATTTGATTTTTATGTATTTGTTGAAGTTTAGACGGGCATTTCTTTTTTTTAAGCTTACGCTTTGCTTTATTGTTTTTCTAATACCAGAGAGTTGTTTCGGTTATCAAGGCAATAAAGTAATTGACTCAATCAAGCTAGAAAAAACAATTAATACATTAAAGTCTATCGACCCTAATAATGTAGATAGCATAGTATTGGTTACGGATGAAGCTTTAAGTGTCTATCGCTCAAAGCGTAATTTAAGAGCTCTACATAGAGTGAATCAAGCTACGGCTTTTGTTTTAGCCAAGTACGGTTATCTCGGACTTTCAGAAAAGTATAATCTGGATGCTATAGACTTATCTAAAGAATTAAAAGATTTACCCAATGAAGTTGATAATACCAATATGATTGGTGTTTTATGGGCTAAGCGGGGTGATTTTGTTAAAGGAGAATCTTTCTTTTTGAGTGCCTTACTGTTAGCCGAAAAAGGGAACTATACTGAAGGAAGTGTATCTTCCTACCTTAAGCTAGGAACTTTACGAACTAGGCAGGGTAGGTTTGATGAGTCTATGAAGTTTTATAACAAGCTAGACTCCGTTAATACGGCCAATAATACTCGTTTTAATGAAAATGATGTAATGGCTAATAAGGCTATTTTGTATGCAATTAAGGGTGACTTAGTAGAGGCTGAGCGCTTATTCAGAAAAGCTAATGCATGGGCTATAAAGGATGGGAAAGTTACAGAGCAAGTGTTGTCTTTGCAAAACTTAGGTCTGATTTATAAGGAGAAGAGTGATTATAAAAAAGCAAAAGAAATACTAGAAGAGGGACTGGCATTAGCTAAAAAGCATGGCTTGGCCGAAACGGGTTTACGTTTGGAAGTTAATTTACCACTTCTTTTGGTTGAACAGGAGAAATATAAATTAGCAGAGACTCAGTATCTAAATATAGCTGATAGGGCGAAAAAGGCGGGCATAGATGACTTAGTGGTAGAAGTTTTTCAAAATTTAGTACAACTTTCAGAAATGGAGGGAAACTATAAGTCTGCTTATAAGTATTTACAAGAACTTAACCGCTTTAAAAACTTGCAGTTTAATGAGCAAAAAGAGAGATCCTTAGCAGAGGCAAATGTAAGTTTAGGGCTTTACAGAGCTAATGCAAAGCTCTTAGAAAACGAAAATTTGTTGTTCCAAAAGGATAGGGAGCGTAGTATTGTAATTGGAATATTAGCTTTTGTTGGCTTGCTTTTATTCGTTTTGACTCTTATACTCTTCCGTCTCAAAAAGTTCAATGATAAGCTTAATAGAAAAAAAGAGGAATTAACGGAGAGTAACAACATAAAAAATAAACTTTTCTCAATTATTGGTCATGATTTACGTGGAAATCAAGGTACAACATTAGGTATTCTTGAACTTTTGAAAGACGATGAGTTTGACGGTGCAGAGAAAAAAAAGTACTTAGATTTAATTATAAAACAGTCTAAATCGGCTTTGGCTACTTTAGATGATTTATTACTTTGGGGACAAGCCCAGATTAAAGGAGGCGCACAGCAAAAGTCTTCGTTTGATATTGTGCCTTTAATTAATAGATCTTTAGATTTAAATACAGAAGCCGTCCATGAAAAAGAATTAAAAATTAAGATTATAGATATAGAGGGAAAATATGCATTTGCTGACACCAACCATTTCTCATTTATTATCCGTAACCTTTTAGCAAATGCTATAAAATTCACTCAAAAAGGAGGAACCATTAGGATTTATGCCATGGATTATAAGAAGGGGCTTTTGAAAATTTGTGTTGCAGATAATGGGATCGGAGTTGCTAAGGAGGAGCTATTAACTATTTTCTCTCCTGAGAGTATTAGTAAATCAGGAACAAATAATGAAACAGGTACAGGACTAGGCTTAACACTCTGTAAGGAATTTGTGGAAGCCAATGGCGGGGAAATCTGGGCGGAAAGAAATATTGAAGGAGGTACAACGGTTTGTTTTACGTCTTTAAAAGCCTAACTAACTCCTAGTTCTAGTAATACTCTACTCTTAGTCCGTTAAAATTGGGGTCATTTATTACCTATAGCTATCAATAATAGCTATAGGTAAACTAAGAACTAAGCCGTTCCTAAAAAAAGGATACTCTAAACCAAAACATCAAACTCATACTCTTCAATCGGGGGACAGCTACAAATCAAAGTTCTATCTCCAAAAGTCTCATTTACTCTTCCAATCGACGGCCAAAATTTGTTTAACGCTACATAAGGTAAAGGAAAAGCTGCCTTTTGGCGAGTATATGGTTTATCCCAATCGTTAGCAGTAATTACAGCAACGGTATGAGGGGCGTTCTTCAACGGGTTATCTATTTTATCTAATAAGCCCGACTCTACATCGGCAATTTCATTTCTGATGGCAATCATGGCATCGCAAAAGCGATCTAGTTCATGTTTTGGTTCAGATTCAGTTGGCTCAACCATTAAAGTACCTGCAACCGGGAATGAAACCGTTGGTGCATGGAAACCATAATCCATTAATCGTTTTGCAATATCAGAAACCTCAATTCCAAAACTCTTGAAGCTACGGCAATCTAAAATCATCTCATGCGCACACCGTCCATTTGCACCAGCATATAAAACTGGATAATGAGACTCTAGTTTAGCTTTAATATAGTTGGCATTTAATATAGCGTATTTGGTTGCTTTAGTTAATCCTTTCGGGCCCATTAAAGCGATGTAAGCATGAGAAATTAATAGAATCGATGCAGAGCCCCACGGAGCTGCAGAAACTGCTGAAATAGACTTCTCGCCACCCATGTCAACTACCGAGTGACCTGGTAAGTAAGGAACAAGATGCTTAGCTACTCCGATTGGTCCCATACCTGGGCCACCGCCACCATGTGGAATGCAAAAAGTTTTGTGCAGGTTTAAATGACAAACATCTGCACCAATATTAGCTGGAGAGGTTAAACCGACTTGTGCATTCATGTTTGCACCGTCCATATAAACTTGCCCACCATGCTGGTGAATAATCTCGCATATCTCTATAATAGACTCCTCAAAAACGCCGTGAGTTGAAGGGTAAGTTACCATTAAGCAACTCAAGTTAGCAGAGTGCTCTTCCGCTTTTGCTCTTAAATCAGCAACGTCAATATTACCTTTTTCATCGCATTTGGTAACTATAATTTTCATCCCGGCCATAGCAGCAGAAGCCGGGTTTGTACCGTGTGCGGATGATGGAATTAAAGCGATATTTCTATTAAAGTCTCCATTATCTTGGTGGAAAGCTCTGATGACCATTAGTCCTGTGTATTCTCCCTGTGCGCCAGCATTTGGTTGTAAACTCATCGCTGCAAAACCAGTTATTTCACTTAACCAATCATTAAGCTCAGCCATAATTTGCATGTAGCCACCAGTTTGGTCAATTGGAGCAAATGGATGCAAAGCTCCAAATTCTGGCCAAGTGATTGATGCCATTTCAGTTGTTGCATTCAATTTCATGGTGCAAGAGCCTAAGGCAATCATAGAGTGGCAAAGCGATAAATCTTTTGCTTCTAAAGACTTAATGTATCGCAACATTTCGTGTTCCGAATGATGTTTGTTGAACACTGGGTGCGTTAAAAAAGCAGAAGTACGTTGTAATTCTACTGGGATAGTGCTTTCCACATTTTCCGCTAAGGCATCTAAGTCAAGCTCATTAATGTTCCTTGCTTTTACTTTTCCGAAAACCTTAATAATTGGTTCTAAATCGTATAAACGAGTAGTTTCATCCAAAGAAATGGTGATAAACTCGCCATCGTAATTTAAATTGAACTGATTATTTAAAGACTCTGAATGGATAGGGTTGGTTAAGTCGCCAACTGCATATTTTAAAGTATCAAAATAGCTTTCGTTCAATTGTTTATAACCAAACTCGGCCAAAGCATTATCTAATAAAACTGCTAAGCCATGGATTCTTTCAGCAATAGATTTGATACCTTTTGGCCCATGATAAGTGGCGTACATTCCCGCCATAATTGCCAACAAAGCTTGTGCAGTACAAATATTTGAAGTCGCTTTATCTCTACGGATATGTTGCTCTCTAGTTTGCAAAGCCATACGCAATGCATAATTCTCATGCTTATCAATGGTTACACCAATGATTCTGCCTGGCATACTGCGTTTATACTCTTCTTTTGTAGCGAAATAAGCAGCATGAGGCCCTCCAAATCCCATCGGGATACCAAAGCGTTGTGTAGTACCAACAACAATATCTGCACCCCACTCTCCAGGAGGAGTTAACATTGCTAAGCTCATTAAGTCCGCTGCAACCGTAAGTTTTATGTTTTTTTGATGTGCCGCATCAGCGAAAGCCTTATAGTTATAAACTTCGCCATGACCAGCTGGGTATTGCACCAAAGCACCAAATAAATCATCTGTTAACTCAGCCGTTTGATGGTCGCCGATAACTAATTTTATTCCGTAAGGTTGAGCTCTGGTATGTAAAATATCAATTGTTTGTGGGAAAACTTCTTTTGAAACAAAGTATGATTTTGCTTCTGAGTTTTTTCGCAGACTAAACTGCATAAACATAGCTTCCGCAGCCGCAGTTCCTTCATCTAAAAGAGATGCATTTGCAATCTGCATTCCCGTTAAGTCCAAAACCATTGTTTGGAAATTTAACAAAGCCTGCAAACGCCCTTGAGAAATTTCTGCCTGATAAGGCGTGTATTGTGTATACCATCCTGGGTTTTCCAAAACATTTCTTTGGATTACCGCCGGTACAATTACATCATAGTAGCCCTGCCCAATGTACGTTTTGTAAACCTTGTTTTTTGAAGCTGTGATACGCAACTTATTTAGGTATTCGTATTCGCTTTTTGCAACCGGCAAGTTCATTGGTTTTTTTAACCTAATGTTTTTTGGTACCGTTTGATCAATTAAATCCTCCAAACTATCTACACCAACAGTGCTTAACATTGCTTTTGTGTCTTGCTCGTTTGGTGCAATATGTCTAGTTTCAAAAGCTTCTTTATACGATACGTTCAACTTCATTTTGGGGAGGGTATTGTTATATTTAACGGAATAAACCAAGTTAAACCGAGAGTTAGTATTAATTCTCAGTGAAAGCGCAAAAGTATGAAAATTTATGCTTTTGTTAATCAGCTAAGCCATAGGAAAATTGTAAAGTTTTTAACAGTTGAACTGTATTGTTGAGAAGGTTTTATTTGGGTAGATTTTAAGAAAAAAATGCCGTCATGTCGATGATAGGAGATACCTCACTTAGAAAGTTGCTACGCGAGATGTATTTACCCCATAATATATTATACATTGGTCGGTCTCCCTTTTTTATAGCAGGTTTTTCAATTCCTTAGGAAAAAGAGATTAACGGAAATGCCCTCAATTATTTATTGCAGTGATAATAGATTTTTCCTTATTTCAACTGATACAAATACCGCTGAATGGTGTTTTCTAAGCCTAAATATAATGCGTCACAAATTAAAGCATGCCCAATACTTACTTCTAACAAACCGGGGATGTTTTCTGCGAAATATTTAAGGTTGTCTAAATCTAAATCGTGACCAGCGTTAATGCCGATGCCAAGCTCATTTGCTTTCTCAGCTGCAATGATATAAGGGGCAATTGCTTTTTCTTTGTTATGATGATAATTGCTTGCGTATGCTTCGGTGTATAGTTCAATTCTATCTGTTCCTGTAGTTTTAGCAGCTTCTACCATTTCGAGATTTGGATCTACAAAAATAGAAACACGAATGTTCGCTTCTTTAAAAACACCGATAATGTCTTGTAAATAATTCTGATTTTTAATGGTGTCCCAACCGTGATTACTGGTGATTTGTCCTAAAATATCAGGAACTAAAGTTACTTGTGCGGGTTTATTTGCTAATACAAGATCTACAAACTTCTGTTCTTCGCAGTTACCTTCAATGTTAAACTCTGTAGCAATTTTGGCTTTTAAATCAAAAGTGTCTTGGTAACGGATATGTCTTTCATCCGGACGAGGGTGTACTGTAATTCCTTGCGCACCAAATCTTTCGCAGTCTAAAGCAGTTTTAACTAAATCTGGGTTACTGCCTCCTCTTGAGTTTCTAAGGGTGGCTATTTTATTGATGTTTACGGATAGTTTACAAGCTGACATGTAGCAAATTTAATAATGTTGGGCTTAAAATGCTATTTATTTAGTCATCATCTCCAACAGTTCATCCATATATTTACGTTCATTGGCCAAACGCGGTACTTTATGTTGTCCGCCTAATTTACCTTTTGCTTTTAACCAGTTGTAGAATAAATTGTTTGGAGCCATGTGAACTTTTGGGCGACGCAAAGCCATATCTTTAAAACGTTTGGCGTCGTAATCTGAGTTAACCTCACGTAAAGTATTATCTAAAATATCAATAAAGCGCTCAAACTCTTTTGGTTTTTTTTCAAACTCTATAATCCATTCGTGAGCACCCATTTCATCACCACAGAAGTAAATAGGGCAGGCGGTATAGTCTTTTATTTGTGCATTGGTTTCGGCGCAAGCTTTATTTAAAGCTTTTTCGGCGTTATCAATAATCACTTCTTCCCCAAAAGCATTGATGAAATGCTTGGTTCTACCCGTGATTTTTAGTCGGTAAGGATTTTTGGTGGTAAAAGTTACGGTGTCGCCAATCATGTAACGCCATAAACCTGCGTTAGTGCTAATTACCATTGCGTAATTTTTTCCTAATTCTACTTCTGACAAAGAAATTGTATCAGGAAATTCTTTGTCTACCTCCTCCATCGGGATAAACTCGTAGAAAATCCCATAATCCAGCATCAGCAATAAATCAGAGGAATCGCTTCTGTCTTGAATGCCAAAAAAGCCTTCAGATGCATTATATGTTTCCAAATAATACATGTTTGGATTATCAATTAAGCGTTTAAATTGCTCGCGATAAGGCTCGAAATTTACTGCTCCATGTACGTAGAGCTCTAAGTTTGGCCAAACTTCCATCAGGTTGCTTTTACCCGTGATTTCTAAAATTCGTTTAGCTAGAACAATCGTCCAAGTAGGTACACCTGCAATATTGGTTACGTTTTCACCGAGGGTTGCTTCAGCCATTTTCACGATTTTCTCCTCATAATTATCCATCAAGGCGATTGACATACCTGGCGTACGTAGCATTTCTGCCCAAAACGGAAGATTTTTAATGATTACTGCCGATAAGTCACCGTAATAAGAATCGGGGCTGAGTTGATTAATTTGATGACTACCACCTAAAACCAAACTTTTTCCAGTAAACATTTTAGCGTCTGGGCGATTGTTGCAGTAAATAGCCAACATGTCTTTTCCACCACGGAAATGGCAATCTTCTAAAGACTCCTCACTTACAGGGATAAACTTGCTTCTATCGCTGGTAGTACCTGACGATTTTGCAAACCACTTAATTTCTGATGGCCAAAGTACATTTTGCTCGCCATTCAGCATCTTTTCAATATAGGGTTTTAGCGTGTCGTAATTTTGTACAGGTACCCGTTCCTTAAATTGATTAATGTTTTCTATAGACCGATAATCGTATTTTTTTCCCCATTCGGTTGCTACAGCATCATTTATTAACCAGCCAAACCATTCCTCTTGTACCTCATTTGGGTACTTCATAAACAGTTCAATCTGGTGCATTCGCTTTTTGATATACCAGTTTAAGAAAGAGTTTACTATTGTCATGGTTAGTTGGTCAGATTGTTGGTTTGTTTTTGGCTAGGACTTGCCTGGCGTGTTAGCTAAATTGGTTAATTAGTTATTTAAAATTGTATGGTTGATTAGTCTTAATATATTTAACACATTTTATGAGTCTAATCAACTAACAACCTAAACCTTAGCCACCTAAACCTAAAACTTCTTAATTTTCAACTCAAAACTTTCTCCTAAATAAAATTTCCTTGCCATTTCGTTATCAGCAATTTCTTGCGGAGTACCGCTAAGCATTAAATTCCCTTCCGTTAATAGATAAGCTCTATCAGTAATGGATAGCGTCTCGTTTACGTTATGATCCGTAATTAAAATCCCTATGTTACGGTGTTTTAACCTAGCCACAATCATTTGAATTTCTTCTACGGCAATAGGGTCAACTCCTGCAAAAGGTTCATCCAACAAAATAAATTTCGGGTCTGCAGCTAAAGCTCTGGCAATTTCTGTTCTTCTACGTTCTCCACCAGAAAGTAAATCTCCACGGTTTGTACGTACTCTATGTAAGCTAAATTCGTCAATTAGGCTTTCTAATTTGTCTTTTTGTTCTTCTTTTGATAAACCCGACATTTCCAGCACTGCCAAAATATTGTCTTCTACACTTAGCTTTCTAAAAACAGAAGCTTCTTGTGCCAAATAACCAATACCTTTTTGCGCCCTTTTATACATTGGGTCACTGGTGATATTCTCATCCTCTAAAAAAACTTTCCCTTCGTTAGGACGAATCAAACCTACAATCATATAAAATGAAGTGGTTTTTCCAGCTCCATTTGGTCCCAATAAACCAACAATTTCTCCTTGCCCAACATGAAAGGAGACGTTGTTTACCACCACCCTCTGTTTGTACTTTTTAATCAGGTTTTCTGCTCTTAATATCATGCTTTAATAAGTTCTAATCCCTTTTATATTTAGCTGAATGTTTTTGCGGTCTTTCCACACATTTTGTTCAATGGTATAGCAAATGTCAAAAGGTTTTCCCATGTTAATTTGCTCCAAATAATCGCCACATCCAAAAGCGATACAATCAAATAAAGGACTTTCCGCTTGTCTAACGGTCATTTTCAAATGATTATTACCCACTATAGTTCCATATCGGTACGAAGATACATTTCTACTTAAAAAAATAGGTGCCATGTTTTGCGGGCCAAAAGGTGCAAATTGATTTAATATTCTGAAGAATTTTGCATCAATCTCATTTAAAGAAATTTCGCTCTCAATATCAATTCCTTGTATTAATAAATTATCCGTGATGGATGCACAAACAACTTCCTCAAACCGCTGACTAAAAGCCTCTACATTTTCTACTTTCATGGTTAAACCAGCAGCGTATTTATGTCCACCGTACTGCTCTAGTAAATCACTACAAGCGGTTAAAGCTTCGTATAAATCATAACCTATAACAGAGCGGGCAGATCCAGAAACCATTCCGTTCGACTGCGTAAGTACAATGGTAGGGCGGTAGTATTTCTCCGTTAAACGGGATGCTACAATACCAATTACACCTTTATGCCAATTTTCGTGGTAAACAACCGTTGATTTTCTGTTCTCCATTTCTGGCGAATTTAAAATCATAGCCAATGCTTGTTCGGTAATGTTGGCATCAAATTCTTTCCGTTCCGAGTTTTTTAAATTTACAATTAAACCTGCATCTTCAGCACTTTCTGTGCAGCTTGCAATTAGTAGTTTTACCGCTTTTTTAGCATCATCAATTCTTCCGGCAGCGTTGATACGTGGGCCAATAGAAAAAACAATATCAGTAATTGTGAAATCATCTGTTTTACCTGAAAGTTCTATTAATGCTTGCAAACCGTTGCTAGGGTTTTCGTTCAGTTTTTTTAAACCAAAATGAGCTAGAATGCGGTTTTCGCCCGTAATTGGAACAATGTCAGATGCAATACTTACCGCTACCATGTCTAAATAGCAAGCTATTTTTTCAAAAGCGATGTTGTTTTTTACAGCGTAAGCCTGTATCAATTTAAAGCCTAATCCACAGCCAGAAAGTTCTTTGTAGGGGTAGGGGCAGTCTTGCCTTTTTGGGTCTAAAACCGCAATTGCTTTTGGTAGTTCGTCACCCGGAAGGTGATGGTCGCAGATAATGAAATCTATGTTTTTTTCGTTTGCGTAAGCAACTTTATCAACGGACTTTATACCGCAGTCTAAAGCGATAATTAAGCTATAACCGTGGTTAAAAGCATAGTCAATTCCTGCTGTGGAAATACCGTAACCCTCTTTATATCTATCTGGTATGTAATAATCTATTTGTTGGTGAAGTTGCTTAAAAAAAGAATAGGTTAAGGCTACTGAAGTAGTGCCATCAACATCATAATCTCCATAAATTAGAATATGCTCGTTATTTGCAATGGCGCTCTCAATTCTGCTTACCGCATTCGCCATGTCCTTCATTAAAAAAGGATCATGTAGTTGTGATATCTGAGGTCTAAAAAATGATTTTGCTTCTTCAAAAGAATTTAAGCCACGCCTAACCATCATACTTGCAAGGGTGTTGCCTACTTTTAGTTCTGCATCTATTTTTTCAACCAATTGTGCATCAGCTTTTTCCTGCGTCACCCACCTTTTTTCCATATATTTGCTTTGAATCACCCGTAAATATACATTTTAATGTAGGTGTTCAACAATACAAGATCAGCAATTTACTGGGTTTTATTTATTTTATTTTTCCGATTTGAGAGTTGTAGCCTTACTTGAAGGATCTTATTCTGTAGATGCTTCTAAAAAATTTATTCCATTTAACCCTGATGTTGATAAAACTAGTGACCGTCCAGCTTCGCTGTTTGTGTATATCCAGCCGTTTTTGGTAGAAACTAAAAATGATTTGATTTTGTTTGATACTGGCTTAGGCTATAATGATGATGCGGGCAATTTGATATTACATGAAAATATTAAAAAAGCAGGTTATACTGTTGATGATGTTACCAAAGTTTTAATGTCGCATTTACATTTTGACCATAGCGGCGGAATGGTTCAAGTTAAAGATGGAAGTGTGCGTGTTAGTTTTCCTAACGCAGATTATTATATACAAAGAGGAGAGTGGGAAAACGCTTATAGTAATATTTCAAAATCCTATAAAACGGAAATTTTTGATGTAGTACAGCGTTCAGGACAGATTATCTTTTTAGAAGGAGACGGTAAAATTAATGACGAAATAAGTTATGAGATTACCGGCGGACATACAGAGTTTCACCAGGTTTTTCATATAGAAGAAGACGGGGAACACGTTTTCTTTGGAGCCGATATTGTGCCAGAGCCGGAACAATTACAACGTAAGTTTATTGCTAAATACGATTTGGACGGAAGAAAAGCAATGGAATTAAGAGTTGAATATGGAAAACAAGCTGTTGAAGGCAACTGGACTTGTTTGTTTTACCATGCAAAAGCTAGGTCTATTGCTAAAGTTGCCTTAAAAGATGACGCAATAATTGTGAATGAGGTTAAACTATAATGTTTAAAGAAGTATAAAGTTCTTTGATTTTATCTACAGTTAAAGGCTTAGATATAAATTTATTTACCGTGGTGTAGGTTTGTGCTTTTGTAATATCATCATTATAAACAGATGAAGAAAGCATATTGATACAAACACTTTTATTAATCTTTTGCTTCAAGGTCTCGAATTCGTCTAAAAACTCCCAGCCGTTCATAATAGGCATATTGATGTCCAAAAAGATAATATCGGGTAAAACTTCTTGGTTTTCGAGATTAGATTTAATGTAATTTAAGCCTTCTAATCCATTTAGACGGGTGTTGATGTTCGTTGCTACATCAATTTTATCAATCAATCTAGCCGCGATGAAATTGTTGATTTCATCATCATCAATAATTAGGATTTGTAGATGTTCTTTATGCATTATAGACTTTATACGGTAGATATTTAATATATGTTACAAGAAAACGCAAATGAAAACAATTTATTTTGCTTTTGGTTGTAACAAAGGTGTTTGTTAATCTTTTAGGAATCTTTTACTTAGGCTTTAATAGCGCAAGATAAACAAAATAAAGCCAAGCGTAAAACGTTTGGCTTTATTTTGTTTAATATGATTGTTTTTTGCTTGTAGAGATAAATCACTTTTTTGCAACTATGTTGATATTCAGTTCAAAGTCGTCATCAATAGCTTTGTCACCTAACCCTGACATAAAGTTTTTAGAACCATATTTAATGTTATACTTGGTTCTGTCTACTTTTACACCATTAGCAATTGCTACTAATACACCATTTTTTTGTTTGATACTTGCCGGAAAGGTCAACGTATTTGTAATACCTTTAATAGTAAGATCACCCGTAATTTGAGCTTTATCCGATTGCTGATGCTCAACTTTTGTAATCACAAACTTTGAAGTTGGATTTCCTTCTGTCGAGAAAAAATCATCTGACTTTAAGTGGCCTAATAATTTTGTAGCACTTGTACCAGTTAAATCAGTAGTAGTAATGCTATTCATATCTAATTCAAAAACACCACTGGTCAGTTTTTGCTTTTCTACTTTTAATTCTCCTGATGCTAATTTTATCTCTCCGGTATGTTGGCCAGTAACTTTTTTTCCAGTCCATTCAATTTTTGAACGATTTAAATCCACTTTATAATTTTCTACAGGCGGAGTAAATGCAAAAAAAACACTAGTAAGTGCTAATAATAAATACTTTTTCATTTTTTAGTTTTTTGTTTATGAATCAAAGGTAATTAATTTTACATGTTTAAACACGTATATTTGGGTTTTGTCTTAATTGTTACTCGTATCTGACATTTGTAGCATAATCGTCTTTGCACTTGGGAAGTGAAGAATAAATGTTGTTCCATTATTTAACTCACTTTCTATTTCAATTTCTCCATTAAATGTGTCCATATGAGATTTAACAATAAATAGTCCGATGCCTTTTCCTTCTATCTGAGGGTTAATACGATGATACAGACCGAAAATTCTGGTTTTATCTTTAGAAAGATCTATCCCAATACCATTGTCGCTAAATTTTAAAATGATGCTTTCTTCATTTTGAAAGGTTTCAATATTAATAATCACTTTGTGATTTGTATTGAATTTTATGGCGTTACTAAGCAAATTAGAGATAATGCTAATAAAGCAACGCTTGGAAAATGTAAGGTCATTTATTTTTAAATCAAGATTAACCTCTGCCTTAAAATTACTAGACTTGTTCTTGAAATTGTTAAGTACTAATTCTATGGTGTCTCCAATATCAATTTTCTCTAATGAAAAGTCCCCGGATTTTTCATCAGATACAACTTCAACTAAATCATTTAAGGTGCTTTCTAGCTTATTAATGGAATATGTTATTTTCTCAAATATCATTTCATTTTCCGTATTTAATGAGCTTTTATCAATCATCTCAGAAAGTGAAGAGATATTTACTATTGGCGCTCGTAGGTTATGCGAGGTGATGTAAGCGAATTTCTTTAGTTCATTATTTCGGCGACTAAGCTCTTCTGATACTTGCAAAACTTCAAACTCTTTCTGCTTTAGTTCTTGGATACTAAGTATTATGCCCGATATTTTAAATGGCTGTTCGTCTTTAAATAAGAGTTTAGAAGATGAAAGGGTGTGAATGTACTCTCCATTTGCATTCTCAATCCTGAGTTGAATAAGTTTCTGAGAATTTGTATCCCTAGTTTCAGTGCTAAACAGGTTTTTTGCAAGCTTTAAGTCTTCGGGATGTATTTTTTCAAAGAAATCTTTTGCCAAAAAAGAATATTCGGGGCTATAGCCTAAAACTTTTTTGAACTGTTGATTAAACTGTGTTTTTTTACTTTTTACCTCCAACTCCCATAACCCAATATTTGAACTGTTTAAAATCAACTCAATTTGTTCCTTATTTTCGTTAGCTAACTGCTCTGCAATTTCGCGTTGTTTAACTTCGTTCCTTAGTTCAGTTGTACTTATTTTTATTCTATGACGTAATTGATAGTTAATTAGCATAATTACTACAATTACTATTAGTATAAGTATTGTAGTGTAAATGATAGGTAAATACCACTGTGATAAACGGTTTTTCTGAGTGTCGTATATGAAGTTCTTTAGTGAAAAGTTTTTATCAGCAATGCCAAGTTTTTGCAATAATGTTAGCATATACTGCCACCTACCTAAGTTAGTATGCCCAAGTTCAACTAAATTGGGCATAATCAACTTTCTCACTTCGGCAGCTTCGTACTCTAGGTTTTCACGGGTAACACCGTATGCTTTTACATCTGGTAATGTAAGTATATAATCAATTATTTCATTTTCATGTGTTAGCGCATATTTCCATCCAAGCATAGAAGCTTCAATAAACGCATCAGTAATGTGAGTGTTTTGATATGCAAAGTCTTTAGTGGTAAACAGAATGTCCCCATAAAAATCGACACCATACTCTTCGGGTCTAATAACGTTGATTTGGTAGCCTAAAGATTTTAACCGTTGAGGTTGCGAAGTTATATAGGTTACAACAGCATCTGCAACGTTATCGGTGATCTCTTCAGAGTCTAGTTTACGCTCAATTACATTAACTTTTCCAGGGTCAAGCCCTTCCTTTAAAAGAATGGCTTTAAAAACACTCCAGCCTTGATCGCTTGACACTAAAACTTTTTTACCTATTAGGTCAGCAGGTTTTAGAATGTTCTTTTCCTTTAAACTTATAATACAGTAACCAGATGATTGCATAATAGTAGCTAATACTACAAAGTCTTTAACTGTGTTTTTTTTAAGTAGGATGCCAGGGTCGAATATGCCAATATCCGCCTTCTTCATCGCAACATTGTCTACCGGTGAAATATCTGGACCTCCTGGTAATATTTTAACTTTAAGGCCTTGGTCTGCGTAATATCCTTTTATTTGTGCCGCATAATAGCCAGCAAACTGAAATTGGTTACGCCACTTTAATTGAAGTTTTATGGTGTCAGTTGTTTGTGAGGACCTTGCAAAACATTTTTGATTATAAACTATGCACACAAATAATATACAGTAAAATGTAGAGCATATAAGCCTGTATAATTTAGTGTTACATAAAATTTTATACATATGTTATGGTAGTAGTTTGCAATAACTGGAAAGCAATGTAATGCAAACGTTTAAGGGTATAAATCTATGTAAAATTTTAAGATTGTTTAAAAATGATTTATAAAAAAAGAAGTCCTGTTAAGTAAAACTCAACAGGACTTCATCAATTTTATATAAAATCAATTTTTCTTAAATATTAAAGCTACTTAAGCTCACAAATTCTTTTACTCTAGCTTCAATTTCTTTCTGACTTAAGTTCATTAATCTCTCAGTTCCAAATTTCTCTACACAAAATGAAGCCAATGCAGAACCGAAGATGATGGCATTTTTCATATTAGAAAAATTGATAGTGCCTACTTTAGCTAAATAACCTATAAATCCACCAGCAAAAGTATCGCCGGCACCAGTTGGATCAAAAACCTCTGCAAGTGGTAATGCAGGTGCAGAAAATATTTGGTCACCATGGAATAATAAAGCACCGTGTTCACCCTTTTTAATAATTAAGAACTTAGGGCCCATTTCAAGGATTTTCTTTGCAGCTTTTACCAAAGAGTACTCTCCAGAAAGTTGACGAGCTTCCGCATCATTGATGGTTAAAACATCTACTAGCTTTATCGTTTCTAATAAGTCATCCATTGCAATGTCCATCCAAAAGTTCATGGTGTCCATTACAATCAATTTAGGGCGTTTGTGCATACGCTCAATTACGGTTTTCTGTATTTGAGGGGTAAGGTTGCCTAACATTAAATACTCACAGTCTTGGTAAGACTCTGGAATAATTGGATCAAAATCAGCTAAAACATTAAGCTCAGTAGCAAGTGTATCTCTACTGTTCATGTCGTTATGGTATTTACCTGCCCAAAAGAAAGACTTTTCACCCTCTTTAATTTGCAAACCTTCAACGTTAATGCCGTGGTTTTCAATTTCTTTGATATCCTCTTTGTGGAAGTCATCGCCTACAACAGCAACAATTTTAGTTTTCTTGTAAAGGTATGATGCTGCCAAACTAGCATAAGTGGCGGCTCCTCCAACAATTTTATCTGTCTTTCCAAAAGGTGTTTCAATAGCGTCAAACGCAACAGTACCTATAACAACTAAGCTCATAAATTTTTCAATTTTTTTTTACAAATATTGCATATTTAATTTAAAATACCGAACATTGCACTCCCGAAAGGGTAAAAGCTTAAAAACTTTTGAAATAACCAGAAATTCCTAAGTAGCTCAGCTGGTTAGAGCATCTGACTGTTAATCAGAGGGTCCCTGGTTCGAGTCCAGGCTTGGGAGCTCATGCCCTTTACGATATCGTAAAGGGCATTTTTGTTTTTATATGATTTCAAATCATTGAATAAAGCAAATCAAGGCATGTTTTCGGTTCGAGCCCAGTGTCCTCACCCTAACTTTGAAAGAAATATAGTGTGTCTAATATTGCTCTTTATCTACGGAGAGATTAACTCCTTTGGTTTTGAAATTCTCAAGAAATGTTAGAAGTTTCCACTATAGCATACTTGATTAGATGAATTTCAGTATTGCTTGATGTGAATTTTACAATTTGTATAAATATATAATAAGGTTTTAATTTATATTTTGAAATTCTGCTAAGCAATTAAAGTTAATGATTTTAAAACCTAATCATAGACTAAAGATCTTTTTTGAAAGTTATCCAGATAAGTATTTAGTAAGATAAGAAGTACTAACTGAAAGACTGAATTTGATATTATTAAAGTAGTGATGGAAGTTCTACAATCTGTTATGGTTAAGGTTTTTAGAGAAAGGATTAGCGGTGTGGTGAATAAAGACACAAAAGAATTTTATGTTAGCTAAGAGATTACTAAATTAAAAGACTCAGGTTAGAGTCTAATTAAATCAATTTTATAGTTTAGATTTAAGCATAAATAGAAATAGTATTTAAAAATGAAATCTGCCATCCTTTGTTTTATTTCAAGCTTTTTGCTTTATAATTCTTTAATAGCACAAGAAGTTTCCGACTATCATTATGGTTTAAGTTTTAAATCACATTTATATAATCTTGATGAAAGAACTAGTTTTGACTTAAGTTCTTCCGGGCCATTTAAAAATTTGAAAAACGGTTTTTCTATAAAGTTCGAATTAAAGCTAAGAAAGGAGCCTCAAACTTTCGGTTACGTTTTTCGTATGGTTGTTGATGAAAAGGAAAGTTTAGATTTTCTGGTAAACTTAGTCGAGAACGAATTCACTTTTGTAATTAATGATCATTTAGGACAGTCGATTGCATCAAAAAAGTATGTTAATAAGAAGCAAATTGTTTCTGATAGCTGGATGAATGTTGAAGTGAAATGTTTTTTAGATTATACCGAAATAAAGATAAATCAAAAAGCCATTTTTTTAAATAAAGGGTTTAAAGGGTTTAAAAATGTTGAATTTTTGTTTGGTGCTAATAAGACAAAATATTTCCACACAACAGAAGTTCCTCCAATTACTCTAAGAAATATAAAGTTATTACAAGGGAATGAGGTACTTTACCATTGGATTTTAGCAAAGCATAATAAAGAGAAAGTATATGATGAGATTGCGCATACTTCAGCTACGGTTCAGAATGCTATTTGGGAAATTGATCAACATGCAAAATGGGTAAAAAAAACATCACTATCACTTAATGCTGCACCACAAATAGCATTCGATCCTTTAAAAAGGAGGATTTTTGCAGTCGAAACTGATAATATTTATATTTATTCTATTTTAAATGATAAAACCGATACAGTTAAGGTTGTAGGAGGAAATCCTTATTTAGGAGTATCCAGGCAAATTATTTATAATAGTAAAAAAGACGAGTTGATATCTTATACCAGCCAAAGTCCAACATATTATAATTTTTCTTTTAAGACTAACTCATGGTCGGGATCGCCTACTTTACTGGTCGACTCCAGGCAACACCACAACCATATTCTAGATACTACTAATAACACAATAAATATTTTAATGGGTTACGGTTACCATAAGTACGATGGTGGCTTAATGGAACTTGACTTAAATAAAAACGACGCTAAATGGAAAAATTATTCATTTAATCCTATAGTTTATCCGAGATATTTAAGTGCGTTAGGATTATTAGATAAACAAACAGCACTATTATTAGGTGGCTATGGCAGTAAAACAGGTAGACAAGAAGAATTTCCTCATAATTTTTACGATCTATATAAATTTGACTTTAAGACTGGGAAGAATACAAAGCTTTGGGACCTTAATATAGATACACCAAATATAGTTTTTAGCAATTCTATGCATGTAGATGCTAAGAGTAATAGGTTACTTGTTCTAGGCTATAATAATTTCAATTATAAAAGTAAGATATTTTTGTATGGTTTTGATATCAATACTACGAAACCTATAATACAAAGCTATGCAGATGCAATCCCCTTTAATTTTTTAGATATAGAATCTTATTGCGACCTTTTTTATGATAAGGGAAGCAAAAAACTTTATGCTGTTATTTCTCATAAAGGAGAAAAGGGCAGGCAAGAAGTTAATATTTATAGTATAGCCTATCCCGTATTTTTATCGAATGATATATATCAGGAGACAGAAAGTCCCATATGGCTTTATGTATGGAAAGTAATAGGAGCTATTTTATTTTTAATGGTAATTCTTTATTTTATATATGCTAAAAGGAAAAATGATAGGTCAAATAAGGCAAATAAAGTTAAAGTTAATGCATTAATAGAACCTGCTGAAATTGTAAAGGAACTGGCTTTGCCAATAAATATATTGAGAATAAACCTTTTTAATAGGTTTGAAATTTTTGATAAGAGTGGTGTAGAGCATAGCGGCGAGTTAACCCCTATACTAAAGCAATTATTTTTATGCATTTTATTATATAATATTAAAAATGGTAATCGTGGAGTTTCGTCTCATATATTAGATCAAACTTTTTGGGAAGGAATGTCTCAAGAAAAAGCTGTTAATAATCGTAGTGTTAATATGCGAAAATTGAGAGTCTTGTTAATGTCTATAGGCCGGATAGAAATAGAACATAAGAATAGCCACTGGATATTAAATCTTTTAGAAGAGTTTAATTGTGACTATCAAACTGTCTTAACGACTTTACAAGACATAGATAAGAGTGGGGTGTATGATAAATTTAAAATACAACAAGTTATTTTATTAGCTAACGGTAAATTACTTCCAAGTATCGAAAATGAATGGGTGGATTCATTTAAATCAGAATTTACTTCTCAATTAGGGAAAATATTACACCTTTCATTAACTAAAGAAGAGATACAAGGTGATGATAATTTTAGATTGAGAATTCTGGAGGTTATACTTCTACATGACTCACTAGATGAGAATGCTATTATATATAAATGTAACCTGCTTTATAAAACTGGACGTAAAGGTCAATCTAAACATACTTTTGATAAATATTGTGTAGAGTACAAGCATTCTCTTAATGTACTTCCTGGTCTAGTTTACAATGATATTATTCTTCTCAATTTATAATTCTCAATAATATTTACAACCACTATAATAATTTTTTTTTAAAATTCCAGAATCCTATCTAATACTTTGTGCTATTTATAATTTTTTTAAGTTATTAATGTTAATTTTTGCTTAAAAGTAATCTGCTGTTTCATAGCACTTTATATTTTTTTTTGATTTATTAATTGGCATTAATGTGAAATTAATGAAAAATTAATGAGGGTTTTCTTATTCTTGTTTGAAAACTTTTTCAGAACCAATAATCTAAATTTTTGAGTGGAAGAAACCTCTACTTAATAGATTAAATGAAGGTGAGATTTTCATAACCAATTAAATCAAATTATAAATATGTATGAAACAATCGATTTTATTTCGTAAAAGTTGTATTCGGAAAAACGTTTTTATTTGTATTAACTTTTTGTTATTAACGTGTTGTGTAGTTAAGGCACAAGCTCAACAAGGATTTATTACTGGAGTTATTTTGGATGCTCAGGGCATATCTATTCCAGGGGTAATCGTAGAGGATGTAGCAACCGGCAAACGAGTATTAACTGATATTCAAGGCAACTTTTCAATCAATTCCGCTATAGGTTCTAGCATACGTATCGGGCATATGGGTTTCGAAACCCAAATACTTAAAATAGTATCACTAACAAAGTTAGAAATTAAACTTTTAGAAAGTTTAACCACTTTGCAGGATGTTGTAGTAGTTGGTTATGGTACACAGAAAAAAGAAACTTTAACAGGGTCTGTATCAACTTTAAAAACTTCTGAAATAATAAATACCAAATCTCCAAGTTTAGCCCAGGCCATTCAGGGAAAAGTAGCAGGTTTAAGAATAAGACAAACAGACGGAGAGCCTGGGAGTTTTTCAAATGATATAAATATTCGCGGATTAGGTACACCATTATTTGTAATTGATGGAGTTGTAAGAGATGGAGCAAACGAGTTTCAACGCTTAAATCCTGATGATATTGAGAGTATCTCTTTCTTAAAAGATGGTACAGCTGCAATTTATGGGATGAATTCCGCTAATGGTGCAATTATAGTAACAACAAAAAAAGGTGGTTCAGGAAAAACTGCTTTTAGTCTATCGCAAAACTTTGGTTTATCAAAACCTACTGACGTACCTAAAATGTCATCTGCAGCAGAGTACATGACTTTGAGAAATGAAGCAGAAATTAACGCTGGACGGGCACCCTATGTTACTGATGCTGATTTAGCAAAATGGCAAGCAGGTATGCCGGGCTACCAAACCTATGATTATTGGGATCAGATTACCAATAATTTTGCTTTGCAAAATCAAACTAACCTAACCCTTAGTGGGGGTAATGAAAAAGTGAAATTTTATGGTAGTTTAGGCTATGCGAACGAGAATAGTATTTTAATTAATAATGCTATTAACTACAATAAATATACTTTTCGTTCAAATGTTAATATTGCATTAACTGATAATTTAACAGGATCGATCAATATTGGTGGCCGGATTGATGAAAATGATAAACCTTTCTTTAATTTCTTCGAGGTTTTTAAAAGTACACGTGTAAATCCTCCGGTTAAACCTTTATTCGCAAACGATAATCCTAATTACTACAACAGTTTTGAATATGTAATTAATCCTTTAGCGTTAATTGATAAAGATTATACAGGCAGTAGGGTAGATAATACGAAAAATATTCAAACTACTTTTCAATTAGATTATAAAGTGCCATTTATTAAAGGTTTAAACTTAAAAACTTTAATGGCTTATGATTTTACAGATATAAATAATAAGAGTATTAGAAAAGCATTTAGTACGTATACTTATAATGAATATGAAGGTACTTATGCGGGAAATATTTCTAATGGTCCGTCTATGGTATCTAACTCTAGAAATGATTTTAATCGTTTAAATTTTCAAGGTCAGGCTACGTACGATAGAACATTTGATAATAAACACCACATTACTGCAATGTATGTTTTTGATCAACGTCGTGTTTCATCAAACTGGATAGGTGGGGACAGAAAATTTGATTTCTTTTCAATTGGAGAAATAGATAACGGAAGAACGGAAGACCAATATGTAGATGGATCATCAAGTAAAGAAGCTTATTTATCTCACATTGGTCGATTAGCTTATGATTTCAAAGGTAAATATTTGATAGATTTTACGCTTAGAAATGATGGTTCTTACCGTTATGCGCCAGATAAAAGATGGGCTTTATTCCCATCAGCATCATTAGGATGGCGTATTAGTGAAGAAGAATTTGTTAAGAATAATTTAAATTTTATCAGCAACTGGAAGTTACGCTCATCAGTTGGTAGATCAGGTCAAGATGCTGGAAATGCATTTCAGTATTTACCTTACTACAACTTAAATAGTGGTGGCTATGTATTTAATAACGGTAGCTACACCACAGGTGTTTCTACGCCAGGTTTAATAAATGATAAATTAACATGGGTTAAATCTGATATGTACAATATTGGAATGGACTTAGGCTTTTTTCGTGATAAGTTAAGCGTTGAAATAGATGTTTACCAACGTAATCGTAATGGATTATTGGCTGATCGTTATGGGTCGTTGCCTAATACTTTCGGAACTAATTTACCTCAAGAAAATTTAAATGGAGACCGTACTCGCGGTATAGACTTTAATATTAAACACCAAAATAATGTAGGTAGTTTGGGTTACTCGGTTGGTGCAAACTTAAACTTTTCACGTACACAAAATTCTTATGTAGAAAGTGGTTCTTATACAAGTAGTTTCGATAAATGGAGAAACCAAAGTGCCAATCGCTACACTGATTTTATTTGGGGATATGAAGTTGCTGGACGTTATCAAAATTACAGTCAGATATATAATTCACCCATGCAAAATGGTAACAATGGAAACATTAAAGAATTGCCAGGTGATTATATGTTAGTGGATGCTAATGGTGACGGTGTTGTTAACGATTTTGATAAAGTACCTTTGTTTTGGGACTCTAACCCCAGAGCGCACTTTGGTTTAAATTTTTCATTAAGCTACAAAGGTTTTGACTTATATGCATTGGTACAAGGAGCTGCATTTTTTACAGTTCAGTTTAATGAGGTATACGCAGAAATCTTAGCTTTTAAGGGCGGTAATACTCCAGCATACTTTAATGACAGGTGGAGATTACAAGATGAAAATGATCCAAATTCAGAATGGATTACTGGTACTTGGCCAGCTTCAAGATTGACACAAGACATGGGGTCATTTTATACTAGAGATAGTGAGATTTGGCGTAAAGATGCATCGTTTGCTCGTTTAAAAACTTTAGAACTAGGTTATACTTTTGACCAAAAGATACTTAAGAAAATTGGTATCAATAAGTTAAGAACATATGTTAATGGTAATAACTTATTTACCATTACAGATGCTTTTGTTAAGCCTTTTGACCCTGAAAAAATTGCAGGTAACTATAGTGCAGGTTTAAATTACCCTATCAGCAAGACATACAATTTTGGTTTAACTGTAGATTTTTAATGTGATGATTATGTTAAACTTTACTAATGCTATAGCGATAAATTCAGCTAAAATTAAGTCATCGGTAGCTATAATAAATAATATGAAAATGAAAAATATTTTACTATATGCAGCCTTTATAACCTTAACTATTGTGAGTGGTTGTAAAAAAGTTTTAGATATAGACCCTGTTGATAAACTCTCCGCAGATCAATTATTAGCCAGTCAAGGTGGTGTAGAAGCATTAATGGCTAACTTATATGGCCGTTTGCCCATAGAAGATTTTAATTATTCTCCTAATAGAGGTTTTAATGTTGGGGTAGGGAGTGATCCAAACAATTCAGGCCGAACAGCAGCTCACTTCACTGATGAGGCTATTCACTCAGAATTTAATGAATCTGGTACTGAAGAATTTGATTATTGGGATGATGGATATAGATTAATTAGAGATATTAATACTTTAATTGTTAATATTCCTCAATTAACAAGCATCAATCAAGAAGCGAAAAATAAAATTTCTGCCGAAGCTCATTTTTTAAGAGCTTACACATACTTCGCTTTAGCGAAAAGATATGGTGGTGTACCCATTCTTAAAGCTCCACAACAGTTTAACGATGATATTGAATCATTAAAAGTTCCGAGAAGTACCGAAAAGGCTACGTGGGATTTTATTCTGGAAGACTGTGACCAAGCTATATCACTGTTTGGTGAAGGAGAGAATGGTCAAAAAAGAGCTGATAAATGGGTTTCTTTAGCTTTAAAAAGTAGAGCTGCTTTATATGCAGGCTCTGTAGCTAAGTTTACCGTTGATGAAAACGTAACACTTTCAGGCCCTGCAATAGATAGTGAATTAGCAGGGATTGCAGCAAAGTTTGCAGATAATTATTTCGCGATATGTTTAGATGCATCTAAGCAAATTATGGATAGCGGTCGTTTTGGTTTATACCAAGCTACACCTGCTAATAAAACTGAAGCGTCAGAAAATTACAGAAAACTTTTTCAAAACCCCGATCAGTTTTTAAGTGGTGCTAAAGAGCCAATATTTATGAAAGGTTATGCTCGTGGAACGGCTTTAGCTCATAATTATGATGTATGGTTTAGTCCACGTCAAATTATTCTTGATCCTAACTTATACCCTAGTCGTTTAAACCCAACAGTAGATTTTGTGGATGCTTTTGAAGACTATACAGATAATAGTGTGGGAGCTTCGGTTCCATTAAAAACTCGTTTTGATAATAATGAAACTTACTATGGTGATTTTAACTCGTCTATAAACTATATACACTATGGTATGAATGAAGCTTATAAAATTGCCGAAAATAAGGACGCTCGTTTAAAAGCAATGGTTTTATTTCCTGATGAGTTATGGGGGTCAACAAGGATCATTATTCAGGGAGGTTTGGTTACTGCAAGTGGTGCCAACTTTCGCGACTCCCAAACTTCAGAAGTGGGTAAAGATGGGCAAACGTATTATACTTTTGGAGCAGCTAATGTATCTCAGTATTCAGGCTTCAATACCAGTTTAGGTAATTATACCAGAAGTGGTTTTCTCTTTAAAAAATTCTTGCAAATTGATAATCCTATCGAACTTGGCTGGTCAAAAAGTACGCAAAGTTGGATTGATTTCAGATATGGTGAAATATTATTGAATTATGCTGAAGCAGCAGTTGAGTATTCTGTTGCTACGGCAGCACAATTACTTTTAGGCCAGCAAGCATTAAATGAAGTTCGTCATCGAGCTGCACATATTGATAATATTCCGCTTAATCAGGATAATATCAGAAAAGAAAGATTTGTGGAGTTGGCTTTCGAAAACAAAAGATTTTGGGATTTAACGAGATGGAGAACATTCCATAAAAAGTTTGAAAATCGTTTAAGAAAGACGCTAGTTCCTGCAATAGATTTGAGAGAAACTACCCCGAAATTTATCTTTTTAAGAAAAATAGTGCCTAATAGTGGTTCTCAAAACTATAACTATCAATGGTATTATAGAGATATTCCTGGTACAGGCTCAAATGATTTAATACAAAATCCATAATTACCTTTTGATAAAATAATAAGTTAAGTATAAAATATAGTTAACAATGAAAAGAATAAACATAATTACTTTATTTATCGTATTTGCAATAAGCCTTTTTGGTTGTAAGAAAGATAATATAGACGGGCCAAATGCTGTTTTTTATGGTCAAATAATAGATAGGAAAACAGGCGAACCTTTGGAGCAAGAAATTAGTGAAGGTTCTAGATTATACTTTATGGAAATGGGCTGGAATAATCCGCCAATTCAAAGTATGATTATCAAAAGTGATGGATCTTTTAGAAATTCAATGATGTTTGCTGGTCAGTATAAATTCATATTAGATAAAGGGAATTTTGCTGTTCAAGATACTGTGGATATAGAAATAAAAAAAGGAGAAAATCGCAAAATTTTTGAAGTAACCCCCTTATTACGTGTATTGGAATCTGAAATTATAAAAAATGGTCGTACAATAACTGCAACCTTTAAAATTGAGCAGGTTACCAGTAATAATGTACGTCGTATAAGCTTATTTGCTCATCCTCATTCTGATGTATCCAGTCAGGTGAATTTAGTTCGTTCTAATATTGATGTAAATGGGCCTGTTAATAGTTTTGATAATTTCACATTAACCATTGATTTAGATGCGAACGCAAATGTGTTAAAAGAAGGTGAAAGTTACTATTTCCGTATTGGTGCTCAGTGTATGAATAACGAGGCTAAATATAATTATGCACCTGTTGTACTCATAAAACTGTAGTTATTTAAAGTACCGTGTTTTCCAATTGATTAATAATTATGAAAATGAAATTAATATCAAGTAATTGTAATTTCCTCTTATTCGCTTTACTGATTCAGTTATTCGCTGTGTCATGTAAAAAGAGTGATGCAGGTGTAAATGATCAACTTATAAATAATACGAATGAAGTTCGTATAGTAAACGTTGAGGAAGTAAGCAACAAGGCGGTGGTAACTTGGATAGATCCATATATTACTGATGCCAGTAATATTTTAATAAAGGATTTACAAAACGATACAGAGCAAAGTATTGCTTTGGGTACCCAAAAAGCTGAATTTGAAATTAGCGATGTTTCACTATCTTCTTACCGTTATGAATTAAAAGTAGTTAATAATAAAGGTGTTTTATCTACAGGAGTAGTCGCTCGTTTATTTAGAAATTGGGCGCAAAATTTATATAACAGAATAGATTATAATAGTACTGCTGTTCCCCAAAGTGGTTTGTTCTTTAAAAACTCTCTAGCACAATCGGTTAAAGTTTTTGATGTAAGAAATGATGAAAGTATTTCAAGAATTACCTCTGCAGCTATGCAAGGTATTATCAATAGACAATATGCTGAATCCTATTTAATTACGCGTCAGTTACATTATACGCAATTAGAGGATGAAGGTATTAACTATACAAATATGGCACCAACCAACTTTTCAAAAAATAATGGTTTTGCTGCTTTATTTAATGAGTACAAAAGTAGGTTTAGTAAAATCATTATCTATGATGGTGATCCTGATCCAACAAATCAGAATATGCCCCGTAAAAAATATTCTTGGAGTTTAGCTTTAATGATGGCTGCACATCAAAATGCTATTCCAGTAACACCAGCACTTTATCAGTTTATGCAGACTAATTTAGACTTAACGGGTCTAGTCGTAGAAAATATCATCAATAAGTGGCCAACAGAAGCTGCCGCATATGACTGGGCATTAAATGAATATGCTAGTACAGTTAGCAAAACAATGATTTTTTCTGCAGGCTTAAGGAATGATTATTTAACTGGGCCATGGACAATGTTTGACTATACAGTTGCAAGTAAAGGATTTTGTTTTTGGCTAAATGAAGATGACGCTCTAGACCGGGCTATCATGGATAAAATTTTTCAAACACTAAATATGCCTGTTGGCTCATCAGTTTTTGGTTTTGGACTAAATCAAATTGGCGACCATTTAAATAAAATGACTAACAGAAACAATGGAGGTTTTGTGGTAAGTGATTATTATGCAAATGGAACTTTTTGGAGTTCGTACCCCAATAAATCATTTCAACAACGGAAAGGTATAGCGTCAGAAGTTAAACCAGGTAAAGTATATGTTGCTTTAAGTTTAAGTGATGGTGATAATATCCAATTTGACCAAAACTCTTTATACGAAATATTCAAATATGATACTAATAGAGGTAAAGTGCCTGTTGGGGTTACTTTGGCTGCCGTTCTACAAGAGCTGAATCCGAAATTACTAGAGTTTTATTACAAGAATGCAACGAAGAACGAAGAGCTTACTGCCGGCCCTTCGGGCTTCCAATTTATCTATGGCGATTATTATAAAGAAAGTGGTAAGTACGATGAATGGATTGCTATGAATAAAAAATGGCTAGAGACTGCCGGTTTTCATACAGCTCATTTGTGGATTGCCACTCGTGATAATTTCAAATCTTATATGGACGGTAGCGGAATAGAGTTAGCACTCGATGGTGAAATGGGCCAAACAGCAAATGCTCCAGCATCTCATAAATTTAATGGAACGACTGTTCGTATTGATCAAGGCACACACTGTTGGACAGAAGGTGATGTTTACAAAGATTTAATGTCGGTAACCCCAAGTTCTCGTCGTCCAATCTTCCGTCATATTTATTTATTAACTAATTATTATGGCTATGAAAACGGTAAAGTTGTAATGTTCGAGCGTTTACTTAGAGAGCTTAAAAGAGCCGAACAAGAAATGCCTAATACTTTTGAATTTATGTTGCCAATGGATTTAGCAGCATCACTTAAAAAGTATATTGAAGGTGGCGGTATCTACTAAAATTTCATAAAATAACACTTGTATTCTATTTAGTTTACAGGTAAACAGAGGAAATATAAACGATTTTAAAAATTATCAATCATGAGATTTTTTAAGAATACTAAATATAAAATAGTCATCTTTTTGGCTGCCTGCTTAACAACATCTGCTACCCTAACCTCTTGTAAAAAGGATACTGTTAATACCGTTGCTGTATACGAACAAAAGGAGCAAATAGGTAAAAAGATTAAGGAATTATCAGATTTACTTGCAGCATCAACATTTGGATTTAAAAAGGATATGTATCCCACAGAAAGTAAAATTCTTTTAGACGCAAAAATTGATGAATTAAAGAAACTGTTGGAGGATATAAAAACTCAAGTTATTCCTCCACAGAACGTAGCATCAGAAACGGCCCTTATCTTAACAGCTGTCGCCAATACCCAATCGCAATTTATTTCTAGTAAACGTACCGAGAATTATGTGAGAAATGGAATTCTTCATGTAAATGGTAAAGATGGTGGATACATAGATTTTGGTTCACATCCTGAATTTTCAAACTTTAATGATGGTCCTTTTACTGTAGAATTATGGTCAAAAGTAATTGGTTTTGGAGGGTTTGATTTTCTATTGTCAACTTTCGTTGATAATTTTTTAAGTGGCAATGATAAGATTTTTCAAGGATGGGGTGTAAATTATAATGGTGGTAATATGCGTATGACTTATGCCCTTGACACTAAAGATATTTACGAACCTCCCATCAACAATTACAACACGCAATATACTGGCGAATGGGTGCACTTAGCTTTTGTCTGGAACCCAGATAAAACGGATGATGGTAGTGGCAATCCGAAAACATTTAAAATGTATGTTAATGGAGAGCTTAGAAAAGAAGAAGATTGGAGAAGTACAAATTATACACCTAACACTATAAATACACATATGTATGGTTTTGCATCAGGTAGTTTTGGTGGTGGCGCCCTTACAGATAGAGGGACAAATGGCTATATGAAAAATATGAATGTTTGGAAATCCCTAAAAACTCAAGCTCAAATCCAAAACATTAAAGATAACCCGGAATCAGTTGTAGGTACAGAATCTGATTTGGTCTGTGGTTGGAGACTAACGGAAGTTGCTTTAGATAATAATGATATTCCAGATATTACTGGAAGATATACAGCCAAATTATTCGGGAATTTTGACTGGATTGAAAATCCTTAATATTTAAATCCAATTAAATAATCATTACAAAGAATTTTAATAAAACTAGGATGAAAAATAATATTCTAAAATTGGTTGTTGCTGGTGCTTTCCTCTTAGGTGTTCAAAGTTGCACTAAAGAACCATCCGTTACTATAACCAATAATAACGAAGGTTTAGTGAAATTAAACGAGTTAGAAAGCGAGTATCAGCATATCATATTTTACGGTCAATCATTAGCTATGGGATGGGAAGCTGCGGAAGCTTTGACCACTCAAGGTATGGTAAACAACTTTATGTTAGGTACAAATCCAAACTTTAAGTATGCTGAAAATAAGAATGAACTGAGAGGCTTAGTGGCATCTAAATGGGTTAATGGTGGCGAGCAACCCATTGTGGCTGCTGTAAATGCTTTTAGCTACCGTTACCGTACAGAAGTAAGAAAAGGTAAAAAGTTTATTGCTACTACGGGTGGTGAAGGAGGTCGTTCTATAGAGCAATTATCAAAAGAATTTATTGGTGGTGAAGAATTGTATAAAAACACTTTTGTGGCGGCTTTAAATAATGGTAAAGCAATTGCGCAATTAGAAAAATCTACAATTGCTTGCCCGGCAATTATTTATATGCAGGGTGAATTTAATTACAGTGGATTAAATGGTGGCTTAGGCTTTGATGGTGCTGATGCTACAACTTCTAAAAATGAATACAAACAATTATTGGTAAAGTTGAAAAACAACATGCAAAATGATGTAATGCAAATTTATAGTCAAAAAACTAAACCTAAATTTTTCATTTATCAGGTAGCAGGAAGTTATATCAGAAATAGAGAGATGACCATTAATATGGCACAGCTAGAGTTTGCTTTGGAAAACGAAGATGTCGTTTTATTAAATCCTACTTATTTTACCAGTGATTACGGTGGCGGTCATTTAAGTTCTAACGGATACAGATGGTATGGCGAGTCTATCGCAAAATCATTATACAAGGCACTATTAACTGAAGAGGATACAAAACCTATTTATCCTTTAAGTTATGACATAGCGGGTAATAAAATAACCATCAAGATGCATGTACCTACCTTGCCTTTAGTTATTGATACCTGGACAACACAAATTGCCCAAAATTCTGGATTTGCTGTTTTTAAAGACGGTATTGAAATTCAAATTAACTCGGTTCAAACAGACCAGGATAAAGTGATGTTAACAACAAACGTTGACTTAACAGGTGCCATTCAAATAAACTATGCAGGAAATACCCGTAACGGTACTGGAAATTTAAGAGATAGCCACTATTTCCCTTCTTACTACGCCTATTTTGATACATCAAAAAGTTCACGTCTGGAATCTTATGTACCAGAAAGAAGCCGTACTTCTAACGATAATTTATATGGAGTCAGCTATCCACTACAAAATTGGTGTGTACCTTTTTATTATACGATTAATAAATAATAAAGAAACTAATGATTTTATTAAGATTTGGTTTTAAAATATTATAAATATGGTAGTTATGCAAAATATTATAAATAAAAAAATAACAATTGCCGTAAGCGGATTGGCTATTTTTATAGGGGTAAATATATCTTCATGTTCAAAAAATAAAAACAATGAGGATATAAAAATTGAGGAAGTTTCTCTTAAAGAAATTTTCACTACAAGGATTCAAAATCTAATATCTGACTTAGATCAGGTTTTGAAAAATGCTCAATTTGGTGATCAAAAAGGACAATATCCTTCAAATAGTAGGAAGATGTTGAGTGACAGGATCGGGTATTTAGAAGAAACCCTAGAAAAGGTAAACAATGGTACTAGAAATTTAAATAAGAATGATATGGACAATATCATATTAATTTCTAATACCGTAAAAACTAATTTTTTGGCTAGTGTTTTAACAGAGGATTTTCAATCTGAAGCTGCAGAACTTTATGTCGAAGGTAAATCCGGTGGCTATATTGATTTTGGTAATAGTCCTGATTACTCGTCATTTAGTAACGGTTTTACGGTTGAGATGTGGTTAAAAACTGAATCATTTGGAAGTTTTGATTATATCTTATCAACTTTTATTGATAATTATCAAGACCCAGATAGATACCGTTATGGATGGGGGGTTAACTATTACGGTGAAGGCGGTGCGTCAAATATTCGTATGACCTACGTTTTAGGACAAAATGGTTTATATGAACCAGGATATACTTATAGTGCATCAAGCCAATGGCGCCATCTAGCTTTTGTTTGGAATCCAAATAAACAAAATAATGTGGATACTAATCCAAAAACTTTTAAAATGTATATCGATGGTGTATTGATTAAAGAAGAAGATAGGATTGAAGTCAATTTTACACCAAATTTAAAAACCAATTTAATTGGATTTAACTTCACAAATTTTGATGGATCTATTGCACCTTCTAGTAAAGGTACCAATGGTCGAATGAAACATGTTCATATCTGGAACTCGGTTAAAAATGGAACCCAATTAAACCTTATTAAAAATGACCCTTTGAGTGTTACAGGATCTGAAATTGATTTAGTAGCTGGCTGGAGATTAGATAAAACTGTTTCCGACGTGAACAGTATTAGAGATTTAACAGACAGACATACTGCAAAAATAGTAGGAAAGCACACTTGGTATAAATAATATATCTCCAAAATATATAGTAATAATGAAAAGAATTGTAAAAATATTTACAGTTGCTATGGCTTTCTCATGCCTTTTAAAAGGCGAAGTTAGCGGGCAAAATAAACTCACTCCTGTTGATTTTGTAAACCCTTATATGGGTAACATAAGTCATTTACTGGTTCCAACTTTCCCTACCATTCATATCCCTAATAGCTTGCTTAGGGTATATCCTCAACGGGATGATTTTACAGGAGACAGGCTGCATGGTTTGCCTTTAATAATTACCAGCCATCGCGGAAAATCAGCTTTTAATTTAAGTCCGTATAGTAATTCAGCAGTAAACAATCATCCCGTATTAAACTATAGTTACGATAACGAAAATCTTAAACCTTATGCCTATTCAGTTTATTTAGATGAGGCACAGATTGAAGTTAATTATGCAGTTTCAGAACAGGCAGCTATTTATCAATTTGATTTTTTAGAAGCTAACAATGCGCACCTACGTTTTAATGCTACAAATGGTACTGTAATATGGGATGGCAATAGCCTTGTCGCAAAACAGGATATTGGAAATAATACATGGGTATATATTTATGCAATACCTCATATTATGCCCAGAAATATACAAGTTTTAAACAAAGGGAATTGGGAAAACGGACTATCAAGTACAGGAGAAACAGCTTGTATAGATTTAAGATTTCCACCCGGAACTACCAGTATTTCTTTTAAATATGGTATCTCATTTATTAGTAATGAGCAGGCAAAGGTTAATTTATTAAGGGAAATAAGTAGTTTCGATTTAAAAAAGGTAAAAGAATTAGGGTATAAAAAATGGAATGATGCATTGTCTAAAATTGAGGTAGAAACCAAAAACCTTAACGATAAAACAATATTTTATACCTCTTTATACCGCACATTAGAAAGACCGGTTAAAATATCAGAAGGCGGAAAATATTTCTCAGCTTTTGATGGGAAAGTGCATGCAGATAATGGCATTCCTTTCTATACTGACGATTGGATATGGGATTCTTATAGATCTCATCATCCGCTAAATGTCCTTATTGATCCAAAGAAAGAAAATGACATTCTTAATTCTTTTATAAGAATGTCACAGCAAATGAGCAATTTTTGGTTGCCAACCTTTCCCGAGATTAATGGCGATAGTCGCAGAATGAACTCTAACCACGGTGTAGCCACCATTTTGGATGCCTATCAAAAAGGAATTAGAGGATTTGATTTAAAGGAAGCTTATAGCGCTGCTAAAGGTGCTATAACAGAGAAAACATTAGCTCCATGGTCTGGCATGCCTGCAGGGCAATTAGATGATTTTTTCAAAACCTATGGTTATATTCCGGCATTAGCTGATGGAGAAAAAGAAACAATTCCTGAGGTTAATGATTTTGAACGGAGGCAGCCTGTTGCCGTTACGTTGGGTACTGCTTATGATTTATGGTGCTTGGCACAAATTGCCAAAATATTAGGTTATGATGATGACTATAAAAAATTCATTCAGCAATCTTTAAATTACAGAAACCTGTTTAATAAAGAAACCAGATTTTTTCATCCAAAGGATGCCAATGGTAAATTTATAGAACCTTTTGATTATGTGTTTTCTGGTGGACAGGGTGCCAGAGGTGCCTATGGTGAAAATAACGGTTGGATCTATCGTTGGGATGTGCAACACAACATTCCCGATTTAATATCCCTGATGGGTGGCAATACTTCATTTATTAATGCATTGGATGATATGTTCAATCAGCCTCTTGGAAAATCTAAATTCGATTTTTATTCCCAATTGCCAGATCATACGGGTAATGTTGGTCAATTTTCAATGGCTAATGAACCGTCTTTACATATTCCTTACTTGTACAATTATGCTGGTGCTGCCTGGAAAACTCAAAAACGTGTGAAGACCTTAATTAGGCAATGGTTTAGGAACGATCTCATGGGTATTCCTGGTGATGAGGATGGAGGTGGAATGTCTTCTTTTGTGGTGTTTTCGCAATTAGGTTTTTACCCTGTTACACCGGGTAAGCCTGTTTACAGTATAGGAACCCCATTCTTTGACAAGGCAAGTATAAACCTAGCTGATGGAAAAATTTTTACGGTTAAAAGTATGAATTTGTCTGAGAGCAATAAATATATCCAATCTGCAAAGCTTAACGGAAAGGCTTTAGTTGCTCCTGAAATCACACATCAACAATTATTAGCGGGTGGGGTTTTAGAATTGGCCATGACGGATAAACCTTCAAAACTTTGGATGATAACTTATTAATAATCAATATAAACCCTTAGAATTTAGTATTATGAACAAAAAAACTTACTTAACACTTTTATTTGCTACCATGATGGTAGCAAATTTATTTGCACAAACACGTACGGTGTTTAATTCCTGTGATAATGTAACCAATTGGGATAATGGTACAGGCCAGCTTAACGTTGATAATCTTGAAAAGAAAGAAGGTAATGGTTCTCTTTCTATAACGGGAAACTATACAGAACGTTTTATATGGAATTCTGATAATGGTGTAAACTCTGACGTAACCATAGAAAATGGTTATTTGTCTTTCTGGCTTTATATTTCTGATGTTTCGAAGCTAACTAATGACGATGGCCAAATTGAAATAAGGAGTGAACATAATCAAGGTGATAAATTCGAGCTAAACTGGAGTGTAAACCAAACCTTTTCAAAATTTAACGTATCAAACGGGTGGAATAAAATAATTTTAAAATTAAGTGAGGGAAATGCAGATGCAGATGCTATAGACTTAAGTCAAATAAAATACTTTAGAATTTATATGTTTTTGAGTGAATCTGTAATTACAAAAATTGACAATATTGTATTTTATTCAAGCGGTTCAAATTCTTTCGATAATGCTGAAAGTTTAAGTAACTGGAACGGTAATTTGACTTTGGATGTAAATAGCTTCGAAGAAGGAGAAGCCTCCCTTTCTAATAACGGAGGTAGCAACGACTTGCGTTTCGAGAAAACTTTACCAGGTACAGAAGTTTTCAATACAGGGGTCACAAAAAACGATGGTTATATGTCGTTTTGGTTTTATATTGCTGATAAGGATCAATATATTAACAATGGTGATGGAGGCCAGGTAGAAATATCAAGTGATAAAGGTGGAGATAGAAAGGAGTATAACTGGGTTTTTGATCAACAAGTATTAAATCAGTTAAATAATGGCTGGAATAAAGTGGTGTTGAAATTAAGTGACGCAAATGAAAGTGATGGTGGAGCTGATTTAACTGCTATTAATTATTTCAGAATTTATTTCTTTTCAAATGTTCAACTTGCAACCAAAATAGATAACATCGTATTCTCCGACAATCCGAATATTTTGCCAGTAAACCTAAAATATTTCACAGCAGGTATTAAGACTAATCAGGCTAGTATATCTTGGCAAACTTTAACAGAAACTAATAATTCTCATTTCGAAGTATTGCGCTCTACAAACGGCGTTGATTTTATTTCTATTAAAACAGTTAAATCTCAAGGAGCAGCAACTTATTCTATTATAGATCCTAGCCCTTCAAATGGTGTAAATTATTACAAATTATTGCAGTTTGATCACGATGGGAAAGTTAACGATTTCGGTATAAGAACTTTAAATTACGCATTAGACCAAAAACTAGGTGTTTCTGTTTATCCTACTTATGTAACAGATCAATTTAATATCAAACTAAATGGATCTAAAGGTGAATTAAATATTTCTTTAATTGATGTTTCTGGAAAAGTAGTGCTTAAGAAAAGAGTTATTATAACAGAGGGAGAGGATTTAATAACTGTAAAAACAGGTAATCATTCATTTAAAGGATTACATGTTTTAAATGTAAGTGGTGCTGGACTTCAACAATCAGTTAAATTAATATTCAACTAATAGTTCTTATCATATTTTATGGGAGAAGCATTCTAATAACTAAGAATGCTCTCCCTCTTTATGTGGATAGTTTATGATAAAATAGTTGTTTAAGGATTAAACAGCTATCATTCAAATTTATGAAAGATAACAATCATTATATTTTAGGAGCTGATATAGGAGGGTCTCATATTACATTATCAGTAGTTGATACAAGAAAAAGAGTGCTTTTAAGCCATTCTTATGTAAGGGAAAAATTGGACGCAAGTGGTTCTATTCTTCAAATTATTGATTGCTGGGCAGAAGCTATAAAAAAATCCATTGCCTTAACAGGAGAAAAAGTAAATAAAATTGGATTGGCATTACCCGGCCCATTTGATTACGAAAAGGGGATTAGTTTTATTAAAGACCAGGGAAAGTACGACAATCTTTACCAAACAAATGTTAAAGAAAAATTAGCTGAGGCCCTTAATCTACCCATAGAAAATTTCTTATTTGATAATGATGCTTCATGTTTTCTTAAAGGAGAAATTTTTGTAGGCAAAGCGCCAAAAAATATAAATATACTAGGCTTAACCTTAGGTACAGGTCTAGGATCTGTAGTTTCTCTAGATGGGGAAGTGAGCGATGCAGAATTATGGTGTTCAGAATTTAAAGATGGTCAAGCGGAAGATTATTTTTCTACCAGATGGTTTCTGAAACGTTATAAAGAATTAACCGGCGAAAGTATTGCCAGTGTAAAGCTCATCTGCGAACAAGCAGATGCTGTAATAGTCAAACAAATTTTTGAAGAGTTTGGAACAAATTTATGTTTGTTATTGAAAAATAAAATTAAAGTTTTTAATCCGCAAACTATCATTATTGGGGGTAATATAGCTAAAGCTTCTACTCATTTTATGCCATATTTAAAAGCTTTAGAAGTGCCTGTTAAAATAACAACTTTAGGAGAAGCATCTGCTTTACTAGGAGCAGTTAGTAATTTTTTAAAATAATATTTATTTAAAATGGCCTTGTCACTTTATGGTTATAATCCTTAAAATGAATGTGCTTTTTTTGTGAATAGCTTTATCGAGTCAAAGGAATTAAGAGAAATGAAAAGAGAACGAATTATTTTGTATAGTGCTATTATATCTTTAGCGCAGTTATTTGCTAATCCTTTAATTGGAAATGCACAGTTACTTCAAAAAAATGATAGTCCTGTAGATTTTGTCAATCCATTGATTGGTACAGATACTAAAAGAGAACTTTCAAACGGGAATGTTTATCCTGCTATAGCGTTACCATGGGGAATGAATTTTTGGTCGCCACAAACAGCTAAATTAAACGACAGTTGGTTCTATACTTACAATTCAGATAAGATTAGAGGATTTAAACAAACACATCAACCTAGTCCGTGGATAGCTGATTATGGCCAGTTTTCCATTATGCCTACCACAGGTAAAGTAGTTTTTAATGAAGATGAAAGAGCCAGTTGGTTTTCACATAAAGCAGAAGTGGTTAAGCCTTATTATTATAGTGTTTACCTGGCGGATCATCAAGTGATAACCGAAATAGCGCCAACAGAAAGAGCCGCTTCTTTTAGATTCACTTTTCCGGAAACAGCAAATGCAAATGTCATTATAGATGCTTTTGATGAAGGATCCTATGTGAAAATTATTCCATCAGAAAATAAAGTGATAGGATATAACACTAAAAATGCGGGCGGTGTACCGGGTAATTTTAAAAATTATTTTGTAATCCAGTTTGATAAACCTTTCAAAAACACCTTTATCTATAACTCTAAAGAAATTGTAAAACAACTGGAATATGAAGGTAATCATGCAGGAGCAATTCTTCAATTTGAAACTAAAAAAGGCGAAAAAGTAAATGCTAAAGTAGCTTCATCATTTATTAGTTATGATCAGGCAGAACTGAATTTAAATGAAATTGGGAATAGAGACTTTGATCAAGTCAAAGCAGCGGCTAAATCTATTTGGAATAAAGAGTTAAGTAGTATAGAAATTGAAGAAGCCAAAACGGATCAATTAATTACATTTTACTCCTGCTTGTACCGCACCATGTTATTTCCAAGAAAATTTTATGAGATTGATAAAGACGGGAAAGTAATGCATTACAGCCCTTATAACGGAAAAGTGTTGCCAGGTTATATGTTTACTGATAATGGTTTTTGGGATACATTTAGGGCTCAATCACCATTAATGACTTTGTTAAAACCCGAATTTAATAAACAGGTTATGGAAGGTTTGGTAAATGCCTATAAGGAAAGTGGTTGGTTACCAGAGTGGGCCAGTCCTGGCCATAGAGACTGCATGATTGGTGCTAATTCTGCATCTATTGTGGCCGATGCTTATTTGAAAGGGATAAGAGGTTATGATATTAACCTATTATATGAAGGAATGCTTAAAAGTGCCGAAAATGAAGGGCCATTAAGTTCTGTAGGGCGCAAAGGTGCCAAATATTACAATGATTTAGGTTATGTTCCTTACGATGTAGGTATCAATGAAAACGCAGCTAGAACTTTAGAATATGCTTATGACGACTTTACAATTTATCGGTTGGCTAAAGCATTAAATAGGCCTCAAAGTGAAATTAGTTTATTTGAAAAAAGAAGCCAGAATTATAGAAACCTTTTCGATAAATCTACAGGATTAATGAGAGGGAAAAATAAAGATGGGAATTTTCAGAATCCTTTTAATCCATTTAAATGGGGTGATGCATTTACAGAAGGCAATAGCTGGCATTATACCTGGTCGGTTTTTCAGGATGTGCAGGGTCTTATTAATTTAATGGGGGGAAAAGATAAATTTAATGCCAAACTAGACTCTGTATTTACGATGGAACCTATATTCGACGAAAGTTATTATAACGCGGTAATTCACGAAATTAGAGAAATGCAAATTGTAAATATGGGGCAGTACGCACATGGTAATCAGCCTATTCAACACATGATTTATTTGTATAATTATTCTGGCCAGGCCTGGAAATCCCAATTCTGGATTAGAGAAGTGATGAATAAGCTTTATAAAGCTAGCCCTGATGGCTATTGTGGAGATGAAGATAATGGACAGACTTCAGCCTGGTATATTTTTTCGGCACTTGGGTTTTATCCGGTAACGCCAGGCACAGACCAATATGTTTTAGGTGCGCCATTATTTAGAAAAGTGACCATTAACCTCGAAAATGGTAAAAAGATTATTATAAATGCACCTAATAATAATGATGAGAATAAATATATTAAATCGGTAAAGGTTGGTAATAAGTTTTATAAAAAAAATTGGTTAAGTCATCGTGAATTAATAAACGGGGCAACAATTAATTTTGAAATGATACCTGTGCCTAATAAGGCAGGTGCGATTAGCAGAGAAGTACCCTATTCTTATAGTAATTAGTGTTAGAAATTAAATAGGTCATATTTAGAATAATATGTAAGCTCCCGATTGTAAATCGTATGAAAAGTATGAAACTGCATTGAACACTCGAAAATGATTGCGTAGAAAAAACAAACACTATAAATAGGAAATAAAAGCAAGAATAATTGCCGAAAATTCACTTTAAAGTTCTTTAAACAAATAAAAGAATAGGTAATAAAAAACAACGTTTGGAAATTGATTGTTAATCAGAGGGTCCCTGGTTCGAGTCCAGGCTTGGGAGCAAGATTAAAAGCCTCACAGAAATGTGGGGCTTTTGTGTTTATAAGCTCCGTTTGTTGACAAAAACCTAGACTTCAATAACTGATATACTTTGTTTCTAAAGATGGTTTTTACTTCTCATCCAGCCTCGACGGCTCTTTAGGATTAATAAATCCATCAAACTTAGAGTTTGAACGATGATGATGTTTAGATGAACTATCAGCATCTAATCCCAAATTTAGTTTTTTGGTGTTTTGGACTTGTTCTTCAATAAGGTTTTCGCCTTTTTGTATGGCTTTTTTGTCTTTCTCGGTTTTCATGTTGCAGGTTTTATTTTTCATAGCAAATCGCAAACCAAAAATAAGTGAAACAATCAGCACCTTATCTATGAGGTGCTGACTGTTAAGTTTTTAAGCGATATTTTCTACGCTTATAATTTCCACTTTGCTTTCTTCACCTTCTAATATCCAGTTAATTTCATCACCTACTTTGCAACCAACTAAGGCTAACCCTAGTTTGGTTAAAATAGATTCAGTTTTATTTTTTCTTTTGGCTTTATGAGGCCCAACAAAAACGTAAGTTTTTTCCTCGTTTATGTTATGATTTTTTATCGTTACACGAGTATCAACAGTAACTACCCCTTCAGGTAGGTCTTTTCTTAAAACCTGCTCAGCATTCTTTAACTGTAGAGTTAACACTGCTTCTTCTTGCGGTGTTACTTGTCTTTTTCTGATATGGTCTTTTATTAAATCGTAGACTCCAGTGGTTAAAACTATATTTTTTGGATTTGTTGCTATTATACTTTCTGACATTTTGTTATGTATTATCTTGTCGGTATTATTAGTTTTTTTTATTGCGTCCCAAAAAATAAGCAAGTCCGTAAACAGATATGCCTATTAAATAAAAAAGCTTTTAACCAACAGGTTAGATGAATTTATGAAGAGTTTTGGGTGACTTACCCTGCTTTGGGATTTAGCAGGGGTTAATGTATAAAGGCTTTGTTGCTGTTAAGAAAAGAGCAATCAAGAACGTATGCCGATAAACTTTTAAAGTTTAAGCTATAGGTACTTTTATATAAAAAAGCAAATAAGTTCATTTGTAATTATTCTTTTATACTAAAATAGAGAATATAATGGGTTTAAAAAAGCTGAGCTTATATTATGACATACAAACGTGAAATAGTCGAGATATACCTAGCAATTAAGTGGAGATTAATTGATGAAATGTATCTTTACATGATAAATTAATGCCAAAATGCGACAACACTCTTTTGTTATACCAGCTTATAAGAACTCTCCGTATTTAGAAAGTTGTATCCAAAGTTTAATTAATCAAACTATTAAAAGTGAGGTTGTATTAACTACTTCAACACCTTCACTATTTATAGAAAATATTGCAAAGAAATATGATTTAGCATATCACATTAGTAATGAGCCAAGCTCAATAGCAACCGATTGGAACTTTGCGCTCTCTAAAGCAAGCCATTCATTGGTAACTATTGCGCACCAAGATGATATATACGAGCGCACTTACAGTGAACATATTTTAAAAGAAATAGAAAAGAGAGGGGGCGAAGATGTTTTAATCGCTTTTACAAATTATAGTGATTTAGTAAATAATGAGGATAGAGGTTTTTCTTTAAACGCCCTAGTGAAATCGGTTTTACTCCTACCAATTGTTATCTCAAAGCGTTTGAAAAGTCAATTTTTTAAAAAATCAATTTTATTGTTTGGAGACCCTATTTGTTGCCCAGCGGTAACAATAAACATGGGCGCTATGCAAAATGAGTTTCGTTTTTCTACTGAATATACTTGTGCTTTAGATTGGTATGCCTGGCTAGAGATTTCAAAAAGAGAGGGCTCGTTTCTATTTATTAATAAAAAGCTCATGAAACATAGAATCCATATAGATTCTGAAACTACTAGCCAGATTAACAACGGAAAAAGGCAACAAGAAGAGTTGCAAATCTTTGAATTGATGTGGGGAAAAACTTTGGCAAAGCTGATTACCAAAGTGTATTCATTGGGCTATAAAAGCAACCGAGTTTTTTAGATTTCAATATCCAAAATATAGCCACCACCCGTTAACGGAAACAGGTATTCTATTCCATTAATTACTTTTTCTGATAACTGTACCGCTTGCTTTTTTAAGCCGCCAGTTCTCATAATCATTTCTGTGTATTTAACATTATAGGGTATAATTTGCCAGCTTTTAAAATTAGCCGTTTTACATAACGTATTTAATGTTTTATAGGAATATACTTGGTAATGGTCTTTGTGGCAAGACTCTCTTTTAAAAAGAGCTAAAAGCATATTAGAAAACGAGGTGGTGTTGGGTGTAGAGCAGATTATTCTTTTTCCATCAAAGTCTCTTTTTAGATTTAAAAAAAACTGAAGGGTATTTGGCAAGTGCTCTATCAGTTCGCCAGCTACAATCACATCAAAATTATATTGTTGTAATCCAAGTTGGTTTAAATCATAAATATCTCCTTGCAAAATCTTTGCAGTTTCGCTAAAAACTAAGCCCTCCGGAGGTAAAAGTTTGGAGTTATCTACCCCAATATGCAGTGCAGAAACCTTAGATATTTGTTCAAACAGATAATTGGTAGAATTCTCTTTAATTAACGCAGTTTCATCAAAACACCCTAGATCCAAAATATTTTTATTTATACATATATTTGTGATGTATTTTACTCGCTCTACTGGTTTTCTAACGGATAGTTTTTCGGTAGGATTATAATTCAATTCAATCATAATAGTTTGTTTTACTAAAATATGTTTTTATTTATATTTTGGATTTTAATATTTTGTGTGGCGAACACAATCTCTATAGTATTATTAGGCGATAGATCATTGATTTCAGGGAACCTATTTAACTTAAGTAATATTGTCAGATTACTTTTAAGCTGGAAGTTTATTTTAGCCATGATTTTTGCAATTTTCAGTAGGGTAAGCTTTATCATGATTAATAATTCTCTGCTTAAAATTCCAAAATTAGCCAATGCTTCAACATCTATAACCACTTTTGCTACGCTTTTGTCCCTGATATTTGTTTTATTAGCTAATTATTATTTTTTAGATGAAAAGCTAAACCTGCAACAGGTAATTGGCGCATTTATAGTATTGATAGGTGTAACTATTATGGTGAAGTAGTTATTGCTTTTTTCTGAGTGCCCAATTTAAGTTTCCTTTAGCTAATTTATGATTAGGATCTATTTTTAATGCTTTTTCACAGGCATCAATTCCTTCACCCCATTGTTTTAGCATATTATGAGCTGCACCCATATTACTGTAGGCATCTGCATAATTTGGATTTAGTTTTAAGGCAGACTTGCAAGCTTCAATACAGTCTTCAAATTTTCCATCATTATATAAAGTTAAACTTAGATTAAGGTAATCTTCTGCAGTCACTGGCTTTTCTACAGATGTCCCTTTAGATGATGAACTTTTAAAAGGTGTTCTATTTGTAGCCGCTAATAAATACGCTTGCGCATTTGTGTCATTTGGTAAAATAGATAAAGTATGGTTTGCAACTTTCTTTAGATCATCCCATAGCTGTAGGTTGTTATAAATGGACATTAAAACATTTAAGTTGAGTAAAGAGTTTGGATTATAGGTCATTGCCTTCTCTGCCATTTTTTTTGCTTCGCTGTCTCTATCTGTAAGCTTTTGGTTCAGAAAACGAGCATAATAAGCGTATGGACCAAAAGACTTTGGGGCTAAGGATATTGCCTTTTTGAAATTGATTTCGGCATCAACAAATTGGTTAAGACCTCCTTGGGCTATTGCAATATTTATATACAAAGAGCTGTAATTTGGAGTAAATTCTAAGGCCCTATTAAAATACTCTAAAGCTGTTGTGTAATTTCCAATAGCCATTTGGGTTAATCCATAATTCATTAAACCCCTTCCGTTTAAGGGACTATTAATAGTTACATCATACCAAAGAGATTCTTCTGTTTTCCATATTTTATTTCTTTGATGTACCCCATAAGCGTTTAAACTTAAAACAGTGAACGCTACAGCACCAATTAAAATTTTATTGATTTTACTTGATGAAATTTGTTTTTCATACTTCATTAACCACTGCGTAATGTAGGTTACCACGCTTAATGATAAACCTACAAAAGCAAAGTACATTCTATGATCATTTGTTACTTCAGCAAAAGGAGCCAACGAAGTTGGTAGTAACGATGCTGCAAACCAGATTAAACCAAAAGAAATTGGCTTGGTTTCAACCTTCTTAGAAGTCTTGAAAATTGCAACGATTAAAAGAACAACGAAAAGTAAACCCGCTATTATCCTCGCATCAAATACTGTTAAAATAACTTTCCAATCCGTATCTGCACTTAAACTTGTTGGTAAGAAAAAAGAAGTAAAATAGTGCAACCAAACATAGCACTGGGTTAACCAATAATATCCATAAGGATTAGTTATGCCGGGTATGGAGTCAATTTTAGATAATGTATAAACTTGTACTGCAATCACCACAAATAGAATCGGTAACAACGTTACAATGGTGTTTAATACCTTTTTAAAGTTGTTTTTTTGAAACAAATCTGCAATAGAAAGTTTCTTCTCGAATAAGTTGATATAGAAAAACAATAAAATGATGAGTACTAGTACCGTCTCTTTAGCAAATACTCCTAAAACTGCAGGAATAATGTATAAGTACCATTTTCTTTTTTCTGGATAGGCTATAAAAATATAAAAAGACGCTAAAATAAAAAATGTAGATAGCACATCAGATCTAGAGATTATATAATTAATTGTTTCAGCATTTGCAGTATGCAAGGCAAACCAACCCGTTGCAAATAGTGCACAATACCCTATCCAATGATGGCTAAACGAAATGTTTAATAGTTTTCTGTATGTTAAAAACAACAGAACACACAGTAATATATGCCATATAAATGTTGACAAATGGAAATAGAAAGGATCTAAGCTGTTTCCTAGCCAATAATCAATAGCAAGCGAAGTAGTTATAACGGGCCGTAAACCATAATGTGCAGGATCTGCGCTAAACATTGAAGGATCATGAAAAAACTTAGGGATATTGTTTAGGGTTCTGATGTGTACATTATCAACAATTGCGTGAAAATCATCAAAATGAAAGGTGTTTTGAAAATGATTAGCGTATGCAATTACCAGCATTACTAAAATACAAATTGCAAAAATGATGATGTTTTTATTCTTTGGATTCATTAAGCCAATAAATTGAAATGGATAAATAAATTAATCTTCTGCTTTTTGATCTGTCTTTTCTTTCAGCAAAGCCAACTCTTGAGTAATAGTTGTCATGTTTCTTTGCAATTTTGAATTTACAACAGATAAATGAAGTAAATAAGTAAGTATTACAAAGATAAAACCTGTAAACACAAGGTTTGCCGGTTCATATACGCCAAATAGATTAGACATTATATCTAAGCCCTGAGTCCATAAGGCAAATAGCAATAAAACACCAGTACATACCCACCAAACTATTGCATACTCTTCTCTCAGTTTGCCTTTTATGATTAACCTTGATATATAAATTAAAAAGAGAACATTAATAATGATTGTAATAAGTTGAATTCTAGACATCATAATTTATTTAGGTTTACGAATAAAAGAGAAGAGCATACTCATTGTTACTTTAACACAATAGTATAAAGATGAAGAGTTACTTATTGAAGATACACCACCTAATCTATGGCTCATAACAACTGGAACTTCTTTGATTTTTAAACCAGCTTTTGAAAAAGTAACTAAAGACTCTGGCTCTGGGTAATCATCTGGATAATAATTAACAGCAATGTTAATAGCCTTAGCTCCCATTAATCTAAAGCCAGAAGTGCTATCGTAAATATTATTACCAGTTAATAGCTGATTAAGTCGGTAAAAGTATTTAATTCCAATTCTTCGCATAAAGGAAGACTGGAATCCTTTTTTATCCAAAAATCTAGACCCAATAACTAAATCAGCATCAAACTTTTCTCTAGCATTTAAAAGCTCTATAATCTGATCGGGTGGGTGTTGTCCGTCTCCGTCTAATTGTATAGCTATATCGAAGCCGTTGTTTTTTGCATACTTTAAGCCAGATTGTACTGCACCACCAATGCCTAAATTGGTAGGTAGATCTAAAACTTTTATTGGAAACTTTTTGGCAACTTCAAAAGTATTGTCTTTAGAGCAGTCGTTTATAACCAAAAACGTAAGTTGATAGGCAGGTAGTTTAAGTGCTAAAAGTTCTTTAAGTAATAACGGTAGCGCATCTGCCTCGTTATAACATGGTATCATAATTAAAACTTTCTGTTGCATATTTTTTGGTAAAAACCAGTTATTACTCGCAAAAAATAATTAATAACACAGCCTGAATTTTGGTATGCCAAACTACAAAAATAATAGTAGAAACTGTATTTAAAAATACTTTAAAGAAATAATATTAAACAATATTTAAACGAAAAAAAAGCCTCACATTTCTGTGAGGCTTTCTGTTTTGGGTGTGGTGCCTGCTGTACTCGAACCTATATATATGATTAGGCAACTACAGATAAAGAATAACGTTGTGCAAGTATATTGACATGTATTTAAAGTAAAACAGATTAAACTAAATTAAAGTGAATAAAAAATATTTGTCCTCAAATTTGTACTCATAAAATATATTGTGTAAAATTGAATGTTCAATTTTTCATAGTATGCAAGAAGTCAATTTTTACCTTAGGGATTCAAAATCCGCGGAGAAAACAGGTCTGATTCTTTATTTTACTTATAATAAATGTAGAATTAAGGTCTGTACAATTGCTCGAATTAAGCCGAGTAATTGGAAGCAAGAAAAACAAAAAGCTTTTCCTAAAGATGATTTTGCTGAGTTTAATACAAGCTTATCAAACAAAAAATCTTTGATTTTGAATGCTTACACCAAGTATTTGAATGAAAATAATCAACAAGAACCCTCTCAGGGGAAGATAAAAAACATCATTCTAGATATTTTAAATAAGTCCAACGAGATTAGTGAAAATAAAGATTTGGATCTCTTATCGTTTACAGAATTGTTTATCAGTGAAAGCGAGATGGGAAAAAGGCTAAACGACAAAGGTGCGCCGGTAAGTCCCAACACTATTAAAGTTTATAAGACTTTTAAAAAAAATCTTTTGGCATTCAAACAGAAAAAGAAATGGAATGATTTGAATTTCAATACTATTGACTTAGCGTTTTTTGAGGAGTTTAAGGATTACATGACATTTGATCTTAGATATACTACAAATTCTCTTTCAAAACATATCAGAATCCTTAAGACAATAACAAACGAAGCTATTTCAAGGAATTTTGATTGTAAACCTCTTGTCGGTAAAAGGTTCATGGCTAAAAATGAAGTAGCTGACACGGTGTATTTAAACAAATCCGAATTACAGACTTTGTATGAGTTAGACCTTAGTGAAGCTCCAAGGCTTGATAAGGTTAGGGATTTATTTTTAGTAGGATGTTGGACAGGGTTAAGGTTCTCGGATTTCTCAGACATAAGTCCAAAGTGCATAAAAGGAGATTTTTTAACAATTAAGACTCAAAAGACAGGCAAAGAGGTAATTATTCCTATCCATGATTATGTTAGAAAGATTATGAATAAATATAATGGAATGACTGAAAACAGCCTACCTCCAAATATTAGTAATCAAAAAATGAATAGTTACATTAAAGAGGTGTGTGAAAAAGCTGGCTTTGTCGAACCCATTTCAATTTCATTTACTAAGGCCGGAAAGTTGGTCCATAAACAAGTTAAAAAACACGAGTTAATTTCAAGTCATACCGCAAGACGTAGTTTTGCTACCAATATGTATTTAGCAGGTTTTCCAACGATTAGCATAATGGCTATTACAACCCATACCACAGAAAGTTCATTCATGAAGTACATAAGAGTAACACCCAAGGAACATGCTATGAAATTACAGGAGCATTGGAGGTCACAACCATTAATGATGGTAGTTTAAAACAGTGGTAAAAATCAATTCAATTAATCATTAAAGTTTATACAATTAAAGATGAAATTAGAAATTTATGAATCAAAGATCAGTCAAATGGGATTTGCTGATCTAAAAGCTATGAAAGAACTTCAGGAAGATAATTTTTCTGAAATGATAAGGGGAGCAGAGTTGGACGAAGATAAGATTGGTTTTTTTGAGGAGTTAACAGCATTCAATCAGATTATCGATAAAGTCATCTTAAATAAGCTTGCAAACATTCAAGAATCGAATATCAGCATTTAAAAATGATCCACCCCGTCAAACTAAAACAAGTTTGGGGATGGTTTTTTATGCCCTCCGATGTATATTATAACCTCCGATGTGCAAGTGCGTAAAAAAAATAAAATTATAACAAACTGATAATTTTTAAATGGCTAAATAATTTACTTTTTATAATCCACGGAATGAGAGAAATATGTTATGATGAATTTAAAAAGATAAATAAAATTACAAAAAAAGTATGTTCTGTATTCGATGAAGTTGTTTTTTTAAAAGACCGATTTGATATTTATTTAAAAAATGAGGAACCAAACCTTACAGAGCAAGAAGAGAGGGAAATAAAATTGTTAATTGATAATGATAGATTCCAAATTGAAGAAGCTTTAAAAAATGAAATAAAGTATAATCTCATAGAATTAGATGATAGAAATTCAGAAAAATATCTATTTCATTTGCTCTCAGAGGTAAGCGACGAAGTACACACTATTCGTGTTGCTTGCCAATTCGACGTATGGTCTGAAGAGTTGGAAATGGTAAATAGAATAATTAATAAGAAAGAGGCTCCTAAGGCTGACTTTTCACTCCAAAAGTATCTAAGAGAAGAAACCATTTTTAGAAGTTTGTTTTCAAGCGCTATTGATATAGTTTTTCATTTAGAAAATATGCTTGAATATATTAAAAATCAATTATATCCTGAAGAGATTACAATTAAAAAAGCGAGTGATTCAAAAACTGTAAAATTAAAATGGAAAGGTACGCAGACTGTTTTATTTTCAGTATTACGTCAATTAAAAACTAAATATAATGATGATGGTTCTCCATTAATTGAGAATAGTTTTGATAGCCTTGCTCAATTTTTAATAAACAATATTGAGGGGTACGAAAGTTTAGAAGTTGGCACTCTAGCAAAAAATATGGCTAAAAATATTGAGCCGAAAAAGAACAAAATAAATATTGATTTAACTGATCTTTCCTAATTTCAATACCATCTTAATACGGTAAAACATACTCCGTATTTTTCCCTGTGATGGTTCTTGCCAAATTTGATGCAAATCAAATATAAGACATGGCAAATCAAATCATCACTACTTCTTACGAACCAGACGAGTTTCAAAAACTCATCGCGGATTGTGTTTCAAGAACTGTAAAAATTGAGGTCGCATCAATTTTATCTATTCCAAAATCTGCTAAAGAGATTTTAACACGGCAAGAAACCGCCGAACTTTTAGACATCTCTTTGCCTACTCTTCACGACTACACCAAAAAAGGATTTATCATAGCTTTCAAGTTAGGCAATAAAGTGAGATATAAAATATCTGACATTAATGATTCATTGACTAAAAGAGACTTTTTAAACCTAAAGAGATGATTAAAGAGGTTGTATTGATACTAATCAATCGGATTAATAGTCATTTCGGCAAGACTGTTTTATTGCCTGGTTCTAAAGTTAAACCAACAAAAAAGAGGATCCGTTAAGATCCTCTAATTGTTCAATTTTTCAAACACGTATGTTTGATTTCGTAAAGATAAACCTTTCAGACAAAAGAATTGTGGAAAGTCTCTTGAAAAACAAACTACTTTCTTTTAATGGGAGCTTTGATAACGAGACAGGGGAAGTTAGAAGCAAATATTTTGCTGAATATCAAAAGTTAAAATTCACTGTTTTTAAATCAGGAAGAGTAGAAATTGCTGGAAGTATCCATTACTATTGGAACTATGGTCAACACAATTACAATGATTTTAAAATTAGTGATGTACGCGAAGTTTTTAACGACTTGAATATAAAATTCAATATAAATCCGAGTGTTGCAACAGTACATAATATTGAGATTGGCCTTAATTTAATAACTCCATTTAATCCAAATGAGTTTTTGGATAGTACAATAGCTTACAAAGGTATTTCTTTCAATAGAATGAAAGTAGTAGGTAAAGGCAAAGGAATTGAAGTTTACACGAAATCAAAACAATACGGAATCAAGATTTACAATAAAGGATTACAAAATAGTGATTTGACCAAAACGAACATCTTAAGATTTGAGAGGAAGATTTTAAAGATGGAATCTCTTAGAAAAGGAAAAATCTTCATGATAGATTTGCTAGATGAAGATTTCATTGAATTGTGCCTTAATCAACTATATGAAAGTTACAGTAACCTTATTGTGGATGATGTAATTGACGAGGAATTATTAACAAAACCACAGATAAAAATATTGACCGAAGGTCGTAATCCAAGAAGTTGGGAATCCTTCAACAAAAAGAAAAGATCTGATTTGAAATATAAGTTTTCTGAACTAATTCATCGGTTTGGGAAGCTGAATCATTATCAAATTATCAAGGGACTTTTACATAAAAAAGGGTACGAATTGACAGGCAATAAAAATGAGAAAAAGTTACGAATTGACTATTTATATACAGTGTCAAATAGTCCCAAAAAGAAATACTGTTTAAGCTGTGGTAAAGACATTTCAAATCAAAATAAAAACTCTAAATTTTGTAGTGAAAGATTTGTAGGTTATGAAGCTGCGCATAAGTGCCGGAACATGGCAAGCAACCCCAAGAATAATTTAGAATGGAAGTTAAAACGTATAGATGCAAAAGGAGTATTATTTGATGTTAGACCTTTTTTGAAACAGGAATTGATATTAAGATTAACTTGACAAATGATTTATTGCTTCCATTCTGGCCAAATTTTAGCATCACAGATTACAAGTCCTTTTTCACTATCAGAGAGAGTTGTAATGAACATTATATATTTTGATCCTTTATAATAAGTCCGGCTAATACCTTTAGCCTTAAAATCCTCAAATTGAACCATCATATCAACGACTATTTGAACAATATCTTCGTTTTTGAAAGCCAAAGTTAAATTTGTAAGTTTTGTTCCTGTAAATCTGTACCATACAGAAGTAGTTTCCTTACCAAAAAAGATTTTTTTATCGGGAATAATAAAACTTAAATAATCTCCATCAGTGTGATAAAAACCATATTCTAGTTTTGTAGTTCTTCCCACTACACTTATATCACTTCCTAGAAAATTTTTTAGTGCGAAATTATCTACTTCATTTAACAAAGGTTTAGATTGAGCGTTAACAAAGAAGCAACAGGCAATCAAAAAGACTGTGATTATTGATTTTAAATTCATAAAATTATGATAGAAAAATATTTGTAAAAAAAACTTAATTAAGTAGATAGTCCACCATATCCCATGCAAATATATCTCCAGCTAAGGATAACCGATACCTTTTAGCCTTAACTGCAATTCTATTATTTAAGCGCATTTCTACTGAAGAATCAAAAATGATATAATTGTGGGATTTAAGAAGTTTTAAGGCATTATCTACATCAGAGTAGTTACATTTTAAAGCTTTCATTATATCAGCCCTCAAAACAGCTTCTTTTCCCTTTAAATAAAAAATTACCAATAAAGATACATTAGTAAACTTTTTGTCCTTTCGCAACTCCCAGGATAAACTTTTAAATCCAAGAATTGCATTTTTAATTAGTAATCGTCTTTCTGATACTCCTATAATGTCATTAGTCCATGCTTCCATATCCTCAATTCAATAATATTATTTATACAAATATAAAATAGATTTATTTGTTATTTAGATTATGTGGCACCATTGGAAATATTTGTCCTCAAATCTGTACCCCGTAAAACAAAAAAGCTCCTTAGAACATATCTAAGAAGCTTTTTATGTGGTGCCTGCTGGGATCGAACCAGCGACACAAGGATTTTCAGTCCTTTGCTCTACCGACTGAGCTAAGGCACCCGCCGTTCCCTAATTAAAATTGCTTTCGGTTAGGGATTGCAAATGTAGGTTCTTTTTGCTTAATACCAAATATTTTTTTAAAAAATTCAATCATATTTTCCGGGTTTGTTGTAATTGTCTCAACTTCAAGTAATTATTTTTTAGACCTTGACCAACTCTGTCTCCTTAATTTAAATCACTCTAAATAAAAAATAATATGCAAGCATAGTAATTTTTGTAAAGCCTATTCTTTATCTTAGCCTTATAAACCTTAACTAGATGATTGCACAAATAATTTTCACACTTGCTTTTGTATCAGCGGTAGTTCTTTTTACTATTCAGGTCAAAAAAATTATCAGAAACATTAATTTAGGTAAAGATATCAACCGTAGTGATCAACCTGCTAAACGATGGGGTATAATGGCAAAGGTAGCCCTAGGTCAAAGTAAAATGGTGGCGAGGCCGGTAGCAGGAATTATGCACATTCTAGTGTATGTAGGTTTTGTGATTATCAATATTGAAGTACTAGAGATTATTATCGATGGTATTTTTGGAACCCACCGCATATTCTCATTTTTGGGAGGCTTTTACAATTTTTTAATCGCCTCGTTTGAAGTTTTGGCGCTCTTAGTTTTAGTAGGGGTTCTTGTGTTTCTTGCTCGTAGGCTGATTGTTGGATTAAAGAGGTTTTCGGGTGTAGAAATGACCGCTTGGCCAAAAGGGGATGCTATCTACATCCTAATTATTGAAGTGCTTCTAATGTCTGCATTCTTAACTATGAACGCGGCCGATTATAAATTGCAATTATTAGGCTACGGACATTATGTTTTAGCCGGAAGTTTCCCTGTTTCGCAGTTCTTACTCGGTATATTACCCTCCGATGCAGGTACTTTAGTTTTAATTGAGCGTACTTGTTGGTGGTTTCACATCTTGGGGATTTTAGCTTTTTTAAATTACCTGCCAATTTCAAAGCATTTCCATATTATACTGGCTTTCCCAAATACTTGGTATAGCAACCTAAATCCGAAAGGACAGTTTAGCAATATGGAATCTGTAACCAACGAGGTTAAAGCAATGTTAGATCCATCTTTTACACCACCTCCTGCTGATACAAGTGCGAAATTTGGAGCAAAAGATGTAAAGGACTTAAATTGGGTTCAGCTAATGAACGCCTACACCTGTACCGAATGTGGTCGATGTACTTCTGTTTGTCCGGCTAACTTAACTGGTAAATTACTTTCCCCACGTAAAATCATGATGGATACCCGCGATAGGTTAGAAGAGTATGGCAAAGGCGTGGCGAAGCAAGGGGATGACTTTGACGACGGAAAATCGTTGCTTGATAATTATGTTAGTCGTGAGGAGATTTGGGCTTGTACGAGCTGTAATGCCTGTGTTGAAGCTTGTCCAATTGATATAGATCCTCTTTCTATTATTGTTGATTTAAGACGATATGCTGTAATGGAAGAGTCTAATGTAACAGGCAGTTTAAACGCCATGTTCTCTAACGTAGAAAATAACGGAGCACCGTGGAAATATTCTCCAGCAGACAGATTGAATTGGGCAGAAGGGTTTGAAGAGGGGACTCAAGATGCAAGAGCCAAGAATCAAGACTAATAAACTATTTTCCTAACCACCTAACCACCTAACCACCTAAACATGACAGAAAATATAAAAATACCAACCATGGCCGAAATGGTAGCCAATGGAGAAAAACCAGAAATATTATTTTGGGTAGGCTGTGCCGGAAGTTATGATGAGCGAGCGCAACGTATAACAAGAGCATTTGCTAAAATATTAAACTATGTAGGGATAAAGTTTGCCGTATTAGGAACCGAAGAAAGTTGCACCGGAGACCCCGCAAAAAGAGCAGGGAATGAGTTCCTTTTCCAAATGCAGGCAATGAGCAATATCCAAGTTTTAGATGGTTATGATATTAAAAAGATTGTAACTGCTTGCCCACACTGCTTCAATACTATAAAAAATGAATACCCAGGTTTAGGTGGTAATTATGAGGTGATACATCATACTCAACTAATCCAAGACTTAATAAACGACGGAAAACTGAAAGCAGAGGGAGGGGAGTTTAAGGGTAAGAAAATTACTTTTCATGATCCTTGTTATTTAGGTAGAGGAAACGATATTTATGAAGCTCCACGTAGGGCATTAGAAGTTTTAGATGCTGATTTGGTTGAACTGAAACGTTGTAAATCTAATGGCTTGTGTTGTGGTGCTGGTGGTGCTCAAATGTTTAAAGAACCAGAAAAAGGTAATAAAGACGTAAATGTTGAACGTATGGAAGACGTTTTAGAAGCTAAAGCTGAGGTGGTTGCAACAGGTTGTCCGTTTTGTATGACTATGATTAACGACGGTGTTAAACATTTTGAAAAGGAACAAGAAATTCAGGTTTTAGATATTGCCGAAATTACCGCTAAGGTTAATAAACTGTAAGTGGCTAATAAGGTGGTGTATGGGGTGCAAGTTCTCTGAGCTAAAAACGATTGCTCATGATTTAGTAAATATTACTTAAGACGCGAGCTAGTGTTGGTAGTAAAGGTTGGTGCAACAGTTTTAAGAGAATCTTTGTTAAACGATTCGTCTGTTATTAGTTCATTATTAGAACTTTCTGAATTGTGTTCGTCAACTTTAAAATTAGCCTGCTTTTGGTTAGTTTCTTCCTCAGCTAACCAAATACTCAATACCAAAGTATGAGTAATAAGTATCGCTAACATAAAAAACAGATTATAACCTTTTTTGATTGTCATTAAATTGAAGCGTTGATCCTTAATTCTTTTTTGAGACTGCTAAGATACGGAAAACACATTTGGAAACAAATACCCATATCTTGGTATATTGAATGAAGTGTTTTATAGGGTTTTAAACTGATAAAATTCCGAATTGAAAATTTAACATAATTGCTCTTTTTAATTACCGATAGTTTAAAACTATTAAAAATTGCTAAGGTTTTAAAGAATAGTTTTTAAGGACGTTGAGCGCATTACAGAAACTATTGATCTCATTTATAGCTATGTTTTTTAAAGGTATTTTAATTTCTGCAAGCATTTCATCTACATTACCTGCTTTATCATTATAGGTTTGGTAAATCACTGCTTCATCTGTAAACTTCATTATAAGCCAGCCTGCTTTTTCATCGCCCAAGTAAATAGCATCCTTAAATTCGCTTAATTTTACGCTATAAAGGACAGATTTATTAGCTGAATCTGTTTTCCGGTATTTTATAAAACCATATTCGGATATTTCAAAACTGTTGGTCTTAATGCCTAAATCATGTTCGGCACTATAAAGTTTATATTGATTTACAACTTGATTTTTGGCTTCAGTAAAAGACGTGTCATCCTGTTTTATAATAAAACAGGAGAGGGCATAAATGATGATTTTTGAACTAAGAGCTAAAGCCATGATTAAAATTATTGCAAAAAAGCTATCCAATAAAAAGAATTTATCAACTTATTAACTTTTTGGATGAAAAATATGACAATTATTTACCAGCCACCTTTCTAATTATAATTATTTTTGGGGATGATAAATCCGGAATCAAGGGTATGGGTATACCAATCAAATCAAGCTTTGGATCAAGCTCAAGTTGCAGAAATTAACACTGTCCTTGAAGGTTTTACTACGTCGTGGTCTGCTCACAATCAAGCACTTAAAGCTAGTTTTGAAATAAAGTATAACCGTTTTATTGTGTTAATTGTTGATGAAACCCAAGCCGGTGCAAGCGGATGTTCTATAGATAAGTCGGTTCATTTAATGCAAGATCTAGAAAAGAAATTCAATATTGACTTGCTCGATAGGTTTAATATTGCTTATAAAGTTGGCGATTCGGTTAAATCTGTAGATAGAAGCGAATTTGAAGAGTTGATTAAAAGCGGAACTGTGGATGCAACAACACCTGTGTTTAATAACATGGTTAGCAACTATAAAGATTATCAAAACAACTGGGAAACCACAATGGCTAATAGCTGGCATAATAACGTTTTCTCTTTTTAATTTGAGAATTTAATGATTATTCAAACCTAATAGGTTTCGTAGTTTAAAATCCAAACCCTATAAAAATGAAAAAGCGATTCCAAATAGTGGAACCGCTTACTAAACCAAACTTAAGAAACTTACAATCCGCGATTAAGCTTCTTTGTTTTCAATGGTTTTATAGGTAGTTGATGTGTTCTTTTAGAACTGAGCCCCAGTTGAAGCAGAAGATCCAGATTTTAATGTGAAATTTGGAGCTGTTAGGCTATAAGGGCTGTTCAATAATGATTGCGAATTTGTTTCTGTTAAAGTTAGGTTGCCCTTAGCTGTAAAGTAGGTTTTTAATAAATCTACAGTTAGAAATGAAGCTGTATTACCAGATGCAAGGATATCAAAGTTTGCAACATAAGATTGGTAAATGTTGTTTGAAATTACAGACGTTCCATCAGTTAAAGCATCACCAGTTTCCTTATCGCGGATGTTTAAACCGTATTTAAAACCTATAAATATAGAGTTACCTAAAACCATTTTAGAACCTCTTCTCCAAAGGTTAGCATGTTCGTGTTTTGCATCTACAGTGGCTAAAGCGGCTAAGTTTTCAACCGGACCAACAATAGTCATATTTGATATTACCGGGCGAGTTCTTGGAGAGGTAGTGAAAGCTGCTTCAGAGTTGTCTGATTCAATTCCGTTTGATTGTCCAGCTTGATCTGCTAAGGTTTTGTCTCTTTGTGCTACACAAAATTGTAGTTTACCTTGAAATCCGTTATCAAAATCAAAAGAGTCATCCACGTTTGAAGTAGAGATTAAGTGTTTTGCATTAACTGTTCCGCCAAACCACTCAAAAGAATCGTCACCAGAAAAAGCAACCTGAATGTAGTCTAAAGTAGTGCCTGTACCCACAGAACCTAAGGTTAAACCGTTGATTTCATTGTTTGGTTGAAAAGCAATTCCTGGGTACTCGATACGTACATATTTTAAAGTTCCTGAGTTATCATTAGCAATTGTCCCACCGTGACTTCCTTCTGTAGTAACATTGATTCCACCTTCAATTACTCCAGTACCTCCTGGGATATTATTTGGTGCTTTACCTAATAAAATAATTCCTCCCCAATCACCAGGAGATCTAGATCCTTTAGCAATGTTAGAAGTAAATATAATTGGTTTTGCGACTGTTCCTTCTGCTACAATTTTAGCACCTTGGGTTATGATTAAAGTTGCTTTAGAAATTTTATCACCTCTAATGATGGTTCCGGCAGGGATAGTTAAAGTAGCGCCAGATTTTACATAAACAAAGCCTGATAAAAGGTAAACTTTGCTTGCATCTAAAGTAGTGTTAGTTACAATCTCTCCTGATAAAGTTTCTGTGGTTGCAGGGTAGTCAGTAGTTTGAGGGTTATAGTTAGCCCAACCTGCTGACCAGTCTGTTGTACCAAATGCCCCTTTGTAAGCAACTTTTTCAAAAAATGAATTTGAAAGTGCTTCTGTATTATCTACTATTGGTTCTGTTATTGGGTCTGTGCCGTCTTTTTTACAAGCTGTAAATACAGATAAACCTAATAAAGGTGCTACCAAGAATTGTGATTTTAAGTTTCTCATTTTTTGTTGTTTTTATTTTTTATAAAAGTAGGGGAGGTAGGTTAGCTAAAGATTACCACAACATTAAATAACAAAAGTGTTTGGGTTAAGCTAATGTTAAGTGTTGCGTGTAAAAGCAAACAAGCTTGCCAGCATCATTATGCTGGCAAGCTTGTTTAGGTGATTTGACGGTTGAACTATTAACCGAGCAATAAATTATAATATTTGATTATTTAAAAGTGTAGGCAAAACTTACAGAAATACTAGACCCGTATTTTTCAGAAATGTTCACGTAATCTTTGTCGCTTTCAAAGCTTCCGTTTTGGTTTGCATCCTGATAAAAAATGCCTTTATTGTTTAAAATGTCACTGTAGTTGATTTTAAACTCGCCTCGTGATTGTGCGATTTTTTTAGAGAACTGGAAATCCAAAACATTACGTGGATTTTCATAAATATCTTTGTCTTGGATATTTCCTACGGCCCAAATCCTTTTTCCAATTCTGTTATATAATAAACTGAAGCCAGCGCCATTAGCTGATGGAGAGTTGTATTGGATGCCAGTGTTAACTAGATAAGGAGATTGACCTTGTAATGGTCTTACACCGTCTTTATTTACTGTTTTTGAAACCTGTACTTCAGATTTTATTAAAGAAGCATTAGCGCTAAAGGTGAAGTTTTTAAATCTGTCATCAATAAACTTTAGTGATTTACGTACCTCAGCCTCCACACCGTAAAGTGTAGCAGATTTTGCATTTAAGTAAGTAAGTGAACGTCCACTAGTACCTAGTTGTAAAGCTTGTTCAATAGGCGAATCAAATCCTTTAAAGAAAGCAGATACAGAAAAAACTTCTCCATTGCTCGGGTAAGTAGCAAAACCTAAATCCACATTAATGGTGCTTGACTGTTTTAGATTTGGATTACCTTGAACTGAAGCATTCTTGTTGAAATCATAGAAAGAAAAAGGTGCAATCTCTCTAAACTCTGGGCGACCAACTGTTTTAGAACCAGAAAACCTAAAGCTTGACTTCTCTGTTAAATTATAGATCACGTTAACGGATGGTAAAACATTGATATAAGTGGTGTCAATGCCAATTGCGGTGTTTGAATTATTGGCACTGGTTAATTTTTGACGATAGCTTTCAGCTCTTACACCTGCACTCATTCTCAGTTTATCGCTGGTAAAGCCATCAAACATTAAGTAACCTGCGTTTAAAAAGGAATTTGCTTTGTAAGCATCACTTCCATTGGTGATTTCATCTAAAACAAAACCTTTAGGTCTAATGTTTTCTGGGTTAAATATCTGATCCTGTGGCAAAGCAAGTGCTGCAAAATTATCAAATTGATTATCTCTAATGAATCCAATTACCCTTGCACTAAAGTCTCTGTCTCTAACATTGCCAAAGTATCCAAACTTAATCTTGTTGTTGTCTTTAAACCAATTCACCGGAATCGTGAAATTTGCAACGGCACCATAAGCATTTTCATTTAGCAAGGAAGAGAAATTACCTCCAAATCTTGGGTCTGTTGATCCGCTTTGTACAGATGCACCACCTTGTGAGTATTCCATTCTTTTAAATCCCGGTTCTTTACGGTCGGTATTTGCAAAGTTTAAATTCCAATCAAATTTAATTTTACTGGTTTCAGATAGTAAGTGGTCACCACTTAATTGGTTACTAATTAAAGAGCGTTGCAGTAAATAATCAGCTGTTCTAGAGAAAGACTGACTGCTTTCGTCAATACCGTTTCTGCTGGTGAACTTGCTTTCAATTACACGGTTGTAAATATTTTTTAACGCTATTTTATTGCTTCCCCAAGCGTAAGCGAAATTTGCTAAGCCACCTATATTAGTGTTGTAGCTGTAAACTTGGTCATTAAACTTATCACCCACATTTTGGCCGGTATAGGCAATCTGGTCAACGTCTTTTAAGCGTTCATCATAACGGTAAGATGCAGAAAGTATGGCTCCAAACTTATTATTGTTCTTGTATATTTTACTATTGCCATAATTTGCCTGAAAATTTGGACCCAATTTAGATTTTACATTATGATAACCCCAATTATTAGTGAAAGCTTTGGATAGTTCAAATTTCTCTTGACCTTGACTTGGTAGAGCTAAATATTCGGCTTTTGATGGGAAGTTTGCCGGAATATCACGCCCTTTATCGTAGAAACCGAAAACTTCGTTACCGCTTTTTGGGGCGCTAACAAAATCTTTAAAAGTAGATTGTGTATTGTATGATGTACCTAAAGAAAGGTTTACAAATTTAGTATCTGGAAAATCTTTGGTAGAAATTTGGATAATTCCCCCCGAAAAATCCGCAGGAAGATCTGCGGAAGCAGTTTTATTCACAACAATAGCATCTATTAAATTGGAAGGGATGATGTCGAAAGAAAAAGCTTTCCTATCTACTTCTGTGTTTGGCAAAATAGCATTGTTTAACATTGCCGCATTGTACCTGTCAGATAAACCCCTAACAATAATAAACTTGTTATCCTGAATAGATGCACCACTCACTCTTTTTAAAACCTCCGAGGTGTTTTTATCTGGTGAACGTTTGATTACGTCAGAAGAAATCCCACTAGAGATGCTTGCACTAGTTTTCTGTTGTGCATACAATCCGTTTACAGAAGCTCTAACGTAACTAGCGGTAACCACTACCTCATTTAAGGCTTGCTTTGCCGACTCTTCCATCACAATGTTAAGCGGAGAAGCTGTATTGTCTTTAACTTCAATAGCAGTAACAGTTTTGGTCTGGTAGCCCAAATATCTAAAGGTTACATTGTATTTGCCGGGACTTAAGTTTGCAATTACAAAATTGCCATCAATATCGGTAGATGCACCTTTGCTTGTACCCTCAATGCCAACGGTTAAACCTATTAGGGTTTCTCCACTGGTTTTATCAACAACTTTTCCGATTATTTTACCCGTTTGTGCGAAAACCGCAGTTGAAAGGGTGATTAGCAGGATGCTAATTTTTAAACTCTTAAAAATAGAATATTTCACTTTTGCTTTTATTAGTTGTTGCAAAAGTATTAGCACAATGTTAGCTAGTTGTTAGCTAAAAGTTAATTAAAAGTAAGCCTAACATTAAGCTAATGTTAAGTAAGGGTGCAAGATGTAGAATAAATGAAGTCTTTTAACTCTTGTTTATAATTAATATCTCAAAATGTTGTTACTTAAATTCAATTTTCCCTAAATCCCTCATGTTTCTCAAAATTAGACGTTGCTTGTGGTAGATATAAGCTGTTGGTTTTGCTGGAGACCATCTTCTTGGGTTAGGTAATACGGCAATGATTAATGCAGCTTCGCCTTTTAGTAAACTGGTTGCAGGCTTGTTAAAGTAGGCTCTACAAGCACTTTCTGCGCCGTAAACTCCATCACCCATTTCAATTACATTGAGGTAAACTTCTAATATGCGGTTCTTACTCCAAAAAACCTCAATTAAAAAAGTAAAATAAGCCTCAAAGCCTTTTCTAATGTAAGAACGCCCAGGCCACAAGAAAACGTTTTTTGCAGTTTGTTGGCTAATGGTACTTCCACCCCTTAGTTTTTTGCCTTTTTGATTTTTTTGAAATGCTTTTTGGATGGCATCAAAATCAAATCCGTTATGATGTAAAAAATTAGCGTCTTCGCCGGCAATGGCCGCTTTTCGTAAATTAAAAGATAACTCGTCAAAATCTTTCCATTCTTTATCAATCTTCCAATTTTTATCATCGGCTTTTCGCTCAAAAGCCCGCTGAACCATTAAGTAAGTAATAGGTGGGTTTATAAACTTATAAAGTAGAACCCAGAAAATACTTATGCCAATAAAGTAAAAAGTGAGTTTTAAAGCCCATTTACCTATGGTTTTTAAGTTGAAATTGGAGCTTTTTGATTTCTTTTTTACGGGCATAATAGGGCTAAAATAAAAAATGCTTCCTGAATTAACAGAAAGCATTTTTAAATAATGTTTTAATTAGCTTATTCGGCTACAACACTAAAAGGAACTTGTACTTTAACTTCTTTATGTAAGTTTAAGTTAGCGATGTAATCACCAACAAATTTCACATCAGTTTCAAAAGTAATTCTTCTTCTGTCAACCTCAAAACCTAATTTCTTTAATGCATCAGCCACTTGAATAGTGTTTACTGCACCAAATATTTTACCGCTTTCGCCAGCTTTAGCACCAATAGAAAGTGTAACACCTTCTAATTTAGCTGCTGTAGCGTCAGCATCTTTTTTAATTTTATCTTGTTTAAACTGAGCTTGTTTAATGTTCTCAGCTAAAACTTTTCTTGCCGACTCAGTAGCTAAAATAGCTTGACCCTGAGGAATTAAATAGTTACGGCCAAAACCAGGTTTTACAGAAACGATATCATCTTTCTCTCCCAGCTTTTTTACATCTTGTTTTAATATTACTTCCATGTTTTAGCCTCCCTTATTTTAAACCATCAGTTACAAATGGCAATATACCTATGTGGCGAGCTCGTTTTACTGCCTGAGCTACTTTACGTTGATATTTCAAAGAAGTACCAGTTAATCTACGAGGTAAAATTTTACCTTGATCGTTGATAAACTTTAACAAAAAATTAGCGTCTTTGTAATCAATGTATTTGATTCCGTTTTTTTGAAAACGGCAATATTTTTTTCTGTTATCCTCCACCTTGGGAGCAGTCACATACTGGATTTTGTCTTGTGCCATTAGTTTGCTGCCTCCGCTTTGTCTTTCTTCTTGTTAAATGCACCGCCACGTTTTTTGTCATTGTACGCTACTGCATGCTTGTTTAAACTAATTGTTAAAAACCTCATCACACGCTCATCACGTTTTAATTCGATTTCTAATTTGCCGATAACCTCACCTGAGCATTTGTATTCGGTCAAGTGATAGTACGCTGTTGATTTTTTCTCAATCAGGTACGCCAGTTTTTTCAAACCCCAATTGTCTTCCATGACAATTTCGGCTCCGTTATCAGTTAGTAACTTAGAGAATTTTGTAATCACCTCTTTTGCAACTTCTTCTGACAACAACGGGGTAAGAATGATAGTGGTTTCGTATTGATTCATTTCTTACAATATTGTTTTAATCCCCACTTTTTTGTGGGACTGCAAAAGTAGAGATTATTAAATTGAAAAACAATAACAATAGTTTAAATTTTTAAACTTCTCTAAATTAGAGAAATACGTGAAATCTGTTTGTAATTGGTGCAATATCCCAAAGGGTTTATAAATGAATTTGAATAAAGGATTTGTTTGTATTAATTATTTAATAATTTAGTGATATCCAAGTCATATAACTTTCTTTTGTTTGTGATAAAAAAATGATTAATACTAATTTAACTAAAGAAGCTGTTTTAATTCTCCGGTTTTCTCAAAATGATGAGAAGGCTGCTTTAGCTATTTTTGATTTATACTTTAAAAATCTATGTTCTTTTGTAGAAAGGTATGTTCAATCCAAGGAACTTGCTGAAGATATTGTACAAGAAGTTTTTATTAAGATTTGGGAGAATAGAAGCAATCTTTCCGAAGTACAATCTTTCAAGGCTTATCTTTTTACTGTAGCTAAAAATCACACCTTGAATTTTCTAAAGAAAGCTAGTCGTTCTGAAGTTGCGATGGGGGAGGTTGTTAATAGTTATTGTACAAATAGAAATGAAACCGAAGAAGCGATCTTAGATAAAGAATACTTGGCTTTTTTTAATAAGGTGCTAGATAGTTTGCCAAATCGAAGCAGAGAGATTTTTAAACTTTGCCGCGAGGAGAAAAAAAGCTACGAGGAAGTAGCTCAATTACTTGGGGTCTCTAAAAATGCTGTTAAGAACCATATGGTGTATTCTATGAAGAGCCTAAAGGAAGCTACGCATGCGGAATTGGGGATTCCGCTTACTGTATTACTTGCAGTATTAAGCCAATAATCTTAGAGGCTTAATACTTTATTTTAAAGTATTTTACTTTTCTACTACCCTACTCCACATTTATATTGTCTTACTATTAGAAGCACTTATAAATGGAAGATCAATTCTATAAAAAATTAGTTGAAAGATATTTAGATAAAAGCCTAAACGATGAAGAGTTAGAGGTTTTTATACACTTATTGAATGAAAATAAGTTAGACTTCTACCTACGTGAAGCTATGGATAATGATAAGGAAGCGTTACTAGACTTAGATACTCCAATTAAAAAAATCCAACATAGATATAACTTTATATACAAAGCGGCGGCTGTAGTGGTTATTTCTGCTTTAGGCCTTTTAGGTTATAATCACTTTTCAAAAACTACTGTTAATAAAGTATTAGTAGAGAATTCTATATCAGAAATTCAGCCAGCTACTAATAAAGCAGTCTTAATATTAAGTAATGGGGAAAGAATCTTTTTAAGTGATTCTATTGGAACCGTTATGAAAAATGGTGAAGTTTCAGATATAAATAGCGAAAAGGGGGTTGTTATATACGATGCAACTCCTTCTGAACAGAAACAATCCTCACTTCAATTAGGAGGCTTTAACACTATATCTACTCCAAAAGGTGGGATTTATCAAGTTGTTCTGCCAGATAAATCTAAAGTGTGGCTTAACAACGAATCTAGCATAACTTTTCCTGTACAATTTACCGGAAACGAAAGAAGAGTGGAAATTACCGGCGAAGTTTATTTTGAAGTGGCTTCTAATAAAGAAAAACCGTTTAGGGTTTTAAGTAGAAATCAAGTTGTAGAAGTGCTAGGGACTCATTTCAATGTTAATGCTTACCATGATGAGCCAGATACAAAAACAACTTTATTAGAAGGATCCGTAAATGTTAAAACGCTTTCTCAATCTAAAATGTTAAAACCTGGTTTTCAGAGTATCATTAGAGATAAAGGCAATATTGAAATAGCTGTTGCAAATATAGATGCTACAATAGCATGGAAGAAAGGTGTGTTTGAATTTGATAAAGTAAATATTCAAGCAATCATGCGCCAAATTGCTAGGTGGTATGACATTGATATCGAATATAGAGGTACAATGCCTAAAGATGAATTTGTAGGGAAAATAAGGAGAAGTTCAGATATAAATGAAGTTCTAGAAGTCTTAAAGTACGGAAATGTCAAGTTTAAATTTGAAGGTAGAAAACTGATTATAGAATAAATTAATAACTATGAAAAAGTAAAAAGCCGTAAAAGATTGGATAAAAAAACGGAAGTGCGACTAACACTCCCGTTATGCCTTATTAGATAGGGCAGTTCAAATTAAAAATAATTACTAATAGCGTATCAATAACCATTAATCTAAACCATACAAAAGTATGCATTTAATATTTCACGGGAAAGCCCCTGATTGTAGACCCTATCCGTTTAAAATTTTTCTGGTAATGAAGCTCACTGTTGTTTTATTGATTCTAAGTATTTTTCAGCTTAACGCAAAAAGCTATTCTCAGAAAATAAATTATACAGCAAAGAACGTACCCATAGCCCAAGTGTTAAAGGTGATAGAAAAACAGACTGGCTACTTTCTTTTTTATAAACATAATGAGCTAAAAGATGCTCGTAATGTAAATATCAATTTAAAGAATACTGATTTAAATATTGCATTAGATCAGCTTTTAAAAGGTCAGCCTTACGAATACTCCTTAGAAAACAATACTATTTTTATAAACAAAAAAACGAGTGCAGAAAAAGCTTTCATTATTCAGATAAATGAACCTATTAGAGGGAAAATCACAGATGAGCAAGGTGGCCCTTTGCCTGGTGCAAGTGTGTCGATAAAAGGTGCATCTATCTCTACCACAACTGACGCAAATGGCAATTTTATGCTTAAAGAAGCCGAACCCAGTACAGTATTGGTGGTTTCATTTATAGGGTTTGTTACTCAGGAAGTTGTTTTAGGAGACAAGAAAGTAATCAATGTATATTTAAAACAAGCCCAATCTGCTTTAAGTGAGATTGTAGTAATTGGTTATGGAAGTCAGAAAAGAGAGCTATTAACGAGTGCTATAGGTAGTGTTAAGTTTAAAGATGAAGATATTAGACAGGTGTCGTCTCCTGCAAGGCTTCTTGAAGGAAGGATTGCTGGAGTAAACCTATCAGTAGGGTCTGGAAACTTGGCGTCTGCAGAAAGAGTTTCTATTAGAGGGACTTCGTCAATAAGTGCAGGAAATAATCCTTTATATGTGGTTGATGGTGTTCCTATCAATAGTTCTAGCCTATCTATATATGATTTTGGGGAAAGCTATAGTCCACTTGCTGCATTTAACCATGCAGATATAGAGTCAATAGAAATCTTGAAAGATGCTGCTTCTGCTGCTATTTACGGGTCGAGAGCCAGCAACGGTGTGATTTTAATCACCACCAAATCCGGAAAAAGCGGTAAGGGAATGGTGAAGGTAGATGTTACAACTGGATTCTCAGAATTTGCTAATAAAAACAAATTGAAGCTGTCCAGCTCAGAACTTTATATTACACAGTTTAATGAAGGACAGGTAAACTATAATAAGCAATATGGATTAAATGTTGGAGATGCTAATTATAAGCTTCCAATATCTAACCCATTTGGAAACAGACCCGATACAGATTGGTTAGATCTTATTCTACAGAAAGGATATTTCAAAAACATCAATACCAATTTTTCTGGAGCTACAGACCAGACCAAGTATTATGTTGGGCTTGGCTTTACAGATCAACAAGGGGTAATACATAATAATTCAATCGATAAATATAACCTTAATACTAAGTTTAGTCATAAATTCAAGGACTGGTTAGAAGTGGGGATGAATAACATAGGAAACTATATCCATAATAACCAAGTTCCAGGAGCAAATATTGGTTCTACAATAATCGCTAGAGCAATAGAACAGCGTCCTTTTGATAGACCCTTCAAACCAAATGGTGATTACTATGTTGGAGGAACAGATGAATTAACACGCCATAATCCAGTACAAATACTAAATGAGCAAACGGCTTATGTAGATAATTTTAGGTATTTGGGGACTTATTATGGAAAGGTTGATGTTACAAAAAACATTTCTTTTAAGTCTTCTTTTAGTGCAGATATTGGTTACACTTATGATTATACCTACTATAATGAAAGACATCCATACGGTACAGGTGTTGGAAGGTTAATTGATAACAACAGGTTAATACAAAATTACCTGACAGAAAATATTGCGAATTACAACAACAACTTTGGGAAATATGAAGTTAGTGGCTTGTTAGGTCATTCTTTTCAAAAGCTTCAGTCAAGAGGCTCAAATATAGATGCTCGTGGTTTTCCATCGCCTTCTTTGGGAGTTGTTTCTGTAGCTTCTGAGATTTTTGGTGCAAGTGGTTCTCCTAGTGAATATGCCCTAGAGTCATATTTTGGTAGAGGGACGGTTTCATATGATGATAAGTATATTGTTACTGCTACCCTTAGAACTGACGGTTCTTCCAAATTTAAAAAGGATAACCGTTGGGGAACTTTTCCTTCAATATCTTTCGGATGGAATATCTCTAAAGAAGACTTTATGAAAAAGACTGATTTAGACTTGAAACTTAGAGCGAGTTACGGTAAAACAGGAAATCAAGATGGTATCGGAAACTATGCTTATCAGCCACTTATTGCAGGAGGACAAAACTATGGAGGACTTAGTGGTATTTCAGTATCATCCTTTGGAAATGAGGATTTAACTTGGGAAAAAGCAGATCAATACGATATTGGCTTTGACATCTCTTTATTGAAAAACAGGTTGAACTTATCTGTAGACGCCTACTACAAAAAAACTACCGATTTACTTTATAGCATGCCAATCCATTCTACAAGCGGAATGACAAGTATTATTTCAAATATTGGGTCGATGGAGAATAAAGGATTGGAATTCACGGCCAATTCAAACTTTAGACTAGGAAAAGTAAAGTGGACTTCTAACTTCAATATCGCTACCAATAAGAATAAAATACTTTCATTAATAGAGAACGATAATAACGCGATTTCAATTGGTGATAATAGGGCGCTAAAAGTAGGAAGAGATATTGGTTCCTATTACTTATTTGAAGCAAATGGGATTTATCAATATGACGGAGAGGTTCCGCAACGCCAATTTGATTTAGGTGTTAGAGCAGGTGATGTAAGATGGTCTGATTTAGATGATAATGGAATCATAAATGATGATGATCGTGTTACCATAGGTTCTTCTAATCCAAAATTTTCTGGTGGGTTAAGCAATAGTTTTCGTTATAAAAACCTACAATTAGATGTTTTAACAACCTTTAGCTACGGTGCAAATATCTATTCACAGTGGAAGCCTAATGGGTTAGGTAGAGTAGGATATAGGTTTGCTTCATTAGAAGAATATGGCTTAAACCGATGGACCGGTCCTGGAACTACAAATGTATATCCAAGAGCCATCTCAAGTGAAACTTTTAATACTAGAAACTCAACTAGGTTTTTAGAAGATGCCTCATTCATAAGACTTAGAGCAGTTACCATGAGTTATAATTTGCCAACCATTACTGTTAGCAAACTTAAGCTAAGTCAGGTGAGAATATTTGCACAGGTTGACAATCTGTTTTTATGGACAAGATATTCCGGATGGGATCCAGAGGTTAACACAAGTTTAGATCCAAGATTTTCTGGTATAGATGCTTTAAATAATCCTCAACCGCGTACTTACAGCATTGGAACAAATATTAGTTTTTAAACTCAAGTTCAAAATCATGAAAAAACATACATATTTTATCATATTAACAGGACTTCTTTTTTTTAGTTCATGTGCAGATAAATTAGAACTTTATCCATACTCTTCATTATCTCCAGACGCTATTACAGAAAAAGACTTGCCAGCTCTTCGTATAGGCATGTATAATGATGTACAGAACGATCCTGGGGTGTATTCTTTTATCTTATTTGATATTCTTGGAGGAAACTTGCATACTGCTTCTGGAGCTCCTTTTGATTTAATCAATTCAACATTAAGCCCTCTTGGAGGAGCAGTTTCTAGTGGCTGGAATGGTTATTATGGCGCATTATATCAAGTTAATAATGTAATCTCTATTTGTGAAAATCTAGAAAGCAATAGCTTAAGGAATACAGCCTTGGGTGAAGCCTACTATTTTAGAGCTTATATTTACTATAGTTTACTCACAAGATGGGGTGGGGTCCCAATACTTCGCAAAAACACATTGGATAAGCTACCAAGAAATACTGAAGCTGAAGTATGGACATTTATAGAAGAAAATTTGGAGAATGCCGAAACATTTCTGGATGCTTCTTCCAACTATTATTATGTTTCTAAAGATGCAGCTACAGCACTAAAAGCGAGAGTTCTATTAGATCAGGGTAAGAAAATTGAAGCGGCTAATGTAGCAGAATCTCTTATTACTTCTGGGAAATACAAACTAGACAGTTTTGAGAAGATTTTTAGAAAACTGACTAATAGTGAGGTGATTTTTGCATTCGAAAATCGCTCGGAAGAGTCGGGGATTAATATCTCTGATTTATTTTACTCCTATGCGCACCCTAATAAGGGACAAGGAGTTTATCGTATTTCACAAACGATGACAGATTCCTACTCAAATTCTGATACTAGGAGGAATATCACTATCACAAATATTGCTGGAACTAACTGTTTAAATAAATATCCGAGTGGACAAACCGGTAAAGACCCTGTTATTGTTTCCAGAATTTCGGAGCTATACCTTATTAGTGCGGAGGCACAAGGACGTTTAAACGGAATTTCTCGTTTGAACGAGTTACGTCGATTCCGTGGATTACAGGATGTTTCTGTAATTTCTGATGAGCAGTATCAAGAAGCGATTTTACAGGAGAGAAACCTAGAGCTTTTTGGTGAGAACTTTAGATTTTATGACTTAGTAAGAAACAATATTGCAGAAAGTACACTGGGTATATTAGACTATCAAACAGTTCTCCCAATTCCAGGACGAGAGTTACAGTACAATAGCAATTTAGAACCTAACCTTGGATATTAATTAAATCTTAAGAACAATGAAAATTAGCAAATTAAAATATATGTCATTAGGGTTTGTTTTTACACTATTGGTTACCGTCGGTTGTAAAAATGAGGAAGGCTTAATAAAACCTTATGAAAGTTATAGTGCTATACCTCAAACTGAAGTAGCTACTAAGGTTGTAAATAACTCTAATTTGATTGCTACTATTAATCATGATACCACATATGTGATTACTACCGGTGTTAATGCAACAGAGATTAGGTATTTGTCAACCACAGGTTTATCTATGAAGGTATTCTTAGTAGAGGTAGATTTAAATAATCCTAGTATAAAAATAGAAGCATCTACACCTAATAATGCTCCAGCTTTTGGAATGCAAAAAATGACCCAACAAGCTACATATGAAGATTATGCCGGTCACAAAGTATGGGCAGGTATAAACGCAGATTTTTATAATATGACAAGTGGAGTTCCTCAAGGGATACTACATAAAGAGGGGTTAGCATTGAAAACAAGTGTGCAAGATGAAGTGAATACTTTTTTTGCTATCAAAAGAGACGGAAAAGCTGTTATAGGTGATCAAGATGATTATGCTTTATTAAAAAGCGATTTACTAGAAGCCGTAGGTGGACGTGTGATGCTTTTAAAGGATGGAACACCTTTACCTCAAACAGATTTACGACTAGAGCCAAGAACATGCATAGGCGTGAATGAAGCAGGAACAAAAGTGTATATGTTGGTAGTAGATGGAAGAAATTTCCACTATTCAAACGGGATGAATTATGATGATCTTGCTCAGTTTATGAAAGCTGTTGGAGCTTACCATTCAATCAATCTTGATGGCGGTGGGTCTAGTACATTCTTTACCCGAACCGTACCAGGCTTTGATGAAGGTCGCTTTGTAGTGCGTAATTGGCCTTACGACGGTGGAGGTGTTGAACGCTCTGTCGCAAATGGTTTAGTTGTAGTTTCCACTGATAATTAAAAAAGAAATTATGTTAAAGAAATCAATCACCCTTCAACTTGTTGGGTTTATTTTACTGCTAATAAGTATAGGGGCATGTAGAAAGATAGATCAAGAAAGTTTTATTCCTAAACAACCAGATATCAGTTTCACACAGCTAGGAGCTACCGTGGTTAACGAAGGAGATACCATTGAAGTTGCTATCGAATCAAATTTACCATGGCGTTTAAAAACTGATGCTAATTGGATATCTTTTCTAACAACTAATGGACAAGGAAGTGAAACGGTAAAAGTTGTAGTTCAGAAAAACAGGACTACATCACAAAGAGAAGCCAATATAATTGCTTATGTAACAGAAGATTATTTTGCAGAGTTTTCTCTGGTTCAAAGTGCTGGAGATCCACCGCCAGATTATACTCGAGATTTTTATGTTAAAGAGGATGGTTTAGAAACTAACACAGGTCTGGCCTGGAACTTAGCTACCACATTAGATGTAGCTTTAGATAATGCAGCAAGTGGAGATATTATACATGTTGCTGCAGGGACTTATAAACCGGGAGTTACCATTACAGGAGGAAGTAATGCTGACGATGCTGATAAAACTTTTGAAATAATCCGAAATGTGACTTTGATAGGTGGTTATCCAGCACAAGCTACAGTTGGTGCTGTTGCTAATCCTAAACTAAATGAAACTATCCTGAGCGGGCAGGTGAGTTCTGGGAAGGTTTATCATGTGGTTTCCGTTACGGCACCACTAGAAGTTGATGAAATTGTAACCATTGATGGCTTCACAATAAAGGATGGAAGTGCTAAATCTTCAAGTAGCTCGATCACCATAAATGGTATTGGGGTAAATAGAGGGTATGCAGGAGGAATGGTTGTTGCAGGGAGTAAAGTAGAGGTTAAAAACACTCAAATCTCAAATAATCAAACCGGTACTCATTGTGCAGGTGTTTTTTTAACAGGTAACTCCTATGTAACATTCAGAAATAGTATTATTTCTGATAATATAGGGCTTTCAGCAACCAGTAACGGAGGCGGAATCTGGAATGACGGATCTACTTTATATATGTATGATAGTGAAGTTACAGGCAATAGAACTGGAGGAGTTGGAGGAGGTATTTATTCACTCAACAACGGTCGTACTTCATTCAACTATCTGTTCAATGTAACTATTGCAGATAATGCGGTAGGTAGTACTGGTAATACATCTAGAACAGGTGCAGGTATATACGCTCGTGAGAAATCTAAATTTGTAATTGTAAATACTACAATTTATAGAAATAACAATAACGGGACTTCATTTGGAGCGGGTATCACTTTATATGGGTTATGTACCGTTGACCTTATAAATTCAACAGTGAGCAAAAACGAAGGAGGTACTGGTAGTACCTCTAGCTTAGGTGGTGCTGGTATATATAACAACCCTAGTCATGCCAATAGCCTAAATATTTATAATTCTATAGTTTCGGGTAATGAAGGCTCATCAATCGATGTGGGTGGAAATAACAACCCCATTTCTTCAGCTATAGGAAGCGAAGTTTTTGATTATAATGGAAACTTGGTAATTGGCAAAACCTTCGATGCTACAACAAGTTTTAGGGCTTTTGCCAATTACGGTGGATTCGGAAAAACTATACCCTTAGTGGATGATATAAATGTAGCGTCTCAATCTGGTATGAGCAATCTGCAACTGCAAGTATTAGCGGCAAACCTAACCTTAGAAAGTGATTTACTAACAGTAGATCAAAACAATAAGAGTAGAGCTAGCAAAACCGCAATGGGCGCCTCCCTTTCACAGTAACTTTTAAACAACATTATCCCATAAGGAAAATTTCCTTATGGGGTTTTAAATGCTATTTTATGAGATACCTTTTTAATTTTAGTTTAGCTAACTGTTTAGCGATGCTATTTACTTATACCGCATTTTCTCAAAGCGTAGTTCCTATTATCCCATTTCCTAACCAAGTAGTAATGCAAAAGGGTAACCTTGAGCTTTCGAAAGGTTTGTTTATCAAGGGGAACTCTAACTACAAGGATTATTTGAGGAAAACCTTAAAAGATGAATTCCAACTTGAATTTATCTCAGATAATAAGGGAATTGAATTACAGCTTAGCGTAAGCTCAGACAAAAAGAAGAGTGCAGAAGCTTATACATTAGATATTAAGCCAAAAATGATTAAAATTCAAGCTTCTGATGAAGCTGGAATATTTTATGGCATTCAAAGCTTGCGTCAATTGTTATTGGCAAATCATAAACAGTTACCACTTTTATCGATAGAAGACTCTCCAGCCTTTAAGTGGAGGTCTTACATGTTAGATGAGGCTCGCTATTTTCATGGAAAAGAAACCGTTAAACAGCTTTTAGATGAAATGGCTTTATTGAAAATGAATAAATTTCATTGGCATCTTACTAATGATGCAGGCTGGCGTATTGAAATTAAAGCGTTTCCACTATTAACATCAGTAGGTTCTAAAAGAGATAGTTCTCAAATAAATGATGCAGGTAAAAAATGGAAAAGTACTTTATCCGACCGTAAGGAGCATAGCGGTTTCTACACACAAGAAGATATAAAAGAAATCATAACCTATGCTAGCGAAAGGCAAATCGATATTATACCGGAAATTAGTATGCCCGGTCATTCTTCTGCAGCTATAGCTAGTTATCCTTTCTTGGGTGTCAGTAAAAAAGCAATTAAAGTACCTACAAACTTTGGTGTTTTAAGTGCTGTTTTGGATGTAAGCGATTCTAAGGTTGCAGATTTCTATCATCAGGTTTTAAAAGAAGTGGCTTTATTATTCCCGTCTAATTATATCCATATCGGAGGGGATGAAGTAAAGTTTGATGAATGGAAAGCTTCTAAAAGTGTTGAATCTTATATGAAGAAACATGAGATCAATAACCATTATGACCTGCATGTCCATTTTACCAACGAAATAGCCAAGTTTGTTGGAGACTCTTTAAACAAGAAAATTATTGGTTGGAATGAGATACTAGGCAAAAATGTTCATGAATGGGCAAAAGAAGAAAATGCAAGTAAATCTTTATCAAAAAATACTATTGTACAGTTTTGGAAAGGCGAAGCAAAAGATCTCTTATATGGTATTGATAAAGGTTATGAAGTAATTAATTCCGATCATAAATACACTTATTTAGATTATAGCTATAAACAGATTGATTTGTCAAAAGCTTATAATTTCAATCCTATCCCAGCCGGTTTAGGTCAAAACCAGCAAAAGCTGGTGATTGGCTTGGGTGCTCAAATGTGGTCAGAGTGGACCCCTACAGCAAAAGATATTGCTTATCAAACTTATCCCAGAATTGCTGCTTATGCAGAAACTGGCTGGACTGCTCAGGAGAATAAAAACTATGAACGATTTAATAAAAGTATTAAAAATCTACTAAAGCACTGGATAGCTAAAGGTTATTATACTAATAGACCTTAATCCGATATAGTTTATATAAAATAAAATCAGTGAAGTTTAATTAACCCTTTAGGTAATATAAAATTAGTTTAAAAACGAAAAATTATGAGAAAATTTATTGAGAAAACGTTTAAAGTGTCATTATGTATGTTAACTGGGATAGTGCTTTCCGCAAATGCCCAAACGTACAATATCGAGACAATTGCAGGAGGAGCTACATTTGGATCTGCAGATGGAAATGGAGTAGATGCTACTTTCAGGAATCCAGATGGAGTTTCTATAGATGCTAGTGGGAATCTTATTATAATAGATAGAACAAATCATACCATACGTAAAATGACACCAAGTGGTGATGTGACAACAATCGCTGGAACAGTGGGATCTAGTGGTTATGCGGTAGGAAAACCAGGGAAATTTAATTTTCCATGGCAAGCTACAATCGATCAAAACGGAAATATTATTGTACTAGAGAAAGCAGGGCATAGAGTTAGTAATGTAGCTCCAGACGGAACAGTAAGTACCTTAGCAGGAACTGGAACAGCAGGTTTTGCAGATGGGGCAGTTGCGTCAGCACAGTTTGATGACCCAATGGATGCGGTGATAGATAGTGAAGGCAATGTGCTAATCGCAGATAGAGACAATAAACGTATTCGAAAAATAACACTTGGTGCCGGAGGAAGTTGGGCAACCGCTACGGTAAGTACATTAGCGGGAGACGGAACAGCATCTAGCTCGATTAAGCAACCGCTTTCATTAACAATTGACGGCGATGATAATTTGTACGTTTCTGATACATATACAATAAAGAAAGTCACAAAGTTAGGTGTGGTCACTACAATTATTGGAACAGGAGTTAAGGCTTATGACGAAGGTACTGCAGGCTCTCCTTTAACAGCAAAAATTGGAGATGTTTATGGTTTGAATTTCGACAATGATGGAAACCTTATTTTGGCAGATGCTACTAATCATCGTATAAGAAAAGTTACACCTGGAGCAGGGTCTGATTGGACAACAGCTACAGTAAGTACGATAGCGGGTATAGGGACAGCTGGATCGGTTGATGGACTAGATAATGTAGCAAGTTTTAACTTGCCTTACGATGTAGTTGTAGGGTCGACAGGTATTATGTATGTTGCTGATACTGGTGGTCACCTAATTAGAAAAATCACACCATCTACTTTACCTGTAGAACTAAGCTATTTCAAAGCGAATAAAAACACAAACAACGTGAGCTTACAATGGCAAACCTTATCAGAACAAAACAACTCACATTTTGAAGTATTAAAATCAATAGACGGAGCAAGTTTTAACTCTATTGGAAAAGTATCTGGCAAAGGGAATAGTAGTACTATTGTTAATTACTCTTTTACTGATTACAATCCTTTTAACGGTACTAACTATTATCAGTTACAACAGTTTGATATAGATGGGGAATCAAAAAAATCTCTAATCCAAGCTGTCAGTTTTGATTTGTCGAAAAACAACTCTTTAAGTGCTTATGTTAATGCGGGTCAGCAAAATTTAGAATTAAGTATAACATTAGAAGAAAAAAGTGATGTTTTACTTAAGGTGATTGATATACAGGGAAAGATTCTTTACGAAAACAGAAGAGCAATGGCAAATGGGGTATCCAATATTACAATTCCTGTCTCTTTGAAAAAAGGAGTATATGTAGTTTCTTTACAGAGTGTGAAACAAAACTTATCTGTAAAATTTATCTATTAGTATTAATTGAAACTGTTTAGTTAATTTTAAAGACTAAATACACTCAACTTTTGTTTAAGGAACTATTACGATTATTATCGTGATAGTTTCCTAGACTAGAGACAAAAGTTTAAACCAATCAATATGAAAAGAAGAGACCTCTTTAAAGGTGGTGCCTTAGCCTTTTTAGGTAGTACACTGTTATCGCCAGTAGAAACATTAGCAAATCTTAGCGATGTAAAAAATGGTAAAGTAGCTAAGAATATAATATTCTTAGTGAGTGATGGAATGAGTATTGGGACACTTAATATGGCCGATTTACTTTTGAAAGTCAAAGAAGGAAAACAAAGTAACTGGCTGTCGTTATACGAACAAAATAGAGTGACAAGAGCTTTAATGGATACAGCATCTGCAAATGCATTAGTTACTGATTCTGCTGCCGCAAGTTCTTCTTGGGGAGGAGGAGTAAGAGTTCCAAATGGTTCTTTAAACGTTAATGCAGACGGTACCGAAAACACACCTATTCTACAAAAATTCAAAAAAGCCGGAAAGGCAATTGGTGTAGTTACTACCGTAACGGCAACCCATGCTACGCCAGCAGGCTTTTGCATTACCAGTAAAAAAAGGAGTGACGAAGCAGGGATTGCGGTGAAGTACTTAGACTTAGGAGTAGATGTGATTATGGGTGGAGGTGTCGAGCATTTTTCAGCTAATACGAGAAAAGATAAACAAGATCTGTTTTCTAAATATGAAAAAAAAGGCTATCGTATATTGAAGGATCGAGATACCTTATTAAAGGAGAAAAGTGATAAGCCACTTTTGGGTATATTTTCTAACGAAGCCTTACCTTATTCGCTGGATAGGTCATCTGATAAAAGCTTACAATTGGAAGTTCCTACTTTGGCAGAAATGACCAAAAAAGCTATACAGCAGCTGAGTGCTAATAAAAATGGGTTTGTTCTACAGGTAGAAGCAGGAAAAGTAGATTGGGCAGCGCATGCAAATGATATAGGCGGAGTATTGTATGATCAGATAGCATTTGATGATGCAGTCGCAGAAGCAATCACTTTTGCAGAAAGTAACGAGGATACGCTCGTAGTAATTACTACTGACCACGGCAACTCTAATCCGGGCTTATATTACGGAGCAAAGGCAGATAAAAACTTCGAAAGGATTGCCAACTTTAAAAACACGAATACCTCAATTTTGAACAGCATTGATAGAAATACTTCCGTATCAACTTTAATTGAAAAAATTGAAAATGCTCAAGGTTATGCAATAAAAACTGAGGAAGCACAAAAGGTATTGAAACACTATGATAATTTAGATGAGGAAGGTGTATACAATCCTAGGAAACTCCCATTCAGAGAACTTTCAGATATTCAAGCTGAATATAACTCGGTAGGCTGGGGTAGTGTCTCTCACTCTGCAGATTATGTAGAATTAGCCATGTTTGGTCCCGGTAGTGAATTGTTAAAACCATTTGTAAAAAATACTGAAATACATAATCTATTGTTAAAAGCAACAGGTTTAATGGGGTAACTTATTCAAAAGGCTATCTAAACAAATAGTTGTAAATTTTTGTATTAAAGTATTTTCAAAAAGAGCAATTCTTTTAAAAAACGCCAACATTATTTAAATGATCCAAAAAGTAACTTTAAAACTGCTGATATTACCTTTGTTAGTATCTGCAGTTTTATATGGTTGTAAAGCCAAGCAAATACCTTCAAAAAACCAAGCTGTTTTACTAGATAAAAATGGTTGGAAAATAGATACGTTACGAAAAGATATTGTTTGGTATCAGTACACTTCAGCAATAGAGGGCGAATTTGCCCATCAAAAAGTAAATGTTGTTAGTTTTAATCCTGATGCAAAAAAAGGAAAAGCCATTCTAGCATACCACAAAGAAAAAGATTCTTTATCTGCTATAGCAGATACATTTAAAGGTTCAATTGCAGGGATAAATGCAACATATTTTTTAGAACAAAAAGATACCTCTAATTATATGTACTTACGTTTAAAAAGCAAAGAAATACAAACAGTAAATGTATCTAAAAGCAGTATTTATTATTGGAAACACGAAGGGATGTTTTCTTTCAATAATAAAGGAACCAGTTTTAAAATAGGCTATTCGCCAGAAAACTTTAGCACAGTAAAAGCGCAGAATGTGATTACTGGTGCCCCGATGTTAATTGATAATTACAAGCCTGTAGGGTTAACTTTTGCCGATACTTCTGGCATTGATCTTAAAAAACTTCATTACGAACATTACTTGAAACATCAGGGAGTGCGCCATCCTAGGACAGCAATAGCCCTTACAGGTGAGGGCAGTTTATTGCTAATTACAGTTGACGGAAGAAATGAAAATGCTTTAGGAATGTCGGCAAAAGAACTTACTGCCTTTTTGAAAAGATTTTTCAATCCGCAGGCAGCTATGAATATTGACGGTGGGGGTTCAACTACTATGTGGGTAAAAGGAGAACCTTTCAACGGCATAGTTAACTATCCTACAGACAATAAAAAATTTGACCATTATGGGCAACGAAAAATAGAAACGGCGTTGTTGATAGAGTAAAATATTTTAAAAATCTTCTTTTGGAAAATAAATAAGCTCAAGTATTTAAGTTTCATCAGTTAAACTATAGCCTTTCAGGGTAATTATTTCGGTGATTCCTGATGCAAATACTTGAAATGATATGGAAGAGTACTGTGAAGCTAAAACAGAATTTCTCTGCGGTTTTTTTTGGATATAAAGAACGGAATTCCTTTTAATCAGGTAACTAATTGTTAAAAGGAAGTTCTTTGAAAAACAGTGTGTTCAGTTAATAAAGTCATCGAAATAAAGTAAGTTTGAAAATCCATCTAACCTTTAAATTAAATTTTTAATGAAAAACGTATTATTAAGCGCTTGCTTTCTTTTGTTTATCACCTTAACCGGTAAAACTCAAGAAAAACCATCCTTAGGGATTATTCCTGCTCCTGTTAAATTAGAAGTACTCAATGGATCATACAATGTTCCAAAAAACTTAGGTGTAAAGTTTACCGGTTTTAGTACAAGTACTACTAATTTAGAAAACTTCACAAATCGTATTTTTTCTAAAACATTAACTAAAGAAAACGGTTTAATAATTTCTTTGGATAAAACCCTACAGATTAAAAAAGAAGGCTACCATCTTTCTATAAATAAAGAAGGCGTAAGTATAAAGGCTTCTTCGGAAATTGGAGCGTTTTACGGCTTGCAAACTTTAGCACAACTATGGTTTTATAATGGTGCTACTTCACAAACTTTACCTTTTGTAGAGATAGAAGATTACCCTAGATTTTCTTACAGAGGCTTGCATTTAGATGTCGGTCGACATATGTTTCCAGTAAGCTTTATAAAAGAGTATATAGATATGCTTGCTTATTATAAGCTGAACACTTTTCACTGGCACCTAACAGAGGATCAAGGCTGGAGAATTGAGATCAAGAAATATCCTAAATTAATGGAAATTGGTGGTTTTAGAGATCAAACACTAATTGGATATTTAAGAGATAAGCCTCAGCAATATGATAACACAAAATACGGCGGTTATTATACCCAAGAAGAAGTAAAAGAAGTGGTGGCTTATGCAACTTCTAGGTACATCACGGTAATACCAGAAATTGAAATGCCAGGACACGCATTAGCGGCACTTTCTGCATACCCAGAATTTGCTTGTGGCAATAACCCAGGGCCATTTAAAGCGGCTCAAAAATGGGGTGTTTTTGATGATGTTTTTTGTGCCGGAAAAGAAAAAACTTTTAAGTTTTTAGAAGATGTTTTAGATGAAGTATTGCCTCTATTCCCTTCTCCGTATATCCATATAGGTGGCGATGAATCTCCAAAAACAAAATGGAAAACCTGTGAATATTGCCAAAAGCGAATTAAAAAAGAGAAACTTAAAGATGAGCATGAGCTACAATCTTATTTTATCCAAAGAATAGAGAAATACCTTAATAAAAAAGGGAGAAACATCATTGGGTGGGATGAGATTTTAGAAGGTGGTTTAGCACCCAACGCTACAGTGATGAGCTGGAGAGGAACAAAGGGAGGTATAGCAGCGGCTAAACAATCTCACAATGTAATTATGACTCCGGGGCCTTATCTTTATTTTGATAAAAGAGAGAGCAAATCTGATGAAGAGCCACTAACTATTGGGGGGAATCATCCTTTATCTAAGGTGTATTCTTACAACCCTGTGCCAAGTGAACTTACCAAAGACGAGGAAAAGTATATAATTGGTGTACAGGCAAACGTGTGGACAGAGTACATTAAAACTCCTGCCAAAGTGCAGTATATGGTTTATCCTCGAGTTTTTGCTTTGTCTGAAATTGCATGGACACCTCTAGACAACAAAAACTGGACAGATTTTTCTGAGAATAGAGTTTCGCAACACTTGGGTAAATTAGATGCTGAAAAAAATGTTTTTAGAGTTCCAGAGCCAATAGGAGCGAAGGATACTACCATGACAGGTCAAGACTTTACTTTTGTTTATAAAGTGCCTGTAAAAGGAGCGAAAATATATTATACGATAAACGGGAAATCTCCTTTTGATGTAGATTACTTATTTGATAAGGAAATTAAAATCACTGTACCTGCGGGAGAAGAAAGAACATTAAAAAGTGTGGTAATTACCCCTTCTGGCAGAAGAAGTGTAATAGTTACTACGCTATTAAAGAACCCTTAGCTTATAAAGGCAATTTAATTTTAGCCTCACTTAAAAATTTAAGTGAGGCTTTTTTGTGCTTGCAATTTCGATAAACCTATTTTGTTTAAACCGATTGGGAAGGGATTTGTTGGGAAAATTGCGTTTTTGAAACTAGCCTTGTGACCCTATACATTTTATTATGAATAGGCTATTTAAAAGAAAAACCGGCAATCATTGATTGCCGGTTTAAAAATTGAGCTAAACAATTAAAATCTAGCAATATTGTTCAAATGCACCAATTAGGTTATCAGCAATCATTTCGGCAGGGCGACCTTCAATTTGATGGCGCTCTATCATGTGTACCAATTTACCGTCTTTAAATAATGCCATTGATGGCGATGATGCTGGGAAAGGCAACATAAACCCTCTTGCTGCATCTACTGCTTCTTTTTCCATTCCGGCAAAAACAGTCACTAATTTATTAGGGGTTTTAGTACTTGAAGCAGCAATTTTTGCAGCCGGGCGAGCATTAGCTGCCGCACAACCACAAACAGAGTTAACCACCACAAAGGTAGTTCCTTCTGTACCTATTGCATTTTTTACTTCTTCTGCATTTTTTAACTCTTGGAAACCTGCGTCTGTTAACTCTGTACGCATTGGTGCAACTAAATATTCTGGATACATATTCTCTTTATTTTATTTCAATCAATAATTAAAAAAGTCTGGTAAGACTTTAAAACGATACAAAATTAAGGTTTTTTTTGGTGTGCTATTACTTTGCCTATCAATTATTTGTCATAAATAAAAGAGATAGAAGTCACTTTTTGGGCTTTAAATACCAATTTATTTTTAGCCTAATTCAAAAGAGGTTATGCCGTAAACCTTATTCATAGCAACTTGAGGAGGGTTGCCTTTGTACATTCTGGAACATTCAAATACATATTTTGCATGGTAGTTTTTTACCATTTGCACTGCTTCTTGGTTAGCCATTGGGATGTCAATATAAAGAGCTTCGCCAATTACAGAATTTAAACAAGCTTTATAAAGTTCTTCTGCTACCTTAATGTTATCTGCAAACAAAGGACCTATTTTAAATCCGTTTGCAACTTTTCTAACAATAGCAAAGCCCTTTAATTGATCATTTTCTAAATATTTAAAGTTTTTGTTTTCGGCGAGCTTAATCCAAGGGCTTAAAAACTGTGGTCTACTAAATCCAAAGCATTGCTCATCATAACTTAATATTTGGGGTAAATCTTCGTTTTTTATGTTAGATATATTTGAATCTAAATCAAACGCTATCCCTATTTTTTCGTAACGTTCATCCTTAAAACAAGTTTTGAAACCACCTTTTTGGTAAAAAGGTTGCATGGCTACAACGCCATCCATACCAATAGTTGCACCTTCATTTAATCTTTCGGTTAATAGATGTAATCGTTGATACCAAAGTTTTCTACCCCAGCCATTACCTCTAAATTCGGGTTTTACTATAAAAAGCCCCATAAAGCCGAATTCGTTATTGTAGGATACAATTGCACCACCCGCAACTAAAACCTCCTTAAAATAATAGCCGTAAAAGCCATTTGGGTCTGTAGCCCAATATATTTCAGCATCATAAGCACCAGGATTCCAACCTTCTTTTTTAGCCCACTCAACAAGGGTTTTTAAATCTTGTAAGTCTAACTTTCTGAGTTCTAAATCTTCAATCTTCATTTTGGATTTGGTTGCGATGGTTTTTTTGATGCTTATAAAGACCAGTCTTTAGGCAAAACAGCTTTATCTAATGTATTAATTAAATTAAACTTTTACCAAAAAGTAATTGTAGTGTTTTCTAATTTAATGTAACAAGCCATTGTTTTTTTTTAATGTAAAACCTGACATAAATCATAAATTTTTAAAAGATTTTATTGCTATAATTGCCTAATTAATAAAACAATATGATTAATCATTAATAATAGAAGATAAAAAGGTCCTGATTACTTAATTTAAAACATCATGAATGATAAGCTACACACAGAAGAGTTAGATATGCGGGTGCTAATCCCTATAGAAAGGCATAAAAAACTGATACAGCTATTTAAAGAATTACCAGTTGATGAAAGTTTTGTTTTTATCAATGACCATGATCCTATTCCACTTTATTATGAATTCCGTTCTATTTACGGAGATGTGGTAGGTTGGGAGTATTTGAATAGGGGAGGCAGAGAGTGGAAAGTGAAAGTTACCAGAACAGAAGATTCGCAGGGCAGAGAGTTTACAGATGTATCAACCTTGCTAGATCTTAGAAAAGCGGACGAAAGTGAATGGAAGCAAATTGTTTTCCACCGTTACGGAATGATGGAACAAGGCGATACAATGGAGATTATTGCAGCTGAAGCCCCAAAAGAAATCCATGGTATTTTTGTACAGAAATTTGAAGGCCAACATTCTTGGATTTATAAAAAGCAAGAGCCTAATGAGTACGTAGTGCATATCACAAAAAAAGATAAAAGCGGTTTGGGCGATGATGGTTTTTCTGTGGTTAACGAGTTTGATTTACGTCCTTTTCCGCCAACAGAAAGGCATGAAATGTTTTACAAAGGTTTTGCAGATATAAAACCAGGTGAAGCTTTTGAGTTTATTAACGACCATGATCCAAAACCTCTTTATTACCAAATGGAAGCAGAAAGTAAAGAGCCATTTAATTGGAAGTATTTAGAAAAAGGCCCTGAGCAATGGAAAGTAAGAGTGATTAAAACAAAGAAGTAGTTTAAAAGGAGAGCCGGAAAAGGCTCTTCTTTTTTGTGATTTTAATTGGTGTGTAAGCTTTTATTTTAAATGCTGTTATCCAATTTCAGGAAGGTTCAATATGATTTCTAACGATTAATGAAAGCGTTGAGAAACTCTTAACCTTGAGGCGAGGTTTTTATTTCTTATAGTTTTTTAAAGTAAGAAGAGTATTCTGTCTCCATCATCTGGAGTCTAGGCGAAATATATCTTTCACAAAAAACACTTTGTTTGTTTTTTAGGTAATAGTTCTGTTGTTGCTCTGTATTTAGCTTGAACTGTTTAAACAAAAAAGCTTCCGTAATAATAGGCTCCTTAAAATCAACTTGATTTTCTGTAATCAACTTTTGGGTTTTTTCTATTTTTCCATCGAAAACATAAACCGCAGAACGATATTTTTCGCGAAAACTATGGTTTTTAGTTGAAGCGTGGGTGTTAAGATGTATCGCTATTAAAATTTTTAAAGGAATAATTGAGGGATTATAATGTACAATCACAGCTTCAGAGAACTCATCATTAGGAGCAGTAGAGCTTATCCAACCTTGTTCAACTTTATTTACGCCATTTAAAGATTGAAAATAGGCCTCAGTACACCAATGACATCCTCCGCCAAAACCAATTTTATCAATTATCATTTTTTAAATATCAATTAAGCTAATGATCGCTTAGAAAGTAGTTTATAACTTTTATTCCTCTAGCTTCTTTACCAATAAATACCAATCGTTTTCTAAAGCTAAATAACCATAATCATAACAGAAAATATAGACTGCACCTTTAGCGGTTTGGTACTGATGTGTAAAATAAGAAAAGTTGAAACCTGCTTTCTCTAGCTTGTTTTTCGGGATTTTAACTTTCCCCTCCGGATTTAGCTTCGAGAGTGTTTTCCTGTTTTTAAAAAGGATGCTATTGATACGTTTCACTTCCTTACTGTCATCCGCTTTTAAACGATTGTTGTAATTACTTCTGCATTGATCATCGCAAAACTTTTTGTCGGCTCTACCCTTTATTGGGTTGCCACAATCTAAACATTGTTTCTCCATGAGTTGATTATAAAAATGGTTTTAACGGTTTGCCACTTTTACAAAACGGCTATTATTTTGCTTTTTTCTTTTCATTTTATCAAACTGTCCATAATTATTAAAGGTAAAGCAATTAATGCAAAAAGTAATATCATCATATATGGGATGTCCCAATATGAGGGTGGTTGTGTGTCAACTACGGGCTCTCTATTAAATATAGTTTTATACATTAGTCTTGTGGGCTTTTGGACTATCAATAAAGCTATCGGATATAAAGCTCCATAGTCAAGAATGCCCTTGTTGAACCCACCGTTAATTGTTAAAATGAAAATCAAATATCCTATTGCTATACCCAAACAGTAAAGATAGCTTTTGTCTGATTGAAGAATTTTATAGTCAGCTAAAAACCAAAGACCTATTCCCATTCCTAAGAAAAATGAAAACTTACGACAGGTTTGAGGGTCAAATTGATTGATGATTATTCCAATTAATGTGAGGCTAAAAACAATAAGTGATAAAATTTTAAATCTCTTGTCAAGGATAGTTTGGTTTGTTTTTTCTTCCTTCTGTACAATTTCTTTTCGATTAATCTTTATTACTTCCGCATTCTCTAAAACTAATTCAGTCGGATAATTGAAAGCCCTCCCTTCCCTTGTTTCTTTGATTTTACCACCAAAGTCAACTATGAAAGTTTTATTTTCAGAAGTTGTCACGAAAACATTATCGTATTCCTTATCTGTGGGTGAAATGTAAACTGAAAGATTTTGATTTTTAAATTCATTTTCTTCTTTTCCTGTTGTGAAACCTTCAATGTCAATTTTGTATTCAATTCCTTCAGGATAATTCAAATAATTTATAAGATAAAAAAAACTTTCGTTGTCAAGCCGTCTATCAACTTTGATGATATGGTTTCCACGTCCATTCTTAAAAAGTTGGAAAGTCAAGTCTTCTGGTAAGTCTTTAGAATAAAGTTCAATCCATTGTCGCAACGCTTTTTTAATGTCGTTGTATGTCCCACCTTTTATAATTACTAAGTTGTCTGTCGTCACAATAGTGTTGGGTTTTTTAATTACTGCTAACGATTGGCAGGTTTGAGAAATTGCGAAATTACTTGCAGAACCGATGTCCCCTCTAGCGCAAGTCTTAGCGAGCTAGCCTGAGCCAAAGCCTGACTTGTGCATATATTATTGTAATACATCTATCTCTATCAATCCTTTTCCCTCCTGATAATCTTTTGCACTGCTATATAAATAATCCTCGGCTTCTTCAACTAAACCGGCATCTACCGGGTTATTATGCAGATAATCCAATCTTTGTTCAAACATATCAGTATGTGCATCTAACTCTATAGGATGGTTGTCCTGTCTCCAAAATTGGTAATGGGTGTTGTTGCTGTTTTCCTTTCCAGCTTTTGCAAATAAAAATAGCATCCACTCTTTTCTGCTTTCAGTTTTACTTTCCTTTATTTCTTTTAATATTTTAAAGGAAGTATATTTTTTCAAATCTCTCATCACATCCGATAACTTACCTTCTATTCTGCTACTGATTATTAGATGAACATGGTTACTCATCAAAACCCAGGCATGTATATTTAAACCTTTTTCTTTTCTACAATAAACTAAACTTTCCAAGAATAAATCTCTATAAACTTGTCTTGTAAAAACATCTATCCATCCTATTACCGCAAAACTTACAAAGTAAATTCCAGCATCGTTATGGAATTTATATTTTGTACTCATATATTCAATTCTTTGTTCAATTTTTATCTAAAGCACAAGTCACCCATTTCTTTTTCCAACGCTGATAAGACTTGCGCTATGGAGGAACTTGAAATTAGTACTAACCCCGGCATATTGCCAAACTGCTGTTAGTAGCTAGTTATATTATTATCTTCCCTTAATTATTTTTCCAAGTTTAATATATCCGGCTGATATGAAAAAAAACAATGCTATAAGTCCTGCGCTGTTGATTAAGACTTGTTTTAAACCAAGATTAGTTGCGTTTACGAATGGGTATGGATAAAAATTAGAAAACTCCCCGCGAATTAAGATGAATATCAGAAATATTAAAGGGTAAATTAGCCATTTCAATATTTGTTTGTAGTCCCTCGATTTTTTTTCTTCATACAAATACCAGAAAATAATAACAAGGATTGGTATTGCCGAGTGAAGCATTTCGTCTACAACCATTTGCATGCCTTTTGGCTCCCAAATATGTCGTAAAAGGATTTGATAAACTAGTCCTACAATAGTTATATAAACTGTAACAGCAGTTAGAGTTCCTGACTTATTAATGATTGACAGATAGCTATTTTCTTTCTTAAGTAAAGACAGTGTGAAATATATGGCTACTAGTAAGTTTGTCAATATTGTAAAAAAACTAAAGAATCGGATTGTTGTTTCGAGAATTGGATTAACTCTATTTTCTATCATTAAAAAATACTGAGCCAAAACTGCAAACCAAGCAATTGCCGCAATAAGGATTGATAATTTATTTTTCATATGATACTTTTTTTAAGCTTAGGCACTAATGGTTGGCGAATTTGTGTTGTAATGGCTTAGAAAGCAAAACTTGTCTGCCCATATAAATTTAGTTAATTGCGATGAAATAACGTAAAGCAGTTCAGTCAGTATAATACAAATTTGTGGTTATGTGTTGCCTTTCTATTCCTTATTATGACAAATATAAAATGCTCTCTCATAAAGTTCATCATAAGTTATTATCTCTATGTTCCTTAAATTTTTTCGAAACATTTCAAAAGAGGAAAATTTTTGTTCGTTAATTTTTCCGTCTATATTAAACTCGTTTAAGTCGCCGATTAAAATGAAAGCCTTAGGATTATAAAGGTATAAGGTCTCTCCAGTTAGGTTATCTTCCTTATCTTTTATTTCTGTTTTTGTTCTAAAGTCTTGAATCGCTTTTTGAATTGTTCTTTGTACTTGCGCAATCGCACCAGCAAGAGCATCAGAAATCTGCCAAGATTCAATACGATATGCAGTCGTTACTTGCTTTAATAACTTATCACTGTTTAATTTTAATTCACAAAAGCAGAGGGAATTTACAACACCAAGTGATTTTAACAATGCATCAGTTCGTTTGCCACCAGAATTAAAATTTGAACCTGATGTTACTTGTTCAAGTTTTTTAGAATCTAATTCCGAATTAAATATATAATCTAATCCATAGCCAAGAATCCAAGTATTCTTTTCAAAAAACTTCTGCCAAACTTGCTCCCTAGACACAGTTTTCGAAAATTCCTTCTCTAACTTTTCTTTAAAATCAGAGAAAAAACTTTCGTCATTGATTAAATTTTCAAATATCTCTAATTGTCTTTTTCTGTAACCAAAATTTATTAAGTCTTTAGTAGTTACATTGTTGTTTAATGCATCTTGTAGCAATTCCAAATTGTCCTCTATAAGTCGGCTTGCTTGAGTTTTATTAAGTAACAATTTACTTAATTCAGAATCTTCTATATTGAATTTAGAACCATTTGGAAATTCTATTTCTTTCAATCCCTTCAAAAACAAATATAGCCTTTCAACTTCTATCCCTCTAAATGAAGTTTCTCTAACCTTATTTTTTAATGGATTATTTTCAATTCCAAACTGTTGAATTATTAGTTTTTCAACTTTTCTGTCGCCTTCAAAAAACAGTGCTTTAAGTTGTCTTTTACCATTATACGACACTCCTAGAGTTTTTTCGTCTTTTAAAATGAATTCAGTTTCCTCGTGGTCTAATAATTTGTGAGCGAATCTCTTATTCAGCGTATCAAATGGAGGTTTGAACGATTCTGAAAAGTAACTTTTGTCTAATGCTCGTTGAGAAGCATAATATTCGTCTTTATTCTCTTCACTCATAATTAGTTGGTATTCGCGTGTTTTTTAAGGTTACACATAGCTTATATATATGCAATAAAACCCCACATACACCCATTTCTAGTTGTCTTATTGAGGTTTAGTTAAGTATATTTTTATCTAATATATTTAATTAGTATGAAAATAAATACTAAATAGAGAAAATAGTGTTTATTGCTCCTCTATAATTTAATTGCATAAGCTTTTGCTTATAAGCGGAGTAGCAACACAAAAATGCTTGCTCCATTTGTAGCAGGCTCCTAGGATGTCTTTTATGAAAGTTTTTTTGTCTGTCCCGTTTATTTTGTCGGCTTTCTTGTTGGCTCATAAAGTTACTGTTAACCTAAATATATCAAACATTATTCGTGTATATCCGATTATATACGGATATAGCTGTTTATCATCCGACTAATTTTCAGCAGTGTTTGCACCTTTGTTTTGTCGGTTAGCCAAGGTGGTTAGCTGTTCGTTAACAAACATTTACAATTTAAATTTAAGATCATGAGTAATTTAAGAAACAGTGTAAGACTAATCGGGTTTTTAGGTACAGCACCAGAAGTAAAAGAGATTTCTAAAACCAAAAAATTAGCAAAAATGAGTATGGCTACAAATGATAGCTATAAAAATGATAAAGGCGAGAAAGTAGAAGAAACACAGTGGCACAATTTAATACTTTGGGACAAGCAGGCAGATATAGCTTCTAAGTATTTAGATAAAGGTAGCGAAGTAGCAATTGAGGGTAAATTAGTCACCAATAACTACACAGATAAAGACGGGGTAAAAAGGTTTTATACCGAAATTGTAGTTAATGAAATAGTAATGCTTGGTAGGAAGTAAAAACTGGAGATTTCCTTGAATGTTAGTTTATAGTTCAGAAGTCGAGGCTTACAGTTTTATGGATTGTAAGCCTTCACTTTTATTGATTTTGCCTGTTTATGATTTAAAATGGAATAATTAGCTTATTTAATCATTTGTTCATAATGGCTTAAAGAAATGTTAAACCAAATTATAACTCTTTATCAGTATCTGGGAAAACAGAAGTTTTAAATATATGAGGTTTCTTGTGGATGTTCTCGTCAGCTTCTAAGGTTTTTGCAACTATCGAATGTATTACTTCATCAAGCTCTTTAGTAGCTTTGTCTAAGTAATCAAGGATAACAATATTATTTTCGTCAACTATACTTTCACGGTTAAATAAGCTTATTAAACCCAAAATACTGGTAACAGGTCTGCGTAAATCATGCGAGCTAATTTGTGCAATTTTTGTTAGCTTATTATTTTGATTGGTAATCTCAATTTCTCTTTCTTTTAATCCAGTAATATCTTGTATTGCGCCAATAATAGAAGAAGGTGAGTTTTGGTGGTTATAAAAAATGTAACCCCGGTTATAAACGTATTTAAACTTCCCGTTTTTACATTTTAATCTGTACTCTGCATTCCAGCCAGATTTTTTTTCTCGTAAACAAGTTTTTAATAATGCAATTGTTTTAGTTCTGTCATCTCTATGGATGTGGTTTACCCACCAGTTTTTTGTTTGTTGAGCCTCCTGAGGTGTAAAACCGAAAATACTAAGGAGGTTTTCGCTCCAAAAAACATTTTTAGTTTTTAAATCCCAATCATAAATAGCATCGTTTGTTGCCATTGTAACCATTTCGTATCTGTTGTTCATCAACAAAAGGGCATCGTCTTGTTGTAAATCTTCAAATATAATTTTGACGATATTACACAACCTGGCAATACTTTTTAATTCGTTTTCTGTGGGGATTGAGCATTCTTTGGTGTATAAGGCAAAAGTTGCCATTACATCTAAACTTTTACTGCTTAAAATTGGAAAAGACCAGCAAGATTTATAACCATGAGGGGAGATAAGGTGATGATATTCTGTCCACTTTTCATCAGTTGTAATATCAAAAGTAATTACGTTTTTCTTGATATAGGCGGCAGTGCCACAAGAACCGGTTTTTGGTCCAATTTTTAAACCATCAATTGCCCAAGAAAACTGTAAAGGTAAGCTAGGACTCGAAACATGTCTTATTTTTTGATCTTCAATTTTTAAAACGGAAGCGCTTAAATGTGGGTAAAGATCCTCAAATGCATTTAATAAAAATGAAACAATATCTTTAAAAGGGAGGTCTTTAGCAATATTTAGTTCAAAAGTTTTTAACTCTAGCTCGTTTATTTTATGGTCAATTATTCTATCAGAAATGTCATTAACCAAAATGTTCAACTCATTATCATAGGGTATAACATCTATAGTAAACCAAGAGTTAAGTAGGGTAGAAAACTCAACAAACTTTAAATTGCTTTTTGTTTTTACCGCAGCTTTAAAGTGGTTAAGAAATTTTTTGTTTGTTTCCTCAGGGAAGCTACCAAAAAACACATTGTTCCCTGCTATAAATCGGGGATGCGTAAATTTTTTGCTGGCAGCATTGTTTTGAAAAACAATATTGAATGATTGATCTAAGATAAAAAAGCAATCAGAAGAATTATTAGAAATAGCTTTAAGTTTTATGTCAATCTCTCCGGATGGGGTGCCTACATACGATTTGGAAATGGTTCCTCTAATAATACATAAGTTTTGGCATTTTGTTAAATGCCAGGATAAAGACTTTAAGCTATCGTCTTTGTGCTTTATGTTATTAGTAAAGTAATCATCAACAGTGAGATTTAAAACTCTATTATATAGTAGCTTATTTAGTTTTTGGTTTTGGTTTGAAAAAATTGTCTCAAGTGAAGTTCCTGCTAATTCTTCACTTGTTTTTTCAGTGATTGCAGCAAAAACTTCGTTTATTTTTATAATCGTACCATGTTCATCACAAATACAAATCAAGTCTGTGCTTTGAGCAATTAAGCAATCAACTAAAGAATATTCGTGATTGGATAACATTTTATTTTTTCTTACAAGCGTTACTTTTTGAACTCGAAATTAGATCGGGTAAATGTACCCGGAGAAGCATGATCGCCAATTGCAAAATTGAAACTCACATACGATACTCCCGGAATTTGTGTGAAAGAATAAGTGCTCTCGGCTAAATATATTTCGGCTCCCATTGTTCCCGAACCTTGTGTTAGGTAGTTTGAATCATTAATTTTCACAAAAACAGTATCATTACTTTGTTTTGAGTTCGAGATTAAAATTTCAGGATACTTTCTGTTTAAAGATTCGGCAACATTGTCAATATTTAAATCTTCATCCTTAACTTCTGCAGTTTGCGTCATGCTAATTTTTTGAGATGAAGAATCTAAAACAGCTGCCCATGGCACATCAAAAAGTTGAACTGGCTGTGCTGGTTCCATAGCAGTAACTTGTGCACTATCATTAGTGTCTCCAGTATCTTTAGTGTCACTGTTACAGGCTGCAAAAATAAATATTGCCGAAAGGTATAAGATTGTCTTTTTCATAATTTTAAGGTGTTGAAACTGCCACTGGCAGTATTTTTCCGTTAAATAAGTGATGTCCTGTTAATGCAAAATCAGCAATGTATTTACCCATTTCAAAAGCCATTACTGGTGATTGATAGCCGGGAAAAGCTTTTTCTAGCATTTCTGTTTGGGCTGACCCCAATGCCAAGCAATTTACGCTAATTTTTTCTTCTAACAGTTCTTGTGCTAAACATTCGGTTAAATTATGCAAAGCGGCTTTACTGGCCGAATATGCTACTAAACCGGGGAACTTTGAACTGCCTTGAAAACCGCCCATGGAACCAATATTTAGAATATGTGATTGAGGCTCTAAAAATGGTTTTAATGCTTTAACCATTCTAAAATGGCTGAGTACATTGCTTTGGAACATTTCTGCCATGTCAAACTCTGTAAGTTCATCAAACGGCTTGTTAATTAAAGTTCCGGCGTTATTTATTAAAATATTAAACGTTCCCCATTGTTGTTTTACAAAATTAATCAAGGCAATTTCGTCATCATTTAAAATATCGAAAACCACAGGAAAAATTACAGCCTCTGGGTTAAGGTCAGAAATAATTTTCTTTAAATTCTGTAGCTTTTCTTTTGATCTTGCAATGGCAATTACTTGGTGCCCTTTGGTAGCTAACTCAATTGCGGCTTCAAAACCAATACCACTACTTGCGCCTGTAATTATGATTTTTTTTGGTAAAAGCTGGTCATCAAATGATGTACTTTGCATAAAGTATTTTGTAATTTATATATATTCTAACTTAGGTTACAGCGTAAACTGTGCCTATATAATATGTGCTTTTTGCTTTTTAAGCTTAATGGCTAAGGTAATTTTTTTATTTAGCTTGTCGAAAGCATTTTAACCTGTTTTTTGCTTATTTCTTTATAAATAATTTTTATAACTTCTTTTATTAAATCTTAAAACCTGTGTTTTTAAAATGTTCATTAAAGCTATACTTTCACTTCCTATACGGATTGTTTCAAAACAAATTGAATAATATGTTTAAAGTGCAAACTTAAACAACACAATTTGTATCGCTTTATAAATTATGTAACCTTTTTATTATGTTGATAATAAGATAGATATAGTGTGTTTTAAATAGTGTTTTTCTTCAGAATGAATGCCATAGTATTTAGAAATCAATTATTTTGTATCTTTGTTTCTTAATGGGGTTTCTCTTTCCTGAGTTTCTTTTTTGTTTAGCCTTAATTGCCATTCCGGTAATTATTCATTTATTTAATTTCCGACGGTTTAAGAAGGTTTACTTCACCAATGTAAACTTTTTAAAAGATGTACAAGTGCAAACGGCATCGGCTAAAAAGCTAAAAGAACGTTTAATTTTGTTGTGCCGAGTTTTGGCTATTTTTTTCTTGGTAATGGCATTTGCACAGCCGTTTATAAAAAACAAAAATCAATCGCAAAGTTTCCAAAAAACGGTGGTGAGTATTTACTTGGATAACTCTTTTTCAATGGAGGCGGTTAATAAAAACGGAACTTTATTGGACGAGGGAAAAAGAAAGGTGCAAGACTTGGTTTCCGGTTATGGTTTAAATGATAAGTTTCAACTGTTAACCAACAATTTTGATGCAAGTGCACAACTTTTATTAACTAAAGATGAAGTTCTCCGCGAATTAGAAAATGTAAAAATATCACCGGTAACACGTAACTACCAGCAAATCACCAATCAGCAACAAAGTTTTCTGTTAAACCAACGCCAAAGTAATCGAGTGGCTTATTTAATTTCCGATTTTCAGAAACAAGCCGACTTTAAGCAGGGATTACAGAAAGATAGCACCGTTGATTTTACCTTAGTTCCGCTTTTAGCGAACAGTTTACCCAACGTTTCTATTGATTCGGTTTACTTTTTAAGTCCTTTTCACCAAGCCAAGCAATTAGAAAGTTTAGTTTATAAAATCAGCAATCATTCTAATAAGGATGTGGAAAATACGCCAGTCAGTTTAAAAATAAACGGGGTGCAAAAAGCTATTGCAAATAGCAGTATTAAAGCAAATTCTTTTGTTTTAGATACTATGCGGTTTTCGGGCTTAACCGGAAACTGGCAAAAAGCAACACTAAGCATTAAAGATTATCCCATCACTTTTGATGATGAGTTTAACTTTGCTTTCGAGATTAAAAATCATTTAAATATTACTTCCATTTATAACGATAAGCCGGTTAACAGCATTGGCGTAGCTTATGGTACCGATCCGTTTTTTAATTTTTCAGAGATTAATCAAACGCAAATCAATTACAGTAAGCTAGCAAATCAACAGTTAATTATCCTCGAAAATTTGCTCGAAATTCCGGCTGGTTTATCGCAACAGCTAAAACAATATGTGCAAGTAGGAGGGAGTTTAAGTGTTTTTATTCCGCTAAAAGCAGATTTAAACAGCTACAAAACTTTTTTGCAGAGCTTACAAACTGATATTCCTTTAAGCTTAGAAACAGCCGAAAATAAAGTGGATAAGCTTAACCTTGGGCATCCTGTTTTTAAAGATGTATTTGATCAGCAACCAAAAAATATTGATTTACCTATTGCCAAACAGTATTTTAAAAGTTCCAATTTCACCAAAACAACAAAGCAAGTTTTATTCAGCGGAACGGCCTCAAATAATTTGTTAAGTGCTTACCAATTAGGAAAGGGCAAAGTTTATCTTTCATTTATACCTTTAGAAAAAGAGGCAAGTAACTTTGCTCAACACGCCCTGTTTTTACCTGTTTTGTTTAAAAGTGCTTTGTTAGGGTTTAACTCGCAAACCTTATTTTATACATTAGGAGCTAACCAAAGCGTAACCATACCTTCCGTTCCGCTTTCTGCAAATGAAACCATTAAAATTAAGGGCAAGGGTGTGGATATTATCCCTACTTACCAAAACAATGGTTCCAATAGTAGTGTTTACTTTGCCGATCAGTTAAAGCAAACCGGTTTTTACAATGTATTTTTAAAAGATTCATTGTTGAACGTTTTCGCTTTAAATCGAAATAGAGCAGAATCAGCTTTAAGTTTTTACAATCAGAACGAACTTGAAAAGCTGTTTGGCCTGAGTACTAAAAACGTTATCAATTCAAAAGAAAAAATCACAAACCAACAAATAAAAGAAGTCAATTTAGGTTCGTCCTTATGGAAACTTTGTCTAATTTTGACCCTAATATTTTTGGCGGCAGAAGTTCTGCTCATCAGGTTTTATAAAAAAACCAATGTTCAACCCAAGAAATTATAAAACAGCAAAATAGTCATGCTCAAAAACATCATTATTAAATCTTGCAAAATAGTTAACCCCAAATCGGCGCACCATTTAAAAGTAGTTGATGTAATTATTAAAAATGGCACTATTGATAAAATAGGAGCCAACTTAGAAAGCGATGCAAAACAGATTGACGGAAAAGGGAAGTTTTTAGCAACTGGCTTTTTTGATATGAATGTGAGCTTTGGCGAACCCGGACTGGAAACTAAAGAAGATTTTGAAACTGGGAGTAAAGCCGCAGTAGCAGGTGGATTTACAGGTGTTGCTTTAATGCCTCATAACTTGCCTACAACAGATTCAAAATCGCAGGTGGAGTTTTTGGTCAACAAAGCTAAAGGCAATTTGGTTGATATTTTTCCTTACGGATGTATATCGCAAAAGCGTGAAGGCAAAGATTTGGCAGAAATGTACGATATGTACAAGTCTGGAGCAATTGCTTTTACAGATGGAAACAAAGCAGTGCAAGATGCCGGCTTAATGGAGCGAGCTTTATTATACGCAAAAGGTTTTGATGCGCTAACTTTATCGTACCCAGAAGATGCTTCAATTGCTGGAAATGCAAAAATGAACGAGGGTGCAATGAGTACTTTTTTAGGAATGAAAGGCCTCCCGAATTTAGCCGAAGAGCTGATGATTATCCGCGATTTATATTTGGCAGCTTATACCGATTCGCGAGTTCACTTTTCTACCATATCTACGGCTCATGCTGTAGAATTAATTAAAGATGCCAAAAAGAAAGGTGCAAAAGTAAGTTGCGATGTTGCAGCGCATCATTTGGTTTTAACCGATGAAGCTATTGCTGATTTTGACAGTAACTATAAGGTGAAACCTCCTTTGCGTACCAAAGAAGATTCAAAAGCATTGGTGAAAGGACTTAAGAACGGAACTATTGACGCAGTGGTTTCTCAACACCAACCACACGAAATAGAATTTAAACAAGTAGAGTTTGAGATTGCCAAATTCGGAATCATCGGTTTACAAACCACATTACCTCTACTTTACAAAGCAGGCTTAACCGAAGAAGAAATTGTAGAAAAACTATCAGAAAACCCTCGTAGCGTTTTAGGTTTAAAAACACCAACAATTGCCGAAGGAGAAACAGCAAATGTTGTTTTGTTTGATGACAGCGAATGGACTTACACTAAAGAAAATAATTTTTCAAAATCGGCAAACACGCCTTTTTTAAACCAAAACTTAAAAGGAAAAGTTTGGTTAACTTGCAACAACAATCAAATTTATTTAGCTAACAATTGAAGAACTTAACATTATGGATATTAAAGTAAAAAATGCCTTAGATAATCTTTTTAATACGTTTTCTGCTTTAGAAAATGTACCAGGACAACAAGAACTGGCTAAATTGAACACAATTTTTGCTGGCGAGCAAGATTTTATGAGCAAGTTAAAAGCAATGGATGCTGTTTTTGAAGAGTCTGTAGTGTTGGACCCAATAAAAGAAGTGACTTTTGATTTATTGCTGATTAATTTCTTTGCAGAAGATGCTAAAAAACTGGATTCAGATTATTTAGATTCTCCAGAATGGGAGAAAATTGAAGAAGAAACTTTAGAGCGTGGTACAGAGCTTTTAAATTTACTGCTTTACCTTAACGAGTGCGAAGATGAAGAGATAGAGCCTTCTTTAGAAGATTTCTTGAAAGAGTTTTTGTTGGTAGAAGAGGATGAGTTTCAAGATGAGCACCGCATTTACGAAGATATTATTGCTAACCAAATGTTAATGGAAAGTGATATGGAAGAAATTGCTCGCGTTTCTAAAGCTTTACCACAAGATTCGGAAATTAGAGATATATTTTATCCATTGATGGCGTATTTTTACGATACCGAGCCGGATGCAGAAGCAGTTAAAGAGTTTAAAAATTTAAGTGAAGACCCAGCTTTTGATGCTGCAATTTTATCATTGATATTGAATTTTAAAGCGTAAAAAAAATGAACAAAGATTTAAAGCAATTTGCATTAACTAATGGAATTATTATAGCTGTAATTACCATTGCATTACAGTTAATGACCTATTACGCTGCACCAAATTTATTAGGCGCAACATGGTATGGGATGTTAATTACTTTTGTTTCTTTAGTGGTGTATGTTGTTTTTAGTTTTGATTTAAGGAAAAAAGTGGGTGGCTTTTGGTCTTTTAAAGATGCTTTAAGCGGTATTTTTATCATGTCTTTGGTCGCTAATTTATCCTCTAGTGTTTTTAATTTTGTTTTTTACCGATTTATTGAGCCTGGGGCTTATGATAAGGTAAAAGGTTATGTAGAAGATGGCATGACCAACACTTTTGAGAAAATGGGGATGACTGGCGATGCACTAGACGAGGCTGTTGAAAAAGCAACGGAAAGTTTAAAAGCACAATACTTGCCTACGATAGGTGATTTTTTTAAGAATTTAGTTATTGCAATTTTAGTAGGCTTTGTGCTTTCGTTGATTTTTGCTGCTATTTTTAAAAGAAACCCGCCAATGTTTGCTCCGGTAGAGGAAGAAAAATAATCGGGTAAATAAGCTCAAGGTTTAAAGCTTAACTAGCGCTGTTATAAAGCTTTTAGCTATTTTGTTTTTATTTCAATTCAATATAAATTATTATTGCAAACAAGAAGACGCTTCTTTTTATATAATGAGCGTTTTTTTGTTTGCCTTTTTAAGGCTTTCGGCATTTAGCCTTTTGCTTTTAGCCGTAACACAAGAACTTATAAAAGCTTAAAAAGCTAAATAATAGAAAATGGATATTTCGGTTGTAGTACCAGCATATAACGAGGTTGAATCTTTACCAGAGTTAACCGATTGGATTAGGAAAGTGATGCAAAAGCATTCTTTTTCTTACGAAATCTTATTGATTGATGATGGTAGCAATGATGGTACTTGGGAGAAAATTGAAGAACTGCACCAAAGCCATTCTGCTGTCAAAGGAATAAAATTCAGAAGAAACTACGGAAAGTCAGCAGCTTTAAATGTAGGTTTTGATGCTGTAAAAGGTGATGTAGTAATTACCATGGATGCTGATTTACAAGATTCTCCGGACGAAATACCAGAGCTTTACCGCAGAATAAAAGAAGAAAAACTAGATTTAATATCTGGCTGGAAAAAGAAGCGTTATGATCCGCTGACCAAAACCATTCCTACAAAATTCTTTAATGCGGCTACTCGCAAAATGTCGGGAATCAATAACCTACATGATTTTAATTGCGGGCTTAAAGCATACCGTAAAGAAGTGGTTAAAAATATTGAGGTTTACGGTGAAATGCATCGTTACATTCCAGTTTTAGCTAAATGGGCAGGTTTCAAAAATATTGAGGAACAAGTTGTAGAGCACCGAGCCAGAAAATACGGAACTACCAAATTTGGTTTCAGTAGGTTTATTAACGGCTTTTTAGATTTACTGTCTATCTTCTTTGTAGGCAAATTCGGTAAACGTCCGATGCATTTTTTTGGCGCAATGGGAGTTTTAAGCTTTCTAATCGGGACAATCATGGCTTTCTGGATTATCGGGGAAAAGCTTTACCATATTGCTAACAATATAAAAGTAGAAAGAGAAGTAACAGAGCAACCTTTGTTTTATATTGCTTTAGTGGCGGTTATTTTGGGTTCACAACTGTTTTTAACGGGTTTTGTGGCAGAACTGGTTTCTCGTAATTCATCTACAAGAAATAATTATCAGATAGAGAAGGAAGTTGTTTAGTCACTAGTAAAGCGGAGTTCATTTTTACCAAACCAAAAGCACATGGATACTGATGTAGAAAAATTGCTAACGGCAAATACTGAACAGATTAGAAAGCTTCAAGAAATTGTAAAAAAGGTTATTGAGGATGAAAAGCTCATCACCAATAATTTGCTAAATCCGCCCAGAGAAATACTAACAAAAGGGCAAAATATTTCAGATAAGGTTGCAAAGTTTGGAGGTAGTTGGGCCTTCATTATCTCCTTTTTTATTATCCTTTTTGTCTGGATTCTTTTTAATACCATCACTCCAATTAGGGATAATTTTGATCCTTACCCATTCATTTTAATGAACCTGATACTTTCTTGTATCGCAGCTTTACAAGCTCCCATTATTATGATGAGTCAAAACAGACAAGAAGAAAAAGACAGAAAGCGTGGTGAAAACGATTATATGATTAACTTAAAAGCTGAGTTAGAAATTAATGCGTTAAACCAAAAGATTGATTTTTTGTTGGAAGAACAGATTAAAACCTTGTTTGAGAGTCAGGCGAAACAAATGGAGATTTTGAAGAAATTGGAAGAGAAATACGCTTCTAAATCATAGAACAATAATAGCTTTCACTATTAAGAAAATAAAGCAAATGGGTTAATAAGTTGCCATTTCTACTTTTTATACCATACTTTCAAGTGTTACAACCTAATTGAGTAAATAATCATAATTTATTTCTTTTTTAATCTATACTAAGTGAATTAATCAGTCTGGATTAATTTGTAATTTTACAACCATGAAAGAAACGCTCGCCAGCATTGACAGCACTTTGTTAGAAAGCATAAAGAGTATTGTTCTTGTCGCTAGAAGAAGCGTTTACAAAAAAATAAACCAACAGCTTATTTTAACCTATTGGCAGATTGGAAAAGCGATAGTTGAAACGGAACGAGAAAACAGTATCGATAACCAGACTTCAAGGCAAATAATACTTAATCTATCTAAACAGCTTACTAATGAGTTAGGCAAAGGCTTCTCCCGGTCAAACTTATTTAATATGAGAAAGTTCCATATTGAATATGAAAATGTCCAGTCACTGACTGGACACTTAACTTGGACCCATATATGCGAACTCCTAATTATAGAAAATAAAGACAAACGTAGCTTTTATGAAAAGGAAACTGCTCATTCATCTTGGTCAATTAGAGAGTTGAAGCGACAAATAGATAGCTCTCTTTATGAGCGTTTATTACTTTCGCAAGGTAATGCCAACAAAGCAAAAGTTTTCGAGTTAGCACAAAAAGGTCAAGAGTTGGTTAAAGCAACCGATGTTTTAAAGGATCCGTATGTATTTGAGTTTTTAGGCATCCCAGAAAACAAACCGTTTCTAGAGAAAGATTTGGAAGCAAAGCTTATAAGGCATATCGAGGAGTTTTTATTAGAATTGGGTAGAGGATTTATGTTTGTTGGTTCTCAGCAAAGAATTACGATAAATAATAATCACTATTATGTTGATATGGTTTTCTATAATAAAGTATTGAGGGCTTATATACTAATCGAGTTGAAGACTACTAAACTTAATATTGCTGACGGAGGGCAATTGAATACCTATTTGAATTATTATAAAACGGAGGTAAATGACGAAAACGACAATTTACCGATCGGAATTATTTTATGTGCGGACAAAGACGAAATTACAGCAGAATATATACTAGGCGGATTTGAGAATAACGTATTTGCATCAAAATATGTGACCATCTTACCCGACAAACAGGAACTAGTTGATGAAGTTGAAAATGTGATGAAAAAATAACTTACAATGATTTCGACTTTTTCAAATACATTTAGCTCCACGGATTGTGCATAAGACACAGAACGAATAAAATATACTATAAAACTAACAGCATCTCAAAATAACAATGTTTTTCTCCATCATCATCCCACTTTACAACCGCCCGCAAGAAATAAAAGAATTGCTGGAAACTTTGGTAAAGCAAACTTATATGGCTTTTGAGGTTTTAGTGATTGAGGATGGCTCAACTTTAGATGCTAAAGAAATTGTAAGCTCTTTTACAGAAAAACTCGACATCAAATACTTTGTAAAACCAAACGAAGGTCAAGGTTTTGCCCGTAATTATGGTTTCCAAAAAGCAAAAGGTGATTATTTCATCATCTTTGATTCTGATTGTTTAATCCCAGCAGATTACCTCGAAAACGTAAAAAATCATCTTTACAATAATCCTTTAGATGCTTTTGGTGGCCCAGATGATGCACACCCAAGTTTTACACCTTTACAAAAAGCCATCAGCTACTCCATGACTTCTGTTTTTACTACAGGAGGCATTCGCGGAAAGTCTAAAAATGCCGGGGGGCAGTTTCACCCTCGCAGTTTTAACATGGGGCTTTCACGTAAAGTTTGGGAAAAAGTTGGTGGGTTTATCATCACTCGCCTAGGCGAAGACATCGAATACTCTATCAGAATACATAAAGCAGGCTTTAAAATTGGTTTAATATCCAATGCAAAAGTTTTTCATAAAAGGCGCACCAGCTTTAAAGCGTTTTGGAAACAGCTGCATTTTTTCGGCAGAGCAAGAATCAACATCACTAAGTTTTTTCCAGAGACTTTAAAATTGGTTCATTTTTTTCCGGCAATATTCACTTTAGGACTACTTTTTAGCTTGATAGCCAATGTGTTTGGCTGGATGATAGCGCCAGCTTGTAATCTTTTTATCATTATTTATTTTCTTTCTGTTTTTTTTGATGCTTGGAGTAAAAATAAGTCGTTAAATGTTGCATTTTTGAGCATCTTTACCTCTCTAATCCAGCTCACTGCTTATGGCATGGGATTTATGCAGGATTACGTGAAAAAGATTATTCTTAATAAATGATAGAATTTTTAAAACAAAGTACTTTTTCGGTTAACGAAGTGATCTCCAAGGCTTGGTATGTCACTAAAAACCATTATTTTTCTATTGCTTTGTTATGCTTTTTAATGTTTGCAACACTTAGTTTTTCAAGTTTGTTGGCAATGTTTTTAAAAGACTTTAACCAAGTGTTGAACGTATTGCTATTTCTGTTCTTTATAGGGGCATATCTACTGAGCGCATTATCGCTTTTTAAATTTATCTTTCATTTGTTAGATTATGATAGTGAAGACGTTAGCATAGCTGAAACTTTACCTACAAAAAAACAGATTATCTATTTTTTGGTTGCTAGTTTCTTTTTTACCTTATCTATTTTTGGGGTTTATATTGTAGTGGCAATATTTGTTTTTCCATTCGTTTATACCGGTATTAATATGCAGATTTTGGTAAATATTGCCATTTCCATAGGCTTGATAGCCATTTTTATTACCTGGTTGCGTATTTCATTTTTCCCTTTCTTTATTATCGATAAAAATGAACGCCCCTTTAAGTCTTTAAAGCTAAGCTTAGCAATTACAAAGGGCAATTTCTTTAAAATTCTGTTGTTGTTATTTGTGCTTGGTTTTTTTCAGATAATGTATCTGGTGTTAAACTATTTTGAACTTACCGTTATTGCTACTTTTGTAAATATTTTGAGTTCTTTTATCATTGTTCCATTATCTAGCGTGGCTTTAACTGTTGCTTACCGCAAAATGACAGCTGAATATAAAGGTGATGACGAGCCAGATATTTTAACAAACATTATTTAAATTTTGGTGGGTATGGGATTGAAAGGATTGATAAGTAAGCCGTTTGCAGCTTTTGCAGTAAGGCAAATGAACAAATGGAAGTACAACGCGGTTGAGGCTCAAAACAATATTCTTAAAAAACTGATTGAAACGGCAAAAGATACTTCCTTCGGGAAAGACCATCAGTTCAATAAAATTAAAACCTATCAGGACTTTAAAAATCAGGTTTCTATTAACGATTACGAAGACCTTAAACCTTACGTAGAGCAAGTTGTAAAAGGGGAGGAGAACATACTTTGGCCGGGTAAACCTGTTTATTTCGCTAAAACTTCTGGTACAACTTCTGGTGTAAAATACATTCCTATTTCAAAGGAATCAATGCCTGAACATATAAAAGCAGCTCGTAATGCTTTGCTTTCATATATCCACGAAACTGGCAAAACTGATTTTGTAAACGGTAAAATGATTTTTTTGCAAGGAAGTCCTAAAATGGATAACAAAGCAGGGATTTCTTTCGGTCGTTTATCCGGAATTGTAGCAAACCATGTTCCTGCATACCTTCAAAAGAACAGACTGCCAAGTTACGATACCAATTGTATTGAGGATTGGGAGCAAAAAGTGGATGCCATTGTTGAAGAAACTGTGAACGCAGATATGACTTTGATATCAGGCATTCCGCCTTGGTGCCAAATGTATTTTGATAGGTTAATTGCAAAAACTGGAAAACAAAAAGTAAAAGATATCTTCCCAAATTTTAAGCTGTTTGTTTACGGAGGCGTAAATTATGAGCCATACAGAGCTAGGTTAGAAGAAAGCTTAGGTTTTAAGATTGATAGTATTGAAACTTACCCTGCTTCAGAAGGTTTTATTGCTTTTCAGGATAGTCAGAAAGAGAAGTCTTTATTGCTTTTAGCCGATGCTGGAATTTTCTATGAGTTTATCCCAACAGAAACTTTTTTTGACGAAAAACCCACTCGTTTGTCTTTAGGAGAAGTTGAACTGGATAAAAACTATGCAATTGTAATGAGTACCAACGCCGGACTTTGGGCTTATTCTTTAGGTGATACCGTAAAATTTGTTTCTAAAAATCCGTATAAACTTTTGGTTACTGGGCGTATAAAGCATTATATTTCCGCTTTTGGCGAACACGTTATAGGCGAGGAGGTGGAGCAGGCATTGCTGAGCGTTGCTAAACAAGAAAAAATAGAAATTACCGAGTTTACCGTTGCGCCACAGGTAAATCCTGAAAAAGGAGAAATGCCTTTTCACGAGTGGTTTGTAGAGTTTGTAAACCCTCCAAAAAATTTAAAAGAATTTGCACTTAAAGTTGATGAAGCTTTACAGCAAAAAAACATATATTACAAAGATTTAATATCCGGAAAGGTATTGCAACCTTTAGTTTTACGGTCATTAAAAGCAGAATCGTTTATCAATTTAATGAGAGCCGAAGGTAAATTAGGCGGGCAAAATAAAGTCCCTCGTTTAGCCAACGACCGTTCTTTAGCTGATAAATTGGGACAGTTTATTTTAGATTAAGTTTGTATAAATCTATAATTACTAAAAAAAAATTACTTGTCGACTTTAGAGGTCTTTTGACTTTCTAATTTGACTTTTTACTTGATTAAATTTGCCTCAACATATAAAAAATATAGCCATTTTAGGCTCCACAGGTAGTATCGGGACGCAAGCTTTAGAAGTTATTGAAGCTAATCCCAATTTATTTTGTGTACAAGTTTTAACGGCGCAATCCAACGTCGATTTACTAATTGCCCAAGCTTTAAAGTTTAGACCCAAAGCGGTTGTTATTGGCGACGAAAGTAAATACCTGCAATTAAAAGAAGCGTTACAGCAAACAGAAATTGAGGTTAAAGCGGGCGAAGAAGCACTTTGTGAAGTCGTGGTTTTACCAGAACTCACCATGGTTTTAACCGCTTTAGTAGGTTTTGCAGGTTTAAAACCAACTATTGCAGCAATAAAAGCAGGCAAACACATTGCTTTAGCAAATAAAGAAACCTTGGTAGTTGCGGGTGAACTTATCAATGCTTTAGCAAAAGAACATCAAGTAGATATTTTACCTGTCGATTCAGAACATTCTGCAATTTTCCAATGCTTAGTCGGGGAAAAAAGTCCGATTGAAAAAATATACTTAACCGCTTCTGGCGGTCCTTTCCGGGGAAAAGATATCGAATTTTTATCCACCGTAACAAAAGATCAAGCCTTAAAACACCCAAATTGGGTAATGGGCGCAAAAATCACAATCGACTCTGCCACCTTAATGAATAAAGGTTTAGAAGTGATTGAGGCCAAATGGCTTTTCGACTTATCGGTAGAGCAAATTGATGTCATCGTTCACCCACAATCTATCATCCATTCCATCGTTCAGTTTGGCGATGGATCCATGAAAGCGCAAATGGGTTTGCCCGATATGAAACTGCCTATTCAATACGCAATGGCTTATCCAAATAGGGTGCAAAATGATTTTAAGCGTTTTAATTTCCTCGATTATCCAACTTTAACGTTCGAAAAAGCAGATACCAAAACATTTAGAAATCTGGCTTTGGCCTTTGAAGCTTTAAAGCAAGCTGGTAATATGCCTTGTATTATCAATGCTGCAAATGAGGTAGTTGTAGCCGAATTTTTAAAAGATGGAGTCGGTTTTTTACAAATGAGCGAGGTAATTGAGGTCTGCATGGCGAAGATAGATTTCATAAAAGAGCCTAGTTTGGAAGATTATTTTGAAACCGACAAGCAAACTCGCATTTTTGCGAAACATTTAGTAACAAGTATTTAATAATAGAATCAAACAATAAAAAATAAGAAATGGATGTAGTAGTGATGATTGCCCAACTAATTTTGGGTTTATCTATTTTAATTGTGTTGCATGAGTTGGGACACTTTTTAACCGCAAGGTATTTTGGAATTAAAGTGGAGAAATTTTACTTATTTTTTGATGCGTGGGGCTTTAAGTTATTTAGTATAACCTATAAAGGTTGCGAATACGGTATTGGATGGTTGCCTTTAGGTGGTTATGTTAAAATTGCAGGTATGATTGATGAATCAATGGATACCGATGCAATGGCGCAACCTGTGCAGGATTATGAATTTAGATCTAAACCAGCTTGGCAACGTTTAATTGTGATGTTGGGCGGTGTTACTGTGAATGTTTTCCTAGGTATTTTTATTTTTTGGATGTTAACGTTCAAGTACGGAGAAACCTATATCCCTAATAGTGAATTAAAATACGGAATTGCTCCAGGAGTTGTAGGTCAGCAAATTGGTTTACAAGCCGGTGATAAAGTGCAGGAAATCAATGGTAAAAAATTAATTCGTTTTGACGAATTAAGAAGCTCTGAGGTTTTATTAGGGAACTCAACCTTAACTGTTTTACGTAATGGAGAAGAAAAGCAGATTGCAATACCTGCTGACATTTTAAATACCGTTTCTGATTATGGTATTGATGAATTTGTTTCTCCACGTATTATTTCAAAAGTAGGTGAGGTTGTATCAGGCGGAAATGCAGAAAAAGCAGGTTTAAAAGCCAATGATCAAATTTTAGAAGTTAACGGAAAAGAAGCAGTTTACAGCGACCAATTACGCACTTTATTAGCAGAAGATAAAAGTAAAGAAGTACAATTAACGGTGCTTCGTGATACCGAGAAGGTTGATTTTCCAGTTCAAGTTACAGAAGAAGGAACCATTGGTTTTGCTTTTAACTTAGAATCTATTAAAACCGAAACGCAGAATTTTACATTCTTTGGTGCTTTGCCTGCTGGAGCTTCAAAAGCTTGGGGTTCTTTAACGGATAATGCTAAAGGTTTAGGTAAAGTGTTTAAAGGGGAAGTTAAAGCAACGAAAGCTTTCTCTGGTCCAGTAGAAATTGCTCGTAAACTTTACGGCGGTACTTGGGACTGGGTTAAATTTTGGAGCATTACAGGTTTACTTTCTATGGCACTTGCACTGATGAACTTATTACCTATCCCAGCTTTAGATGGTGGACACGCAGTGTTCTTGTTGATAGAGATGATTAAAGGAAAGCCACTGAGCGATAAGTTTATGGAAAGAGCCCAAATGGTTGGCTTTGTAATTTTAGCTACGCTGATGGTCTTTGTTTTAGGTAACGATATTTTTAAGGTTTTTACTAAGTAGGTTTTAAGTTGTAGGTAATAAGTTGTAAGTGAAGAGTGACTGCGCTAAGGTGAGCAGTACTTTAAATCTCAATTATCCAAGCTATAAACGGTTTGGAAACTTATGACCTACCACCTATTACTTATAACTTAAAAAAAAAATGGATTACTTCAAATTTTACGATATGCCAATTTCTTTTTCACCAGACCAAGCTTTGGTGAAAAAGAAATTTTATGCTTTGAGCAAAGAATATCATCCTGATTTTTTTGTGAATGAGTCAGAAGAGAAGCAACAAGAGATTTTAGAACTTTCTACGCTTAACAATAAGGCTTTTCAAACACTTTCTAATCCAGATAAATTATTGCCCTACGTCTTAACTTTACAAGAAGTTTTAGTGGAAGGCGAAAAGTATCAACTTCCGCAAGATTTTTTAATGGAGATGATGGAGGTAAATGAGGGTATAATGGAGATGGAGTTTGAAGCCGATGAAGCAAAGTTAGTAGAGGTCAATAAAAATGTTGATGATTTCGAAAATGAATTGAATACCGAACTAGCAAGTTTAACGTCTGATTTTGAGTTAAATAATGATTCGAAGAAAGAAGAAACGTTAATAAAAGTGAAAGATATTTGGTATAGGAAAAAATATTTGTTGCGAATACGAGAATCAATTGATAAGTTTGCAACCCGTTAGTAAAACAAATGTCTACAACGAAATGCTCGGCTGGCGGAACTGGTAGACGCGTCGGTCTCAAACACCGATAGGAAACTGTGCCGGTTCGATTCCGGCGCCGAGTACAATTAAATTCTAAAAACCCCTGTAAATCACGTATTTGCAGGGGTTTTGTGTTTTAAGGGGACGGAATAGGGGATGGTTTAGTTTATTTATTTCTAATAAAAAAAACTATATTTACTAAATAAATTGTCTTTTATGGAAAAAAACTGTTCTTACTGCAAATCCCCTCTTCATGTTAGAGGTTTTTATTGTCCTTCATGCAAGAAGCAAATAAAATGTAAATCTTGTGGGGAGGAACTCGAGCAAAACGTATCCTTATGCATAATGTGTGGCGAAGATGTTCTTGAAAGAAATAGTAATACTTCCTTTAATAATGTTGAGTTCTCCGAAACTCGAGCTGGTAGAACTTTCAAAGCCTCTTTTAGTGATACAGTAGCATCAAGTATGAGCGAAGCTTTTGGGTTATTCTTAATTAATAAAGTTGGTAATAACACTAAAAAAATAATCAATAATGAAGAAGAAGATGTTCAAGATGTAGATTTTATAGAAGATGATAGCTTAAAACAGATTAAAAAAGATAATGGGCCATTCGATGAAATTTTTGAAATGATTGATGGTAAAGTGTCCTTAAAAGAGCCACGCTTAAAAGCTGTTTCTAAACAAGATTTCGGGAAAAGGTTAATATGCTTGGTTCTTTATTATAAAAAACTATTAGGCTTAAGCAAGATGCCTAGAATTGAAATTACAAGAATATTGAAAGAAACTAGCATTGAAGATGGAAATATGAGACATATGATACGCAATGAGTCAACCTTATTTAGAAAGTCGAATGAAGATTTAGAAATATTATTGCCAGGTATCGAGTTCGCGAAAAAAATTATTGAGGAAATTAGCGATTCAAGTGTTGTGGAAGTTTGGAAATTGGGTACTAAAGGAAAGTCTACTAGCAAAGCGAAATGAATATTAGTAAATTCATAGACATATCTGATTTTACAAATAAGAATGAAATTGAAAAAGCAAGACTATTAATATTTTTCGAGATGAATGTGAATAATAAGAGTTCATTTAGTGGGACTGAATTATTGGACGCATTTTCATTTTTAGGATTTGCAAAACCAAACAGTAGTAGGTTTAAGAGTAATCTCAAGAATTCAAAATCTTTCTTTTTGGAATCTGGTACAGGAAAGTTTAAATTGAACCCAAAGGATATTATATTATTAAATAATGAATTCCCTGATATTTCTCGAAAATCTGAAGAAGTCATCTCGCAAGATTCTATTTTACCTATTGGTTTATATTCTCAAACTCGCGGATTTATTGAAAATATATGTATGCAGATAAATGCTTCTTATGAGAATAATATCTTTGACGGATGTGCTATTTTAATGAGACGACTAATAGAGATATTGCTAATCTTAGGATATAAATCGATAAATAGGGAAGAGGAAATTCTTGAAGAGTCGGGTAGTTTTAAAAGTCTTTCATATATAGTGAAATATACGAATTCCAAAAGAGTGTTTGGGTTGACTAAAGATACGTATGAAATATTAGATGATTTTCGTGAATTAGGAAATTTTTCTGCTCACAAAATTCAATATAATTGTAAAAAAGGAGATATTTCTAAGCTTAAAATGAAGTTTAGAGTTGCGGTCGAAGAATTACTCTATGCATCTAAGTTGAAGAAGTAAGCCACTTGGGAAGTGGCTTACTTCTTTATTAATTTTCTTCTCCTCGGTAATTAATTTCATAAGCTCCGCATTCTGGACAAGAAATAATTCCGTAATATTCTTTTTTATTACTTACGGTTAATTAAAGTTTATTAAATTCTTTAGCTAATTCTTCAGGTCCGAAAAGCACAATTTCTTTATAACACAAATTACAAGGACCTAAATTCTTGTTGTAAAATCCTTTTATATATTTTATTGACATTTTTATTTTTTTAATTTATACCATGTGCGTTGATTAATTCTATCCTAAAGAAATAATAAAACTACATTTACATGTGCACTTTTTTAACTACAGGAACGATGGGGAATTCCAGTAGGCCAGAAGCAATTTCAAAATAGCATTTTAAATCTCCAATTTGCTTAAAGAAACGATAAGCCGTAATTTAAGCCCATCCAAACCGTTCTACTTAAATTATGCGTTCAAAATTCATCGTTTTCCTTTTATGCCTTTCCAATATTGTTTATGCCCAGCAAAAAGAGTTTATAGATTACGTAAATCCGCTCACGGGGACAGCTAGTAGTAGCACAGTATCGGCTACCAAACACGGAACAGGAACTGAAAGCTTTGCAAATGTAATTCCGGCGGTGGGTGTTCCTTTCGGGATGACACAGTGGACACCACAAACAGAAACCTCAGAGAAAAAATGCTTAGCCCCGTACTATTATAAAAATGAAAAAATCAGTGGTTTCCGAGGCACACATTGGATCAGTGGTTCTTGCACTCAGGATTACGGCAGTTTTACCATTATGCCCATCAGCGGAAAGCTACAGACTAAGTCAACTGAGTATGCATCGGGCTATAGCCATGAAAATGAAGTTGCCGCCCCAAATTATTATAAAGTTTTATTAGACCATTCGCAGATTACAGCAGAGCTTACCGGTTTGGCTAGAAGCGGAATGATGCGTTTTACTGCTGGTAAAGATGATGATTTTCACTTGTTGATTACACCAAACAGCGATGAAGAAAAGGGATTCATAAAAATCGACGAAAGTAAAAATGAAGTTGTCGGTTATAACCCGGCTTACCGAATTTATCAAGGAAACGGCAAACCAGCAGGATTTAGCGGTTATTTTGTAATTCAGTTTGGAAAAAAGCACACCAATGCGGGTGTTTATACAGGAAGCCAGCACTCAAATGAATTAACCATCTCTAATAAAAAGGATTTGGGTGCATTTCTGAAATTTGATTTAAAAAAAGGCGAATCACTCACCATAAAAATAGGGACTTCTTTTACCTCAATAGATAACGCTAGAAAGAATTTAGCATCCGAGATTAGAACCTGGGATTTTGATGATGTAAAACAACAAGCCGCTTCGGTTTGGAACAGAGCCTTGGGGAAGATAAACGTGGAAACTGATAGTACAAGCCATAAAAATATTTTTTACACTGCACTTTATCACAGTATGCAACAACCTCGTTTGTTTAACGATGTAGACGGCACTTACCCTAAGTTTGCCCATGATTACGAGAATGCAATAAATAAAGGAGAAAATTATTACGATGATTTTTCAATGTGGGATATTTACAGGGCGCAATTACCTCTTGTAGAGCTGTTGCAACCTAGAACCGCGGTTGATTTTGCAAATTCTATCATCAAAAAAGGGGAACAAGGTAATTGGTTGCCAATTTTCCCAAGTTGGAACAATTATACCGGAGCAATGATTGGCGACCATGCGTCGGTTTTTTTAACTTCTGTTTATGCCAAAAATCTTTACGGAGTAGATTACCGAAAAGCTTATGATTTAATGAGAAAAAATGCTTTTCAAACACCCGATAATCAGGATTATAAAGACGGTAAAGGCAGGCGAGCTTTACGCGATTATATTAAATACGGCTATATCCCGATGGAAAATACAGTGGCAGATGCGTATCATAAAAACGAACAAGTTTCTAGAACTTTAGAATATGCTTATGATGATTATGCCGTAGCCACCATGGCAAAACGCATGAATAAATTTACAGATGCGGCTTTATTGGCTAAACGAGCTAAAAACTATGTTAACGTTTATGATACTACTTTAAACTTTGTAAATGGTAGGTATAGGGACAGCACTTGGGTGGCGGATTTTAATCCAGATAAAAAAATATCTTTTATCACCGAAGGTACTTCCAGACAGTACGGTTTTTATGTGCCTCATGATGTACAAGGACTTGCAAACTTAATGGGTGGAACAGATTCTTTGGAAACTGCTTTAGATAGTCTTTTTGCGAAAGATGAGCATTGGCATGGCAACGAACCGGGGCATCAGATTCCGTTTATGTACAACTACACTAAAGCGCCTTACAAAACCCAGTTGGCTGTAAACAGAATCAGAAGAGAGGAATATGCAGACGGAATTGGCGGTTTAAGTGGAAATGACGATGCGGGGCAAGTGAGTGCTTGGTATGTTTTTGCTGCTTTAGGATTTTATCCTTTAGATCCGGTTTCTAACCAGTATATTTTGACCACGCCACTTTTTAAAGAAGCAAGTGTTTTAATTGGTAACCGTAAGCGTATAGATATAACGGTTATCGGAAATCCCGAAACAGATATTTATATACAGTCGGTTAAACTTAACGGAGCTGAATATCCAAAAGGATATATCACTTACGAGCAATTGATGAAAGGTGCTGAAATAGAGTTTACTTTATCTGCCGAACCTAACCCAAATTGGGCATCTTCACCTGAAAACCAGCCCGCTTCCGGACTAGATTAGCATAAAAAAGTAGTAATTATTATTTAGAAAAAACCGTTCTTAAGCAAAATCAAGCCATAAACTATCAGAATTGTAATCTTCTATCACGTTTACAGTATTATCGAAATGGAAAGCAGAAATTAACCCAGCAACCTCTTGCTGTACCATAGTAATGCAACTGTTTACCAGGTCGTTACGGAAACCTTTATGTCCAAGCTCTAAAACGTAACCTACACAAACTATTCGGCCAATAATTTTACCTAAATCAACTAGCTTACGCTGAGATAAACTGGTATCAATAGTAAAACTCAAATTCTTTTTGAAATAAGGAACGGCTTCGCTAGTCAGTTCAAAATCTTTTAAGAAGTCGAAAAATGAAGACTGCTTTGCTTTCTTCATCATTCTGGTCACCATATCTGCAATTTGAGCGTAAAGCATCTCGTTAGAGCCTTCAAATATTTGGAAAGGACGGCTATCCATAATTCCACGACCACCAACATGCGTAGTTTTGTAACCTTTAGAACCAGATAACTGCACCAGTAATTGGGCAGATTCCTGCATTAAATCAGTAATAACGGCTTTCATGGTGTTAGCCTGAATGCCTTCAGCAGCTAAATTATAAGCAATTCCACTAATGTTGCTACTTTTAGCACACATAGCAGAAGCAATGGTAAACGCTGTTTGTATGCGGGCAAGCTGAAACTGCACCCCGTCTAACCCTAATAAATTACTAGGTCCAACTATTCTGTTTTTACAATGTGTAATTGCTTCATCAAGCATTCTTTTAATGAAACCCATACCCATCCCCGGAAACTGTAACCTACTTCTGTGGAGGATATCCAGCATCATTTTAATTCCGGTGCTTTCTGGTTGTAATTTGAAGTTTTTAGGCACTTCTACATTAACGGTATTTAAACCGTAAGGGATTATATAAAGCCCAGGGTTGTCAAAAAGCTCCTCAACAACAATTTTCTGCTTGTCTTTTGCTGTATCGCAAATGAAAAAATCAATATCTCTAGCTAGTTCTCCATTGTCTAATTCTTTTCGAGAAGCAATTAGCCAATAATCAGCCATGCCGGTTAAGCCCTGCCAATGTTTTTGTCCTTTAATCTGATAACCATTTTCAATTTCACGGTTAGCAGTTTTCATGTTTAAAGCGTCGCTACCATAATTGGGCTCAGTAATCATTAAACCGCCCATATTTGCCTCTTTTAAAAAGCGGTCAAATATTTCTTTTTTAACAGAATCGTCAGCATATTTTGTAACGGGTTCTAAAAATAATGCAATGTTAATTCCAAAGGTTAACGAAAGCGAAAGCGACTCATAAGATGCTGCGGATAAAATCCCCAAGCACTCCTTAACAATACTTCCTCGACCGCCAAAATCTGATGGAATTGCAACGGATAAAGGTTTTTTAGCCATTATTCCACTCAATATTTCAGCAGGCAAGCCACGCTCCAAACTTAGCTGGTTAATATCAGCTTGATTGTGGAATAGGTTTGCTAAAGTTTTTTCAAAATCTTTCAAAAACTCCGGAAATGCTTGTTGAGTTGAGCTCATAAATTAATACTTATAATATTTTCTAATGTACGTTGGATTTAGCATATTCCATATTATTTAATTCATTTATTGAATTTTAGACACTATTTTTCTGCTTTTCCTTAGTACTCTGTCTTTGTATTCGGTTAATAGTTTTTAACGCTTTTATTTAATATTACGTTAATTTTAATGGTTTGGATCTTGATTTTACAAGGCTTTACTAAGCAAAGTTAATTTTTAGATTGGTAATCTAAGATGATGCAGAACACAAAACCTACTGATTATCGTTCTTTTCTGGTTTTTTGAGTAGTGGGAGAGTCGCTTGTTCTATAAAAATCTTTGTCAACAAAATCTGTTTCCCAGTTTTATTATCTCCAATTTCAAGCTCGCTCTTTGTAGCCTGATAATCTGTATTTACTAAGCCAATTGCCTTAAAGATAGTTAAGCTTATTTTAATTAAGGTAAGTGTTTTATAAGTAAATTGTAGGTTTTGAGAGAAATTAAGAAGATATATGAGACTTTAAGTCTATATTTTTTTAAAAATTCTATTGTAGCAGAATTTTTAAAATGAGTGTGCTACAATATTTTTATATTGTAATCGATTTATAAAAGATGCCTATCAAATTTAATTACATCAAAATGTACAAAATACCATCTATGTTTTTTAGTCTGGTTTTATTGCTGACAACTGCAAGCTTTAGTATTGCACAAGAAACTACTCAAGACAGTTTAACAGCTAAAACATCAACTTATAGGGCGACTGCCGAAAAAATCAATGATTTAATTGATACTAAACTTGAGGTGAAGTTTGATTATAAAAAGACTTATCTGTATGGGAAGGCTTGGCTAACTTTAAAGCCTCATTTTTATACCACAGATTCACTTACGTTGGATGCAAAAGGTATGGATATTAAAAATGTTTCTATCGTTAACGGAAATATTTATAGCCCAGTAAAGTACAAATACGATAGTTTAGAGTTGAAAATCAACCTTGGTAAAGCCTATAAATCATCAGAAAAATACACCATTTATATTGCCTATACTGCTAAACCAAATGAGTTTAAAACGCGAGGAAGTAAGGCTATTACGAGTGCAAAAGGACTATATTTTATCAACCCGGATAGTACCGTAAAAGATAAACCAGTACAAATATGGACACAAGGAGAAACAGAGGGTTCGTCTGTTTGGTTCCCAACGATTGATAAGCCAAACCAAAAAACTACACAAGAAATCAGCATGACGGTGCCTGATAAATACGTAACCCTTTCAAATGGCGCATTAATTACTCAAAAGAAAAACACCGACGGCACACGTACCGATACTTGGAAAATGGATAAACCTCACACGCCTTATTTGTTTATGATGGCTGTTGGCAACTTTAAAGTTTATCACGATAAGTACAAAAACATACCTGTTGATTATTACCTAGAGCCCGCTTATGTACCTTATGCAAAAGATATCTTCGGAAAAACTCCAGACATGATTGATTTTTATGCTAAAAAGCTGGGCATAGAGTATCCATGGAATAAATACGCACAAATTGTGGTACGAGACTTTGTAAGTGGCGCAATGGAAAACACCACTGCAACTTTACATGGAGATTTTGTACAGCAAACAAAAAGAGAACTATTAGATGGTAGCAACGGTGAAGATGTGATTGCTCATGAGGTTATTCATCAATGGTTTGGAAATTATGTAACCACCGAAAGCTGGAGTAATTTATCTGTAAATGAGTCATTTGCGAACTTTGGCGAAGTTCTTTGGCGTGAACATTCAAAAGGTCAGGACTCTGGTGATGCTCATAATTACGAAGATATGCAGGCATACCTGTCAACTGCGGACGCTAGGGAGAAACAATTAATCCGTTTTTATTATAATGATAAGGAAGATATGTTTGATGTGGTAAGCTACCATAAAGGCGGACGTATTTTAAATATGTTACGGAACTATTTGGGTGAAGATGCTTTTTACAAAGGATTGAACCTATACTTACAATCAAATGCCTTAGGTAACGGCGAAGCACAGCAATTACGTTTAGCTTTTGAACAGATCAGTGGCCGAGATTTGAATTGGTTTTTTAATCAGTGGTATTATAGCGCTGGCCACCCAAGCTTAGATGTGACTTATAAATGGGACGCCATTACTAAAACCCAAACGGTTTATTTAGAGCAGACGCAAAAAGAGGACGTATTTAACCTCCCAATGAAAATTGATGTTTACGAAGGAGGTAAAAAAGTCCGCCATAATTATTTAATGAGAAGCCGGGTAGACTCTATCAGCTTTAAGCTAAACAGCAAGCCCAACTTGGTTAATGTTGATGCGGATAAAGTTCTTTTAGCAGAAAAAAAGGATGATAAAACTATGGAAGAGTTTGCTTTCCAGTATGCAAATGCACCTTTATATGTAGATAGGTTAGAAGCAATTGAAGCCGCCTCGGAAAAATTGGACGAAAAAGTTGCTCAGGATATATTAATTGCAGCTTTAAAAGATGTTTATTTTGGATTAAGAGTAGAAGCTATTAATAATTTAAAGTTAGAGAACGCCGAAATAGAAAAAGCTATTTTGCCTACAATCATTAATATTGCAAAAACAGATGCTAGTACTTTGGTAAGGGCTGCAGCGATAGAGTCATTGGCTAATTTGCAGGATAAACAATATATGCCATTATTTATGGAGGCGATAAAAAATCCGTCGTATGCTATTGAAGCTGCTGCTTTAAATGCCATTGCTGCAATTGATCTTATCGAGGCAAAAAACTTAGCAAACAATTTAGAAAAGGATAGCAAAGGTCCATTGGTAACTGCAATTGTGAATATCTATGGAGTTCAAGGTGGTGATGCCGAGTTTGCTTATGTTTATAGTTCTTTCCAAGGTGCCAAAACCCAATCGCAGTTTGAAATGATTCCAGGTTTGGCAAGTATTTTAATGAATGTAAAGGACATTAATAATTTGCAAAAAGGGTTGGATGAGCTTAAGGCGATATCAAAGGAGTTTAAAAAATACAGTGTAGATAAGTATGTGAGTATGATGCTGAGCAATGTTTTATTAGCTAAAAAAGAGGATAGAGATAAGGCGTTAGATGCGGATAAACCAAACTTGGAAACACATCTAACAGCAATTCAAAAAACTATTGAGGAGATTCAAAAACTCTAAATCATATCGGAGGGCTCTTAATGTGCTTTATAAGCAACAATGGGTGGGAGGAAATAAGCAGTATTGGTGAACTTTAACATAAATAGAATATAAATAAGCCAAACGTTTACAGTTGGTTCGAAAAATGATAGGTATAGTTTTAAGCTAACAGAAAGTATTTTGTTAATTTTTCACCTTCAAAAAAATCGATATGAGCAACTGGATTTCAATTGACCTTAATGCCATCGCTGGGATCTGTTTAAGCATCACTATAATTTACATTGCAGTAATTCTTTTTACAAGAATCTTTGGGAAAAGAAGCTTCTCTAAAATGTCAAGTTTCGATTTTCCGATGACAATTGCAGTGGGTTCTATCATCGCTAGCACCATATTATCTCCAAAGCCAAGCATAATGCAAGCTATAGTAGGCTTATTGATGGTTTATATTTTACAATTAATAGCGGCTTATTTAAGGCGTTACAAGCCTTTTGAGGAGTTAATTGATAATTCTCCATTACTTTTAATGGATGGGTCTAAAATTTTAAAGGAAAATCTTTTGAAGGCTAGAGTAACGGAAACAGATTTGCGTGGAAAAATTAGAGAGGCGAATGTCGTCCAGCTATCTGATATAAAAGCCGTGATATTTGAAACTACTGGTGATATCAGTATTATTCATAAAAACGATGATACGGAGATAGACTCTTGGATAATGAAAGACGTTAAGCTGGAATGATCATTAGTAATCGAGCGTTATTTTTACATTAATTATTTCTTTTTTTATAATACATTGCACTTATGCTTATAAATAAAAGCATAAAAGACTATATACAATAATGGACATCATTTTAATTATAATCTCTTACCTCTCTGTGGCCTTCGTATTGCTTCCGATGGTAAAAAGTGACTTCTGGATATTCAGATCACTGGAATACTCAAGGTTTCAGAATTTTTTACTTTGTATATTTATAGTGTTGCTTTGGCTTTTAAAAGGCTTGTTTTTTGGTGATTTACAGTGGTTTCCGTTCGGTTTAAATATTGCTTGTGCAGTTTACCTAGCTATAAAAATTTCTCCATATACCATAATATGGAAAAAGGAGGTGCTTAATGTTAGCAAGAGAAACCCAGAAAGAGAGTTGAAATTGATTAATGCCAATGTGTTACAAAGCAACAAAGCTTATTCTAGGCTCATACAACAGATAAAAAACTGTAAGCCAGACTTGGTTTTACTTTTAGAGACCGACCATCACTGGCAACAAGCAACCCAAACTTTAAAAACAGAATATCCTTATTTTATAGAAGTACCTCAGGATAATACCTATGGTATGCTTTTTTACAGCAAGTATAAATTGGAAAACGTTAAGGTTAACTTTTTAGTAAAGAATGATATTCCGTCTATAAGCTGTAAAGTGATATTGCCGTCTGGCGAAAGAGTTCAGTTGTGGGGTTTACACCCAGAGCCACCTGTTCCGGGCGAAAGCTTAACTTCTACAGCCAAGGATAAAGAACTTTCAATTGTAGCGCTAAAAGCTAAAGAGTGTGACCTGCCGGTTATTGTAATGGGAGATTTAAACGATGTTGCTTGGAGCTACACTACTTCTTTATTTACTAAAACAAGTGGTTTATTGGATGTAAGAAAAGGAAGAGGTTTTTACAGCACATTTTCTGCGCATCACTGGTTTATCAGGTTTCCCTTAGATTATATTTTTTGTTCCGTTGATTTTGGTTTTATTTCAATGAAACGATTGAAAAAAAACGGGTCAGATCATTATCCGATATTTACTCATTTGATGCTGGATAAAGACATTAAGCAATTGCAAAACAAAGCAGAACCTGATAGCGATGTGATAGAAAAAGCAGAAAAAACTGCAACACAAGAAGTTTAGTGATTTAGGTCTTGGGAATTTCTGAGGTGAACAAAAATACTTTAAAGTATTAACCTGAGTTGGATTTTTAATAATAAGTGTGATAGTAAATATTACGCCAACTCTTGTGTTAATTAATTCGTGGATCTGTAAAAAATCTATTGAAAAGGGTAAGACTTAGGTTACCTTTCTTTTCCTAATCATTTTAGAAAAATAGGCCGGGAAAAATCGTTTAAGTAGTACGCCGTAAGTTTCCTTACCACCAATTAAAACTTCTTCTTTATTTTTATCAATAGCTTTTAAAATCTGTTGGGCGCAATCAATGGCACTCATTCCATTTTCTTGATTGTCATCCATTTTGTTGTGCTTTTCTCCTGTAGCAGTCACCGAATTTATAGTAACGTTGGTTTTAATGAAACCCGGACAAATAATATTTACGGAAATCCCTTTATCATAAACTTCGCAACGTAAACTGTCAAAGTAGCCTTGTAAAGCATGTTTTGAAGCCGAGTAAGTACTACGGAATTGTGTTCCAAACTTCCCTACAACCGAGCTTAATATTACTAAATTTCCCGTCCCTCTGCCAAGCATTTTGGGTAAAAGAGCTTTTGTCAAACTTACTGTTCCCCAATAATTGATGTTCATTATTTTCTGCTCCACTTCTGCTGTGGTCTCTAAAACGGTCCCTCGTTGGCTAATTCCGCCTGCGTTGATTAAAATATCAATTGCACCGTAAATTTTCCAAGCGTTTTCTGCTTTGCCAGCAAGCGTTTCAGTTTGCTCTAAATCTAAAGGTAAAACGTGAACATCTAAAGGGTTTTTCTTGCACTTTTGCTTTACTTCATATAAAGATCCAGACCTACGGGAAGAGATAATCAGTTTAGCTCCCTGCTCATTTAATAAATACACCAAAGCTTCGCCAATTCCCGAAGAAGCTCCCGTAATCCACACAATTTTATTTTTGAAGTTCATTTTCTGTTATAAATAATTCGGATGCAATTAAATCTGCATATAGTTTGCCGGTTTGGGTTAAAACGAGTTTTTCTTCGTTTAAAGTCAGCCAATTTTTATCTAAGTATTCCTCAGCGGAAGCTAATAAGTTGCTTTTTTGTTCCGTTCCGTAATCGGTGTTGATTTTTGCTAAATCAACACCCCACTGCGTACGTAAACTGGTCATTAAATACTCATTGTAACGGTTTTCTAAAGTCAAGGTCTCCACTTCAAAAGGAATCTCGTTTTTTTCTAATGAACCTAAATATTTTGCATTATTTGCTACATTCCACTGTCTGCTTTCACCGTTAAAAGAATGTGCAGATGGTCCAATCCCTAAATAATGTACGCCACGCCAATAATTGGTATTGTGTTTTGAATACTGACCGGGTTTTGCAAAATTGGAAATCTCGTAATGCTCAAAGCCACTTGTTGTCAATTCTCCCATCAAATACTGAAACTGACCTGCACTTTGTGCTTCATCCATCGGTTTTTGATTGCCTTTATTGATAAAGCTGGCCAAAGCAGTTTTCGGTTCCACCGTCATGCTGTAGCTGGAAATATGAGGAATGCCAAACTCAATTGCTTGTTTTATGTTTTGCTTCCACTTTTCATCACTTAACAATGGATAACCATAAATTAAATCAATGGTGATGTTTTCTAAGCCATAATCCTGCGCTCTTTTTATCGCCGATTCGGCTTCTTGTGCAACATGAGCTCGATTCATCCACTTTAAATCCTCATCAAAAAACGACTGGACACCAATACTCAAACGGTTGATAGCGGTATTGTGTAAATCACGTAATTTCTCTAGACCTAAATCATCCGGGTTTGCCTCCAAAGTAACTTCAGGGTTATCAATCACAGCAAAATTGCTCTGAATGGTTTCCAAAATCACAGAAACTTCATCTGCAGTAAGTAGGGAAGGAGTGCCACCACCAAAATAAATGGTTTCAATTTGCTGGTTTTCTAGATAAGGTTTTTGCAATTTAATTTCCTTTCGGATGCTTTGTAGCATTTCTTCTTTATACTTTAACGAAGTGCTAAAATGAAAATCGCAATAATGGCAAGCTTGTTTGCAAAAAGGAATGTGAATATAAATACCTGCCATGTGGCAAAAGTACGGAAATTACACAGAGATAGAGATAGACGATAGAAATTCGGCGGGTGATTTCCGGAAGACAAGCTCCTATTTGAAGCTTGTCAATATTCCGTAAATCTAAAAACTTCCTTTTGCACTTTTAGAAGCAGTGAATTTTTGGCGTTTGTGTTTTCCGAAGTGTCAATCTTGGTACAGCCTAGATATGTAACTAAGGGCTTTTAACTGTTAGTTCTCTACTACCTCAAAATCCACTTTATACAAAACAAATTCCCCGGCTTTGGTACCTGCTACGTATAATTTGCCAGAAGTTGAAAGCAACAAACTTGCGTTATCGCTGGCTTTGCTGAATAAATCCATTTCTATTTCAACACGTTCTTTTAGCCATTGATCACCTTCAATGTCAAAAATATGTAATGCCACCGATGTGCCTTCTGGCTCCATATAAATTAAATAATTTTGGTAGTTGACCAAGGTATTATTACGATTGCCATAAAAACTATGCAGTTCTGAAGGTACAGGCTTAACTTCGCCTTTTTGACTTTGTAAATCATAAGCTATAAATAGGGTGTCACTCTCGATGTTTGCGCCAACTATAAATAACTTATTGCCAGCGGACACCGCTTGTGCGTATTTATCTAATTTTACTGGAAGATTACCTATGGTTTCTAAAATATTAGTGTCTGGATTATACCGGTTTATCTGTTTTGAGTACTTTTCTACACGCCCATTACCCATATAATATATATACTTTCCATCCGAAATTGCTCCTCGCTCTCCATTCCCGTCCGCAGGGAAAATTTTCTGAGCTACCCATCCTCCTCTTAAATTCTGGAGAGGATATTCGGGGGGGAAATACATGTGAAGCTGATCCTGACTTCCACCATGGTAGGTCAAGTAATCATTACCGCCTTCTCTATCATGGTAAATCAAATACCCAGCTATGCCACCAAATATTGAATTAACCGAATTCAGTTCTTCCCAAGAATTTGATTTCATACTGTATCTCCTGAATGCCTTGTCTTCATTATCTATCACATAAATATGATCATCCGTTATAGTAATGCGATCGTAATAATCTCCCTTGAAAATCTTGGGATAAGCTGCTGTGTTTATTTTCGTAAAAGTAGCTTCTGCTTTCTTTACCTTATCTAGGGGCCCTTCTCCTTTATTCTTAGAGCAGGAAAAAAGGAAAAACACTGCGCAAATTAATACACCCGTATATCTGGTTAATTTAATATTGTTCGTTTTCATAACTATTTGATGTTTGGTCGTTTAAAAAATTGATGTTTTATAGATTTATCGGAGCATATCTTAGTCTTTGATTACTCCACCAGTGTTTCCGTAACAAAAATGGAATGTAATTGGGCATCCTTTGTCCCATCGGTCACGGATACGGATGTGCCATTTTTCCAGTATATAGCTTGCCATTTTGAGCCGTCACTATTTGCATACCCAGCTACATAAACATCGTCTCCATTTACTGCAATAGAATTTGCATGTGTATGTTGGTTTACTTGACTAAGAGACATGGCGGTTCCGTTCTTCCAATATTTGGCAACATCGTTTGTTAAACTGTTAACGACCTCTCTTTCTCCTCCGGCAACATAGACATCGCCGTCATTCACTACAATAGATGATGTGTGTGCAGCTTGCTCTCCGCTAGTTAGGGATACAGCTGTTCCGTTTTTCCAATATTTTGCGACGTATGAATTGACAAAGTCACGTTCTTTTCCGGCCACGTAAACATCGCCATTATTCACAGTTATAGCTCTTGCGTATGAGTCTCCGGTTCCGTTGCTTAAGGTTACAGCTGTTCCGTTTTTCCAATATTTGGCTGTACGTGAACTGAAATATTCTTCTCCAGCCACGTAAATATCCCCGTCTTCTATCGCTATAGCGTTTGCTTGCCCACCATTGGTACTGGTGTTCAGAGATAAAGGTGTTCCATTTTTCCAGTATCTTACTCTGTCTCTTGAACCACTACGTTCGTAGCCTGCTACATAAACATCGTTACCATCTAATGCTATAGACCATGCGTCTGCCGCTTGGCTTCCATCGCTCAGGGATACAGCTGTTCCGTTTTTCCAATATTTAGCTACTTTGATGTCATTTTCATATTCATATCCGGTAACGTAAATGTCGCCATCCTCTACTATTATCGAAGTGGCGATAGATCTGTTAGTTTCATCGGTAAGAGATACAGCAATGCCATTTTTCCAATATGTAGCTACCGGGTCTGATCCCTTGTATTCATATCCGGCTACATAAATATCGGTTTGATATTGCGGTTCTTTATCTGGACTGTTGTCTTTGTCCTTAGTGCAAGAAAAAAGAAGTATAGACCCACATAACAGTATGCCTGCGTATTTGTTAAGTATTGTTTTGTTTGTATTCATGGTTGTTGTTTTAGTCTTTTATTAAGTATCCTGAGTGAGATTTCTCAACACTCTTATAATTTAACAATCTCTACTCGGCGATTCGTAGCCTTGCCTTCTGCGGTATCGTTGGTAGTTGTTGGGCGTGATTGACCGAGACCCATCGTTTCCAAACGACTTCCATCAATTTTGAGTTTTTCAACGAGATAAGTTTTTACAGAAGTGGCTCGTTCTTTAGAGAGTTGCATGTTTTTCCCAAAATCACCTGTATTGTCGGTATGGCCTTCAATCAGTAACTTCAGGTCGGGATGATCTTGAAGTAACTTGGCTACATTTCCAATAGTTTCTGATGACTGAGGTAAAATATCTGCTTTTCCGGTAGTAAAATGGATATCGTGGATTGCTACCCGTCCAGTTTCTTCTAGCGCCTGGTAAAGGCTTCGTCCGCCTGCGGCAATATGTATATTTGCCACATAAATAGGCTTATCACGCACATCATCAAATTTAAAGAGGAGCATGTTGGAACGTCCCAAGTCAGCACTTGGCATGTTGGCTATCCGGGTTTTACCTGCATACACTTTCACATAAGATCCATCCACCATCACCCGAATAGGAGTCATCTGCTTGTTAATGATGCTTGTTGCTTGTAAAGAGGTGATACCTCCCCGCTTATAGGCCGCAACGCCAGAGCTATTAGCTCCGTAACCATCGATTTGGATAAAATGTGTACCTACGGGTTTAAAATCGCCGTCTATCACTTCTACACGCATAGAGTTTACATAGTGCGAATTGAATTCTTTGAACTCTATGGTAAATCGTTCCGGTAATTTCTCAGAGAGCTTAATGGCAAAGCTACCTTTGGTATTTGCCTTTATAGCCCGTCCTCCATCGTAGGATACAACGGATAATTGCCCTCCTCTAAATTCAAGTTCCCGCGGAAAGTTTCCAATAACAGTTTCGGAAAAATTAGTTTCAAAAAGAGTTCGCTCCCCAGCTATAAAGTCATAATTTTCCCCGATTTCTCCCATGCCATTACCATCAGTGGTTGGCATGGCATCTGTACCCTCTTTATTTCCTTTTATAGCATCACCGGCGCCATCTTTTACTTTATCTACCCCTTTCTCTGAGGCATCTCCAGCGTCCCTGATGATTTTATTTTCTATGCGCTTAGATACTTCTTTTCCGAGTTTTTTAAATATTTGGGCCTGAACGGTTTCGTTTACCATTATAATTAGAAATAGAAAACTGCTGAATAATGCAATACGTTTCATAATTTGATGTTTTAAAATATTTATATGAAAAACTATAGCCGATTAAAATTCTGAGAAACCCATTAGCTTTTGCTAGAAGCATCAAGCTAATGGGGTGAGGAAATCAAACACTTAAGGGTTGATTATTAGGTGTTAAAGCAAAGACCGAGGTTGAAAATTAGATCATTGATTAGCAGTGTTAGCAACAAAGCTTAATGTTTTTCCGAGGTGATTGTTTATTGACAGATTATTACTGTAAGTAAACCTTAAAAACCAAGACCGAAGCCTGATGAAAGGTTGAATTTCCCTTCTGTTACTTGTAGTTTTTCGGTAGCTCCTGAGGAGACTGAATACATTTCTAATTGAAAATCTCCTGAGAGTTTGGTGTAACCTTGTTCACCAACAACCTGTTGATTCCCAAGTTCGAATCCAGTGATTTTTAAACTTCCTATGGCTCTTTCTTCACTGGTCGGATCTGTGCTTACATAGATCTTTGAGGTTCCTGTTTCGGAAGCTTTGGTAAATACGGTCCAGAAATGGTCTGATTCTACCTCATCAACAACAAGCGCATAAGTACCTTTTGGGTTGTTGAATTTGCTTGCCGGAATACTAATATACAATGTTAAGGATTCTGATACATCACCACCGCCGCTACGAATGGCACTGAAAATAACAATGTGGTCTTTGTTTGATTCTTCTGAGTCGTCTTCTTTCGTAATCATTGTGGTGGTTGTGGACTTCCACTCCACACCGTCCAGTTTCATGCTTATTCCGCTTGTTCCAGATATCGGATCATTGTCAGATTTTTTTTCTTTTGAACAAGAAGAGGTAATCATAAAAGTAATCAGTAATGCAGGTATAATAAATTTAGTTTTCATTTTGAGTTGTTTTTAATTGTATAAAAGAGCTGTACCAAATGCGGGGGTGTATTAACCTTTGTAAGATTCATGGAATCATGGGCCTTGGTGCAACTCATCAAAAAAAGCATTATTAAATGTTACAGTGAAAAATTATAGCCCACGCGGACTCCTAGGAAATTTAGGTTATCAATAATCTGAAAACGAGCACCCAGATCCCAGTCGCCGAACATGTATCCACCGCCGAGGCCTAAACTAATTTTGCTTGTGGAGGTAGAACCTCCGAAGCCGGTCAGCCCAGATCCCGCACCATCAAAATCGATTTTAGATTTAACCACCATTAAGCCAAGTTGCGGTTCGCCATACAGTCCACCAAAATCATGACGATACCCGAACATGATTGGGATCATGCCCATACTGCCACTTACTGACTCACTTTCGTTTTTCAGGCCGAAATGGATATAGCCCAGTGTCCCTGTAATATCTCCCTTTTCTGTAATGCCGTAGAGGGCTTTTCCTGTAGCTCCAAATCCAATACCGTATGCATTTCCAAAATCGCCAATTGGCATGCCCAATTCTACACCTGCGTTAACGGTATGGAAACCTTTGTTTTGTGCATTTGCGGTTAGTACTGCACATAAGATAAAAGCTGTGGTTAAGATTTTTTTCATTTTCATAGTTTAGTTATTTGTCAGTTTTATTAACCTTCCCGTAATCTTCGCTAATGCAAAAACATTTAAAATTAGATATGAGGGATAGTTATGGTGATCAATTTTATTTTTCTAATCGATCGTTATTTTCATCGTTATAAATCAAAAGTATCATGATAGGGTGTTGCATAAAACCCTCATCAAGTAATTGGTAACTCTGACTTAGAATTCGGCATTCTCCTTTAAACCGAATTCTAAGTCAAAAGCGTTAAATTCTAAAAGAATCTGAAAAGGTGTTGGGGAATAGTTATTTTAGTCCTAATGCGTGGAATTATCTTAATATTATTAGTTCTGTTTTGGCCATTAGTTACTTTCAGCCAGTTAGAGCTGAATAGGGCAAAAGAGGCACTTCCCCTGGTCGGTAGCAAACATGTCAAGGCATTATACAGCGATGGTGAGGAGAGCTTTGAGTCAATTTTACAAAAAAATTTCCATAGGCGTTATGACAGTTCTTTTGTGCCGACAGTTGAAAAAGATGTGTGGCTGAAACTTACTGTATTAAATACTGATAGTTTCTTAAATGACTATTATCTTTACTCCAAGGATGCTTATTATACCATCTATTTACAAACTGATACCGGTTGGCAAACACAAAGAAACGGTTACCTTTTGCCTTTAAAAAAAAGAGACAATAAGAAATATACCTTTTTTCTTCCCATACAGCTCAAGCCCTCTAAGGCTACCGAGATTTATATAAGACTTCAATCTGGAAATTATAAGCGGTCTTCTCACACCCCAATGCTTTGTACCAAAATGGTTTATCACGAACTGCTTTATGAGGAGCTGGAGTATAATCGGCCGAGTACTATTTTTACGGTCATCTACCTTTCAGGTTTAACCATGATTTCCTTTTTTATCCTTATCCTTTTTATTTCGATAAGAGAACAAGTGTATGTTTACTACCTTTTTTACTTACTACTCCAAATTTTATTTGCGCTTTCGATTTTTGCCCGTATGCCCTTGCAGTTTATGAATATCGGTCTTTATTTTCCAATAGCAGGTTATGCAATAGAAGAGGGTTTACAATTTTTGTTTATAGGCTTTTATATTTTTTTTACCATAAAGTTGCTTGAGGTGAAAACCTTTGATCTGCGGTTAAGCAGAGTAATGCGTTGGGTAGCTTGGTTTTGTTTCGTTTATGCAGGCTTGAGTATAAGCTATAAATTCTTGTTTCCGCACCCAGATGTCATCGATTGGATCTTTATTGTCATCCGTTTAATTATTTTGCCCATTAACCTACTGTTGATAGCTTGGGTTGTAGTAAAAGTAAAGCACCCGCTGATTGCTTACTTTATTATGGGTAATGTGCTTTTCTTTGCAGGATCTGTATTGTCGGTATATGTTTCTTTTACCGGTATTAACTATAATCCGGATAGTTTCTTTTATTTCGGAAATAGCCTGAATGCTATTTTTCAAGTGGGCCTTTTAGGAGAGGTGCTTTGTTTCTCTTTTGCCGTTGCCCATCATGTACGGCTTATACAGCTTGATAAAGAAAAAACTGTAAAGGCTTACATCCGGCAATTACAAGAAAACCACCTTATTCAGGAAAACATGAATAAAGAATTAGATAAACAGGTTAACGAGAAAACAGATGAGCTCATCAGGGTTTATTCTGATATAGAAAAACAACGAGAGAAGGAAACTAAATTTCAATTCTCCCAAAAAATAAAAGAAATGGAAATGCTGGCCTTGCGGGCACAGATGAACCCACATTTTCTGTTCAATAGCATGAATGCCATCAAGCATTTAATTATGAATGGAAGAACTGAGGCTGCCATGCATTATCTGGATGATTTTTCCAGCTTGCTACGTGGTGTACTGCAAAATAGTAAACGGGAAACCATTACGGTAGAAGATGAACTGGAAATACTGGAACTTTATTTATCGTTGGAGAAAGGACGTTTGGGCGAAGATTTGAATTACTCTATTTCCGTAGCTGATAAGGAAGCACTTTACCAATACCCAATACCTGCATTATTACTACAACCATTTGTAGAAAATGCGATTTGGCATGGGCTGATGCCAAGCACAAAAAAAGATAAATCTTTAAAGATTGACTTTTCAATCGGTGAAAACTTAATCATTACAGTACAGGATAACGGTATCGGACGGAAGAAAGCTGCCCAAACAGCCGACCATAGATCAAACTTTCATAAGTCGTTCGGTATCCAGATCACTCAAGAGCGATTGGCTTTATTTAATCATCTACATGACCTTAAAATCACCCTAAAGGTAACAGACCTGGAAGAAAACGATACTGTGACCGGGACTTTAGTTACTTTGACTTATTCAGATAAAAACCATGACTGAAATTATAATTATTGATGACGAGGTACACTGCTCGGATATTCTTTCAACACTTATTAAAAAAGTCCATCCCGATTACCAAATCAAAGGAGTGTTCAAATACCCTATGGAAGCTTTAACTTTTATCCGGGAAAATGAATTTGACTTATTGTTTTTAGACATTGAAATGCCTGTAATGAATGGTTTTAAATTGCTGGATAAAATTCTTCCAGCAAATTTCGATATTATTTTTACTACTGCATATGATCAATATGCCATTAGGGCTTTTCAATATAGCGCTATTAACTATCTATTGAAGCCGATTACCGAAAAAGCGATAGTTAACGCTTTAGCATCCTGGGAGCAAAGAAGATTAAAAACCAATGGAGAGCAGTGGAAGATGCTGCAAAACTTTATCTCCGGTTCAGGTGAAATACCGGATAAAATTGCGCTACCCACCGGAACGGGGTATGAAATTATCGAAATAAAAGATATTGTGCGTTGTCAGTCGGAGAACAGTTATACTAGTTTTTTCTTTGCAGATGGTAACAGAACCTTGATTTGCCGAACGCTTAAAGAAGTGGAGATGATGCTGGCAGATCATTCGTTTTTCCGGGTACATCAAACTCATTTAATTAATCCCCAATTCGTAAAGAATATTTCGAATCAGGATGGTGGCACTTTGATTATGATGGACAATACGGAAGTGCCGGTTTCTCGTAGAAAAAGAAACTACATTAATGATATTTTAGCAACTATGTTACGCTTTGACTGAGCCTTTTGACCCAGTAATTTGGATGTTATTACGGAAAATTAATCTAAAATCCTGCGTTTGAAAAGCTCTCTATTTGATGTTTTCTTGTTTTAATTATCTGAAAATCAAATTTTTTTAATTAAACGCTGAATGGTTTATATAATTTGAACTTCAAGCAATCATTAAAAAAAGATTGCTTGAAGTTTTAGGTTGACAAAAGAGATGTAAAACCTTTTTTATTATGATACAATTATTCTTTGCAATCAGTCCTTATAGAGTTTCATCTCGTGGCATTGTAGCTTCTTGCGAAGCGGTGCCTAAATCTTTATCCAAATCATAAAGGTTATGATTCCCTTCAATCTTTGTAGATGCCAAATTATATTTGTCAATTACTCCATTGATTAAAGTTTCCTCTTCAATTTGTTCTTTTACAAACCACTGCCCAAAGTTAAAAGTAGCCCAATCACTTTCTTCATGTGCTAGCTTAACAATTTTATCAATCTCTTTAGAGTTTTGTATTTCGTGGTTTAAAATATTATTTAAGCAATCGCCAATATCTTTGGGATGAACTGGAGCAGCTTTAATAGCATCAATTTTCGCCTTTCCACCTCTATCAATAATATATTTTAGTATTTTGAACATGTGTTCACGTTCTTCTTGCATATGTCCGTAAAGAAAAGTGGAAATGCCAGGGAAGCTATTTTCTTCTGCCCAAGCGCCGTATGATAAGTATACTTGTGCTTGGTAAGCTTCGCGAGTCATTTGTTTGTTCAACAATTCTTCCATTTGGTCTGATATCCTTTTCATTCTCTTTAATTTTTGATATGAATATTTATTTTAGAATAAACTATGCAAATGAGATGCCTAAATAGTTGTTTGTAATGGTGGGAGATAGTTTCTCAATTAACTGCACTACTTATATTATTGAATATATCAGTTAGCGTGTTATAATGTTTTCTTAATCATTGCTAAGTGGATTCAAAAAGTAAAAAACGTTTACCTTTATGGGCAGACACTGCTATTTTAAACTTATAAAGCTAATTTTGTAATTAAAACGTTTATTAACCGAATGCGCAAACTTGGTTTTATTTTCTTTTTCCTGTTTTCAGCCCAAATTGCTTTAAGCCAAACTAAACCGGTTGTTTTAGAAATAAATGGCGTTCCAAAATCTAAAACAAAAAGCAACCAAAATTTTCCAGATTCTTTAAGTGCTTACCGCGGATTAGGACAACAAATAAAAGCCTTGCAGTTTATGGGTTACTTTGATGTGGATTTAAAAAGTACCGCCTTTAAAAATGATACGCTGTTTGCCGTAGTAGATAAAGGAGAGCTTTATACGGGTTTGGCTTTACAAAACGGAAACTTACCAGTTGAGTTTATTAATGATTTGGGGTTAAAAGCCCAGTTTCAAAAAAATACACCCATTGCTTTAAAAACACTTGAGAAAACTTACGCTACCATTCTTAATTACTACCAAAATAACGGTTATCCTTTTGTGCAGGTTTGGTTAGATAGTTTAAGTGATGCCGGTAAAACACTACAAGCAAAAGTCTTTATTGATGCCGGTAAAAAGATAACGCTTGATACTTTAAGGTTAGTAGGTTCAGCAAAGTTAAGTCAGGCATATTTGTCTTCTTATCTAAATTTAAGGAAGGATGATAATTATAGTGAGCAAAAAGTACAAAATATAGGAAAAAGACTACGTGACTTGCCTTTTATTAGCCTACCAAAGCCTCCTGAGGTTGTTTTTAGTGGAAACAGCACTAAAATTAACTTATTTGTTGATAAGCAAAATGCCAATCAGTTTGATGGTATCATTGGTTTTTTACCAAATGCCCAAACTGGTAAACTGCAATTAACCGGAGACTTTAAACTTAATTTAAAAAATGCTTTACAAAACGGCGAAACTTTAGATTTTAATTATCGAGGCTTGCCAGCGCAGTCGCAAGAACTAAATTTGGCTTTTATTTATCCGTACCTTTTTAAAAGTCAATTGGGTATTAGTACAAGCTTTCAATTGTTTAAACGCGATAGTAGCTTTTTAAACCTTAACACCAAGCTGGCTTTTGATTATAACTTTAGCCTTACAAAGAAAATCAGTTTCTTTCTCGAAAACTTTAAAGGCAATCAGGTTACTGATAATCAAATTGCAACTATACCTAATAATGCAAACATCAATTCCATTTTTTATGGGATAGCATTAGCTTATATTAACTTAGATAACAAGATTATCCCATTAAAAGGTGCAGATTTTAATTTACAGCTATCTGCTGGGCAAAGAAAAGTCACCCCTTCACAAAACTTCAATCCCGAAGATTACTTTGATGAAACGAAGAGTCAGCAATTTAAAATTCAGGCAGACCTAAAATATTATTTTAAGTTAGGAGCTAAATCGGTGCTTTTTGCACATAATAATTCTGCAATTTTAACAGGCAAAAACATTTTTGAAAATGAAGCTTTCCGGATAGGGGGTTTTAAAACCTTGCGAGGTTTTGATGAACAGTCTATCAATGTAAACAGCTATAGCATACAAACTACCGAGTTTAGGTACTTTGTAGAAAAAAACTCGTACCTAAATGTTTTTTATGATCAAGCTTATATATATCAAAACTTTATCAATCAAAAATCTACAGATTACCCTTTAGGTATTGGAGCAGGAATTACTTTCCAAACCAGAATTGGTATCACTTCTTTAAGCTATGCAATTGGTAAACAGAAAAATATTCCATTAGATTTGCAGAAAGGTAAAATCCACATCGGAATATTGAGCTACTTTTAGGTTTATGAAGTACAGAATTTTGTTTTTTTCTTTAATGTTACTAAGCTTTTCTGGGTTTGGGTTTCAGCCACAAGGTTCAGTAACAGCTAAAGATACTGTTTCGGAAGTAGTTTTTAAACCCCGAATCGTGATTGATTCAGTAGCTTTGGCTCGTAAAAATTTTATTAGAGACTCACTCACTTTACATTACTTATCGCCAGACGCAAACAGGCCAAATCCGTACGTAGAGAAACTCTTGAAAGATAATATAACGACAGATCCATATTTATTAAGCCTGCCAGATAATTTTAAAATAGTAAAGAACCCTTATGGAGTAGGTATTTACCTTAATAAATATCCAACTTGGTTCTTAGCAACTGTTTTGGTTTTGCTAACAATGTTTGGTGTAGTTAGGTTGGTTTTTGCTAAAGAAATAGCAAATTTGTTTAGGGCATTTTTTGATAACAGAGTTTTAAGTCAGATTGATAAGGAAGATAATGTGTTGATTACTTGGCAGTTTGTTTTTCTTTACCTCATATTTTCATTTACCGTAGGGCTATTTATTTGCTTGTTAATGTATAAAACAAGTGTGTCAAATACTGTTTTAGACTTTAATTCTTTCTTAATCTTGTCTTTTATAGCGTTTGTGTTTTTTGGACTTAAAATATTCGCTGTAAAATTCATGGGTTTCTTGTTTGATATTCAAAAACTTACAGGCGAATACCTTAATATTATATACCTCACCTATATTAACTCATTGTTTTTACTTCTTCCGGCCACGTTTATTTTAACTTTTATTGGTGTTAATCATGGAAGTTTGGTGGTTTGGTGTTTTGTGTTACTTTTTTCAATGGTAATAGGTTTTCAGTTGGTTCGACTTACATTTAAAGTTTTATTAAATTATCAATTATCAAAATTTTATTTATTTCTGTATCTTTGCACCCTTGAAATTTGTCCGATATTATTGTTTATTAAAACAATTAATAGTAGTTTATAGTGTTATATGGAGTTTAATTTGGAAGAGAGAAAAACTAAGGTTAAGAGTGTGTTAGTTACCTTGCCAGAACCAGAGGGTGAAAAATCTCCTTATTATGATTTGGCATCGTCTTTAAACTTAAAGATTGATTTTAGATCTTTTATACATGTGGAAGGGGTTGCTGGAAAAGATCTTAGGAAAGATAAAGTTAATTTAGCTGACTTTACAGCCGTTATTTTAACTAGTAGAAATGCGGCAGATCATTATTTTAGGGTTTGTGAAGAAATGCGTTTTGATGTGCCGGCTGATATGAAATATTTCTGTTTGTCTGAGTCTATTGCATTATATCTGCAAAAATATATTCAATATCGTAAGAGAAAGATATTTTTTGGTAAGCAAACAACAAAAGATATGGCAGATGTTTTGAAAAAACATACTACCGATAAGTTTTTGTACCCATGTTCTGATGTAGCTTCAGAAGCTACTGAGACTTTCTTGACAAATCAAGGGATAGATTTTACTCCTGCGGTATTATTTAAAACAGTGGTTTCAGATTTAACAGACCTTGCAGATGTTTTTTATGATGTTATTGTGTTCTTTAGTCCGTCAAGCGTACAGTCACTTTATGTGAACTTTCCTGGTTTTCAACAAAATAAAACTAGGATTGCTGCTTTTGGAAAAACAACGCAACAAGCGCTTACAGATGCCGGCTTAATTTTGGATATTCCGGCACCAACACCTGAAGCTCCTTCGATGACGATGGCGATAGAACAATACATAAAATCTGTAAAATAAGCGGTTTTTAGAAAAATTCACCAAAGCGACTTTATATAATAGTCGCTTTTTTTTTGAAACTTTATAAAATTGCCTGCGTAATAAGGAGGGAATATAAGTTTAATAAATACCCATTATTTGGTATTTGAACATTGATTTTAATAGTTTAGCTTTAAATTTTAACTATGTTTGAAGAAGTGTTTTAAGTTAAATAAAAATAATTTATTTGAAAATGTTGAATTTCTGTATATTACGGACGTTTTTTTACACAAGGAAAACACAATAAAACTTGAATAGCACATGAGAAATTTATTCATATCTGGATTGATATTGATTAGTATTGCCCTTTTCAGTTGCGGTAGAGGAGATGGAAGAGGAGAACTAATTGGTGTCCAATCTAAAACCGTTAAACAGGAGCTACCATACGGTATGGTATATATTCCTGCAGGTACCTTTGTTATGGGGCAGGTAGATCAAGATGTTACCATCTCTCAATTCCCACAAAATAAGCAAGTTACTATTTCTGCATTCTATATGGATGAAACTGAAATCTCAAACAGCGAGTATAAGCAGTTTGTGAATTGGGTTAGAGATTCTATAGCGTTTAACTTAGTTGGTAAGCCTAAAAAGTACTTGTTAAAAAGTAAAGGTGGCAAAGAGAGTCCTTATATCAATTGGAAAGCAATGAATTCTGGAAAAGGAATTTGGGGCGATAAAACATTGAAAGATAAATTGGACCAAGCAATGTATTATTCTGGAACTTCAAAATTCTTTAATAAGAAAGAATTAAAAGTAGAGCAGTTAAAGTATGAGTATGCATGGATTGATTATAAAAAAGCTGCAGCTTATAGAGGTTTAAGAGATCCAAATTTAACTAAAGGAGCACCAACTGTTGAAAGAGATGAGTTCATTATTAAGGATGAAACCTATATCTATCCAGATACTTTAGTTTGGATTTCGGATTTCACCTACGCACAAAATGATCCAATGGCGAAAGGTTATTTTTCTCACCCTTCATTTGCTAATTACCCTGTTGTAGGTGTTACATGGGAACAAGCAAAAGCTTTTACAGTTTGGAGATCAAGACTTAATGAATCCTATAAAAATTCAAAAAATTTACCAGCAAGGTTAGATTATGACTTGCCTACCGAAGCAGAATTTGAATACGCTGCTAGAGGTGGTAGAGTTGCAACTAGCTACCCTTGGGGTGGTCCTTATATCAGAAACGCAAAAGGATGCTTGTTAGCAAACTTTAAGCCTGGTAGAGGTAACTATATTGATGATGGGGGTGCATTTACAGTTTATGTGAAATCATACTTCCCTAACGATTACGGTTTATATAATATGGCTGGAAACGTTTCTGAGTGGACAAGCTCTATTTATAACGATGCCGCATCTGCTTATGTAAGTACGATTAACCCTTCATTTAACAAAGCTGTACAAAAAGGAGATCCAGATTATAACAAGAAAAGAGTTGTAAAAGGCGGTTCTTGGAAAGATATTGGTTACTTTCTCCAAAATTCAGCTAAATCTTACGAATATCCAGATTCAGCTAGATCTTCAATTGGTTTTAGATGTGTTACACCATTCTTAGGTAGAGACATTAGAGATAAGCCAGGTAAAATGAAACCTTAATTTTAGCACAATTATATCAAACACAACAAAAACTTAAATCCAAACTAACAAAAATGGCAACAAAAAAAAGATCTATTTTCACCTTAGATGCAATTATATCCTGGGGAGCAACTGTAGTAATTATCGGGGCGATGGCAAAAATTCTTCACTGGCCTGGTGGCGAGATGATTATTGGTGTCGGTTTAGCTACTGAGGCAGTTCTTTTCTTTATAATGGGATTTGTTCCTCCACATAAAGATCCAAAATGGGAAAAAGTATATCCACAGCTTTCTGAGGAGTTTGGTGGAAGTGCAATTGATATGTCAAAACCGGTAAAACTGAACGAACTTGAAATTAAAGGTTCAGCAGGTGGTGGCGGAATGCCAGACTTACAAATAGGGGATGATGCTATTGCAAAAATTAAAGCTGGATTAGATAATTTTACAAATAAAGTTGGTGCAATATCTAACGCTGCAGATGCTTCTATTGCTACAGAAGATTTTGTAAGTAATGTAAAAACTGCTTCAGGAAAAGTAAGCGGACTTGGTGTAGCATTTGATCATGCAACTGCAGGTGTTGCTACTATCACTAAAGCATCAGAAGGAGCAAATGAGTATCATAACCAAATAAATAATTTAGGTAAAAATATTTCTGCTTTAAATGCAGTTTATGAATTAGAACTACAAGACTCAAGTGCTCACTTGAAGTCTATGAACAAGTTCTACGCAAACCTTTCTCAAACCATGGCTAACTTTAATGATTCTATGGACGATTCAAAACAATTCAAGGATGAAGTTGCAAAACTTTCTAAAAACTTGTCTAGTTTGAATGCTGTTTATGGTAACATGCTTTCAGCAATGAATCAGCCAAGAGCATAATCATTAATATTTAATTTAAAAAAAGCTTTAAGAATTAAAATATGGCAGGCGGTAAGGAAACCCCAAGGCAGAAGATGATTGGTATTATGTACCTAGTGTTAATGGCAATGTTAGCATTAAACGTAAGTAATACCGTATTGGATGCCTTTAAAACAGTAAGAGATGGTTTAGAGAAGAGTAATGAGAATATGGACGATCGTCTGAAATTTATCATGAACCTTTTCAAGAACTACTATGATAATGCACCTAAGAAAGCAGAAGTAAACTATAGAAAAGCTCAAGAAGCTAAGAAAATTGGTGATGGTATAGTTAAAGAGATTGAGCTTGTTAAGCAAGAATTGATTACCATGACTGACGGTCTGTTGGAAAACGGTGATTTAAAAAAACGTGATGACTTAGGTATATCTCACAAAGAATTGGTTGAGAAAAAGAAAGGTGACGTTTTACAGAAGAAAATTGAAGAAGCCGCAAAAAAGATGTCAGCTTTAATTGGACAAACACCTAAAGGTGTTGGTTTAGAGCTAGAATGGCCTAAGATAAATCCTAGTACTAAAGGAAAGCAGAGTTGGGCAGCTTATAACTTTGGCGAAGGTAAACCGTTAACTTCTACCATTACTTTATTATCTAAGTTCCAAAATGATGCTAAAAATGCTGAGGCATACGTAATCAATAAACTTTACCAAGAAACAACAGGTGGTGGTGTCGTTGACTCGTACAGAGCTGTAGCTGTAGCTAAGAGTAGCTATATTTTAGCTGGTCAAACTTATGAAGCTGATGTGTTTTTAACAGCAGGAAGTTCAAGTATTCCAATTACTGCAACAGTGAATGGCTCTGCTCTTCCAAATGTAGAAGGCGTTGGTAAATACAAGTCTGGTGGCACAAAAGAAGGTATTTATAAATGGACTGGTACGGTTTCTTTTAAAGATCCAACTTCTGGAGAGATAAAATCTTTTACAACAGACCCAATTGAATACCAAGTAGCTAAGCCTTCGGCAGTAGTTTCACCTGATAAAATGAATGTATTTTATAAAGGTGTAATAAATCCAGTTTCGGTTTCTGCACCAGGTATTGCAAAAGAAAAACTAAAAGTCAGCATTTCCACAGGTACAATATCTGGTTCAAATGGTAACTATAATGTGAAGGTAAGTAGCGGTACAGAAGCTACAATTACCGTTTCAGCAGAAATTGAAAAAGGTAAGTCGCAAGTTTTAGGCGCTACAAAATTTAGAATTAAAGAAGTACCAGATCCAATTGCAACGTTTGCAGATAAAGCATCTGGACAGGTGCCTTCTGGAACAGCAAGGTCAATTAGCCGTTTAGAAGCAGAATTACGTAACTTTGATTTTGACTTGAAATTTAGAGTAGTAAAATTCAACTTGTTTGTTACCAGACCAAGACAAGATCCTTTATTTTACAAATCAGAGTCTGGAAATTTTGATGGTACAATAAAATCAACAATTAGCGGTTTAAATCCTGGGGATATGTTAAGTTTCCAAAGTATTGTGGTTGCAGGTGAGGATGGTACAACAAGAACCCTTGAAGGTTCAGTAAGTATTTCAGTAGGTAGATAACATGAAAAAATTAAGCATCATTTCGTTATTATTATGTATTACTTTTAATCTTTTTGCACAAAAAGATTCGGATAAACCTAAAGTAATGCCTATTTATTCAATTTTTCAGAAAGCCGAATCGGTAAAAGCTGAAAGAGAGAAAGAGTTAGGTAAAGAGCCAGTTAATTGTGCGCCTGAGTTACCTAGAGTAAAAAGTGATGATGTTATTTTTGCAAAAAGATTAACAAGAGATATTTATTTTGCAGATCCTGCAAACAGATATCTTACACCAGTTGATACAAATAGGAACTTTTTAACAGTTTTGTTAAGAGGTATATCAGAGCAAAAAATTGAAGCTTACCAAGCATGGAATCCAAGTACTGGTAGAGTTGAAGAGTTAATTGATTACAATACTTTATTAACAAAAACAGATGCATCAGCAGGTTTAGGTTACCCTTTACAGTTCTCAGAACAAGAACTTTTGGCAAAATGTGGTTTAAGAATTGTTGAAGATTGGTATTTTGATACCAATAGATCAGAGTTTAAATCTTTTATTATTGCTATCGGATTAATTGTTCCAAGTACTGCGGGAAGTTCTGCAAGTATTCCAAAACTTAAAGACCCTAATGTTAAATTAGGTGAAGCAGGGGCTGATATGGTTGGTTTGTTTTATGTGAATTATCCTACCATCAGAAGCTATATCTGTAAGTTTAATGTTTATCATCCAAATGAGAAGATTAGATACAGCTTTGATGATGTTTTCCAATTGAGATATTTTTCAAGCTTAATTATCGAAGAATCAAATCCTGATGGCTATAAATTAGCTAACAGACCAGATTTGAAATCAGGTTTGGATAAGTTGCTGGAAGCGGATAGAATTAAAAGATCTTTAATTCAGTACGAACAAAATATGTGGGAACACTAGTTCTTTAAGCCTAAGACGCAAAGCTTAAAATCCGTTTTAACATAAATATTCAAAAGCTCTTCCTTAACTGGAAGGGCTTTTTTGTTGGAAAAAATTGAGGATTGCTTTTGTCTGTTTTGTATTTACAACCTGCATCAACTCCTGTTCTGTAGCTTCTTTAATTTTTTTAACGGATTTAAAGTGCTTCAATAAGTTTTGTGAAGATGTTTTTCCGATACCTTCAATCAACTCTAGTTCAGTTTTTAATGTTCCTTGATCCCTCTTTTTACGGTGAAAGGTAATTCCGAAACGGTGTGCCTCGTCTCTTAATTGCTGGATGATCTTTAGAGTTTCAGATTTTTTATCGAGATACAACGGAACTGAGTCTCCTGGATAATATAACTCTTCCAAACGTTTAGCAATACCAATTATAGCCACCTTGTTGTAAATGCCCAATAGCTTTAAACTCTTTACTGCAGATGATAGCTGTCCCTTACCGCCGTCAATCACTATTAATTGAGGCAATGGCGCAGTTTCTTCTAACATTCGCCTATACCTTCTAAAAACAGCCTCTTCCATAGTGGCAAAATCATCTGGACCTTCAACTGTTTTTACGTTAAAGTGGCGGTAATCTTTTTTGGAAGGTTTACCGTCTCTAAAAACTACAATCGCCGAAACAGGATAATCTCCTTGGAAATTAGAGTTATCAAAGCACTCAATATGACGTGGGAGTTCACTTAAGTGCAAATCCTTTTGCATCTGTGTAAGCAAGCGTTCTGTTCGTAATTCGGGATTCAGTTTTTCGTACTGGTCAATTTTATCCTTTTTAAAGAAGAGCACATTTTTTAACGATAGATCTAATAGTTTCTTTTTTTCTCCTTGTTTTGGAACGGTAAATCTTACGTTTTCATCCTCCAGCTCCATGTCAAAGGGGACAATAATTTCTTTCGAGGTGCTTTCAAACTTTGAGCGAAACTCTGAAATAGCAATTGATAAAAGCTCTTCGTCAGATTCGTCAAGTTTCTTTTTAAGCTCAATAGTTTGTGTTTGGATGATGGTGCCATGCATCACTCTTAGGTAATTTACAAAGCTAATTCTATCATCAGAAGCTATACTAAAAACATCAACCTCAGTAATAGAAGAATTAACAATGGTTGACTTGCTTTGGTACCGTTCTAACAAATCGTACTTTGATTGTAAACGGTGTGCTTCCTCAAAGTTTAACTGACTCGCTTCTTCTACAATTTGACTCTTTAACTCTCTTAATACGTTGCTGATTTTCCCGTTTAAAATATCCTTAATTTCTTCAATGAAGCGGTTATAACTTTCTTCGGATTGGTAAGCTTCGCAAGGGCCTTTACAATTGCCAATTTGATATTCTAAACACACCTTAAACTTGCCAGCTTTAATGTTTGCCGGGTTTAGTGCAAGGTTGCAGGTTCTTAAAGGGTAAGTGTCTTTTATTAAATCTAAAATATGGTGCATCATACTTACAGACGGATACGGTCCAAAATACTTACTGCCGTCTTTTATTAATCTGCGAGTAGCAAAAATGCGAGGGAAAGGTTCATTTTTTATTACAATCCAAGGATAAGTTTTGTCATCCTTGAGCATTACATTATAACGAGGCTGGTGTTTTTTTATTAAGCTGTTTTCTAATAACCAAGCATCAATCTCAGTATCAACTATAGTGAAAGTTAAGCTACGGATTTTACTAACCAGTACCTTTGTTTTTGCATTTACTTTATAACTATCATTATTAAAATATGAGGCAACTCTATTACGTAAATCCTTTGCTTTACCAATATAAATCAGTTCGCCATCGGCGTTGTAGTACTGGTATACACCAGGCTTATGCGGTACGTTTTTTAAAGCTGATTTATAATCAAACATTTAAGAGTCTGTTTAAATTTATCTGATATCCTTTTGAAATTTGTATTATAAAAATTTCAAAAGGCGCTATGCAAAAATAAAAAAACCACCTTTTGGGTGGTTCAGTTTAATGTAATCAATTTACTAAAACCCTAATCTTTCGTCTGGATTTGCTCCGGTTTCAGTAGTTTTATGAGCTTCTTGATTTTGATATTGGTCGCAATCTAAAGTAATGGTTACCCCACCTTTTGGAGGAGCAAAGTCAATGTTCTTTTTAATACCTAAAGACTCATCAGCATAAACCTTTTTCATAAACAGCGCAAAAACTGGGAGTGCTGTATTAGCCCCTTCTCCAAGGTTTGTACTTCTAAAATGGATTGCTCTATCTTCGTTACCTGTCCAAACACCTGTTACTAGTTTAGGCGTAATTCCCATAAACCAACCATCAGAGTTATCATTTGTTGTTCCAGTTTTTCCTCCAATTGGGTTGGTTAATCCGTATTTATAACGCAGCCTAACACCTGTTCCCTGCTCAACTACACCTTTTAACATATAAGTCATAACGTAAGCCGTCTGCTCATTTAATGCTTGTACAACTTTTGGTTTCCGCTCATAGATTATATTCCCATTTTTATCTTCAATTCGGGTTAGGTATAAAGGCTCTGTCCAAACACCGTGGTTTACAAAGGCACTATATGCCCCAACCATATCATATACAGATGCTTCAAAAGATCCTAGCGCAATGGAAGGGTAGGGAGGGACATCGGAAGTGATACCCATTCTTTTTGCTAAGGTTGCCACTGCTGTTGGTCCAACTTGTTGCATTACCCAAGCGGTGATGTAATTTTGAGATTTTGCTAATGCTTTTCTCAATGTTAAAAAACCAGGAATTGAACCATAGCCTCTAGGTGTCCAAGGTTCTCCATATCCGGTAATAGTATATGGTACGTTATCTACTTGGTAGCATGGCGAGTAACCATTGTCAATCCCTACGGCATAAGTAAAAGGTTTTGCGGTAGAACCAACTTGGCGGGTTCCCATTTTTACTTGATCGTATTTAAAATGTTCGAAATCAATTCCGCCTACCCAAGCTTTAACTTCTCCATTTTCAGGATCCATAGCCATCATAGAATTTCTCAAAAACATCTTATAATATTTTATAGAGTCTATTGGGGTCATGGTGGTATCTATGTTACCTCGCCAGCTAAATATTTCCATTTTTGCAGGCACATTAAAGTTTTCTTTAATCTCTTCTTCCGATTTTCCTTCTTCTTTAAGTACAGCATATCGGTCAGAGCGTCTCATACCTTGTATAATAAGGTTTTCGTTCCCTTTAAAAGCATCTCTACCTTTCCAGTGGTTGTTAAATTGCGCTTGCAAATCTTTCATATACTCACGTTGTGCTTCCTCTGCATAACGTTGCATTTTTGAATCAATGGTGGTGTAAACCTTTAATCCATCTCTATCTAAATCGTAAGAGCTACCATCAGCTTTAGTGATAGAAAGCTGAGAAAAAGTTTTTTTAATATCTTGCTTTAAGATTGTTCTGAAGTAGGTTGCTAAACCTTCATTGTGGTTGGTTGCTCTAAAATGTAACTCTAGGCCTTTTTCTTTTGCAGATTGATATACATCATCCGTAATATAATGTGCATCACGCATTTTTGATAAAATAAGGTTCCTTCTCCCTAAAGCCCTATCAGGGTTTCTTGTAGGAGAATACATGGTTACTCCTTTTAAAATACCAACTAAAGTTGCTGCCTGCGGAGCACTTAGTTTTGCAGGTGAAGTATTGAAATAGGTACGAGACGCCGCTTTTATTCCGAAAGAGTTGTTACCAAAGTCAACCGTATTTAAGTACATGGTTATAATTTCTTCTTTGGTATAATTGCGCTCTAACTTAATTGCTACAATTAGTTCACGCAACTTCTGTGGAATCCTTTTTACAAAGGATCTAGCTCTGCCTTCCTCAGAGAACAGGTTTAATGCCAATTGCTGGGTGATTGTACTACCACCTTGTTTTTTGCCTACTAAATTGTAAAAAAAGATAGTGAACGTTCGTTTAAAGTCAATTCCAGAATGGTCTTTAAATCGCTCATCTTCTGTAGATATTAATGCGTTGATTACATTTGGCGAAAGTTCACGATAAGTGACATTTGACCTGTTTTGTACAAAATAATTACCTAGTTCAGATTTGTCTGATGTGTAAATGATAGATGCTTGGTTGCTTTTTGGGTTTTCTAAATCTCTAAAAGAAGGTAACTCCCCAAAAAGCCCAAAGCCAGTTGCAACAAATATTAATGCAATAAAAGCAATAAATCCAACAATAGTTTTCCAAAATATCCTATTGTATTTGCTAATATCTACTTTAGTTAAAGGTGTTTTTTTTTGCATTATTTTTTGGGAGTAATAGATTTTATATACTGCTCTATTGATTTTTTATCAGTCAAAAGCTTTAAATTTTCCTCAGTAATTATAAATTGTTTGTACTGTGTGGTTTGCCCTTCCATAATTTCAGGCATTTTTTTAGTCAGTTCATCAGCAACTATATCTACTTGCTCTTTGGTATAAAAGTTACCACTTATAATTACAAACTTATCCGTTCCACCAACAACACGAATCACCAACTTTACTTCAGAAGGGTCAAATTTAGAGTAAAAATAATTAGAAAGTTTAGAAAACGGTTGAGCAATATTTTGCTTTGGATCTTCTATATCAATTACAATTAAATGTCTTTGTCTTTCATTGGTGCTAAATACCAGTTCCTTCGGTTTTTCGGGTACTGGTTCTGGTGTTTTTTCTATAATAGGTTTTGGTGTTTCAGGTGCTTTAACCACTTCTGGTGTTGGTTCTGTAATAGGCTTTTCAACAACAGGTTCTTTTTTGGTAGTAATCTCTTTCGACTCTGCTACAGTTTTAGTTTCTGCTACTAGTTCGGGTTTTTTAGGTACAGTTGGAGCTGGCTCAACTTTAACAACGGGTTCTGGTTTAACAGGAGCTTCTTTTACTGCTGGTGCAAAAACAATTTGAGGCTGATTATAATTGTACTCATTATCATCATGCGCTAATAGTGCGGTAGGACGTTGATCAAAAATGGCTCTATTTTTTGCAATAAAATCAATTTGCTGTTTAGCAACTGGCGTTATAGTCTCATTGTCTGGGTAGGTTCTAATAATTTGGTTTAAGCTGGCTAAAAACACTGGTGTTTTTTGGGTATGCCCGATGGTTAACGATTCTAAATAAGCAAATGTTGACTCTATTTCTTTAAAACCGGTATATCTAGGCTTTAAAGAGTTTAGTTGAGATAAAACCTCGTTATATTTTTTGTCTTTATAAAGCTGGTATACACTTGCATATTCAGATTTTAATACACTTAACCTAAACTCTCTTTCTTTACCGAAATTAGGTTCTGAAATAGCTTTTGCATAAACACTGTTTGGAAACTGACTCAGTATTTTTTGCTTGAACTTAGCAGATTGCTCAGGGTTGCTTTCCGCAGATAACCTGTACAATTGGTAATAGATATTTGCCAGATTTTTATCTTCCGGGAAGTTTTGAATGATAGCTTGAAACGCTTCTACAGATTCATTTTCGTCTTTTAATACATCCTTATAAAACAAAGCAATCTCGTACAGTGCAGTGGATATTTTATCATTAGCAGTTTGCTTTGCTTCTAAGCTGTACGGAATTGTTCTCACCAGCTTCGCTTTTACAGAATCTCTATTTTCAAATTCTACTATTGCCACGTCAGCGCCATCGTTATCAGAATTGGAGTCCTTTTCGGCAGAAGAAATCATGTTTTCTGAACTTATACGCCAATTATCAGTCAGTTTTCTATTTCCCCATCTACGTTTAAATTCGCTATAGCCTTTTCCAAGTGCTGCATCATTATAAAAATAAAAAGTTCCTGCTGTTTTGTTTGCCGAAGAAAAATCATTGATACTTACCAACTGAGGTGAAGTTTCATCGGTTGGAGCTTTAATTTTACTTTTCTCGATTTCAGCAAATAGCGAATCTACTTGTAGTTCAATTTGTTCTTCACTAAGTGTAGCCAAATAAAGCCTGTTTTTTTGGTTTTCAATAATAATTAACCTCTCCGCTAAGTATTTTAAATTACTTGCTTTAGTAGAAATGCTGGTATAATTTGGGTAGTCCTTGGGCAAAAACTTTAAAGTGCTATCATAATAAAGTTGCGCATTTGTGTAATCTTTTAAGGTTTCAAAATTAAGTTCGGCCAGCTTTAAATAAGTTAATCCCTTTTGTTTTGCCGTTCCAGGTATAGTATGGGCTGCCGTTGTATAATATGTTGTAGCAGTTTCATAATCCTTTTTCTCTTGATAGGCTTTGGCTATTTGAAAATAAATTTGATCTTTTAACTGGCGGTTTTTATCCTCTTTTAAAAGTTTTTTTAACGTTGCAATTTTATCAAAAGTTTTTCCATCTGCGTTTTCGCTAATTCTTATTTTTGATAAGTTGGCATTAAAGGCCATTTCAAATGCTGCATTACTTTTAGCAATTTTAGCATAGTTTACACTAGCACTTTTGGTATCGCCATCTATTTCTTGTAGTTGAGCTAATATATAACGCCACCTAGTCTTTTGATAAGCATCTTTTGAAAAAGACACCGCATTTTTTAAGTGCTTAATTGCACCTTTAATGTCATTTTTTATAATTGCTAATTTAGCTTGTGCTGCGGCAACCTCGTCTCTTTTATATTTATACTTTAAAGCAACAGCCATGTTTAAAACAGAATCCGCTTCTTGGTTTAAATTCAATGCAAAATCGCTTTTTACCTGTCCTAAATAAGCTTTTAATTTATTTTTCTTCTCTTTTTTAAAGGTTTGTCCAACGTAACTATAGTATTCTATTGCATTGTAAAAATCGCCCTTAAGGTATTCCGCATCAGCTAAAAGCAGGTACGAGTCATCTAGCCAATTGCTTTCATATTTTTCAATAGCTATAGTGTTTGCTCGTTTAACTACCGCATCTAAACTTTCTGTTTCATTAGCAGATGTTTCTGGGTTAGATAAGGGGAAGATTTCTAATAATTGGCTAAAATCATCTTCCTGAGAGTTTCTAATCGCAATTTTACTTTCCTCTAAAGATTCCTTTGCGTTGAAATAAATATTGTAGTGTGCCGTTAAATTTTTCATGAATTTAACTTTTGGCTTATCTTTTTTTGCTTTACAGCCCCAGCCGAAAATACAGACTGATGCTAGAAATAATATGTAGAGGTGTTTAGTAAGTATTTTCAATGTTTTAATTTTGACGTTCGGAATTAATACGGACAAATTTATTTTATATTGCCGACTTTGAAGGAATAAAGATATTAATTAAGCAAAGAAAATATAGAGATTGATGGGTAAAAGAAAAAAACTCATAGATAAATTCAAAGAAAGGTACAAATTAGTGATTTTAAATGATGAGACTTTTGAAGAAAAAGCATCGTTTAACGCATCTCTTTGGTACTTGATTATTGGGGGAGCAACATTTGCAATTTTATTGATTGTATTAACAATTGTAACCATAAGGTTTACTCCTTTAAGAGAATATCTATCAGGAGTAACCGATACTAGTTCAAAAAAAGATATTATTGACACTTATAGTAAGGTAGACTCTTTAGAACAGCAGGCTAACGCAAATAGAATTTATCTAAAAAACTTAAAAAATATTATTGAAGGTAAAGTTAGCAATGGCGAACAAACCAAGCGAGTTAAAGATGTAAGCAAAGCAACGGATAGCATAAAACTGAATCAAAAAATATCTAAAGAAGAAAGTGAACTTCGTAAATTAATTGAGTCTGAGGGTAAATTTGATTTGAATGCTGAAGATGATAGCCCAGAAAAATATGGGATAGCATCTTATTCTTTTTTCAGCCCTTTACGTGGTAATGTTACAGATGATTTTGACCTTAAAATTCAACATTACGGAATTGATATTACCAGCAGAAAAAACGAAAATGTAAAGGCAACACTTGATGGGACAATCGTTTTTGCGAATTTCACCTCAGAAACGGGTTACGTTGTTGCAGTTCAACACAGAAATAATTTGGTATCAATTTATAAGCATTGTTCTGTATTATTGAAAAAAGTTGGTAGTTTCGTTAGGGCAGGAGAGGTGATTGCTGTAGTTGGTAATAGCGGAGAACTTACAACTGGCTCACATTTACATTTTGAGCTTTGGTTTAACGGTACTGCCGTTAATCCTAAAAATTATATGACATTTTAAACAAAAATTGATGTTTGGTAGTAAAAAATCAGAAAAAATTAACGGAGAACAAAAAGCAGGCTCTATAAATATTATAGGTCTTGGTACTGAAATTAACGGAGATTTAAATACGAAAAGCGATATTAGGATTGATGGGAAAATTGTTGGTAACGTAAGATCTAAGGCAAAAGTGGTGGTTAGTGCAAGTGGAGAAGTAATAGGTGATATTTTTTCTGAAAGTGCTGAACTATCAGGTAATATTTCTGGCGATGTTACCACTAGCGAGATTTTGTTTTTGAAAACTACAGCCAATCTTAAAGGTGATGTGTTTTCTAATAAACTAGTTGTAGAAAGCGGTGCCAATTTAATTGGTAAGTGCCAAACGGGTATTACGCAAACCAAGTCGATGTTAAAAAATGCACTTGATGGAACAGAAGGAAAACAAACAGAAAGAAGAGAAGCAACCGCTTAACGCATACGTAAAGTATTCGGGTTTAGGTTTTCAAATGATTGGGATTATTGGTGCATTTACCTTTGCCGGATACAAACTAGACGAATCTCAGAATAACGTTACACCTATATATACGGCTGCCCTCAGTTTACTAGGTGTAGTCATTGCACTATATTTTATTTTTAAAGGACTTAAATAATCTCTCATTGGGTAATCGTAAATTTTTAATGCTATATGCCATATTGGTTATTAGCGTAGCCTTAATATTTGTAGCAATAGATCAATTTTTATTTCAAGGAACATTTTTAATACCCTACTTCTGGGTGATGTTTGGATACATGGCAAGCATTACTTTATTAGTTTATGCACTATCTATAATAGGGATTAAAAAAGGTGGAGATCACCAAAGCTCCATACTTTTAGCAGGTATTGTTGTTCGCCTACTTTTGACACTTTGTTTTATACTATTTTATGTGCTTAGAGTAAGGGTAGATGCGGTTTTGTTCCTCGTAAACTTTTTTTCTATATATTTATTGTTTACAGTCTTTGAAATTTATTGTTTGTTGTGTAACTTGCGCCACCAAATTAAGAAGTAAAAAACACGTAATAAATGTATTTCAGCCACATTTTAAATTTTAAAAATCTCGCTAGCAGAGCTATAATCGCTCTTTTCCTCCTGTTTTTAACGTTTAATTCTTTTGCTATGCAAGAAATTGAGGCCGAAAAAACAGTTGTAGCGATAGAAGAAGGTCATGTTAATCATGAAGAAAAGTTTGATCCAACAGTAGTTATTCTGGAGCACATTGGTGACTCGCATGGTTGGCACTTATGGGGACACACCTCAATTCCTTTACCTGTAATTTTATTTACACCTAATGGATTAGATGTTTTCTCTTCTTCAAACTTGTTTGATTCGCATCATGATGCAGCAGCTTATACTACTACTAAAAACACTTACCTGTTAGAAGAAAAACGTATCAAGATTTTAACTGCTGATGGTCAGGTTGACGAAATAGCTTCTGCTAAAGTTTATGATTTTTCAATCACTAAAAACGTTGCAGCACTGTTTATATCTATTATAGTAATTCTATTGATTTTTACTAAGGTTGCAGGTTCTTACAAGAAAAGAGCAGGTTTAGCGCCAAAAGGTTTACAATCTTGGGTAGAGCCAATCATTATATTTGTTAGAGACGATATTGCTAGACCTAATATAGGGTACAAGTTTGAGCGCTTTATGCCTCTTTTGTTAACTATTTTCTTCTTTATCTGGATTAACAACTTATTAGGCTTAGTTCCTATTTTTCCAGGGAGTGCAAACGTAACGGGTAACATTGCAGTAACAATGGTGCTTTCTGCTATTGTTTTGGTAGTGGTTAATGTAAATGGAAACAAATACTACTGGAGTCACATTTTTAAACCAGATGTTCCTTTTTGGTTATTGCCAATTATGTGGATTGTAGAAGTTATTGGTGTGTTTTCTAAACCATTCGCTTTAATGATTCGTTTGTTTGCGAATATCACAGCTGGGCACATTATCGTGTTAAGTTTAATATCACTGATCTTTATTTTTAAAACACTGGCTATGGCTCCAGTTTCTGTAGCATTCGTATTATTTATGTATGTTTTAGAATTGCTGGTTGCATTTTTACAAGCCTTTATTTTTACGATGCTTACAGCCTTGTTTATTGGAACTGCTGTAGAAGAGCATCACCATTAGTAGAGATTAAAGAGTAAGGAGCAAAGATTACAAGAGTAAAGAAGCAAGACTGTGAGGAACTGTGAATTGCTCTTCAAAAAAAGAAACATTTTGTTTAACAATCATATAATAAATTAAAACAGTTATGGTAGGTTCAATCGCTGCAATTGGTGCAGGTTTAGCAGTTATCGGTGCAGGTATCGGTATTGGTCAAGTTGGTGGAAAAGCAATGGAAGGTATTGCTCGTCAGCCAGAGGCTGCTTCAAAAATTCAAACTGCAATGATCATCGCTGCAGCACTTATTGAAGGTGTTGCTTTGTTTGGTGTAGTTGTGGCTTTATTAGGAAATAATCCTGCATAAGGATTTCCTTTAAAAATCAGAAATGTAGCGATTGGCTGCATTTCTGATTATTTTAAAATGATTATTTAACAATAGCATATATAATTTTATGGAATTAGTAACTCCTAGTATTGGCTTAGTATTTTGGACATTAGTATCATTTTTGATCCTCCTGATGCTATTGAAGAAATTAGCTTGGAAACCTGTTTTAGGTGCAATTCATGAGCGTGAGCGTTCAATTGAAGATGCATTAAACAAAGCAGAACTTGCAAGAGAAGAAATGTCTCGTTTATCAAGTGAAAACGAAACATTATTAAAAGAAGCAAGAGTAGAGCGTGACCAAATTTTGAAAGAGGCAAAGGAACTTAAAGACCAAATTGTTGCTGAAGCAAAAAATGCAGCTCAAACTGAAGGTGCTAAATTGATTGAAAAAGCAAAAATTGAAATCAATAATCAAAAGATAGCTGCTTTAGACGAGGTGAAAAACCAAGTTGCTGCATTATCTTTAGAGATTGCAGAAAAAGTTTTGCGTAAGCAGTTTGATGATAAGAAAAAACAAGATGCTTTAGTGAGCGACTTGTTGAAAGATGTGAAATTAAATTAAGTTTTAAGTGGTAAGTTCTAGGTTGTAAGTGTAAAGTGAAAACTTAAAACTTAAAACCTACAACCTTTAACTAAAATAGAATGTCAGAAATAAAAGTAGCATCCAGATACGCAAAATCTTTAATTGATTTAGCTTTAGAAAATAAGGCTTTAGAAGAAATTAAAGGCGACATGAATCTCTTTGTAAACACACTTAGAGCAAATTCTGAATTACAAGCAGTAGTAAAAAATCCGATTATACCTTTAGGTAAAAAGAACGCGATTTTGAAAGCTGTTTTTGGCGATAAAATTAACAAAGTAACTGCGGCGTTTTTAAAGATAGTTGTTGATAAAGGAAGAGCAGAAATTATATACGGAGTTGCGAAAGAATTTTTAGCACAATACAATGTTTATAAGAATATTGTTACTGCAAAAGTGATATCTGCTGCTGAGTTAACAGAAGAAGCAAAAACAGAAATTATCAATAAAGTTAAAGCAGTAACAGGCGGAGAGGTTAAACTTAATGCAACTGTTGACGCTAGTTTAATTGGTGGTTTTATATTAACTGTTGGCGATAGGCAATTTGATGCAAGTATTGCAAGTAGTTTAACAAAACTTAAAAAAGACTTTACACAAAAAGTAATCGCTTAGTTTTACTGATTAAATCAGGACAACAAAAGAGTTACAGAGACAATTTTTCAAAAAAAATAAAAAATCTTAAATAAAAAAAGATGGTAGAAGTAAGACCAGATGAAGTTTCGGCGATTTTACGTCAGCAATTATCAGGCTTTAAGTCAGAAACTGAATTAGAGGAAGTTGGTACCGTACTACAAGTTGGTGATGGTATTGCTCGTGTTTATGGTTTAACAAAGGTACAAGCTGGTGAGCTGGTTGAATTTGAATCAGGCTTACAAGGTATCGTTTTAAACTTAGAAGAAGACAACGTTGGTGTGGTTTTGTTAGGTCAATCTGACGAAATTAAAGAAGGTGATACCATTAAACGTACAAAACGTATTGCATCTATTAACGTAGGTGAAGGTATGTTAGGTCGTGTGGTAAACACTTTAGGTACTCCAATTGATGGTAAAGGACCAATTACTGGTACTACTTACGAGATGCCTTTGGAGCGTAAAGCACCAGGTGTAATCTACCGTCAGCCAGTAACCGAGCCATTACAAACTGGTATCAAAGCTATTGATGCAATGATTCCAATTGGACGTGGACAGCGTGAATTGGTAATTGGTGACCGTCAAACTGGTAAATCAGCAGTTTGTATTGATACCATTATCAATCAAAAAGAATTTTATGATGCAGGAGAACCTGTATTTTGTATATATGTTGCTATCGGGCAGAAAGCAAGTACTGTAGCTAACGTTGTTAAGGCGTTAGAAGAGCATGGTGCAATGGCTTATACCGTTATTGTTGCTGCTTCTGCTGCAGAACCAGCTCCAATGCAGTTTTACGCTCCTTTCGCAGGTGCTGCAATTGGTGAGTTTTTCCGTGATACAGGAAGACCAGCTTTAATTGTTTATGATGATTTATCAAAACAAGCAGTTGCATACCGTGAGGTTTCTTTATTATTAAAACGTCCTCCAGGACGTGAGGCTTACCCAGGTGATGTTTTCTACCTACACAGTCGTTTATTAGAAAGAGCTGCGAAAATCAACCAAAATGATTCTATTGCTCAAGCAATGAATGATTTGCCAGAGTCTATCAAAGGTATCGTAAAAGGTGGTGGTTCTTTAACTGCATTACCAATTATCGAAACTCAGGCTGGTGACGTTTCTGCTTATATCCCAACCAACGTAATTTCTATTACTGACGGTCAGATTTTCTTAGAATCTAACTTGTTTAACGCGGGTGTTCGTCCGGCTATTAACGTAGGTATTTCTGTATCTCGTGTAGGTGGTAACGCTCAAATCAAGTCGATGAAGAAAGTTGCTGGTACATTAAAATTAGATCAAGCTAGTTACCGTGAATTAGAGGCTTTCTCTAAATTTGGTTCTGATTTAGATGCTTCAACCAAATTGGTTTTAGATAAAGGTGCTAGAAACGTTGAGATTTTGAAACAAGGTCAGTTTTCTCCAGTTGCTGTTGAAAAACAAGTAGCAATGGTTTATGCAGGAGTTAATAACTTGATGAGAAATGTCCCTGTAAATAAGATTAAGGAGTTTGAAGCAGAATATACTACTCAGTTAGAGCAACGTCATCCAGAAGTTTTATCGGCTTTAAAAGCTGGTAAACTAGATAAGACCATAACTGATGTTTTAGAAACTGTAGCGAAAGAATTATCAGCGAAATACTAAGAAGATTTGAGTATTGAGATATGAGATATGAGACTTATTGAGCTGGCTAACAAGTCATCTCAATTCTCATATCTCAAATCTCACATCTAAATAAAGAATGGCAAATTTAAAAGAAGTAAGAATCAGAATATCTTCGGTAAGCTCTACACAGCAAATTACCAAAGCAATGAAAATGGTTTCAGCTGCTAAGTTAAAAAGAGCAACTAATGCTATTGTTCAATTGCGTCCTTATGCTAATAAGTTAAAGGAAATTTTGGCTAATCTTTCTGCTAGTTTAGAGGATGGAGTTTCTGTATATACTCAAGAGCGTGAAGTTAAAAACGTTTTGGTAGTAGTAGTTACTTCAAACCGTGGTTTAGCTGGTGCTTTTAATACTAACGTTATTAAAACTGCTAACAACCTTATCGCCGAAAAATACAGTTCTTTCCAACAGTCAGGCAATTTACATATTGTTGCGATTGGTAAAAAAGCTCATGATTACTACGAAAAACGTAATTACAACGTTATTGGTAATAACAATGAAGTTTACGGAGCTTTAAATTTTGAAAATATTTCTTTGATTACAGAATCTATCATGAAAGGTTTTGTTGACGGAAAATATGATAAAGTTGAGGTAATTTACAATCAGTTTAAAAATGCAGCAATGCAAATTTTAACTACTGAACAATTATTACCGGTACCAAAAGCGGAGAAAAGTGCAGAAGTGAACAGTAATCAAGTTGACTATATTTTAGAGCCATCTAAAGAAGAGATTGTTGAGGAGTTAATCCCTAAAAACATCAAGTTACAATTATACAAAGCTGTTTTAGATTCTCATGCTTCTGAGCATGGTGCTAGGATGACTGCAATGGATAAAGCAACAGATAACGCTGGTGATTTATTGAAGAAATTAAAATTAGCTTATAACCAAGCCCGTCAGGCTGCAATTACTACCGAACTTTCTGAGATTGTGAGTGGTGCTGCTGCATTATCAAACGGATAAGTTTATTAAAGCTTAAAGCGGAAGGCTCAAGGCCGAAAGCTAGAAAACCTCAATCATGAAAATGGTTGAGGTTTTTTTGTTTAGTATTACTTTTGAAGGTAGTCTATAAATGAAAGATAATCCGCTGTTGTTCAAAGCATTCTTTCGAGAGTTCATTAACAACAATGACTGTTTGAGTTTTAGATTATTCCTAATTCTTTCAGTATGTCACTTTTGAACTTACTAAAGGGCCGGTTAATGAAATTTGTTTCATCATATTCAGTACCGAAAACAATTCGATATAGGTCTTCTTTAGAAACAATAACATCTTTTAACAGGCCTGATTTAAGAGTTGATAAGTATCTGTCAGAAAAATATTGCTTTGTTTTAATTAGGTCTAATAATTCACCAGTATGAGAATTGTAAACTTCTTCAATAGCAAAAGCATCAATAGTATTTTTAATCTTTGATGCGAGTGGCGTAACTACTTTTACTCTTATGCCAGAATTAGTTTTATCTGAATATTTATAGGTAAATTTTATGTTTCTTAAATTATTATCAAGGTATGGATGGTTATAATCATTTAACGTCATTTTATGAGTCCCTTTAATGCTTGAATTGCAAGTAGAACAACTTGGAATCAAGTTGAAAAATGAGATAGCTAAAATTGGATGGCTAGCTTTGTCGAAATAGTGGTCAAATTGTGGTCTAGTTAACTTATCTCCATTACTTTTAATAACCGTATTTGTGTAATTCCTGTTACAATATGTGCAAGTTCTTACATCTAAAGAATCAGCCAATTTATAAGCATCATATCTTGTCTTTGCTTTCGTAATAAAAATACGGTAGCTAAAAACGTACTCGATTCCTTTCTTTATGTCAGAAGAGAAATTAATGAATGGGTTCAAATGATTACTTATTTGCATTAGTCTTATCGGTTTGCCTATAATCAAATCATCAATTAATTCAAGAAGGTGGTTTTCAAAAAATCGTCGAATTATTCCTACGTTAACATTTTCTAGTTTATCAATTTTATCAATTCTTTTGAAAACGAAATCAAGCATATTAGTATGAAAAGCTCTTTTAGCTTTTATAAACTTCGGTGTATTAGGATTGAGATATAACATTATTGACCTAGCCTGTTTTTTAGTTCATAAAGTTTCTTTATTTGATCGTCAATTACTTCTACTTGGAAGTTATCATTGGTCTTATCATCGTACATCTCCGCTAATTTCCTTTGAACAATTGGTTCATCAATCATTTTTATCAAAGTTTTGTAATATGCCTTGTTTTCAAGACCACCCTTGGTATTCAGCCATTCGATCGCATTTTGTATCTTGTCAAAGGCGAAATCTCCAATCAGTGAATCCTCAATAAAAAAAGAATCTGCAATAAGGTCTGAAATATTTGCACCAAAAGTTTTTAGCGGTCTCTTTTTATTATTGAAATCTAAAATTCTTGAATAACCTTTGTCGTCAGACTTTTCAATATATATGACATTAGTATTCGGTAGGTCTGAAAGTGTGATGGGGTCATGTGTTGTGAATATTATTTGAAGTGATGGTTTATTTTCCAGATCATTAAAAAAGTAAGGAAGTGTTTTTAAAAGAGCCTTAACATGCCTTTTCTTCCAGTTAATGTGAAACGTGAGGTCAGCTTCATCCAATAATAAAATATAGTGGTCACTTAGCTTTCTGTACTTCGTTTCTTTTAAATTAGTGCTTAAAAAATCATAAATCCTTGAATAAAAATTTAACAGTGCATTTTCGCCTGAACTCATTCTCCTAGAAAATGGCATGTAATTAATAAATTCGTCTACTTTTTCTTGATTCGCAATTGTTAAGTCATCTTTATTTTTATAATATTTACTATAATAGTTGTTTAATTCGTTTAGAAATTGTCTTTGAAGTTGTAGAATCTCAACTGCATCTTCGGTTGTAGTTTTTAAGGTGCTATTTGAAACCGAGTCTTTTTTGTCAGCCTTTTCAATCGAGGCGTAAATTTTTTCTAGAAGACTTTTTAGGATACTTTTGCTAAAAATATTTTCTGCCTTAGCTGAATTGAGATTGATTCCACTGTGCATTACAAACAGTAAAAGTGTATCATACGCCGAAGCTGATTCTAATTGCTCATTTAACTCATCGTACGGGAAATAGCCTTCTCGAAGAAAGGAGTTTCGTCTTTCCATTTGATGGTTTAATAGTGTGAGGATACACTTAATAACATTCCTTTTTAAAATATATTTATGTACCTGTGATTGCGATGCACCTTCATCTCTATAAATATGCCATTCAGAGCTTTCTTTTTCCGCTTTTTCTGCAATTGTTTTTAATATATTTCTAAGTTCATATGGCGTATTCCAGTCTTTTTCTCGTTCTAAGTATCCTCTAAAATGAAGTATCGGTTGATAATGTTTTTGAAGTTCAAATAAGTTTTGGAAAATATTCTGTTCACGGACTAAATTAGAGCTTAGAAAAGTAATCTGACGTAAAGAGTTTTTAAAAATTAATTCTTGAGATGCTGAATATGGCCAGCCATTTTCATTTGTGTCTTTATCTCTCAGCTCTCTTAAGTCCTCCTCAACTATTTTATCAAATGATAAATCATGATTATCAACATCATCAAAATTCGGGTTGAATTTGTAATCGTAATGAGGTGAGTAGTAAATTGTTTGAGGTTTTTTCTTCAAAGAAGTTTTTAATTCTATTCTGTCTAAGAAAACTTTGTTAAAGTTGTTTCTCAGGATTTGTGGTAATTCCCCTTCAACTTCAACAAGAAATAATGAAATCGAATGAGGTAAAGCATAAGAATTTTCAATAAATTCGCTACGAATAATATCAAGTAAGGTTGATTTTCCTGCACCGTTCTCTCCTACAATAGCTGTTAAATTGAGGACTTTACTTTTTAGGTGGGTTATATTGAAAAAATCAGGTAAGAATTTTTCATTAAGAATTCTTTTAACAAAAATATCATTGTTTATATTCTTAAACTCATAGAAATATTGACCGCCAAAATTTATTGTTTGTGGCTCTTTGAATAAGTATTGATGTTCTTCAATGTAAGCTGCGGCTAATCTCATATAGTTATAGCTTCCTTTTATAATTTATTGTTCAAACTATGCTTTTTTTACACTACTGTAAGGAGAAATATTTTTGACTTTGTTTAGGTGGCTTATATGGGTCTGCTTAAGCCAGAACTCTTTTGACTTGAAAAACATTGGCTGAACCATAATTAAATCCTGACCCTTACAAGGTTTGTTTTGGGTGCTTTAAAATAGCTTGAACTTACTTCCCACCTTCTACCAATGCCTTATCCACTTTAAGCTTAATTAAATTATCTACAATCACATCTAAAACGGCATATTTCTGACTAATCATTCTATCTGCCAAAGACATTAATTTCTGAATGTTCCTTGGGTCGGCAGCGTCTAAGCGTTCTTGCACACTTTGTAGATTTTGGGGTTCAATCCTTACATAATGATCAGGAATGCCTAAAAAACTAAAAATCTGCTTCATATAGAAGTGACTGGTCTCTGTAGCGGCACCCATCATCATATCTAATAGGGCAGGGACTACAAAAAGAGCCTTTGTGTCGCTCAGCTCTTCACTATCGTAAGACTGTTTAGAAACTCCTGTACCTAAAGAAAGGATATGGATATCATTTGGAGCAAACTCTTGGTCGGGTTCGCGTTTAATTTCCACAAAAGCACTTAAGGAAGGGTTTGTGGCGAATATCCCGCCATCTAAGAGCGGATACCTTACACCTGCGAGTGATTTTATCTCTGCAACGCTAAAGTAAGTAGGGGCGGCGGATGTAGCTCTGCAAACATCACGAACATAAAAATCTCTTTGATCACCTCTGCTTTTAGCCGTTTTTTGTCTAAAGATGTGGGCCTTTCTTAATTCAATATTATAAGCGGTAATAATGCAGGGCTTAATCAGCTCGCTTAATTTTACATCCTCAAAATACTCTAACAATATTTTCTCTAAAAACTCCGCATCATAGCGTTCGGTTACCCATCCGATATCTGCAAAAACCTTTTTAAAACCTTTGCTTTCAAATATTTTTGCGCCGTTGGCAATGTAAAGGTCTAAGGCTTGTTTGGCTGAAAACCTAGGTTTGGTAGGGTCTTCTTTAGAAGGGCAAAGCAATAAGCAAGTTAAAATACCTCCGGTACTGGTGCCTGCAAAGAAGTCAAAGTAATCGGCAATGTGGGCTTCTGGGTTTCCAGTTCTTTTTTTTAAGCGTTCTTCAAGCTCTACTAAAACCATTCCTGGGATAATCCCTTTTATACCACCACCGTCAATAGATAAAATTGTTTTCATTAAACTAAATGTAACAATAAAAAGAAAACTATATGCCTTTTAGTTGAAGCGAATTGTTTTAAAGTGATAGATCAGTACTAAGTATCTGTAAAGCAATGGCGGTTTTCTATTATACATTCCTGATAAACTTACATGATGGGTAAGATTTGCATCCTAAAAAGTTTCCATACTTACCGGTGCGCATGATTAATTCTCCAGAACACTGAGGGCATTTATTTGCCCTAATTGAAGCTTCTCTTTTTTGGACTCTTTGTTGGATTGATTTAACATGTTTTTTTTTATCAAAAGCGTCAATTATGTTTGACTTATAAACTTTTTCATAGATGTTTTTCTTCTCAATTTCTGAAAGATTGACTTCAGAGTGTTTTCTTATGGTTTTAAGCAGATTGTACGAATATACTACGTCTGTAATTGTGTTTACTTTGAGATCAGCTTTTGAGGAGAAAACAATAATTGATTTGTAATCGATATGAGGATATTCTATAAGACATCTTTTTAAGGCGCTAATATGGCCTAAGTTCTGTCTTATTGGGTTGTAAAGCTTTTCTTTACGTTTGAATATAACTTGAGTCCAATATTCTGAGTTTTCATTTCCCAGAATCCATCCTTTATAATTCTTAGTTTCTATTACAAAAATCCCGAAGTCAGAAATAACTATATGATCAATTTGTGAAGTTCTGTCACCAGACTTTAATACAAGATTATTGATGACCTTGTATTTTTTCTTGTCCAAAAAGTATAAGATTGCGGAGATTGTTTTTTCACCAACTACTCCTTTGATGGTGGTTTTAAAAAACTTCCATGTCAGGATGATTAAAATAAGTATAATTGGTATTGCTATGTTCATCTTTCTTAAGAGTCAATGTCTCCTAAAGGTTTGTCAATTGCCTTAAGCTATTCGACATGTTCCGCAGGGCATGTCGAATTGGTGATAATGCGAATTTCATATCCGCTATACTTACAAGTTCGGGATGCGCTAGGCTAACATCCCGAACCGCTGGGTCACTTATATAATTTCAAAAGCTCTGAGCTTTTATTCTCCAATTCTTGAACTTTATTATAAGCTCTGTCAATCTTTACATTCGGTGATGTTCCAGGTCGAAAGAGTTTAATATTGAAATTTACGTCTATCAGCAAACTTGTCCATTTATCGGATAGTTCATTGTTTTCGAAAAGAAATTTATTTTTAAGTTGTCCCTCTAGAATTGCTTTAATTTCATTGAAAGAATTTAAACAATTTCGAATGTCAGGATAGTCCTTTTCATTTTGTCTGAGCATACTTGAAATGTTTATCAATTCAAGAATTGAATTTTTAAGCTCAAGTTTAAGTTGTCCTTCGTCTAAGTCGTTTTGGCGCTCAATTAAATGAATTTGTCGTTCTGAAAGTCTGTACGAATTAATCGAAATAATTAATGCCACAATCCCTAGTATTAATGTGGTAATAATATTAATTGTATCAAGCGTCGGTTTAAATTTAACTTTCATTCAGTTCGGTTTTAATTGCGCATAACGTTTGGCGAATTTGTGTTGTAATGGCATAGAAAGCACAAACTTGTCTGCCTGTATAAACTTAGTTAATTGCGATGAAATAACGTAAAGCAGTTCAGCCATTATAATACAAATTTGTGGTTATGCCTAGTTTTTTTCTATATGTTCAATATCTAATATGTCAGACAACCTATTTATACTGCTTTTTGAAAATCTTCTGAACGCTAATTCTATAAATAAGAAACGTATAAAAATGAACATTAGAATTGCAGTAAGAAGAGTCATCATTGAAAATCTTCCTTTTTCTGAAATTAGGTCGGCAATTAATAGAACAATTGGAAAACACAAAATAATGCTTAATAAAATTTGAAAAGCTTTATTAATACTAATGTTCAGTTGTCCGTTTTGATTGTCAACTTTACCTTCTAAAACACAAAATGCACCTTTCCCAATTTCAGATGAGATTATTCTAAATGTATTTTCTTCTATTATTCCACGAAATGATTTGTCGGTTATTTGTGAAGTCAAACTTTTGGAAAATTCAGTTCGTCTTTTTAAACGTTCAATAGCTTCTATTTCACTTCCAGTTATTTTAAAATTGTAATCACTTTCTGGAAAGATTTTCATTGTTGTTCGTGTTTTTTAAAATTAGGCATAACTTATATATATGCGTAACTCAGTAGCACAAGTACAACAAACACTTGTTATACATGCGTAACTTTTGAGGGATCATTTTTATAAAAAGGATGTTGCACTAATTCAAAATACATACAGTTTATAATCCCACCAATAAAGCTAACATTTAAATTAAATAAACTCAGACTTAAAAAAAATAAAAAATTCTCGCAAAATACTATTGCTGAATTGATTAAAGGTTTCTAAATGAACTGAAAATTTAAATTTTAACCAATGGACAAACAAACAGTCGGATAGTCATTTCCCCTGCAGATATTGGAAAATGTTACGGTTAGGAGGAAAGTGTTTCTTACCGTATGTTCAACAAAATTAAGTGTTTTGAGTAGTGAGTTGAAAGTTTGTTTTAAGTTTTGTTCTAGTGATGGGGTGAGGGGGGCTTTTTTCTAGTTTCTGAAATTTTGAGTAACCATTAAGCCATAAACTCCGCCATCCATAATCCCAATGCCCAAACGGCCAAACTTTGGGTTCAAGATATTTGCTCGGTGTCCTGGTGAATTCATTAAGCCAATATGGGCGATTTCTACAGTTTGTGCCAATGCTAGGTTTTCTCCGGCAGTAAAATATTTAATGTTGTTCGCCTTAATTCTATCAAAAGGAGTGGTGTTGGTTAAGCTGATGTGCGAAAAATATCCTTTTTTAAACATATCGAGCGAATGCTTTCTGGCAACAGTTCTTAAAGCGGTATCACGGGCAAGTAAGGGTAAGTTGAATTTTCTGCGTTCTTGGTTTACTAGGACTAATAAATGATTTTCCATTTTTTCATTGACCACAGGGTTTTCAACTTTATAATGCAGGTAAACTGTTTCATCAGATTCGGGCTCAATAGTTAATTTACTGATGCTTTTCTTTACCTTTTCACTAATATCAGATGCGATTTTGGAATCTATAAGTTCTATTTGTTGGGTTAGCTTATTAGCGATATAGCTATGCCTTGTTTCGGTAGTTAAGTTGCCCCAAAGGTTTACAAACAAAAATAGCATTGCGAATAGCGAGGCGTAAAAATAACCTCGTATAAAACCCGGAATTAACCCGGTGTATTTATTTAGCTTGTTGGTGTGTAAACTAAGAGGTAGCTGTTTGAGTAAGAAATAGAGAAAGATTCCAATTATAAACCGCGAAAGCAATAAGGTAATTAAAAACGCCAATGGCAAGACCAAACGTTCTGGTAGCTGGTTGCCTAAAATAACTGCGGTAGACTGATAAAAATAAAAAGCCGCCAAAATACTGGCAGCTAATGCAAAAAATTCTAAAAAGCCTAAAATAAACCCACGACGATAGCCGTGATAAATACCTAGGCTTATAATTATAAATAATATGAAGTCAACATAGTTAAACATGTTTTTGGTATTGCAACAAACAAACCAAAAACCGTTAAAACGCTATTATTTAGTTAATGTAGCTTTCTAATATTTTAAAACCCTCGGTTGTTTGTATTGCAACCTTACCAGTAGTGGCGGGAATCAAAATACAATCGCCCATTTGTACAGGCAGTTCTTCAATTCCATATTTTAAAATATATGAACCTTCCACACAAACATGAATTATAAAGCTGTCTGTAATGCTGTAATCTCTGGCGGTATCTTTTGTGTACTCCAGCATATTTGTGGTGAAGTAAGGGCAATCCGCTAGTTCTACCGCTTGGTTAACTGTAGCTGTGTATTGGGTTTTATACTCTTTATGGTGGGTATAATCAATCGCGTCCAAAGCTTCCTCTACATGTAGCTCTCTTTTATTGCCTTGATCATCCACACGGTCAAAATCGTAAATACGATAGGTAATATCAGATGTTTGCTGTATTTCCGCAATCAATAAACCTTTACCAATGGTATGTACTCTACCTGCAGGTAAAAAGAAAACATCGCCAGCGTTCACTTCTTCTTTATTCAAAATATCGGTTAATTCACCGGCATTAAACTTTTTAAGGTAATGCGCTTTGTCCAGCTCTTGGTTGAAACCCGAAATTAAAGAAGAGCCTTTATCAGCCTGTAGCACATACCACATTTCTGTTTTTCCTTTTGAGTTGTGGCGTTCCTTTGCCATTTCATCATTTGGGTGTACTTGGATAGATAAGTCTTCATTGGCATCAATAAACTTTACCAATAAAGGGAATTCGTCACCAAATCGCTCGTAATTTTTTTTACCGATTAGTTCGCCTTTTTTATCGGCCAATAAATCAGCAAGTGAAGTGCCTGTTAACGGGCCGTTTGCAACAATAGAAACATCAGATTTTACACCAGAAATTTCCCAAGTTTCGCCACAATTTGGCAGAGGAGTAAAATCTTTTCCTAAATAGGTTTTAATTTTTTTGCCACCCCAAATTTTATCTTTGAATATGGTTTTAAATTTTAATGGATATAACATTGAAGGTTTAAATTGATTGTAGTAATTGGAAAGTCAAAAGTAATAAGTTGAACGTAAAAAGTAAAGTGTTTTGTGTTGGATAAATTAAAAAGCGTTGTCTTGCCCCTTAATGGTTACAACTACTGTTTGGATAATGATTTTTAGATCAAGCCAGATGCTCCAGTTTTCAATGTACCACACATCGTATTCAATTCTATTAATCAACTGTTGTTCTTCTTTAATTTCGCCTCTAAAACCGTTAACCTGAGCATGACCTGTAACGCCTGGTTTCTGATAATGACGTATCATGTATTTCATGATGATTGCTGAATATTCATCGGTGTGTTTTAGCATATGTGGCCTTGGGCCTACAACAGACATATCACCTTTTAATACGTTAAAAAACTGTGGTAACTCATCAATACTCGACTTTCTTAAAAATCTGCCTAGCTTAGTAATCCTGTTATCACCACGAGTAACTTGTTTGCTGTTAGCTTCGTCGTTCATTTTTAAGCTTCTAAACTTTATACATTTAAAAGGGATATTGTTTTTTCCGGAGCGTTCTTGAAGGAAAAAAACAGGTCCTTTTGAGTCTAGCTTAATTAAGATTGCGATGATTGGAATTAACCAACTCAATAAAAAGATAGTAACCAAACTACTGAATACTACATCAAAAAAACGTTTTTTAACCTGTACAGCAAAATCTTCTAAAGGTTCTGAACGAAGTGATAGAACAGGTACATTGTTTACATAATCAAAATGCACTTCGTTATCCACAAAATAGCGCAGGTTGGGTACAAACCTAAACCGCATGCAAAGATTTTCTGCAGCTTGTGCAATGCTATAAATGTTTGGATAAACTTCTGGGGAAAGGGTGCAATAAATTTCGGTAACTTGATTGTCTAACGCATATTTCATGCAATCGTCTAACTTCCCTAAGTGCGGAAAAAGTTCGTCATTCTCTGGTCTAACTTTTTCTGAGAAAGCTCCCAAAATAGTAATCGTATTATTGGCTTTTTTTAGTTTAGAAGCTAAAGTTTTAGCAAAAACATCGTTTCCAATAATCACCACCTTATTTAGTAATGTTTTTTTACGTCCAATATATTTTGAAACCTCTAAAAATAATAACCTACTAAAAACAAGATATCCTGCAAAAGATACGAAGCTGATTATTAAATAATCCTTATTAAAATTGAATCGAGAAAAGGAAAAATAAATAAAGAGTAAAACGACATAAATTATAAATGCTCTACTTGTTCGTCTTGCAAATTTTTTGAAATTTAAGATTTTATCGTTGAGGTAAACTTCAGTTAAGTACGAACTGATTAGCCAAAAAGCATTACTCAGGATAAAATACTCAACGTGGCTAATATTTGCTGAATTTGTTTGGAAGCTAAAAGTGGTTAGCATTACCAAGTGCAACAAACAAAGAAATCCTAAATCGGTAAAGGCAAAAAATATCCTAAAAAAATTGTCAAATCTACTATTCATATTGGGGGTGGAGAGTGCTTATCGTTTTAATTTTTGATGAATCAGACTATCAAGTAAAACTATATTATCATACACTTTAATCTTCCACATTTTTTTTATTCCATTAAAATTTACATTGGCAATCTAAACCAAAGTTAATCCAAATTTTTTAACAATAGGTGGATAGGGGGGAGAGATTTTGGTTTTAGCGCTCTGCTTATGTTTAAAGCGGAAATGGTGCTTAAAAAGCTTAATGTTAAGCCCTTATAATTTAAGGTGAAGCACTAGGGAGGATGGAGGTTTTAAGTCTTTTTATAGACTTCAATTTTAACATGACATGCTGTTTGTGCTTACAGCATGTCATGCGCTAAAGCAAATGCTTAGGCATTCATTTTCTTTTTATCGAAATCATGAATGTAATTATAAGTGCTTTCTATATTGGCTCTTGATGATGCACCAAATAAAATAGACTCAATATTAGGTAAATCGCAAACATACTCAATGGCATCTTTAGGGTGGATGGCTCCTCCCGCTAATACCTGCATGGCTATTGCTCTTAATTTTCTGGTTTTTAAAACATCTTCATAAACATCATTACCTCCCGACATTCTGAAACCTGCTTTATTGATAGAAGAACAGATAATTGGGTTTTCAACGCCCCCTTTTTCTAAAACATCTAACAGCTTAGGCATATTCATGGTGATGAAACCCGCCTCAACATTGTATTTTTTCTTTACGTAAGCATGATATGCCAATAAAACTTCATCAGCACCTAAACCTAATAAAAGGTCGGTAATTACGTTTTGCAAAAAGATCACCGGAGTATTGATGTTTTTAAACATTTTCATCTCGGCATCTACCAGCAATTCCATAATGGATAGGTAATCTTTAGATAAAAAAGCTACCCCACCTTTAAACATAGAACCGAAAAAATTACCCGGTACATATTGTTTAATGGTTCCTGTTATCCCTAATTCTGTAACTGCATTGGCGTACTTATGTGCATAAGGCATGCAAGGATAAATGGTAAAGTCTTTATACTTTTCAGGCTCGCTTCTGATGATGTTACAGATGTTTACAATCCTATCGTGAGTGGTACACATAAAAGTATTGATACCCACAGATCTAGCCTCGTCTAAAGTCTTAATAATTGCGCTATCTTCTTTAAACTTGATCGATTGCGCTCTCGATTTCTCATCAGAGATATGGTTGACAGCGAAAAATTGATTATCGCCAAATATTACTCTTTCCATATTTTTACTTCGAATTATTTTTAATTAATTCAATAGCCCAATCTGTAAGCCAGGCACTTTGAAATGTATTAATTGTGTTTGGAACCTTTCCTGATACCGCATTGATAAAATAATCTACCTGTGCAGTATATTCTTCTCCTCTTAAATTAAAGCCAACTTGGTCTGTAAGGTCGGTGATGTTTTTAACTGTCCAACCGCTACAGTAACCTGGTAATGCTTTATCATCCTTCAGGTAAACTTTTATTTCGCTGGCATCTGATATAATCTTTCCTTGTGTACCAGAAATGGTAATGGTAGTCGACATTTTACGGTAAGTTTCGTCGCTCCAGTTTACAGATAATACGCCTTTAACATTATTAGAAAGTTCTAATAAGGAGTAAACGGCATCTTCCACGTTGATAGAGTAGATAGAATCCAAAACACTTCCTTTTACAGAAGCTACTGGCGCTAAAGTATCATTGATTAAATCAATCACATGTGATGCATAATCTAATAAGCAACCACCACCTTCAGTAGGGTCAGATCTCCAGGTAGATTGCTGAGGCTTAACCACTACTGGTCCGTAAGACTCTCCAACAAAATGGTGGATTTTACCTAGCACCCCAGTTTTTACTATTCTTTTTACTTCTTGAAAAGTACCGATGAACTTATTGTGATAGCCCACTTGGTTTACTACGCCTTGGCTGGCGGCAAGTGCAACCAATTCTTTACCCTGTACAGAGGTTAAGCAGAATGGTTTTTCTGCAAAAACATGGATCTTTCTGTTCAGTAAATCTTTTATAATCGCATAATGAAACTTAGTAGGCACAGCTACAAAAACCGCATCCGGCTTTGTTTCATCAATCATTTTTTGATAATCGGTAAAACAGTTGAACTTAGCGTAACGACTTAAAAAATCATTAACCATTTTTGAGGTATCACATACGCCAACCACTTCTACATCTGGATTAGCACCCAATATAGATAGATGGGAGATGCCCATTTTACCAGCACCGATCAAAGCAACTTTTATCATAAACTGTTATTATTTAATTTTTCTCTATAAAATAACTTATACTCCATTTGTACTTAAAAGGTTTTGATAACATTTTTTTTAGGAAATAAGCATCAATAATCTTATTAAAATGCTTTATCCTGTTTTCCGGTTCCGTGATCTAAGAAACCACAACATGATGTTAATTTTCGAGGAAATTACCCCTCTTCCCTTTATTTAATCAGTAAAACTGAATTTATAAAGGTAATTTTTTTTAGGCAATCTAAAAGTCACTTTAGGGGAATTTAACTCAGTTTTAACCGAAACTTTGAGCTTGTCGTAATTATAAGTTTAATTTACAGCCTTGGTTTAAACCAAAAAAATAATTTAAGTTTTATTAATTACATTTTTACGTAATTTGAAACCATCAGGATAATTGAATAGGAGAAACCCGATGTTGTTGAAAATCAGGAAGAAGATTGATGAAGGTGGGTAGCGTCATTTACGCTGATGTTAAAATTGAAGCTTCAGTTCATTAGCTTTATACGAATGAGCACTTACAGACATTAGAATTTATCGAAAGTTTTATAAACTTTTTGATGCTAAAAGAAGTATACATAAATTCATCAATGAGAATAGATTTTAAAAAGCCGGAGGAATTTAAAATCACTGAATAATATTTTAATAAATGATTAATAAGACCAAAGTTTTGTTTGTGAGTTCAGCAGGTGGTCATCTGGATGAAGTGCTACAGTTAGAAGAACTCAGAAACAAGTATGAATATTTAATAGTTACAGAGGATTTAGAGAGTACAAAATCATTGGCAAGCAAACACCCTGTGAAGTACATTAAACCCGATGTAATGGGCAGAGGGATAAAATACTTCTGGAATATTTTATTGAACTTTTTTCTTTCCTTCGCAATCTTAATCAAATTTAAACCCAAAGTAATCATCACTACAGGCAGTCATACCGCTTTTCCAATGTGCGTTATCGGTAAGTTAATGGGGATTAAGATTGTTTATATCTTATCTTATGCTAGGGTAAATAGTAAAGCAAAAACGGCTAATTTGGTTTATCCTTTTGCAGATTTGTTTATGGTACAGTGGGAGTCGGCGCAAAAGCTTTATCCAAAATCAATATATAAAGGAGGGTTGTTTTAATGATATTAGTACTCTTAGGAACGTTTAAAATTGAGTTTAGTAGACCCATTATTGCGATTGAAAACGCCTTAAAAAGCGGAGAAATTAATGAAGAAATTATTGTACAGGCTGGGCATACTGCATTTTCATCCAATTTATTAAAGGTAAGGGCATTTATTGACCCCAAAGAATTAGATCAGTTATATGAACAAGCTGAAATTATTGTTACCCATGGAGGCGTAGGTTCGATACTGAGAGGTTTTAGGATGAATAAGAAGATCATTGCTATCCCTCGACTTTACAAGTATGATGAACATGTGGACGATCATCAATTAGATATTTTAGAAGAGTTTTCTGAAAGCAATTACCTGATCAACTGGCATGAGGATGAAAAATTCCCGGATGTTTTGGATAGGGCTCGTAAATTTGAACCTTCACCCTTTGTTTCAACTAAGAAAGATTTAGAAGGTTTTCTAATCAATTATATAGACAATTTATAAAATTATACATTTATCCTTTGCTGATGGTGAGCATAGGATTAAAGAGAAATATACAATGAATCATAATTTACAAACAAAATTTGACCTCTGTGTTATCGGAAGTGGACCTGCAGGAATCATTACGGTACTTGAATATGTGCGTGTAAATCCAGATAAGACTGTTTTATTGGTAGAATATGGCTTTCCTGGGCAAAAGGTAAAGAACGATTTAGACGATTCTATTAAGGTAGATAACTTGGTCAATCACCACGACCCTTATGAATGTACCAATAAAGGATTGGGCGGTACTTCTTTAACTTGGGGTGGCAGATGTGTAATGTATGATGAAATTGATTTTTTAAAAGATAGGCCCATCATTAATGGCGAATGTACCTGGGATGTGAGTTTATTGGAAGAAGTAAAGAAACACTTGGTGCCAACCGCTGAATATTTTGAATGCGGAGAACCGGTTTTTAATTTGAACGAGATTCCACAATTTAAAGGAAGCAGAATTGCTGAAAACTTTAAAGAAGGTGTGGTAACAGATAGCTTGTTAGAGCGTTGGAGCATGCCCACACGCTTTGGTTCAAGATATCGCAAAGAACTGGAGGAATGTAAGAACATCACTTTGTTAGAAGGTTATGAAGCTAGAGACTTTAATGAACCGGATGCTGATGGAACGGTATCTTCCTTAACTATCAGAGACGTTAATACTAAAGAAGTTTCAACCGTTACGGCCAGTAACTTTGTTTTGGCTGCAGGCGCACAGGAATCCACCCGGATTTTATTAAGAAACAACCAACTGTTTAAGAACTTAGGTTTTACGCCACCGGCTTTGGGTAAATATTATCAAGGTCACGTTTTTGGTAAAATTGCAGGGGTTAAGTTTTATGGTGATCCTAAAAAAACCGACTATGGTTATTTGCGTAATCCAGACGGAACTTATATTCGTAGAAGATTCCACTTTACCCAAGAGTTTATGTTGAAAAAGGATTTATTAAATACCATTTTATGGATTGATAATCCTCTTTACCATGATTATAGACATAAAAATGGCGCCATGTCATTTATGTATTTAGCCATGATTACGCCTATATTAAAGAATATGTTGGCTCCGCCGGCAATTGCACATTCCATTACCAAAGGAGAAACAAAAACCGTAGGCAAGCACATCTGGAATTTTGTAAAAGATTTACCAATGTCGATGGTTACCCCGGCATTGATTTTCTCTAAGCGTTATTTGGTGAAAAGAAAGTTGCCGGGCGTGTTTTTGTATAATCCAATGAACGAATATTCATTGAGTTTTCATGCAGAACAGTTTCCTTCTGCAGCAAACAGAATGGAACTGGATAAAGACGGAGAAACCTTACATATCCATTATGATTTGACAGATGCTGATGTAAATTCGGCGATTAAAGTTCATGAAGAGCTGGATAAATATTTAAGAGAGATTAACTGTGGTGAGGTGGTGTATTGGTATCCGAAAGAAGAATTACCAGAAGCAGTTAGAAATGTGTCTAAAGATGGTATCCACCAAATAGGGACTACCAGAATTGCGGATACTCCGGAAGAAGGAGTGTTGGATAGTGATATGAAGCTTTACGGAACGAATAACGTTTTTGTATGTAGTAGCTCTGCTTTCCCAACTTCTGGTCATGCTAACCCGACTTTCTTTTTAGGCGCTTTCGCTGTCAGATTAGCTAATTTTTTAAAATGAGAAAAATAGAACTTGTACCCGGAATCGCATCTTCCGTACTTGGATTTGGATGCGCACCAATTTTAGGGTCCATCAATAAAAAAACAGCTCAATATGCGCTCGACTTTGCTTTAGATAATGGAATCAACCATTTAGATTTAGCCCGTTCTTACGGTTATGGCGATGCTGAGGCTTTCGTTGGCAATACTATAAAAGGAAGAAGAGATAGCTTAGTTTTAGCGAGTAAATTTGGTATAGAAGCTAACTGGAAAGCGACTTTTATGAAGCCGCTTAAACCTATCGCTAGGGAACTTAAAAACTTCATTAAAAAGAATAAAAACCAAACGCTTACCATTACCAATTCAAAGAATGTTGCTGATCGTTTTTTGGATCGTATTGTGCCATTGAGAGGAGATTTGATGCGAAAGAGTTTGGAAAAGAGTTTGCGTGAACTTGGTACAGATTACTTAGATTATTTCTTTATCCACGAACCTTTTCACTCCGTAGCCTATATTGATGAAATCAATGAAATGGCGAACAGGTTAAAAGAAGAAGGTAAAATCAGAGCTTTTGGAATTGCTTATATGCAGACTCAGGAAGAATTGCATAAAGATTATTTAAACACTTTCGATATTTTACAGTTTGATAAACCCGCTGAACTAGCAGATTATAACGATTTAGTAAAGCGCAGAGGAAGCGAAAGAAACATTCTATTCTCTCCGATGAAAGGTGGTGGAGATTTAACGGCTAATGAGAAGCTTCAAAACCTGTTGACTGATTTTAATAATAGTATTGTACTTTGTTCTATGTTTAACCTGGCGCATGTGAAAGAGAATATTAGAATAGCGGAGGGGAAATAGTTTTAGACTTATCATACTTATGCTGTTCGGGATGTTAGCGTAGCGCATCCCGAACTTGTAAAATATAGCGGATTTGTAATCCGCTTATGCAAATAGCAGTTTAAAAATATAGTGGCGGATTGCAAATCCGCATTATCATCAATTCGACATGACCCTTCGGAACATGTCGAACAGCTAAAACAGACTTAAACTTATTTGAAAAATGTTTTCAAACGTGTAAACTCTTGTATAACCGGATTCATAAATTTGGGTAATTCTTGCTCGTTCGTATTTGCAAGCATTATGGAAGCGATATATTTAAAGTCATCAACTTGCATTGCGTCATATTTTTGAGATTTAATTGCTAAATGGTTATCAACCATATAAAATGCTAATATCTCGCTTTTAGCATGTTTGACTCTTTCACGACTGTCTAGATTACCTATATCAAGTATATCGTAAGTGTACATTTCTGTAACGAAAAGGATATTAACTATTCTATCTGTCTCAATGCGTCTCGCGATTTCAGTAAACTTTCTGTATACTGTAGTTTTGATGGAGAATCCAAAAGTAATTAATTCAAACGTATGATCGCTATATAAAATCAGGCAAGTCGGTAATAGCGATTTTTGCATTTGAAAAATCATCAAATTCATCAGTTCAAATTTGTTGAAAATGTCGCCGTCAGGATATATTTTATTTAGATTTTCGATTGGAGCTCTTGTTTGACTCGGCTCAGACCACATTGCAATCCTTGAAGCTTTCTCAAAATAATTTTTTTTACAGTAAAATACATAATCGTCAATGAAAAGCAAATCTTTAGGCACTAGGTAGAAATACATCTTACCTATTTTCCTTTCGAGTTCATCGCATAATATACAATCCTCATTAACTGCCTCTTTCATATCAGTTAAGCAAAGTTTCATTTGATTTATCCCTGAAATCAAATTGTCGTACAAATCTTTACTATGACCATATTCGTAAAATAAAAACTCGGCAGAAAACATCACTTCTAATTGACCGGAACTTATAAATGTTGACTGCAACGAATCAACAATAGTCGAAATTTTCACATCATTATCAATGGTAAAGATTAATTCTGGTAGTGAAAAAGTATTCTTACCAGAATAAATACTAATTACAATCCGTTTTTCTAAATTAAAGGGTTGTTGCTTAATAACCTCGTTACGCTTTTCTACAAACCACCTACCGACATCATTAACTAAATATTGATCGCGTAGTTTTTCGTAAGTAGATATGAATGGCGTATTGGCTAAAGATTTTTGGAGTACAAACGTTATGTTTCTGTATTCTGAAAAGAAATTATCCAGATAACTTATATTATCAAAGAAGTTTGTCCCTTTTTCAAATTTTTCTAAACTGCTTAAGGCACTATAAAATTTATGCAGTGACGGATATAATAAGCCTCTCGAGCTATTCATTTATCTTCTATTAAAAATTAAAGATATGAAAAAAGAATTATGCTGTTCGAGATGTTAGCGTAGCGCATCCCGAACTTATAAATATAGCGGATTTGTAATCCGCTTATACAAATAGCACTTTAAAATATAGTGGCGGATTGCAAATCCGCATTTATCATCAATTCGACATGGCCCTTCGGAACATGTCGAACAGCTACGTACGAAACACCTCACTCCAGTCCAAGCAGGGTCTCCCGAAGGGGACCCTGCGCTATATTAATTATATAATATTCCAACGGATACCATTTCTGCGAAAAAGCATTCGCTTTCTGTTTCTTTTCGTAAGAACGTAAAAAGATCCCCTTAATAATAGGTAGCTGTATCGTACTGTAGTAAAAGTTGATATAAAGCAATTTTGCTAAACGATAAGGGTTGTTTAGCTTCAGCTTAAAATATCTATTTAAAGCATTCCGAAATACCTTTTGTTGTATCTTCAATAAGCTTTCTTTAGAGTCGGCAGTGAGTTGGTCGGCTCCGTTTCTTCGCAGTGCAGCACCGTAATGGTCAGAGAAATTTCCTTTATAAAATTCGGCAATCCTCATCCAAAGGTCAATATCTTCTCCATGATAAATGTCTTCATGAAATACTCCAACTTTATCGAAAACTTCTTTTTTGAAAATAAACCCGTTGGTTTGCGCTACGTTGTGCGAAGCGATATTCAAGTTTATAATTTCCCTTTCCGTAATTTCCTCTTTAGTCCAAAGGCTAAAAGTAGGAGGGGTGGTGCTATCATTAATTTCTAAAATCCTACAGAATACATATCCAAATTCTGGATTATCTTCTATTGCGGCAACCATTTTTTTGATATGTCCCGGAAAGTAATAATCGTCAGAATCTAAGAATAAAATATAAGGCTTAGTAGCTGCAGCTATTCCTCTATTACGAGTACTCGACGGACCTTGTGTTTTGCAGTCAGCAGGTTTTAACAGGATTTTTACTTTGTCACCGTATGAATTGGCAGTTTTTAGGGTATCATCTGTGGAACCATCATCGGTGACCACTATTTCAATCTCCCCTTCAAAATCCTGTGACAAAACACTTTCTATTGCTCTAGAGATTAGTTTTTCTCTGTTATAAGTGGGTATAATAATACTTACGCTTTTCATTGACTGCTATTAAAATTGACTGACGATTGAGTATACAATGATTTTTAAATTTTTTTATTGAAACGAAGCTTTCACTTTCGCATAATACTTTTTATAAAGTAAGAACCCTGCGAGCAAAGAGCCTAATGAAAAAAGAATAATTTTTAGACTTAATCTGAGACCTTCCGGTATTTGGATGGATATGTAGTAGCCAATTACTAAAAAGGCAAAAATCTTAGCATAAAACATCGGCGATATCTGCTTTTTAACGTACCTGTCTACCACAAAAAAGTGCAAGATAAGATTGATGCCGGTGGAAACCATAAAGGCGGCAGAAAGATACTGTGCGCCAAACTGTGAGCCATACCATAATAACGGAACTCCTATTAATGTACACACCAAGGATAAGTAACTAAGCTGTTTTTGTCGATTGATGGCGCCTAAAATTGTACCGAATAAACATACCACAGAGAAAAAGGCGATATACCAAACTTGATAACTCAGCACCAAACTAGAACTGATGTACTTTTCTCCATATAAAAGCACTACCACTTCTTTTCGGAAAAGGGTGACGCCAAATGCTCCTGCAATCCCGATTAAACTTATAGCGATACACATGGTTTTAAAAACATTGATAAAACGGTCGAAATCACGTTCATAAAGTCTGGCAAGAATTGGAAATACTGCAGAAAGCGCTGTGTTTACCACGATGCTTATGGGTAATAAAACTTTGCTGGCAATATTAAAATAACCAATCTGTTCTGTCCCAGAGCGGTACTCCAGAAACAGAATAGGGATCTGCATGCTTAATAGAGAAAACAGATCAAGGTAATAGAAAGGTAAGCTTTCCTTACCTAATGTAATTGCGGTATCCGGTGAAGAATCCTTACTGGAAAGGCTGGCCTTATAATTTGTTTTCTTTCGGATAACGAAAAGGAAAAGCAGGACCTTAATAATATTAAATAAAGCAAATAGTAAAAAAACAAAGTTTAAGTTCAGATGCTCATCCGGGATGAAGAATATCGCGATAAGCCAGCATACGGTGCTGGTAAGGTTTACAAAGCCAGAAAACTCCATCTTCTCTAGTCCGAAAGCCAGGCTATTAAAGTGATCGAAGCTGACGGTCATCATGATGCTGGAAATTACCAGTCCGAATAAGAAAACATCGTACGACTTGAAAAAATAATAGTAAACACCAAAAATCAAAACAGCGAATACTGTCCCTATCAAGCGAAGAATCAAAGAGCTTTTGAGCAAGCCATTGATGTTCATTTTATCCCTAGCGATATTTCTGATGATGATACGGCTTATGCCCAAAGTAGCCACAACAGAAAATATGGTTACGTGTAACTGAAGCAAATTGTATACACCAAAATTGTACGGAGTTAAAACTCTGGCAATCTTGATCCCAATCACCATTCCCAGAAACTGCGTTAAAACACTGGATAAAGTAAGTACAGAAAAGTTCTTAAAAAACGTATTCTCTTTTAGAATTCTACTAAAGGCGGCTATCATGAGCGTATGTTTGTTAGCGTGAGTTTAATTGTTTTTATTGCATTGGCAACAAAACCCAGCGACTTGGTGTTAAATTGTATTTCTTCCAATAGCATCATTGTTTTTGTAAAAATTTACTCACTCGTTCAATAACTTTGGTTTCTTCATAATTACATCTTACTAAATAGAGCGCAATAATTGTTGAAGGCATATATCCCGGGTCAAAGATGGCGTATCCTGTAAAAGCGGTCACAAAAATCATTAAAAAATATGCTTTAACATAAGTAAACTCTCCAGCATTTTTCATACTAAAGGCCATAAAAAAAAATAAGATCCATAAGATTTCCCCGAAGAGCCCGAATAAACTATAAATACCTGTTAAACCAACATCAGAAGTGAAGAAACCTTTATCCTGACCGTAATAAGTAATTGCTTCTAGTTTGCTCCCTTTTGCCGGATAACCATTTCCGAAAACCATTGTTGGCCAACCTCCCTGAAGGTCGTTTAAAAAGAAATTATAGGCCTGTACTCTTATATCTTCTGAGGCAAATTGGGCTTGCTCTTTATTTTGCTCCTTAATTCCTTTAAAAACTCCAGAGGCAAAGTAAAATAAAACCCCGGCAATTAACCCCAGAGCGGCGTAGGTAAAGCGGTATTTAAGTTGGCTTAAAAGCAGAATGAGGACAAAACCGAAGCATACTCCTGCCAACATCATTCTTGACTGGGTCAGGAAAAACAGGAATATTGCGCCAATTATAAACCACATCAAATGAAGGAGGTTAAAGCGTTTGAAATATTTTTGCAGGAAATAAAAAGCGCCTAAAAAAGTAAATCCCTGTCCGTCAAAGAATATGGTGATACCGTTTCTCCTTTCTTCAGTACGCATTGTGAAAATAGGGTCAGGATAGGTGATGAAGTTAATTGCAAAAATAATTAACGTTGTAAAGAAAATTACTAAAACGATATTCTCCACGTCTTTTTGAGTCAGCTCAAAATAGACCAGTACAAAGTATAAAAAGTAAATGTAGAATAGCCGGTATGATAAGAATGATGTGGCGATGGGTTGTCCCCAGTAGATGTATGCGGTAAAGAAACTAAAAAAGATGGAGAGTATAAATAAGACAACCATGTGGTCTAAGCTATTAAGTACCAAGGTTCTCTTAAATAAAATTGCATTCAATGATAATAATAACATGACCAAACCACAGAGAAAGATTGCTCCAGCCAAGGCCTTAGAATCCTCACTTATCCCCGTATAGGAGAAAAATTGGAGGAAAATGATGATAATCATGATGATCATTCCCTTGATCCAGAAAGAAAATCTGCTCATCATTTAGAAGAAAAAATCATAATTTTAAAATATTTCAAATCGTTGTTAAATGCTATAATCTGGCCCTGCACTCCTTTTTTGCCTGAATAAGCGGACATATTTCCTTGCGAAATTTTCTAAGGAAATCCCTTCGGGTTTTATGTTTTTAAAAGGCGTCATTTTTAAATACTTCCTATAAAAATGTTTATTCGGACTATTATCCACATAATGCCATGGTTTTGAGTTTCCCAAATAATGCAATATAATTGGGAGTTCTGCATGTTTTATTGCGGCGTCCTTATTATAGATATCTTCTAGCTCTCCTTGGTCAGTCTTAAAGAAAATATTCATAATGTCCTGATCCAAATAAACCAACTGCTCATTATATTTTCGGGCAATTGCGATCATTTTCTCCGCCATATTTTCTGCTCGCCATTTTTTTAGGTTTGCATAAAAAACGCCGGTGTTAAAATAGCTAGTTATATTTTCGCCCATCTTACTTAGTCTGGTAATTTCTCTGCCGGCTCTTACATCCGTTACCGCTAATAGGGAAGTCTCTGTCTGTGTATCATCATCAAGAAAATTATGGTCACAAAACCCTTTTAAAGAGCCTGTAATCACAAGGTCACAGTCTAAATATAATCCACTGGTAACTGTTTCAGGAATCATTTTTCCCAATAACAGTTTAAAATAGCCGGCTTTTGTGATATGCTCTGAGAGGTAGAGGTCGTTGAAATATTTATCCTCAAAATATATTAGATTAACTTTTTGATCGTATTTGTCTTGGAAAAATTTGCAAGCCGTATCTAAAGAATCATTTTGCTCTAATTCATGTAATACAAATACCTGGATTGCTAAGTCTTTGTTGTTTTCTAAAACAGAGGTTAAAGTAACCGTAAATGGTACTATGTAGTTCTTGTCAAGAACAAAAAATATATTTAGCGTGTTATTTTTCATTGCTATTTTAATTTATTAACCTAAGAATGTTATTTAGGTTATAGAATTTTAATTGCCTTAAATTGTGATTTTAGAACTAATCAGCATGAGTTTTATCCTTTAATTATGAAAAACACATTATTCCAGATTGATATTTAAATCTGTAATTTTAATAGAAACCCGATTTAAAAAGGAGTTTCTATATCAGCTCCTGTACTTTAATAATTTAATATACAGCTTTCTGAATTTATCCTCCCTAAAACTCTAAATCTTCATTAATTTCCTGAGGTGATTTTATGTTTAAAACCTTTTCCAGAAATCACTAAAAATAGTTTTCTTAGCCGATTTAGCATAATAGCTATTTTTATAATCATAGCCATAACCATATTTGGCTTTCTGAATACCATTAAATATAATCTGGACGTTAAACAGTTGCTTTTTATCAACTAACTCTTTAAGGAATTCTAATTCTGTTTTTTGGGTATGTCCTTGTCTAATAACATACAAGGTTAAATCGGTTAAACGGGAGAGAATAAGTGCATCTGGAACTAAATGAACAGACGGGCTATCTATAATGATGTCATCATAAGCGTTTTGAAGAGTAGTAATCAAATCTTTTAATCTCTCACCTTCCAGTAACTCTGATGGATTGCTTACTTCTGCTCCGCTACTGATAATATGCAGGTTTGGGTTTAAATCAGATGGATTTATAATCTCTTGCAAGGTAGCTTCGTTGTTTAAAAACTCAGTAATACCTGGAACGTTATTGTTAAAAACATCCGGTATCTGAGAATGGCGTAAGGCCATTTTAACGACTACCGTTTTTCTGGCGATCTGAGATAGGGTAAGCCCCAAGTTGTTACTGATAAAGCTTTTGCCTTCGTCAGGGACACTAGAAGTTATTAGTGTAACTCTTCCACGTTTTTTATTTCCGTAAAGGTTATAAAGATTGGTGCGTAAAGTCCTCAACTGATCACTAACTACACTGGTTCCAGTAGTTTTTTCTAATACAAGATCTTGTGATTTTTCAAGTGATAACTCACCTATAATTGGCGTATCAATAACATCTTTAATTTCATGTACATCAATGATGCTATCGTTTAAATTATTTCTTAAAAAAATAAGGCCGAAAGGCAGACCTAGGCCCAAAAAAAGTGCGAGGGCTAAAGCAATTGCCTTTTTACTTTTCGGTTCGCCGGCATAAGCTTGGTCAATTACTTGAGATGTAGTTGAAATGCCAGCATAATTAGTGGCAATTTCTTCTCTTTTTTGTAGTAGATAAGTATATAGTCCTGCTTTTACCGCTTGTTGTCTGGTAATACTTGCTAACTCTCGCTCCTGTGTAGGAATGGTTTTAATTGAAGACTCTAAACCTTTATTAAAATCTAATAATTTGGAGCGTGTATCTAGTAAGGAGGACTTGATTGTAGCTACGTTTTCTTTAATGGCGGCTCTAGTTGTTGCAATTTGCCTGTTGATGGGGTCAAAGTCAGGGTTGGTTTCAGGAGATATAGCTAATAAACTTGATCTTTGCAGTTGTAGCCTCGATAAATTCTCTATCAAACTGCTCAAGGCTGGATCTTCTATGCCCATTGTTGCCGGAATCTGGCCGGTTTTTGAAGAGTTTACATAGTTCTCAATGCCAGTAATAATACCCAACTTTACATTTACGTCAGTTAAAATTCTATCATTACTTTGAATATTCTCTAAATTTATTTTCGATTCGGAGTAGAGATCGGTAAGCCCTCGACTACTCTTATATCCTTCAATCCCTGCTTCAGCTATTGTAAGTTCTGCATTTAATGAATCGATACGTTTGTCTAGAAAATCAAGGGTAGACTTGGCTTTCTTTTCATTTTCAGTAACGCCATAGCGGTTATAACCTATAATAAGTTGGTTTAAAATGTCTTTTCCTCGTTGTGCAACTTGATCTTCCAGTGTTAAAGTAATCGCAGTCGCTAATTTGTTTGGAATAGAAACATCAATTATTCTTTGGAAATAGAGCGTTAATTCTTCAGGATCTAAAACAGCTATTTGTATCGTTGCATCTGTATAAGAAGATAGCGTTTCTGTAGGTTCAAGCTTCCATGTACCCCAACTTTCATCTATAGGTTTATTATAAGCATACTCTTTCAATTGATCATCATCACTTTTTACGAAGAAGGTGTTATTATCTTTTATAACAATGCTGATTTCTTTTTTGCTTGGCTTAGTATTTGGGTTTTGGTCTGTTGCTGAGGATTTTAAAACAGTCAATTTTACTGGTCCTGACTTATATAAGTCAGTCATTTTTAACTCCCCTTTTTTATGATAAGAAATCCCTAATTCTAGCTCTTTTACCACCTGACTGATCAACAGGTTGGATTTTAAAACTTCTATTTCATTTTCAATCAATTTAGAAGAATTCAGCAAATCAATTTCGCTAAGTGCGGACTGTTGTTCTGGCGCCTTTTTATTGTCTTTAATAATAAGTGTAGCACTAATCTCATAAACAGGGTTTGAAGTTTGCATGTAAACAACAGCCAATGTTACCGTAATTAATAAAGCTATAGCAAAAAGAGGCCAATGATAAAGATAGCTAAGTATTAACCCTTTTATATTTAAAGGTTTCTTACGTTCCTGTGGGATTATAAGAGTGGTGATATGAGGTTGTTGTGATGACATATCAGAGATTACCGGTATAAAGTTGAAAAGGTTATAGCGATAATTGAAAGCCCTGATAATATAAGTGTTGCATTACGGTATCCGCGATCAACAGGGGCGTATTTTGTACGGTCTGGAGTTACATAAATTTCATCATTGTTCTTCAAATAGTAATAGGGAGATTCAAATATCTTTTTTGAAGTTAAGTCTATGGGTATATAATTTCTTACACCAGCTATTTCTCGTACAAGAATCACATTTTTTCGTTTAGCAGTAATGGTAAGGTCACCAGCTAAACTAAGCATTTGAGTAATCGTGGTTCTCTCGTTCTGGAGTGTGTAAAGATCTGGCTTTTGCACATCGCCATAAACGGCTACTTTAAAATTAATTATTCGGACACTTACGGTTGGTTCTTTATAATAGGTAAGTAATAGCTTGCCCAATTTTTCTCTTAACTGAGAAGTGCTAAGGTCAGCAACTTTGATAACCCCAAGCAAAGGCAGTTCAATTTCTCCTTTTTCATCAACTAAATACCCTGTTACAGGGTTGTCAGATGAGTTGTCAAAGTTATTTCCGTTTATACGATTTAGGTTATAGTTAAATATGGCTGATGATTCTGGGTTTCTGCTGTTTACATTAATCCCTAAAATATCTGCAGGTTGTATGGTAAGCGGTGAGTAGTTAGTTGCTTGTTCTTGAGTAGCTTTATTTTGGTCAAGATCCTGATAGTAAGGGATGTTCTTGTAAGAACCACAAGAACTGGTGAATATTACTAAAACCAGGAAAAGAAACGCATTAATTTTACTCATATAATAAATCAATTTATCATTGCCACTAAGATAATCAATTCTAACAAATAGGCGAAAATATAACTGTTGACATAATAAAACAGGACTCTAGATTTTAATATCTATCAAAGGATAGGTTTTCTTTAATCTGTTGAAATATTTTGCTTAGGTCTGCTTTTTATACTTACAAAGTTGCAATACAGCTTTTTAGAGTTGCAATATTATTCCGTAAATTGATTGTTATTTGTTGCTAAATACAGTCTATAGTTGTTTTAAAATTAAAAAGCGTTGTCTTGCCCCTTAATGGTTACAACTACTGTTTGGATAATGATTTTTAAATCAAGCCAGATGCTCCAGTTTTCAATGTACCACACATCGTATTCAATTCTATTAATCAGTTGTTGTTCTTCTTTAATTTCACCTCTAAAACCGTTTACTTGAGCATGACCTGTAACGCCTGGTTTCTGATAATGGCGAATCATATATTTCATGATGATTGCTGAATATTCATCAGTATGTTTTAACATATGCGGTCTTGGACCAACAACAGACATATCACCTTTTAATACATTAAAAAACTGTGGTAACTCATCAATACTCGACTTTCTTAAAAACCTGCCTAGCTTAGTAATCCTGTTATCACCACGAGTAACTTGTTTACTGTTAGCTTCGTCGTTCATTTTTAAGCTTCTAAACTTTATACATTTAAAAGGAATATTGTTTTTTCCTGAGCGTTCCTGAAGGAAAAAAACTGGCCCCTTTGAATCGAGTTTAATTAAAATTGCGATAATTGGAATTAACCAACTCAATAAGAAGATAGCGACCAAACTGCTGAAAACCACGTCAAAAAGTCGTTTTTTGATCTGTACACCAAAATCTTCCAATGGCTCGGAACGAAGCGATAGAACAGGTACGTTGTTTACATAATCAAAATGTACTTCGTTATCAACAAAATAGCGAAGGTTTGGTACAAACCTAAACCGCATGCAAAGATTTTCCGCAGCTTGAGAAATATCATATATACTTGGGTAAACCTCTGGAGAAAGCGTACAATAAATCTCGGTGACTTGATTTTTTAAAGCATATTTCATGCAATCGTCTAACTTTCCTAAATATGCAAACTCATCATCATTTTCTGGTCTTATTTTTTCTGCGAAGCTCCCCAAAATGTTCAGAGTCTTATTTGCGTTTTTTAGTTTAGAAGCTAATTCTTTTGCAAAAGTATTGTTCCCGATAATCACTACTTTATTTAGTAGCGATTTTTTGCGACCAATATATTTAGATATTTCTAAGAATAAAATTCTACTTAAAACAAGGTAGCCAGCAAAGGAGGCAAAACTTATAATTAGGTAATTTCTGTTAAAATCAAAGCGAGTGAAGCACAGGTAAATAAAAAGGAAAATCACATAAATTAGAAATGCTCTACTTGTTCTTCGGGCAAATTTTACAAAATTTAAAATTTTATCATTGATGTAAACTTCGGTTAAATAAGCGCTGATTAACCAAAAAGCATTACTTACAATAAAGAACTGCACATGACTAATATTTGCTGAATTTGTACTAAAGTTAAAATTGGTTAACAATAACAAATGCAACAAACAAAGAAAGCCTAGGTCTGTAAAGGCAAAAAATATTCTAAAAAAATTATCAAATCTACTATTCATCATTTACCGAAAGAAGGTTTTTGTTTATTAAATTTTTGGTTTACTAGATGGTAACAGAAAATAAAACCATAATAAATATATCGTTTCCACATTCTTTTTGGCTCTTTAATAAAGCGCCCTAGCCATTCAAGCCCTAAATCAACCCAAATTTTGCTGGGTCTTTTTACAGTGCCGGCATAAAAATCAAAGACAGCTCCAACAGAGCAAATTAATTGCGTATCAAGTTGCTGTTTGTTTGCATAAGCCCACTTTTCTTGTTTTGGAGCAGTCATCCCTACAAACAAAACATCAGGTTTAAATGTGTTAACCTGTGCAAGCATTTCAGCGTTTTCTGCATCAGTAAAAACCGTTTTATATGGAGGCGAAAAAGTACCAACTCTAATATTTGGATACTCTTCATTGATATGAGTGGTTATTTTTTGAAGTGTGGAGACATTAGAACCCAAATAAAAACAAGAACCATTGGTCTTCTGTAATTTATCTAAGCAATATTTATGAAGATCGGCACCTGCTATTTTTTTGATTTTAAAGCCATCTACTATCCTTACTGTAACAACAATTGCAATCCCATCTGCTAATAGAACATCAGCATTTTGTAAAGAGGCTTTAAATTCAGGGTCGTTTTCTGCAATGCAATAAGAGTATTGGTTTATAGTGTTTACCAAAGTTTGATGCGCTGTAGGTAAATCATCTAAACTAGATGCAAATATATCGTAACCAATGCTATGTATGGTTGTAGAATCAGTCATTTAGGATATTAAAGATTTCTTTGCGGTGTTTATATTCACCGGTACTTTTTATTCTTTTTAAGTTATCCCAAACAGGGCCTAACATTAGTTTTGCTTTTAAAAATAGCATTGATTCGTTATTTGAAATACCTATCCGCGGAACACTCATTACATCATTTTTTATATTGAAGTTTTTAGCTTCCGTAGAAAAGGTGATTTCAATTCCGTTTGCTCTCAAAAGATTCTGCTCTCTAACAGTAAAATCGTAACCGGGAATACCGTTAGGGTACGAGAAACATTTTGTCGGGTGGCCTAGTAATTTTTCTAACTGCTGTACAGATTCATTAATCTCGTATTTAGCACTTTCATTATCCTCATTATTTAAAATAGGATGGTTCATAGTGTGTCCGCCAATAGTTACCAAGCCTTCAGCGTCAACTTCACGAAGTTGAGCAATGCTCATATTTTGATAAGGCTTTAGTGGCGTATTTGTTTGAGAGCGGTACAAGTCTAAAAATTGATGAATTTTATTGATGTCGAAAGCCTTTAATACGTTGAAAACATTATAAGGTTTTAATTTTTCGGCATCAATATTTTTTTCTTTAGCAATAATCTGCTTTAAAATCCAATCATTATAGCCTTCAACCTCTTGAAACCAGTAATTATTACCTTCATTAAAGATTTTAGGAGATACGTATAAAGAGGCAGGGACCCTATGTTTTTTTAAAACTGGATAAATGAAATCGTAAAAGGTTTGGTCGCCATCATCAACTGTAATATGGCAAGCGTTTTTTAAAGTAGTTTTTCCGTTGTAGTAATCAATTAAAGTATCAATGTTTACCATCCGGTATTTTGACTTAATTAATTTGATTGCACTCTCAAACCATTCGGGGTTATCTACTAAATGAAAGTTAAGTATTTTATTCATAGGTATAAATAAGATTCAGTTTAGCGATATACTCTTTGGGGTTAAAGTCTAAAAAAACAGTTTCTTTTGCCGCTTTGCTAAAGGTTTCTAACCATTGTGGGTTACTCTTAATCTCTAAAATTCCATTCACTATATCAGCACTATTCTTTACGCCTGCAAATAAACCATTTTTTTTGTTTTCTACAACGTACTTTATCGAGCCTACATTGGTTACGATTGGAATTTGACCAAAGGACATTGCTTCTAACAAAGAAATAGGTAAACCTTCAAAAAAGGAGGGCAGTAAGAAAATGTTGCAGGATTTTAGCAGTTCTGTTTTTGCACTACCAAATACAACTCCCTTAAAATGAAAACTGTTTCCTAATAGATCACTGAATTTAGAAACATATTCTTCTTGATCTTCTCCTTTGCCAGCCATAAAAAACTCAGGAGTATAATTGTGTTTTTCTATCAAAGTTTTAAATGCTTGATAAATATATTCAAGTCCTTTTTCTTTGCTGAGCCTTCCTAAATATAAAAATTTCAAATGTTCTTCACTTTCTCTTTCAAATAAAGAAGCGTCATCTAAGTTTAAACTGTTTGGCAAAACGTGAACATTTTTACAATGGAAAGTAGCGGTAAGAAACTCTTTTTCAATTTGCCCCAAAACAATTTTTGGGTTATTGCCATTTAAGGAATGTTTTATTAAAAACTTAGCCCAACTAGGGATGTTGTTATTTAAAATGTAAACTCCGCCATGCACATGGATAATCATTTTAACACCCATTAATCGGGTTAAAATAACTAGAGGGCAATCTCTAATCACAGATTTTGCATCTAAAGGCAAGTTAAAATGCACTAACTTATCTCTAGTTTTTAGCAATAGAAAAAACCATTTAAAATAACTGGAGATGATATTTGAGACTCTGCTAAAACCTCTGCCGTCGTTATCACGTTTACCTATTTGAAAATGGATATAATTTTGCTGTGGATTTTTTTCGATAATAAAGTTAACCATCGAAGAGATACCGCTAACATTGTGATTAGAATCTAAAGACGGAGCAGTAATAATAATGTTCATAAACTAAATATGTTTAAAAGTAAGTTCTTTTAGCCAAATCGAATGAATTAATTTTACTTTTACGGAGTTTTACGTTTGGCGTTGCCTTTATTTGATAGCACCCTAACAAGCTAAAGAAAAACCACAAGATTAAATGAAAATAAAAAATCATATCTGTATTGTTATTTTATTGAGTGTATTGGCAAGTTCTTGTGGTAGCAGATATCAACAAATTCCATATTTTCAGGATCTAAAATTAAGCAACCCTGTAACAGAAGAAATTGCTAATTTTTCTTCGCCAACTATACAAAAAGATGATGTTTTAGGGATTATTGTAAGTAGTGCAAGTGCAGAAGCATCTTCAGTTTTTAACAACAAACTTTCTCGATTAAACAGCAATAACGAGGACGTGAGCGCCGGAAACCCAATAAATCCTTATGAAGGCTATTTGGTTGATGGCAACGGAGAAATCCAGTTTCCGGTATTGGGCAAACTAAAAGTGGTGGGCTTAACTACGCCAGAACTTAAGAAAATGCTGTTAGATAAATTGACTCCTTACCTTAAAAATGCAGCAGTAATTGCCAGAGTTATAAATATGAAAATTTCTGTTTTAGGAGATGTTGCTAAACCAGATGTTTATCCGGTAAAAACAGAACGCATCACTATTTTAGAGGCTTTAGCATTAGCGGGCGATTTAAATATTACTGCAAAAAGAAAAGAAGTAATTTTAATTAGAGAGCAGGGCGGAGAAAGAAATTATATCCCAATCAACCTAAACTCCAAAGCACTTTTTACATCAGACTATTATTATTTAAAAGGTAATGATGTAATTTATGTGCAACCAGATAAAACTAAATACGCACCTTATGATATCGGCCACAGAAACGCTACATTATTTGTTGCAGCGCTTTCTGTAGTTGTAATCGGACTTTCTACTATTTATAGGTAATATATGTTTTCACCACAGAAAGATAATTATCCGGTAGTTAGGGCTTACAGTCAAGACGATTCTTTTAAACCAAGAGAAGTGTTGATGAAGTACCTTTTCCATTGGCCACTTTTTCTTATTTGTGTTTTCGCTACGCTTTCTTTGGCGGTGGTTTATCTTAAAATAACTAAACCAGTTTACGAGATTAAAGCATCACTGCTGATTAAAGATGATAATAATATAGAGAACAACCGCCGTACTGGTATTGCATTACAGGAACTGGATATCACATCGCCCAATAAAACAGTAGATAACGAGATTGAAGTGTTGAAATCACGTAGTTTGATGAACACTCTGGTGTCTGATTTACAACTTTGGATTGATTACCAATCGAACAAAAAAATAGGGAAAGAGAATTTATACGGTAAAAGCCCTGTGAAATTTGTTTTCACCAAAACAGATGAAAAAATAGAAGGCAAAAATGTTATTGTATATATTAAAAATGACAAAACTTACTTCCTTACCGAAAACGATGATATAGCTATCGAATATCCTTTTGATAAAGAAATCACCACCAGCTTAGGTACTTTTAAAGTTAAAAAGACGCCAGAGTACAGTAAGTATTTTGGGAAAAGCATACAGGTTTCATTTAAAGATTTTGAGAAAACAGTAAGTGATTATCAAAAAGGAATTGAGATTGCTTTGCTTAATAAAAAATCTCCAACGGTAAGTCTGTCATTAACAGATGCAGCAAGAGAAAGAGGGAAAGCCATATTAAATCATTTAATTATCATTTATAATAAGGCAACCGCTACAGAGAAAAATAGAATTACCAAAAGTACTATCGATTTTATTGATAGCCGATTGGAAACAATTTCCAAAGAATTAAGAGACGTAGAAGGGCAGTCTGAAAGGTTTAAAAGTAGCAGACGTTTAACTGATATTACCTCAGAATCTCGGATATTTTTAGAAAATGCACAAGCAAATGACAGCAAACTTAACGATGTTAAGGTAAAACTAAATGTGGTAGAAGGAATTGAAGATTACGTTAATTCTCCTTCGCTTTATAAAAAAGTGCCTTCTACTTTAGGTATTGATGATCCAGGCTTAAATATCATGATTGCCAAACTTAATCAGTTGGAGAATGATAAAGCCCGTTTATTATCAACTACACCAGAAAACAACCCGATTTTCAACCCGCTTAACTCGCAAATAGCTGAGCTTAAATCGGCTGTGAAAATCAATATATCCACTATTAAGTTAACATTAGAAAATACTAAACAAAAGTTAGAAGCTTTTGATGAAGGTTTTAAGGCAGATATTAGTAGAATTCCTGGTGAGGAAAGAGAGTATATTGCTATTAAGCGACAAGAAAATGTAAAGCAAGATTTATTTCTTTACCTGTTAAAAAAGAAAGAAGAAATTTCATTGAGTTATGCTTCCACTTTGGCTGATGCAAGGGTGATTGATGCAGCTTATGCTGGACCGGTAAAGTGGCCAAATAAAATTTTGGTTTTGGCAATTGCCTTGTTAATGGGTTTTGGTTTTCCGATAGCTTTAATAATTGCCAGAAGCTTGTTTAACGATAAAGTTAAAAGTAAAACTCTTGTAGCTAGAGAGAGTAATTTACCAATCATTGCAGAAATCAGACAAGTGGCCACAAGGTCTCCTTTGATTATCAATAATGCCTATTTTAGTGGTGTAATTGAAGAATTTAGGTATCTACGGACCAAAATATTAAGCCTGCATTCCGCAACAGAAAAAGGCAGACTTACTTTGTTGACTTCAAGTATAATTGGAGAAGGGAAGTCATTTATTGCTTCAAATTTAGCGCTTACTTTAGCAAAATCTGGACGCAGGGTGGCTTTAATAGATTTAGATTTACGTAGAAATTATTTAGGATCCTTTTTTAATATTGATGGCGATGAACCGGGGATGATTCAATTTTTAGAAGGCGAAATCCAGAAAGAAGACTTAATCAAAAAATCGGAACTGCATTACGGATTAGACATAATTACAAGTGGCTTTTCTTCTGAAAATTTAGCGTCAGAACTGATAGAAAAAGTAGAGCTTGAAATTTTGATCACTTGGTTAAAGCAAAATTACGACGATGTAATTATTTATGCACCACCAATCCGTTTGGCAGCAGATGCTTTGATTTTAGCCAAATTTAATCCACTATTATTGTTTGTAGTGCGATGCAACAAAACTAAAAAGGCATACCTTAAATTTATTGATACCTTACAAAAAAGCTTTACTAAGGCATATATTGTAATTAATTCGGCTAGACCAGAAGAAGGTATCAGCGATTACGGTAAAAGCTATTATCCAAAAGGAGCAGAGAAGCCTAAACTTGGTTTTATAAAGAATTTAAAAGCGTTTTTAAAACGCTTTTAATAGCAGTTAATTTAGATTATTTGAAACAGCAATTTGAAAGAGCTAATCTTAAAACTAATTCCGTACTTAGTTATCCTGCTTTCATTTTATGCGATATTAAAAAGTAAGCAACCCGCAAAAGAGTACCTGCTTTTCATTCTCTATTTCTTCCCAATTATTTATTCTGCCGATTCCGTTTATAGCGCTTTTCAGCTAATTACCTACTTCTACTTTTTCTATTCTTTACGTAACGACCAGCCTTTGTTTAGCAACAGTAAGTTTGGTTTAAGTCTGTACTTTGTGATTGTATTGTTTATCGGCGCTATAGCCTCAGACTTTGTGCCGAATGCAATTTTGGGGATAGCAAAGTTTTTACCGATCATCATATTTATCCATGTACTGATTTCTGAGTGTATAAAAGACCAAGAATTTATTTTCAGGATTATTTCTGCGCTTAAATTTACATTGGCAATTTCTTTGGGTTTCTTGTTTTTGCAGATTGTTTTAGGGGTAAATTTCTCTTTAACCACAATGGAAAACCCGAATATCACTTTTGAAAGCATCCGTTATCCGGGTATCTTTCAGGATCCACAAAAACACGCTCAGTTTCTTTCAGCTTTAGCTTTTATCTCTTTAATCAAAAAGCCCGGTGATTTAAACTACTCTAAATACAGCTATTATTTATTTGGCGGAGCGGTGATTGCACTGTTTTTAACTGGCGGTAGGGCGGCACTTTTAGGTTTGGTACTGGGGATATTTTTTATTGTGCTTTTTAGCGAAACTAAAGTTAAATTTTTAGGAGCTATTGGGATTGTTGCCGTTGGTTTAGTGGTTGTCAGCCTTAGCGAATACCTCATTGTGTTTAGTAGGGGAGAGTCTTTAGCAGATTCTTACGCTGTACGTAACGCTATTTGGCAGGAAGCGTATAAGATGTATTTTAACAACTTTTGGTTGGGCATTGGTATTGATAATTATGCAAAATATGTGGAAGTACATGTGCCAGATCAGTTTTGGATGGTGGGCGGAGAAAAAGTGTTTTTTGATCACCCAGAAAGCGGTTATTTGAAATTTTTAACAGAATTAGGCACTTTAGGCACTTTCGGGATTTTTGCCTTTATACTGAATGCAATTTACAGAGGGATAAAAACCTTCTTATTTAAAGTGAAAGATTTTAATTTGATATTTTTAACCTCTGCTTTACTGAGTTGGTTTTTAGGGTTTTACTCTGTTTATTCTTTGGGAGATGCCCGTTTGATGATTTTAATTGCAACCATAACATCGGTTTTATTAGTTTACGCTCAAAGATATGATCACGGCGTTTTAGTAATTACCGAATAAGAGAAGATACATTTATGACTAAGAAGAAAAGTTTTTTGCAAAATAGTATGTGGGGTTTGGCCTCCAATATTTTGCAAAACGTGTTATTGAGTGCATTCTTTTTAATTATTGCCCGTAAATTTCCTGTCGTAGATTTTGGTAATTATTTGATAGCAAACTCTTTGTATCAAGTGATTTCCTCTTTTTCTGCTTTAGGTTTAGGGCAGTGGTTTATTCGTCAATTGAGCGATGAAGAAGATCTTTCGCACTTTTTAAATAAGTTTTTAAAAATCCAGCTTTTTGCCGGCTTGTTTTTTTACTTAGTTAACGTAGTGGTTGCCTATACCTTATACAGTGACCCAACAATCCAGATTTTGAGTTTATTAATCGGAATTAACATTGTATTTGATAATATTATTTACAGCGTAAAACACCTAAACATTGCTCAATTTGAGCAAAATAAAACCTTTGTGGTGTTAATTGTAGAAGCTGTTTTAAAGGTTTCTTTAGGCGTGGTGATATTTATTTACCCATACACCATTATCCAAATGGCGGTAGTTTTAGTGATATTTAGGATGATCACCTTAAACCTTTTCTTAAAGATTTCAACCTCAAAACTGGCTAATTTTAGTTCTATTATTAAAAATAAAGTCAGCCTACATGATTTTAAGAGTTTAATTGTAACCAATTGGCCTTTTATTATTGTGGGAAGCATTGCCGTAATTTATTGGCGCATTGGCAGTATCTTAATTTCTAAATTTTTAACAGTTGCCGATGTTGCAACCTATGAGATTGCCTATAAGTTTTTCTCTCTGGCAGAAGTTATTCCTGTAATTATTTCGGCATCCATTTTTCCTGAATTATTAAAAGTTTATAAAGAGGGTGGAGTAGTAGCTTTTAGCAATTTTTACAAGCTGTTTTATAAGCTTTATTTGGTGTTTGGCTTTTTAGCTTTTTCGTTCATGTATTCCTTTGCGGATGATATTGTATTGTTAGCTTTCGGCGATAATTTTGCAAATGCAGGTTATTACACCAAGGGTATGTTTTTAACCATTCTTATTTTTCCTACGGCTTTACTACAAGCCAATGTGCTTATCATTTTGAAGATGGAGAAACGGGATATGTGGTTCAATATCGCCAGCTTCATGGTTAATTTTGCATTGTGCTTTATTGGCTTAATGTATTGGAAATCCTTGACCGTAATTAACCTATCTATTTTGGCTTCTTTTATCGTTTTCCATTTATTGCAGGATACGGTGATGGTTAAGCAAAAAATCACCTCTGTCTTTGCGATATTCAAATCCTATTTATTCCTATTTTTAGCTTGGCTTGGGTATGTTTACCTATCAGATTTGGTGAACAACTATCTATTATTTATCGGGTTTTGGGTAATTGGTTTTGCCGTTTTAATATTCACTGATAAACGTATTTTAGGGTTTATTAAAGAAAAAGCTGGATTAAAAACCGCCTAATATGTTGACTGTAAATTATATTACTCGCCCTTGGTTTTTTGATATATCTATTGAGTTTATTAAGGAGTTAAAACTGAAAACAAACCTTAATGTTATCCTAATTACTGCGCCAGCAACATTGGGCTATTTAGGGATTTCAAAAGAAGACGGCGAACGTTACATCAACAAAACTTTAAATATAAATGATGTTTTAAAAGGAGAATCCAAAAAGCGATTTTCTAAATATTTTGTCGGTGCGAATGTGTTTTGCAAGTTTGAGCAACACAAAGAAACTAGTTACCATAATGCCTTAGGCTGGATTAAATTATTAAATAAAAACAAGGATTTGCTTAAGGCAGATTATACCATTATCGAATCTTTAAGCTTAGCCGATTGGTATTTCTTGTTTAGATTTCGGAATAAAAAATTAGCCTATATTATCCATGATCCAGTTGCACATACAGGCGAAGAACGTGGTAGAGTAGACAAGCTGAACAATATTTATTTCCCTTATATTAACCGTTTTATCACTTATTCGGAGTTTGCAGGGCAGCTTTTTAAACAGAATTATCCAAAGTATAAAGACTTGGTTTCTGTATTTCAGATGCCTGTTTACCATAGCTTAAATATTGGTGAAGGAAAACTAGCAGAGGTAAAGAGTAAAGTTGTGTTTTTTGGCCGTATTTCTCCTTACAAAGGGGTTGAATTATTTTATGAGGCAAGTGCGTCTTTGGCTAGCAAATATCCCGGTACAGAATTTATTATAGCTGGAAAAACCATTGAAGATTATCATCCAGCATTCTTAACCAATAATCCGTACTCCAACATCATCATCAAAAATAAATTTATTGATTTAGAAGAGCTTTACGAGTTAATGCATGATGCTTCTTTTTGCGTGTTGCCTTACTTGGATGCCACACAAAGCGGTGTAATTATGACAGCCTATGCGTTTGGTTTGCCGGTGTTGGTTTCTGATTGTGAAGGCTTGTTAGAATATTGTTTTAATAAGGAGGGTTTTTCTTTTAGAAACGGCGATGTGGAAGATTTGATTTCCAAAATGGAGAAATTATTGAGTTATCCAGAGGCTTTGGCGGCAAACAGAGTACAGATTTCTGAGTATGATAGCGAGAATATCCCTATGAAAAATGTAGAGGTGTTTCTGGAAACATAATTAGTAAAGTTTAATGAGCGTTATTTATTAAAATTTAGTTATGATTCTCTAAAATTGATTATGTTTTCTAATCCTAGAAAGATTGAAAATGAGTGAATTACTCGCATTTGATATAAAAAATAACAAAAATTATCACCCACACCTTGTGATTTTGGTGCCGGTGCAAGTTTGACCGCATTTCCAGATGGAGATAAGAATGGTTGAAAGTTGCCATTGATGAATGAGTTGGTAAGTTGTGTCGGTTTGAAGATGAAAATCTTGTTAAGTCTCCATCAAAAGAAGTTTACCTTTATAAGGTATAAATGATTTTTCGACCACTTTTAAAGATAATACTAAGATAGTCACTATGAAAGAAGAAATTGTCTTATATCAGCTTGGAGATAATGTTACACATATAGATGTAAGGGTAGGTGATGAAACCGTTTGGCTTAGCCGTTTGCAGTTGTCCGAACTTTATAACAGAGACATAAAAACCATAGGTAAGCACATAGCTAATGCACTAAAAGAAGAATTATCTGGAGTAGCAGTTGTCGCAAAATTTGCGACAACTGCTACAGATGGGAAAGTATATCAAACTGAACACTACAGTCTTGATATGATAATTTCAATTGGTTACCGGGTTAAATCCCCGCAAGGAGTACAATTTAGGATTTGGGCAAATAAAGTATTAAAAGATTATTTGCTAAAAGGATACTCTATAAATAACCGAATCAACCGCATAGAAGATAATATGCACCATTTGATACAAAAAGTCAATGAAATAGATTTACAAATTAATACGCACTTAATTCCCACTCAAGGTGTCTTTTTTGAAGGACAGGTATTTGATGCCTACGAGTTGACTTCTAAAATCATAAAATCTGCAAAGCAAAGCGTTATACTTATTGATAATTACATTAATGAAAATACGCTTACTCATTTAGCCAAGAAAAGCAAAGGTGTGCTGGTATATTTATTTTCGAAAAATATAAACAGCCAGCTAATCTTGGATGTACAAAAAGCCAATGAGCAATACTGGGACTTTAAATTAACTCAATTTACCAAAAGTCACGATCGTTTTTTAATTATTGATAACAAAGAGGTGTATCATTTAGGGGCATCACTAAAGGATTTAGGGAAAAAATGGTTTGCATTTTCTAAAATGGATAAAAATTCTGTGGACAATATTTTAAATGAAATAAGAGGGTTGATATGAATAAGAAAGAGTACTAGCCATGTTTTAATGAAATTCTTATTTTAACCGTTAAATAACTAATGGAAAAATATCAACAACCTTTTCATAAAGCTTACGTAAAAATTATTGGGAACATTCCGCCACGAATTGTAGAATTTATGAAGCAGTTTTTTACTTTTTTTTGTACCATTAGCATGTTAACGCTTTTGCTTTCATGTCAAAAAGATGATTTGTTAGAGTTGTTGGCTCATAATGGTTCTATATCAGAGGTTTTAGTTGGCACAGACCCACTAGATACTACGGGGTTTGAGAGTGTAAATCCCACAGAAAACTTTGATTTGTTACTAAACCCAGGCAAAGGATTTGTGAAGTATTACGATTACGAAGCGCAATACGCGGATAAATTTTCTACAGTTTATATCCGTTACGATTGGAACGATATTCAGCCAAAGCAAAACCAGTATAACTGGGGAGCTATAGATTGGGAAATTAGCCAGTGCATTGCACAAGGTAAAAAGTTTGCTTTTGGAGTGATGTGTGCCAATACTAACCGATCCATCCACAATGCTGATAAAGGAAAGTATGTAACCCCGAAATGGGTTTTTGATGCTGGTGCTAGTAAAAGGACTATTAACGCAACTTATTGGGAAACCGGACAAACCATTAAGCAAGTTATCCCTGTATGGACAGACTCTATTTTTTTAAGTAAATTAAACGCTTTTGTTGCGGCTTTAGGGGCAAGGTACAATGGTAATCCAAACCTCGCTTTCGTAGATATCAGAAGCTATGGGAATTGGGGAGAACAGCATTTATATGAACTTGGCGGTGTAGACTTAACTTCTAATCAGCTAAAGAACTTTTATATACAACCTTATAAAAATGCTTTTCCAGATACGCAATTGATTAACCCTTGGGGCGAAACTTTCTATAACGATACTTACGACTGGGCCGTTGATGAAGGGGTAGGGATGCGTAGTGACGGTATTTTTAAATATTCTAACGGAAGTGAAACTACCAGAGCCCACCAAAAAGCACCAAGTGTTTTTGAATATACCGCAAATTATAGTTGGCTCACCTCTGAAGGTTATTGGAATCCGGATACCTTATTAAGCTATATAGAAATAGGGAAACCCAGCTATGTACAGTTTGATAATGCTATGTACGATGCAAACCAGACATTATATACTACTGTAGCAAATAGAATGGGCTATCATTTTGTAATCAAGAACGTGAAATTCCCGAAAGATATCTCTGCCAACGAATCTTTTAGTCTAGAAACGTCTATTTTAAATAAAGGTGTAACAAATATTTATGAGAATTGCCATTTGGCTCTTGCTCTTTTAGATGTCAATAACAACGTTGTGCGAAAAGTGTTTTTAAACACATCCCAAGCAAAAAAATGGAATTCAAATCAATTAACTACTGAAGTAAATAGCGTAAATTTTGGTTTTGTAGAAGGTGGAACATATAAGCTGGCATTAGGTATGTTTTCAGACACCAATGATGCCAACCCAAAGATTAAGTTTGCCAATACAGATAAAACCACTGATAATTGGTTTATTGTTAAAACTGAATTGTTAGTTGAAAGCGGAGCTTTAAAATAGTTCTCCTTTTAAAAGCTAAATAAAGTAAGCGATAGGAATACGAATTATAAAAACATTTGAGTCTTAAACGCTGATTTACTCAAAAGAACTCAACTTATAGGTATAAACCGAGCCATTGGTTATCACACCAGTTGAAATGTTTTTATCAACTGCTGTAACTGTTTTTTGTACTAAGCCTATGTTTTTTGCATAGGTGGTTTTAACTAAATCCTCGCGGATTAAATTAAATTCATCTATTTCTTTTACTGTGACAGTGCTGTCAAAAGTCAAAGAGTTTATGGTTAAAGGCAAAATGCCCTCTTCAATGATGTACTCTTGGTTACCAATAGTGTTTTTTGAGTTTCCGTTCCAAAATGTTCCTTGACTAGGTGGGAAAACCAAACGAACAAATCTTTGATTATTTATGAATTCTTCTGCAGCTCGTGAAGTTTTATTTCGACTAAAAACTTGTTGGAAAGTCCAATTACTTGCTAGATTTTCTTTTCGGTAACGTTCTACTCTATAACTGGTATCGCCGGTTAGTCCAACAAAAGTTTCGGCAATAGAGTCTTTTAACTGGAACGTATAATCTATTTTTCCGCCGGTAAAGTTGCTGTAAGCTGTAGAATCAACATCATAAATATAAACGGAACCAACTTTTAGCGGGTAAAACTCGCCTTGTAAGTCAAAAGCAGGTGCATTGTTTTCTTTGGTACAGGAGCCCCAAAGCAAGACACAGAAAACACCAAAAAAACGAATTCGTTTAAACATCCAGCAATTTAACACTAAGATTTATAAAAAATTGTAATTACATCAAAAATCCGCCACCTAATAAATCGTTTCCTTCATAAAACACAGCCGATTGGCCGGGAGCTATACCAGAAACAGAATGATGGAAATCTACTTTCATATTGTTGCCAATCTGTTGAATATGACTAGTTGCGCCAGCATCTTTGTATCTAATTTTGGTAATGGCTTCTAATGGTTCTGGAATGGATGCGTATTTAATCAGATTTACGTTTTTCACCATCGCTTCGGTTCTTTGTAACTCATTTTCAGTTCCTAATACCACGGTATTGCTTTCGGGCATAATTTGGGTAACAAACATAGGGTGACCAAAAGCTAGGCCTAAACCTCGGCGTTGTCCAATAGTATAAAAAGGATAACCTTTATGTTTACCTACTTTTGTTCCATCGGTTAAAACAAAATCTCCACCATCAACCTCCGATTCCAAATTAGGTACACGATGCTTTAAAAATGCTCTGTAATCATTTTCAGGCACAAAACAGATCTCGTAACTTTCACTTTTATTGGCTAATTCTTGCTGACCCATATCTAAAGCCATTTGCCTAATTTCTGCTTTAGTAAAAGAACCTAGCGGAAAACGAGTGCGGGCTAAGTTCTCTTGCGAAACACCCCAAAGTACATAAGACTGGTCTTTGTTTTCGTCTCTACCTTTAGAAATAACGTATCTACTGTTTTCTTGTTGGCGGATATTGGCGTAATGTCCCGTGGCAATAAATTCACAATCTAATTTGTCGGCTCTTTTTAATAAAGCTTCCCATTTAATGTGTGTATTACATAAAACACAAGGATTTGGCGTACGTCCGGCAAGGTATTCATCCACAAAGTTGTCAATTACAAAATCGCCAAACTCATCTCTAATATCTAAGATATAATGAGGCATTCCGTAACCTACCGCCAAAGAACGGGCATCGTTAATAGAATCTAAACTGCAACAGCCGGTCTCCTTAGAATTTGCTCCAGATGATGCGTAATCCCAAGTCTTCATGGTTAAGCCAATGACTTCATAACCCTGCTCATGCAACATTACTGCCGCCACAGAACTATCCACACCACCACTCATTGCCACTAAAATTCTCCCGTGTTTACTCATTACTTTGTGTTCTCAATTTTGGCAAAGATAATTTTAAATTTTTGTATGTGGAATTTGAAGCGGTCAATTGGAAGTAAGATTTAGTTTAGAGAAGTAAAAAGTAAAAAGTTTGAATGGCAAATACTTTGTTTACTCAGTGGAAAACTTGGTGTGCTTTGTGGTTAATGAATTAAAAAAAAAAATCCCCAACTTTAAAAAGAAGGGGATTAAATTTAATATATAATTCAGCCTTAAGACTTCTGCCTTTACTTAAATCTGTCTTGCAAACCTGGTTTATCGCAACAGCTTTTAGTACCGGCAATTTGGTTACTAGCTTCTGCCATGTGGCAAGTTTTACCTTCTTTTTTCATCTTAGCCATTTCAGCTTCAGTGCAAATTTTATCTCCTTCACAAGCAACATGAGCCATTTCAGTAATAGGATGTTGATGATCATTTGCTAAAGTTGAACTTGGTACAGCGATATAAGGTGCAATTACCAAAGAAACAATCGACATTAATTTTATCAAAATGTTCATTGACGGACCAGAAGTATCTTTAAAAGGATCACCAACAGTATCACCCGTTACAGATGCTTTGTGAGGCTCTGAACCTTTATATTGCATTTCTCCGCTAATCAGTACGCCTTTTTCAAAAGATTTTTTAGCATTGTCCCAAGCACCACCAGCGTTAGATTGGAAAATCCCCATCAATACACCAGAAACGGTAACACCTGCTAATAAACCACCCAACATTTCGGCAGAACTAGCATCGGCAAACATGTTTTTAAAACCAAAACCAACTAAAATAGGCGTAATTAAGGCGATAGCACCAGGCAACATCATTTCGCGGATGGATGCTTTGGTAGAAATAGCCACACATTTATCATACTCAGGCTTAGCCTTGTATTCCATAATTCCAGGAATTTCTTTAAACTGTCTTCTTACCTCATTTACCATATCCATTGCAGCACTACCAACAGCCTGAATACACAAAGCCGAAAATATGAAAGGAATCATTCCACCAACAAATAAGGCAGCTAAAACAGGAGCTTTGTAAATATCAATTGCGGAGATTCCAGCTACTCCCACAAAGGCAGCAAATAAAGCTAAAGAAGTTAAAGCTGCAGAAGCAATAGCAAAACCTTTTCCGGTTGCAGCGGTAGTATTACCAACAGCATCTAAATTATCAGTACGTTCACGTACTTCTGGAGGTAATTGGCTCATTTCTGCAATTCCACCTGCGTTATCTGCAATTGGACCAAAAGCATCAATAGCTAACTGCATTGCAGTTGTTGCCATCATCCCTGCTGCTGCAATAGCAACTCCGTATAAACCAGCAAAACTGTAAGAAACAATAATACCAGCGGCCAAAGTTAAAATTGGTACAACGGTAGATTTCATCCCTACGGCTAAACCAGAAATAATATTGGTTGCATGCCCAGTTGATGATTGTTGAACAATAGAATCAACAGGTTTTTTACCCATTGCAGTATAATACTCGGTAATTAAACTCATTACTGTACCAACTACTAAACCAACAATGATTGCGTAAAACACATCCATACTGGTAAACTCGTAGCCACGTAAAACCAACACATCAGGCAACATCCACTTTACAATGAAAAAAGATGCAACAGCAGTAATTGCTATAGAAGACCAGTTTCCTAAGTTCAATGCGTTTTGTACGTTAGAATTTTCGTCTTTAATAGTTACAAACCAAGTTCCAACAATTGAGAATAAAATTCCTAAACCACAAATTACCATTGGTAATAAAATTGGCGACATTCCGCCAAAGTTATCTACAACAACAATTTCTTGTCCTAATACCATTGTAGCTAATATAGTTGCTACGTAAGAACCAAATAAATCTGCACCCATACCTGCAACGTCTCCAACATTGTCTCCAACGTTATCTGCAATGGTTGCTGGGTTTCTTACATCATCCTCAGGGATTCCAGCTTCAACTTTACCCACTAAATCTGCACCTACATCGGCTGCTTTAGTATAAATACCACCACCTACACGGGCAAATAAAGCAATAGATTCTGCTCCTAATGAAAAACCGGTTAATACTTCAATAGAAGTTTTAACGGTATCAGGACCCAAATCAGAAAAGTAAGAAAGAAAAGCGATAAATAAACCGCCTAATCCTAAAATTGCTAAGCCAGCAACACCTAAGCCCATAACGGTACCGCCAGTGAATGAAACTTTTAACGCTTGCTTTAAACTTGTACGGGCAGCTTGTGTAGTACGTACATTAGCTTTAGTAGCTGCTCGCATTCCAATATATCCTGCCAAAGCTGATAATACTGCGCCAATAATAAAAGCAATAGAAATTATCCAACTTGAGTGGATTTCTTTGCCATTAACTTCGTGAATTGAACCTGAATAGGCCAATATTGCCGACGCAAAAAGCACAAAAATGCTTAAAACTTTCCATTCGGCTTTTAAAAAGGCCATTGCACCGTCTGCAATGTAACCGGCAAGCTCCTGCATTTTTGCATCGCCCGCATCTTGTTTACTAACCCAAATGGATTTGAAAACCATTACCAGAATGCCTATAAGGCCTAATACTGGTATTAAGTAGATTAAATTTGTTTGTAAAAATTCCATAAAAAAATTTGAGGGTTAAAATTTGGTTTTTGGTTCTGCCTCTTCCTTCAAATTTAGCAGGGTAAATCATATTTCCAAAAAAATGCCTCATTAATACCGAAAATAATTTAATTATTACTCTTTTTTTAGACGTTTTACTTAATTCAATTGATTTTAAAAATCAGTATAAATGGGTATTAATCTATATTGGTTTTGCTATAATTTTGAGTTAATAAAGCCAAATAAGTGAAACTATTTACATCAACTTAAAAATACGTAAAACATGAAAAACTTAATTCTTCTTTTATTAGCAATGCCTTTTATTGCAAATGCACAAATTATCTCAAAAAGTGATTTAGACATCACAGAAGTAGGAACAAGAAAACTCAATAAGGTTCCTAAAAAAATCTACATTAAAGAGTTTAATATTGGTTATCAGTATCTTGAAGATGCATCTACCACGTCCACAAACAGTGATAACAGTAAGGAAACGGTGGCAATTGCTGCAGTTTTAAATGCAGGACTAACAACAGATGATATCCAAAGTATTACTGATAAAGCTTATCAAAAGTTTTCTAAGAGGTTGAAAGATGCTGGATTCGAGTTGGTAGGAGAGGACGTGGCCTCTAAAATTCCATACTTCCAGTCAGGGAAAGTAAATAAAGCTATTGGAGGGAATCCTATTGATGCTGGAGGTTACATTTATACTTTGGCTACAGGAACTACTAGAATAGATAAAGCCACCAATGTTGACAACGCAATTTCTAAGACTCAAAAGACAATAGGAGGTCTTTCTAAAGGCTTGGGTAGTTTAGCGGGCATTGCGGATATCGCAAAAAAGGGAACTTATGTAAATGTTAATGAACAAATTTCGCAAGAAATGGGTGTTCCAATTTTGGAGTTTGGCATGAACTTCAGTTTCTTAAACCTAACAAAAAGTAGTGGAGGAAATTTAAGCGTTTTAAAGGGAACTACAGGTTTAGAAGCGGCTATTTATAAAGGACTTTTGGTGAATAAAGGTGATGGAAAACTTGGTAACGTAGAAACTACCATTATGGTATTGCCTAAAAAGGGAAATCCAATTGAAATTGACGGCGTAATTGAGAAGAAAAAAGTATCGAAAATGGCGGATGCAAAAAACGCAAAGGGTTATGCATTTGGCGTAGAGTACAGGCAAAACAAAACCATTAAGCAAACCAAACTTGTTGACGCAGATAAAGCGACTTACATTGCAAAAGTATCTCAAGCGGTTGATGAGTATTTAGAACTTTTAGCATCAACAGTAATCGAAAACTTTAATTAATATTTTTTTTTGAAATTTGATAATGCCAATCTCTATAGGAGGTTGGCATTTTTTTTTGGAATGTTTTTGGATTAAGTTTGATCATATAGAGATGAACTTTAGATAAACGGTTATAGTATCGCTACTCTGTCAAAAGATGATAAGCATTTATAATCATCGGATATTTATCAATTTCAATTCTTATTTTTGCAGAAATTATTGAGACAATACCATGAAGAAAAACGTTAAGCTAGGTTTGGTGCAGATGTCTTGCTCGCCACACAAAGAAGATAATTTAGAAAAAGCAACCATTAGGATAAGAGAAGCTGCTGAAAAAGGAGCTCAGATTATTTGTTTACAGGAGCTTTTTACTTCGCTGTATTTTTGCGATGAAGAGAATTACGACAATTTTGCGTTGGCAGAAGCTATTCCTGGTCCATCCACTGATGCTTTACAAAAGCTTTCTGCCGAACTTGGCGTGGTAATCATTGCTTCACTTTTCGAAAAACGTACCGAAGGAATATACCATAACACCACCGCGGTTTTAGATGCTGACGGTTCTTATTTAGGGAAGTACCGTAAAATGCACATTCCGGATGACCCAGGTTTTTACGAGAAATTTTATTTTACTCCTGGAGATTTAGGTTACAAAGTTTTTAAAACCAAATTTGCTACAATTGGTGTTTTAATCTGTTGGGATCAATGGTACCCAGAAGCTGCTCGTTTAACTAGTTTAATGGGGGCTGAGATTTTATTTTACCCTACTGCAATTGGTTGGGCAACCACACAAGATGAAGAAACAAATGATGAGCAACATAATGCTTGGCAAACCATTCAAAGTTCTCACGCTATTGCAAATGGCGTTCACGTTGTGGGTGTAAATAGGGTAGGTGAGGAAGCTGGAGTTAAATTTTGGGGCGGTTCTTTTATAGCTAATCCTTTCGGGAGATTATTATACAAAGGCTCTGTGGATAATGAGGAGGTTCATGTTCAAGAAGTTGACCTTGCTAAAACAGATAGTTACAGAGTACATTGGCCTTTTTTAAGAGATCGCCGTATTGATTCTTACGGGCAAATTGTGAAGCGGTATATTGATGAGGAGTAAGGAGTCTGCAGTTTTAGGTCCGCAGTCCGCAGTTTGGGAGGCGAACTTTTATGATGTTTTAGGAAGTCAGCAGTTTTAGGTCGGCAGTATTATTGTTTAAAGGAAATATTATTAAAACGATATGGCATTCAAATTTGAGGGCTTAAGAGTTTGGCAAAAATCACTTGATTTAACAGAAGATGTTGATAGCTTGACGAAGACATTTCCATCTAATGAAAAATTTGTTCTTTCAGATCAAATTCGGAGAGCAGCTGATTCAGTCTCTTTAAATATAGCTGAAGGTAGTACTAACCAATCTAACGCAGAATTTAAAAGATTTTTAACCTATTCAATTCGTTCGAATATCGAGGTGGTTGGGTGTTTACATTTAGGTAAAAGGAGAAATATAATCACACAATCAGATTTCGATAAATTATATAAACAGTGTGAAGAAATTCACGCCATGTTAATCGCTTTAAAAAACTCTTTACAATGAGTAATTCAAATAATATAGGTTCATCCGTTGACCAGCAAATTTCTAATGTGGGACAGACAACTCCTATAAGCTCTGCATCCAGACTTCAGACCTCTGACAGCAGACTGCTGACCCCTACAGGCTCGCCATCCAATCTGCCGTCTTCGGACAGCGGTCATCTGACTTTACCAACACAAAAAGGCTACACCTTCCCACCAGAATGGGCAAAGCATGAAGCTACTTGGCTTACTTGGCCTCATAAAGAAGAAAGTTGGCCAGGAAAAATAGATGCTATATATCCGCGATACGCAGAATTTATAAAGTATTTGGCATTGAGTGAAAAAGTGAGAATCAATGTTCGTGATGAAGAAATGAAAACTTTTGCTTTAAAGCATATTGAAGCTTCAGGAGCGGATTTGTCTAAAGTTGAGTTTTATTTTAACCCAAGTAATGATGCTTGGTGCCGAGATCATGGTCCTGCTTTTTTGGTTAATACAAATGCCGAGCAGAAGAAAGTAATTGTTGACTGGGACTTTAACGCTTGGGGCGGTAAATATCCTCCGTTTGATATGGATGATATAATTCCGACGAAAATTGGAGCACATTTTAATATTCCCGTTTATCATCCTGGAATTATTATGGAAGGTGGCTCGGTAGAGTTTAACGGAGAAGGCACCATTTTAACTTCTAAAAGTTGCTTGCTAAACACCAACAGAAATCCACAACTAAATCAGCAACAAGTAGAACAATATTTAAAAGATTATTACGGACAAGAGCAAGTGCTGTGGGTGAGTGATGGTATCGTTGGTGATGATACTGACGGGCATATTGATGACACTGTACGTTTTGTAAATAACAATACCGTTTTAACTGTGGTAGAAGATAACCCTGAAGACGAAAACTATGAATTGCTACAAACTAACCTAAAAGAACTGCAAGCCATGCGTTTAATAAATGGCGAAAAACTGAATATTATTGAATTACCAATGCCAGATGCGGTAGTTTACGAGGAGACGCGTTTACCTGCATCGTATGCTAATTTTTACATCAGTAACGCTCATGTAATTGTGCCCACTTACCGTTGTGATAAAGATAAAATCGCTATAGAAATTATTGCGAAGTGCTTTCCTGATAGGGAGACCGTTGGTATAGATTCAACAGATATTATTTGGGGTCTAGGCAGTTTCCACTGTTTAAGTCAACAAGAACCGGCAGTGTAAATAATGGTAAATAGTCAATGGGCAATAGTGAACTATAAGAAAGGCTGATTTGAAACCAACAAAATATTTCATCTATCGTCATATCATTACCTTAGGGATTCTAATTTTAATAGGTTTACGCTTTGGTAAAGTTAAAGGGGTTTTAATTGTTTTGGTTCTTTATTTAGCACTCAATATGGATTTTGTACGTTGGGTAGTAAATAGTTTTAAAAAGAACTCTAATTAATTGGGATATTAAAGCAAAGTAGAAATGGGAAACTTTAAAGAAATCATCAATCAAGACAAACCAGTATTAGTCGATTTTTTCGCAACTTGGTGCGGGCCATGTAAAGCCATGTCTCCGATATTGGAAGAATTAAAAAAAGATTTAGGCGATAAAATCAGTATCATTAAGATAGATGTTGATAAGAACCAGCAAGTAGCCCAAGTATATAAAGTACAAGGTGTTCCCACACTTATTTTATTTAAAAAAGGCCAACAAATATGGCGACAATCCGGTGTGGTGATGAAGCCGGACTTACTAAGAGTAATTAATCCGCAACTATAAAAAACTTTGCTTTTTTTAGAGAAACTAAGTAGCCTATTATAGTTTATAGTTTCCAAAATATTTTCACCGACTTACCGTCGAATTTGTTCTTATAAGAAAGCGATTTGATTTTAGCATATGAATGTGGACCGTAATTACGCTAATCTCTATCAATATAACTTCTTATAGCATTTGTCTTCTGCCTAACTCGAGGTAAGTACTTGTGCTCCTTGAATACGAAATTCTGAGCAGCCTTTTATTAACTTTTTTGAGTTCCCTCAACTTGCAACTTTCATCACTATACATGTAGTTCTCTTAAAATGGTTAGTCTTTGCAAAAGTGAAAGCTTAAGGAAATACCCCACATCAACTTATATGACCTTTTCTAATACGTTAATAATGCTCCACTTTAAATAGAGTACCATAAAAAACAGGGAGAGTATAAATCTTTGACAGTTTTCGTCATGGTATTAGTTATAAAGTTTTATGTGACTTTACCTTTTTATTAAAACAGGACAGGGCAGGTTGCCTATTGAAAAAAACTTATTTATGTTTGAACCTATCTGGTTCTGTCATATAGTAGAGCCAGATAAAGAGTAAACCAATTAATTGTAATTTCAACAGCAAAAGATTAAATATAATCGGTAACCGAAATGCCAAAATAGTACATGAGACTATCCTTACTTCAACTGATACAGAAATAGTAATAAAACTAACGTAATCAATAAAAGGAAAATGATTTAGGATTGAGTGATTGTTTACAGCGATAATGAATTTTCCCTTTTAGAAAGAAAAGCCCTTATAAAGTCATTATAACTGAACAGGCTGCTACAGTATTTTGGTCTAAGCATCTTGTTGATGTTGCCACATTTAAAAGAATATCTAATATTATGAAATTTAAGAATCATTTATTTATAAATCTAGTACTCTTACTGGCAACAAATACATTCGTTTTAGCACAGTCACCTTTGCCTCCAGTTTTTAGTCCCGAAAAAAAATACATAAGCGAGAAAGATAATAGAGCAAAAGTTTACCTGACTGCCCAACGGATTTTATGGCAATCTGATGAAACTGGAATATATGTAAATAATTCTCAGACCCTCTTAAAGGCTGGAAATGGGCAAGCAGAATTAGTGAATAAAGATTTAACAATTTTAAAAAATCACAAAGGTCACAAAGCCAGTATTCTATTAGATTTTGGTAAAGAAATACACGGTGGTATCCAATTGCTTACCGGTATGATGAAGAAAAAATCGTCAGTTAAAGTAAGAGTACGTTTTGGTGAGTCTGTAAGTGAAGCCATGTCAAATATTGATACGATTAAAGGTGCAACAAACGATCATGCAATGCGAGATTTTACTCTAAATGTGCCTTGGCTTGGAGGTATTGAAATTGGGAATACTGGTTTTAGGTTTGTGCGTATAGATTTGGTTGATGAAAATACAGAACTGTTATTGAAGGAAGTAAGAGCCATGTTTGTTTTTCGTGACATACCCTATTTGGGTTCTTTTAAGAGCAGTGACGAGAGATTGAATAAAATCTGGATGACTGGTGCTTATACAGTTCACCTGAATATGCAACAATATCTATGGGATGGACCAAAAAGAGATAGATTAGTTTGGGTAGGTGATATGCACCCCGAAGTAATGGCTATCAATAATGTTTTTGGTTACAATGAAGTAGTACCGAAAAGTTTAGATCTAATTAAAAATGTCACGCCTTTACCCAATTGGATGAATAACATAAGTTCATACTCTATGTGGTGGATACGGATTCAGAGAGAATGGTATCAGTATCAAGGAAACCTAGCTTACCTCAAGCAACAAAAAGATTATTTAGTCCCATTATTAAATTTACTCATTACTAAAGTTAAAGATGGACATGAAAAATTAGATGGGATGCGATTTATGGATTGGCCTACGTATGCCAATAAACCAGCTGTACATGCAGGTCTACAAGCTATGATGATAATGACTTTAAACGATGGTGCACAATTATGTCGTTTTTTAGGAGAAATAGAAACTGCCGAAAAATGCGAAGCCACAGTTGCAGAAATGAAAAAATACGTTCCAGATGCGGTGGGTAATAAACAAGCAACTTCTCTAATGGTTTTAGCTGGATTAATACCAGCGGAAAAGGCAGATGCAGAAGTTATTTCTTTAGGTGAAACGAAAGACTTCTCTACTTTCTATGGTTACTACATGCTTGAGGCGAAAGCAAAAGCAGGCAATTATCAAGGTGCAATTAATAATATTAGAGATTATTGGGGTGGTATGCTTGATATGGGGGCGACCACTTTTTGGGAAGATTTTGATTTGAACTGGATGAAAAATGCGGGTAGAATCGATGAGCTACTACCAGAAGGGAAAATTGACATCCACGCTAGTTACGGTGGGTATAGCTATAAACAATTGCGACATAGCCTGGCTCATGGTTGGGCTTCCGGGCCAACATCATGGCTTACAGCTCATGTACTTGGTGTACAGGTTATAGAGCCAGGTTGCAAAGTTTTGAAAATAGTACCACACTTAGGCGATCTTAAATTTGTAGAAGGAACCTTCCCTACACCTAATGGGCTAGTGAAAATAAAACATACAAAACTTGCAAGTGGGAAAATAAAATCACTAATAGAGGCGCCAAAAGGGGTTAAGATAATTAAATAGTAACTGCCGAAGAAACCTCAAGAATGAGGGGGACCACTTTTAATTGCTTTGAAAGTATGAGAGATGAAAAAAATCTTCTATAGTAATGCAATTAAAACGCCTGAAGTGCTCTAAAGAAGAAATCGAAATCAATTCTTTCTTTAGAATAGTGCTTTAATGGCTATAGATCAATTTTAGGGAAAGTCAACCTGTTTTTGTGGTAACTTTTGAACTATTAATATATGGTACTTCTTATATATTAATAGTTTATGAGGTTGAATAATATTGCTGAAATCGTTAGGTAAGTAAATATAAAGACAGGTTGTTACTTCTCACAGAGAATAACCCAATTATAGAAATCTCTCAAAAAGTAAGGTGAAACTTATTGCAATGGCTAATACGTTGTTGCCAAAATTCCGGTAGATGTATTCCTTTACAAAGCGGCTCGATTTTACCATATGACTATTTACTGTAGCGGCAGTAATTCCTAATAAATAACTAACCTCGTTATAGCTTTTGCCTTCTAATTTACATAGTGTGAATACTTGCTTACCTTGTGGAGGAAGATTGGCAATAGCCTCTGTTATTATTTTTTGAGTCTCCTTAACTTGAAAAGCCTCTTCAGTATGCCAATAATAATCCACAGCATTCATCGTAAAACAATCGACCATTCGTTTATCGCGAGAGCGTTTACGTAAGAAATCATATACCAAATTATGAGCGATAGTATAAAGGAATGATTTAAATGATTTCTCAGCATCAATTTCCTCTTTTTTATTCCATATTTTCACAAAAAGATCTTGTGACAGTTCTTCCGCAATATGTTCTTCTTTTACAATAAATAAGATCCTTTTGTAAATAGGATTTATATACGCTGTGTAAAGTTTATTAAAAGCCTCTTCATCCCCAAGATTTAATAATTTAATGAGTTCTTTTTGACGAGACTCTGTTAAAACGCTCATAATATATTGTTTTCGATAATTTTATAAAACTATAAACTCCCTTTTAACAAACTGTAAAGTGAAGATTAAATCAAGGTTAAGTTAGGAAACAGCGTTATTCAGCTAACTTAAATTGATCTATAATATCTTATAATATTTATTTATAATTTGGTCTAATTTGTTGGAGCTAACAAAGTACGATTTTTTCTAAATACTTTCAAGTTAAGTTTGAGTTCAATACAGTTACTTCAAACTTTTAAATACTCTACGGCTAGGTTTATTTGGTATTTCTGATTTGTCTCACTGTGTTGTTTATGAGTTACTTATGTGCTTGTTTTATTGAAAAAAAAGCTGTGTTTTTTACTGGATCTAACAGCTATAGCTTGAATAAATAAAAGTTTTTTTTTGTTTTTTATTATTCCGAGTCAATGTAAAATGTTTTTCAAGCGTAACAGTATATAAAGGGTAAGAAACCAATGTGCCAGATAAACCAACTTTTTAATAAATTTCTTAAAAATGAGTGTAGTGCTGAAGAAGTGAGAGCTCTTTTTGAGCACTTTAATGAAGCAAAAGATGAAGCCTCGTTAAAACAGCTAGTTGCTGACGCATTCGACAAAATTACTGATCAGGAGGGAGGTGAAGATCTACCAGAAGAAAAAGTTGTGGAGATGTATAGTAAAATTCATCAACGTATCAATAAACCTAATCGCGTATATCGATTCTTCCCTAAGTTAGCTATAGCAGCTTCTTTATTAATTTTTATGTCAATAGGAGGCTATCTTTTTTTAGAAAAGAAACAGTCACAACAAAATGACTTAACGGTTAGTCAGAGCTTAAGCCCTGGAGGAAGTAAGGCAATACTAACTTTAGCAAATGGCAAAAAAGTGGTGCTTGAGGAAGCAGGAAATGGGCTGATTGCAAATGAAGGAAGTACAGAAATTAATAAAACTGGAGAAGGACAACTTGTATATCATGTAAACAGCTCTAATAAGAGTAATGATAGTAAATACAATGAGATTACAATCCCTCGTGGAGGAGAGTTTAAAATTGTTCTTCCAGACGGTACAAAGGTTTGGCTCAACTCCTCTTCGTCATTAAAGTATCCTTCTCGCTTTACAGGAAACACGAGAAATGTTGAACTGATAGGTGAAGGTTATTTTGAAGTAGCAAAAAATACAGAACAGCCTTTTATAGTTAAAGTTAGAGATATGCAGGTTCAGGTATTAGGAACTCAATTTAATCTTTCTGCATATAAAGATGATGATTCAGTGATTACTACGCTTTTGGAAGGCTCTGTAAATGTGAAGGGAGTAAAAGAAAGCTCCTTATTAAAACCTGGAGAACAATCTTTTTATTCTGGTAATAGCATAAAAGTAGCTAAAGCAGATGTAGAGGAAGCTGTTGCTTGGAAAAATGGATATTTCAGATTTAATAATGAAAGTATAGAAAGCATTATGAAAAAAGTGTCCCGCTGGTATAATGTAGAAGTAGAGTACCAAGGAGATGTTAAGGACAAAAAATTCTGGGGCACATTTTCTCGGAATAAAAATATAGCCGAGTTATTGGCAAATCTAGAATTAACAGAGTCTATCAAATTTAAAATAGAAGGAAGGAGGGTGACGGTTATGCGATAAGGACTTTACTTTAACAAATAACTTGACACTAAACAAATCGGGGGCTGGCCCGCCCCCAATTTTGCAGCTTAAATAGCTGTTGGGTTAAGTTTACCAATTAATTGCTTTGACACAATACTTATTAAACAAAACATTCAAATGTATAAAAAATACGTGGCATTTATAGTCGGTATATACAGGGGTTTTCTCTGTATGTCTTATAAATCATTGCTGATTATGAAACTAACCTTTATATTATGTATAGCAACCTTTCTGCAAGTTAGCGCTGCAGGCTATGCGCAAAACGTTAATATAAATATAAAAAATGCACCTCTGGAGGAGGTGATCAATCAGCTAAGGGATCAAACAGATTTTGATTTTCTATGTAACTCAGAAATATTTGAGGGACTGAAGCCAATAACACTAATAGCAGTTAATAAAGATGTTACCCAAGTACTAAATGAATGCTTTCGTGGTCTGCCTCTTAAATATGAAATTAACAAAAAGACAGTAGTTATAAGCCGTAAAGAAGGAGTTCTGAAAAAAGGAGTGATTCCAAAAAATATCATAGGTAAGGTAACAGATAGCAAAGGGGAACCCTTACCTGGAGTAAGTATAAAAATTAAAGGTACAAATACTGGAACAGTTACAACTATAGAAGGTACCTATGCCATTATGGTTCCTTCTGAGAGCAGTATATTGGTTTTTACTTATATGGGTTTTGCTTCTCAGGAAGTCACAGTACTTGATAAAACAGAAATTACAGTTATTTTAAAGGAGTCAAGCAGTAGTCTTGACGAAGTTGTGGTAACCGCCTATGGACGTCAACAATCTAAAGCTAGCAACGTAGCAGCTATTTCTACAATTAAAAGTGCAGAAATAAAACAAAGTCCTGCAGCAAGCTTAAGTGTGGCATTAGCTGGTAGATTGCCAGGCTTAACAGCTATCCAACGTTCTGGAGAACCGGGAAGAGAAAGTAACATGTTAAGGATAAGGGGAAGAGGAACATTCAATAGCTCAGATCCTTTAATCATTGTAGATGGGGTAGAAAGAGCTGATTTTCTTAACTCTTTAGATCCTAACGAAATTGAAAGTATAAGTATACTTAAAGATGCTTCTTCAACAGCACTATATGGTGTAAGGGGAGCAAATGGAGTTATCATTGTTACTACAAGAAGAGGAGAAGCTGGTGTACAGAGTATTAACTTTTCTACCGAACAGTCACTACAAAACTTCACCGTATTTCCCGAAAGATTAAATGCATATGATTATGGGGTTTTAATGAATGAAGCTCGTATAAATGCAGGAAGCACAAGAATGTATACAGATGATGAGCTAGCACATTGGAAAAATCAAGATTTTCCTGAAGCGTACCCAGATATTGATTGGTTAGATGAAATCACGAAACCATTCTCTTCACAAAGTAGATATAATCTAAATATCTCAGGCGGAACACCCAAAGTTAAATACTTCATCAATACAGGAGCTCTTCTTCAAGATGGATTGTTTGAACCCGATCAGACAGAATGGGAGGCAAATACCACTTTAAAAAGATATAACTTCCGTACTAATTTTGATGCAGAGCTAAATAGTTCACTAACAGCATCTTTACAGTTGGCCGGAAATATAGAAAAACAAAACAGAGCGGCTGGAATCTATGGGCAGTCAGGTGTGGATGCTACATCATACATGATAAACTCATTATTAAGAATGCCTGCCGGTTTGTTTAACCCTCTCACTCCAACAGGAGAAGTGCAAAACAGCCCGCAAGGAATATCTGACTGGCCTGTGTATGGGGTTTTAAATAGAAGTGGTTACGTAATTGAAACCAGAAATAATATAACAGGAACATTTGCTTTAAATCAAGACTTAGGTAAATACATTACACCTGGACTATCAGTAAAGGGACTTTTTGCTTTTGATTCAAGGGCAAGCAATACGCAACGTAGAGAAAGGAACTTTGAACGTTATCAGTCTGTAATTGTAGGAAACCAGGTTGAGTATCAATTATTCCAAGGAACAAATACAAACCTTTCTAATGCACAGCTTACATCGGGCTTTTTATCAAACTCCACTCTGCAATTTTCCTCAAACTATGCAAGAAAATTTGGAGTACATGATTTAGGTGGATTGTTGTTATACCAACAGGAACAAAAGCATATCAATGCTGACTTGCCTTATAATTACCGAAGTTTTGCCAGTCGTTTTACCTATGGTTACGATAACAAGTATTTAGCGGAAGTAAACATGGGTTATAATGGCTCTGAGCAATTTGCAAAAGGTAACAGATACGGTTTTTTTCCAGCTGTTGCGGCAGGATGGGTAATTACAGAAGAAGATTGGGGAAAAAATTTATTGTTTGCTAATAATTTAAAAATAAGGGGCTCTTATGGTATCGTAGGTAATGACCGTATGTCGAGCGCAAGATTTTTATACCAAGATAATTACGGAATCCGCACTGGGTTAACAAATATTACAGGAACCGCCGTAGGATGGTCGGATCTAAACGGGTCAACTGTAGAAAACTTTATAGGTAATCCAGATATCACTTGGGAAACATCCAAAAAAGCAAATATCGGTATAGATGCAACCGTTTTTAGGCATTTTTCAATAGTTGCAGATTATTTTCAGGAAGAAAGAAGTAATGTATTAACAACTAGAGGTACGGTACCTTCCATCTTCGGTAATTTAAGTGCTCTTCCTCCATTAAATTTTGGTGAAGTAAAAAACCATGGCTATGAGCTGGAGATAGGCTATAATAAGGTGTTCAAAAATGGCTTATCACTTATGTTGAGAAGTAATGTAGGTTATGCCCGTAACAAAATCATCTTTAAGGATGAGCCTTTAAGAGATGATACTTGGTCATTAAGATATCCTACTACTGGATTAATGATAGGCCAAGCTGTAGGATACGAAGTGGATGGCTATTTTAATACTTACGATGAAATTGATAACTGGGCAGATCAAAGTGGCTTAGGGGCCGTTTCTCAGCCCGGAGATTTTAAATATGTAGATAAGAACCGAGATGGAATAATAGATGAAAAAGATAGAGTGGTTATCGGTTACCCTAACGAACCTCTACTTAACTACGGCTTCTCTTTTTCTTTAAACTATAAAAACTTTGATCTTGGAGGTCTGATTCAAGGAAGTGCAATGAAGTCTCTGTACATCAGCGGACAAGGTGCTTTTGCGTCAAGTAACCTAAACTTAGAAAGATATTTAGGTAGATGGACTCCTGAAAGATATGCAGCAGGTGAAGAAATCACTTATCCCAGACTAACTGTAAATAGCAACTCCAATGAAATTGCAAATAGTTACTTCGTTGAGGACGCCTCTTTCGTGAGATTAAAAACTTTAGAGTTAGGTTATACATTCCCAACCAAATGGACTAAGAAAGTAAATGCGAACTCTATAAGATTGTTTTTTACAGGGTTGAATTTATTTACTTGGGACAAGATGAAAAACAAAGATTATGATCCAGAAATGGGGTACGGCGATGGAACTGTCCACCCGCTTTTCAAAGTTTATAATTTTGGTGTTACAGCATCTTTCTGATGAATTAGTTAATGTTTTTAATAAGTAAAGAAATGAAAATCAATATAAAATATTTAATGCTGTGCTTTATGCTCTTAGGAGCTGTGGGGTGTGGGAAAGATCCATTAGACAAGCTACCTGACGGTGTTTTGACTAGAGAAGAAGCTTATAAAGATCCGAACTTGACAAGGGGTTTTTTGGCAGAAATATATGCCGTAATACCACCATATTTTGATGCTTATGGTTTTTTCAGGATGCTTGCAGTTAACAGCGATGAGGCTGCAGATAATGATTTACAAAATGATCCAGGATGGAATGCGGGCAGATTATCAGTCACCTATAACCCTCTTCGTGTGCAAAGACGAGGTGGAGGGTCAGCGGTATTATGGGACATCTATTGGAACGGTATTCGCCAGGCAAACATCTTTTTAGAAAGTATCGACTTTACAGCTGTTGATGATCAAGGCGGAAGTAATGCCATTACCAGTGAGCAAAAAAGAATGTGGATTGCAGAAGCTAGGTTATTGAGAGCCTTTTTTCATGCGGAACTGGTAAAGTACTATGGAGGCATAGTAATAACTGAAAAAAGCTATCCAGCAAGTTTCGATTTTAGACAACTTAAAAGAAATACTTTTGAAGAATGTGCCAATTGGATAGCGAAAGAATGTGACGAAGTATTGGCAGATTTACCCGTAAGACGTCATCAAAGTGGTAGTGCAACTGAAGTAGGAGTTGGAAGAATGACTCAAATGATAGCGCTTGCCATCAAAGCAAGAACACTTTTGAGCAATGCCAGCCCACTTAATAATCCAGAAAATGATATCAATAAATGGAAAGCTGCCGCAGATGCGTCTAAAGCAGTAATCACTTTAGCAGAAACCACTGGAGAGTATAAGCTATACTATCATTCAGATAACTTGCCTGTTTCTAATACCTATGAGTTGTTTAGGCAAAAGGATAATGGTAGCTCTGATATGGCAGAAGTTATTTGGCAACACCCTAACCCGCATAATGGTTTAGGTCACTTCGCTTACGTACATGGTATACCAAGTGCCGGAAACCATAAAGCTGGAACGAACCCTTCGCAAGAACTTGTAGATGCTTTTGAAACAATATCTGGAGAGCCTCCTATTGTAGGATATGCTGATGAAGACAAGTTAACACCTATCCTTAATACAGATGCAACAGATTATAACCCACAGGATCCCTATGCAAATAGAGACCCAAGATTAACAGCTTTTATATACTATAATGGTGCTTATTGGGGAAAAAAGGGAGCGAATGATTACAACATTCAAATCTACCAAAATGGATTAGATCAAGTGTCTAATAACAGGCGCTATACAAGAACTGGGTATTATATCAAAAAGTTTATGGACCCAACTAGAGGAAATGGAACTTTAAGCGCTTCAAGTCCATCAGGGCAAGCATATTGGCCAATATTTCGTTTAGCTGAGTTTTATTTGAGTTATGCCGAAGCAGAAAATGAGGCAAATACAACTCCTACCAATGAAATACTAACCGCTTTAAATAAAGTAAGAGCAAGAGCAGGAATGCCAAACGTGAAAAGCAAATTTACTACGAGTAAAGAGCTACTTCGTGAAAGAATAAGGAACGAGCGAAGAGTAGAACTTTGTTTTGAAGAGCATCGCTTTTTTGATGTCCGTAGATGGAATATTCTAGATCAAACAGATAAAGCTGTTACAGGTATGTTGATCACTAAAAACAACAATACGTTTACCTATGATCGCTTTATTGCTGAAAAAAGATATGCATGGACAGATAAATTTAAGGTGTTTCCTATTCCTTTAGGAGAAATTACAAATATGCCTTTGCATGGACAAAATCCAGGTTGGTAATTATTATAAATCAAACAAAGATGACGTATAAACAGTTAAAACACATTTCCCTAACCATTAGCTTGCTTTTGTTGGCTATGATTCATTTTCAGTGTTCTAAAACCAATCAGAAAGCGTCAATTACTCCGACAGATCCAGGGACTGTCGGAGAAAAAAAACCAAATGTTATTGTCATTGTTGCCGAAAGTCACAGGGCAGAAGCATTAGGGATAATGGGACATCCAATTATTAAGACTCCTAATTTAGATAAACTAGCAACTGATGGTATTGCTTTTGAAAACTCTTATGTAACTACTGCGGTTTGTGCGGTAAGTAGGGCAAGTATATTAAGTGGGCAATACCAAGGGAGACATAAAATAAATAACTTTAGCAGTAATTTCTCATCTGAGGCTTTAAATCAAACCTATCCTTCGCTTTTAAAAAAGGCAGGATATAAAACAGGATGGATTGGCATGTATGGAGTGGGAAATAACCCGCCCTCTACTACCTTTAATTACTGGCAAGGAAACCTTCCGTGGGAAACTAATGGCGTACATAATACGGACGTGGTTCAAGAAAAAGTTTTTGAATTTCTTGACCGCTTCCGTAGCGAGAGGTTTTGCCTTTCTGTAAGCTTTAGTGCAGCCCATGAAGTTGATGGTAGTCCAGCAACCTATTTGGTACAAGATCGCTATAAAAACACTTATTCTGGAGTGGATGTTCCTGTTCCAGAAACAGCGGACCCAAAATATTGGAACAGTTTTCCCGATTTCTTCAGGACAAATCAGAATATAGCGAGAGCAAGATGGGAAGGTTTTTTTTCAACTAAACAACTACTTCAAAGCAATACGCTTAATTATTATCGTTCACTCACAGGTATAGATGAAGCTGTTGGCTCAATTGTTCAGAAATTGAAAAATCTGGGTATAGCAGATAATACCATTATCATTTATACGAGCGATCATGGATTTTCTTTAGGGGAGCATGGTATGATGGGGAAATGGTATGGTTTTGAGGAATCTATACGCGTACCGATGATCGTTTATGATCCTCGTTCTCCCGAGTTGAAAAAAGGGAAAGTTTCCCAAACATCTCTTAATATTGATGTAGCACCCACTATTCTAAACTTCGTTGGAGTAAGTGTCCCATCAACTATGCAGGGTAAAGATTTAGTGGAAGTAGCTAACGGAACTAGTCCTGATCGTCAGAGTTTCTTTTATAGCCATACCGTTTTTAATTCGCCACAACTACCAAAAGTAGAGGGTGTTGTAGCTAAGGATTATAAGTATATGATTTATACTGAGTATGATTATGAAGAACTTTATCATACAAAAGATGATCCAAAAGAAACAACAAACCTTGCCAGCAACTCTTTATATGCTAGCAAACTTCAAGAAATGAGAACCTTATATACCCAGCAGAAGGCTGCGGTAAATTAATGACATTTAAAAAGTAAACCATGAAATTTAACAATATAAAAATGTATGCACTGCTTGCTGTGTTTGCATTAATGTATACATCCTGTAAAGTAGATGAAGGAACCTATGGTACCCCACAGAGTAATTACCATAAAAAGGTTTTAGAATTTGTAGCTATAGAAGATGAGCCTGGTGCAAGTAATATTAGCTGGTATAATCCATCTAAAAGAGAGATGGAGGTAGTTATTAAATACACTGATAATGGAATCGAAGAAACTGTTTATAAAACATCTAGTGAAAAAAATGATGAAGTCTTTATAGATGGATTAGAGAATAAAGAGTATATATTAAATATAACGGTCAAAGATATCGAAGCAGACTTAATAACCGAAGTTAAACCATTCAATATTTTACCTTTAAAGGTTTACTTAATAGAAGATGTTATAAACACTGTAGTCACTGAGTCTAATACACAGGGAGTTAAGTTTTCATGGCAGAATCAGACTGGAAATGAAATTGATGTTAAAATAATATTTTCTGTAAATGGAGTCGAAACAATCCTTTCAAAGAACTCAGACGCTTTAAATGACTTTCTTTCCTCAAACCGTATCCCGTCCGGGGCAACAGACTTTTTAGTTGAAATTTCTACAGGAGGCAAAAAAGTCCAAAAATCAATAAATATTATTGTAGAGGATACCGTAATATCCAATAAAGGAGAATGGACAATCACTACCAATACTTATCGACCACAAAGCCCTCCTGAGCTTATGATCGATGATAACATAAGTACGCTTTGGCATACCCCAACTACTTCTGCTGCGGGTGCAATTGGTTTTCCTTGCTGGTTCACAATTGATATGAAACAGGAAGTCAACATCACGAAAATTCAACTTTTCAAAAGACTTTCAATACATAATGGTTTCGGAGATTTTGAAGTTTGGGGAAGTCTTAATGGAACAGATTTTACCAAGTTAAGCGGAGATACTTTCCACTTGATACAAACGGCAGATTACGATCATGTTGGTCAGGTGTTTAATATAAGCGGAAAACCAAAAGTGAGATATATTAAAGTAAATATTCTAGCGATTACCCCAACTTGGACTCCACAAACAGCTCTTTACACAAGCCTTGCTGAAGTTAATATTTATGGTGATGAGAATTTTTAAAAAAACTATGAAAAAGCATACACTTAGAAATTGCAGTAATAAATTTAGTTATATAATAACGCTACTTTTCTTTGGGATACTGTCTTCTTCGGTTAATGCACAGACTCTTGTTTTAAAAGATCTCACTTGCGAATACCGTGATAATCCAGAAGGAATAGATGTTAAAGTTCCGCGTTTAAGCTGGAAACTGATATCTCAAAAGAGGGACGTTGTTCAAACAGCTTATGAGATTAGAGTTTCAGAAGATGAGAGAGCTATCACAAAAGGTATAAGCTTACTGTGGAAATCTGGAAAAGTAAAATCTAACCAATCAGTACTCGTTAATTATGGTGGTCCAGCATTAAAATCGCGTCAACGCTCTTATTGGCAGGTTCGTGTATGGGACAATAAGGGTAAGGTTTCTCCTTGGAGTGAGGTGAATCATTGGGAAATGGGTTTGCTTGATGTTAAAGAGTGGAAAGCTCAATGGGTACAGGTTTCCGTAGAAACAAATGGAAAACCAATGCCAAGTCCAATGTTCAGAAAAGAGTTTAAGACCTCAAAAAAACTGAAAAAGGCAAGGCTTTATATTACCTCTCATGGACTATACGAAGCCAAAATTAACGGAAAACGTGTGGGGGAAGAGCATTTTACTCCAGGTTGGACAAGCTACCACAAGCGCTTGCAATATCAAGTTTATGATGTCCTCTCTTTATTGAAAGAAGGTGATAATACTGCTTTTGTGACATTAGGAGATGGGTGGTTTAGAGGCTACTTGGAGTTCAATAATAAACGTAATTTATACGGAAAAGAACTTGCCTTGCTTTATCAGCTTGAATTAGAATATACAGATGGGACTAAAGAATCTGTAACGTCAAATAAGGACTGGAAATACTCTTTTGATGGCCCAATCCTGTTTTCCGATATTTATAATGGGGAAACCTACGATGCTCGAAAAGAAAATAAAGAGGTACTGTTGTCAGGATATGATGATAGTAAATGGGAAAACGTTAAAGAGGTTGATATTGATAAAAATAAGCTTATTGCAAGTAGTAGTGTGCCTGTGAAAAAGCAAGAGGTTTTCTATCCTATAAAATATATTACTACTCCAAAAGGAGAACGTGTAATTGATTTTGGTCAAAACTTAGTAGGATGGGTACAACTTAAATTAAAAGGCAAGTCAGGTGAATCTATTGTTTTGCATCATGCAGAAGTTTTAGATAAAGCTGGTAATTTCTATACTGATAATTTGAGGGGAGCAAAGCAGGAAAACACCTATTTCTTTAAGGGAGAAGGAACAGAAGAGTGGGAACCTCATTTTACGTTTCAAGGCTTCCGTTATATTAGGATAAAAGGCTATGACGGGGAACTAGATTCAACAAATATAAAAGCATACGCTATATATTCAGAAATGAACCCAACAGGTGTATTCACAACATCTAATCCCTTGCTAAATCAGTTGCAACATAATATACAATGGGGGCAACGAGGGAATTTTCTTGATGTACCAACAGATTGTCCACAACGTGATGAGCGTTTAGGATGGACTGGGGATGCGCAGGTTTTCTTCAATACGTCTACCTATAATATGAATGTAGCAGGTTTTTTTACAAAATGGCTTAAAGACCTTAAAGCAGATCAGCTAAAGAACGGTAATGTGCCAGTGGTGATACCTAATGTTCGAGAAGAACGTTACTCCGGAACAGCAGCATGGGCAGATGCTGCAACAATAATTCCTTGGAATTTTTATGTAGAATACGGAGATAAACGTTTGTTGGAAGAACAATATGATAGCATGAAGGCGTGGGTGAACTTTATTGAAACAACCAGTAAAGAATACCTATCAACAGTAGGCTCAAGCTATGGGGATTGGTTATTTTATACACCTACAGATGATAGATACGGAAAAGGAGCAATTACAGATAGGAACTTAATTGCGCAAGCCTTTTACGTTTATTCAACTCAATTAATGCTTAACTCTGCAGAGGTTTTAGGGTTAACAGAAGATGTAAAAAAGTACAAAAATCTTTTACCATTGATAAAAGAAGCTTTTGCGAAAGAATATCTCACTCCAAACGGAAGGCTGGTTTCATCAACACAAACAGCTTATACGCTAGCACTTCATTTTGATATACTTCCGGAGCATTTAAGAGAGCAAGCTGCAAAACGTTTAGTAGACAATATCAAAGAGTATAAGTACCATTTAACTACAGGCTTTGTAGGTACCCCTTATCTATGTCATGTATTAACTCGTTTTGGTTACAATGATATCGCTTACAAATTACTACTACAGGAAACTTATCCCTCATGGTTGTTTCAGGTTAAAAGAGGAGCGACCACAGTTTGGGAACGTTGGGATGGTATAAAAGCAGATGGAACTTTTCAGAATAAGTTTATGAACTCATTTAACCATTATGCTTATGGAGCTATTGGGGAGTGGATGTACAGAACTATAGGTGGAATAAAACCAGATATTGCTCACTCAGGATATAAGCACTTTATTATTGAACCAAAACCTGGAGGCAAACTTACAACTGCAAATGCAGAATTTACATCACTGTATGGTGAAATAATTTCTCGATGGAAGATAGAAAACGGAGTGTTTAAGCTTGAGGTTACTATCCCTCCCAATTCTTCTGCAACAATTATTCTTCCCGAAGCACAAGTTTCAGCAATTAGAGAAAGTGGAAAACCTTTATCTAAATCATTGCTTCGCGAAGGCGTAAAGCAAGAGGGGGATACAGTCTCTATCAATTTAGGTTCAGGAAATTACATTTTTGAATATAACTATCTAGAAAAATAAAACAAAAAAGCAATTAATTATTCTTGGTATAAATCCCTGCATTTATTACTGAATACAGTTAGAATGCGGGGATATATATGCCCATACCATACTCATAGTTCACATGTCTTTTGGGCATATAAGACAACTAAATTAAAAAAACATGAAACTCAATTACTTATTATTAATGTTGCTAGTAAACGTAGGTTTAGTAGCAAAAGTACAAGCTCAAGAGTACGTAGCAGACCCATCATTCGATACTGGTTCAGGTGTTAACAGTACGGTTTGGGATATGAAACTTCAGAAGGACGGAAAAGTTATTGTTATTGGAACTTTCACGACTTATAAAGATACGGTTGTTAACGGTATCATGCGTTTAAAAACTGACGGAAGTATTGACAATGATTATCGTTCAAACATTGGTACCGGTTTCGCAAGTTTGCCTTCTAAAGTGCCAGTAAGAGCTGCTTTTGGAGCCGATAGTTCCCTTTATGTAATGGGAACTTTTGATTCTTTAAACGGTGAATCTGTGCAGAGTTTGGCGAAAATTAATGCTGATGGAACTCCTGATGATACTTTTAATGCTAATATCGGAACTGGATTTATAGGAGGTGGAACAATCGCTTATACCCTTGCTTTTCAATCTGATGGTAAAATTTTAGTTGGGGGTAACTTCGCTTCTTTTCAAGGAGTAGCTGATACGAAACATTTTGTTAGGCTCAACTCAGATGGGACATTAGATAATACTTTTAACGGAAACGGACAGTTTAACCAACAAGTAAGAGGTATAGATGTCAACGCTGATGGAAAGATTTTGGTTACTGGATATTACTCTCAATATGGAGCAATCAATGTAGGGAAAATAGCTCGCTTAAACAGTAACGGAACTTTAGACGCAACCTTCAATGTTGGAGGAACAGGGTTTAATAATGCAAATATGTATTTAGCATTACAACCTGACGGTAAGATCATAGTAGTTGGGGCTTCCGTCTCGTATAATGGAGTTGCAGCAGCTCCCGATAAAATCGCCCGTTTAAACAGCGATGGGACTTTAGATGTAGCTTTCAATACTGGAGGTGCTGGAGTCAATACCGGAACTAGTCACCCTCAGTATATTACCGTTCAAGACGATGGTAAAATTATAATACACGGAGAAGGGATTAGCACTTATAACGGTGTTTCTAATACTCCTAATAATATCATCAGACTTAACGCTGATGGAACAAAAGATGCTACTTTCGATATCGGAACAGATATTCCTGCAGATCCAAGTACCGTAAGAGCTTTTTTACAACAGCCAGATGGTAAGTTATTGATAGGTGGATCAGGTAACCGACTTATTCGTTTAGTTAATTTAAGTGTATTACCAGTGAGCCTAACTTCGTTTAATGCTACTCCTAATAGAAACAGCGTGGTGCTTTCTTGGAAAACAGCTTCTGAAAAAAATAATGACTTATTTATTGTAGAAAGAAGTGAAGATGCAAACTCTTGGGCAGAACTAGGAAGTGTAAAGGGAGCAGGAACAAGTAATGCTTTAAATACGTATCAATTAGAAGATAAACTGCCAATAAGTGGTACTTCTTATTACAGACTTGTTCAAAAGGATATCGACGGGACAACAAAGGTATATAGTCCAGTAGCTGTAGATTTCAGTTTGAATGATGTTGAAAAGCTAAGTGTTTACCCTAATCCAGCTACAGAGTCAATTCAATTGAGTTTATCCGCAACAAGTGCTAAAGTTATAATTACCGACTTATTGGGACGTGTAGTTTATGAGAAACAATTAGCAGTAAACGAGACTTCAGAAGTGATAAACGTAGCTCACTTTAAAAAGGGGACTTATATTGTAACAGTGGTTTATGCAGAGGGTAAAATAAACTCTCAGAAATTAATTGTAAAATAAGCGGTTTGAAAATAAACAGGAGAGTTTCTTTTACCAACTCTTTTGATAAACAGACACCACGTTAAAGGAAAGTAAAGCCTTTAAGGTACTGTTCAAATAAGTTTATAATAAAAATATAAAGGCTTGGTTTTTTGTACTGATGTACTATAAACCAAGCCTTTATTGTTGAGTAAATGTTTCCTTTTGAAAGAGAGGTGTATGCCAACTTAACTACCTTAAGGAAGGTTAATCACATAAGATTCTATTTAATTAGAAAGCTGGAATTAAGGTTTCTATCTATTCGGCTTTAAGCCTATATTAAATACTATCTGTTTTCTTCTTAAAGAAACTATTGATTTTATTTTTCACTTCGTCTTTTACTTTTTGTTCGGTTTGCTTCTTTAAGGTGTCGGTTTTTTGTTGAAGCTTCTCTTTTGCTTGGTCCGTAATTTTTGTCACCTCTTCTTTTGCTTTATTTTCAAACTCTGCTTTCTTATCAGCAACCACTTGATTAATGATGCTTTTTGCTTCATTTTTCAAATCGCCCGCTAAATCTAATTTTAGGGTTGGTTTAGTAATTGTTCCGCCTAAAAGTGCATTAACTTTTACCATATCATTTACCGATACATCGCTACCTACTTTCTTGTTTAAGCTAGCTAATAAGCTGTTTGCTGTTTCGTTTGCTTTACCCAACATTGCTCTTGGTAGGTTGATTCCTAAAACATAATCCATGCTTTGGTCTAAACCGTTAGAACCTGTTATGTTCATCAAAACATCCCCTTTTTTAATATTGAAAGGCGCTACATTTAATCTTCCATCAGTAATACTAAATTTCGTCAGTAAATCTTTAACTTCTAATTTTTTCAGACTGTTATTACTTAAACCAGCAGCTAATTTGTTTAAAGGTTCAAATCCATCAATCACAGCTTCAATAATATTTGCTAAGCCAGATGCATTAATACTCGAGTAAATCGGCATCATATCTTGCTTTAACAGGGAGTTGAATTTAAGGTTAGTGCTAAACTCTCCGCTGGTATATTTTGCAATAGGAGCTAACAGCTTAATGGTATTAAACGTGGCAAAAGCTTTTTGAATACTCATTTTCTCGATGCCAAAATCAATATCCACAAAAGGTTTCTTAGGATCTTTTGTGGTGTACATTCCATTCATTTTTACTGTACCACCTAGCATCTGCAAGGCCATATCTTTAAAATAAACACTTTCGTCTTTTACCAATAAAGCACCCTTAGCATTTGAGATATTATAGTTGTCGTATAAAACTTGCTTGGCGTTTACATTTGCTAAAAAGTTAATGTTTGCAGGTACTTTTATCAAGCTTAGTTTAGAGGTGTCAGTTTGAGCGGTGGCCGTATTTTCTGGTCCCATTAACTCATTAATATCCATTAAGCTCGAGTTCAGATTGAACGTTCCTCCTAATGACTGGTCTTTGTTGAAAATATAGCCTAGGTAATTGGTGATGCTTCCATTTGCAGCAAAATCACTTTTACCAACTTTAGCATTTAAATTTGCTAACGTTATGTTTTTCGGATTAAAAGTCATTTTTGCTGAACTGATGCTTACAGGTTTTGCAACTGCATCACCCGTATAAACAAAGTTACTGGCCAGCATCTGTCCGGATGCGTTAAAGTTTTGATACTGCTGTTTATCAATGGATGATTTATTTCCTTTAGCCTGTACATCCGCATCTAAAATCCCACTCAAAGTCATGTCTTCCATCGGGAAAATAGTTGTCAGCTGTTTTAAGTCTAGCTTTCCTTTTAAAGCCATATCGATATAAGGGTCGCTGGTTGGGTTTTTTACAAATAACCTTCCATCAATAGGAGCTTTGTCAAAAGCTAAATGAAATGCCGGGATGTTAACTTCGGTATGGTCAATTACACCATCAGGGTTGGTTATTTTAGCAGTGACTTGAATGTCATTTACAGATGCCGGTAAACCTGCATATTTTATCTTACCATCTTTGATACTCAAATTAACATCAAAAGCGGGTAAAGAAGTTTCGTTATAGATACCTTTTGCAAATCCGTTGAAAGCAAATTTACCACTAGCGTCCATATCCTTAAAGTTACTCGCATAAATTGCAGGAATTAAAGAAAGGAAGTTTTTAAGATCCGATTGTTGCGCATCAAACTTAAAATCAATCAACATATCCGTATCGTTTGGCATTGCCAAGCTACCTGTCATTGCTAAAATCAGTTCGTTCAATTTTATTTTATTATCCCCAAAACTAAACTTCATGTTTTTTAAGTCCATATCAATGGGTAAATCTGCGTTTAGCTTTACATCATTTAAATAAGGGATGTCTGCGTATTTTACAGTTAAGTGCTGTATGTCTGATTCTGTTTTTAGCTGAAATAAGTCTTGCGTGAAATCCCCAGTTCCGGTGTGGCTTAAATCTTTAATGTCCATAAAAAAGCCTAAGGAAGCGTCATCGTAAATGATATTTCCTTTTTCGATACTGTATTTTTGCAAGCTAGCTTTAAAGGTTGTTGCAGCGGTGTCGGTAGTTGGCGTTTCAGTAGAATCGACCTTTATAATATCCCAATTCGCTTTTCCGCTCTTTAAAACCTTAGCGTAAATATTTGGCTCAAAAAGGTTAACCGAGTTAATTTGGTAGGTTTCGCCTTTAATAACGCTCATTAAGTTTAGGTTCAACTCTAAATTTTTAATGTTTGCCAGAGTGTCGTTTGCAAAACTATCCACGCCAATTACCACAAGGTCATTCAGTTGTATGCCCAAATTCGGGAAGGTGCTTAAAATACTAAGATCAATGTCTTCAAAGTTGACGTTTGCATTTACGTTTTTATTGATGGCAGTTTTTACACCCGCCACAATTTTATCTTTAAATATGATAGGTATGCTTGCCAAGGCAACTACAATCACAACTAATAATGCAACAATACCTAGAGTTATCTTTTTATACATTTTGTTCCTTTTTTGATTTCGAATTAAGATAAACAAATTTGAGGTTTTTTTCGACAAAGGTGATTTTTTAACGAAAAATTAACTTTTAATAAGGTTAAGAGTATTGAAAACGAATAACTTATAACTGTATCAAAACCATTACAAAGTCTTTTGTTAAGTTTTAAGTTGTTTATAGTGAGTGTTTTGTAAGCTATTCTTCATTCTAGTGATACCTATGAAACCTTAAATAATTGTTAAATGAGATTTTACTGACTTTTCACAATAACACATATAATACTTTTGTTAACAAAATTGTTAAACATTAAAGTTAAGGCAACGTATTGAATAAGGAAGAACACATAAAAGCAACGGCAAAAGAGATTTTCTTTTTTAAAGGAGATCTTCATGCAACAACTCAGGAAATCGCTGATGCAGCAGGGGTAAACCGTTCGTTAATTAATTACTATTTCAGATCAAGGGATAACCTATTTGAGATCGTATATAATGAAGCGGTAGAAACTATGAGGAATCAATTGGATAATGTTATTTATTCTAAGCAAGCTTTTAAGGATAAACTGAAATCGTTGATTGAGGTATATATGAATGAAATTTTGAAATATCCCTACAAAGAATCTTTCCTGATTACAGAAATATGCAGTAAAAATGTCCTATTAAAAGAGAAAAAGAAAAGTCAAGCATTAATTGCATTTATAGAAGAAGTAAGGCAAGAAATTGAAAAAGGAACAATAAAAAAAACAGACCCTGTTCATTTCGTGATCAACCTTTTCTCGCTAATGGCTTACCCTATCGTGATGGCGCCCCTATATCGTAAACTTTTAGACTTGAATAAAGAAAAATATAAGGATTTCTTGAGCGAAAGAAAAGCCATGGTGTTTAAATTAATTACAGAATAAATAAAAGAGTAGCATAATTTTTAATAGAAATCACAAACAATAAGTACAAACATGAAAACAAGATCACCTTTAATTTTATTAGCAGGATTGAGCATTATTTTTAGTGCATGCGGAGGATCAGGCGGTAAAAGTACAAAAGCACCATCGGGCCCACAGGCTTACCCAGTAGTGCAAATAGACCCACAAACTACGTTTTTGGAGACTTCTTATCCAGCAATGTTAGAGGGGCAACAAAATGTGGATATTAGACCAAAGGTTGATGGTTTCATAGAGAAAATTTATGTTGATGAAGGTGCTACTGTAAAGAAAGGACAAGTTTTATTTGTTATAAATGCTCCTCAATATGCGCAGGAAGTTCGTACAGCAACTGCTGCAATAAAAAGTGCAGAAGCTGAAGTAAGTGCAGCGCAATTACAATATGAAAAAACAAAACCACTGGTTGAAAAAGACATCATCAGTAAATTTGATTTAGAAAATGCAGCGCTTACTTTAACCGCAAAAAAAGGAAACTTAGCACAAGCTAAAGCCGCTTTGGCTAACGCTCGGACCAATTTGAGCTATACCACGGTAACCAGTCCAGTAAGTGGTGTAATCGGGAATATTCCCTATAAAGTAGGTGCTTTGGTGAGCAGTAGCAGTCCAATGCCACTAACTACTGTTTCAAACATCGAGAAAATTTATGCTTACTTCTCTTTAAATGAAAAGCAACTTTTGTCTATCGCAAGAGATTATAAAGGAGCAACATTAGAAGCTAAAATCAAGCAAATTCCAGAGGTTTCTTTGATCTTGGCAGACGGAAGCATTTATCCTGTTAAAGGAAACATTGAAACCGTAAGCGGTCAAATTGATACACAAACAGGGTCTTCAAGTTTAAGAGCAACATTTAAAAATTCATCAGGCTTATTAAGATCTGGCTCTAGCGCTATAATCGTAATACCTCAACATTTGGAAAATGCTTTGATCATTCCTCAAAAATCAACCTCAGATATTCAAGGCGAAAAGTTTGTTTACCTCCTGTCGGATAGCAATACGGTTAGCAATATCAATGTAGAGATTATGGAAATTACTAAGGGTAATTTTTATGTAGTCACCAAAGGACTTAAAGCAGGAGATAAAATTGTGGTAGAAGGATTTGCATCGTTAAAAGACGGCGTAAAAATCAACCCAAATGTTCAGCCAGCAGATTCTGTCTTTGTAGCATTAAAAAAATAGCCTTTATCTCAATACTCAACAAAGCAAATTAGTTTTATGTTTAAGAAATTTATAGAAAGGCCTGTCCTGTCCACCGTAATCTCTGTTATCATTGTGATATTGGGTTTACTGGGGATATTTACATTGCCTATATCGCAATATCCGGAAATTGCCCCACCTACGGTACAAGTATCTGCATCCTATCAAGGTGCTAACGCTGATGTAGTGATGAACAGCGTGGTGGTTCCTTTAGAGGAACAAATAAACGGGGTAGAGGACATGCTATACATGACCTCTTCCGCCGGAAATGATGGTTCAGCTAATATTACCATTTACTTTAAATTAGGAACCAATCCCGATTTAGCCGCAGTAAATGTGCAGAACCGTGTGGCCAGAGCAACACCACTATTACCTGCTGAGGTTACCAAATCAGGTGTAATTACTGCTAAAAGACAAGCCAGTAACGTGTTAATCTTTGGTTTATACAGTGATGACCCACGTTATGACAGTAAGTTTATCCAGAACTATGCAGAAATCAACATTATCCCTCAAATAAAAAGGGTGAATGGTGTGGGTGATGCAAGTGCTTTTGGACAGTCTACTTATACCATGCGTTTATGGTTGAAGCCAGATGTAATGGCTGCCTATAGTTTAGTGCCTTCAGATATTAGCGCTGCTTTAGCAGATCAAAATATTGAAGCTGCACCAGGTCAGTTGGGCGAACAGGGAAACCAGTCTTTTCAATATACTTTAAAATATACCGGTCGCTTAGATAGTGAAAGCCAATTTGGTGATATCATCATTAAAGCCGACGAAAACGGACAGGTTTTAAAATTAAAAGACATTGCCCGTATAGAGTTGGGTGCACAAGCATACACAAGTACAGTTAAATTGGATGGTAAAGAAGCCTTAGGTTTCGCAATTAACCAAACATCAGGTTCTAATGCTAAGGATGTAATTGAAGGCTCTATTAAAGTGCTGGAAGATGCATCGGTTAACTTCCCGAAAGGAATCCATTATACCACTTTAATTAATGTGAACGATTTCTTAGATGCGTCTATTGAAAAAGTACTGTACACTTTATTAGAAGCATTTATATTGGTTTTTATTGTGGTTTTTATTTTCCTTCAGGATTTTAGATCTACACTTATTCCGGCCATATCTGTACCCGTAGCTATTATAGGTACGTTTTTCTTCTTGAGCTTATTTGGCTTTACTATTAACTTACTAACGCTATTTGCGCTCGTCCTCGCCATAGGTATTGTCGTCGATGATGCCATTGTGGTGGTGGAGGCGGTGCATGCCAAACTAGATAGTGGTTATCGGTCTGCCAAGAAAGCCACAGTTGATGCGATGAGCGAAATTACAGGCGCAATTATTTCCATCACTTTAGTAATGGCATCTGTATTTATCCCAGTGAGTTTTATTGGTGGTTCTTCCGGAGTGTTTTATAAACAGTTTGGATTGACATTGGCCATTGCTATTATCTTATCGGCGGTCAACGCTTTAACATTAAGCCCTGCACTTTGTGCAATTTTATTGAAGCCTCATGATAAAGAACACCCTGATTCTAAAAAAGGGCTTAAAGACCGTTTCTTTATAGCTTTCAATACTTCCTTTGACAGGATGAACCATGGCTACAAAAGCTACGTTTATTATCTTTCTAAAAGAAAATGGATTGCTTTTGCTGGGATATTTGTGTTTGTGGGTGCTTTAATTTGGGCCATGGAAACCACTCCAAAAGGTTTCGTCCCGAATGAAGATTTAGGTACCATTATGTCGGATGTTTCATTACCTCCAGGTACTTCAAAAGAACGTACGGAAGAAATTCTGAATAAAATTGATAAAATAGTAAGAGAAATTCCTGAGGTTAAAACGACCCTTAAGATTTCCGGTAGAGGGATGATAAGTGGGGTAGGTAGTTCTTACGGAATGGTAATTTCAAGGTTAAAACCTTGGGATGAAAGAGAACGCGATGTTAAAACCATCATAGGTGAACTGTTTGCCAAAACAGCAGGGATGAAGGAAGCAAGAATCATTTTCTTTGCTCCACCAACTATACAGGGTTTTGGTACGAGTGGTGGTTTCGAGTTCCAGTTACAGGATAAAGCTGGTGGAACGATTGAGAAGTTTACGCAGGTATCAAATGAGTTTTTGGCCGCATTAAATCAACGTCCCGAAATTCAATACGCATCTACTTCGTTTAACCCTAATTTCCCACAGTATGAAATTTCGACTAACGTTGCTAAAATTAAACAGGCAGGCTTAACCGTAAGTGAAGTCATGAGCGTAATGCAGGGTTATTATGGTGGTGTTTATGCTTCTAACTTTAACAAGTTTGGAAAGCAATACCGTGTGGTTTATCAGTCCGATCCGCAGTACAGAGAAAATCTAGAAAGTTTGAACAAGGTTTATGTACGTACCGGAAGTGGGAAAATGGCGCCAATTACAGAATTTGTAAGCTTAAAGAAAGTGTACGGACCACAAACCATATCTAGGTTTAACCTTTACACTGCAATCGCAATTACAGGTAGTCCTAATGACGGTTACAGTACCGGGGACGCTTTAAATGCGGTAAAAGAAGAAGCGGCAAAAGCATTACCAACGGGATACGGATACGAATTCTCCGGTTTATCCAGAGAAGAGCAATCAGCAGGAAGCCAAACTATTTTGATTTTTGCGCTTTGTTTAATCTTTGTTTACTTCTTATTGGCAGCACAATATGAAAGTTACTTATTGCCATTGGCCGTAATTGTTTCTTTACCGATGGGTTTAGCTGGTGTGTTCATTTTCGATAAAATATTTGGAGTAGCGAATAACATCTATACCCAAATTACCTTAATTATGCTAGTGGGTTTATTGGCTAAAAATGCCATTTTGATTGTGGAGTATGCGGTGGACCGAAGAAGAAAAGGAATGACCATTTTAAGAGCGGCATTAGATGGAGCAACTGCCCGTCTTCGTCCAATTTTAATGACTTCCTTAGCCTTTATATTTGGTTTATTGCCTTTAATGCTTTCCACAGGAGTGGGAGCGGCAGGTAATACTTCTATTGGAACAGGAGCAGTTGGAGGAATGCTTTTTGGAACAGTATTCGGGGTGTTTGTGATCCCTATACTCTTTATCGTATTCCAAAATTTACAAGAGAAAGTGAGCAGTAAATCTCCTTTTGATGAAAGCGTAAGAGATAGGCGTCAAACCTCTTTACATTTCAGCAAAGAAGAAAATGAAGATGAAAAATTAGGATTAAACAATGATTAAGAACTATATCAAATACAGCTTAGCCCTCAGCATTTTTATGCTGGGCTTAAGCGCCTGTAAAGTGACTCAAAAATACGAGACACCGAAATTTACCGATACGGATAATTTGTACAGAAGTGCGACTGGTGCTACAGATACCGTAAATATTGCAGATTTACCTTATCAAGATTTATTTGCAGACCCTATTTTGCAAAACTTAATTGCAGAAGGCTTGCAACAAAATCTGGATCTTAAAATTGCACTGGAAAGGATGAACAGTGCTGCTGCTCAACTACGTTTGAGCAAAGTAGCATACCTGCCTAGTTTAAATTTAGATTTATCTGTGGCGGATAATAAACAATCTGAGGCAGCTTTAAACTTTCCTTCTGGGGTTAATATCAATACTGAAACTCAGCTTTATAAAATTCAACTGAGCACTGCTTGGGAGATTGATGTTTGGGGAAAATTAGGAAGTGCAAAAAGAGCTGCCTTTGCTAGTTATTTACAAACTGATGCAGCTAAAAGAGCGGTGCAAACTAAATTGATTAGTGATATTGCCAATAGCTACTATTTGTTGTTGGCTTTGGATAAACAGCTGAAAATTACAGAGCAGACTTTACAAAACCGGATTAAAGCGGTAGAAACCATGAAAGCTTTAAAAGATGCTGCAATTGTAAACGGAGCCGCAGTAGTGCAAAGTGAAGCCAACCGCTATGCTGCAGAAGTGACCATTCCCGATTTGAAAAGAAGTATCCGTGAAACGGAAAATGCTTTAAATATTTTATTGGCAAAACCAGGAAGCGGATTCTTAAGAGGAACTTTAGATCAACAAACTGCTAAAATAGATTTAAAAACAGGTGTGCCTTCTCAGTTACTGAAAAACAGACCAGATATTCAACAGGCTGAATTTGCTTTTGCAACGGCTTATGAGAACACCAATCTGGCTAAAACCTATTTTTATCCTTCACTTACTTTAACTGCAAATGGAGGTTTATCTTCATTAACAATGAAGAACCTGTTTGATAATTCTATATTTTATAGCTTGATAGGCGGTTTAACACAACCTATCTTTAATAGAGGTTTAAACAAAGCTCGTTTAATCACCGCAAAAGCGGCACAAGAGGAAGCTTACTATGGTTTCCAAAAAGCTTTATTGACTGCTGGGACGGAAGTTTCTAATTATTTGTATGCTTATCAAACGGCATCAGAAAAGCATGCCTTAAGAACAAAGCAGATTGAAGCCTTGACTAAATCAGTGGATTATACCAATGAATTGTTAAGATACAGTTCTGCAACAAACTATACGGATGTACTTACCTCAGAACAAGCCTTATTGACTGCTCAATTAAGTGGCGTAAATGATGAGTTGCAAAAGCTACAAGCTGTAGTTAATTTGTACAGAGCACTTGGCGGTGGTTGGAAATAGAAGATTAATGATGATTAATTTTAGCCTGCTCAGTAATGAGCAGGCTTTTTTTATTTTCTTTAAAACTCCAGTTTAAGCTTGCTAAGTAGAGCGTTCTTATGAGCTTAACTAGTGATATCTTAAGCTATTAGATGTCTTTTAATATTTGCATCAATTTTTCAGCAGTTACCGGTTTTACAATATAGTTGTTGACATTGTCAAACTGTTCGGCTCTTTCTATATCCTCAGGGTTGATAGAGGAGGTCACAATATAAATGGTAATTGTTTTGGATGCTGGTATTTTTGTAAACTCTTCTAAAAACTCCCATCCATCCATCACAGGCATGTTTAGGTCTAGCAGAATTACTTCTGGTAAGTTTTCATTTCTTTGAATAATTGCAGACAGCTTGTCTAAAGCCTCTTTACCATTGTGGAAAATCAAAAAGCTCTCACAAAAATCTGCCAAGTCCATAATTCGTTTCGTACAAAACACATAAATAGGATCATCGTCAATGATACAAGCAATCTCAATTTTTTTCATATTTCATATAAATTTTAAATATTGTTCCTTTATTTAATTCACTCTCTACTTCTATTTTTCCGCCCATTGCTTCTACTTGGTTTTTTGTAATAAACAAACCTATCCCTCTAGCATCTTTATTGCCGTTAAAAGTTTTATACATCCCAAATAGCTTCGCCCTATTCTTTTTTAAATCAATTCCTATCCCGTTGTCTTCTATTTTGAGAACAAGAAAATCTTTTAAATAGGATACCGAAAAAGTAACTAACGAAGGCCTATCATACGACCTGTACTTTATGCCATTGGTGATGAAATTAAGTATCACGCTTTCAGCATAAGCAGGGATACCTAGTATGGTAGTTGTTTTGTCGACTTCATTTCTAATTTCTACAGAAGCTGAACTAGCTAGCTGACTAATGCTTTTAGTGGTTGCTTCAATAATGTTATATAAGTTTAGAGGTACTAAATTTTCAGTGGAGTTATTCATCAATACCACCTCATTTAAATTAGCAATAGTTTCTTTAAGGTTATTAAGTGAGGTTAGTAAAAGTTGAATGTATTCATTCTGGTCAATCCCTTTATTTTCTTGGATGTATAAATCTAATACCATGTCTAGGTTGCCGGTATGTGATCTTAAATTATGCGAAATAATGTGCGCAAAGTTCCGGAGTCTTCCGTTCTGATCAATGGTAATGTCTAAAACCGACTTAAGTTCTTTTTCCGCGTCCTTAATAGCACTGATGTCTGTACCTACGCCAAGAAAACCGCTTAGCTCATCATCCGCACCTCTAATGGCGGTAACTACCAGTTGAACAGGTAAATGAGTGCCGTCTTTTTTAACATAAGTCCACTCTCTTGATTCGAAAACTTCTTTTTTTGGCACTTCAACCAGCGCATCAAATCCTTCAATTTTTCTGCCATATAATGCAGTGAGTTCTTTACCTCTTTGTAAAATCTCTTCTTCAAGATGGATTAAATAAGGTGTTTGTTTTCCGATCATTTCCTGATGGGAGTATTGGGATAAACGCTCTGCTCCTTTATTAAAATGAGTGATGTTTCCTTTAGTATCTGTACCTATAATAGAGACGTTTTCGGCGTTAAAAATAGTGCTAAGCTCTTCATTTAAAGTATGGAGAGACTCCTCAGCTCTTTTAGTTTTATTGATGTCTTGAAAAACACCATATATCCTCACGCATTTATCATTTTTCAATTCGGACTCGCCTATAACGCGTGTCCATAATAGAGCGCCTTTTTCTGTAATCAGTTCAACTTCTACATCAAAGGGAGTTCCTTTAGTCATAGCCTGTGTGATAGCATGGGTAATGGTGTCCCTACTTTTGCCTTCTCGGTAAAAGTTGATGCCTGCTTCAAGTTGAGGAATAAATTCAGGTTCTACTTCATGGATCTCTTTGGTAACTCTACTCCAAGTAACCTTATTCATAATTAAATCCAGTTCCCAAGTACCAATCCTTGCCACTTCATTTGTTCGGTCAAGTATAGCCTCTATTTTTTGTTTTTCAAGATCTTTTGCTTTAATATGGGTAATGTCTGCAGTGTACACGATAATGCCCCCAATTTTATCCTCATAAACATACCAAGGCCTAATGTCCCAACTCACCCACTGTATGGTGCCGTCTGCTCTTTCAAAGGAAGCTTCATCGCACTTATTTATCTCTCCCTTTAAACAAGCTTGATGTATGGCTTTCCAGTCGTCCCCAATTTCTGGGAAAAGCTCATAATGGCTGCGTCCAATGATGTTTTTTTCTTTGATTTTATAATCAGAAACCCATTTTTCCGATGCGGCCAAATAGCACATGTCTAAATCAAACATGGCAATAGCAGTAGGTGCCAGTTCTATAAATATCCTGTTTTGTTCGTTTTTTCTTTTGGCTACCAGCTCCAATTCCCGGAGCTCTGAAACATCCCTTATGGATGCACAGATATTAATTCCGTTTTCTGTGTGAATCTTGGAAACAGTAATTTCTATAGGGAATTTCTCTCCATCCTTTTTTAAGCCATTAAGTTGGAGTATCGGATTAGTCTGTTTAGCGTTAATACGCGAGATAAATTTCGCCCATGATGCTTCCGCCTTTGTCCGATTTCCCTTAGGAAGAAGCATGAAAAATGAACTTTCTAACAGCTCATCTGTAGTATAGCCAAAAAGTTTTTCGGCCTGTCCGTTCATTAACTGAACAGTACCCCTGTGATCTGTAATGATAATTGCGTCTGGTGAAACCTCTAATAAGTCTCTGAATTTTTGTTCTAAAACAGAAATGTTCTTTTCTAAGGTTTTTACCTCATTCAGTTCATCAATATGAACAAAGAAACCTCTCACTTTGCCATCTATAAAATCTGGATAATACTCTACAATAACATTAATAACTTCGCCAGAAGGTTTTTTACTCGCTCTTTCAAACCTCTGAGTATTCCCTTTTAACGCCTCTGCAATATGGGCTAAGTTTTTATTGTAAATGACCGGTCCAAATAAGTCTAGCATGGTCATTTTCCCTACTATTTCCTCTTTGCTTTTGCCGAACCAATCTAAATACGCTTGATTGGCAAAGAGGCAGACCTCGTTTTTATCCCAGTATGCTAACATTGCCTGTACATGATTTGCCAGTAACAACTCTAGATTATTTGTTTCGATGAAAGATGGAGTACTTTCTTCGGGTTTGATGCCCATAGACGCGAATTAATTATACGTTTAACAAATATAAAAACCCTCCCTATATTTTATAGCATAAAATTGTGCCTTAAAAGGAGGAGTACTAATCAATTAATTTATTGACTTTAGCCTAAGTCTATTTAATTACTTGAACATATTAGCAGATTTTAGTTTCCTACAAGGTAAGTATTAGTAATTAAATAATTGTTTTTCAAAAAAACAGTTCAGTATAAGTTTTAGTAAACGATGTTCAGACATCGGCTTTAAATTAAATGTTTTAGAATGAAATCAACCTTGCAAAATAACTTCGAAATAAGCTTAAAAGTATAATGCCAATACTTCTTTGCTTTATTTATCAGTAAAAAGTATGCTTGCCTTTTATATAAAGTAACATCAGGGATAACTTATTGTTGTGTTTAACGTTATTGTCCTAAAGGCCATCATTCGCAAATACATTATCCCTTAGATGCTATATGTTGCTCATTTTTTTTTATCTTAGAGCATCCTAAAATTTAAAGACGCCGGGATCGTCATTTGTAGTCTATAGCTGTTCGATCAGCAGGTGGTTTAATCCATTATTTCTTGCACATTTTTTTCTATGAATAACAGCATTTTCGGTGCATCACCGATTGATTTAAATACCCTTACAAGCTTAAGTACCGAAGCACCAGAGATTATTGTCTGGGCCGCACCAGTTATGTTTGCTTTTGTACTGATTGAATGGTTTGTAGCAAAGCATCAGCATCGTGATATCTATGAGAAGGAAGAAACTATTGCTTCCATTTTTGTAGGAATTGGAAATGTAGTAGTGGCTTTCTTATTGAAATTTGGCCTCTTTTTTATTGTTGTGGCAGTTTACAACCTAATGCCTTGGCGCATGCATTTAAATTGGTGGATGTTAATTCCTTGCTATATTCTTCTCGATTTCTGTAGCTACTGGTCGCATCGTATTTCTCACCATCAAAGATTTTGGTGGGCTACACATGTGGTACATCACAGCGGGGAAAATTATAATCTTACCGTTTCGTTTAGATTAAGCTGGATTCAGCATATCAAGATCATTTTCTTTTTACCAGTAGCCTTATCGGGCTTTCATCCATTGGTTTTCTTTGTCGCTAATCAAATTGCAGTGCTCTTTCAGTTTTGGGTGCATACAGAATATATCAAAAAATTACCTAAAGCCTTTGAATATATTTTTGCTACGCCATCTAACCACCGAGTGCACCATGGTTCACAAGAACAGTATATTAATAAAAACTTTGGTGCAACCTTTATTATTTGGGATCGGATGTTTGGAACTTACCAACCTGAGGAAGAAAAAGTGATTTACGGACTTACCCATAAACTGGCTAAAAAAGGAAATCCATTTTATATCAATTTCCATGAAGTGATTGATATGTGGAAAGACGTGAGCCAAGCAAAAGGATTTAGGAAAAAAATGTTTTTTCTTTTTGGTGACCCTTCAGATATTGGTAAATACAAGGCTGAGTCGCTAAGTAAACTTACGGAAGCCAATCAACAAGAAGAAAACTTAACCATAGTTGATTCTTTAAATGAGACCGAACAGCATTTTCAGGGAAAGCCTGAGATGCAAAGCACTTAATAAATACGCAGGGTCCTCTTTGAGAGACCCTGCTTGTACCTAAACTGGCTAAACCATTCAATGTTTAAGCTTTTAAACTATAAGACAAGACTATTGTTGAGCTAATTCAAATCCTTATTCCCGATTTCCATTCACAAACTACTTTTGCATGCCGATCTCTTAATTCTAAACAGGCAGGCTGATTTAAAGTTAATTCACCGATCCACAATAAGTCGCTGGCATCCAAAGTCTCATAGGCCTTTTGCGTATTCAAATCCCCAATATCGGTTAAGCAGTAAAGCTTACTTACCGTACGGGTAGCGCTATCAAATATTTCTGTATAATTCAATCCTAAATCTACCCTATAAGATTGCCCATCTATTATGATAGCACAGTTCTCGATTTTTACATGCAACATTTCCTGACTCTGAAAAGGAATCATAGCATAATTGATCAAATCAACTTCCTGATAATCTTGTTGGGCAATACTGTAAAGTGCAGTGAGTATGGCGTAGAAATTCAGCTCTCTTATATATTGTCGCTCCGGGTCATGAGGCAAAAAACCTGATTCTATCAAAACCGTTGGGCAATACTTTTGAAAATTATCACCAAAAGCCCTAGGTTCATACTCATCTTTAAATCTTGCTACTTGCTGAGGAACTATCTTCTGTAAGCTATGGTTAATACCAGCAATCAGCTTCATCGCTTCTGTGCGAGACCAAGTATTTCTCAAATTTGCATCGGCAGGTGGGGCTAATAATGAAATGGCAACCGCTTTTTGGGCACTGGTGGCATACAGACTGCTTTGATCATGAAGGTTAAAAGCAAAATCAGGTTTTATTTCCTCAAAAATACCTTTTAAAACTTTTGCCTCCGGAGACTGTAAGCTTAAAAAATCTCTATTGATGTCAATCTGTTGTGCATTTCTACGTGTATTTCTTTCTAAACCATCTGGGTTAATTACGGGGATCAAGTAAATAGTAAGCTTATTTAGCAACAACTTACCATCCTTGGAGTTAAGGTAATTAATGAGGTCGAAAATTGCTCCTGTTGCGGTAGGCTCGTTCCCATGCATCTGACTCCACAGTAAAATTTTCTTATTTCCATCACCTAGCTTCAGCATCCTGATGGGCCTGTCTTCAAAAGAGTGACCAATAGTTTTCCAGTTCAGGTGTTGCTCCTCATTTAAAATTAAATCCGAGATTAATGAAAACGGAAAAAACCTTGTCCCAATTTTTTGATTTTTGTAAGCCTGATAATCTATACCTAAAATTTGATTTTTAGTCATTAATGATGCGTTTGATGAAGTGCTGAATTTAGGAGGTTTTTAATAAAAAATAAATAAGCATAGTTTAGCTTTGGTAGATGGATATGCTTTGTCTGTATTAGCCTGATTTGATAAATTGAAATAATGAGCGATTTTGTATGGATGGTATACAAAATATTACCCTGAGCAAAAAAACAGCTTGGATAGGGAAAGCATGTTTAATGCGTGAGGCTAATTGAAGTAACGAGTAAGAAAACCTAATATATAGTACCAATATTAAACTTTAATAATTGAAATCTGTGCTTTCATTTTCTGCTATCCATAACATTATACGGCCAGTTTCTGAGGTGAAATACTTTTGTAAGGGGCTATTTGGGACATTCGGTAAGGTTCTTTTCAAAGCTTTGAGTTCTAATAATGGCGCTATGTGTTTTTTATAATTATCATTATGCTTTCTTAAATTTAGAGAGTATTCTTGAATTTCTTTGTTTGACTTTGGAGTGCCTGTATATTTCAATATTTTTCTTTGTTCTAATGTAAGTTTTTTTGCTGCTTTATTATATTTAATCAATAATTTATCATCGAATGTTTCTGGGTTAAGTTCACCTATAAGCTCTCTCTTTCGAGTAACCAAATTTTTGAAAGCTTCAACTAATTTAGCTTGGCCGCTAGCTTGGCCGCTAGCTTGGCGTTTTGCAGGAAGACTCATTCTTAAGAAATTATCAGAAAACATAAAACAGTTTTTGTCATAACTTTCTAAAATACGTGGAATACCTGAACCTAGCTGTTCTACCAAGCCTAAGTCTTTATAAATACGCATAATCTCTTTATTCCTGGGTACAGAAAAGCCTTCGAAAAATTCTTCCTGACTTAAACTTTCGGGCAAGCCACCGGCAGAAGTGATTTCTAATCTATCGTCAAATAGTTCGAATTTCGGGAGTACTTCCCCTGTATAATCATTATGAATAAAAGCATTGATAATAGCTTCACGTAAAGCTATTGCATCCCACCTACGGGTTTCTATTCTCTCTTTTGAAGTTATTTGAGTAAAAGTTTTATTTTCTAATTCAATTTTATCAAGTACTTGATAAGTTGCTTTTACTAAACATTCATAACCATATTCGTTGTTTTCTATCAGTTTAACCCTATTAATGCCACTGTACTTTGCTAACTTAATGGAGTTATTGTTTTTGTCAGAAAGCAGGTAGGCTACATAATTGTACATACGATCCTCATTAAGTAATTCTAAATTAGAAGCAAATTGAGTATTGAGTTTTTTGCCAACAGCATCGTAATAAATGGCTAGCTGTCCAAAGGAAAGATCCTGACGATTAGATTTAATTTTACTAATAGAATTACGAGTTCGTTTAGCAAATAAGTTATCTATTATTTTTTGGGGCATTGGCTCTGCCGCACTACCTATACGAGTAAATGTACCTTTTTCTGTCATACCATATTTTTTAAGGAAATATGGTTTTTCACTGCCACTTGCAATAACGATTTTAATTATTTCTAAGTCTTTTTGTTGCTCTATTAGTACATCAAAAAGTCCTAAACAAGAAGGGGAGATATTGTGTTTTAAGCGGTCTTTAATTTTTAACTGGTCGCTATCACTGTATTCAACTCCTATTGCTTTTCCTTCTTTATCAATGCCGATATAAATAATTCCACCTTCGTTATAATTCAAAAAAGCAATTACCTCTTTTTCTAAGGTGTCAGTCAACTCTCTCTTGTATTCTATCCGGTTAGTTTCTGTCATCAAGGTGCTTTATTTGAATTGACCAATATAAACTAAATGAAGTGATATTGATATTCTTTACATAATTAAGAAATTTCTTTCTTCTATTATAGTTTTCTCATATTATTAAGTTTAGAGGTTCTCCGATTCCAATCTTAAGTTTCGAGAAAATATAATAATGCGAATAAAGATAGATATAGTGGAGACTTCAAATTAGTTAACCCTAAGTAGGTTTATCTGTTTCAGATTTATCAAGGTGCTGTAACTCATATCTAAACCCTAAGTAGTGTGATTTTTCTGAATCAAAGGCAAGAGGGTAAGGAGTCTTGTGTTTTTTGATAAATGACATCATTTATTGTAAGAAGTATGATAGAGGTCGTTGCTTAAAGCAGGTATTTTTAACAAATAGATTTTTACTTCCCCCAACACTCAACCCAAAACTTTACTCATCATAATGACGCAAAAAAGAAGGCAACGCTGTTAAAATAAAACATCATCTTTATTACTAAATTGTGGGCCTAATTTTTTTGCTATGAGTGGGCTTAATGTTTGGACTGAGAAAAATATGGTAGTTAATTTGTGCGTAGCGAAAAAACACTCTCCTTTATAAGTAACACTCTCTCTTTATAGGCTTAAAAACCAAAAACACAAACAACAAAAAAGCCATCGCTTGGTGGCGATGGCTTGATGACTTTAAATGTGATTATATTAAGACACTTGCTTAAGCAAGTTTAACATTCACTGCATTTAATCCTTTTTTACCGTCTTGTAGGTCAAAAGTAACTTCGTCATTTTCTCTGATCTCATCAACCAGACCCGAAACGTGTACAAAGTATTCTTTGTTTGTTCCGTCTTCTTTAATAAAACCAAATCCTTTGGTTGAATTAAAGAACTTTACTGTTCCATTGTTCATTGTATTGTATTCTAATTATTATTTATAACAAATGTAAATAATTAAAAATAAAAAACGATTATTTTTTTAAATTTTTGATACTCAATATATTATTGAACAAAAAATGCCTAATCTGAAAAAAGATTAGGCATTTAATTAAGTGTTTATATTTTTTTATTTCTTAAAAAGAAAAATCATTATTTGGTTTTTCGGCTGCGTGATCTGGGTTAAACTCGTATCTTTTTTCAACAACCTCTTGGTTAGCTTTGATGTATTCAACAGTATCTGTTAAACCTTCAGCAAACTTTTCAAAATCTTCTTTGTATAAAAAAATCTTGTGCTTAATGAAAACTCCATCTTCTAAGCGTTTTTTGCTTTCGGTAATGGTAATGTAGTAGTCATCAGCTCTTGTTGCTTTTACATCAAAAAAGTAAGTCCTTTTGCCCGCCCTAACCTTTTTAGAATAAACCTCTTCTCTTTCTTTGTTATCGTAATCTCCCATTGATGTGTTGTTGTTTAAAATTTGATGGGTTAAATAAAGAAAGAAAATATTAAAGTTCCAAATAATAGCACTAATCTTTAAGATAATTGTTCTTCTTCTAGCAACTGCTTCTCATAAAGTTCAAAATACACCCCTTTTTTAGCCATTAATTCGGTATGGTTTCCTTGCTCGGCAATTTCGCCATTCTCTAACACTAAAATTTTATTGGCATTTTTAATGGTAGAAACACGATGGGCAATTAATATGCTGGTTTTGCCCTTCATCACTTTGCCTAAATTGTTTAATATTTCTTCTTCGGTTTTGGTATCAACGGCAGATAAACAATCATCAAAAATTAAAATTTCAGGTTCTTTTATAATTGCTCTGGCAATAGATATGCGTTGTTTTTGCCCGCCAGAAAGGGTTATTCCGCGTTCACCGACATAGGTGTCGAATTTTTTATCAAAAGCGATAATGTTTTTATAAACTGCAGCATTTTTGGTAGCCTGTTCTACTTTGCTCATGTCCAACTCATCCAAACCAAAAGCAATGTTGCGAGCAATAGTATCAGAAAAAAGAAAAACTTCTTGTGGCACAAAACCAGTTTTACTGCGATATGCTTCTAAATTAATGTGTTGGATATTTTGATCGTCAACTTTTATAGCGCCCTTATCAATGTCATACATCCGCATAATAAGGTTTGCAATGGTCGATTTTCCGGAACCTGTTCTGCCAATTATCGCTAATAGCTCTCCTTTATTAATCTCAAATGATACATTTTTTAAAGCTTGGATGCCGGTATCAGGGTAGGTGAAGCTTACGTTCTCAAACTTGATGTTCCCTTTTATTGATAAAGGATTTGGGTTTGGATTTACAATTTCGGGTGTGGTTTTTAAAAACTCGTTGATGCGTTTTTGTGAGGCAGCAGCTCTTTGAACCAATGAAGTAACCCAGCCTAAAGCAGTAACCGGAAAGGTTAATTGCGTTACGTAAACAATAAATTCTGCGATATTTCCAGAGCTTATTTTACCATCCATCACCTGTAAACCACCAATGTAAACTGTAATGATTGTGCTTAAACCTACCATTAAGAGCATAATTGGGTAAAAATAAGCTTGTACTTTTACTAAAGATAAAGACTCTTGTTTATACTCTTCACTTTGCGCTTCAAATCCTTTTCTAATAAAATCTTCTTTAACATATGATTTTACTACTCTAATCCCCGAAAAGGTTTCTTGCACAAATGAAGACAGGGTACTCAGCCTTTCTTGAATTTTCTCGCTTTTTTGATGAATAATACTGTTGACGTAGTAAATGGTGATGGCTAAAAAAGGCAGTGGAGTTAAACTGTAAATGGCCAATTTTAAATTCACGTTCACCATTGCAGTAATCACCAGTATAAATAAAACAATGGTGTTGATGGTGTACATAATTGCTGGACCAATGTACATCCGTACCCTGCTTACATCTTCTGTAACCCGGTTCATTAGATCGCCGGTATTGTTTCGTCTGTAGAAAGCTAAAGAGAGCTCTTGGTAATGCTGATAGATTTCGTTTTTTAAATCAAACTCAATATGACGAGAGGTTAAGATGATGGTTTGCCTCATAAAAAACAGAAACAAGCCTCTAATCATTGCGAGGAGTAAAACCAATCCACCAAAAAGTAAAAGGCTACTTGCGAAAATGTCATAAATTAATTCTTGCTTGTCGAAACCATTGAAAAGCCGGTAAACGGCAATATTTTCTTTTACTAAGTCAAAGGCAATTCTGATGATTTGGGCAGGTAATACTGCGAAAAAGTTAGATATAATTACAAAAAATACTCCTGGGAGTAACTGCCATTTATATTTTAAGAAAAACTTATTTAAATACGCTAGTTCTTTCATTTATTAATTACAAATGTAAGATTTTGTTTTTCCTGTATTTCATTTTCATAGAACAAGTTTCATTTTTAAAACGATGGTTATTGTGTTTTATTTGTTGGTGAGTTTTAGTTTTGAGCTATTTGGGGTTCAACTTATTGCTTTGCTTCAATGATTTTCTTTCGAAATGGCCATATTAATATCTGTGATTTTGAAAGAAATAAAGCCCCAAAATGCAGGTGTTATTGGCTTAAAATTTTGTTTAAAATGTGTGTCGTTTGATTATAAGCCACATGAACGCTTAATCTTTTACAAATGGCAGGCGTCTAATTAAAAAAAAACAGCTACTTTTGCGCAGAAATGTAACCATATCAATATGTCATCAATTCAGTTAGAAGAAAATTCAATATTTAATCAGCTTGGGACTTTTGGTCATCAAAAGGTGGTTTTTTGTAAAGATGATGATACTGGTCTTAGAGCAATTATTGCTATCCACGATACTACTTTAGGTCCCGCAATTGGCGGTACAAGAATGTGGTCTTACACTACAGAAGCTGAAGCACTATATGATGTATTGCGTTTATCACAAGCGATGACGTATAAATGTGCTATTACCGGTTTAAATTTAGGAGGTGGTAAAGGAGTAATCATTGGTGATAGCCGTACTGATAAATCTGAAGCTTTGATGCGTAGGTATGGTAGGTTTATAGAGAACTTAAACGGTTCTTTTATTACTGCTGAAGAAGTGGGGACGGGTACAAAAGATATGGAGTACATCCGTATGGAAACAAAATATGTTACCGGTGTTCCAGAATCTATCGGCGGAAGCGGAGATCCTTCTCCTGTTACGGCTAAAGGTGTTTTTATGGGTATAAAAGCATCTGTAAAAGAGCTTTTTGGTACAGATAGTTTGGCAGGCAGAACAGTTGCCGTACAAGGTACAGGACATGTGGGTGAGCATTTAGTGAGTTTATTACGACAAGAAAATGCTAAGGTTTACGTTAGCGATATTAACCAAGAAGGTTTACGTAAAGTTGCGAAACTGTACGGTGCAGAAGTGGTGAACAACAACAATCTTTTTGATTTAGATTTTGATATTTATGCTCCATGTGCTTTGGGTGCTACGGTAAACTCCGAAACCATTGCAAAAATGAAGTGTAGTATTATTGCAGGTTCAGCAAATAACCAATTGGCTGATGAAAAATCTGACGGACAATTGCTTTTAGAAAAAGGAATATTGTTTGCTCCGGATTATTTAATCAATGCTGGTGGTTTAATTAATTGCTATTCGGAAATGGCTGGATACAGTAAAAAAAGAACCATGCAGTTGGCAGAGAATATTTACGAAGCAACCCGTGGAGTGCTGAAAAAATCAAAAGCAGATAACATCCCAACAAATGTTGCGGCTAATATGATTGCAGAAAAAAGAATTGCAGATATTAAGAAAATAAAATCGAGTTTTTAGGAAGTCCGCGGACGGAAGTCAGCAGTCTGTGGTGGATACACAACACGAAAGAGGTTTGATTTGAATTAGAGGAAACCCTCGGACTTAAAAACAAACAAAACTGAGCAACACAGCCTGCGGACAGCGGACTAAAACCCTCGGACTTTAAAATACAAAATCGAGCAACCCAGCCCGCGGACAGCGGACTAAAACCCTCGGACTTAAAAACAAACAAAACTGAGCAACACAGTCTGCGGACAGCGGACTACGAACCTCGGACTAAAATAAATAAATATAACCGGCTAAATAAAGCCAAATCGTTCTTTAAAAATGTTAAACAGAAGGCATCTAAGGGTTAAGGTAATGCAAGTAATTTATGCATTTCAACAATCAGACGTAAAAGATATCAAACAACAGGAAAAAAACTTATTAGCTAGTGTGGATAAGGTTTTTGAAATGTACATTAGCTTATTGGCTTTAATAACTGACGTAGTACAATATGCAGAGGTTGATGCAATTGATAGAGCAAATAAGCACTTGCCATCTGAGGATGATTTAAATGCCAATCTAAAGGTATTAAATAATAGGTTTATCCAGCTTTTAATAAATAACAGTGCCTATATAGATGCTGTTAAAAAGTATAAAGTATCTTGGAGTTTTGACCCAGAGTTAGCTAGATCATTGTTCTCGACTTTAAAGAACACTGATGAATATAAGGAATACCTTGTTAAAACTGACGACGATTTACACAGCGATAAAGACTTAATTAAGTTTATTTTCAAAAAAGTAATACTTAAATCTACTTTGGCGCAACAAGCCTTAGAAGAAAAACATATCAACTGGCAGGTAGATCAGGATGTTTTGCAAGCAATGATTGCAAAAACGCTGAAAAACTTCTCGTCAGAAACTGGAGAGCAAAAGTTAGCACAGATTAGTGCAAATTGGGACGAAGACAGAGAGTTTATCTTAGATCTTTACCAAAAAACAATTGCACATAATGCCACTTACCAAGAACTTATTGGTGGAAAAACCCAAAATTGGGAGGCAGATAGAATTGCCATGATGGATGTTATTTTGATGAAAATGGCTCTAGCCGAGCTGATATATTTCACCAGCATCCCGGTTAAGGTAACTATTAATGAGTATTTGGAACTTGCCAAAGAGTTTAGCACTCCAAAAAGTAATTCGTTTATAAACGGAATTTTAGATAAAATTTTAGACGATTTAAAAGAGCAAGGGAAAATTAGAAAATACGGTAGAGGATTGCTTTAAGTAGATAGAAAAGAGTAAAAGTTAATAAAATGAAAAAAGTATTTTTAGGATTAGTAGCAATTATTGCAATTAGCGCTTGTAATAATACAGATGTAAAAAACGAATCAGTTGCAGATACTTCAGTTGTTGCAGTTGACTCAACAATGGCTCCAGTGATTAAGTTTGAACAAGATGTTTACGAGTTTGGAAAAATTAAGCAAGGCGAGAGTGTTTCTTACGATTTTAAGTTTGTAAACACAGGTAAATCACCTTTGATTATAAAAGATGCTCAGGCTACTTGTGGTTGTACAGTGCCAGAGTTTCCGAAAGAACCAATACCAGCCGGCGGGTCGGGTTTAGTTAAGGTAACTTTTAATAGTGCCGGAAAAGAAGGTTTACAGGATAAAGTGGTAACCTTAATGGCGAACACCATTCCACAAAACACAGAAGTACATTTAATAGGAGAAATTATTAAGTAAAATAAATAAATAAGATGAATATGTTAAATTTTGTATTGTTACAGATCCCAAGTGAAATCATGAATTTTTTACCCATGATTTTGATAGTGGTAGTGTTTTATTTTTTCATGATTAGACCACAAATGAAAAAAGCTAAAGATCACAAAAAATTTATCGCTGAGCTTAAAAAAGGTGATAAAATTGTAACTACTGCTGGTATACACGGTAGAATTGCTGATATGAATGAAACCACTATCTTAGTGGAGACAGAAGGTGGTGGTAAAATTAGATTTGACAAAGCTGCAGTTTCTTTAGATTCGTCTAAGACGCTAAATGGCTAAGCCAAACTTTTAAATATAAGGATGCCGTTTTTCAACAAAAACGGCATTTTTTTTTACTTTTACTTTAATCTCTAGAAAGCATTATAAGTTGAGATGATATGGCTTTAATAAAATTAACAGCGGTTGAAAGGCGTAAAATAAGTATATTCTTTACTTGTTTGATTTTGGCAGTAGCAACCTGGTTGTTTTTTTCATTATCCAACAAGTACGAGTACGAAGTAAAAACGGTAGTAAATTTTAAAAACTTACCAGTTAATAAAGCTTTTAATCCTTTACAGTCTGATACGGTTTTACTCACAGTGCAGGGAACCGGTTGGCAGTTACTTTTTACCCGTTTAAGGATTTTCCCAAGAGATGTACGGGTTGACTTGAAATCATTAAACAAAAGGAATTTCGTTACTTTTACAGAGCAAATTCGCTCCATAAATGCCTATTACTCATCAGAACAAAGAATTATAAGTATACAGCCTGATACGTTATACTTTGATTTTACTACACGTAAGGTTAAAAAAGTGCCAGTTAGGCTGGTAAGTAACTTGAGTTTTGTTAAGCAGTTTGGTCAATCAGCACCGATTACTATAAAGCCAGATTCGGTTACAGTTACGGGGCCTTTAGAGCAGTTACAGAAAATTGATTATTGGAGTACCGATACTTTTTCTAGAAAAGAGATTAGCAATTCTGTTATTGATAAAATTGCCCTTAAAGCTACAGATGCGCCAAATATCACCATTTACCCACCCCTTACCGAAATAAGGATTCCCGTAGAAGAGTTTACAGAGAAACAGCTTTTTGTTCCCATTAAGGTGATTAATAACAACCTATATTATAATGTGAAATTAATACCCGATAGAGTTAAAATCACGTTTATGGTTTCCCTATCTGATTATGAGCTTACCAAAGAAGATGATTTTGATGCTGTGGTTGATTTAAATAATTGGAAAAACTATGGAGCCACAATGTTGCCTATAAAAATTGTAAAGCGGAAGCCTTTCGCTAGGGTTAGGTGGGTGCAACCTTCGCAAGTAAACTTTATGATTAAAAAGTGATGTTGAAAATAGGGATTACAGGAGGGATTGGTAGCGGAAAAACTACTGTTTGTAAGATTTTTGAACTGCTTGGCATTCCTGTTTTTTATGCTGATGATATTGCTAAAACGCTGATGACTTCTGATGCTTTGCTAATTAGTCAGGTTAAATCAAACTTTGGTACTGAATCTTATTTTGCGGATCATACATTAAATAAAAAACATATTGCTGATTTGGTTTTTTCTAACCCAGATAAGTTATCATTATTGAATTCTTTTGTGCACCCAGCGGTATTTAAAGCCATGGATACTTGGACAGCCAATCAAAATAGTCCCTACGTACTAAAAGAAGCGGCCTTGCTTTTTGAAAGTGGGTCTTACGTGAAAAATGATTTCAATATTTTGGTTAGTGCAAGTGAAGAACTGCGGATTGAAAGGGTAATGAAAAGAGATAAAGTGAGTGCTGATAAAGTTAAAGAACGAATTCAAAATCAAATGCCAGAGGCAGAGAAGAAATCTAAAGCTGATTTTTTCATTGATAATAACGAAACTGACTTTTTGATTACTCAAGTTTTAGCTTTACATAATAACTTTATAAATAAAACCCCGGAGCAGTTTTAATAATGATTAAGGACGATTTTTTAATAAAAACAACAAACGGGCTTTACTGTAAATACGGCGATTTTTATCTAGACCCAGCTTTGCCGGTAAATAATGCGGTAATTTCTCATGCTCACGGTGACCACGCCAAACCCGGCAATCAAAATATTTATTGTACTGCTTTTACCGAGGATGTAATGAGGCTTCGTTTCAAGAAAAAAGCAGGCGATAGTTTCTATATTTTGCCATATCATCAACCTTTTAATTTAGGAGCTGTTAAGTTGAGCTTTATTCCGGCTGGTCATATTTTAGGATCGGCAATGGTGAAGATGGAGTACTTGGATACAGTGTATTTGTTTACAGGTGATTTTAAATTACAAAAAGACGAAAGCTGCGAACCCGTTGAGTTTTGCAAAGCCGATGTTTTAATTACCGAAACAACTTTTGCTAACCCAGAAACTAAACACCCAAATCCTGAAAAAGAAATTGAAAAACTTAATGGTATTTCTACTAATATACTTTTGGGGGTATATGGTTTAGGTAAGGCACAACGTTTAACTAAGCTAATCAACCAAATTTGTCCGCAGAAAACCATTCATCTTCATTATTCAATTTTTCCTGTTCATCAGTTATATCAAAAACGTGGGATTGATTTAGGTGCTTTTCAGCACTATGACAGAAAAGCTTTTAAGCAAACTCCCCTAGACCAAGTTTATATGGTTCCTCCGCTTACTTTTAATAGTTATGGCAGAGCTTTAGGTGTTGTCAAGATGTTTGCCTCCGGTTGGAAAAACTTGCAGTACGGTAACGATGAAAGTCTTTACATCTCTGATCATGTTGATTGGGATGATATTTTGCAAACCATTAAAGAGGTTGAACCAAAAGAAGTTTGGACAATTCATGGGGATGGGGAACAATTAAAGACTTATTTTAGCGATTCGTTGACAGTGAAGATACTTTGATGTTAAAAGAAAAGTTAGATTACTATATAAATGAAGCTGGTAATTTTGTTTTTACCGAACATTACCATTTACAAAGAGGCTATTGCTGTAAAAATGTATGCAAGCACTGCCCTTGGAAGTATAAGCAAGAAAAACAAACAGATAAAACCCAATTAGTGTTGAACAAACATGGAAATTGAAAAAGAGATAAAAAACGCAAAGTTTAAAGACAATTACCAAAAAGCATCTGTAAATATTATTTATACCTATAATTGGCTAAACTCTTTTATTAAGGCGGAGCTTGGTAAATCAAAAATTACCCCGCAACAGTTTAATATTCTGCGTATCCTTAGAGGGCAACACCCAAAACCTGCAACAATCAATATCATAAAAGAGCGAATGCTTGATAAAATGTCTGATGCATCAAGAATTGTAGATAGATTGGTAAGTAAAGACTTGGTTAATCGTACAGTATGCGAAAGCGACCGTAGAGCCGTTGATATTGTAATTAGTGATAAAGGTTTAGCACTTTTAAACGGAATTAATTTAGACGAGGTTATGGCTCTGAAATTCAAAGAAAATATTTCTGAAGAACAGGCACTTCTCCTGAGCGAGTTGTTGGATTCTTTTAGAGGGTGATTTTAAAATTTTTGATATGCTTGAAAAATTAAAAGATATTACCACTTTCGTTTTTGATGTTGACGGAGTACTTACAAATGGCAAAATATTAGTAACCGAAAGTGGAGAACAGCTACGTCAGTTTAATATAAAAGACGGTTACGCCATGCAATTAGCCATCAAAAAAGGCTATAAAATGGCAGTAATCACTGGTGCTAAAGCAAATGCAGTTAAGTTACGGTTACAAGGTTTAGGTATTAAAGATGTTTATCTAAACGCATCTTATAAAATGCCTCTGTTTTTAGACTTTATAAGCAAAGAAGCAATAAACCCCAACGAAGTTCTTTATGTAGGCGATGATTTACCAGATCAGGAGATTATGGAGAAAGTAGCGATAGCAGTTGCTCCAGCAGATGCCGCACAAGAAATTAAAGACGTTAGTACTTATATTTCTCCGTTTAATGGAGGAGAAGGGGTAGTTAGAGATATTATTGAGAAAGTATTAAAAGTACAAGGCAATTGGTTTGAAGATAGACCAAATGCTGATGACGGAGCTTTAAAATAAATAAATCCCTTGAGCAATTTGCTCAAGGGATTTTCTTTTAAAGCCTTTGTGCTTCTATTCTATAAAACTAATTTTAGTTCTGATACTGTAATTTAAGGCTTTCAATTTTGTTTAATGAGCTCGCAATGCCTTCTCTTTGTTTAGTTAAAACCGCATAATGATCTGCATGGTCGCGGTAGTCGGTTAAAACCTCATCATATTTAGCTAAAGCAGCTTTTTCTCCTGTAATAATAGACTCTAAAATAGCACTATCATCATTTGAAGTAAATGCGTCTTTAACGTCTAACCATGCTCTGTGTAATGCTCCCAAAACACCACCTTCTTCATTGTCAGAACTTCCTCCATGAAGTAGGATATGCTCTTTTAGATCTTCTGCGTAAGAGTAACGCTGATTGCTTAACTCTAAAAATGTAGATTTTAGATTTTCAGCCTCTACATTGTCCATTGCTTCTTTAAAGCCAACTTTTCCATCATTTAAAATGTTGATTAGTCCTTTTAAATCTGACACGATTTCATTTTGATTTTTCATAATAATAGATTTTAATTAAAAATTATAATTGTAGTAGAATTTGCTTTGTAAACATTTCCCATTTAAAATAATTAAGGAAATTTTTTGATTGATCAATGGTGTGCTGGTTGATGATTTTTACGTCCATGCTGATGGTGTTAATCAACCGGCGTAAATGCAATTCGCACTTGCTTTTTAAAGAGTTAATAGATGAAAATTCAGTAATTAAACTTGGGTTTTCAATCTCTCTAAGCGTAATACATACCGACTCTTCTGATGAGTCTAAACTTTTTTCTTGATTAATATCATCAACTAAGAACCAGAAAAACTTCTTCTCATCTAGGCTAGCATTTGCACTAACTTTTATATAATCTCCTTTTACTAATTCTCTGTTTAGAGGTAAACCCGTTGCATCATGGGAGCTTATCTTATGCGAGAAATTTAGAAGACTCATATAATTCCACTGCGATGTATTGCGTAAACGCTTTACACAATCACGGTAAAAGCTATTTACTTCGTTGTTATTGTTAATCCTTTTTACCTCTGTAAACCTTGTAGGTAAAAAAGGTGTAGCATGTTGATTTTTTAAAATGGCTGACATTGTTTTGTTTTTCTACTGATTGTTATGCACAAGCAATACCAAAAACATGAATAGCTACCACTAATATTTTTAATAAATTTGATAGATATTTTTTTTCAAAATCGAATTTAATTTTATCATTAGAGTTTAATTATTGCATTTTTGCTTGTCATAAAAAAAGAACAGTGTCTAAAAAAATATATCTAGCGTCTAAGTCGCCCCGCCGTCAAGAGCTTTTAACTTTAATGGGTTTTAAATATGAATTGTTATTGAAAGATGTTGACGAAAGCTATCCGGACTCCTTGGCTTTAGATGAAGTAGCAGGCTTTATCTCGAAAGCTAAAGCTGATGCTTTTGATGCGCCACAAGAAGGGATAATTATAACATCTGATACGGTAGTGATTCTTGGAAGCGAGTTATTAGGGAAGCCAACAGATGCTGATGACGCTTTTGCGATGCTCAAAAAACTAAATAACCAAATGCATAAAGTGGTAACAGGAGTAACTTTAAAATCTAAAGAGAAGACTTTTACTTTTTCACAGAAAACCGAAGTAACTTTTTCTGATTTAAGCGATGAGCAGATTTGGTATTACATCAATAATTTTGAACCTTTTGATAAAGCCGGTTCTTATGGTATACAAGATTGGATTGGGATGATTGGTGTAAAGTCAATTAACGGTTCATATACTAACGTGATGGGCTTGCCTACAGAAAGATTATATCAAGAATTAGATAGGTTTTAAGCTTCGCTAAGTATTAAGCCTTCTTTTAATGAATAAGTGCAGGTAATTACATCTTTAATACCCGACTGCTTTAATATGAAGTGAGTGAGTATGGAAGCCATTAAAATCATATCTGTTCTTAAAGGGATTAAACCTTCAATTTCTACCCTTTGCTGATGCGTACTACCAATAATTTCTTTTAATAAGCTGTCGAAATCATCAAATTTGTAGTTGAAGCTTTTGGATATACTAGCATTAAAAACTTTTTGCTTACGCGTTGCCACAATGCTTGCGTACGAATCAAAAGCACCAGCGGTTCCAATAAGCTTGACTGGGTTTAGCTTTTTGATTTCTACTTGTAAATCCTCAAGCGTAGCTTTAAAAGCCTTTTCCATTGCCGTAATTGTTGTTTTGTCAATGGCATTTTCATGCTGATAATAATCTGCTAGCAACCTTGCTGCTCCCAATAAATAACTTTTTTTCCAGAAGATTTGATTTTGGTTACAGATGATGAATTCTACGCTTCCACCTCCAATATCCATTATCAAAGCGGTTTCGTCATTTAAAACTCCTGCACCTTTTGCACCTGTATAAATGTATTCTGCTTCTTTTAAACCGTCAATAATTTCAATTTGGATATTGGCTTTTTGTAAAGCTTCATCAATAAAATCCTCTCCGTTTGAGGCTCCCCTAACTGCTGCTGTTGCCGTTGCTTTTACAGATTCAACTTTATGTTCATCTAAAGCTTTTCTGAATAAAATCAAAGCGTCAATTCCTCGCTGATAAGCTTCCGGTGTAATGAAACCTTTGTTTACGCCACCTTCACCTAATTTTACAGCAATGGTGTTTTTATAAATTACATCAATGTTTTTATCCTCATCAACTTTTGCAATCAATAAGTGAAAAGTGTTGGTGCCTATGTCAATTACGGCTTTTTTATCGGGCATTTATTAGTTGGTTAGGGTTTAGGTTGTTAGTTGATTCGTCTTTTTTTGTGGGTATTATATTCTTCATGCTAATGAAGCCTTGCTAGTGAGATATTTCTCTCAAAGGGCAATGTCGTTAAGTTAAGCGACACCGTCATGTTGAACGATAGTGAAACATCTCACAAATAGGTGTCAAAATCTATGAGCAGACTTTGCGAGTGAGACGTTTCGTACCTCAACGTGACGGACTAAGATAAATACCGTTTTCTCGTTGAAAAGTTTCCATTAGCAAAACATTCGCTCATTCAAAATTACTCCTTATAACTAAACCATTTTGCCAGTTCTTTATAAGTTATTTTTTTGCCATGCATTAAAATTCCTACGCGGTAAATTCTGGAAGCCACCCAAGTAGTAAAAATAAATCCACCAACTAAAGAAACCATTGATAATGCCAATTGCCATCCCGGTACACCAAACGGAATCCGAATCATCATGGCGATAGGAGAGGTGAACGGAATTACAGAAAGCCAAAATGATAAATTACTATCTGGGTTGTTTACAATAACGTTCATCCCTAAAATAAAGGTGAAAATGAGGGGCAAAGTTATCGGAAGCATAAACTGTTGCGTTTCTGTTTCGTTATCTACAGCCGAACCAACAGCGGCAAAAAGAGCGCTATACAACAAGTAACCTCCAATAAAGTAAAATAAAAACGTACCGATAATGAAAGGGAAGTTGATGGTATCCGCAGCTTTGAAAAATTGTTGTGTTACACCGCCTTGTTGAGCTGACATTTCGACTTCGTTGCTGTTTTTGGTCTCGACTTGTTCTGTTTGGGTGTCAACTTGATTCATGAAAGCGTTTGCACCCAAAGTGGATAAGCCGGTACTTAGTATAATCCAAAGTAAAAACTGTGTTAAACCCACTGCACCAATCCCCAAAATTTTGCCCAACATTAGCTGAAAGGGTTTTACTGATGAAACAATAACTTCTACAATTCTGCTTGTTTTTTCTTCTATTATGCCTCTCATTACCTGTGCGCCATAAATAAACAGCGATAAATAAATTAGAAAAGCACTTAAAAAGCCAACAACATAAGTTGCGCCAATGCTTGCGTCTTTTTCACCATCTTCTGTAAGCTGTTTGGCATTGATGTTTATTTGGGCTTTTGAGCTGTTTAAAACCGCGGTATCAATCCCGGCAGATAGTAGCTTTTTGGTCTGCAAAATACTTTCCATCTGATTTTCAATATCTCTGAGCACTGCAATTCCAGGTTTTTTTTCTGCGATGACTTCAATGTTGCCAGTTTCGTTAAAGTCAGGGCCAATGTAAAGGAGAAACAAATCTTTTTTGCTCCGAGCCTCTTCTTTAGCTACATCATACTCAAGGTCAACATAATTGAAAGTAACATTAGACTGGTCTTTAAACTGATTTACAAAAATCCCGCTTTTATCAATTACATTAAAGTTTTTGGCTGTTTCGTCACTATTTTTATAAATAAAAAATATAGTGGCATACATCCCAATAAATAGTGAAGGCACTAAAAAAGTGAGTATTAAAAACGATTTCTTTTTTACCCTGCTTAGGTATTCTCTTTGGATAATTAAAAATACTTTGTTCATGGTAATTAATCTTTTACGGTTTTAATGAAAATCTCGTTTATACTCGGAATCACTTCTTCTAAATAATTCAACTCTGCTAACGGAATTAACTCCTGCAATAAATTATTGGTGTTAAAGCCTTCTCTCAATTTCACAGTATGTAAAACACCCTCATCTTCATTGATTTTGGTGGTCAGCAATTCGGCAGTTTGTAGGTTGGCCTGCTCAATACTTTTGTTTACACCGATGTTGAACGTGTTATTTCTGTATGAGTTTTTAATGGATTTTACAGTTCCATCTAATATTTTGTGCGATTTATGGATGAGTGCAATATGTTTACAAAGTTCCTCCACAGACTCCATTCGGTGGGTAGAAAAAATGATAGTCGAACCTTTTTGGTTAAGCTCTAAAATTTCGTTTTTAATGATTTCGGCATTTACTGGGTCAAAACCAGAAAAAGGTTCATCTAGAATAATCAACTCCGGCTCATGTAGTACGGTAGCCACAAACTGAACTTTCTGTTGCATCCCTTTTGATAGATCTTCCACCTTTTTTTTCCACCAGGTTTGCATCTCCATTTTTTCGAACCAGAATTTGATTCTTGCGGTGGCATCAGCTCTGCTTAACCCTTTTAAACGAGCTAGATAAAGCATCTGATCGCCAATTTCCATTTTTTTGTATAAACCTCTTTCTTCGGGCAAATAACCAATTTTGCTGATGTGATTTTGGTTCAGCTTTTCGCCATTAAAATATATCTCACCACTATCTGGGCCAGTAATTTGATTGATAATTCTAATTAAAGAAGTTTTTCCTGCTCCGTTTGGTCCTAGTAAACCAAAGATGGTTCCGCGTTCAATTTCTAAACTTACATCGTCTAATGCCCTATGTTTGGCATATTCTTTTACAATATTTCTGATACTGAGCATATAGCTTTTTTGTGTTAGACTGTTATAGGTAGATATTATTACAATTAATTTTGCGGAACAAGTTTAAAAATACCTTCTCCCTCAACAGCCATATATAAATAACCGTTTGGTGCTTGCCTAACGTCTCTAACTCTGCCAATATTTTTAAACAGCAATTCCTCTTTAACTACTTTTCCATCTTTTATTACGCAACGGTTTAGGTATTGGAATCTTAACGAACCGATCATTAAATTGCCTTGCCAGCCTTTATAAATTTTACTATTCACAAAAGCCATCCCGCTTGGTGCAATGGAAGGATTCCAATAAAACAAAGGATCTTGAATACCTTCTTTCTGAGTAATTGGGGTGATAATTTTGCCGTTATAATTGATGCCATAAGAAACCACTGGCCAACCATAATTCGCACCTTTTTGTATAATATTGATTTCATCTCCACCTCTTGGCCCATGCTCATGCTCCCAAATTTGGCCTGTAAACGGATTTAAAACCAAACCCTGTGGATTTCTATGACCATAACTATAAATGCTTTGGTCTGCATTTTTGTTGCTGTAAAAAGGATTGTCTTTTGGGATGTCTCCTGTTGCCGTAATTCGGTGTATTTTGCCTAATCCGTTTTTGATGTCCTGAGGATTTTCTTTTTCGTTACCTCGCTCTCCAACAGAAAAGTAAAGCAAATTATCTTTTCCAAATATCATTCTTGAACCATAATGGAGTCTTGCTTTACTGTAAGGTTCTGCAATAAAAACATCTTTACCATTGCTTAGCTTATTGCCGTTGAGCGTTGCCATAAAAACAGCAGTAGTTTGTAATTTATCATCAGAAGGATGTGGTTTTGAATAGCTGAGGTAAATAAAGTTGTTTTTTGCGAAATCTGGGTGCAATAGCACATCCATTAAACCACCTTGACCTGCAAAGCGGACTTCGGGTACTCCTGTAACTTCGGTGCTTTTACCGTTAGCATCTACTAAGTATAAAACTCCTGATTTATCGCTAACTAATATTTGTTGATTAGGCAGAAATGCCATTCCCCATGGGTTTTTAGCTTTCTCAAAAACCTTAACCAATTTTATTTTTCCGTTATCGGTTTCAAAAACATCTGATTTTGGTTTATCGTTAAACGAGTAGCGGTCAACGTTTTCAATTCCCTTAATAATGTAATCAGCTAATGCTTTAATTTCATCGTCTTTAAAAGTCTCTCCAAAAGCTGGCATTCCGCCGTCTTTATATCCAGATTTAATGGACTTGAATATATCTTCCGGAGTTTTTCCGTATTTCCACTTTCTATCTGCGAAAGCATTTACTTTTGCACCATGACAGCCAGAACAGTAGGATTGGTAGTTTTTTTCGGGCGTTGTTGCCTGTTTTTGTTCATTTGCGCTTTGTTGTAATCCTAAAGAAAGAAACGAGACAACGGTTATCGCTGTTAATAAAGTGATTATTCTAGTGCTTTTCATAAACGTTTAAATATTGCGAAACAAAATAATGAATTTAAGCTAAATATATGTTTTAACTATTGCCCAAACTTTAGGCGTTTGGTTAGTTTTCCTATTGTTAAACCTTGTACTAAAATAGAAAAAGCTACCACAAAATAGGTTATAGAAACCCATAACTCTTTATTTAAATCATAAGTTAAAGATAGTGCCAAAGCAATGGATATGCCTCCGCGTAAACCTCCCCAGGTTAAAACTAAAATTGTTTTTTTGTCAAAATTATCTTTAAACCTAATCATAAAAGATGGAATCAATACCGATATATATCTGATAATTAATATTGCCATTATCAGTAGAATACTTATCCAAATATAATTGTTGATGTCTTTAATAATCAGTAATTCTAAGCCAATTAAAACAAAAAGTAGGGCGTTTAAAATGTCATCAATCAGTTCCCAAAATTTGGAAATATACTCGCTGGTTTGGCTTGACATGGCGTATTTTTTACCGTGATTGCCTACTAAAATACCCGCAACTACCATAGCAAGTGGCCCAGAAACATGTAATACACTGGCTAAAGTATAGCCACCCATTACAATGGCAAGGGTAATCATTACTTCAACTTTGTAATTGTCAATACTCCGCATCAGTCTAAAGCCCACCCAGCCTACGGCAAAGCCTAAACATAGGCCACCAACTGCCTCTCTCAAAAACAAGAGGCTTATTTCAGAGAATGTTGGGAGTTCTGGCGATTTTGCAGCTTCCCAAATGGTTATAAAGATTACAACTGCCACACCATCGTTAAATAAGGACTCTCCACCAATTTTGGTTTCTAATGATTTAGGGATTTTAGTTTCTTTTAATATTCCCAAAACTGCAATAGGATCTGTTGGCGATATTAAGGAACCAAAAAGCAAGCAGTGTATATAAGGTACATTAAAGTGAAATAAAGGAAGTAAATAATAGGTTACAGTACCCACCAGAAAAGTAGAGATAACAACACTAAAAGTGCTGAACATAATTACCGGTAGTTTTTCTTTTTTTAAATCCTCAATATTTATGTGGATTGCGCCGGCAAATAGCATAAAGCTTAACATAGAACCTAGTAACAGTTCCGAGAAATCGAAGCTTTGAATCAATTGTGTTGCATCACTTAATACTTCGGGGTATAAATTGCCTATGGTAAATAAAGCTACCGAAGTAATCAAAGCAATAAGCATTAGACCAATGGATGGAGGTAACTTTAAATACTTAAAATTGATGTATGCGAAAACGGCAGACAAAACAATAAGGATAGAAAAGGCGTGGTATAAGCTCATTTAGTTTTGCTGTAAAATTAAAAAACCCGATATGAATATCGGGTTTTTTAATTTAGTTAATCATGCTTGTATACATGAACGTCTCTTTGTGGAAACGGTATAGATACCCCTGCTTTATCAAAGGCTTTTTTCACCTCTTCCAGTTTAGTAAGATAAACATCCCAATAATCATCATTGCCAACTAAACCTCGAACTCTAATGTTTACAGAACTATCGCCCAAACTATCTACATAAATATATGGTGTGTCTCTGTCAATTATGCGTTCATCAGAAAAAATGACATCTTTTATAATTGATTTTGCTTGATCAATATCATCGTTATAACCGATACCAAAAACCCACTGTACTTTTCTTGCACTTTCTGTGCTATAGTTAACAATAATGTCGTTGTAAAGTTTTCCATTAGGCACAATGATAGTTTTATTGTCGAAACTTTTTAAAACGGTATGGAAAATTTGAATTTCAGATACAGAAGCAGTCACTCCTTGTGCTTCAATTACATCACCTACTTTAAAGGGTTTTAACATTAAGATTAAAATACCTCCAGCAAAATTCGCCAAACTACCCTGCAAAGCTAAACCAATTGCCAAACCAGCTGCACCTAAAATCGCAATGAACGAAGTCATTTCGATACCTAAGGTTTGAAGTATGCTTAGGATTAGAAGTACCAATAAAACATTTTTCACCAGACTGCCCAAGAAAATCCTTAAGGAAGGGTCAACTTCTCTTTTTTCCATTAATCCTGTAAATGCTTTGGATAAAAACTTGACAATTTGCCAACCTATAAATCCAATTAAACCTGCTTTGATTAATGCAAGTCCTAAGTCGGCACCTTTTGTTACTAAAAATAATTTTGCTGTTTCTAAATAATCCATATTTTGTTTTTAATTTTTCGTTCTAATTAAGTTCTAATTTATAGTTCTGAAATTGCTTTGATGATATTACTGCAAGCAAACTTCACCTCTTCTTCTGTAATGTTTAATGGTGGTGCTATCCGTAATGCCGAATCACAATGTAGAAACCAGTCTATAATTATCCCTTTATCTAAACATTTTTTACTTACTTCTTCAACTTCGTTAAAATTAGTCAACTGCACCGCAATCATCAAGCCTAAGCCCCTTACTTCTTTTATTTTCGGGTGAATTAATAGTTTTTTGAATAAATCTTCTCTTATTTTCACTCCATTTATTAAATTTTCATCTAAAATGGTGTTTAAAGATGCTAAACCAGCTGCGCAACTGACAGGATGTCCGCCAAAAGTAGTGATGTGCCCCAAAATTGGATTCTCTTTTAAGCAATCCATTATGTTTTTAGAAGAAATAAAGGCGCCAATAGGCATTCCTCCTCCCATTCCTTTGGCAATTAGTAAAATATCGGGAGTAATACCGTAATGCTCAAAGGCGAAAAGTTTACCAGTTCTGCCAAAGCCGGTTTGTATCTCATCAAAAATCAATAAAGTTCCGGTTTCATCGCATTTTTTACGAAGGGCTTTTATGTAATCAAAATTTGGTACACGTATACCCGCTTCTCCTTGTACTGCTTCTAAAATTACAGCTGCGGTTTTATTTGTAATTAACTCTAAATCTGCTGACTGGTTTAAGTTAATAAACTTAATGTCTGGGAGTAAAGGGCGATAAGCTTGTTTGTAATACTCGTTACCCATAACGCTTAATGCACCTTGGGTACTGCCGTGGTAAGCACCATTAAAAGATATAATCTCTGTGCGGTTAGTGTGCTTTTTAGCAAGCTTTAGTGCACCTTCAGTAGCTTCGGTTCCAGAATTAGTGAAGTAAACAGATGATAAGTTTGAAGGTAAAACTTCACTTAAACGATGGGCAAACTTTACCTGTGGCGATTGAATAAACTCGCCATAAACGGTAACGTGTAAATATTTATCAATCTGTTGTTTTATGGCATTGATTACGTTTGGATGCCTATGCCCGATATTACTTACCGCAAAGCCTGATACTAAATCGAGATATTTTTTTCCGGAGGGGTCAAATAAATAGGAACCTTCTGCTTTTTCAACTTCTAAAAGTCTTGGAAAACTAGAAGTTTGGGCAGTATTTAATAAAAAAAGCTGTTTCTGACTCAACATATCCGCAAAGATACATTAATTCGTAAACCTGTTTTATAGCCTTATTAAGCAAATGTTACTTGTTGTTAGGGCGGCTTTTTAATTGTTTAATCAATTCTTCACGAAAAGAACGCTCTGCTTGGTATAGTTCTTTAAGTTTTTGTGGCGATAAAACTTTTCCAAAAGCTTTTCTGTAGTTTTTTTTGAGCTCAAGTATTTTACTGTCAAAATAAAAATCATCATCAACTGTTTTCTCTGCATTGTTAACGTTTGCCGCTCTAGCTTGCCTTTTTTGCTTTAAAAGGCTGTTAAACTCAGCTTGATAGTCTTTATATAAAGGCCAAAATGATTGCGATTCTTCTGCAGGTAAATTTAAACGCCCAGAAATATAGCCGAATTTAATTGCCTCAATTTGCTTTGAATTTTTCTTGCCACCTTGAGCAAACGAAACGCTTGTTATGCTTACAAAAAAGGTGAGCGCAATGATGAGCTTTGTGAATAAGTTCATTTTGGGTTTAATTAGTGTTTTCTAGTTCAAAATCATCAATACTTAAATTAGCGTCGTCAATGCTTTCAATTAGCATTGGCAAGTCGCTGCCGTCAGTATGTTGATTTAAATAACTTTCAATTTCTTGTACAGGGATTTTAGATAATTGGTAATCAACCGTAGTACTATGTTTTATATTAATGTAAACCCCTAATGTTGTGGTTAACAAAATACAAGCTGCGGCAGCGTATCTAATAAAATGAAGTTTTATAACGTTTGATTTTTTAGATTTTGTTATAACGCTGTTTTGAATGCGCTTTTGTGAGTCTGCAAAATAATTTGCTGGCACATTGAAGTCGTTGGCTTTAAGATTATCTAAGGAAACTCTAGATTGAATTTGCTGATCAAGATTTTCAAAATAACCCGCTGGCGTATCAAAATCATTTGTTTTAGCTACCAGTTGGGTGATTTTTACTTGGCTATTAATCTGCTCAGTAAGATTGTTGAAATATCCGTTAGGAGTTTCAAAAGCATTCTCTTTACTTATTGCTGTTAAATTTGGTGCTTCTTTTTCCAGTTCCATGTTTTCATCCTCGCTTTTCATACTAATTGATTGATTTAAATGGAAAAGGTTTAATCTGTTGATAATAAGTAATGTTCTATTTTTTTAACAGCTAGATGGTAAGATGCTTTTAATGCCCCAACACTTGTACCTAAAACGTCAGAAATTTCTTGAAACTTCATGTCGTCATAATACTTCATATTAAAAACAAGTTTCTGTTTTTCGGGAAGGGTAAGTAATGCTTGTTGTAGTTTTTTCTGAATAGCATCACCAGAAAAATAATTTTCTTCGTTTAAATTATCTGTAAGTTGTTCTGGCAGTTCATCAAGCGATACATTGTTTTTTGCTTTCTTTTTATTTAAGAAAGTAATACACTCATTACTGGCTATGCGGTAAAGCCAAGTGTACAATTGGGCGTCTTGTCTAAAATTCGCTAAGTTTTTCCAAACCTTGATAAAAACATCCTGTACTAAATCATCGGCATCGTCGTGGTTTAAAACCATCCGTCTTATATGCCAGTAAACTTTTTGCTGATACTTATTAAGTAATAAAGTGAAAGCCTCGTGTCGAGTTTTTTCATCTTCAAATTTCTGAAGTATTACCGAGTCTTCTATTACCATTTGGTGTAAAAAATAATAAGCCGAAGTTAATTGACTTCAGCTTATTATTCAACGAGTTGTAGTTAAAATTATTTTCTTTTCATTACTTTTTTTACAGCTGCAATAATATTACTGCTATCTAAACCGTATTTTTTCATCAATTCATCAGGCTTTCCGCTTTCGCCGAAGCTATCATCAACTGCAATAAACTCCATTGGAGTTGGGTGATTTGTTGATAACAATTGAGCAATGCTTTCGCCTAAACCACCGTAACGGTTATGCTCTTCGCAAGTTACTACACAACCAGTTTTTTTAGCAGACTTTAATACCGCTTCTTCATCTAAAGGTTTAATAGTATGGATGTTGATGATTTCCACATCGATGCCTTCTTCTGCTAGTTTTTCTCCAGCTAAAATTGCTTCCCAAACTAAGTGACCGGTAGCAAAGATACTTACATCAGCACCTTCGTTAACCATCCAAGCTTTACCAATCTCAAACTTTTGATTTGGATCTGTGAAAACAGGAACAACCGGGCGACCGAAACGTAAGTAAACTGGACCATGAAACTCAGCAATAGCTTCTGTAGCTGCTTTGGTTTGGTTATAATCGCAAGGATTAATAACTGTCATCCCTGGCAACATTTTCATCATCCCTATGTCTTCTAAGATTTGGTGAGTTGCACCATCTTCTCCTAGAGTTAAACCAGCATGAGATGCACAGATTTTAACGTTTTTATCAGAGTAAGCAATAGATTGACGGATTTGGTCATAAACTCTTCCAGTAGAAAAGTTAGCGAACGTTCCAGTAAAAGGAATTTTTCCACCAATGGTTAAACCTGCAGCAATACCCATCATGTTTGCTTCGGCAATACCTACCTGTACAAATCTTTCTGGGAAAGCTTTGATGAATTCCTGCATTTTTAAGGAACCAATTAAATCTGCACAAAGCGCAACAACTTGGTCATTCTTTTTACCAGCTTCTAAAAGTCCAGCTCCAAAACCAGAGCGGGTATCTTTACTTTCTGTATATGTATACTTTTTCATTTATTTATATTTTCAGGAGTATAAGTCTCTTTTGCTTTTGACTTTCTACTTTTAACTTAAAACTTTTAATTCTAGTAATCTCCGTAAGTTTCTTCCAACTGACCTAAAGCATCTGCCAATTGCTCTTTGTTTGGAGCAATACCATGCCATTTGTGCGAACCTTCCATAAAGTCAACACCTGAACCCATTTCAGTTTTCATCAAAATCATGATTGGTTTTCCGTTACCAGTTTTAGATTTTGCAAGTTCTAAAGTGCTTATTACTTCGTCCATGTTGTTTCCGTCCATGTGCATCACATCCCAGCCAAAAGCAACAAATTTTTGATGCAAGTCTAATAAACCTAAAACTTTATCAGTAGGGCCGTCAATTTGCTGTCCGTTAACATCCACTACAGAAATTAAATTATCTACTTTGTTAAAAGGAGCAAACATTGCTGCCTCCCAGTTTTGACCTTCTTGCAATTCGCCATCACCTTGTAGGGTATAAACAATGCTGTTATCCTTGTTTAATTTTTTAGCTAAACAAGCGCCAATAGCAACAGATAAGCCTTGACCTAATGAACCAGAAGCAATTCTAATTCCAGGTAAACCTTCGTGAGTAGTTGGGTGACCTTGTACTCTTGAGTTTAATTTTCTAAAAGTCTTTAACTCTTCGATATTAAAATAACCTGATCGGGCTAACACACTGTAGAATACAGGAGAAATGTGTCCGTTGGATAAAAAGAAAAGATCTTCGCCGATACCGTCCATGTTAAAAGATGAATCGTGTTTCATTACTTTAAAGTATAAAGCAACCAAATAGTCAGTGCAACCTAAAGAACCTCCCGGATGCCCAGATTGGCATTCGTAAACCATACGTACAATGTCTCTTCTAACTTGAGAGGCCATACGTTTTAAATCGTCATTTTCTAATGTCATAGTCAATTTTGTAATATTCCAGCTAAAGTATAAAAAATACTGGAATGCGCCGAAATTTATTGCGATTGTAGATGTTAACAACATAGTGTGGAAAACTTTTGCCGTAGAATACTTTTTTATAAATAATCTTTGTTTATTCGGTGATTACGAATGATTACAGATATTAACAGTGTTTATAACTCAACGTTGATAACTTTTTGATAATATGAAAGAAACACTACCAACCCTGAATTTCTACAAAAAGATGAAGTTTTTTTATTCGATAGCACTAGGAGCGATTTTAACATTGGGATGTGGGCAATTGAGTTTTGCGCAAACTTCAGGTTCTGTTGGAATTGGGACTACAAGCCCAGATGCTAGTGCAGTTTTAGATATTGTATCTACAACTAAAGGAGTTTTAGTGCCTAGGTTAACAACTACGCAAAGAAATGCTATTGCTACTCCAAAAAACGGGTTGCTAGTTTATAATACTGAAGATTTAAAGTTTAACTATTGGAACGGTGCAATATGGGAAGAAGTTGGTGGGGGTATAACTTGGTTTAGCGGACAAGGACAACCAGCAAATCTTGATTATGCAAAGCTTAACGATTTGTACTTAAATGAGCAAACAGGAGATATTTATCAGCGTGTAATGAGTGCTTTTCCACCTATTGTATTAACCTGGGTTCGTTTCAATTTTGATAAGAATAATAAGAATCAGGTTACTGGTGTTTCTGCAAATATAGGTGCGTTTAGTGCTACTACTTTAACTTTTCCTGTTGCTGGGGTAGGTGCCAACAGTGCAGTTGTTTGTTCGCCGATGTTCAATTTAGCGAATGGTATTGTGATAGCCCAAGCTTGGGTGAGCTCTCCAGGGGTTGTTGCTGTGAAGTTTTTTAATGCTAACGGAACTGCTGCCGTACTTAGTGCTGGAGATTACCAATTAGCTATTTTTTAATTTTATTAATGAGGATTAAAAATAAAATATCGTTTTATACTTCGTTGATGCTATTTATCGCGACAGTACCCTCTTATGCGCAATTTGTGAATAATGGGAATACTATTTCGGTGCAAAATGGAGCTGTTTTAACTGTAGCGGGAGATTTTAATAATATAGCAGGTTCGATATTGAATTTTGGAGATATTAACGTAAGTGGTAATTGGTATAATGCTGATGTAGGTGGAGTCTTTCAGCTTGCATCTACTGGCAAAGTATTTTTAAATGGTGCCGATCAGACAATTGGAGGTACACAGAAAACAATTTTCACAAACTTAGTTTTGCAAGGTACAGGAGTTAAAAAACTCTCAGTAAATACAGATATAAGGTCTACTTTAAATATAAATAATTTAGAGTTTGCCTTAGAAGATAAAAACCTAGAGATTTTAGGCACAGCGGTAACATCACTTAGTTATACCACTGGTTTTATAAGTACAGACTTAAAAGGATACTTATATAGACATTCAAATACTGCTACGGATTATAGTTTTCCACTTGGTTCAAAAATCACAGGAAACTTAGTTTATCGTCCGGTTACCATTAAAACTAAAGACAATTTGGATAACACCATAGGTTTAAGTTTTGTGGATAAGGATCCAACAACAGAAGGCTATGCTAGAAGTTCTAAACGCTTTGATGTAAACGAGATTAACTCAAAGTATTTTTATTTGGCAGATCAAAAAGCAGGAACTAGCGAATTGGAATATCAGTTTCTATTTGATAAAACAATTGATGGCGATTTTAATCAGTTAGTTAAATGGATAAATTTTGGACTGTGGGAAAAAGCAGGAGTATCTAACGTTCGCCCGATTAGCATTACACAGCCAGATGCTAAAATGGTAACGCTGACGACACAAAAACCAGTGAGTAAACTGCCTTTAACCATGTCGTTTATTACATCAACTAATGATCCAATAACCTTTTTCAATACTTTTTCGCCAGATGGTGATGGTAAAAATGATAAATGGGAAATTAAAAATATCAACCTTTTTCCAGATAACGAACTTACTATTTTAAACAGATGGGGTAGTGAAATTTTAAAAGTTAAAGGTTACAATAATGCCAATGCTTGGGACGGTGTGGGCTTAAATAATGGTACATATTTTTACTTGTTAAAGGTAAATATTAACAACGAGGCTAAGGTTTACAAAGGCTTTATAACATTACTAAAGAATGATTAAAATAAAGAGAAGTGCGATAATCTGCTTTGCTTTATTGGCAAGTACTTTTTATGCTGTAGCTCAACAAGATGCACAGTATAGCCAGTACATGTTTAATACTTTGGTAATTAATCCAGCTTATGCCGGTTATAAAGGCGACTTAAATTTAAGTGCCCTGCACAGAAGCCAGTGGGTTGGTGTAGATGGTGCTCCAAAAACACAGTCGTTGGTTTTAGACGGTAGTTTTGCCAAGGATAAGGTAGGCTTAGCTTTAACAGTAGTTAATGATAAAATAGGATTACAAGGGCAAACAAATGCATACTTTAATTATGCGTATAAAATTAAAACTGGTCAACAAGGTACTTTAGCTTTTGGCTTAGGGCTGGGATTAGCACAATTTACTTTAAACACCGGAGATGCTAGGTTTGATGATCCAACTGACCCAGGCTTTAATGCCGGTAAACTTTCATTTATTTCTCCAGATGCTAGAACAGGAGTACATTTTAGTACTGATAAGTTTTACGCGGGGTTATCTGTAACTAATATGTTTTCGAAGGCTATTGACTACAGTACTGCTTCAAAAAACTTGGTTATTAAACAAGGCAGACACTTTTTTTTAACAGGTGGTTATTTAATAGATGTTAACGATTTTTTAAAATTTAAACCTTCATTCTTAATCAAAGAAGATACTAAAGGGCCAACCAATTTAGATATCAATAATTTTTTCCTTTTAGGAGAAAAAGTTTGGATTGGCGCATCCTATAGAACATCAGTAAACTTATGGAAAAAGAATACTACGGTTGGCGCTATAAAAGCTAGCGATGCGGTGGTAGGTTTATTAGAGGTTTATGGAGGTAAAGGTTTTAGGGTAGGTTACGCTTATGATCATTCGGTATCTTCTTTACAAGGGTTCGATAATGGTTCGCATGAGATTTCTGTTAGCTACAGTTTTGGACGTAAAAAAGAGTACACGATACTTTCACCACGATATTTTTAAGGCAATGAAAATTAAAAAGATATTATTAATTCTATTTTGCGCCGGGGCTATTATTTACTTAATCCCTTTTACCTTATTTTCTGACGATTTAGGTAAAGCAAACAAGTATTACGAAAAGTACGACTATAAATATGCTATGGAGATTTACAAGCATGTTATGGAGAAAAAGCCTTCGCTTGAAGTTGCAGAGAAATTAGCGAATTGCTATCGTTTTACTAATAATTCTGCCGAAGCAGAAAAAGCTTATGCAACGGTGCTTACTTTCCCTGGTTTTAATCCTATTAATTATATTTATTATGCAGATGCTTTAAAAGAGAACGGTAAATATGAGCAAGCTAAACGTAGTTATTTAACTTTTGCAGAACGAGTACCAGCACAGAGCGATGAAGCAGTGAAATTGGCAAACGGTTGTGATGCAGCAAGAATTTGGTTAGAAAACCCTAATATTAATGTACAGGTTGTAAATGAAAGTGGGTTTAATACTAAATACGCTGACTTTTCTCCAATTCCGTACGGTAAAGGTTTTATTTTTGTTTCTGATAGGGAATTCATAAAGCCTATAAAGGAGGGGAAATCTCCTAAAGTTTACGGCTGGACAGGTAATCCATACTTAAAACTATATCAGTCAGAAAACACTGATAGCGTTTTTAACGGGAATATGAAGTTGACCTTAATGCCAGAGGCAATTAATGATAACTACCATTCGGGCCCTGCAACTTTAAGTGCAGATGGTAATACTTTGTACTTTACAAAAGCTGGAGTAACCACAGTGGAGGAAAAACCATCGAGAAGAGAAGATGTGGTTTTTAAAAAGGCGATTTTTTACAGCACCAAACAAAATGGAGTTTGGATACAGGGAATCTCGTTTCCATACAATAGACCTTTTGAGTATTCCATACAACATCCGGCTTTAAGCCCTGACGGGAATACACTATACTTTTCATCTGATATGCCAGGTACTTTAGGTGGTTTGGATATTTTTTATTCTGAAAAACTAGGTACGGGATGGTCTAAACCTAAAAACTGTGGACCTACCGTTAATACTAAATATGATGAAGTTTTTCCTACGGTTAGAAAAGATGGTAAGCTCTTTTTCTCATCAAAAGGACATATTACAATTGGTGGTTTAGACATATTTTCTGCAAAAGGTTCAAAAAATAATTGGACGGAGCCTGAAAACTTAAAAGCACCATTTAACTCTTCAAAAGATGATTTCGGGATTTATTATTTTGATGATAACTTAACAGGATTTTTATCTTCCAACAGAAACGGTGGTAAAGGTTCTGATGATATTTACCAATTCAGCGAACGCCCTAAAGAGAAGTTTTATGCAGTTGAAGGGCAAGTGGTACAAAAAGAAGACGGCTTCCCAATTGAGGGTGTGAAAGTAGTTTTACTCAACAAAAACACCGGAGCCGAGGAAAGTTTGATTTCTGATGAAAACGGAACTTTTAAGTTTGATTTAGAGCAAGAAACGGATTATTTGGTACGTGGTGATGTAGATAAATACTTTAACCGCCAACAAGGTGAAATTTCAACTAAAGGCGCTACCGAGTCAACAATTTATAACGTTAAGTTTGAAGTAGAAAAAGGTGAAGAAGCTTACTTGGTAAGGTTAAATAATATTTATTACGATTTTGATAAGTTTAATATCCGTAAAGATGCAGAGCCTGACTTACAAAAGGTGTTGAGTTTTTTGAAAACTACGCCAAATGTTAATATCGAGCTAAGATCACATACCGATGCTAGAGGTAAAGCAACCTACAATATGGAGCTTTCTAAAAAACGAGCAATGTCTGCGGAGAATTACTTGCTTAAAGGCGGAGCAGACAAAGAACGCTTAACAGCTCAAGGGTATGGCGAAACACAGCTCTTAAATAAATGTGCAGATGGTGCAAAATGTACCGAAGCCGAGCATCAGTTAAACCGTAGAACGGAGTTTAAAGTGGTAAAAGTTGACCCTGTAATTTCTTATGTACCGGGGTACAGCCTAAGTCCAATATTCCCATTAATTTCAGGCACACAATAACAATAGAACATAGATTAGATTAACCCCGAGAGGCTGTTTTTGCACAAGACAGTCTCTTTTTTTGTAACTTACTCTTTAAGAATAAAAGATTAAACTATATCGTTTATTAATAAATTGGAAATGAAAAGACAGACTTTATATATGCTATTTATCGCCTGCTTTGTTGTTGCCTGTGGAGACAATAAGAAAGTTGAAGATAAAAAAAAGTCTATTAACTTAGATTCTAATGTAATTGTTTCCGCCCCTAGAATTGTATATCAACAAGATATAGCGATTTATCTTTTAGATAGTTATGAGAACGAAGGGGAAGAAGATTTAGGATTTATATCTTTATCTGATAGTTATATAGATTCGGTTGCAATTCCCGGCGAGTACTTAGGGAAGAAAAAACTTAACGAAGTTAAACGTTTTGAATTAACCGGTTTTTATAGAGAGAAATTCCTTAAAAGCACCCATATTTCAGAAGCAGATCAATTATTCATCTATAATTATATGGTGGATTCTCTTTTGGCAATTAGCGTAAAAGATTTAACTGTTGTCGGTCGCATAAATATATATGCAAGTGATTTTGATACTCAACCCTATAGTGAGAATGATTTTATGGTTGGTTTTGAAATAAAAGGAGAGTTGCTAAAAGGTTTTAAGGGTAGATATTATCCAAGTCTGGTTTATGTAGGTGAAGAAAACCCTTTTATTCAAGGAGAGATGAAACCTATTGTTTGGGAAAAAATCAAGAACGAAAGTTTCTATCCAAGTAAGAAGGGATATAATGACGGAAAAAGAATGCCTAAGTTTCTACCGTCCGTAGCTTATAAGTCTAAAATGAATCAGTATGAGTTTTATGTTCAAGACTTTATTGAACACGATAGACCTATAAGCAGACATATAATTGTAATTGATTCGAAGACAAAGTTTGTAGTTTATGATGAGATTTATGAAACAAGTGAGGGGTCTTCTCTTGCTCCATTAAATAAAATGGACCCGGAACATAGACTAAACGACATCCAATGGGCAGGATTCCTTTTTAAAAATAAACCTCCAGTTATGTTTGGTTTTACATTTGTATCATTTGGGTGCAGTAGTATAAATTTTTTAAAACTAAATGAATCGCCTATTTATATCCTATGTGATAATAGACATTAGGTTTCTTATTGTGGCTGTTTATAACCTTGTTGATTCTCCTCCTTTATGAGACCGTTTACCATAAAAATCAATTGGTAAGATTTTTGTCACCTTATATTAAAAAAGAGAAACCATGGAAAACAATCAAGATCCCAAAACAAATAAAGTAACTGAGCCAACAAAAGTGATTAATCAATCAGATAAAATCGTAAACAAAAAAACAGAAAATGTGCATGAAGCCACCAATGAAGAGCAGTGGGCACATGACGTTAACGAAGAGTTTGGAGACGATTTTATATTGCCCGAAGATGAAGACGATAAGGTTAAGTAATGCGAGTAGGGGGCTGTTTAAAATTTCGGATTAGACGGGTTGCTCTTGCAATACCTCGCATTTAATGCCAAACTTGTTTAAAAAGTCAACGCCTTCATCATTAGCTAATCCTTTATATAGGGCATAAGATTCTTTAAAGAAGACTTCTTTAATTCCCGATGATAAAATTAGGCGAGCACAGGCAATACATGGTGAAAGTGTAGTGTATAGAGTTGCTCCCTGAACTTGTGTCCCATTTTTCACGGCATAGAGTATTGCGTTTTCTTCGGCATGTAATGCCAAAGAGCAACTATTTCGTGAGTCTCGTGGGCAACCTTCTTCTGGCCATTCTTCATCGCAGTTGTGTGTGCCCGGAGGAGGGCCGTTATAACCGATAGAAACAATACGTGTGTCTTTTGTTAAAACTGCGCCTACCTGTCTTTTAACGCAGTGAGAACGAAAGGCTAAATCAGAAGCCAAGTTCATGAAAATACTATCGAAGCTTAATTTCACTAAATATGATGTTTGAAATGGATGTAATAAAATTGAAACGAAGATAATAGAATCCCTTATGTTAAAGCAATTTATTGTTAATTAGGGGCGTTTAGTTAAATTAAAATGTGTTTTTGCTTTTGAAAATTGCATATTCGCATTAACACATAATCATAAAAAAGATTAATGCTAGAACTTATTATTTCGGGAATTGGATTAGGGATTGTACTCTCTTTTTTAACAGGACCCGTATTTTTTGCGTTAATTAAAACCAGTATCGAAAAAGGTTTTTATGCCGGATTAGCGCTAGCTAGTGGTGTAGTAGTTAGTGATTTTATCTATATGACTATTACCCTTTTTGGGACTTCCTTATTAAGCTTTGAGAGTGAATACAGATTACCAATTGGTATAGTTGGAAGTGTTGTTTTACTAAGTATTGGTTTTTACTATCTTATTAAAAAAGTTGAAATCAATTACGTGGAAGAATCATCGAGGATTAAACACGCAGGCTACTTTTTTAAGGGCTTTTTCATGTGTATTTTTAACCCTTTTATTTTATTGTACTGGGTAAGTGTTTCTAGCGGTGTTTACTCTATTTATGGAGAGCTAGCTGCTGATCAAATTGTTGCTTTTTTCGGAGCTATTTTAATTACCCTCTTCGGGATGGACACGATGAAAGCTTATTTTGCCTACAAACTCCGCTACAAAATCAAACAGAAATCTATCCAAAACTTAAACCGCATAGCGGGTGCTATAATTATTATTTTTGCGATAAAGCTGATTTATAATTTAATAACAGGGCATACCCTAATTTAACTGTAAAAGCTTTTTTCTATAAGCATTTTGCATTTCTGTATATTGTTAGTAGCTTGTGATAAGGCATAAATTATATACACCTTACATCCTAAAAAAATGAGTGAAAAAAAATTTAACATCGCTATCCTAATTGATGGGGATAATGCTCAGGCAAAATTGCTGAAAGAAACTATTGAAGAAGTTTCAAAATACGGAAAAGCAACTATTAGAAGAATTTATGGTGATTGGACTTCGCAAACAATGAATTCTTGGAAAGATTTAACCAATCAGCACTCTATAAACCCAATACAAAAGTTTTCATATACAACTGGTAAAAACTCCACAGATGGGGCCTTAATTATTGATGCTATGGATATTTTGCATAGTAAAAATGTAGAAGGTTTTTGTTTAGTTTCTAGCGATAGCGATTATACGGGTCTTGCGAAAAGAATTAGGGAAGAAGGACTGTTTGTAATGGGAATTGGAGAAAAGAAAACGCCAGAAGCATTTGTGAAATCTTGTGATATTTTTACTTACACCGAGAATATATCTGTAAAAGTTAAAGATAAGCAAGCACCAATAATTGATAAAACTAATTCCAAGTCGTTAGAAAAGAAAAAGTCTACTCAAAAAAACGCTAAAAATACGGTTGCAATCTTGTCAGAAAATGATGAAGAAACTATTTTAAAAGCCTTCGAAATTTCAACTGATGAAAATGATACGGCTTACATTTCTAAAGTTGGAGGGAACATTAGAAAAATTGACCCTAGTTTTGACGCTAGAACTTACGGGTACTCATCTTTATCTAAATTATTTGAAGCCTTAGCTAATTTTGAAGTTATAAGAAACGAAGTTGGGGAGTTAAACCATCCTTTGGTAAAAAGGAAGTGACTGGTAGAGTCTATTAGTTAGCTACAATTGTAAACGAACGAAGCCAACATGAAGTGTAAGCATTGTGACTGCAAGAACGGAAGGACGATAACTCATTACAAATTTTACGATGTTTTTGAATGTTCCGAGTGTAAAAGGTGGACAAGACAAAAAATAGACACGTGTTGTAAAAAACCTTATGAGGTTTACGTTTTTGAATATGGCGACTTCTGTGCTGAAAAAATATATGTCCAATGCCTAAACTGTTATGGCTGTTTGAATCGAGCTAAACCACTTTCTTTTAAAAATTATGCTGAAAAAGTTCGAGGAAATAGCCAATTTTTGAAAGAAGAATTTATGAGTTGGCTTTCTGCTAAAAAAGTCGAATCTGACGAAATTTACGAAATCGAAAAATATCTAAATTATACTACTTCAAATCGATATTTTTATGAAGAACACCTAAAATCCGAATACTGGAAAAAGACAAGGCTACTCGTATTAAAGCGGGATAAAAATATTTGCCAATTTTGTAAAACGGAAACAGCAACAGATGTTCATCATTTGACCTATAAAAATTTAGGTCATGAACTTTTAGACGAATTAATATCTTACTGTAGGTCTTGCCACGAAAAAGTTCATGAAAAGACAATTAAATAATAATATCTCTCTTCAACCTTGTTAAAATCCAATCTAACCTTAATCAACTTTAATCTTTTCCTTTTTAAGAATTTTACTGATGGCTGGTTTCAAAACTTTCAACATTCTATCAAATCCTAAGTCATTAGGGTGAACTCCATCAACCGTACCTTCATGGTCGGTGCCAATAAAGTTTTTCGCATCAATAAAATACAGTTTTTTGACCCCTGCTTTTTTTAATTTTTCATACTCAATCTTAATGTTTTCATTTTGTTGTTTCACAGTCAAGGCTATCTTTTGATCCCAGTTTCCAGATTCTCTTACAATGGTTGGTACTATTATAATCGGGCTTTGAGGATGTTTTTCTCTAATTGTTTTGACAAGATATCCTGTGCGTTCGGTAATTTGTTGTGGTCTGGAATTAGGCACACAATCTAATATGTAAGCATCTGCATCTATGTTTGCAATGGCATCTGCTACATCTTTTTCCATTTTGGCACTTCCACTTAATCCCATATTAATGAAATTGAAATTTGTAGCTCTTGAAAGAATAGATGGATAAGCCATGCCTGGTCTACTTGCTGCCGCTCCTTGTAAAATACTAGAACCGTAGATTAATATTTTTTTAGAAAACGGATTGGGCGTTAAGCTGAAAGTTGCATTGTCTTCTACTCCAATTTCTAAACTTTTAGTTTCATCGTAAAGTGGTAAATAAAGTAAACACTCCTTTAGTTCGTTGTTCATGTTTTTAACTATCGAGTAGCTACTACAAGTAGTTTTTGGCTTGCCAGAGCCAGCATAAACCCATTTCCCGTTTCTCTTTATGTAAAGGTCTAAACCTTTATTGGCTATTGGTGTTAAATTAGAACCCGCTCTAGAGTCGGTAACACACCATTTAGCTTCTATAGTGGTGCTAGTTGTTGTGAAGCTCACAAATAGCCCTGCCGAATTGGTAAGTAATCTTTTTATATGTTTTGGCAGGTCCTTATGTTTTGCGGTATCTACACGATGAAAAGTTGAATTATCTTCAGTTTTACCATGTATGTCATTTGAAGTAATAGGGTAGTAGCTAACTGCTGATTGTGCAAGTGATATAAACGGTAGGATTAAAATTGCTACAAGTAAAATGTATTGTTTACGATTCATTATTGATTTGTTATGGGCGGTAATTTAATAATTTAAGCTTGAAAGCTAAGAACCCTATACTCATTATTAATAAGCTATTTGATATAGCGTTTTATTAAAGCCTAGATTTTTTAGAAATGTGGAGGATTAAAAAGACGGTTAGCCTCCGTTATTTAATTTAAGCATAAATATATCACAAACTGCTTGCGCCTGCGTATATGTCAACATAGTCCACTAACATATCACCTTCACAGTTATCCATATTTTGAAGTCTATAGTACTTGCGGTCTCCTTGGGCATAAAAATTCTGCTTTCCTTCTTTTACACAAGATTGGCCGTTATTATTATGTTTTACTTTGGTGATAATAATACCATCAAACTCTAATTCTTTTTCAGAGATGCGTTTTATCTTTCCGTCTATGGTTAAATAATCTCCGTCTTTGTTTTTCTGCGAGCCATTAATGCTGTACCAATTGTGTTCTAAAGGTTTGATATTTGCTGTGCCGGGATGATCCCAACTAATCCATTGTAAAGATATTGGATGTTTTCCTGCTTTTTTTGTATTGCTTATTTTAACTGGTGGCACTTTTTCTCCTTTAATAATAGGAATTACAGAATCGATTTCCTCTGTGATCGTCAAAGGCTCTTTTTTTAAACTGTCATTTTCTTGCTGTAGGCGATTTAATTTTGTTTGGTAGCGTTGGTCTTTTGGATTATCTCCACAAGAGAACATAAACAACACACCAGCAAATAAGAATATGTTTTTTAAATATGTCATTTTAAGTATTTTAAGAAGGCTTTAAATCTAATGTAGTTTCATTTTTCCGCTTTCCGCCCCCTTAATTGGGCTTAACCCAAATAATATACCAATCATTAATCAGTTGACATAAATCAAACGTTTAAAACCGCTATAAATCTTAAATTTGCCATATCAACTTTTTTAAATGATACTTACAGACACTCATACCCATATTTACTACGAAACCGAGCCAGAAAAGCAAGAAGAACAGTTAAATCGTTGTTTAGAGAATGATATTTCTCGTTTGTTTTTGCCCAATGTAGATAGCAAATCTATTCCCTTAGTTTTAACTCTGGCAGAGCGTTATCCAAATAATTGCTTTCCAATGTTGGGATTGCATCCTTGTAATGTTAAGGAAGATTACGAAGAAGAACTAACAACCATAGCAGAGGCAATAGCAGTAAATAAAATCTACGCTATTGGCGAAATTGGGATTGATTTATATTGGGATAAGTCTTTTTTACAACAACAGCAAGATGCTTTTAACCGTCAAATTGAGCAGGCGAAATCATTAAAGCTTCCAATCGTTATCCACTGTCGTGATGCCTTTGATGAAGTTTTTGAGGTTTTAGATGCCCAAAAAGACGAGAAGCTAAGAGGGATTTTTCATTGTTTTACTGGAGATTTACAGCAGGCGCACCGAGCTATTGACTTAGGTTTTTACTTAGGGATAGGAGGAGTGGTTACCTATAAAAAAGCCGGTTTAGATAAAGTAGTGGAACAATTGGAGCTAAGCAATCTAGTTTTAGAAACCGATTCACCTTATTTAGCACCAAGTCCGCATCGGGGTAAACCTAATGAAAGCTCGTACCTTATCCATATTGCACAAAAAGTGGCGGATTTAAAACAGACAAGCTTAGAGCAAGTTGCCGAAATAACTACATCCAATTCACATAAAGTTTTTGGCATCTAAATCTTAAAGCGTTAATTTGTGCTTTATCAAAAAAATAAATCAGCGGAAATGACTAAAATATTTGTGATATATACTGGCGGTACAATCGGTATGATCACAGACCCTTCATCGGGAGCTTTAGAGCCGTTTACTTTTGAGCAAATCATTGAGAATGTTCCTGAGTTACGCAGAATGGATTATGAGCTGACGGTCTATTCGTTTGATCCAATCATCGACTCTTCTGATATGACTCCCGAAATTTGGGCGTTTTTAGCAAAGCTGATTAAAGATAATTACGAAGATCATGATGGCTTTTTGATTCTACACGGTTCAGACACTATGGCTTTTACTGCTTCTGCATTAAGTTTTATGTTAGAAGGTTTGGGTAAACCTGTGATTTTTACTGGTTCGCAATTGCCAATTTCTTATGTGCGTACAGATGCTAAAGAGAACTTTATAACTGCTCTTGAAATTGCATCTGCGAAAACCGAAGACGGTAAAGCTCGTGTACCGGAAGTCTGTATTTATTTTGAGAATAAACTATACAGGGCAAACCGAACTTTTAAATACAATTCTGCAAAGTTCGAAGCTTTTAGATCTCCCAACTATCCAGTTTTAGTAGAAGCTGGCGTACATATTAAATATAATGATGCCGTAATTGGTAGGTTAGAAAATCCTATTCTTCGTGTACATACCAATGTGAGCAATAACGTGGGTGTGCTAAAATTATATCCAGGTATAAGCCCCGAAATTGTAGATGCGGTTTTAAACTCGGATGCGGAAGCCATTATTATGGAAACTTTTGGCACCGGAAATACCACAACTGCAAAATGGTTTTTAGATAAACTGAAGAAAGCAATAGACAAGGGTAAAATTATTTTAGATATTTCGCAGTGTAAAGTTGGTTCTGTTGAAATGGGGCGCTATGCTACCAGCAGTGCTTTAAAAGAAATGGGTGTAATTAACGGTTACGATATGACTTTTGAAGCTGCCGTGACTAAGCTTATGTATCTTTTAGGTAGAGATTATCCTCGCGATAGGTTACTACGCCGTTTAAGTAATTCAATACGAGGCGAATTGACAAAAAACTAGCCTTGTTTATCCGTATAAAATCATAAATAATATTTCTTCATTTTAGGAATTAAAAAATCCTACCTTTGCAAAATTATTTTCTAAGGCTAAATAGCAAATTCAGCAAGCTTTAGAATTAATTTGAAATTGTGTTATGAAGAAGATTGTTGATTACCGTAAGTTTTTAGAAGTATCAGATAAAGCTACCCTTGCGGAACTTAAAGTGGTTTACCGTTCATTAATGAAAAAATGGCATCCAGATAAGTTTCAGGATAGCGAAGAAAGCAAAACTGAAGCGGAAGAAACCAGTAAATATATTATTGAAGCTTACCATTTTTTAGTGAGCATTGCACCAGAAACTAGACTTCAATCTATGGAAGAGTACACCACTACCATTAATGAGTCTTTAATCAGTGATTTCGAATTTAAATCTCAGGTTTTAAAAATTTGGTTTCACGATGGTAATGAGTACGAATATTTTGATGTGCCAAAAGCAGTTTATGTTAAGTTGGTAAACGCTGATTCAAGAGGACGTTTTGCCCGTCGTCACATTTTTAACTCTTACGTTTACCGTAGCGTTAATAGATTGGTAGCAACAGCTTAAAAGCTGAATTTATAAATTATGAAGCCTTCCAAAATTAGTTTTGGAAGGCTTTTTTATGCTCTTTAGACCATCTAGCCAAAGCAGAAGCATTTGTTAACCGTAAATCTACACTTAGAATTTTCGGAAGCCAGTGTGTGAATTTAAAATGCGTTATTAAAACTCATTTTGTACAGGTCAAATCCATCCGCCCAAAAATCTTTTTTAACCTCATTTAAAACAAACCCGCTTTTTTCGTAAAATTTATAGGTGTGTTGGGAGGTTCGCACTATAATATTTTCTATGCTAGCCTTAGCTTTCAGCAATTCGATTCTATGGGTTAATAGTTTGCGTCCTATTCCTCTTTTCTGAAAATTAGGGTTTATAAAGTCCCAGCTAATGATGCCCGTTTTATAGTTGTTTTCAAAGTTTATCCCACCTGCACCAATTATTTCGTTATCCAGTACGACTACAAAATATTCTTCTAATTCATTATCTATGTAATGTGTGAAATCTTCAACTTCATTTTCTGCGAAATAGCGAGGTACATTAAGTTTTAAAATGTTGATTAACTTTTTCTTATCGTCAACTCTGTATTCTCTTACTTTTAGTTCTCCATTCATAAACAATACTTGCAGTTAGGTTTATGTTAAATAATCCCAAACAATGAACCGCCCTTTTTTCCTAATTCATCAACCTTAGCTTCCACTGTAGCATCCATAATTAAAGGTGGCGCATGGTGTGGTTTAATTCGGGCATCAATAATCATTGGCCCGTTACAGCCCCAATGTTTGTTTTTAGTAAAGCTATCAATTCCATAAATATCTGCTGCAGGGTTGCTTCGGGTAAATGTAACCCAGACAAAATTATTGGAAGTTTTGGCGGTGAATTCCGCATCGTCACAAAGAATTATTAAGGCTAAGCCACTTAAGTCAAGTTCTTTTAAATGGTCGTTTAAAGTTGCAACCATTTCTAACGTTCCCTCTTCACTTATGTATTCAGGAGCTTCTACGGCTAAAACTCCTGGCATAATCAATTTGCAATTCGTAAATATAGTTGGTATAGAGAAAGAAGCAGGCAACTCATTCCAAAGTTTACGTTTTATATCGCCGGCAACGGTAATGGCTACTTTTGAACCCGAATTTAATCCCGAACCGCTATAATCTAGCGTGTCAATAGTGGTTTTGGTGTAAAAATGGAGATCTCTAGTAAAATCAATACGTTCTAAAATGTGCGTGATGAAAGCCTCAATATTATAAATATCTAAATCAGGATTGTCTTCTTTGGCGCAAATAAATAGATACTTTGCCAAGCTTAACTGGTTTTTACCCAAAATATGATTAGCAATAGTGATGATTTCCTGCGGTTTGCGCTCTTTTAGATATGGCGTATAACGTTCACTACCAATAGCAAACAAAAGAGGATGTACCCCTGCTGCATCAACTGCATTAACTGCGTGTAATCCCGGAATCTCTTTAGGGATAGCTGCGCCAGTAATTTCATGAATCAATTCACCAAAACTGGTATCTTCTTGTGGCGGGCGACCAACCACTGTAAAACTCCAAATGGGGTCTTTTTTATGGTAAACATTATTCACTTTCAACAGCGGGAAAGGGTGCGTTAAGCTATAATAACCCAAATGGTCTCCAAACGGACCTTCGGGTTTGTTCTGCATGGGTTCAACTGTTCCGGTAATTACAAAGTCAGCATCAGCAGAAATACAGAAACCTTCCTCATCATAAAAATACCTAAACCTTCGGTTGCCCAAAGCACCTGCAAAAGTCATTTCGGATAAACCTTCTGGCAATGGCATTACAGCTGCCAAAGGATGGGAGGGAGGGCCACCAACAAATATGCTCACTTTTAGCGGTTTACCTAAAGCATTGGCTTTGGTTTGGTGTACCCCGATGCCACGGTGCAACTGGTAATGCAAGCCAATTTCCTCATTTAAAACATAATCGTTTCCGTTTAACTGAATGCGGTACATCCCTAAATTGGCATTCATAACGCCGGGCTGGTCGCTGTCTTCCGTGTAAACCTGTGGCATAGTGACAAAAGCACCACCATCCATTGGCCAATTTACAATACCCGGAATATCTGATATTTTACATTTCGAAAAATTAATAGGGGCATTTTTGCTCACCTTCATAGGTAAAGCAGACAAGGCAGTTAAAGAAACCGAAGTATATTTAAGTGGACTTCTAACCGCTTTTAAAGGGTCGTTTTTTAAGGTGACAAGGGTCTTGATTTTCTCTAAGCTATCCCTAAACATAAATTTACTACGTTCTACCGTACCAAATAAGTTAGAAACCGCCGGAAACTTACAACCCTTTAAATTTTCGAAATACAAAGCCGGACCTTGTTTCTCATAAACTCTTAAATGTATTGCCGCCGCTTCTAAATAAGGGTCAACCTCTTCCTTAATTCTAATTAAGTGCCCGTGTTTTTCTAAATCATCAACGCAATCTCTTAAACTCTTGTAGCCCATAGCTTACAAATATCAGATTAAGAAAGTTGTTTTACACATTTTATTGGTAATTCTTACAATTTTAAAAATTGGGCAAAAAAAAGCCCCAAATTAATGAGGCCCCTTAAATAATTCTTCTAATTACTTTTTAAACGATACACTATCTCTACTAACAGTTACGTCAGTGCCGTTGCTATTTACCGTAGCGCCATTTTTATCAACCGTTACATTTGTAGAAGGTTCTGTTGTTACAGGAGCTTCAGGGTTTTGAGTGGTATTTGTTTCAACAACCACAGTGTCTGTATGGTTATGCTCTTCCGTTTTGTTGTCGTTACTGCAAGCTGTAGCAACAGTTAATCCTAAACCAATCGCTATTAAAAATAAATAATTTCTTTTCATGATGTTTGTTTTAATTAATAACTAACAAAACAGATGCCATTAAATGGTTTTTATCATATAGTGTATTATTCTCTGGGTTTCTTTAAAGCTTGTTTCGTCTTTCTTTATTTGATATAGTTAGGTTTTTTGCGGTTTTTTTCAGTAATTACATTTTTAAAATGCGTTTTTATGCTTTTTTAGTCTGTTTTTTGCAACCAAACTTAAGTTTATGACAATAATGTTTACTCTAAAAAATAAGGTGAAAGCTGGCCTTATTTTAACCTTGCTAATTGCGTTCCTTGCATCTTGTTCAAAAAAAGATGATCCAGTTCCAATTAAACCGCCAACAACTCCAACAACCCCGACAACTAAATCAAGTGAAAAAGAAATTTTAAGAGTTGATATTTTAAAATCAGAAAATGCAAATATTTCTGGAGACGGTTATTTTTACAAAAGTGGTTCTAAATTTTATATTACGATTCCTTTAAATTCAACGCTAACGGCGGTTAAAGTTAATTTTGCCATATCTAGTAAAGCCTCTATTAAAATTGATGGTACAACTCTCGCCAACAATACCGGTATGCTTGACTTAAGTAAAACACTTTCGGCGGTGGTTACTGCAGAGGATGCGTCTACGACTACCTATACCATTATGGCGCAAATTGGGATTAAGGAAATTGATGAAATGCTATATCCTTTTATTGAAAAATATGCCATCCCTGCAGCATCTTACGCTATTAGTAAAAATGGTATAGAGGACCTTGTTTATAAAAATGCTATTGGTTTTGCTAATGTAGAAGCTAACCAAAGAGCTGATGCTGATTATGAATTTAGGTTAGCTTCTATGAGTAAGCAACACACGGCAATTGCTATTATGTCTTTAATTCAGAACGGAAAAATAGGTATTGACGATTTGGTTTTTGGCGCCACGGGTATATTAAAAGCATATTGGCCTTCAGTAGGTCCGAAGTCATCTAAAGTTACCGTTAGACATTTACTTGAACACACAGGAGGCTATTGGGGTGATCCTATGTTTTCTAGTGCATCAGGAGCGACTTTAGACGAAAAAATACAGTATATGCTCAATTCAGCACAAAATGAGCCAGGGACAATATACACTTACTACAACATGGGTTACGGTACCCTTGGAAAAGTCATTGAGGTAGTTTCTGGTAAAGAGTACGGTGCCTATTTGAAAGAAATTTATGCTCCTGCAGGTGTTGTCGTTAATTTAGCGTCATCTTCTCCCGCATCTAGCCGTACAAAGGAAGCGATTTGCTACCCACAAGGTAGTTCTACTACTGCTTATGGAAATAATATAGAAGTTTATAAGGCTGCAGGTGGAGTTTCAATCAATACCGAAAATCTGTTTAAAGTTTTATACTCAGTAGACGGAGGTAGCATTAAACCTGATATCTTAAACTCCACATACAGAAATTTGATGTTTACCAAGTCAGCGGTATCAAATTATGCCATGGGCTGGAGAACTAGTCATAATTTATTTGATGGCTATTATCATGGTGGTAATTTAATTGGAAGTGCTACTTTTTGGATATATGGTACTGAGTATAGTGCAGCAATACTCTTAAACTCTAGGAGCAGCGATTCTGGCTTCGATACAGAATTGATTTTGCTCACAAATAAACTAATAACAAAAGCTAAAGAGCTAGGCTTATAATCGGAAATTATTTAAAATATTTAAGTGGGCCAAATTTTAAATTTGGCCCACTTTTTTTATAAAAGCATATTCCTATTATTTACTTTAAATTAGATCGACAGCGGGATGTCTCGTGTTGTTCTGGCTAAAGGTATTGAAGTAAAGCTATGCAATTGGAAATCTCTTGAAATCCCAACTTTGAGACTCCTTAAAATACTGATAAGCAATTTTGTTGGCATTAATCTCTACGGGATGGTTTTGATGGAGGTAGTTCTTTTTTAAATTGGCTTTTATTGCGCTCCATAAACTGGGAAGACCAATTTTGAAGTAAAAGCGGATACTCCCTAATTTACGCCATTGTAAAATATGGCCGAACTCGTGTTTAATCAGACCTAAGTCATTAACGAATGCACCGGGATAAGTGATGATGCCGATTTGTGGTATGGTTAACCCATGGCCAGCTCTAAAAAGCGAACTTTCGTAGATGTTGGTGTTCTCAAATAGACCGACTTTTTTGAACATATTATTAAGTGGTGAAAAGTGAATAAAAGAGGTACATATTTTAGCCGATTGTTTTACTCAATAAAAATAATGCTAAATTTTGAAATTTATTGGAATAGAAATTAAAAGTCTTCACATAAAAACCCTAGTAAGGTTTTAATCTTACTAGGGTTTGAAGTTATTTAAATGAGCTTTAAAAGCTATTTATATACTTGATTACGTAAATAGTGATCGGCAATAACTAAGGCTGCCATTGCTTCAACAATTGCAACCGCTCTTGGAACAACACAAGGGTCATGACGACCTTTACCTTTAATCTCTGCGGCTTCGCCAGCTGAGTTAACCGTTTCTTGGTTAGTCATAATAGTAGCAACCGGTTTAAAAGCAACTCTAAAGTTGATATCCATCCCGTTTGAAATGCCACCTTGTACACCGCCAGAGAAATTAGTTTTAGTAACTACTTTTCCATTTTCATCTTTCACGAAAACATCGTTATGCTCTGATCCTCGCATGGTAGAACCATCAAAACCAGAACCGTAATCAAAACCATGTACAGCGTTAATGCTTAACATTGCTTTGCCTAAATCTGCGTGAAGCTTATCAAAAACTGGTTCGCCCAACCCAACAGGACAGTTTTTTACGAAACAAGTAACTTTACCACCAATGGTATCGCCTTCTTTTCTTATGCCATCAATCAGGTGAATCATTTCTTCAGCAGTTTCCGCATCAGCACAACGTACTATATTACTTTCACGTAGGTTTACAAAGGCTTCAACATCATTAACTTCTGCAAGCGGAGCATCAATAAAACCAACGCTACTTACATGAGCTACCACATCAATACCAATTTGTTTTAAAAACAACTTAGCTAATGCACCGGCCGCAACTCTAGCTGCAGTTTCACGAGCAGAAGAACGTCCGCCACCGCGGTGGTCTCTGATACCGTATTTACTTTGGTAGGTAAAATCAGCATGAGAAGGACGGAAAGTGTCTTTATTATGGTCGTAATCTTTTGATTTTTGATCCTCGTTAGGGATAATGATTGCAATAGGTGTTCCTGTGGTTTTACCCTCAAAAACTCCAGATAAAATCTGACAAGTATCAGATTCTTTCCTTTGTGTAGTGATTTTTGACTGACCAGGTTTACGTTTATCCAATTCTTGCTGAATAAACTCTAAATCAACCTCAATATTTGACGGACAACCATCAATTATTACACCAATTGCAGCACCATGAGATTCGCCAAACGTGGTGATTTTAAATATTTGCCCGAAGGAATTTCCTGCCATGTTCTTTATTAAGTTATAAGTTTTAGGTTGTAAGTTTTAGGTTGACTGTTTAAGTAATATGTTTCACTTATAACCTATTACCTACCACTTAAAAACCTTATTCAACTGAAAAGCCTATCTTCTTAAAATCTTCCCAAAAAAGCGGGTACGATTTTTCTACAACCATTGCTTCTTCTACCACAATCTCGTCAATTACTGTTGCCAGAGGAGCAAAGGCCATCGCCATACGATGATCTTCGTAAGTTGCTACCGTCATTTGTTTTGGTAAATGTAAACCTTCGCAGTTTAATTGATAAATATCTGCTTGTGTTTCAATTAATTTTACGCCAATCTTTGCTAGTTCTGTTTGTAAAGCCAAAATACGGTCGGTTTCTTTGATTTTTAAAGTCTCTAAACCTGTAAAACTAAATTCCTTGCCTAAAGCTGCTGCAATAACTACAACGGTTTGCGCCAAATCTGGGCATTTTTTGAAATCTAAAAGCTGTGGTTTAATTTCCGTGTCAACTTTCTCAATTACAATTCCATCTTCGTTATAAAAGGTGTTAACACCAAACAAAGTCATTATTTCGGCAATAGCACTATCACCTTGTAAACTGTCCTTTTTTAAATTTGGAAGATGGATAATTGATTGCTCAGATAGTGCTGCAACACTATACCAATACGAAGCAGCGCTCCAATCTGGTTCAATAGTTAAAGTGCTTTCCTTGAAGTTTTGTGGTTCAATACTTATCGTATTATCTGTCCAATTGTGTTCAATACCACATTGTTGCAACATGGTTAAAGTCATTTCCAAATACGGACGAGAAGTCAACTCATCAACAATCTCTAAATCTAAACCTTCTGGTAAAGAGCTACCAATTAATAACAAAGCTGTTAAAAACTGAGAGCTAATATCGCCTCTGATAGCAATATGTTTTGACTTTTGTTGAAATGCGCCATCTACTAAAACAGGAGGGAAGCCGTCTACTTCTTTGTAAGAAATATCAGCACCTAAAGTTTTTAAAGCATCAACCAAAATACCAATTGGGCGTTGTTTCATCCGTTCGGTACCTGTAATTTCTACTTTTTTGCCACGTAAAGAAAGATAAGCAGTTAAAAAACGCATCGCCGTGCCAGCCGGGCCAACATTTACAACAGCACTATTGTTCTTAATCTGTTGATTAATGATGTTATCCAGCGTTACGGTATCTGCCGCAGAGGAAAGGTTTTTAATATTTACCTTTCCTTCGCTTAATGCAGTTAAAACTAAGGCTCTATTGCTTTCGCTTTTTGAGCCAGTTAGTTCAATGGTTTCTTCTGTTTTTAGCTTTCCTTTTTTTATGATAAATGATGAACTCATTATCCTAAATCAGCTTTAGCGATATTCATAATTGCAGTTTGTTTACGGATTGATTCGCTGTGAATTAATTCTAAAACTTTTGCAGTAAAATCAGTCTCTAAGTTTAACGCTTTACCAAAAGCAGCCCTTTTTTGTAGAATTTCGTCCCAACGAGTAACCTGTAAAATAGTTACATCATTATCTCTTTTGTATTCGCCAATTTGCTCAACAATTTTCATTCTTTCGCCTAATTTTTGGAAAATTTGATCATCTAATGAATCAATTTTTTGTCTTAAATCAGCTAATTTACCTTGGAAATCAGGGTTGGTAGAATCTGCTTTACGTAAGATGAAACCGTCAATCATTTCGCTTAATGCAGCTGGAGTAACTTGTTGTTTAGCATCTGTCCAAGCAATACTTGGATCAACGTGTGCTTCAATCATTAAACCTTGCATATCTAAATCCAAAGCTTTTTGAGAGATGAAAGAAAGCAACTCTCTAGTACCGCAAATGTGTGATGGATCGTTAATTATTGGCAAATCTGGAATTAAAGTTTTTAAGTTGATAGCCAAATCCCACATTGGTTCATTACGGAAAGCAGATTTTTCGAAAGAAGAAAAACCACGGTGTATTGCTGCTAATTTAGTGATACCAGCACCGTTAATACGCTCTAAAGCACCAATCCATAAAGATAAATCTGGGTTGATTGGGTTTTTCACCATTACTGGGATGTCAACACCTTTTAAAGCATCAGCAATTTCTTGTACAGTAAATGGGTTAACTGTAGAACGAGCACCAATCCAAAGAATATCAACTTTAGCAGCTAATGCTTGCTCAACGTGTTTTGCGTTTGCTACTTCAACAGCAATAGGTAAACCTGTTTCTGCTTTAGCTTTGTTTAACCATTCTAAACCAATAGCACCAATTCCTTCAAACTCGCCCGGACGGGTTCTTGGCTTCCAGATACCTGCTCTTAAAACGTTTACTTTGCCAGTAGCTTTTAATAAACGAGCAGTTTCTAATAATTGTTCTTCTGTTTCTGCACTACATGGTCCAGAAATAATAAGTGGCTTACCATCGCTAACCGGTGCCCAGTTGCTTAATGGTTCTATGTTTAGGTTAAGTTTCATGCTTTTTGTTTTTTTTAATGATTGAATTTTTAATGTGAGAATACTTTAATTCTCGTTATATTTTGTACTTGTTCCTTGCTCTTTTATCTTAATTTTTATTTAGGCTTCGTCGTTTCTCAAATACTCGCCCATAATGCTAAAGTTGACGGTGTGTTTTACAACTCTTCGTATAGCATCGTCGTAATTTTTCGAGTTGTTCCATTCAATATCTACGTAAAAATTATACTCGTTACGCTTGCCTAAAACCGGCATCGACTGTACTTTACTCATATTTATATCTAGCTCAGCTAAAATATTCAACACTTTAACCAGAGAGCCAGCATCGTTAGTTACCTGAAAGCATAGTGAAGCTTTGTTAGGATTTTCTATTTCTACCTGCTTATCTGTTAAAATCAGAAAACGGGTGTAATTTTTTTTGTTTGATTCAATGCTACGTTCCAAAATGGTTAAACCGTACAGTTTTGCAGCTAAGTTATTGGCGATTGCAGCAGTGTCACTTAGTTGCTCGTCTTTTATTTTTTTAGCACAGGCAGCGGTATCGCTACTTTCTACTACTTTAATATGCGGAAACTCATCCAAAAAATCACCACACTGGCGGATAGCAATTGGGTGGGAGGTAACCGTTTTAATATCCTCAAACTTTACTCCGGGCAATGCCATTAAGTTAAGTTTGATAGGTAAGTAAACTTCGCCAATTACTGGAAAGTTATACTCTCTTAATAAGCTGTAATTTGGTAGTAAACTGCCTGCAATACTATTCTCAATAGCCATTACTACGTAATCAGCTTCTCCCGAAGATAGTTTCTGAAAAGTTTGTTTAAAAGAATTGCACTCAATGGTTTCAATATCTTCTCCAAAAAACTTAAAAGCAGCTTCCTCGTGAAATGAAGCTTTTATTCCCTGAATGGCAACTCTCTTTTTTAAACTCATTTTTTTGATAAAAAAAAACCCGGCTTATTTGGCCGGGTTTAAAAGTTCTTATATAATTTAAGACATAGACACCCGGCTCTTATTTCTAAAATAAAAGTAACCAAAGTAATATGTAGTGTTTGTGTTCATTTTGTTATTGTGAGGCAAATGTAAATAATATTTTTAAGGTTTAATAATAAATTATTTTTTTTTCATTTAAGAGGATAATTCTTTGGAGGTTTTCTTATTGAAGCGTTATTCTAGCGGACTGGGTTTGCTTCTATGTAGAGTACTCTAATATCGAACCATAAATCTCTGTTAGTTTATATCTATATATGGAGCTCTCTAAACACGTTTGATTGATTATTAGTTAATTACATTCTTATTTATAATTAGTATAAATAAAATTTGCGTAGAGATATTTATTTTGTTTTCTTTGCGTCATTATTTGGAATTAATCTTAATAAATCTAAGAAATGAAAATAAAATTACAAAACGTAATTGGTCTGTTTATAATTATACTGGTAATGTTTAGCCAAGGTTTGGTAGCCGAAGAGAAACAACACTCGGCCATTCAAGGGACAGTTTTAGTGAATGGAAAGACTGCCGAAGATGTTGCTGTTTATTTAAGCCCTAAGCAAAGAGTAGTTTATACTGATGAAAATGGGGTGTTTAAATTTAACAACGTTAAGCCGGGAAGTTATAAAATCACAGTAAAAGTTGCGGGTGCAACAGAACAAGAAAAAGAATTGTTGCATGGAGCTACTAAAAGTCTAGTTAGTTTTACATTTAAAGTAAGTGCTCAAAGCTTAGCAGAGGTAACTATAACAGGTAGTAAAACAATCAACGAAACACCAGTTTTGGTAGGTAAAAGTGGTGTAAAAGGATTTGACCTCCCACAAAGTATCACTGTAATTGATAATCAAGTTATTGAAAATCAACAAGTAAATAAGCTAAGCGATATCATGCAAAATGTAAACGGCGTAGCTTTAGGTACTGCAAGAGCCAGTACTTCAGAGTCTTTTTATTCAAGGGGTTACAGTTTAGGGAAAAACAGTTTGTTAAAAAATGGTTCGCAGGTAAGTTCATCTGTAATGCCAGAAGCAAGTACTTTAGAGAGTGTAGAAGTGCTTAAAGGTAGTGCAGCTTTGCTTTATGGAAACGTTGGTTCGGGGGCGGTTGTTAATTTAGTGACTAAAAAGCCTAAGTTTAATTTTGGAGGCGAGGTTTCTTTACGTACCGGAAGTTACGATATGTATAAGCCTATTGTTGATTTTTACGGACCAATATCTAAAGACTTAGCTTTTAGAGTGGTGGGTACTTATGAAGATGCCGGGAGTTTTAGAAACAACGTGTCATCAGATAAGGTATATGTTAACCCTTCTTTATTGTATAAATTGGGTAGCAAAACCGATATCTTAGTACAAGCTGATTATCTTAAATATAATAACACTCCCGATTTCGGTATCGGTACTTTAGATAGTAAAATCCCGACCACCATTAACAGAAGCAGTTCTTTCAACACGCCTTGGGCTTTTAATAAAGTTAACCAAACTACAGCTTCGGTAAATGTAGATCATCAATTAAATAAAAACTGGAACTTAAATTTTGTCACGGGTTACCAAAACTACGACCGTGATTATTTTTCAACGGAACGTATTCAAGCTGATGAAAACGGCGACTGGACTAGGAAGTTAACTAGGGCAAACTCTTACGAAAACTTTTTTAATGGACAATTAAATTTGACTGGTAAGCTGAAAACCGGAAAAATTACACACCAAGTTTTAGTTGGTACGGATGGAGATAGCTACATAACTAGAAGCAATAAATATGATGCCTTTGCTGATTACGATCAAATTAATACGCTAGACCCATCAAAGTTTACACCTCGTACTGATGAGCCACAAGCGAACTTACTTAATGTAACTAAATCTCCAACTTATCGTTACGGGATTTATGCTCAAGATTTAATCAGCCTAACGGCTAAATTTAAATTGTTAGCCGGTATAAGGTATAGTTACCAAAAAATAGCAACTAATAAAATTACAGATGCTACAACTGGGCAAACTGCTACAGACGCAACAGGAAACAGAACTGATGATGCTTTTTCGCCAAGAGTGGGGCTTGTTTACCAGCCAACTAAAACAATTTCTATTTTTGGTAGTTACGCTAATAGTTTTGAAGTAAATACAGGTACAGATATTTACTTAAATAACCTTAGACCATCCTTAATTAACCAATTTGAATTGGGTGTGAAGAAGGATTTGTTCGATAGTCGTTTTTCTGCAAACTTTACGGTTTACAAAATCATCAACAATAACACCACACAACAGGCAGAGTTTATGACTGATGGTGTAACAACTAATAATGATAAAAATATTAAAGAGTTTTTAGGTGAAACAACAAGTGATGGTTTTGAAGTTGATTTAAGTGGTAAAATTGTAGGTCAGTTAAGCTTTTTGGCTGGATATAGTTATACCTTTATGAGGTTTACTAGTGTGTCAAACACAGGAAATAGCCCAATTTTAGGCGAAGAGTTCGTAAGAAACGTACCTCACACTGCTAATGGAAGTTTGTTTTATACATTCACTGATAGCAAAGTAAAGGGTTTAAAACTAGGAGCATCTGTATTTTATACAGGTGATAGATATGCCGGTTGGAATAATAAAGTGGTACAAACGGAAACTAACCGTATTGTGCCTTTAGACGGCTTTACTACTTTTGATTTTTCAGCGGGTTACACTTATAGAGGTATTTCTATCTTAGCGAAAATTTCAAACATAACGGATGAATTAAATTATAATGTACATGAAAACTACAGCGTAAATCCAATTGCACCGCGTCAGTTTGCTACCACTTTATCTTACAAATTTTAAGTAATTATAAAACTATTAAATAGCAGGTCTCTACTCTAGAAATCTGCTATTTTTTTAAATGATGAAAAAGTTTTTTAGAACCATACACCTGTACTTAAGTTTAGTTGCAGGTGTTTTTATTGTTTTGGCATCTGTAACAGGTACTATAATGGTATTTGAAGATGAAATCAATCATACTTTTAATGCTGAGAGATATTTTGTTGAGGAGACTAATTCGCAGAAGTTGCCCATAACAGAGCTAATTAATATTGCAGAAAAAGCAACTAAAGCAAAAGCTAGCGGTGTAAAAGTTTATAATGTTGCCGATAGAAGCGTAGAAATTAGTTTAACAGTTAAGGAAAATAAAAAAGCCAAAAGTAAACAACCTAAAACGGAGGGAAAGAAACGTAAAAAGCCAGGCTTTCTAGTTTACATTAACCCTTATAGCGGTAAAGTATTGGAGACTGTGAAATCGGGAGATTCTTTTTTTAAGAAGGTTGAAATGATACACCGTTTTATGTTGAGTAAAAAAGGAGGAATTGGTAATTATGTAATGAGTTACTCGTCAGTATTTTTCTTTTTCATCTTAATAACTGGAGTAGTTTTATGGTGGCCAAAAAGTAATAAAATATTAAAGCAAAGATTAAAAGTTAAATGGGATGGTAAAACCAAACGCCTTGTGCATGATTTGCATGTAATTGCTGGTTTTTATACTTCAGTTTTTTTAATTGTGATTGTAGGGAGTGGACTAATTATGGCTTTTCCTGCTATTAACTCAACATTATTTAAATTGACTAAATCTAAGACAGAAAGCCCAAAACCACCTAGATCTACTGTTTTTGAAGGTGTTAAGCCTTTGGCTTTTACCGCTGTTGCCGAAATAGTTGATAAAACATCAGACACTTGGGTAAGCTATAGCTTTTAGCTTCCTAACGAGAAAGAAGATGTAATTAGCGTAAATATTTTAGAAAAAGGTGCTTTAGCAAATAAAACAAATACTTACTATTTTGACCAATATAGCGGTGAGAAATTAGATGATTTGGCTTTCGCCGATAAAAATTTAGGACAAAGAATACGTTCGTATGTTAAGCCAGTACACACTGGCGAAATATTTGGTTTGCCTACAAAAATATTGAGTTTTATTATTTGCTTGCTCACTATTTCATTTCCAGTTACCGGAGTTTGGATGTGGCTAAATAGGCTTAAAAAGGAAAAAACAAAAGGTGTTGCAAGTTAATTTGCAACACCTTTGAATGTGTTTCTGTATAGCTGTTTTTACAGCGATTGGTAATAAGCTAAGCTTTCTCTGATCAAAGCTTCTTCTACAAAAATATCGAACTTACAGTTACCAATTTTATCAGGTAATGAGAAGCTGATTTTTCCAGATTGGTTTTTCTTGTCTTGCTTCATCACATCTAAAAGCTGATTTTCAATACCTTCTCTTATTGTATATCGACCGTAATATTTCAAGAATGTTTCGGTGATTATAGTTAAATCTTCTTCGGGTAAACCAACAAGTTGTGCCGCTAAATAAGCTTCGCAAATCATGCCAATGGCAATTGCTTCGCCATGTAATAATGGGTTCTTTTCGTTAGATAATGACCAAGATTCAATAGCATGACCAATAGTATGTCCGTAGTTTAAGGTTTTTCTTAAGCCTTTTTCATAAGGGTCTTCCGTAACAACCTTATTTTTTATCTCTACAGAATGATAAATATGTGCTTCTGTAACGGCTCTTGCGTTTTCTAATTGAGCAATTTCTTCAAAGAACTTAGCATCAGCAATAATTCCGTGTTTAATCACTTCGGCAAAGCCAGAAGTCATTTCTCGGTCTGATAAGGTTTTAAAAAACTCAGTAGAAATAATTACAGCCTGTGGTTGTGCAAAAGTACCGATGATGTTTTTCACATCGTCCATGTCAATACCTGTTTTACCACCTACAGAAGCATCAACCTGCGAAAGTAGGGTAGTAGGTATCTGCAAAAAGTCGATTCCTCTTTTAAAAGTTGATGCGGCAAAGCTTCCCATATCGGTAACTACTCCACCACCTAAATTTATCAGAATAGCATTTCTATCGGCTTCAAAGTCTAAAAGGGTTCTCCAAATGCCAATACAAAAATCAATAGTCTTGTTTTCTTCGCCATTAGGCACTTCAATTAAATCAAAGTCGGTAAGCTCAGGTAGTTTCTCGCGTAAAACCGGTAAACAAACTTCTCCGGTTACCTCATCGGTTAAAATAAAAACCTTCGAATATTTCTTTTGAGCAAGAACTTCGTTTAAAACGCTTAAGCTATTATCGAAATAAACTTTGTAGTTGGTGTTTTGTATAAACTTCATATAACTTGAATGGTTTTGCCGTTAAACTCAACTTTATCTCCTTTTTTTACTTTTAGTCTTTTTCTATAATCAACCTCGCCATTATATTTAACCAAACCGTCTAATACTACCATTTGTGCTTCACCGCCAGAACCTACTAGGTCCGATACTTTTAAAAGCTGAATTAAAGGGATAAAATCTCCTTCTAACGTAAATTTAATCATAGCAACAAACTTACAAAAAACGCTTGTTACAGATGCTTGTAATCGTGAATCATTTTTTATTTTTGTTTACCAGCCAATAACCTATGGAAAAGCAAAACCTGCGTTCAAATTTATCTTTTGATAATACCGCTGTTGCATTTAAACATTTAAGCAACAAAGAACTTAAAAAGTCATATTGGCTTTTTACGGTAATTAGCAACCAATTTTTGACTAAAGTTGGTCCTTTTTTTACTAAAACTGCATTTTTTTTAGGGCTCCCTGTTTCGGGGTTAATAAAGTCAACCTTATTTAAACAGTTTTGTGGTGGCGAAACTATTAACGAATGTACGCAGGTGATTTTGCGTTTGTTTGCAAATAGAGTAGGGGCAATTCTAGATTATTCTGTAGAAGGAGAGAAAGAGGAGAAAATTTTTAACCATACAGCACAGCAAATTTTAAAAAGTATTAATAAAGCAGTGGAAATGCCAGATGCTATTCCTTTTTGCGTGTTTAAAATCACAGGTTTAGCCCGTTTTTCTTTACTTGAAAAAATTGCAAATAAAGAGAAGCTTCTTGTTTTTGAAGAGCATGAATGGCAAAATGCACTAAACAGAATTGATTTAATTTGTAAGACTGGTGTCGAATTTCATCAGTCTGTGATGATTGATGCGGAGGAGAGTTGGATTCAAGATGCGATTGATAGTGTAGCTATTGATATGATGAAAAAGTACAATAAGCAACAACCAATAGTTTTTAGTAGTTATCAGCTTTATCGTACGGGTAAATTAACATCGTTAATTAATGATTTAACTATTGCGGAAACGCAATCTTTTATTTTAGGAGCTAAATTGGTAAGAGGTGCATATATGGAAAAAGAACGTAAAAGGGCGTTTGAGAAAGGCTATCCGTCGCCAATTCATTTAAATAAAGAAACTACAGATAGAGATTTTGATGCAGCTGCTTCTTTCTGTTTGGATAATATTAAAAGCGTGGCCTTTATAGTTGCTACCCATAATGAACATAGTTGTGAGGTTTTGATAGAAAAGATGGAACAACGCCAAATTGCTACAAATCACCCTCATATTTATTTCGCTCAACTTTTAGGAATGAGTGATAATATCAGTTTTAACTTAGCAAAACACGGGTTTAATGTAGCGAAATATGTCCCATATGGCCCCGTGAAATCTGTGTTGCCATATTTATTTAGACGAGCAGATGAAAATACTTCAATTACTGGTCAAATGGGCAGGGAGTTGAGCTTGATTAGTGAAGAACTGAAAAGGAGGAAGTAGAGCTTATTGATTTCTATATACGCGTTTTACCGCGAAGCAAAAACCCTGACTCTTATGGGTAGAAACAATAAACGCCAACTGTAATTACAGTTGGCGTTTATAAATTATAGCATTTTAATTTTTTAAATCGTTTGGCCTTTGGCCAATTTCTCTTTTCTATGGTCTTGCCATAAATAATGTAACAGCGTGTTTAAAACCACAGCATTCCAGTCATTATGTAAGCTAAAAGTTGCTTTTTTCTTTCTATCGCTTAAACTTTCTACATACAAAATACCTTTATTAAGGTAATACTTTAAGTCACTCCAAGGAACTAGCTCCGTCTTTTGTTTTTTCCAGAATAAAAATCCAGAAGTAAAAGTCATCATAAAGCCCTCGTTAGTAACCTGTGTGTTGGCAATAGAAAAACCAGTTTTGTCATTCAGTTGCTCAATAAAATGGCTTACCAAATACTTTTTTACATACTGCCATACGCCAGACATTACGTAATAATAAGTATGATCTTCTTCTAAAAGATCTTCAACTTTATTAGATTTAAACCTGATACTAACGGTTTTGTCAGCTTTGGTTAATATGTCAATATTGTATTCCTTATTAGTTGGGTTTTTTGCTCCTCCAACTAAGGACACACCGTATCTTACTGCTTTTACATCTTGACAAGCGACTTTATCTCCGTTGACTTCAATAAAATTTTTGTTGATTTTAACTTTTTGTTTGGTAAATGGTGTAGTGATGTCTACATCAAAATTATGTGCTTGCATGGGGTCTAATATAATAATTTCTTGTGTTTAAAAAAGAGTAGCTGTGCTTCCTGTTTTTAATTTTCCTAAATGTTTGTATGCACTTTCTGTAGCCTCTCTTCCACGAGAAGTACGCATTAAATAACCTTCTTGAATCAAAAATGGTTCGTAAACCTCTTCAATCGTACCTTCGTCTTCCCCAACAGCAGTGGCAATAGTTTTTAAACCTACCGGGCCACCTTTAAATTTATCAATAATTGCAGATAAAATTCTGTTATCCATCTCATCCAAACCATGCTCATCTACATTTAATGCGTTGAGTGCATATTTTGCTATTTCCGTTTCAATACTCCCATTGCCTTTAATTTGGGCAAAATCTCTGGTACGACGTAAAAGTGCATTTGCAATACGTGGAGTTCCACGGCTACGACGAGCAATTTCAAAAGCACCTTCATCTGTTATGGGAGTTTTTAAAATTTGGGCAGAGCGCATTACAATGGTGGTTAATAATTTGGCATCGTAATACTGTAATCGAGAGTTAATCCCAAATCTTGCCCTTAAAGGGGATGTTAATAACCCTGAACGAGTTGTTGCTCCTACTAGAGTAAAAGGGTTTAAAGATATTTGTACAGAGCGGGCATTTGGGCCTGTCTCTAGCATAATATCAATTTTAAAATCTTCCATTGCCGAGTATAAATACTCTTCAACCAGAGGGCTTAAACGGTGTATCTCATCAATAAATAAAATATCACCTTCGTCTAAATTAGTGAGCAAACCTGCTAAATCACCAGGTTTATCTAAAACAGGACCACTGGTTATTTTTATTCCAACACCCATTTCATTTGCAATGATATGCGAAAGAGTGGTTTTTCCTAAGCCCGGAGGGCCATGTAACAGCACATGATCCAAAGCTTCACCACGTAATTTTGCTGCTTGTACAAAAATGCGCAAGTTCTCTAGAATTTTCTCCTGACCCGTAAAATCCTCAAACTCTTGCGGACGAAGAACCTTCTCAATTTCCTTATCGGTATTGCTTAGGTTTTCGATGTTAGGATCCAAATTTTCATTCATGGCATGAAGATAATAAAATCACATTTTGTTTAACACAGAAATTTATAAACAAGATGTTTTTTTAAGGCTAAAAGCAAAACTCTGATTTGTCTGCAAGGGGCAAAAGTTTAGAGCTTTTTTGATAAAATTAATATTTGAGAGCTAAAGTTTAATTTCCATAATAATGTACTCTATACCGTTTTTTCTGAAAACCTCTCCAACTTTAGTGAAATTAAGTTTTTCATAAAATGCGGTAGCACTAATTCTGGCGTTGCACCAAACTTTTTCTAAGTGTTTCTCTTTTGCGTAATTTAAAACGTAATTCATCATTTTACTACCCAAACCTAATCTTTGATACTTTTTATCGGTAGCTAGTTTTCTAAACTGTAATTGATTTTTGTCTTCAAATAGCGAAACAACAGTTGCTAATTTGTTCTCATAAAATAAACCTAAGTGCGTTCCGAAATCATCTTCGGTGAGTTTGCTTGCTTCAATGGGTAAATCCGGATAAAGCTCTTTTCGTCGTAACTTCCAAGTAAGTTCTTGTGTTATTTGTTCTATATCGTTCATTTATGTCCGGATTTTATATGAAGCTTGTTAAGGAAGCTCTTGTATTTGTGAAATAGACTCTAATTTAAATTTAGTTTTGTTGTTTTGTGTATTTACAATACAAAATATCTGTTTTTGGTGGTAATTAAAGCTTAGTGGTATTTTTTTTACAAAAAAAAAGCAATAAAATTTAAAATTAACGGTTTAACCTCATACTTTTGTAAAAACAATTCGAGTATCAATTCTAATTTAGATAGTGCAAGACAAACGTTACATATTTCTTTTCGCAATTTTATTCCTTTTCATCTTTGGGGCGAAAATGTTAATTTCTGTTGCACCGGTAGTTTTTAGTTTAGATAAAAAATTAATGAACGCTGTAATTATGCAGGTTGAACTCGAAAACGAAACTAAAGATAGTGCCAAAGACTTTAATAAGGTTTTTAATAAAGTAAATGAAATTAAGCACTCTTTTACTTTTAACTATTCTTTTAGCAACGCTTTTCTGAATTATCATTATTTCTCAAAAAAATATTTAAACTTATATTTTCCGGCGGTTCCTACGCCACCCCCTAACTTCTCTTAGTTTTTTAAGTTATTATATTATTTATTAAAAAAAAATTAAGATGATTGATCATAAAGAGTCTCTCAAGGAGGGCGGTATGTCTAAATACTATAATCCAAAGAATTTAAAAAAAGATCTTCCAGCCGGTATAGTGGTCTTTTTAGTCGCATTACCTTTATGTTTAGGTATTGCATTAGCATCAGGAGCACCACTTTTCTCTGGTATTTTATCAGGAATTATTGGTGGTATTGTTGTAGCAAGTTTTAGTGGCTCACAATTAAGTGTAAGTGGGCCTGCGGCAGGTTTAACTGTTATTGTTTTAACTGCAATAACAGATTTGGGAAGCTTTGATGCATTTCTACTAGCCATATTTATTGCAGGTTTAATGCAAGTAGTGCTTGGGATTTTAAAAGCAGGGACTATTGGTAACTACTTTCCAAATAGTGTTATTTTAGGAATGCTAGCTGCTATTGGAGTTATCTTAATATTAAAGCAATTGCCACATGCAGTTGGTTATGATGCCGATTACGAAGGTGATCAGTCGTTTTTGCAACCTGACGGAGAAAACACTTTATCAGCAATCGGTTCTGCCATTTCTAAGTTTAATATGGGAGCTATTATCATTACGGTAATATCTATGTTAATTTTAGTGCTGTGGCCAAAAGTTAAAAAATTAGCGATAATTCCAGCACCATTGTTAGTTGTAGCAGTGGGCGTTATACTAGTGAAGGCTTTTGAAGGTACTGCATTCTCCTTGTTGGGAAGTCAAATGGTACAGATACCAGTTGTTGAAAACTTCGCTGATTTCAAGGGTTTATTTCTGTTTCCAGACTTCAGCCAAATTGCTAATCCACAAATCTGGACTGTTGCAATTACTATCGCTATTGTAGCATCGCTTGAAACACTTTTAAGCTTAGAAGCTGTTGATAAAATTGACCCTATAAAAAGGGTTTCGCCTACAAACAAAGAGCTGATAGCTCAAGGAATTGGAAACAGTATAGCCGGTTTAGTAGGAGCACTGCCAATGACTGCCGTTATTGTGCGCTCATCTGCTAACGTAAATGCTGGTGGACGTACTAAAATGTCTGCGATATTTCATGGTATATTTTTAATGCTTGCAGTGTTGTTTTTACCTACATTTATCAATCAGATTCCACTATCTTGCTTAGCAGCAATTTTACTATTAGTGGGTTATAAATTGGCTAAATTATCACTGTTCAAGAAAATGTGGGACGATGGCAAAGATCAGTTTATACCATTTTTAGTAACTGTACTAGCAGTAGTATTTACAGATTTATTGATGGGCGTAAGTATAGGCTTAGCCGTAGGGATTGTGTTTTTGTTACGCACTAATTACAGAAACCCTTATTTTTATAGTGTTGACCAACAAAAAGGGAGCAACATAATTAGAATTAAGTTAGCGCAGGAGGTTTCCTTTTTAAATAAAGGAACCATTCAGTATACGTTTACAAATATGCCGAAAGACAAAACTGTAATTATTGATGGAACAAATTCACTTTTTATCGATAAAGATGTACTGACAACTATATTTGATTTTGAGGAGCATGCACATACAAAAAATATAAAGGTAGAACTCATTAATATTCGCAAAAATTATGAACTACCTAAATTAAAAGAATTGATTATTAAAGCGGAAAAAGAAAATGTCTAAAGAATCTGAAAAAAACAAACAGCCTAGGGAAACAATTAATATTTCCTTAGGGCATGATAGTAATGATATCAGTTATGATAATCTATTAAAATGGAATAAAGAGTGGGTTAAAGAAACTCTTAAAGAAGATGGTGATTACTTTAAGAAATTGGCTCAAGGGCAAAAGCCTCCAATTTTATGGATAGGCTGTGCTGATAGTAGAGTCCCTGCAAATCAGATTACAGGAACAAATCCAGGTGATATTTTTGTGCACAGAAATATAGCCAATATGGTAATACATACCGATATGAATATGTTAAGCGTATTAGATTATGCCGTGACAATTTTAAAAGTAAAACATGTAATTGTATGTGGGCATTATGGTTGCGGTGGAGTTTTAGCTGCAATGAGTCACAAACAGTTTGGCTTAATTGATAATTGGTTACGCCATATAAAGGATGTTTACAGAACTTATGCTTTTGAGCTAGACACGATGGAGGATGAAGAAGAGAGAGGTAAACGTTTGGTAGAGCTTAATGTGATGGAGAATGTTTACAACCTTTGTAAAACAAGTACTTTACAAAATGCTTGGAAACAAGGACATAAATTAAGTGTTCACGGTTGGGCTTATAGCTTAGAAACCGGGATAATTAAAGACTTAAAAGTATCCTTTAACTCTGATGAGAAAATAGGAAACGTTTTTAAGTTTGATCAATAAGTAAAACAGTAATAAACAACAAGGGTTCAGAATTTTCTGAACCCTTGTTTATGAATGATGCTAAAACCTTAAAGTTTTGCAACCATTAAATAAGTATCTATTTCAACAAATCTATCAGTTGTTGTGAAGCATCTTTAGTGTTTATTTTCTCAACAATCACCAAAATTTTTCCTTCCTCATCAATTACAAAAGTTTTGCGGGCAGTTCCCATATAGGTTTTTCCGTACAATTTTTTCTCTACCCAAACCCCATAGGCTTCTACCACATTTCTTTCAGTATCGGCAATTAAATTAAAAGGCAATTCAAATTTAGTTTCAAATTTTTTGTGCGATTTTTCATCATCTGTGCTTACGCCGATTACTTCAAACCCTTTGCTAATGAAATATTGATAATTATCCCTAAAATTACATGCCTCTGCATTGCAACCAGGTGTATTGTCTTTCGGGTAAAAATATAATATTACCTTTTTGCCTTTAAAATCATTAAGACTAATAGCCTTTCCATTTTGATTATTTGCAGTAAACGCTGGTGCTACATCACCTACTTCTAAATTTGCCATGTTTTTATCTATAAAAAGTTATTTGATAGGTTTTGGTATTTTCCTTATTGTCTGTAACTAACAATTTGAAAGTATGTTTACCAAAGCCTGTTTGTTCGTCGAAAGTATGCCAAAGCCTTCCATTTCTAACGTCGTACTCCATTAAAACCCACTGATTATCAATATAGCCATTAAAACTGTTTATCCCAGAAAGGTTATCAGAAATTTTAAAAACCATACTGGTTTGTTTCGATAAATTAACCTCGTCTTTAACATTGATAGGAGTGATGGTAGGTGCAATGCTGTCTGCCCTTATACAAAAACTACCAAAAGTTCTTGGGTTAGCAATCACGTAGCCATCTTTAAAGTAACCACCCTGAGACCCAGTTTCTAACTGATAAATAATCAATTTATCAGTATGGGTGTAACTGCTGAAGTCGGCCTGTATTGCCAAGTTAAATGAGCTGTGTAAAGGTGTGTATTTGTTATGTAGTTGATATATTTTTGACTCCGCATAACTCGGACTTGCTTTTTCGGCATAGTCGAAATATAAATCATTATATAAGATACCAGCAGGCAAGTTCATTTTAATGTTATTGTTTTCGAACTTATTTTCAGTTTTGTAACTCATCAATAAACCCGTGTTATTTATAGCTTTACTAGCTAAAGAGCTGTTGTTTTTAACGTTAAAGCGTAAAATAGATTCATTGCCTTCAATATCTTTAAGGATATATTCAATGCTGTGTGTTGCGTTGTCACTAAGCTCAATTAATCCATTATTTTTTGAAGATTTAAAGAACCTGATTTTAGGGTTATCGGCAATAAATCCCTTTTGTATAACTCTGCCAGAGCTTATTTTGCTGTAATAATCAATATAAGCATTTATTGCCCTCGAGTTCTCAAAAGCAAATTTATCAATAGCAGTTTCGTAAATTACCTCACCATCAAGCTTAATCACCGTAGAAAACAACCCATTTTGGTTTGAGCTACCATCTTGTTGGTCAAAGGCGGTAATGCCTAAACCAAATTCGCCGTTTACGGTTATGGTACCAATTTTCCCTAAGCTATAAACCCCATTGCTCCCGTAGGTAGCAAAATATTGTTTAGGCGTATTTTCGTTAAAAACGGTCTTATTGGTTTTATAAATATATAAAGCACTCATTTGTGGCTTTACGGTGTCTTTTATTTTAATCCCTAGTGTTATGGGATTAATGGTTTCTTCGGTTTTTGAATTTCTGAGCTCAAAGTGCAAATGGGGACCTCCTGAGCTTCCAGTATTTCCAGAGTAGGCAATAATGTCCCCTTTTTTTACTCTGATTTCAATCGGCGTAAGCGCAACATCAATTGGGAAACTTTGTTTTTCATATTGTAAGGATTTAACCCTTGGAGCAATAACCGCATTAAATTTCTGAAGGTGAGCGTAAACACTGGTTATTCCGTTGGGGTGATTAATGTAAAGCGCATTTCCAAAGCCACCGTTTTGTACCCGAAGCCTTGAAACATAACCATCTGCAACAGCATAAACCGGTAAACCTTCTCGCTGATTAGTTTTTATGTCTAAACCAGAATGGAAATGGTTGCTTCTAAGCTCTCCAAAGTTGCCCGCAAGGTAAAGTGGGATATCTAGCGGACTTCTAAAGTAATCCTTTGAAATTGCCGGTAAGCTAGTTTCTTGAGCTCTTGTTGCGCTCAAAAAAACGGTAAGGTTAAGTAAAGTAACAAAGCAAAGCTTCTGTAGTTTCATCATTACAAATCGGTTCTTATTTAATTTCGAAATTCAGGAGTTCTCTTCCTTCTAAATAACCTTTTAGCCTATCGCCAATGTTTACTTTTGATACACCAGCGGGTGTGCCACTAAAAATTAAGTCGCCCTTTTTTAGAGTAAAATATTGCGATGCATAACTGATGATTTGGTCAAAATTATGTAGCATTTGTGATGTGTTGCTAGCTTGTCTTACCTCGTCATTTATCAGCAAACTAAACTCAAGGTTATTCAAATCTTTAAACTCTGTTTTTGCAATAAAGTCACTTACCGGGGCCGAGTAATCAAAAGCCTTTGCAATTTCCCAGGGCAAACCTTTTGCTTTTTGTTGAGATTGTATGTCACGAGCTGTAAAATCAATACCTAAGCCAACCTCATCATAATATTTATGAGCAAATTTTTCTCCTATAAACTTACCTACTCTGCAAATTTTTAAAACCACTTCAATTTCATGATGAATATCGTTAGAAAACTTAGGGTGATAAAAAGGGCTATTGTTTTTTAAAATTGCGGTATCCGGTTTTATAAATAAAACCGGGTTTTCGGGGATCTCATTATTTAATTCTTTTGCATGTTCAGCATAATTTCTGCCGATAGCGATGATTTTCATAGTTATAAAATTTCAACAAAAATAAAAAAGCCCCGATGAAAACATCAGGGCTTTAAAGAATATTATTCAAATTACAGTACTGAAATTCTTTTTACAATAGAATCTGAGCCTGAAATAATTCGTACAAAATAGAAACCAGTATTTAATTTACTATCAATCATAAATTTATTGGTTTGCGAACCGGCTGGTAGTTTTTGGTTAAACAAAGTGTAAATATCGTTACCTAAAACGTCTAATATTTTAATGGTTACCAATCCTTCTTTCTTTAAAGAATAAGATAAATTCAATTGGTCTGCAACCGGATTAGGATAAACTTTTACGTTGTCAATCGGTTTTTGAAGCTCTAAAGTAACTGATGATAAGCTTTTTGAAGATTGAGTTTTAGCAATTGTAGTTGCTTTGTCTTGGCTTAAGCCAGTTTTTAAACTAGTCATTTTGAACATAAACGCATCAAAGTCTGTTTCTAAATTTGTTTTAAAAACAGGTCTGTTCGGTCTATTGTCTGTAAACTTAATAGTTGGCTTAGCAATGATAGAGTCAGTATCAACTGCGTTCATTTTTGCAAATGCAGGCATTATAGCTACAAAACTTGTAACTACCAGCAGTGCGAAAATCGCTTTTTTGATGTGCTTACTATTCATTTTAACTTTACTTAATACAAAAGTATAAATTAAATTTTTAATAATTCATACTATTTATGATAATTTTTAGTTGTTAACAAACTTTAACATTCTGCTAAAGCAGTATTTTAACTTATACGTAATGTAACTTTGAAAGTTACGATTGAAATTTTTTAGCGTAATTTGCGCAACTATAAATTTTGATACATTGAGTAATCATAACAACTTTAATAAATTATCAGCGGCAGGCGTTCTCATTAGCCTGGGCATAATTTACGGAGATATAGGCACTTCTCCACTTTATGTTTTTAAAGCCATTATAGGTGACCGTGTTATATCCAAAGAACTTATTTTAGGTGGACTAAGCTGTGTTTTTTGGACATTGACTCTGCAAACTACTATTAAGTACGTAATCATAACACTAAAAGCAGATAACAAAGGGGAAGGTGGGATTTTTTCACTTTACTCCTTAGTCAAAAGGCGAGCAAAATGGTTGGTTATTCCTGCAATTATAGGGGGGTGTGCCTTGTTAGCAGATGGAATAATTACCCCACCAATTACCATTTCTGCAGCTATTGAGGGTTTAGAGATTTTTTATCCCAACCTGCAGACTATCCCTATTGTAATTGCAATTATCACTTTACTGTTTATTATCCAACAGTTTGGAACTTCTTTAGTTGGTAAAGCTTTTGGCCCCGTTATGATGGTATGGTTTACCATGATGGGTGTTTTAGGAGTGAGTTATATTGTGCAATATCCTGTAATTTTAAAAGCACTTAACCCTTATTATGCGGTTGATTTGTTAACTACAAATCCTGGTGCATTAGCTATTTTGGGAGCTGTATTTTTATGTACAACTGGCGCCGAGGCTTTATATTCGGACTTAGGGCATTGTGGTCGAAAAAACATTAGGATAAGCTGGATTTATGTTAAAAGCTGTTTGCTTTTAAATTATTTTGGGCAAGGGGTTTATCTCTGGAATATCCAAAATGAGCTACTGGATGACAGAAACCCTTTTTTTAGAATGATGCCCGAATGGTTTTTAATCTTCGGTATTTCTATTGCTACTGCGGCAGCCATTATTGCTAGTCAGGCTTTAATTTCGGGGTCATTTACGTTGATTTCAGAAGCGGTGAGGTTAAATTTATGGCCAAAAGTTAAAATAAACTACCCTTCGGAAGCTAAGGGACAACTTTATGTGCCAAGTATGAACTGGTTGCTTTGGGTAGGCTGTATAATTGTTGTTTTATATTTTCAACGTTCAGAAAATATGGAAGCAGCGTATGGTTTGTCTATTACCATTGCCATGCTGATGACTACTATTTTGGTGTCAGTTTACCTGATGAAGAAAAAGTATCCAAAATACCTGATTGTTTTGTTTTTGTTGGTTTATGGCGTTTTAGAAAGTATTTTCTTTGTTGGTAATTTAGCCAAGTTTTTACATGGCGGATGGTTCACTGTGTTAATTGGTTCTATTTTGTTTAGTGTGATGTGGGCGTGGTATTCTGCCCGAAAGATTAAAAACAAATTTGTGAAATTTGTTGAAATTGAACAGTATTTTGACGTGATAAAGGAGCTTAGTGAGGATGAAACAATACCGAAATTTGCATCGCAATTGGTTTATTTAACTAGTGCTAATTTTTCATCAGAAATTGAATCAAAAATCATCTATTCTATTCTACAAAAAAAGCCAAAAAGAGCAGATGTGTACTGGATAGTGCATGTTGATGTGGTTGATGAGCCTTATCAAACCAATTATAAAGTTGAACATTTAATTCCTGGTAAACTTATCCGTATTGATTTTAAACTTGGCTTTAGAGTTGAACAAAAGATAAGTGTGTTGTTTAGAAAAGTGGTTGAAGACTTGGTTAAAAATAATGAAGTTGATATTACTAGTCGGTATAAATCGTTAAGTAAATTTAATATGATTGGTGATTTTAGGTTTGTGGTTTTGGAGAAAATTTTATCAAGATCAAACAAGCTTGCTTTTTGGGATAAAGTAACCATGGATTATTATTTTATTCTGAAACATTTCAGTTTATCAGAAGAAAAAGGTTTTGGTTTAGATTTGAGCTTTGTAAGTTTAGAAAAAGTGCCGTTAATGATTAGCGAGCATGATAATGTTGAATTAATTAGGTTAAATTAATAAAATTGGCAACGTTGGTAAATGTATTTGTTGAGGCTACAACTTTTGAGAAACAAAGTTATAAGCAAAAGCCTTTGTCCAAAGGGGAGTATGAAGATTGTGTATTTAAAGGCTGTGATTTTTCTGATGCCGATTTGTTTGCGATTGATTTTGTTGACTGTCAGTTTATAGATTGCAACTTAAGTTTGGCAAACATCGCAAAAGCTTCTTTTAAAAATGTAAAGTTTGCTGGTTGTAAGTTGTTGGGTTTACATTTTGAACACTGTAATGATTTTTTATTTTCAGTTAGTTTTAACGATTGTAATTTAAACTTATCGTCTTTTTATCGCCTAAAGCTGAAAAACACCACTTTTAATAATTGTAGTTTAAAGGAGGTTGATTTTAATGCCTCTGATTTAACAATGTCTAAATTCATAGAGTGTGACTTAGCTGATGCCAAGTTTGATCGAACTAATCTAGAAAAAGTGGATTTTACAACCGCTTATAATTATAGCATTAATCCTGAAAGTAATAGAATTAAGAAAGCTAGGTTCTCTACCTCTGGCTTAGGAGGGCTTTTAAGCCATTATGATATTTTAGTAGAGAACTAATGAAGAATTAAGTAAAAAGTCCTTGACGTTTCCGTCAAGGACTTTTTTGATGATATATTTTAAGCTTGATTCTTTGTGAAATGCTTCAACTGAATAATTTCTTTTTCAGTTAAATATCTCCAACGACCTCTTGTTAAGTCCTTTTTAGTAAGGTTTGCATAAATCACTCGGTCAAGTTTTTCAACTTCGTATCCTAAACTTTCAAAAATACGGCGTACAATTCTGTTTTTTCCGCTGTGGATTTGAATACCGATTTCATTTTTTGCGCCACCAGTTACATATCTAACTTCATCAGGTTTAATTAAACCGTCTTCAAGCTCAACACCGAATGCAATTTTATTGAAATCGCCTTGAGTTAAGTTTTTATTTAGTTCAACGTTGTATATTTTACTGATGCTATTTTTTGGGTGTGATAGTTTATCAGCTAAATCACCGTCATTAGTTAACAGTAAAAGCCCAGTAGTGTTTCTGTCTAAGCGACCAACAGGGTAAATACGTTCGTTTGTAGCTTTTGAAATCAGCTCCATTACAGTTTTACGCTCTTGTGGGTCATCTGTTGTTGTGATGTAGTCTTTTGGTTTGTTTAATAAAACATAAACCATTTTTTCTCTTTTTAGGAGCTCGCCGTTATACCTTACTTGGTCAACCGCCGGATTTACCTTTGTACCAAGTTCAGTTATTACCTCATCGTTAACTTTTACAACACCAGTAGAAATCAGTTCGTCTGCTTTTCTTCTAGAACAAACTCCAGCGTTAGCAATAAATCGGTTCAGCCTAATTAAGCCATCATCCTTTTTAAAAGCTCTATTGTCGCTGCTCTTTAATCTAACTTGGTCGTCGCGGTTGTCTTTTGAGTAATCGTCTGTTCTTTTGCGAGAAGCGTTACCGTCTCTGCTTCTGTAATCAGATCTTTCACCTCTTTCGCCTCTGTCATCTTGTTCAAATGAGTTTTCTTCTCTTTTGAAACTTCTATCGCTACTTACAAAAGGTTTGCGGTCCTCATCACTTTTCGGGCGAAAAGGTTTGTTTCCGTCAAATTCTTTTCTTTCTCTAAATGGCTTTCTGTCACCACTATTTTCTGGTTTATCTCCGTAGGATTTTTTCTCACCGTAAGAGCTTCCGCCTTCGCGGTTTCCGTAAGGTTTTCTGTCGCCAGAGCCTTCACGTTTGTCTCCGTAAGCTTTTCTGTCTGCGAAAGAACTTCCGCTATTGCGGTTTTCGTAAGGTTTTCTATCGCCAGAATCTTCTCGTTTATCTCCGTAAGATTTTTTCTCACCGTAAGAACTTCCGCTATCGCGGTTTCCGTATGGTTTTCTGTCGCCAGAGTCTTCTCGTTTATCTCCGTAAGATTTTTTCTCACCGTAAGAACTTCCGCTATCACGAGTTCCGTAAGGTTTTCTGTCGCCAGAACTTTCACGTTTATCGCCGTAAGGTTTTTTCTCACCGTAAGAGCTTCCGCTATCGCGAGTTCCGTAAGGTTTTCTGTCGCCAGAGCTTTCACGTTTATCTCCGTAGGGCTTTCTGTCGCCGTAAGAGCTTCCGCTATCACGTTTACCGTAAGATTTTCTGTCACCAGAGCTATCACGTTTGTCTCCGTAAGCACTTTTGTCTTTACTAGAGCTAGAATCTTCTTTTCTGAATTTTGCAAAAGGAGATTTTTCGCCTCCGTCACGATTGGATCTGCCGGTAGAATCAGATCTGTCAGACTTTTTGTGGTCTTTTCCGGAGTTGTCATCGCGACTGTTCCTGTCTTTGTTAAATGGCATGGTCTTATAAAATTAATACCTGTTTTAAGGGGCACAAAGGTACAAAAATCTTTAGTATAACCCTATGTTAATTAGGGAGTTTTGTCAAAGCTGATTCAATCTTTTAAAACCCTGACTTAACGATGTTTAAAGACGGGTTTTGCTAACTATTTGATAATCTGACAAATAAAGCGTACCTTTGCCCAGCTTTTTTATTTAATAGAAATAAAACAAGAATTATGAAGTTAAAATACATAGTTGCTTGTAGCCTAATGTTGATTTTTTGTGTGCTCACAAAAATGTTTGGTTACAGCTATACAAGTACAATTGGCGAAACAATAGTTCCAAGTTTAAAATCGGCTAGAAGCATTGCCGAAAACGATTTTTTAAAGCACTTGGAGTTCGCTAATGAACTATTTCCTTCTGGAGATAAACGTATTGATAAGAAAATGAAGAAGTCTTTAAAGGCTCATTCTTACAGTACAATGCAAACGTTAAAGTTACACCAGCGATCAGAAGTTTGGTTCCCTATTATTGAACCTATACTAAAGGAATACGGTGTTCCGGATGATTTTAAATACATCCCTTTGGTTGAAACCGGAATGAAGAGAGGACTGTACTCTCCGAAAGGCGCCGCCGGCGTATGGCAGTTTATGCCTCAAACCGCTAGATATTTTGGTTTAACTGTTAATGATAAGGTTGATGAACGTATGAACGTACGTTTAGCGACTGTTGCTGCAGCTAAATACTTGAGAGGCTTGCATAAGCAGTTTAACAGTTGGACTTTAGCAGCGGCTGCTTATAATGGTGGTGAAGGTAGGATGAGAAGACAAATTACCAAACAAAATCAGGATGATTATTTCCATTTGAATTTAAACCGTGAAACAGGTAAATATGTTTACAGTTTAATTTCTATGAAAGAAGTGATTGAACACCCTGAGGATTACGGATATAAAGTTAGTAACCCGAGAAAATTGATGGCTTACCAAGAGTAAGAGTTTCAATTTTAAAAGCATATATAATAAAGAGTTGCTAATTTGTAACTCACGGAAACGTGTTAGGTTTTATAATCTAACACGTTTGTTTTTTTAGAATGATTTGTGAAACCTTTTACTAGGAGAAAACAGTTGTAAAAGGTTTAATAGTTATAAGTCTATAAAAACTCTATCAGTTCGAACCTGTTTCCAAAAGGGTCTCTGAAAAATAGTCTTTCACGACCTTCAATTTTAGAGGAGTAGCTTACTTCTAATCCTTTGGATTTTAGGAATTCTTCAGAAATTTTCAAGTCAGTCACCTCAAAAGCCGGATGTCTTTGAGATAAAACACCAGCTTGTTCTTCCATAATATGCAATTCAATATCCGCCAGTTTAAACCAAAGGGCATTAAAAGGTTTTTCGCCTAAAATTATTGGAAGCTGTAAAACGTTTTGATAAAAATCGCCAGCTTCGGCAAGTTTACCGATGGGTACATTTATTAGGATATGATCTGTTCTTACAAAAGGAAGCATAAGAATTTAATTTGAGTCTTCTGCGTTTTGATCCTCCTCATCCCTGAACTGGACCTGAATGCCGTGAATAAAATTACGTAAAATTTGATCCTTGCAAGGTCTATATTGATTTTGAGTAGGGTTTCTAAAAAAAGCACTCAGTTCATGCTTGCTAATTCTGAAATTCACTAAATCCAAAGCTTCCACAATATCATCATCTGTAAAAGCTAAAGCAATCCTCAGTTTTCGGAAAATAATGTTGTTGTTGAGTTTTTTTTCTGGCTTAGGCTGTTCGCCTTCTTTTTTACCTCTTTTTAAATTGATGAAACCATTTAAAAATATGGCTAAATCAATATCGTAGATAGGTTTATAATCAGGTTGGTCATCTTTTTTTAACCATTCGCTAATTTCCGCCCGAGTTACTTCCTTATCTGCCAAAGCAAAAATATTGATCATCTTATCGTCACTCAGTTCAAAAGTGTAACGTAATCGGCGTAAAATGTCGTTGTTAGTCAAGTTTTGGATGTTTAAAATGTTTTAATGTCCGTTGTCGGCGGTCTACTGTCCGCGGTCTGCTGACTCTTCTAATTATAGAATTCCTTCTTCGCAGCTGAAAGCGTGTTTCTTAATAAACTCACAATCGTCATTAACCCTACACCACCTGGGACTGGAGTAATATAAGAGCATTTTGGGGCAACGTTTTCAAAATCAACATCACCAAAAAGTTTATAGCCAGATTTTGTAACTTCAGAAGTTTCGCGGTTCATGCCAACGTCAATTACCACAGCGCCATCTTTAACCATGTCTGCCGTTAAAAAGTTCTTTTTACCTATAGCTACAATAATGATATCCGCCTCAAGCGTTAATTCTTTTATGTTTTTGGTTCTGCTATGCGTTAAAGTAACTGTTGCATTTCCTGGGTTTGCATTACGAGCCATTAAAACGCTCATCGGGCTACCTACGATATTGCTACGTCCAATCACCACGCAATTTTTTCCTGATGTTTCAATACCGTAAAATTCTAGCATTAACATGATTCCAAAAGGAGTTGCAGGTAAAAAGCAAGGTAAGTTTCTTTGCATTCTGCCTAAATTAATAGGGTGGAAACCATCTACATCTTTTTTATAGTCGATAGCCTCGGTAACTTTTTCTGGGTCGATATGCTTTGGTAATGGCAACTGAACAATAAAGCCATCAATAGAAGTGTCTTTATTTAGTTCTTCAATTTTTGTCAATAGCTCAGCTTCAGTAACTGTTTCGTCGTATCTCACTAAAGAAGATTTAAAACCTACTTTTTCGCAGTTGCGCATTTTGCTGGCTACATAAGTTTCGCTACCGCCATCACTGCCCACTAGTACAGCAACCAAGTGTGGTTTTCTGCCAGTTTTCTCCAGCATTTCTGCTGCTTCAACCGCAATTTGTTTTTTTAATTCTTCTGATACGTGTTTTCCGTCGAGTAATTCCATGTGTTTTGGGTATCGAGATTTTAGTATCAAGTATCAAGATCCTATAAGCTGTCTCTTCAAACTTGCTACATGTTTTATAATAATATAAATTAGTTAGTAGATGAGTATAATTAAGAATAACATTTTACAGTCTTGCTACTTGATACTCCAGTCTTTCTACTAAATTAGTCCAATTTCAAAACTGCCATAAACGCCGATTGTGGAATCTCTACGTTACCAACTTGGCGCATGCGTTTTTTACCTTTTTTCTGTTTTTCTAATAATTTACGTTTACGCGATATATCACCACCATAACATTTAGCGGTAACATCCTTACGTAAAGCTTTTACGTTTTCACGAGCAATAATTTTAGCACCGATAGAAGCTTGGATAGCAATATCAAACTGCTGTCTTGGTATCAGTTCTCTAAGCTTTTCGCAGATACGTTTACCAAAATCGTAAGAGTTACTTCTGTGGATTAAGGAGGAAAGTGCATCAACGTGTTCGCCGTTCAGCATAATATCCATTTTTACCAAATCCGACTGTTTAAATCCAGTCTGGTGGTAATCAAAAGAAGCATAACCTTTAGAAATGGTTTTCAGCCTGTCGTAAAAATCGAAAACAATTTCACCCATTGGCATTTCAAAAACCAACTCAACTCTATCAGAAGTCAAATAATGTTGGTTCATAATCATCCCTCTTTTTTGTATACAGAGCGACATTACCGGTCCAACAAACTCGGCTTTAGTTATAATATTTGCTTTAATAAAAGGCTCTTCAACAAATTGTAATTTTGATGGATCTGGCAGTTCAGATGGATTGTTCACCACAAACGGTTCGCCTTTTACGGTATGTGCAATGTACGATACGTTAGGTACGGTAGTAATTACCGTCATGTCAAATTCACGCTCTAAACGCTCTTGGATAATTTCCATGTGTAGCATTCCTAAGAAACCACAACGGAAACCAAAACCTAAAGCTGCAGAAGATTCTGGTTCAAAAACCAAAGAAGCATCATTCAGTTGTAGTTTGTGCATTGCTTCACGCAACTCCTCAAACTCATCGGTGTCAACAGGGTAAATACCTGCAAAAACCATCGGTTTAACTTCTTCAAAACCCTGAATACCGGGCATTTGTTGATCTCTTAAAACAATAGTATCTCCAACTTTTACTTCACGGGCTTCTTTAATTCCAGAGATAATATAACCTACATCGCCTGTTTTTACCACATCTTTCGGCGTAGGGTTCAATTTTAAAATTCCGACTTCATCTGCAATATATTCTTTGCCGGTAGCCACAAATTTTACTCTGTCGTTTTTCTTGATTTGTCCGTTTACTACTTTAAAATAAGCAATAATTCCACGGAACGAGTTAAATACAGAGTCGAAGATCAAAGCTTGCAAAGGTGCATCTGGATCTCCAACTGGTGCTGGTACACGCTCAATTACCGCAGTTAAAATATCTTGAATCCCTAATCCGGTTTTACCCGACGCTGGAATAATATCGCTACGTTCGCCACCAATTAATTCCACAATTTGGTCTTTCACTTCCTCAGGCATAGCCCCAGGTAAATCCATTTTGTTTAAAATAGGGATGATAGTGAGGTCTTGCTCTAAAGCCAGATAAAGGTTAGAAATAGTTTGCGCTTGAATTCCTTGCGAAGCATCTACAATTAATAACGCACCTTCACAGGCAGCAATAGAACGCGAGACTTCGTAAGAAAAATCTACGTGTCCCGGTGTATCAATAAGGTTAAGGATGTACTCCTGACCTTCATGAATATAATTCATTTGAATGGCATGACTTTTTATAGTGATGCCTCGTTCACGCTCCAAGTCCATATTATCCAACAATTGAGCTTGTGACTCGCGTTGGGTAACAGTGGCGGTGTACTCCAATAACCTATCAGCAAGAGTACTCTTCCCGTGGTCTATATGTGCAATAATGCAGAAATTACGTATATGCTTCATTTGAAACGCAAAGATAGATTTTTAAGGAGAATTATGGCTAACAATTTTGATTGTGTTTGATTGCTAAGTAATTTACCAATCGTAAATCATTTTGATTCTTGCTACTTACATACTAATACGTCTCTTCTCCTTTTAATTCAATAATTTTGCTCCATGTCTTTATTCCATTTTAAGCAGTTTGTGATTGACCAGGAGGGATGTCCTATGAAAATAAACACCGATGGGGTTTTATTAGGAGCATTATGCAATTTAGCAGGTGCAAACACCATTCTAGATATTGGTACAGGTACAGGTGTAATTGCTTTAATGATGGCGCAAAGAAAACACGAAGCTTTGATAGATGGTATTGATATTAATCATCAAGCCTATGAAAAAGCAAAACTCAATTTTGAAAACTCTCTTTTTCATTTACAATTAAAAGCACACGACCACGGGTTTAAAGAGTTCTTTGAGTTAAATCCTCAAAAAAAGTATGATTTAATTGTTTCTAATCCGCCTTTTTATTTAAATGCTTTACAATCGCCAAAAGAGTTAAAGAATATCTCTAAACATACTGATGAACAGTTTTTTTTGGATTTGTTGCTGACTGCCAAAACGCATTTAACAGAAAAAGGAGTGCTAACCTTAGTTTTACCTGTAGATATTTCGTTGATGTTACAAACTACAGCTAAAGATTTTGGCTTACACCCAAAGCATTGTATCAAAATAAAATCGTACCCAGATAAAGCACATATTAGGCATATCATTACATTTACAAAGCAAGCTTCCAGCAAAATAGATTTTGATGATTTTTGCATTTATGACGATGTTAAGGTTCATTCTTTACAGTACAAGGCAACCCTAAAAAACTTTTTTACAATTTTTTAATGAAGAAAATAGGCTTAATTTCAGATACGCATAGTTATTTAGATGATGCGGTGTTCAAATATTTTGATGATAGAGACGAAATATGGCATGCCGGTGATTTTGGAACTTTAGAATTAGCAGACCAATTGGCTGCGTTTAAACCATTAAAAGGAGTCTACGGAAATATTGACGGAAAAGATGTTAGAGAGGTGTATCCAGAGCATTTAAGATTCCACTGCGAAGACGTAGATGTTTGGATGACACATATTGGCGGTTACCCGGATAGATATTCTAGTAATGTAAAGCCTGAAATCTACACTAAGTCGCCAGATTTATTTATTACAGGTCACTCGCATATCTTGAAAGTTATTTATGATAAAAAAATAGAATGCCTACATATTAATCCCGGAGCGGCTGGTAAACAGGGGTGGCATAAAAAAAGAACTTTAATTAGGTTTTGTATTTCTGAAAATAAAATTCATACATTAGACGCCGTGGAACTGGCTATTAGATAGCGTAAAAAGTACACTAAGTATATGGCAAGAGTAACTACATTGGGTCAGTTTATTATTGAAAAACAAGCTGACTTCCCTTATGCAAAAGGCGAACTTTCTAGATTATTAAGAGATCTTGGGATAGCTGCAAAGATTGTTAACCGAGAAATCAATAAAGCCGGTTTAGCAGATATTTTAGGTGAAGTAGGTACAGTTAATGTACAGGGGGAGTCTCAAAAAATATTAGACGTTTATGCTAACGAACAGTTTATCTCTGCTTTAAGCGTTGGAGGAGAGTGTGCCTTGGTGGTTTCGGAAGAAAATGAAGAGGTTGTTGTCTTAAATAAAGATGTATCAAAGAACGCTAAATACGTAGTAGCAATTGATCCTTTAGACGGTTCTTCCAATATTGATGTAAATGTAGCTGTTGGTACTACTTTTTCTGTTTTCAGAAGAATTTCTAAAGAAGGCGAAGCAGATATTAATGATATTTTACAAAAAGGGACAGAACAAGTTGCCGCAGGTTACATTGTTTATGGTTCTTCTACGATGTTGGTTTATACCACTGGTTGTGGTGTAAACGGGTTTACTTTAGATCCTTCAATTGGAGAGTTTTGTTTGTCGCACCCGAATATGAAAATCCCAGAGACGGGTACTATATATAGTGTGAACGAAGGTAATTACGTTCATTTTCCAGAAGGAGTGAAGAAGTATATTAAATATTGCCAAGTTGAAGACTCGACAACTTCAAGACCATATACATCACGATACATTGGTTCAATGGTTGCTGACTTACACCGTAACCTAATTAAAGGTGGTGTTTATATTTATCCAACTACGGCAAGTGCGCCGAAAGGAAAGCTAAGGTTGGTTTACGAATGTAATCCACTTGCTTTTATTATTGAGCAAGCTGGAGGTAGAGCAACAAATGGTTTCCAAAGAATTTTGGATATAGAGGTTACAGAAATCCATCAGCGTGAATCTATTTTTATTGGTTCTACAGAGATGGTTTTATTGGCTGAAGACTTTATGGCGAAACATTCTCCGCAGGAGGGTTAGTTAGTTTTAGAGGGGGGTAGAAAGATCAGTCTTTATTCTTTGCTCCTTATTCTTAAAAACTTGCAGCAAATTTTTACAATAACTTCTGTTTTTGATTTTCAACTTCGAAAACACTGTCAATTTTTTGATCTTTTGATTTAGATGCGATGACCGCAAGTTCGTCGCATCTTTCATTTTCTGGATGCCCAGCATGTCCTTTAACCCAAGTGAATTTTACTTGGTGCAGTTTATACGATTGTAAAAAGCGTAACCACAGGTCTTTATTCTTTTTCCCAGCAAAAGCTTTTTTTACCCAACCAAAAACCCACTTCTTCTCTACCGAGTCAATAACGTATTTAGAGTCGGAGAAAACCATCACTTCCTGATTCAATGTTTTTATAGCTTCTAGTGCAACGCAAACAGCCATCAGTTCCATTCTGTTGTTAGTTGTCATTCTAAAGCCTTCGGAAAGCTCCTTGTAATGTTTGCCTGATCTTAAAATAACGCCATAACCGCCTGGTCCGGGATTACCACTTGCTGCGCCATCAGTAAAAATTTGAATCATTTGCGAAGATAAAAAATTAGCAAAACAAAGCCGATTAAAAGATTATTTCGCAATGTATCAACAGGATAGCTTTTAGTGCTTTATTTATTTCTTGAAAATTTTGTTTAGTCTGATTTTTAGATTATTTTTGCACTCCACTAAAACAAATGGCGGTCGTAGCTCAGTTGGTTAGAGCACTGGTTTGTGGTGCCGGGGGTCGTGGGTTCGAGCCCCATCGTCCGCCCTTAATGTTGAAAGCCTCTCAAGAAATTGAGAGGCTTTTTTTTATGGATATTAAATTAATAATTGATTAGTTTACACCACGTTAAAAGTAAAGTGTTTTAAAAGTATATCATTACATGAAATTAAAGCTAGTTAACTTAGTTAAAAAAGTACTTTCTATTTTTTTTAGTGGTCAACCCAAGTTCTATACTATTCCATTTGGGCCAATTAAAGGAATGAAATTATATACCACGTTTAAAATTTCGCCTAGAATGCTTTTTGGATTTGATGAACCTTGGGTGGTTAAGGTTGCTAAGCAGTATTTATCAAAAGGCGATACCGTTTATGATGTTGGGGCCCATATTGGTTATACCAGTTTACTATTTGCGAAATTGGTTAATTCCAGCGGTAGAGTACATGCTTTTGAGCTCTTGCCGAGTGTGGCAAACAATTATCTTTCTGAAACCATTAAAGCTAATAAGCTAGAAGAAATAATTACTATACACCCAATAGGTTTATCAAACAAACAACAAGAGTTAAGTATTTATGTTGGCGATACGATGATGGGTACTTTGGATACAAAGGGGTACGAAAGCGCTAATATTGAACATTGTAGAACTGAGGCTTTGGATGAATACTTAGTAGATTGTGGATTAGAAATCCCAAAGCTTATAAAGGTTGATGTTGAAAGAGCAGAAATAAAGTTTTTAGAGGGTGCGCTTAATATTATTCAAAAATATCAGCCAATATTGGTGATTGAGTTTCATAGCATAACTTTATTAAAAGAAGGGTTTGAGTTATTAAGTCAAATTGGATATAATTTGTCTACTGAAGAAGGGAATGTTACTAATGATGTTTTGGCTAACATGAATTCTTTTCATGGAAATACAATTGCAATGCCCGGCCTGACTGTAGAAAGCGATAGTGTTTAATTTTAAGAAAATAAATATGATTATTGTTTGGTTAAACAAACATTTTGAGGAGGCTGATTTGGCTTTTTAAAAATCTTCTTACTAATACTGAAAGCTTTAAATTATAGTCTAAACATGAACCACTGCAATTTTGGGTAATACAATATGATGAAGAAAAAGTTGTTGATTTTGATACTCTGTACAATTAGTATGAGTCTATCAGCGCAAGTCTCAGATTTAAGACTTGGTATAGGTGGAATTTATACTTACTACTCCGGTAATATTTCTGATGACCAGTTTGGGACAAAGATTTTAGGAGAAATTAACGTAGCCAAAGAACTTGGGATATCCGTTGGATATTCTTTTAATTCCCCAAATAAGATTACACAAAGAGCCAATGGCAATACTTATATGGGGGTGTTGAACTTTGAAAGCATTAACCTTAATTTTCTTTTTTACCTCAATAAACAAAAAGTAGATAGTGATTTTAGTATCTATGTTCCAATTGGTATGTCGCATATATGGGGGAAACAAGAGTACACCGTTATTAGATCAGATGGGTCAATATTCAAAACTGAAACCTCAGTGGAAGATAATGCTTTTAATCTAGGTTTTGGCATCCACAAAAGAATATCATACTTGATATTCTTCAGCGAGCTAGCTATTGGTATTCCCATCAATCGGGACAACTCAAGGGATGTTACGATACTTGGACCTGTTAGTAATTTTAATGAACTTCCTTTTTACACATCTCTTGTTGTGGGAGTAAAAGTTCCAATAGTTAAAAGTTTCAGAAAATCATATTGATACCCGCCGAGGGTGAAATTGTAATCAGAAAGCTTGCTCAATTGGAACAAGTACTTCCATTGTAGTTAATTCATTCTTTTCTTAAAAAAATCAACAAAATAATTTAACGAAATACATTATGTAGATTTAGTCTAAATAAGTACTTTTGTAATTGTATCTCTAAAAAGATGTTTTAAAGTAAAAGAAATGAAGAAAATAGCAGTAATTATATCATTGGTTTTTATAATATGTTCTGTAAAGGCGCAAAGCAAGAATACTTTGCTTAAAGCCGACTTCTGGAAACAAAGCCCTAATGTAGAAATGGTAAAGGCAGAAATTGCCAAAGGAAACAATCCCGCAGAACTAGACCGTAGATCTATGGACCCAACTACTTTAGCTATTAACAGTAACGCCCCAATAGAAACAATCAAATTTCTGTTAGCTCAAAAGGGTAATCCTGTGAATAAAATCACTCATGATAGCCGTATTTATTTGCATTGGGCAGCTATGAGAGGGAGTTCAGAACTAGTAGAATACTTGATTGCTAAAGGTTCTGAATTACGTTTACAGGATAGTCATGGTAGCGAACCAATTGTATTTGCTGCAAGTGCTGGTCAACAGAACACAGCTGTTTATGATGCGTTTTTTAAAGCAGGTATTGATGTTAAAACAAAATATAAAAAAGGAGCTAATCTACTTCTATTAGGCATTGCAAATGATTCTGAGTTAGCTGTATCTAATTATTTAGTCACAAAAGGGCTATCATTAAAAGATGTAGACGAAGAAGGTAATACCGCTTTTGATTATGCAGCTAGGAGTGGAAATATTGAATTCTTGAAAGCCTTACTGAATAAAGGAGCTAAAGCCACTGATGGTGCATTGCTCTTTGCATCTCAAGGTGGTCGCGGAACCTCAAGTTCTATAGCGCTTTATAAATACCTTGTTGAAGACTTAAAGCTAAACCCAGGTATAATCAATAAATCCGGTAACAATGTACTTCATTCAATAGTACGCAAGCCAAATCAGGAAGAAATAATTAGTTATTTCTTAGCTAAAGGAGTTGATGTAAATACAGCTGACGAAGACGGTAATACACCTTTTATGTACGCTGCAACAAGAAGCAGTTTAGCAGTGATAGAGCTTTTACTGCCTAAAGTAGAGAATATTAATGCTGTAAATCAAAAAGGGGAGTCTCCATTGGCGCTTGCGATAGCAGACAATACACCTGAGGTGGTTTCATTTTTGTTAAGCAAGGGAGCTAACGTGAATGTGTTGGACAAGTCAGGTAATAACTTAGCGTACTATTTGATACAGAGTTACCAACCGGTAAGAGGAAACAGAGCTGAGCAAAGTGCTAATCAAAAAGATGAATTTACGGAAAAACTGAATTTATTAGCCGGGAAAGGTTTGGACATAACTGCATTGCAGAAAGACGGCAGTACCTTATATCATGTTGCAATTATAAAGTCCGATCTGGCACTTTTGAAAAAGTTGGCTGAACTGAAAGTTGATCTAAATGTTAAAAATAAAGAAGGACTTACGGTATTGCATAGAGCGGCTTTGATTTCCAAAGACGGTGAAATTTTGAAATACCTAATTTCTTTGGGGGCTGACAAAAGCATTAAAACGGATTTTGACGAAACAGCTTACGATTTAGCGATGGAGAACGACTTTTTATCAAGAAATAATGTATCAGTAACCTTCTTAAAATAAAATATGAAGACTTTTTTTAAAATTTGTGTATTTGGGTTTTTGTTAACTTTTGCTTCTGGCTCAAGTGCGCAAACTTCAAAATATAAGTGCATGTTACAAATGAACGCCTATACTGGAGAAGAAGCATATATTGTAGTTTCTTTAATTAACCCGAAAGGTGCTTATGAAAAAACACTATACATGATGGGTGATGATAAACAATGGTATAATGGATTTAAAGAGTGGTTCAAGTTTTTTTCGAAGACACAAAAAGTAAACGCTAAAACGGGTGCGTCTGTTGCTGGTGGAGATAGAAGTTTAGTGAACTTAGAGATTGAAGATGCTTTTATGAACAAAGGTTATAAGCTGCGTTTTGAAACTTCCGTAGAGGATCAGAAATATTATTTAGCAGATGCTGAAGTGCCATTAACTACCGAGGGTTTACTCGGTAAAGCAGAAGGTAAAGGCTATATCAGATACATTAGGTTTAGTAAAGTACAACCGTAAAATAGAAAAATGACCTTATCCATTTGGCGATACGCCCATTTGGCATTGGCTATAATTTCATCTTTGTTTTTAGTAATGGCATCGGTTACCGGTGCCATACTTGCAATAGATGCGATTCAAGAAAAGATGCCAGCTTACCGTGTGGCCAGTTTTAATGAAGTTACACTTGCACAAAGCCTTCCGATATTAAAACAAAAGTATCCTGAGATTACCGAAATTAGTGTAGATCATAATGATTTTGTGTTATTAAAAGGTTTTGATGGGGACGGGAATGAGGTTAACGGTTATGTAAATCCAAAAACTGGGGAGTTTTTAGGGAAAGAAATTGAAAAAAGTGATTTTATTCAGTGGAATATCGCTCTACATCGTTCACTTTTTTTAAAAGAAACTGGAAGGTTAATTATTGGCTTAGTAAGCTTTCTATTAGTGCTTATCGCGATTTCTGGTGCGGTATTAATTATCCAAAGGCAACGTCATATAGCTAGGTTCTTCAAAAAAATAGTTAAGGAATATTTTGCAGAATACTACCATGTAATTACAGGGCGTTTAATGTTAATTCCCGTATTGATTATTGCCATCAGCGGAACATACCTTTCTATGGTGAGGTTTCAGCTTTTTCCGGTATTTGATATTCAACATAAAGAAATCATAATAGCCTCAGAAGTACCCGCTCAACAAAGCCTAGCCGAATTTAATTTATTTAAAACCACAAAACTAAGCTCTGTAGAAAAATTAGAGTTCCCATTTTTTGATGATCCAGAAGAGTTTTATAAATTAAAACTTACAGATAAAGAGTTAATTATTAATCAATTTACTGGTAAAGTAGAAAGTGAAGTTGTTTACCCAAAAACAGTTTTGCTTGAAAAACTAAGTTTAGATTTACACACGGGACGAACTAACATCATTTGGGCAATAATATTAGCTATTGCCTGTCTTAATATTTTGTTCTTTATTTATTCTGGGTTTTCCATTACGCTCAGAAGAAGGGCGACAAAAATCAAAAATAAGCATAAAGCAAATGATGCAGAGTTTATAATATTAGTAGGTTCTGAAAACGGAAGTACTTTTCGCTTTGCGAATGCAATACATGAGCAGTTGAATGCGCAAGGAAAGACTTCTTATTTGGCGCAACTTAATAAATACCAAGTTTTTCCTAAAGCTAAACACATGCTTGTGTTTAGTTCTACTTATGGATTGGGAGATCCTCCTTCAAATGGGAATAAGTTATTGCAGTTAATAGATAAATATCCGCAAACACATAAAATCGGTTTTTCGGTCATCGGTTTTGGTTCTCATGCTTACCCAGATTTCTGTGAGTTTGCCAAACAAATTCACCATAAGCTGAGTTTGCAAAACTGGGCAGAGCCGGTAACCAACTTATCTACCGTAGATGATAAATCGGCGGTACAATTTACGGATTGGGTAAAAGACTGGAGTAAAGCCACAAAGATTGAATTAGCTACCACACCCGCTTTGTACGCCAAAAAACCTAAAGGTTTACAAAAGGTGATGGTCTTACACAGAACAGAAGTTTCTGAAACAGAGCAAACTTTTATGCTCACCATAGCTCCTCCAGCTAGAACAAAGTTTACTTCTGGAGATTTACTAGCGATATACCCTGCAGACGATAATCGGGAACGACTGTACTCTGTCGCAAAATGTAATGGTAACATACAATTAGTGGTTAAGTTACATCCATCAGGTTTAGGCTCCACTTATTTAAATAATTTAAAAGCAGGTGCTGTAATTAAAGCCAGATTGGTTACTAATGCTTCGTTCCACCGGCCAAAGAATAAAGCTATTGCTATGATTGGTAACGGAACAGGTATAGCCCCGTTTTTAGGAATGATTTCGCAATCCAAGAAAAATACTGGAAACAGTTTATATGTTGGCTTTCGTAAGGAGACAGAATTAGTGGAAAGACACCAATCCTTTTTAGCGGGACAGCTTCAAAATCATAAATTACAACACTATCAAATTGCTTTTTCTAGGGAACAAAATCATTGCTATGTGATGGATTTGATTAAGAATGACGCTGAGCAATTAGCGCTATTGTTAAAGAATAAGGGGGTAATTATGATTTGTGGCTCATTGTTGATGCAACAAGATGTAGAAAGAGCTTTAGATCAGATTTGTGTTGAATTGAACGGTCATCCGCTTAGCTATTATAAAGAAAATAAACAGTTGCTAACCGATTGTTATTAATGAAATTAAGAAGGCTTAAAATCTTTTTAGTTTGCTTGACTTTTGCTTTCCAAGCAAAGGGGCAAATAGTCAAACAGCGACCGGTGACTTTAATGGGGAGCCGGTTTGATATGACCATTATTGCAGATACACATTCAACGGCTGATTATTATATAGACAGCCTGGTGTCGGAGATAAGTAGGATAGAGGAGCTAATTTCCGATTGGAAACCTAGCTCTCAAATTTCGGAAATAAATCGTAATGCAGGAATCCGCCCTGTTAAGGTGGATAGGGAAGTTTTTGATTTGACGGAAAGATCATTGTATTTTTCTAGGCTCACTAATGGCGCTTTCGATATCAGCTATGCGGCTATGGATAAAGTCTGGAAGTTTGATGGTTCTATGAAAACGATGCCCAGTGCAGAAGATATTGAGAAGTCCATTGCAAAAGTAGGCTATAGAAATATTGTGCTAGATAGTGCTGAGTGTACCATATTCCTAAAATTAAAAGGAATGAAAATTGGTTTTGGCGCCATGGGTAAAGGTTATGCAGCAGATAGGGGAAGGGAGTTGATGGAGGATAAAGGAGTTAAAGCTGGAATTGTAAATGCATCAGGAGATATGGCCACATGGGGCACCAATATCAAAGGCAAAGCATGGCGTGTTGGAGTCACTCACCCATTTGATGAACAAAAATTTATTACAGTACTCAAATTAAAGCGACAAGCAGTTACTACTTCTGGTAATTATGAAAAATACGTAGAATTTGAGGGTAAGCGATACTCACATATCATTAACCCAGTTACAGGCTATCCAGCCGTAGGATTGGTGAGTGTAACTGTTGTTGGTCCTAGTGCAGAAATGGCAAACGGCTTTAGTACCTCCATTATGGTTTTAGGAGCAGAAAAAGGTTTGGAGCTTATTCGCAAGTTTCCAGAATACAGCTGTTTTATGATTACAGACCAAGGTAGTATTCTTAAATCCGAGAACTTTAAAGGAAGATTAAAGAAAAGGTTAAAGTAGTTTCTGATTTATATGGATCTTAAATGTTTGATTTTTTAGATAAAATACACTAATCTCTGGTTGGTTAGCTGCCAATAAAAGAACAATCTTGTAGAGTGCGTTAACGATAGCAGTGCTTACCGGCCTGTGGTTAAGGCCTAAGCAGTATAAACGTATAGCGTGTTTGAACGCCCAAATAAAGCTTCTTTCATTAAGGACGGCTACGGACTTCTATCTTCCACCTTATCATTATACCTATCATTGAAAATTATGGGCATAAAAAAACGCTTCGGGTTTGACCCCGAAACGTTCGCTTTATAGGTAGATTGTTTGTTCTTAGTAAGTCCCGATGTATTGGTTTCCAACTTTATTAACAAGTTTCGCACCAACAGTCATTACTCCAGTTGTTTTGTTAAAAACATAAATATTACCATCTAAACCAACTGGGGCAATAGCAATATACACATCGTCTCCGTATTGAGTAACGTTTTGAATTTGACGTGAATTCAAGTCTGCGCCATTTAGAATAGTGTATTTTGTCGCAGTTTTAGCATTTAAATCTATACGAGCAATATAAGAACCTCCTCCAGAGCCTCCTATTGCATAAACTACGAAAGCAATTCCGTCACCTGCATACTTCCAGGTATTAATATAGCTATCTGTTACTCCTAAAGCAACATCTAAACTGAACTCATAATCATCGTAATCATTAGTTGCAGAGTTTATTCTTAGTATTTTAGAGCCACCAGTGCCAGCTGCCTGACCTGAAGTTGCTTGATATACATGTCCATCTGTAGCTACATATTGTTGAGTACTACGGTAACCGTTTGTATTTCCTCTAGTTTTATTTGAGGTGATTAATTTGGGGTTTGCAAGGCTTGGGTAGTCTAATACTAAAGTTTTTGCCCAGCTTTTTGCACTTGCGTTATCCGTAGCGAATATTGGAAAACCATCAGTACCGATAGTAGGAGAACTAGTATTAACCTTACTGATAGCCGCACCAATAAATACTTTATTTCCAACTTTGTTAATCACAGGTACATCAATACGGCTTACATAATAACCTTCTGCAACTTCTTCATCGCTTAGCGAAAGATCAAATGAAGTGTTCTTTGTGATTTTTGGGTCATTAAGGTCTAAAGTAATAACATCTGTTTTTGCTGTTCTTTTTTGAAAAACAAAATTAGGAGTCACTCCTGTATAAACTATATCATTAGCTGATGCTCTTACGGCAACTCCAACACCTTCAGCAGCTTTTAACCAACGTGGAGATGTACTTACGTAATCAGCAGTTGCAACTTCAGCTCCAACAGATCTATAATCTTTTTTACCGTGTACGCTATATTTATTAAAAATACCGCCATCATCACCAGTGTATTGGATATTATATAAGAACTTACCGTCTGCAGATGCTTGTAGACGAGCAGTACGAGATGATTTAACATGCATTCCTTCATCAAAAACATTGATAGATACATTCGGATCTTTCGCTTGGTCTGGAGTTACACTATAAATCATAGTTCCTCCATTACCATCACCTGCTTCTTGATCCATCAAAGAACCGGATATAGTAATCCAACGGTCTGACTGTATTTCTGGAGTGTCATTGCTTTTATCTTTACAACTGCTGATGACAAGCGTTGTAGCGGCTACACCGCATAAAACTGTGCTTAAAAATTTGTTTTTCATGTTGATATTTGTTTGTTAAAATTTATTGATTGAATAGTTGAGTTTGAAATAAGCTGCTCTGCCAGGCTTTTGAACTCCGTAGTTGTCATAGATCTCAGCATTAAAAATGTTCTTAAAGTCTAAACTTGCGATAAACCTGCTTTTAGGAAATTTATAACTAAAGCCTATATTTTGACCATATTGGGCAGGAGTGGTAAACCAGTCAGATTCTGGCCAAATCGTTCTAAATGGCGCAACATAACCGATGTTGTAAAAAATGTTTAACAAAGATGATTTTTGTATGAAATTTTTTAGGCTGTATTGAATGTTCCCATTAATGGTGAAGAATGGCTCATTAGGGATTTGCTTATTATAATAGGTGTATTGCTGTCCTGTTATAGGATCGAATTTATCTTTAAATAATGAGTTGAACTTAGAGAAGTTAACCATTATATTAAGGTTGTTGTTATAGGTGTAAGATGCTTCCCCTTCAAATCCTAAGGATTGTGCCGAGCCAAGGTTAACAAACGGTACAACTTCAATTTCTGCATCATTTAACAATAGATTTACCCTACGTATAATTTTATCTTTTGTGTTACGCCAAAATACATTAGAGGAAAAGGAAACTTTATGTTTATTTAAGCGAAATGCACCTAGCCTAAACCCTGTATTAATATTGTCGCTAACTTCTTGTTTAAGAGAACTGTTGGGTAGTATGTTATCAGCTGGACTCCCGAAAATCTCGTCGCCGCTTGGCATACGTACAGCTCTTTCTGCAGAACTGATGAAAATAACTTTAGGGACAATGGCATACGCAACTGCGACTCCATAACCTGTTGAATTAGTGGTGTTTTTCTTTCTGTCTATGCTGAGTTGATTTTGTCCATTAACATTTGTGATGACCGGTATATTATTTCCGGTGTTTTGTTGATAGAACTTGGTGAATATATTAGACGTCAGTTTGTTGTCAATTGCTTTTAACTCGTAATTAAGAGAGTATACGTTTTTAACTAAATCATTGGTGGCTTTTATCGCATTATTCCCAATAGAGCGTAAAAGATCTGTGTCCTCTCTATCCACCGTATAATAAACATGATTTGCAGAAAGCTTGTGGCCTGGGAAAAGCTCATAACTTAAATTATATCTTAATGTTGTAACTTTCCTGTCAATATTAGTAATTACAGGAGCACCTTGTTGTGCCCCGTCTTTTGATTTTAAAGGATTACCATTAAGGTCCGTACGGATTTTTCCATCCCAGTTGTAAGCCCAGCTTACGGTATCTCTTAAATACGTTTCTCTATCGCTATAAACTCCATTGAAATTGAAATCAAGTCCTTTTGTTATAAAGTCTTTCTTAATATAGTTTAAATTGAAAACGTTGGCTTTTGTTTCTTTAATTCTACCCATGTAAGGTGTTCCCATCGTTTGTCCATGCTGGATTTCCTTGTAATCATCAGATCCATTAATGCTTACTAAAAACACATCTGCCCATTTTACATCCGTAAAACCTGCTTCAAAACGACCACCAACTGCTTTGTATCCGTCCCAAAATCGTTTTGTTCTGTAGTTTCTGTTAACAACACCATTTGGTTCTATGTATTTTGAAAACTTACCCCAAATTTCATAGTTGTTATCTGTACTGGTATAAAAGCCAGAAGCTTTTGCCGTAAAACCGTTTTTTTCATTGCGATACATTCCGCTAAAATCACTCTGAAAAGTATTGAAAGAGCCGTAAGAAGTTGATAAGGTAAAGTTGTTAGATCCTTCCCCTTTTTTTAGAATGATATTAATTGCTCCTCCCAGTAAGTCGCCGGAAAGGTGAGCAGGCAGAACACCTTTGTAAACCTCAATACGTTCAATCATAGCAGGAGGGATGCTATTGAGGTTAAATGAGGTTCCGTAAGTGGAAATTTCAATACCATCTATAAATATCCCTACAGACCTGCCGGTCATCCCATTAAGGTTATACTGAACTTCCGAACCTAAACCACCACTTTGCAAAACCCTAACACCTACTGTTCGGTTCAATAATTCATTGGTTTGAAGGTTTCTTTTCGCTGCGGTTTTTGTGTCTATAACATTCACAGCAAAGCCTTCTGTCTCAATTCTACGTTTTTCAGTCTTTCCCTCAACAATTACCTCTGTTAAGGAGTGTTTGTCATTTGCTTTTGCAGAGATATTCAGAAGAGTTTCTAAGCAATTGACGTTGATACTTAATTTTCTCTTTAGAATTTCTATAGAACTTGCTTCTACGGTATAGTCCCCGTATGGAACTTTTTCTAAAACATAATTCCCTTCTAAGTCCGTTAAAGCATGTTTTTTTAAAATATCAATTGATACTACAGCGCCAATAACAGGTTCCTTACCGTTTATAGTAACTTTTCCAGAAATAGTTCCTTTTTGAGCTTTTGTAATTAAAGTGGATGTGAGTATGAATAAAAAAGAGAATAAAAGCTGTTTCATTTTTATGTTTTTTATTTAGAAGTAGTCTAAATAAATGTATCTTGCTGCAAATATAGAATTAGTTATAATTCAAGGGGTGACTACAAACGAAAAACTAATAACGCAAAAAGAAAAAACGAGGAACAACAAACTGACTATAAATTACGATAGTGGGCTTGAGTCCAATGTTTTTCCAATAAGCGAATACCATTTACAGGATTTTAAAATTTTAGAGAGCAGTAAAGCCGTGTTTTCTGTGGATGTTAATACTGTACTTATGCAGTTTTGCCTAAATGGAGGGAGTGCTTCCTGTCAGTGCAAAGAAGGCAAGGGAATCGTAAATTTTAAAAACGGGGAATGCAATATTTTGTACCTACCAAAAGGAACTTACCATATCACTGCCTTTCAAAAAGAAATAGGCTTATTAAATGTGTTTTTAGATGAGGCCTTCTTTTTTAGGCATATTCCAGAAGATCATCCTGCTTATAATGTAAAAAAACAAAACCTTTTAAATACGTTGTTTTCTAAAAACTTAAGTATAAACCATAGGTTTAAAAATGTACTGAAAGAAATTGTTCACTGTGAATTTGACGGACATTTAAAAGTATTATACCTAAAAGCCAAAATTATAGAGTTACTTATTTTGCAACTTGCCCAATATGAAGAAGAGAAGACTGTCGATATTAAGCAAGAAGAAATAGAGAAAATGACCTTGGTAAAGGAATTAATTGAAAGCAACTTTAAGGAGGTGTACAGTTTGTCTTACTTAGCAAGGGTGGCAGGTACTAATGAACAATACTTGAAAAAACACTTCAAACTTTTATTTGGCAATACTGTTTTTGGGTATATTTTGGCTTATAAAATGCAAAAGGCTAACGAAATGCTTTTAACTGGCAAATATCAAATCACGGAAGTTTCGGAAATGGTAGGTTATAAGCATGCTACCCACTTCACAGCTGCTTTTAAAAAGTTCTTTGGCTATTTACCAAGTTTGGTTAAATAAGTTAGGATATTTTAGTTTAATTGATATAGTCTCTATCCTCGTCACTTAAATTTCTTTTTTGCTGTAATGTGAGGTCGTTGTCCGCTTCCGTTAATTCATCATCCTCAAACGGAAGATTGTTTATAGCGCTGTCTGCTAGTTTCTTTTTACGTGGTCTTGCAACAATAACTCCTAAAGTAAAACCAAATACTGTTACAATGAGCATCATTATTAGCTTTGATACAGGGAAGGTCATCCATAAAACATTAAAAACTACAGGCTCTAAGTTCTGCATGAAAATAATAGTGATTGCTACAGTTAGAAATATGATGACGTATGTTTTAAAGCTCATTTTTTAATAGTTAAAGTTAAAACTAAACTCTAATATCGGTTTTTTTGTGTTGCTTTCATTAGGAATAATAATTTTACTTCCAATTTCAAACAATGGGAGGTAATACCTTAATAAATTCAAATCTGCGTTGAGCGAAAAGCCGTAACCACGTAAACCATTACCAGCATTAATGTTTTCGAAATCAGTGAAAACACCCCCTTTAATTCGTTTAATGTAAGCAATTGGTCCTAACTCCCAATCAGGGTAAGCAATTGGAAAACGATAGCTAAATAACAGCGTATTTTGCAAATTCACGATGCCTTCCATATTTGCCCAGCCGTTAGCTCGTGGAATATCTGCACTGTATTGGTATAACCCATTACTTTTTTGAAAGTTTAAGCTCGCCTTAAAACTGTGATTTGCAAATAAGCCGGGGAAGTAAAAAGCCGATTTTGCATAAAGATTGATTCCGCTTAGTTTATTATCGAAAGGAAAATGCTCAAAATCAAGTTCTATGTTTTGCCCCCATTGTGGTGCTAAATCCCTTGCACTTTTCCTGCTATTAATGCCGGATATAAAACGGTAGCTCATCGGGAGTTTAATTTCGCTATTAAAATTTGTTGGTTTTAAAGTGGCTTGGTATCGATTGATGTAGTAAGTAGAAACCGTGAAGTTGGTATAAAAGCTTTTGTTGAGCCAATTGGTGTATGTTGGTATGCTGATGTCTAACCCTGTATAATTTTCTCGCCATGAAAAGGGTATTGCAACAGCGTTTTGAGCGGTGTCTGTTTTTGCATAAGCAAGTCTAGGTCTGTTTTTATAGCTTATTGCCAATTTTGGATAAAACTTTTGATAAATGAAACTAGCATTGTACTCGCTTTTGTTGAGTGCATTATTGTAAACGTAACCAACAGAAGTTGCTGCAGTATTTAATTTATTGTTAGAAATTAAATTGATTCCAAAATCGTAACTATTGTTGAATGCACTTTCAGTATAACTTAGTCGGGCACTGTGGAAGTAAAAAAGATGATGGAGTTCTTGATACTTTTTGCTCGGATACTTAATTGAATCAATTTTTTCAAAAACATTTGGCTGTTTTTCCTGCGCTACAAGGGGGTTAAAATAATTCACGAAGGTGTTAGGTTCTTTTTTTGGCAGATTTGATTTTACAGTATTTAAATTAAGCGAGGCGAGATTGTACCCGTTTGAAGCATAAGTGCTAAAATGTAGTTCATCATCTGTTATGCTGGGGTAATTTGCGCCAAAAGGAACTTGAGTTAATTGGTGAATTGCTTTTGATTTCGGGTTTAATATATAGATGTTTTCGATGCCGTTGTAATGGGCTTTATAAACCACTTGCTTTCCGTAAAATGTAGGCCTAGCTATCAGCTCTGTTTGTGGAGTTAAAAGCTCATCAACGGTGTTATTATGGTAATGGAGTAATGTTTTTCCACTTTCTAGTACACCGGTTACAATAATTTCGGTTCCATCCGCATTGTAAGCAGGTGTTTGCAAAGTGTAGTTCTTTGGGTTGGGATGGGTGCGTATAATCTCGCCACTAACAGCGTTAAGCTCTACCAAAGAGAAAATATTAGCGAGACTTACGTTTACAGCGACTATTCTTTTAGCATCGGGCGATAAAGCAGGGGAGAACATTCTGCTTTTTTCACTCAACTGTTTAAACTTTTTGCTAGCTAAATTATAGGTGCAAATTACACTGTAATTACGTTGATCATACCTGCTGTCGCTTCGGTATTCATCCCATGTAATTACACCATTTGCGTAGTTCAAGTTTGGCTCCGTTTGCCCGCCAATTTTCAGTATCGTTTTTTCATTTTTATCCTTGTCAATAGCAATGATTTTTGCGGGTTCAGACATGGAAGTTTTAAGGCAAATAATTTCGTTGTCTTTGGTAAGGTAAGGGAGTAAATAATTACTCGGATTTTTATTGTCGACAAGGTTTAGTATCTCGTAATTTTTGAAGGTCAGTTTGGTGGATTGGTTTTTCCAAAGACTGTCCATTTCTGTCATTGTATTTTGATATAAAGTTTTGGTGTGGATGCCAGTAAACTTTTTTAGTGATGAGCTAAAATTATAAGGTCGGATTGGGAGGTTTTTTATTCGCTCTAAAACTTTGTCCAAAATGAAAGCTCCGTTGTCTCTTCTTATTTTGGTAGTCATAAAATATCCGAGGGGATAATAGCCTGGTGTGAAATTTTTGTAGGAGCCTAAATAGTTTTTAGAGTAACTATATTTTTTGTTTGAAAGTTCATTGGTTCGCAAAACCATTTCGAATGCGGGTTGTCTTCCTCGGCCGGCATGAGTTAATGCAGTTTCAATTCCTACTGCATCACCTTCAAAAAACCAACTTGGTAAATTGATTCCAAATATGGCGAGTTTCAATTCTTCAAAAAGTGGTGCGCTAAGTTTTGGTGCAAGTTTATCAAACTGTACAACATGCCTAAGTTCATGAACTGCTAAACTGTTTAACCAGTCTTGCGTGTCAAACTCTTGACCAGGCATAGTGTAAAATTCTGAATGACGGGGAGCCATGGTGACAAAGCCGTTGGAGATCACACCTTGGTTTTGTAGGATGATTGAAATTGGCTTCGGCGGGTGACCTAAAGTTTTACTGACCTGTGCAATTATTGCCTCAAGTGTATTTGCCATTCTTTGCGCTTCGTTTTCAAATAGGGTAGGGTAGATGATTTGAAAATTCACGGTGTTGATTTGCCTAAATTTTACACTAGGTGGGTTTTGCCCGCCGTCAATAAGTTGTGAAAAAACACTAAGTGAAGTGATGATTAAAATAAAAGATAGTAATATACTCTTTATTAATGTTTTAAATGATTTATTATAAACCATACAAGGTGTTTGCTAATTTTGTTAGTTTTTAGGATTTAAATTCTTTTGTTATTGTTGAAGTTTTTCTTTATGTTTTTAATTTTAAATATTGATTTATAGTATTTTAAAATAAAACTTAAAGAAGGGTAATTCTAGATATTAATTATTTTATCTGCTTAAAATATCCTTTTTTAGAGATAAAAAGCAGTTTTATTTACTTCTGTAAAATAAACAATTTTATGAATAAATAATACACCAAGTGTGTGTTTTTTTAAATGATATTTTTGATTTTATTTTAGAAAGAGAAGTGATTTGTTTTACAAATTATATAAATTTTTAAGCGTCTTTATTATTTAATTATAAGCGAGTTTGCTGTTGCTCTATGAAAATACTCAAAGAAAATAGGTGAGTTTTACGAAGAAGTCGTGTGCTTATTATTAGAGAAATGAATACTTATTTTAGGGTTATTTATTTTTTGAAAAAGACTTAGTGTATATTATTCTGATAATAAAGAAGAGATGTTTTGCGGTTTTTAGAATTTTTAAACAATTATATTTTGGATTTTGGCTCTGTTTTTTGAAGAGATTTTCGCTTTGTTAGCTGTGTTTTTTGCCCGCTATATTTAAGATTTGGGTAATGAATAATTGATTTTTGTGAGGATTAAACTTCGTTTTTTTACTCTTTACCTTTGTAAGGTCAGTTTTTAATTAGTACTTTTTTTACTAGAAAATTGAATTTATATTCTGAATTATTGAAAGCTTTTCAATAGAAAATTGATAAATTATTTCTGATTTTCCTTTTTACTTACTCGATATTTTGTTGTGTTTTTTTTGTTTATGATTCGGAAACTGAGTTTATATATTGATGTTTTGCAAAGTTTTTTGTTAGACTAAGCATGTTCTTTTCTCTCTTATTCAAGAGGAGGAGATCTTTAGAATAATACTATTTTAGAAATTTTGCAGCTGTTTTTGAGGAGGTTTTGCAACTCTAATAGAGCATTGTATTTTAAGTTCTGTTGATGAACTTTAGTTGACTAAACTGCTATTTATAAGACTTGTTGTTTCTGCTATAACGGATGATTGCTATTCCTAAAATAGGCTTATTTAAGCCTCTACTTCTGTCTGTTTTTACAGGGAATAATCTTTCTTTCTTACTCAAAAATGAGGATCAATTTCCGTCTATTTTAACCTGTTTTAAGAAACTGTTTAAATAGATTTTATTCAAATAATATGCAGAGCGTTTATGAGCTGATTTTACTGTTATTTTTGATTTCCCACCAGGTAGAATCAGCAACAATAATGAATTGAAAAAGCTCCTTTTTTACTTGATAATATTCGGTCTTTTTTTGAGTTTTTTATGCTCAATTTTTGTTTTAATAACGGGGAAAAGGAAAATGGTACTCAGGATAATTAAGGTTCCAACATAAAAACCAGAAGTCATTTTTTCATCTTTACCGAAGATAATTAAGGCTAATATTATGGCGTAAATAGGTTCTAAATTGGTAATCAAAGCTACTTTAAAAGCACTCAGTTCTTTCATTACAGAAACTCCTGCTACGTAAGCTACAGAAGTACATAACGTTCCTAATATCAATAAATAGGTTAAGTCTGATAGGTTTAAGTTCATTTCTTTACCAAAGCCGTTTGTAGCAAATAAGTAAATGCTGACCCAAACAAAAGCCCCTGATAACTCATAAAAACTAATAATGGTTGCAGAGCGGTTTTTGGCTTGTTTGGCATTAATAATCGAGAATACACTTGCACAAAGCGCACTAGATAAGCCCATGATGATACCTTTAGTGTATTCGCTTTCAAATTTAAAGATGACGTAAATTCCGAGGATGATAAAAGAGCCTGCGATAATCTCCATTTTGGAAACACGTGTTCTGTTTAAGAGTGGTTCTAGTACGGCTGTAAACAATGTTAAGGATGATAAGCAAACCATTGCCACAGAAACGGTAGATGCCTTTATGGAACCAAAAAAGAGGATCCAGTGCAAGCCAACAATAGCTCCTGTAAAGAATAGCCTAAGAAATGTTTGTTTAGATACCTTTATAGAAATCTTTTTCCATCTAAAGTAAATGAAAAGGGATACAGCACCAATTAAAACCCTATACCAAACTAAATGTGCTTCACCAATACTAATTAATGCACCTAAAATACCTGTAAAGCCCCATACTAAAACGGTAAGGTGTAGAATGAATAGGTTGCTTTTTAAATGGCGTTTCATTTTATTGTTGATTTTAAATATCAGTTGACTAGGCGTTTTCGCACAGTCTTTTCTGCCCTCTGCCGGGCAATGGCAGATACTTTTTTCCGAAAAAAGTAACCAAAAACTCTCGCCTGCGCCGGTTGCTATAACTGAATTGCTTTTATTTCTTCATCACATTCGCAACCGCCAAGGTCGAAAAAGCGAATACTTAAAGCCTGTGCTTTTATCTTTCGTGAATCAAGAAACAAAAATTCATGCTATTTAGGAGCTTTAATAGCGAGCACTATTCCAATAGTTCCGAAAATAACATTTGGGATAATTACAGCTATAATAGGAGGTAAACCACCTTTTAATGCAAATACATTAGAAAACTGAATCAATAAAATGTAAAGGAAACTCATTGCAATACCAATCCCTAAAGGCAAGCCGACCCCTCCTCGTACTTTTCTGGACGATAAAGCTACTCCAATTAAGGTTAAAACGTAGGTTGAGAACGGGTATACCCAGCGTTTGTATTTTTCAAGTTCAAGGTTAACCATAATCCCAGAACCACGAATTTTTTCTTTCTCTATCTTCTCGTTAAGTTCACTGTAATTCATAGCAGAGAAAATATTGTCCCTAACGTCAAAATCTAAAGGTTTCATATCTAGCGTAGTGTCTTTTTCAACACCGCTTTCCATACGCTCTTTTAAACCATCAACATGGCGAATGGTGAAATTGTAGATTTTCCACTTCTTACCAACTGAGTCCCAGGCGATCCTATCGGCCATCAGCTTAGATTTCAGCTCATCCTTATCAAACTTTTCTAAGGAAAAGCGGTAGCCATTATCTGTTTTATTATCAAATGACTCCATATAAACAAAGGTGGACTTGTCTAACTGGATATGTACATTGCTACGAGTAGTGTTATTGCTATCTTTTAAATAAGTGTTTTCAAAATTTGTCATTAAACGGTTGGTCTCCGGAATAATTAACTGATTGAAAATCATACTTACCACAAATATAAGCGTAGAGGCTATAAAGTAAGGACGTAAAAAGCGGTTAAAACTTGCTTTTCCACATAGAATAGGCACAATCTCTGTTTGATCGGCCATTTTTGCAGTAAAAAATATAACTGCAATAAAGTTGATTAAAGGCGATAAAAAGTTGAGGTAAAATGGAATAAACCCACCGTAATACTCTAAAATAATCTCTTTGGTGGTGGCGGTGCTTTTTAAAAAGTCATCTAATTTTTCCGAAATATCAAAAACAACAGAAATAACCGTAAAAATAGCCAATGTAAAAACAAAGGTTCCAAGGTATTTTTTGATAATATACCAGTCGATTATTTTGATGTAACGGTCTAAAAATTTCATTAAAGCTTTTGTCCTAAAACTTTCACCATTTTATTTTTCCAGTCGTAAAATTCGCCAGAAATAATTTTTTCACGAGCCTCATTTACTAACCAAATATAAAAATGTAAGTTATGTAAAGTAGCTATTTGTGCGCCTAAAATCTCTTTTGAATGTATTAAATGCCTTAAATAAGCTTTAGAGTAGTTTAGGTCAGAAAATAAATCGCTATCAGGGTCAACCGGAGAGAAATCATTTTTCCACTTTTCGTTTTTAATATTGATCACGCCATGTCTGGTGAAAAGCATTCCGTTTCGGGCATTTCTGGTTGGCATAACACAGTCAAACATGTCAATACCTAAGGCGATGTTTTCTAAAAGGTTGATTGGTGTGCCTACGCCCATTAAGTAACGTGGTTTTTCTACCGGTAAAACATTACAAACCACCTCGGTCATTGCATACATTTCCTCTGCTGGCTCACCAACAGAAAGTCCGCCAATGGCATTTCCTTCTCTATTTTGTGCGGCAATAAACTCTGCAGATTTAACTCTTAAATCTTTATAAACAGAACCCTGTACAATAGGGAAAAAGGTTTGCGAATAACCGTAATGGCCTTCAGTTTCATCAAAACGCTTGATACAACGCTTTAACCAACGGTGTGTCATGTCAATTGAGCGACGAGCATAATGATAATCACAAGGGTAGGGTGTACATTCATCAAAAGCCATAATAATATCGGCTCCAATAACTCGCTGAATGTCCATCACATTTTCTGGTGTAAACAAATGTTTAGAGCCATCAATATGCGATTTAAAGGTTACACCTTCTTCTTTTATTTTTCTAACTTCAGTTAATGAATATACCTGATAACCACCACTATCTGTTAAAATAGGCTTATCCCAACCAATAAATTTATGCAGACCACCTGCCATTTTTATGGTCTCTAAACCGGGTCTTAAATATAAATGATAAGTGTTCCCAAGTATAATCTGAGCTTCAATATCTTTATCGAGTTCTCTTTGGTGAACTGCTTTTACAGTGCCAGCAGTGCCCACAGGCATAAAAATTGGAGTTTTAATAACGCCATGGTCTGTAGTGATTTCTCCTGCTCTTGCTTTCGAATGCTGATCTTGTACTGCTAATTTAAACTTCATTTATAATATAAGCTATAAGCCTGCAAAAATAGTAAAATTTGAGGCAATGGAGAGTGTTTGTTTTGATAGGGTTTTGTAATGATTTGATAGAGGTTTAGGAGGTTTTGAACAATCCCACAAGATTTAAGTCTTTGATTGACGCAATTGAATTTAATTAATTACCTCCTCTTATAAACTCTTTCAGTTCTTCCAAGTATTCATAGCCATGTTGCCTGTATTTGCTAACCGCAGATGCCTTTTGTTTAAATGAAGCTTTCATGTTAAAGAAACCAAATAACAAAATAGGAGTGTAGCAAATGCATTCAAACCTATTGTAGGTTGTTTTTACTTCGAATATTAATAAACTGCCATAAATATCCTCTTTGCAATAGGTCTTAAATAATTCGTTTTCTTTAATGCTGACGTATATGCCGTCTGTATAGCTACCAGATTTTCTGTTTTCAAAATCAACTAAGGTGAATCCTTTGTTTTTAAACCATTTATTTACAGTTAATTCATTTATTTCTGAATTTCCGTTTAAATTTTCGGAGTATTGGGTTAAAGCCATTGGGGGGGGTACTGGATTTATAGTAAGTTTTTTTTGATATGAGTTAATTACGCTGGTTGGGATTTGCAATCCCGGCCATTATGATGTTAGATTTGTAATCTAAATGAACCACCTGAGTCAAAGACTATGCTGTATATTGGTTTAAATGGGATTGAAAATCCTTCATTATAGTATCGGGATTACAAATCCCGACGAGCTGGCATTGCTTGCAGAACCATTGTCGTACAGTACAGACCAAAGTTAATAACGAAAAACCTGAGTTGAACCACCGTCATCCATTTTTGAACAAATTTGCTGTTATAGGGCGTTTTATTTTACAGCTATTAAATATTCACTTAAATCTGATATATTTTGGATTAGGTCAGTCTCGCAAAATGGTGGATTGTTCATTGTTTGTTTCGATAGAATTTCGAAATTAAATTTGTCATCAGCAAATGTTTTAACATGATTAAACTTCCCTTGACCTCTCTTTTTCATAATGACCGCCTGAACTCCCGGAAACATAAATCCAATTTGTAAACCTGTCTTTTCACTTTCGTAAAAATCGTTTTGATTTAATCGCATTCTTATTTTTTCGCCTTTTAATTCGCTTTCTGGACAATAGCCGTTCCATTCATAGAATTTTTCGTCTTCTTTCCTTCGGACTGTTATTGCTAAAAAATAGTAACCTTGAATTTCTTCCCACTGAAAATTGTATTCGTTTTGGAATGTGATTGAAATATTATCTCTTCCTTTTGAGGTAGATACGTATGGTACATTTGGAATTGTTTTATATCCGTTATGAGTTGGAAAAACAGTTCCAACCCCTCTAACGGATTGATTGATATAGGGTTTGCTGTCAGTTATAACATATAATTTTCCAATATTAAAAACTTCTTTACAAGCAAGCTCTACCGTTTCAAGGTCTTGAAATATGTCAATTCTTCCGTGGTCTTGAGCGCCTTGACTTTCTTTTTTAAATTTCAATTCTATAGCACATTTGCTTTTTTTGTAAAACTCACACGTTATGTCAATGTATTTGTTTTTATTTTCAAATTTCAGGCTAGGGAATTTTGTCTCCAAGTCAGTGTAAAATGCGTCTTCTCTTGTTAGACAAAATAAATTTCCAACTTTGTTGATAATGTCTGCAAAGTGATGTTGAAAAGGTGCTTCTTTGTTGATTTCATGTCTGCCATTAATAAATTGAGATTTAAAAATTTCCCACGATAAATCTAAAACTTCGTTTAGTCTTTCAGTATGTTCGTTTTGTATCATTATATAGGTTTAAAATGCCAGCTAACGGTTTGCAGCTACAAGCAGTTGGCGATTTCGGAGACGAAAACTGTCGGCAAGCACTGAACTTGATACGAAGCACAAAGCTTCATTTAACCACTGAACCGCCAATTTCTTGTAGGTGCTGTTAGTGGCTGCCCTTCTTTCTATTCTGTAGTCTGTCCGCCTAAGCAGTTGCATAAATTTCGGTTTTATATTTTCTTATTGTGTTAACAAACCAACTACCGTAGTATCGAATGAAATTAAGTAACTCCGAAGGAATAAATGAGGCAATTACATAGTCTGCTCCTTTATCTCTGTCCTTGAATAGAATTTTGTCAATGAGAAATTCATCATTTACAGATTCAAAGTGAATGTCAAAATGTGCGATACTATGGCGTAAAGAAATAACTAAGGTCTTTAAGTCTTTTATTTCTTGATTAAAATTTGAAAATTCAACACCCATTTCCTTTAACAAATCCTTTGTTATTGTTTCTTTGGGAAGATAACTTATAGCTCGCTCTTTTGGGAAAACTATCAACCCAAGTAAGCAGTTGATTAGAAGAGTGTGGTTAAATTGTTTTTCAAAATCATATTTGTGCAAAGTGCTTTCATATTGAGATATTAGTTCCAAAGTTCTCTCAATGAAGTCCGTATCAATATTCCGATAATTTCCCATTTTCTAAGATTTTCTTATACTATTTACCAACTTTTCAACCAATGAAACTAGTTCAACAACATCCTTTTCCTTAATGACAATTCGTTGTCCTACCTTATAAGAATTATCGTTTGTTTTATCTAAATACTTTTGGTCAACAATGCCTTCTGTGTGTGCAAGTAAATGTCGTTTCTGAAACAATAGATTAAGTCTTGTCATTTCATTTTTTGTTAACCAGTCGGAATATGTTTCGCCTAATACGTCTTTCCAATATGTCGCACCAACTTCTAAATTTTGAAATGCGTTGAATTTTAGATTTTTCTCTGGTACTCTTGTAGTGAAACTTACTTCGCAAAATCTTTGAAAGGCAACAACACACTCACCTAAGCTTGTTTCAACTAAAGAACGACAAGTCGTTTCGGCTTCGTCTTTGCTTATAACTTCAACTGCTTTTCTAATTATAGGAATGTTTTTGATCTTATCTAGAATTTTTTTCAATGAACTGTCAAATGTCTCTTCAGCCGAATTGTGGCCACAGCAAGGGCAAAAAAAAGCACTACCTATAACAGCATATTTTGCAGTACAGACTTTACATTGAATCTTTAGTTGCATTTCTTCTTTTGAAGGAATGGGCAGTATGTAATGCATAGGTTTTGTCCCTGTAACTTTAACAGACATTTCAAGGAAGGCATTTCTTGGTTGTTTTGAATTAAAGTCTCTTGCTCCTTGTTCAAGTGCTTTGTCAATGCGTCCGTGAATATGTTTTACAGCTTGATCTTTTCCTTGTTCAATTTGTTCTGTCGTAAACCAAGATTTTGAGTTTGCTTCATTTCTACATAACGGACAAAAAACTACGTCATCTTTAAAAAGTTTTTCCCAGTCCTTCTCGTCTACTTTAAATTGAAACAAACATTCTTCATTTGGACATTCTCTGTCCAAGTAACCGTCTTTGTCTGCTTCAATTGGCACAGAAATTTGTTTTGTCCGTTCCAACTCTTTTAATTCTCTTAATAGTTTCTCAAACATTTTATTGTCGTCATTTAGGGTTGCCACTAACTTGTATATATGTGCAATAAAACTTCTCCAATACACCATACGTTAGCTGGCTTGGAGCAATAAAATTGCTTTTTTACACCTATAAATATATTGAAATTTCCGTCAAAATCACCAGAAATGACTTTGACAGAAAACAGCCTCCAAATAACTAAATTTTACATTAAAATTCTTTTACTCAAAGACCACTGTTTTATTTGCATAAACAAATACACGGTCTTCAAAAACCAGTTGCTTCGCTTTTGCTAGGGCAACCGTTTCATTTTCTCTACCTGCTTTTACTAAATCTTTCAGACTGAAACTGTGGTTTACGGGGGTAATCTTTTGGGTAATTATTGATTATTAAACCTTATCCGGGTATTGTTGTCAAAACGAGCTGTAGAAAACGCTTTTTAGTAAGAAATAATAGAAATTAATGTATATTCACCGATTTAAAAACCTTTATATTTAGTTTAATGAGATTTCTTTTTGTTACTTTGCTTGCTTTATTTAATTTTCTTTTCTTAAATATTTTCGCACAAAACGCATCTATTGAAGGTGTTGCTTTTGATAAATTTGCAAGTACACCATTGGAGTTTGCCAGTGTTTCACTTTATAAAGTGAGCGATAAAGCTTTAGTGAACGGACAGATTGCTAACGGAAGCGGAAAGTTCAAGTTTGATCAGCTCAAAGCAGGAACGTACTTTCTTAAAATTCAGTTTGTGGGCTATAATACTTTTCAATCGGGAGAGATTAAACTTATGGCAAGTCAAAAACTAAATGTAGGTAAGCAAGAGCTTAGCCTAAATCAACGTTTTTTAAATGAGGTAAAAGTAAGCGGACAAGCATTGCAAAACATTAATAAAATTGATAAGCAAGTTTATAAAGCAGACCAATTTGTAGCTGCAAAAGGCGGGACAGCCGTAGATGTAATTAAAAACATGCCTTCAGTTACGGTAGACGGGCAGGGCGAAATTTCTGTAAGAGGCTCTAAAGGCTTTTTGGTGCTGATAAACGGAAAACCAGTACAAACTGATGCCAGCACTATTTTAAGTCAATTACCAGCAAATACAGTAGAAAACATAGAACTTATTACTTCTCCATCTGCAAAATATGATCCTGATGGTAAAGGCGGAATTATTAATATCACCACAAAAAAGGGAGCTGATGATGGATTGGCTTTTATTGCTAACCTACAAGGTGGCTTTCCGTCTATAGAAGATTATGGTAATATAGAAAGTCAACAACGCTATGGTGCTGATGTTACTTTAAACTATAAAAAGGATAAGTGGGATTTATCTGCAAGTGCCAATTACCTAAGAAACGACAATGCTGGTTACCGTGAGGGTGATGTATTTACTATTATTGGTGATAAAAAAACTACTTTCCCATCTTTGGGAGAGCGAAGTTTTGATAAACATAATTATGGCGGAAGATTCAATTTAGGGTTTACACCTTCCAAAAACAACCAATTTTCTGTAGGATTTTTTGCAGGACATAAATTCCAAGATAGACTTGCAGATATTAATTATGACAACACCAACACGCAAATTAGTAGCGGAAATATAATTGGAAGAAACAAATACTTTAACTCTAACCTGCAGAATAAACAAGGCGATTTTGTACTTGGTAACGTTGATTATTTGCATACTTTTCAGGATAAATCATCATTAAGCTTTTCTGCAATTTATGAACATGCCAATCTTTATGGCTCTACAAAAAATAGAAATATAGAAGGGCAGGATACCGTACAAAACACATTAAGCACCTATAAGAATCCTTTAGATGGTTTTAGAGGGAAAGTAGATTATGCAATAAATATTGGTGACGGTAAACTGGAAACAGGCTATCAATACCGATTAGACCAGCAAGACGGTAGGTTTATTTATGGCGTTAAAAACACTGGAGATACAGATTTTACAACATTGCCAACCTTCAGTGGCGATGTTAAGGCTACCAATCATATCCACTCTATCTACAGTCAATATTCTGGCAAAGCAAATCGTTTAGAGTATGTTGGAGGTTTACGTTACGAGTATGCAAGCAGAGATTTAAAAGTGGCTTCAAGTGTTATAAATGATTATAAGCTTGAATTAAATAACTTCTTTCCGTCGGCAAATATTCTTTATAGTTTTAATGACGGCTGGAAATTAAAAGCTGGAGTTAGCCGTAGGGTACAAAGAACCAATAATTTTGAGCTTAACCCAATCCCAGAAAGGGAGCACTCGGAAACACTAGAGCAGGGTGATGCCAATCTTTTACCCGAATTTGTTTATTTAGCCGAAGCAGGAATCATTAAAAACTTCAATCAAGGTTCTTTTGTGAGTACGCTGTATTACCAAGATATTAAAAACCCAATTCAGCGAGTAAACAGTGTTTTTGCTGATACGGTATTAAACCGCGTTTTTACCAATGCAGGTAAAGGCACTCGCTTAGGTTTAGAGCTTGGTGCTAATTATAGCCCTGTTAAATGGAATCAAATCTACCTTGGTACAAATGTTTATAAAAGTACTTTAAACGGGGTAATTTTAAACTATCCAAACAATGTTGAAAATTCGGGATGGGTATATTCTATTAATGCAAACACCAACTTTCAAGTTACGCCAACGTTTAGCATCCAAGGAAATCTGAACTATTTATCGGAAAGACCAACGGTACAGGGTAAAGACGGAGCATTTTTATCTCCGAACACTTCATTCAAAAAAACTTTTATGAATGGCAGGTTAACAGCATTATTGCAATGGCAAAATATGGATATGGGCTTGCTAAAAAGTAATGAGCAAAGGATTACGACTTCTGGGCCAGATTTTTATACCACCACCAACTATATATACGAAGTTGATGTTTTTATGCTGAATTTAAGCTTCAACCTTAATAAACTGACCAAGAAACTTAAATTGCCTAACAGCGAATTTGGCGAAAAAGAATTTTAAGGATTAATGGTTGCTGTTGAACAGCGATGATTTTTGAACGGTTGTTTTCTATTGGTAAACAACCGTTTTTTGTGTAAGGGCTTGTGCTAGTTAATTACTTACCACCCTTATAAACTCTTTCAGCTCTTCCAAGTATTCATAGCCATGTTGCCTGTATTTGCAAACTGAAGATGCATTTTGTTTAAATGAAATTTTCATGTTAAAGAAATAAATAATAAAATAGGAGTATAGCAGAGGCATTCTAACCTATTGGAGATTGTTTTTACTTCGAATATTAATAAACTCCGATAAATATCCTCTAATAGGTCTTAAATAATTCGTTTTCTTTTATGCTGACGTATATGCCATCTGTATAGCTGCCAGATTTTCTGTTTTCAAAATCAACTAATGCAAACCCATTGTTTTTAAACCATTTACTTACAGTTAGTTCATTTATTTATGAATTTCCGTTTAAGTTTTCGGTTACAGCCATTGGGGAGGGTATTGGGCTTATAGAAGGTAAGGTTTTTGTGTTTTTTGATATGAGTTAATTACGCTGGTTGGGATTTGCAATCTAAATGAACCACGTGAGTCAAAGACTATGCTGTCTATTGGTTTAAATGGGATTAAAAATCCTTCATTATAGTATCGGGATTACAAATCCCGACGAGCTTGATTTATATCGTTGATTGCAGTTATTCTATTAAATTAGAAACTATATATTTTTTATAAATATACAAAGCATAGGTGCAATTCTGTTCGGTAGCAATTAAATCCCCTGTTACGCCTCCCATTCCTGATGCAATTGAGTATGAAAAATGAATTTTAACTGATGAACTATCGTTGGGCTCATCAAAATTGAAATTAAAAGGAGCAATTGAGCAATACCCAACTCTATTGAAGTGAGGTACCAAATCAAAGTCATTTTGAGTTAAGAAATTTTTACATTCTATAGTATATCTTTTGGTAAAAAGCCATAATGATGTGTAGGTCCTTGAACCTTCTTCATTTTTAAGTTCACAAATAAAAATATCTTGAATATCTAGTTCTTTAATCTTCATATTCAATGTGATTACTTCCTCAATTCTACCTTTAATAGCCCTTGTTAGTGGCAACTGGCCTAAGTATTCTTCAAATTTTTCTAACATAACATAATATTTATTTTTCCTTATCTCTTATTTCTATTATCATACCTTCAACATAATGAATTATATGCCCTAAGTAATTTGGTATAAATTCAGGACTCTTATGATCCCATTGCCATTTATAATCCTTTGGTAAAACTATTTTCCTTTTCTCTTCATAGTGTTTATGTAATAACGTTTTTATTATCTCTTGTATTTGAGTAGTGACTTGAATTTCAATATTTATCGATTTATTGATTGGTGAAAAGTTTATATTAGGTATTGAAAATGGAATAGACACTCCGCTATGTGCAGCATAATAACCTTCTTCTCGAGCTTCAAATGACGAATCAAAGTTCAAAGTATGAGTATTACATAGATTTGAGATTTCATTTATAATAAACTCAACACCATCAAGATATTTAACAGTGATTGTAGTCCTTATAATATCGTTAATACTTTCAAACCAGTTATCCGGAGTAACCCATCCGTTTTTTGGAGGATTTGGAAATTCAGAATTATTTAAAATATTCTTTCTGAACGCCTTTATTATAACAGAGTCCAGACTTTTGGTATATACGTTAGGTTTATTAGTTGGAATTAAGAGATGAACACCTTTTAATGTGAAATACTTATCGTTTATTTCATTTAATTCGTTTAAAAGTGTTGTCCAAAACAAACAGTTTTCAAAATCAGTTTTAAGCTTTTTTACTACTGTTTCAAAATAATATTCATATTTTTCATTAACATCAAAACCCAATTCAGCTTTCAGCCAAGATTTGAATTCAATTTCATTCTCTGGTTTTTTTATTAATGTCATTTATTTCTAATTGAAATCAACTTATATAAATATAAAATAAAACTTCTCCAATATACCATACACTAGCTGGCCTGTAGCAATAAAACTTTTTTTTACAGATTATAAATATATTGAAACTTATTAAAAAATTGCCATAGATGTTTAAGAAAGAAAAACAACCTCGCAAAAACCAACTTAACACTAAAGCTCGTTTACTCAAAGACCGTGTATTTGTTTTGCATAAACAAATACACGGTCTTCAAAAACTAGTTGCATCGCTTTTGCGCTAGGGGAGAGGTTTCGTTTTCTCTACCTGCTTTTACCAAATCTTTCAGACTTAAACTGTGGTTTACGGGAGTGGTTTTTTGTGAGATGATTGGCCCTTCGTCAAAATCTGTTCTAAGATTATAGAGTTCGATCTTTTGAGTTTTCATATCATAAACCAATTTTCAATCACCCTGACATATGGCACTCATATAATCAATTGTAGGTAGTAATTTTGCTTTCCACTTATTGGGATAATGCCATGTAAACTTCTGGTTTGGATCTACATTATTAATCCCTTTTAAAAGTGGAACAAAGCTTACTCCACCTAGCTGTTGCTCAACTTCAGATAATATCCCGTTAGCTCTGCTTCGGGAATATTTATTATTAATGGGTTTAATCAAATTGGATCTTAACATCATCATTACGAGTTTATCGAAGCTAAATCATTAACCAATTCTATTAATTTGCATTTTGTTCAATAGTTAACTTATAAACCTTTCCTGTAAAATCAAAGGTTCCTTTATAATCTTTACAAATTGGAGAATTCATACTTCTGGAAATAGAAATTCCATCTTTAGATGCAGAATTGCCCAACCAGCTTTTGGACGATTTTACAGTCTTCGATGCGACTTCTTTTCCATCGATTGCAAGCATAATTCTACCTTTTTCATACGCAACCTTTATTTCGTGTTTTCCCTTACCTAATTTACTTTTCAAGGTAAGCTCTTTCATTGACTTATTTACGGTATAAATTACTTCACCATTCTTCATGTATAGTGCGGCTCCTCCAAACAAATCTCCATTCGTGAAAATTATCCCTTCGGTTTTATCATCCATAACCTGAATATCAGCACTAAAAGTAATCGGAACTTTTCCTATTTCAACAATAAATCTCGAAGTACTTTCTCCATACAAAACAACCTTTGGTTTAACGGGTGTTTCTGGGATACCGGTATGGAAATCTTTTAAAGGATAAACCTTGTTCTTTACCGCTTCCTTATCAAATAAAATCTTTAATTCCTTAAGTTTTTCTGGGTACTTTGTAGCGAGGTCAGTTGTTTCTGTCCAATCAGTTTTTAAATTAAAAAGCTCCCATTTATCTTCGTCAAAATCAAGCGGTGCTCTAAAATTAATGTCTCTCGTATCCTCACCTTTACTATCTTTTGGTCTATATACTTTTGGGTGATAAGCCGCCGCTTTCCATCCATCTTTATAAATTGCTCGCCCTCCATGAATTTCATAGTACTGAACAGTATGTTTCGAAACTTCGTTTGCATTATTAAGTGACCCTGCAAAACTTACACCCTGCACTGGCCATTGTTTATATCCGTTTATTATTTCTGGATATTTTGTTTTGGTTAGCTCAAGCGTGGTCGGCAGTAAATCAATTACATGGCTGTACTGCGTTCTAATTCCTCCTTTTTCCTTTATCCCTTTTGGATAATGAACAATGAGTGGCGCATGACTTCCACCCTCTCCATTGGCATCGCTCTTCCAATATTTGAAAGGAACGTTCATTGCCTGAGCCCAGCCCAAAGGGATTGTTGGATAGGTTTCCTCTGTTCCAAGCTTGTCATACCATTTTAACAGATAATCTATGCCTTCGCCTTCATCATTTCCTGCATTATATCCGTTTCTTGTGCCAGCCCGGCCAAAATAGCTTCCTTCTTTAGTTGCACCATTATCGCCAATCATTACAAATATTGCGGTATTATCAAACTTTCCAACTTGCTTTAAGTAATCAACCATTCTGCCGATTTGTTGATCGGTATAAGATAGATAGCCGGCGTAAACCTCCATAAAACGAGCAAATACCTTTTTTTGATCTGCGGAAAGAGCTTCCCAGGCTGTTATGCCTGTTTGTCGTGGTGGTAATTTCGTTCCTTTCGGAATAAGACCCAACGCCTGTTGCCTTCTAAATACTTCATCACGATAAAAATCCCAACCGTTATCGAATTTGCCTTTGTATTTTTCGATCCATTCTTTAGCTACTTGTGCCGGTGCATGGGTTGCACCAGGAGCATAATACATGAAAAAGGGCTTATCGGGATCTGCTGAAACCTGATTAGCAATATAATTTATGGCTTTAGTTGTAATAAGTTCGTTAACATGTGTTGTGTTAGGCTCAAGGCTTACCTGGGTAATTCCATCAACCAATAACGGATGCCATTGGTCGGTTGCGCCGGCTGTAAATCCATAAAAGTGGTCAAAACCACGCCCTGTTGGCCAACGATTAAAAGGACCTACCGGTGTTAATTGCTTTGGAATAGTGGAATGCCATTTTCCTATAGCAAAAGTATTATAACCATTTTCACGCATCACCTCAGAAATCATTGCGGTTTCAAACGGTATATCGCTGTTATAACCAGGTGTCCCGATAGCCCAAGCGGGGTGATGACCCATATTTACCATATGATGATTGCGACCAGTTAGTAGCGCAGCCCGTGTTGGTCCACATATTGCCGCGTTATGAAAATCTGTATAGCGCAATCCATTATTTGACAAGTAATCAAATGTTGGGGTTTCTATTAAACCTCCAAAAGAGCTAGAAGCGCCAAAACCGACATCGTCTAGTAAGATCCAAATAACATTTGGAGCCCCCTTTGGTGCTTTAATTTTTTCTGGCCAGGACTGTTTAGTATCTGCCAGTGTCTTTCCAACTACTCCTTTGAAAGGCTGTTGTGGATCATGCTGTGCAAATACATAATTAAATAAAACCAATCCAAATAGTAATAGCGTTAGCTTTTTCATTTTTTCTTATCTGTTTTTAATGAAATTAGGAGTTTGATTCCCCGATGCTCTGCACCGAATGAAAAATACCTCGGTAGCTCTGCTCCGAGGTATTTTATTAGGCTGTCCATAGTGCTTCGTGTTGTATAGTATCCTAATTACTTAACTCAGCACTTCCTCATTATAAATATCTATGGGAGAATAAAGCCTTATTTTTTAGATTATCAATATATCGAACGAGTTTTATATTTAACTGTACTTTTTGAGTTATTGAATCTTAATCTTAACTTTTAAAGTCAGGAAAGAATTTGGTTAGATCCATTGGGTCATCCATATCCTTCTGTAATTTCAAAAGCTTTTTGAAAAGCATTGATTTCTTTTCTGCGTAACTAGCAATGTTTGCAAGATCATTCAATTCTAAAGGATCCTTATTTAGATCATAAAGTCTCATTACCTTAATTTGCGGATAAATAATTAATTTAAAACCATCTGTACGAATAGCCCGGTGATGTTTCATAAATGCTCCATAAATTGAAGGGTAAAATGATTCCTTTCTTTCACCTTTTAAAAAAGGCATCAAGCTGTTATATTCAATACCAGCTGGCTTTTGTACACCAGCAATCTCAAGTGTTGTAGGCATAATATCCTGAAGATAAATGTCCGCATCTATTTTTTTGTTTTTAGGGACCTTTGGACCTACTATAAAAAATGGTACACGTAAAGAATGTTCATACATGTTCTGTTTACCCACCAAACCATGATCACCAACGGCTACCCCATGATCTGCGGTGAAGATAATATATGTATTGTCAGCCTTTCCTGATTTTTTAACTGCATCAACTATCCTACCTATTTCATTATCCATATGGGTAATAATCGCGTAGTAATCACGAAGGTGAACTTTCATAGCATATTCTGTGCGGGGAAAAGGAGCAATACTCACATCTGCCTGCCCTAAATATTGATCAATTTTATCTCCTCTAAAAGGGTAAACTGGCAAATAAGTTTTAGGCAATGAAATACGATCAAGAGGGTACATATCACCATATTCTTTTGGATATTGGCGGAGATAATGGCCAGCGTTAAAAGCTAGATACATAAAAAATGGTTTATTCCGGTTCTTAGCAGAGTCGATAAAAGTAAGTGCGTCATCACCGAGTACCTCACTCCAGTGTTTACCACCTTCCCAGTAACCTCCTAGGCTTTTATCCCAAGGTTGCCATAGTGTATCTTGTGGACTTAACGGTCTGTTGAAGCCAAAAGGCATTATATCATTATAACCAATTGGTGTAATTCCATTCAAATCTAAACCATTCTTTTTTTCTAAATCTTTTATTCCACTTACGAGTTTCTTTTTATTACCAGTATAATCATTTATTGGATTTCCCATACGAACATTGGAAACATGATCGAACAAGTCTTTAGCGGGGATATCTATGCCATGCCATTTTCCTGACATATATGTTTCATAGCCTCCCTTACTCATAAGTTGACTCCACATTTCACCTTTCTCTGCAAGTTCCTCTTGGTTAATTTTGCGGGTGTGCCATACCGACTTGCCTGTCATAAGCATTGCCCGGCTGGCAATACAGACTGCTCCCGTCCATCCTCCCATATTATAGCTGTGCGTAAAGCTTGTTCCATTACGAACCAATTTGTCCAAATTAGGAGTCTTTATTTCAAGGTTCCCCGTCGCATGAATAGCTTTATAAGTGATATCATCAGCAAATATGTAAACTATATTGGGTTTTTCTGCTGATTGCTTAGCTACATCGTCTGTTTTTCGTGTCGAAAAACATCCCGTAGAAATTACAAATAGTAATAACGAGAAGTTAATTAAAATAGATCTTTTCATTTTTAGTTTTATAAAGTTTTAACCTTTGGTTATTTAATAATTAAGTTGTTTTACTTCCTATTACTCTAGGTACCTGATTTTTCACTTTTAACGCCATAGCAGTTTAGGTGATTCTTTTTTGATGAAATAGCATAAATCACATTAGACCTTAGAGCAGAGTTTATGATTTTTTAAACATTATGTCAGTTAATAAGATAGTTCTATTCGGTATATAAATGACTGATAGTGTTTTTTCTTATCTGCCTACAGCAGGCACTCCATAGTTCCATTCAACTAATGTTGCTGTTCTTCGTGTTTTATAATATTCTATAGCTGTCTTTATTTGTTCTGGGTTTCCAGCTGCAACGTCTTTTTTTTCTGAAGGATCAGTTGCCAAATTGTACAACGAAATTGTATTTTTCGAAACGTTTTTAATTGCTTTCCAATCGCCAAACCTCACCACTTCCTGTTGCCCTTTTCTATGATGTCGCTCCCAGTATAAATATTTATGTGGGGTTTGCTTTTGTTGCATTAAAGTAGGGAGAAATGATATTCCATCAATACCTTTAACTTCCTTGGTACCTGCAAAGTCTAAAAAAGTAGGCATTAAATCCCATATTGCGGAAAGATGGTTGGACGATGTTCCAGGCTTTATTACTCCTGGCCAATGTGCTATAAATGGCACTTTAATTCCACCCTCATAGATACTGCCTTTACGACCGCGAAGTACGCCACTAGAGTTAAAATAATCTGGATCGCAACCTCCAACTGTAGCGGCGCCATTATCAGCGGTAAAAACAACTAAAGTATTTTTATCAAGCCCTTTTTTCTTTAATGCTTCCATTACTTGGCCTACATAGTCATCAAGCATAGAAATCATTGCAGCATAAGTAGCTCGTGGATATTGGTTCGGAACGTAAGCTTTCTCTCCTAAATAAGGTTTATCATCAAATTTTCCTTTATACTGTTCCATATATTTATCAGGCACTTGTAATGCCATGTGTGGCAAGGTGTAGGCCAGTTCTAAAAAGAATGGTTTGTTGGGCTTTTGATTATTGATAAAATCTAATGCCTGCTTTTGAATAGTTTCTTCAGAGTATTCATTTCCTTTATACGGAAGATAGGATGCCGGATCGTTAATGTCTTTTCCAGCAGGCATTTTTTGATGGATATAAAAATACTCATTATTAAGTGGAAATAAATCTTCGTTTTTCCAAAGATGTGTAGGGTAATAATTTTGAGCCTGTTTTTGGCATAAATATCCAAAAAACTCATCTACACCCTGCTTAGTAGGTACACCTATTGAACCTGGTCCACCCATTCCCCATTTGCCCATCACAGCAGTTGTATATCCAGCTTTTTGTAATTCGGTACCAAGTGTCTGCATATTCGGGGCTAAAGGCATTTGTCCATATTCGTCGTCATCTTTATATCCCCCTAGTTCATAATTACCTCTAATTAACGCATGGCCGGTGTGTAAGCCAGTAAAGAAACTTCCACGGCTTGGCGAACAAATATGGTTTGCATAAAAATTTGTCATCTTCATTCCGTTTTGGGCCAGCTTATCCAAATTGGGCGTTTTAATTAATTTCTGACCAAAAGGACCTATACTGTTGTAACCCATATCATCACCCATAATAAAAACGATGTTAGGTTTAGTTTGAGCGGACGACTTGTATGAGGTGAAAATTGCACTAGCTGTTAAAAGCGCAAAAAGAATTAGTAGTTGGTTAAAGCTAATTGTTGTTTTCATATTGTTATTTTCTAAAATGTTTTTCAAGAAATGCTGTTGTCATTTTTGTTTTACTATGATTTTTAAGTTGTTTCTGTGAACTTGCAAAGCGATCTTTCTGAGCGTAGTTTTGCAACGTAAAGAAAAAATGGCTTCTTAGTTATCTCAGAACCAAGAAAACTAACCGTAGCATCTGCAAATATTTCTGCACTGTGTTTCATTTGTAAACATGGTTTGCAACTCTGGATAAGTCTTTATTTTTAGGGTCAGACGGCATGTAGGCTTTATTAAAATGATTTGATGGTATTTTCCATTTGGAAACAGTCATCCCACCAAACATTATCTCATCACCACCTTTAAGATTTTTTACGTAGGATTCAATTCCATTGTGCCATTTTCCTGTTCCATTACAACGAGGGGTTAGGTTAGACTTAATCATCATCCTCATTCTTTTTCTTCTTTTTTTGCGGAAGATTTTTCATGGCTTCCTGCTTTGGAGTTCTCACGGTAGCCATTTTAGCGTGAGTAGTATCCATCCATTCTAACAAATCTTTAAGCAGTTCATCCCGTTTTTGAGGGTTCGATGCTACAATATTATTATGTTCACCAAGATCAGTTTTTAAGTTGTACAACTCAATAGAATTATTGGTCGCTCGTTTCGAAAAGCCACCATCCAACACCCATTCTTCATGGTATAGCAGTATTTTAAAATCTCCTTTACGCATAGTTGTTACCGGTCGAGTGCGGAATATAGTGTCTCTTCCTCTAGTAACCGGGTTATTAAGGTATCCGGGAAAGTGCCAAAAAATTTTGTCACGTACCGTTGTAGTGTTTTGTCCACTGAAAACGGGAAGCAAATTTTCACCATCTAAAACCTTATTCGAAGGTATCTTTGCTCCAGCCAATGTGGCAAAGGTTGGATATAAATCTAGATTTATTATTGGAGTGTTATTTACTCCTGCTCTTGTTTTACCGGGCCAGCGAACGATAAAAGGAACACGTACACCTCCTTCATAATACGAACCCTTATTTCCACGGAGCGGTTCTTGTATAGATGCATTGCCACCACCATTATCTGATGAGAACACAACTAATGTGTTTTTGTCTAACCCGGTTTCCTTCAAATACGCAAGTACCTTTCCAACTGTAGCATCGAAATCATATATACAAGCAGCAAAGAGTGCCTTTTTGTGATACTTACCTTTTGCTTTTGCTTTAAATTTTTTCAACGTCTCTTCCCTAGCCTGATGATTACTATGAACTGCATGGTGAGATATGTACGCAAAAAACGGCTTATTTTTACTTGCCTTAATAAAGTTGATTGCAGAGTCTGCAATTTCAAACATAGCTTTCGGATCTTTTACAACACTCTGTTTTTTTTTGCCATCATTATCCATAACAACATCAAAGCCCATACTACCCGGGTCATTTGCACCGGATGTATTACCAATATGCCACTTTCCAAAAATACCTGTATTGTAACCTGCGTTTTTTAGGGCCATAGCTACGGTATAGTTTTTCGGTGAAATATAATTTGTGTTAGGAACAGGCATCAATCGCATCTCACTAACTGGTCCTCTGTTGGTGCTATTTACAGCATAAATTCCTGTTCGTGGGCTATATTGTCCTGATATAAGCGCTCCTCTGCTAGGCGCACAGTTTGCAGCGCTAGAATATGCGTTTGGAAAAACAAGATTCTCTTTCGCAAACATATCAATATTGGGCGTTTCATAATAATCACTTCCGTTGTAACCGGTGTCCATATAACCCAAATCATCCGCAAAAATAAAGACGATATTGGTTTTGTTAGCTGACTGTGCATTAGCAAACGAGACAAAAAATATCGAACCTAATACGAGCATAGCCCTAGAGAACGTAAATTGTCCGAGTGTTCTTGAAAGACTGTCTCCTAAACATGCTAAAGACCAGTCTATTATTCTGGTAAACATAGCTTTCCCTGCCTCAAATTTATCTACTATCCAACCCGATAGTGAATACATCAGTGCATAAAAAATGGTTAAAATGTTCACGATTACCGCATAGCCAGAGTTATTAAACCCAAAATGACTTTTTAAAACAGGTTTAAGTATTGACACAATTTGCTTGTCAAAATAATTAAAGAGAAAGGCAAGAAATATGACTGATATGATTAACCAGCGTCTACGTTTAGGGATAGTTTTTAATGTCATTTATGGGATGTTTAATTTAACTGTTTCTACGCTATAGTATCTTTGCAATGGTCTTCCAACACTTTCACTCTAATTTAATAAAACTGATAAAGCCCCTTACTAAACGTTTGCTTCTTTATTAGAGCCTACAAAGCTGTTTTTTGTTCTATTTTATTTCTTCTTAAATATATAATCGATGGCTTGAAAGTTTTAATCAGATTATCAACTAATCAAATGCTTACACAAATTAAGTAAATTAAATCATTTAAAACAAGTAAATAAACATAATTTAATATAATTAAAGATATAATTGTAATTGTCTTAGCGGCTATTACAAAAGAGATTTTCTACAGTTTAGTTTAATAGTAACTTATAATTGCATGAATGTGCCACAGCCCAGGAAAACTGCAATAGAAACAAAATTAAATATATGTAAACCTTATAAAAGCTCAGGCAGTCTTAGATATACAAGAAGAACTAACTTATCAGAAACTCGGCTTATTAACCTGAGTTCAATAATTTAAACAGTTTGATTTACCTGTTTGCTGATTTTTTTGGGAAGAAACTATATGTAGCAAGTCCTGCTACAATGTTGATAATGAAGTTTGTAAATGACCTATGTATGGAATGTCCGATTTGGCATATGTTTTTCAGTTCATCGTTCACTGGTTCAATAACAGGTTTTTTTCTCAGCATAATTTTGTCATACATACTCATTAAGCTGTTTTTTATTTTTTAGGGATGCCTGTTGCTAGATGCAACCCGCCATTGAGTAGAGTTTTGAACACTTGATATGGGAACTTCCTTTAATAACAAAAGCTGGTAAAAGGGTAAGCTATTAGATTACTCAAAGACCACTGTTTTATTTGCATAAACAAATACACGGTCTTCAAAAACTAGTTGCATCGCTTTTGCTAGGGCAGAAGTTTCGTTTTCTCTACCTGCTTTTACCAGATCTTTCAGACTGAAACTGTGGTTTACGGGGGTAATCTTTTGGGTAATTATTGGTCCTTCGTCTAAGTCGTTGGTGACAAAATGAGCTGTGGCTCCAATAATTTTTACGCCTCTTTTATAAGCCTGTTTATATGGGTTTGCGCCAATAAAAGCCGGTAAAAATGAATGATGGATATTAATAATCTGTAAAGGGAATTCACTGATAAAGCTAGGAGATAATATTCGCATAAACTTAGCGAGTATGAGGTAATCAGGCTCATAAGGCTTTATAAGCGTAATAATTTCTGATTCAAACTCTTCTTTAGCTTTTTCTTCGTGAGAAACTAATTTGAAGGGTATTTGAAAGCGGTCACAAATATTCCCTAAATCGGGATGGTTGCCAATTACGCAGGCTACATTTGCGCCTAAAGTTTTAAAGTGGTTGCGAGTTAAAATATCACTTAAACAATGGTATTCTTTGGTAACCAATACTACAATGTTTTTTTCGGGCTGTGGATTTACCTTAACAAAAGCTTCTTTTGGAAGCACCGATAGCAGTTTGCTCTCAATTTCTGAGGGGTTAAGTATGCTGTTAACCACCAATCTAGCGAAAAATCTATTTTCCTCCACATCTACGTGTTCTCGCATAGATATAATGTTGTAGCCAGCGCTTGCTAAAACGGATGATATAGTTGCTACTAAACCTACTTCATCTGTACAGTGTATTACAATTACCAAAACTTCTATTTTTTATTTAAGGCTAATATATTGTTTATTTGAGAATTGAGGGATTAGTTTTAGATGTTAATGCAGTTGTTTGTTCTTAAAAGCACTAATTTTAGGTGATTTAGGTCTTTTACAAACAGTAAGTTCATAGTAAAGCGTTCTTAACCTCACAGCAACTTAAACCCTCCATTTAATTGCCACATTATAGGTGCATTAACGATTGCAACGGCATCCTTTTTGGCTGGCCTGAGCGGAGACAAAGGCTAAGGCAAAAAGATATAGTGTAAAGCGTGTTAAAATGCTCAAAAAAAATCCATAAAAAAAGGTTGCCTCAATATAATTAAGACAACCTTTTTAAATTATTTAACGTTATTATTTCAACGTTGACATGTGTTGTAATAAATCAATGATTTTGTTTGAATAACCCCACTCGTTATCGTACCAAGCTACAACTTTAACAAAGTTATCGTTTAACGCGATACCAGCACCAGCATCAAAAATTGAAGTACGAGCGTCTCCTAAGAAATCGTTAGAAACAACTTGATCTTCAGTATAACCTAAAATACCTTTTAACTCACCTTCAGAAGCATCTTTCATTGCTTTTTTGATTTGCTCATAAGTAGCAGCTTTTTCTAAACGTACTGTTAAATCAACTACAGAAACGTCGGGAGTTGGTACACGGAAAGCCATACCAGTTAATTTTCCTTTAATTGCTGGGATAACTAAACCTACCGCTTTAGCTGCACCTGTAGAAGAAGGAATGATGTTTTGAGAAGCACCACGTCCACCTCTCCAGTCTTTTGCAGACGGGCCATCAACTGTTTTTTGAGTTGCAGTTGTTGCGTGTACTGTAGTCATTAAGCCTTCAACAATACCAAAGTTATCCATTAATACTTTAGTAATTGGCGCTAAGCAATTTGTAGTACAAGATGCGTTAGAAACAATGTTTTGAGATGCAGTTAATGTTTTGTGATTTACACCCATAACAAAAGTAGGAGTATCATCTTTAGCAGGAGCACTCATTACTACTTTTTTTGCACCAGCATCAATGTGTTTCTGAGCAGTTTCTTGAGTTAAGAATAAACCAGTTGACTCAATAATATATTCTGCGCCAACTTCATTCCATTTAAGGTTTGCTGGGTCTCTTTCTGCAGTTACACGGATAGTTTTACCGTTAACTACTAAGTTGCCGTCTTTAACCTCTACAGTTCCGTCAAAAATACCGTGTGTAGAATCGTATTTTAACATGTAAGCCATATAATCTGGCTCAACTAAATCATTTATACCTACAATTTCTATATCACTTCTTTTTACTGCAGCTCTAAAAGCTAATCTTCCGATACGACCAAAGCCGTTAATTCCAATTTTCATTTTGTTAATTTTTATTTGCGTAATAATTTAATAAATTATAGATAGGCTCTTTTATTACAGTGCTTATCTCTATTTGTTTTTCTTCGGCAACTTCTCTTAAAAAGTCCTGAAAAAATGCGGCCACTGTTCCTACAAAATATATAGGATGATTACCGCCGTATTTTTTATGTAGAGGGATTAAATAGCTGTTCATAAACTGGCTAAATCCTTCTTTTACTATTCCTTTTATATACGGTGATGTTCTGTTTTCGATTAAAAAGCTAGTAAACGAGTTTAAAAATAAATTTGGGTGGGATAGTTTATAGATTTTATCCATAATCAAACGCCTATCCAAGTCGTATTTTTTATCAAATGCCGTTCTTATATCGATTGGCATTGTTTCGTTTAAATATGCTTTTAGGATAGTTTTACCCATCCATGTTGCAGAACCTTCGTCACTAATTGCATAACCTAAACCGTAATTGTTTTCAATTATTTTTTTGCCATCAAAAAAAGCAACATTAGATCCGCTTCCTATAATGCAAACAATGCCCGGTTTTCCATCGCAACTTACTTTTGCGGCAGCATCTAAATCATGCTCTACGTAAACCTTGCTAAACTTAAAAAATTCACTTAAGCCTGCTTTTATAATTGCTTTACGTTCAGGAGAAGAAGCACCTGCGCCAAAAAAGTAAATCTTTTTTATGGCTTCGGCATTGTTAATCAACTTAGTGTTTTTGTTTAATAGCTGGTTAATGAATTTTTCGTCATTAAAAAATGGATTAATGCCATTAGTCCGTACTGATTGTACTTCCTTTTTGTCCACTAATCTCCAGTTTGAATACCTGGATCCGCTATAAACTATTGCAATCATTATTATGTTAAAACTACTGACATCTCTAGTAAATCTTCCTCTAACTTAAATTCATGACCATCTAAGGCTTCCTTAATGTCGGTTAAAACGATTTTGTTGCCTCTTAAGCCTACCGTTTTTCTGCTTTCCCCATTAACTAATGCTTTTACAGCAGCAAAACCCATACGGCTCCCTAAAATACGGTCAAAAGCACTTGGACTTCCTCCGCGTTGTAAGTGCCCTAAAATAGTTACTTTTGTATCATAAAAGGTGAAAAATTCTTTTACTTTTTTTGCAACATTAAAAGCACCGCCACTTTTATCTCCTTCAGAAACAATAACTATTGCCGAAGATTTGTGTTTTGCAGCACCATCTTTTAGGGTGACAATTAATTCTTCAATACTAGTGTCTTTTTCTGGTAGCATTATAGCTTCTGCACCGGCGCCAATTCCTGCTCTTAAAGCAATACAGCCAGCATCTCTTCCCATTACTTCAACAAAGAATAAACGAGCATGAGATTCTGCAGTGTCTCTGATTTTATCAATAGCTTCAATAACGGTGTTTGTTGCGGTATCAAAACCTAAAGTGTAATCAGAACCGAACAAGTCATTATCAATAGTACCTGGTATACCAATTACTTTAATATCATATTCTGATGAAAAAAGCTCTAAACCGGTAAATGTACCATCACCACCAATGGCAACTAATGCATCAATGTTATTTTTCTTTAAATTATCGTATGCTAGTTGTCTGCCTTCAGGATTTCTGAAATCTAAACAACGAGCGGTTTTTAAAATTGTGCCTCCTAATTGAAGGATATTACTTACAGAGTAACTGTCCATGTCAACAATATTATTGTCGATCATGCCTTGGTACCCATGCTTTATCCCCGCAACTTCAAGGCCTAAGTGTAAACCCGTTCTTACTACAGCTCTGATACACGGGTTCATTCCTGGTGCATCCCCTCCTGAAGTAAAAACGGCTATTTTCTTTATTTTTGACATATATTTAGCGTGGCTCGAAATTTGGAGTTACTAATATAAGGTGTATTTTTTACACTAAGGAACTTTTTGTCGATTTTTTTTTTCAACTTTACATCAAATTACATTTAAATTATAGCTTTATATCGTGGAAAACTTACCTGCGCATTTTGACTCCTTATTCACAGTAGATTGTATCATCTTTGGATTTGACGAAGGCGAACTTAAAATTTTATTGATAGAAAGAAACGAGGAACCATTTAAAGGTTGGTTTGCTTTGCCGGGCTATTTTGTGGAAACAACAGAGGCTATTGAAAGTGCGGCGCAACGTATTTTGTACGAATCTACCGGCTTACGTGGAATCTACATGGAGCAGTTTTACACTTTTGGAGCTTTAGGTAGGCACCCGCAAGGGCGTGTAATTACAGTTGCTTACTATGCTATGATTAGGCTTACTGGTCAAAAAGACGTGAAGCCTGTAACAGATTTTGCATCTCAGGCGGTTTGGGTTAATGTTAAGGATATTCCGGAGTTAGCTTTTGACCACAGCCGTATATTTAGAAAAGGCTTTGAGAAAATACGTAATAAAATTAGCTACCAGCCAATTGCGTTTGAGCTTTTGCCAGAGAAATTCACTTTAACTCAGCTACAAAATTTGTATGAGGTTATTTTAGACAAAAAGCTAGACAAAAGAAATTTCCGTAAAAAGATGCTTTCTTACGATATTTTGAAGGAGTTAGACGAAAAGCAAAAAGGTGTTTCGTATAGAGCAGCTAAGCTTTATAAATTCGATAAACGTAAGTTCGCCAAAAACTTTCAGAAGGAATTGTCTTTTTCTAAGTAGAGGTGGTTTTTCGATTTATAAGTTTCTTGTTTTCCATTTCTCTATAACAATAGGCAACATATTAGAAGCAACTTGTTATCTCACAAGGTCAGCTATCTACCTGACTACTTGTTGTTCGTGAGATGTTTCATTAGCATTCAACATGACGAAACGGAAACGCAAGTCAAACTGTAAAACTGACTTGCAATTTTTTAAAACTTGATAAATCTTTAATACAGAGTTCCCATTCTGTCATGTTGACGATAGATAATTTCTCACCCGTAAAGTTGCTATTTCAAAGACTTTGAATTTTTATCCCGATTCGTTAACGAAGAGCACTTGAAGCTTCATTTAAATTTGTGGTTTTAATATTGACGATTTTAAAAAAAAACGCAAGTCTTCTCACGCTAATCCAAATTACTTTTTCACCGTATTCTCCATTCCTTCAACTCCAGCGTAAAACACCATAATCTCTGCAGGTTCATCGCCTTTGTTTTCTCCGTAATGGTAAGTGTTAACCAATTCAATAATGCTATCCCCAGCTTTTAGCTCCAGTACATTGTTTTTATCATCAACTACGGTGAGTACGCCTTTCAATAAAACTCCTGCGTTAATTACTAAGTGTTTATGAAGTGCAAGTGTGGTATGAGGCGGAATAGTGTACTTTAAAATGGTGATTTTTGGTTGTCCTTGAGGGTAGGCGGGGAGCTTATCGCCGTTCCAGCTTTCAGTGCTTTCTGCAATTTTGGTTACTTGTATTTCCGATGGGTGTTTCTGTGCGAAAGCTCCAGACATACAACCAAAGGTTAGCAGAACCATTAAAATCTTCTTCATCTGTTTTTGTTATAATTAATTATATGATTTGTGACCCTTGCAATGTTCTTTAATGCAAGATTTTAATCTTTAAATAATTGAAATATAGTTTTTAAAAAATAAAGGGCATAAAAAAAGAGCAGATAATTAATTATCTGCTCTTTTTATTTATTTAAGCTTAGCTCAGTTTATTTAGCGCCGTCTTCTTTTTTCTTAGCAGCTTTTTTAGCATCACCTTCTAACTTATCTTTAAGTTGAGATAATACGTCTAAGTCTCCTAAAGTAGATTTCTCTACAGAATCTTTTACTTTTTTAACTGATGCATGTGCTGCAGTAGCTTCTTTTTTCTTAGTAGCTCTTTCTTCTGCAACTTCTTCTGCTTTTACTTGTTCCCAAATACGAGCGTGAGAAACTACAATACGCTTAGAATCTTTGTTGAATTCAATGATTTTGAATTCAGCAGTTTCGTCAGCTTTAAGAACTGTACCGTCTTGTTTAGCTAAGTGTTTTGTTGGAACAAAACCTTCAACACCGTAAGGTAAAGCAATGATAGCACCTTTATCAGTTACTTTAGTAACAGTACCTTCGTGGATAGAATCCAAAGTGAAGATAGTTTCAAAAGTTTCCCAAGGGTTTTCTTCTAATTGCTTGTGACCTAAACTTAATTTGCGGTTATCAACGTCTAATTCTAAAACAACTACGTCTAATTCTTCACCAACTTTAGTGAATTCGTTAGGGTGGTTTACTTTTTTAGACCAAGAAAGATCAGAAATGTGGATTAAACCATCAATTCCTTCTTCAATCTCAACAAACACTCCAAAGTTAGTCATGTTTTTAACTACAGCTTTGTGCTTACTTCCAATTGGGTAGCTAGCAGCTGCTTTCTCCCATGGATCAGGTGTTAATTGCTTAATACCTAAAGACATTTTGCGTTCGTCTCTGTCTAAAGTTAAAACGATAGCTTCAACTTCGTCGCCAGTTTTCATAAACTCTTGTGGGTTACGCAAGTTTTGAGACCATGACATTTCAGATACGTGGATTAATCCTTCTACTCCTGGAATAATTTCTAAGAAAGCTCCGTAATCTGCAACAGTTACAATTCTACCTTTAACGTTAGATCCGATAGCTAAAGCAGTATCTAAAGATTCCCAAGGGTGAGCAGAAAGTTGTTTTAAACCTAAAGCAATACGTTTTTTCTCGTCATCAAAGTCAAGAACAACAACGTTAACTTTCTCATCTAAAGATAATACCTCTCTTGGATGCTCAATACGTCCCCAAGAAATATCAGTGATGTGTAATAAACCATCAACTCCACCTAAATCGATGAATACACCGAAATCAGTAATGTTTTTAACAGTTCCTTCTAATACTTGTCCTTTTTCTAATTTAGAAACGATTTCAACCTTTTGGCTTTCTAAATCGTCCTCGATAAGAACTTTGTGTGATACTACAACATTTTTAAATTCGTGGTTGATTTTAACAACTTTGAATTCCATTGTTTTACCAACGTAAATATCGTAATCTCTAATAGGTTTGATGTCGATTTGAGATCCTGGAAGGAAAGCCTCAACACCAATAATATCTACAATTAATCCACCTTTAGTACGGCTTTTTACAAATCCGTTAATGATTGTGTCATTTTCTAAGGCTTCATTAATCATTTCCCATGAACGTTGAGTTTTAGCTCTTTTACGAGATAAAATCAATTGTCCATTTTCATCTTCTCTTTGTTCAACAAATACGTCAACGCTATCACCTTTTTTAAGGTCTGGCATATCACGGAATTCGTTTACAGCTACTAAACCATCAGATTTGAAACCAATGTTTAATACTACGTCTTTACTGTTGATTGTTACAACAACACCAGAAACGATTTCTCCTTTTGTAACAGAATTGAAAGTACCTGAGTACATTTCTTCCATTTTTTCACGCTCAGCTTTACTGTAATTACCGAACATTTTTTCGTCTGCATCCCAATCAAAATCCTCAGGATCAGCTACTTTCGACTTTGACTTGATGTCGTCGATAGATATTGAATCAGCTTCTGACTCATATACCTCTTTTACTTTTTTTTCAGTGTCTTGAAGCTCCGCTTGTTTAGCTGCTAACTCCTTCTCTGCTACTTGTTTTTTTGCCATTAATTAATTTATCTCCTTTTTCCCGCTTTTGCGGATTGCAAAGGTAATAATATATATCCCGAATAAAAATATTTTTTAGTGTAATAATTGGAAATGAGTGATTTAGTGTTTTTTTAGGTGTTTAGGTTTTAGATGGTTAGCTTGTTAGGGGATTTGCGTGGTAGGTTATTTGAGTTCATTGTAAGGAGTTCATTAGTCATTGCTGGGATTGCTTTGTGTTTTACTTTTTCAATATAAGGAGGAGGCATTAGTCGTTATTCCGAAAAAAAACACTGCCTTTGACACAATAACAATCTCGAAAAATCATTTTCACTACTCACTACTCACTACTCACTACTCACTACTCACTACTCACTACTCACTACTCACTACTCACTACTCACTAATTCAATATTTCTCTCATTAAGAACTAGTGCCCTCCAAAAAAGAATCCCATCAGGGCAATACTCATCCCTAACAAAACAGCGATGGTTTTTTTAACAGAAAACTTATGGTCAACGCTTGATTCAAATAAAATAGTGGTTGAAATATGTAAGAAAATACCGATTACTATTCCCATTATATATGGATAGTAGCTTCCTAAGCTTTGGATATTTCCGTTGCTTAACGAAAAGCTGAAAATATAACCCAAAGGAGACATGGCTGCAAAAACAATCAGCATCAGGTAAACCGAAGTTTTTTTAACGTGGTTTGCCAATAATACACTCCCTAAAGCAAAGGCAGCCGGGATATGGTGGATGGCAATTCCGTAAACCAATTCTTGATTATGTTTTGCAGTTAATGGCATGCCTTCTAAAAAAGCATGCAGGCATAAACTGAGCATAATCCCCCAAGGAAAGCTAGTTTGGTGGTTATGAGTATGTATATGTCCGTGTTCAATCCCTTGCGAAAATTGCTCTAACAAAATTTGTAATACAAATCCTCCTAAAATAAATAAACCAATTAAATGGTTTTCATCGCTTTGGTAAACATCTGGTAATAAATGTAAAACAGTAATGGCAAAAAGGTAAGCGCCACTAAATGATAAAATTAGCTTAAGCTTTGTGTTACTATCCTTTTTTACAAAAAAGACCGCAAAGCCACCAACTAAAGCACAAATCCCTAATAATGAAATGATAAAATAGCTCATAATTTATGCTTTAAACGGGACGTATTTTAAAAATAGTTTGGCCATAAAATATCCGATAAGCGAGCCAAAAAGAATACCCACGGTAATATCAACAGGGAAGTGTACCCCAACATAAATTTGTGCAAAACAGATAATTGCGGCCCAAAAAATGGTAATTGCTGTAAAGTACTTCCACTTTCTTCCAAAAATCATCACCAAAAATATAGCAATCGAAAAATGGTCTGAAGCGTGAGTAGAAGGGAAGCTTTTACCAGAACCGCAGTGTACTCTTGAAATCACTTGCGATTTAAAAGCGACTTCATTGCAGGGCCTATCCCGGTTCACAATTGGTTTTATAATGCTTGCACTTCCATAATCGGCAATGCCTACAGTGGCTGCCAAAAAAAGTACAAAGTACAATCCTTTTAATTTGTAATTTCTAATCGCAAAAAATATGATACCTACATATAAGGGAATCCAAGTGTATTTATTACGTAAAATCGGCATCAGCCAATCAAAAAATGGATTACTTAAACCAGTATTTATGGCTTGGAATAGCTGATGGTCAAGCCGGATGATTTCTTCAAGCATCGGTTTTTTTACAAATAAAAATTAAGCGATCAGATTGATTGATGTTGAATGGGTTCAACTGGTAATCACCAAAAGTATGTGTAATTTGGAAGCCAGCAGCGCTAAAAAGTCTTTCAAAATCTTGCGTTTTAAAGTCCTTAACCTCTTCTTTAAAAGCAAAATGTTTGTTGCGATGTTCAAAATCAATGGTTTTTACTATTTTTCCATCAATTACCTGCCTGCTGATACGAAACTCAATCCCATCAACTTCCTTTACCTCTTTAGTAACTAAATGGTTAATTATTTTCTGACTATTCATATAGTCAAAAACTAAAACGCCATCTTTTTTTAAGGCTTTATTAAATGATTTTAAAGCTTTGATATGGTCTTTATCGGTCTCAAAATACCCGAAACTGGTAAAAATATTAAATGCGAAATCGAAATACCTAATATAGAAAGGGTTGCGCATATCCTGCACATAAAAATGCAGGTTTTTGCTTTCAAACTGCTGTGCAAATTTAATGCTACCAAAAGATAAATCTATCCCGGTAACTTCAAAGCCTTTTTTGTTTAGGTAAATGGCGTGTCGCCCTCTTCCGCAGGCAATATCCAACATTCTATCGTCAGCTTTAGGCTTTAAAAAACTGCACAAATTATCTATAAAAAGTTCTGCCTCTTCATCATCTCTCTTTTTGTAAAGTATATGGTAATAAGGAGAGTTAAACCAATTTTGGAACCATTTTTTTGGCATGTGCTGTATCTGCTAATGATGTGCAAATATATAAATTACCTTTTTAAGCCGATGTTTAAAATAAGATGAATTAACTAGTTTAATATTTTTAATTTTATACCCTTAACTATTTAACTACAACAGAGTGACTTTAATAAAATCAATTTCAGGAATAAGAGGAACTATTGGCGGTAAGGCAGGCGATGCTTTAACACCAACAGACATTGTTAAATTTACTACAGCTTTTGGCTTTTGGGTAATAGAACAAACCGGGAAAAAGAAAATTGTTGTAGGTCGCGATGCCAGAATTTCGGGTGAAATGGTACGTAATTTAGTGGTAGGGACATTACAGGGGATAGGTATTGACGTGGTTGACGTAGGTTTATCTACCACGCCAACGGTAGAAATTGCGGTGCCATTAGAAAATGCTGGTGGTGGAATTATTATTACCGCTAGTCATAATCCGAAACAATGGAACGCTTTGAAATTGTTAAACCACGAAGGTGAGTTTATTAATGATGAAGACGGAAAAAAGGTTTTAGAAATAGCCGAAGATACCGATATCGCTTTTGCAGAAGTAGACGATTTAGGTAAGGTGAATGTTGATGATACTTATATGCAAAAACACATTGACCAGATTTTGGCTTTGCCTTTGGTAGATGTGGATGCGATTAGAAATGCCAATTTTAAAGTGGCGATTGATTGCGTAAATTCATCAGGAGGAATATTTGTCCCTGCTTTATTAAAGGCTTTGGGAGTTAATACAGTTTTTGAATTATACTGCGAACCAGACGGACATTTTCCGCATAACCCAGAACCATTACCAGAAAACCTAACTGCTCTGGCAAAAGAAGTAACCAGTAAAAATGCAGATTTAGGAATTGCCGTTGACCCAGATGTGGACAGACTTTGCTTTGTTTGTGAAGATGGAAACGTTTTTGGCGAAGAATATACTTTAGTGGCTGTTGCCGATTATATCCTGAAGAATAAAAAAGGAAATACGGTTTCTAACCTATCATCAACTAGGGCTTTACGCGATGTTACTGAAGCTACAGGTGGTGAATATCATGCTTCTGCAGTGGGAGAGGTGAACGTGGTAAACTTGATGAAAGCTAAAAATGCGGTTATTGGTGGCGAAGGAAACGGCGGTGTAATTTATCCGGAACTACATTACGGCAGGGATGCTTTGGTTGGGATTGCTTTGTTTTTAACTCACTTGGCAAAATATGGCCAAAGTATTTCAAAACTGAGAGCTAGCTATCCTTCTTATTTTATTTCTAAAAATAAAATCACTTTAACGCCAGAAATGGATATCGACAATTTGTTGTTAAAAGTTGAAGAGAAGTATAAAGCACAACCGCACAGCACTATTGATGGTTTAAAAATTGAATTTGATAAGCAGTGGGTGCATTTAAGAAGATCTAATACAGAACCTATCATCCGTATTTATTCTGAAGCAAGTTCTGAAACCGCAGCAGAAAGTTTGGCGAATAAAATTATTGCGGATATAAAAGAGATACTGAGTATGAATTAATTTTGATTGGTAGAAGGATAGATGCAACAGAAACTTTGAATTACTCGCATTAGTCATAAATTTAGACAATAAGTCTTCTGCATAAAGTCAACTTCATAACATCACAAGAATCTAATTTTTATGCAGAAGATGAATTAAGAATGGGTAAACAGGACTTTCAAGTGGATCACCTTAGAGAATGGGTCAATTTGTACACGGATCATTTGTACGCATGGGCTTATTCAAAAACCAACGACAAAGAGCTTTCTGAAGATCTTGTGCAAGACACATTTCTGGTAGCCCATCAATCATTAAATAAGTTTAGAGGAGACAGCAACCCAAAAACTTGGCTAAGTTCAATTCTAAAAAATAAGATTTACGATCATTTCAGAAAAAAATACAATAGCCCTCAGGTTTTATCTGACTCTGAGGCAGTTTTGGAAAGTATGTTCGATGAAAGTGGGCGCTGGAAAAAAGAAGAAAGACCTAAACCCTGGAGTGATGATGATGATGATGAGATCAAGCTATTAGATGATAAAGATTTCATCCATGTAATGCAGGGCTGTATGAAAGAATTACCACAAAATTGGCATACAGCGGTTCAGCTAAAATATTTCTCAGAAAAGAAAGGCGAAGAAATCTGTCAGGAGCTGGATGTTTCTCCAACTAACTTTTGGCAGATCATTCATCGTTCAAAATTACAATTGCGAAAATGTTTGGAAAAACACTGGTTTAATCAAAGCAATTAGCTTTTGACTGTTGTTTAATCTTCATAGCGAAAACGTAAAATCTATTTAAAACCATATTAGTGAGAAAATTAATGAACTTATTAATGTTGTCTTGTAAAAAGGTAACAGAGTTGACGGAGAAAAAAACTTTTACCAAGCTCTCTAATAAAGAAAGCATACAGCTTGCTATGCATAAAAGCATGTGCGGAGCCTGCTCTTTGTACGAGAAGCAAAGTGAAAAGATGGATCAGCTATTAAAGAATGACTACTTGGATAACACTAAAAATGAAAAGTTAAAAGAGAAAATTCTTAAGAATTTGAATCAATAATCTTTATCAATAGTTTCAATCCCCTCACATCATCGTCCTTTTATAAGCGCTGTTATTTCAATCCTATTTTGATTGGGTTTTGGTTAACAACATTCGCTAAGTAGCTGTCTAAATTTTACCCAAAAATAATTATAACCACATAGGCACATAGAGTTTTATCGGCCAATCAAGTATGAAAATTTCTCTAAAAAAACCAATAGCACTAGAGTAGACACAGAAAGCATAATATCGGAAGATTTATCTTCCAAATATTTAACAATTTCTTTGTTTTAAAATATAGCTATGTGCCTATGTGGTTACATTTTTAGACAGCCTCTAGCAATTATCATCAAAATGTAATTCCACTTTTTTTATTTCTAATTACTGTAAGGATTCGATTTGAACTCCTACTAACTATCTGTTGGCAAAGCTTATGCTTTTATTACACCATTAACAAATCATAAAATGAAGATTAAATTAATTATATTAGGAACGCTAGGTATTTTACTGTTCGTATTTGCAAAAAACAAACAAGAGGATACGGCAACCAAACCAAGCATTTCTTTTTATAAAGGAACCTGGGCAGAAGCTCAAACGGAGGCCAAAAAACAGGGGAAACCTATTTTTATCTATTTCCATATCAATTGGTGTCCGCCATGTACAAAATTAAAAAACAGAACATTTTCTGATGAGGCTGTAATTGCCTTTCATAACAAGAATTTTATAAATTTCGCTATCAATGGTGAACGCAATGAAGGACTTGCTTTAGCTAAGAAATACAGTGTTCAAAGCTATCCAACGCTTCTTTATTTAAATGCTGAGGCCAAACCTATAGTTTATACCGCTGGCTACATGACTCCGGAAGAATTCATCAATATAGGTCAACAGGCTCTTGCTAAAATAGATCAACACTAACATAAAAAATCAATTCATTTAATTTTTAAATCATGTCTGAAATCATCAACATTAAAAATATCCCGGAAGGATACCAAAGTATCATCAGCAATGGTAAGCATAGTATTTTAGGCGACGAACCTATATCCGTAAAAGGAACTGATTTGGGAATGTCTCCAACAGAATTGGTACTGGCTGGTTTAGCAATGTGCAAAGTAGCGACCGTTAGGCATATCGCCCGAAAAAAAGGTTGGGAATTGGGTGATGTAAAAGCCAATTTGGTGCAGGATATTAAAAGGGAGGATGGAAAACTGAAACCCTTTGTTAAGGTGAGTATCGTTATTGAAGGTGAGCTGACTAATGAGCAGAATGAGATTTTAATTAAAGAAGCAGATAGCTGTTATGTACACCGTTTGTTAAATAGTGATTGGGATATAGCACATGCGGAACTAAACCCATCATCAAACAGTTAAAACGGAAGAGCATGGTCTAAAATAAAAAACGCAATAGGCAAATCGCGAAAATTCACGCTAAAAGTTCAAATGCACTTACGAAAGTTCATAAAACCAATTTTTTATCGTGAAGCTGTTTATCATGCTAAAAACCTGTATAAAAGGTATAGCTCGTTTTAATTATTTAAGTATTTGCTTAAATAATTAAATATTTATATATTTGTTATGTTGTTAAATCAAAATAAGAATATTATGGAAAGCAATCAATCGTGTGTTAGGGTGTATGCCGATAAAGTTCAGATAAGCAATTGTAGGGAAGCACTGCAATCAAATAACAAAGCATTTGGTCAGTTGAGCGGTCTGTTGGCACTTGCAGGAAACGAAGTGAGGCTGAAAATCTTATTTCTTTTAGAAGAAGAAAACGAACTATGCCCTTGTGACTTGTCAGATATTTTAGGTATGAGTATCCCTGCCATATCGCAACATCTAAGAAAGCTAAAAGATGGGAACGTCATTGTGGCCAGACGTTCGGGACAGACCATTTTCTATTCGCTTAAACCTGAACAGCTAACCTTATTGCGACCATTTTTCAAAATTATTACCACCAAAAATCCAAAAAGGGAAACTGTATGAGCGAAAATCCAAAATCAGGAAAACTAGCAGGAGCAAGTATCCTTTCAGCCATTGTCGCATCCCTGTGTTGCATAACCCCAGTTCTAGCATTAATTTCTGGAGCATCAGGAGTTGCTTCAACATTTTCGTGGTTAGAGCCCGCAAGACCCTATTTACTGGGTGTTACCGTTTTAGTTTTAGGATTTGCGTGGTATCAAAAATTGAAGCCACGATCTGCCGAAGAGATACAATGTGCCTGCGAAGAAGAGGAGAAACCACTTTTTATGCAAACCAAGAAATTTTTAGGAATTGTAACCGTGTTTGCTTTCCTAATGATGGCTTTCCCATATTATGGATATATTTTTTATCCGAAAGCAGACAAAGGGGTTGTAATAGTTTCTTCTAACAATATTCAAGAAGTTAAATTCAATATTAGCGGAATGACTTGTTCTAGTTGCGAAGAACATGTAAAACACGCAGTTAATGAATTGCCAGGAATTGTAAGTGTTTTAGCTAACAGCGATGAAGGAATTGCCGGTGTAAAATTTGACGCTTCTAAAACGGATAAAGCAACTATCACAAAAGCGATCGACGCAACAGGCTATAAAGTTTCTAACGAAATATCAAAGTAAAATACTACACATGATGAAGAACGAAAATTATTTTGACCTCATTATTATTGGTGGGGGTTCGGCGGCGTTTTCGGCTGCGATAAAAGCGGAAAGCTTAGGACTTACAACATTGATGGTAAACGGCGGACTGGATTTTGGTGGCACTTGTGTGAATGTAGGTTGCGTACCCTCTAAAACTTTAATTAGAGCAGGAGAAACAGCATATCACGCTACACATTCCAACTTTGCAGGCATCAAACCCAAAGGTGCTGACATTGATTTTGCACTGGTAATCAAAGACAAGAAAAAATTGGTGGCCACGCTTCAGGAAAAGAAATATATGGATGTGGTAAGCGATTTTGAAAACCTAAAAATAGTTACTGGTTGGGCAGAATTTAAAGACAATAAAACCATTGTTGTTAATGGGACAACAGAATATTCGGCCTTGAAATTTATAATTGCAACAGGAGCAACCACCAACATTCCGGACATTGAAGGTTTAGGTGAAATCGGTTACCTAACAAATATTTCCCTTTTTGATTTAGAAGAAAAACCTGAAAGCATTACAATTATGGGAGCGGGCTATATCGGTTTAGAAATCGCAATGGCCTATAATCGTTTGGGAGTAAAAGTGCGTATAATTGAGTTTACAGACAGAGTTTTAAGAACTCAAACACCCGACATCAGCGAAGCATTGGAAGCTCAAATGCGAAAAGAAGGGATAGAAATACTTCCTAATTTCAGAGCTGTAAAGTTTGAGAAATCTGCGCTGGGCGAAGCCGAAGAGAAAGAAAACGAAATAATTATTCATGGAAAATATCCAGACGGTTCTGTTGCGCAGCTGATAGAAAAAGGAAAAGTTGTAGTTGTAACCGGGATAAAACCCAATACTCAAAAATTAGGATTAAAAAATATTGGGTTAGAACTTGATAAAACAGAACATGTACTGGTAAACGAAAAGATGGAGACCAATTTACCCAATATTTATGCCGTTGGTGATGTAAGCAATACCCCATCATTTGTTTATACGGCAGCTTTTGAAGGGAAAATTGCAGTAGAAAATGCTTTTTCGGGAGCTACAAATAAAGCCGATTATTCTTCGTTGCCTTGGGTTGTTTTTACCGATCCTCAAGTGGCTGGTGCAGGATTGGACGAGGTAGAGGCAGAAGCTCAAAATATTGCTTTCGAGGTTTCCAAAATAGAATTAAAAGATGTGCCAAGAGCCATTGCAGCAAATGATACAAGAGGTTTTATTAAACTTATTCGCAACACGGATACAGACAAACTTATTGGCGCAAGAGTAGTAGCACCCGAAGGTGGAGAACTTATTCAGCAATTAAGTATGGCTATCAAATACGGAATAACTGTAAAAGATTTGGCAGATAGCTTTTATCCTTATTTGACATTAGGAGAAGGAATAAAATTAGCAGCCATTACATTCGGAAAAGACGTTTCAAAATTAAGCTGTTGTTCAAGTTAGTCCGTTACCATAGCACAATGCAGCTACACGATATTTATGAGAAACTCTTTATTCATTTAATTATCAGGTAATGCCAAGCTAAAATTCAAGTATTGTGGCACCACTTTAGCGACAGTTAACATAAAACGTAAGGATTTTTTTTTTAGGACTAAGAATCTTTACGTTATTCTTCATCCATAAAAAAACCAATATGAGATTTAAGCTAAACAAAATTCAGGAACAGTGGAATCAGGATAACAAAACCGATTTCTCAGACTTATCAGCCGTTTTCTTAAGCTGTACTTTAAAGAAATCGCCAGAGGTTTCCAATACTGAGGGGTTAATGGGTATGGCACAAACCATTATGGAGGCCAATAAAATTAAGACCCAATTGTTTAGGGTGGTGGATCATCAAATTGCTTACGGCGTTCAGCCAGATATGACCGAGCATGGTTGGAAGGTAGATGAGTGGCCTAAAATTCAGGAGCAGATTATGAAAGCCGATATTTTAGTTATTGGCACCCCTATTTGGTTAGGCGAAAAATCATCAATTGCTTCTTTAGCCATTGAACGTTTATATGCCAATTCCGGTATTTTAAATAAAGAAGGGCAGTATTCTTATTATGGCAAGGCTGGCGGTTGTGTAGTTACCGGTAATGAAGACGGTATTAAGCACTGTTCTATGAATGTTTTGTATAGTTTACAGCACTTAGGTTATTCGATTCCGCCACAGGCAGATGCTGGTTGGATTGGAGAAGCAGGTCCCGGTCCTTCTTATCTTGATGAAAACTCTGGCGGATTAAGTAATGATTTTACTACCCGTAACACCACTTTTATGACTTGGAACCTTATGCATTTGGCCAAAATGTTAAAAGGCGGTTTTCCTGCACATGGCAATCAGCGTTCTTTATGGGATAAAAGCAATCATGACCATCCAAATCCAGAATATAGATAGTTTTACCCTTAAAAAATCAGGTTTATAAATTACCTCTAGTCATTCTAAATGAAAAAAGCGCTTTATTTTTTGCCGGATATTTCTGGCTTTACTCAGTTTGTTAATGAAAACGAACTGATCCATAGCGTCCATATCATTTCAGAATTGCTGGAAGTGCTCTTAGACAGCAATACCATAGGTCTTAAACTGGCAGAAATAGAAGGTGATGCGCTTTTTATGTACACCGAAGACCTACCTAGTTTTGAGGCTTTAATGAACCAAGTTGAAGTGATGGAAGAAAACTTTCATCGGCACATACAACGTTATGAAAATCTTAGGATATGCAATTGCGGCTCATGCAGAACAACAGTTGATTTGAAGCTTAAATTTGTGGTTCACTATGGTGATTTAGTTTTTTTGAAAGTTAAAGATTTTGTTAAACCTTATAGTCAGGATGTAATTAAAGCCCATCGGCTTTTGAAGAATAAGATCCCGCATAAGGAATATATTTTATTGACAGACGCGGTTAGCTCACTTTTTAAAGAAAAATCAGAAGACGCGAATTGGATTAATACATCGCAAATATTTGATGAAAAAGAGGTGGCTTATTCCTATAAAGACATTTCATCCTTCGGGAACATAAAGCGTCTCCCCAATCCAGCTAAAAGCGAGGAGTTCAGTGCTAAAACCGCGGATCTTACCTTTTGCGAGGTTTTTGATACGGACATGAACACGCTATATAAATATGTGAGCGAGCTCAATTACAGAATGCAATGGGATAAAAACATTAAGCAACTAAAATATGACGAGAGTAGAGTGAACCGTATAGGTACAGAACATAACTGTATCCTCAAATTTGGGAATTTAAAATTTGAAACAGTCTCGAGCCCTAGTGCAGAGGGATTGATTTACGGCGAAAAAACAAAATCTCTAATACTTATCAAAAGTTACACTTTTCTCATCAAAATGATTCCTAAAGAGGAGAATAGGACAACTTTAGAAGCAGAAATATTTGTGGAATATACCTGGACGGGAAGAATCATCAAGAAGTTTATAACCAATTTGTTAACCAATATGTGGAAGAATAAGCTGATCCAACTAAGCTACTTGGTAAATAAAGAAAATCCTTTAAAAGAAAACAGTCCCTTAATCAATTAGTAATTATGAGATCTGAAAAAATACGTTTCAAAAATAGAGATGGGCTTGAGCTTGACGCTCGGATAGAGTTGCCAGAAACAGAACCCACTGCTTATGCCATCTTTGCCCATTGCTTTACTTGTAATAAAAACTTAACCGCAGTAAGAAACATCAGTAAAACATTAACGGCTAAAAACATTGCTGTCTTGCTTTTTGATTTCACTGGTTTAGGAGCAAGTGAGGGTGATTTTTCGGATACTAATTTTTCATCAAACATAGCAGATTTGTTTTGCGCTGCCGATTATTTAGAAGCTAATTATCAGGCGCCTAAATTATTGATAGGTCATTCTTTAGGTGGTGCCGCTGTGTTAAGCGCCGCCAGTGAGATAGAGAGTGTTAAGGCTGTGGCAACCATTGGTGCGCCATCAAGTGCGGCACATGTTGCGCATTTAGTAAAAAGTGGCTTAAGCCAGATTGAGGAAAAAGGACAGGCCGAGGTAAATATTGGAGGTAAACCGTTCACCATTAAAAAGCAGTTTATTGACGATATAGAAGCCAGTAGTCTTAAAAAACACTTACAAAACTTTCATCATTCTGTTTTAATTATGCACTCGCCAGAAGATCGTATTGTTGGGATTGAGAATGCGGCAGAGATCTACAAGTTAGCCAATCATCCAAAAAGCTTTATTTCTTTAAGTGGCGCCGACCATTTATTAAGTGATGCAAAAGATTCTGAATATGTGGGAGAAGCTATTGCAAGTTGGGCTAAGAGGTATATCGATTAAAAGAAATAAAATGAAAACAGATTACGATATTATTGTTATTGGAGCGGGTTCTGCCGGTTTGGGTGCGGCCTTAGTCCCCGCTAAATTTGGTTTAAAGGTTTTACAGATTGTAAAATCTGACAGTCAGATTGGTGGTGATTGCTTAAACGAGGGCTGTGTACCTAGTAAAGCGCTTATCCATCTCTCAAAAATAATTCATGAAGCTAAAAAAAGCACTCAGTTAGGTTTAACCATTAACGGGGAGCTAGATATCCAAAAAGTCACGTCTTATATTCATGATAAGCAAGAAATCATCAGAAAACATGAAAATGCGAAGTGGTTAAAAGAACAGGGCATTGATGTAGTTTTGGGTCTGGCGAAATTTCATTCTAAAAATTCAGTAGAGGTTAATAATGAGCTCTACTCTGCAAAATACATTGTAATTGCCACTGGTTCAAGACCTGCTAAACTAAAAGTGAAAGGTGTTGAATTGGTGAAGACCATTAATAATGAAAGTATTTTCCATATCCATCAGCTCCCAAAAAGATTGCTGGTTGTAGGTGCAGGTCCTATCGGGATAGAGCTAGGTCAGGCTTTAAGCCGATTAGGGAGTGAAGTCACCTTTATACAAAGAGGGAATCGGATTTTGCCTCATGACGATGCCGAAGTTTCAGAAATACTTTTGCAACAATTAAAAGCAGAAGGAATTAAATTTGAGATGAATGCGGAGGTCGATCAATTTTTAAATGAAACCGAAGCTTTGGTTAAATATAAGGATGGTAAAACCAATACACTTTCCTTTGATGCTGTTTTGGTGGCCGTTGGTAGAGAGTTGATAACAGATACCCTCTCCTTAGAAAAGGCAGGTATAAAAGTGGAAAACGGTAAAATTAAAGCGGATAAATATTTAAGGACAACTAATCCTAAAGTTTATTTAGCTGGTGATATTGCTGGTTCGCTAATGTTTTCGCATACGGCAGAGCAACATGTAAGGCTTTTAATGAATAATTTCTTCTCGCCGTTTAAGAAGCGTTTAGATAATGATCATTCATCTTGGGTTACTTTTACCGATCCGCAAGTGGCTACTTTCGGCTTGACTGAAAAAACACTACAAGAAAGAGATACAAGCTACAAAAGGCTAGTGTTAGATTTTAAAGACGATGACCGGGCGGTTACTGATGACTATCGTTATGGTAAGATTGTTTTGTTCATTAGCAAAGGCTCTTTTCTCTCCAAAAAAGTGCTTTTAGGTGGAAGCATAGTGGCCCCTGAAGCTGGAGAAATGGTGCAGGAACTGATACTCGCAAATTCTGCTAAATTGAATATCAAAACAATCTTGAATAAAATATATCCCTATCCTACTGCTTCTAGAGTGAACCAAAAGATTTTGAGCGAGGACTTAACAAGCGGTTTAAACGATACTATAAAGGCAGTTCTCAGGTTCCTGTTTGGCAAATTTGTAGGCTAAATTGTTTAACAAAAGAAGGAGATGAATATTTGGGAACTCTTTAAACAGCATTATATCCAATTAGGAGAAAATTATGAAGTAGATCCACTAATTTTTTTGGGGATACATGTAATTGCTACTCCTTTATTTGCACTTACGGTTTGGTGGTTGGTTTATCAAAAAAGGAAACATAAATCTCTTTTTAAGCCCGCTATAAGTGCTTTTCTAGTTTTTAATGCCGCAAATATTTACCTGGTGATTGCCGGGAAAAACATCCCTTTATGGATTTACCTCTTGCTCTTAGTTACCACGCTTTTAAGTGGTTATTTTAGTTGGAAGAAAATTGATAAAAAACTTAGGGACGCATAAGAGCTGTTACAGCAATCCGTATGCATTCACATCATTATTTTGGTTGGGAGACTTCCATCTACAGGTCATAAAAGCAACAAAGGTGAAAAATGTTTTTATCGTAAAAACGGCAAACTAAAGCCCTTTTATACTCCATAGAGAAATATAAATGAGAAAAAGCACATGCTGATGGATAAAGGGGGAGCAAAGCCCATAAGCTTACTATTTGCTTTCCTGATAGAATGATATTAGATTTGGACGAAAAAGCATTTAATTAATACTAATTTAAGTGATACGGTTTGTTTTACACATGGTTAAAATGACGAAACTTACTCACTCAACTTAGCTAGCTTACAAGCATTCACTCATTCAAAACTCACATGTTAAGGTATTCAATCCTTCAATATTAACTCATGAAAGTATACCTAGATAACGCAGCAACAACGCCCATTGATAAAGAAGTGTTAAACGTAATGATGGAGGTGATGGGAAATCATTACGGAAATCCTTCCTCTATACATTCTCATGGGCGTGAAGTGCGGACATTGGTTGAAAAAGCTCGAAAATCCATTGCTAACCTGTTAAAGACTGCGCCGGCAAATATCTTTTTTACTTCTGGAGGAACAGAGGCGGATAATACGGCAATTAGATGCGGAATTAGAGATTTCGGATTAACTCACGCTATTACATCCAAAATAGAGCATCATGCCGTTTTGCATACTTTGGAAATGCTGGAAAGTACTGGCGCAATTAAACTGAGTTTTGTAAACGTTGATGAAAAGGGAAATATAGATTATGATCATTTAGAAGAATTATTAGCTACCAATGAGCGGAGTTTGGTTTCCTTAATGCATGGTAATAACGAACTTGGAACGCTAACAGATATTGAGAAAGTGGGTGCAATCTCTGAAAAATATAATGCCATTTTCCATACTGATACAGTGCAAACAATGGGGCATTTCCCACATGATCTAACTACTTTAAAAGCACAGTTTGTAGTTTGTTCTGCTCATAAACTACACGGACCAAAAGGAGTCGGCTTTTTATTTGTAAACCCACGCATTAAAATAAAACCGATGCTTTACGGTGGCGCACAAGAACGTAATATGCGTGGCGGAACAGAAAATGTATACGGTATTGTTGGTTTAGCAAAAGCTTTGGAATTAGCTTATGCTGATATGGAAGTGCATAAAAACTATATCCAAGATTTAAAAGCTTATATGATGGATGCTTTACAAAAAGCAGTACCAGCAATTGGTTTTAACGGAGAAACAGCGACGGATAAAAGTTTATATACTGTATTAAATGTTTGTTTCCCGAAAATGGATATGGCAGATATGCTTTTGTTTAATTTGGATATCAACGGAATATCAGCATCAGGTGGTAGCGCCTGTTCATCTGGTTCAAATATAGGCTCTCATGTACTAACTGCAATAGGTGGTGATCCCGATCGTCCCTCTATTAGGTTTTCATTCTCTAAATTGAATACCAAAGAAGAAATTGATTATACGGTACAAAAAGTAAAAGAGGTTTTCGCTAAAGCGAATTTGCTGACTTAGAGCCAGTGGCCAGGAGTCAAGAGCAAAGAGCCATGAGTTAAGAGTCAAGATTGACTTTGTGGGATTCTGTTTAGAATCATCTACTTATTAATGAGCTTACCAAGTATTTTATCATTCAAAAGTCTTCATTATAACTCCTTTATTTATTAATAGTCCTTGGCAACATATTTGTGTTAATAGCCTTATAATCTATTTATTAAAACTAAAAGGAAGATATTATGAAAAGCCCAGCAGAAAAAATGAATGACTTTAAGGAAGAGTTAAAAGAGAAAAACCCAGTCAAGAAGAAAGATTTAGACGCTAAGGATATTACCACTGCAGAAGAAATACCTCAAAAGAAAGGTTCTTATTCACAGACTTCAGCGGATAAATCCCGTACCAATAAAGGCGCTATCGGGATTGATAGAGATGCCAATCAGATGTAGTGTCTGAATTAAAAATATTTAAGGCGAATTCCGAAAGGGGTTCGCTTTTTTTGTGAACGGAATTTTGTAATTTGGTTTGGAGTTAGGAGCTTAATTATAATAATCAATAATTACTGGGCTATAGTTTACAAGTTATGTGTTATGGTAAACCGAATTAATCTCACAGGACAAATCAAATTGTAAAATTATAAATGGCGACCAAAATGCAGAACCAACAAACAGAACTTATAACGAAAAAAGAAGGCTATGAAGCAATGCTTTATTTATTGAAAGCATATTTGGAAAACAGCGGTTCCACCGACCTGACCGACATTTTAAGTGGTGGCGAATATTGGCAAGGAACAAACGAACCTGCTGATTCTGCGTTTTGGGAATATTGGATTGAATCAATTGAAAAAGTGAAAAATGATGGACCGATGTTTAAAATTCTTAGAAGTGAAGTTCCCACCTGTCCTTAGAGTTAAGCGAAGCGTCTCTAAGGATTAAATAATAGATAAGAGTCTCTGACTCGCTATTAGAATAGTTTTTAGCTGTTCCAGATGTTAGCGTAGCGCATCTCGAACTTATAAATAATAAGGATTTGCAATCCTCCTTTTAATTATTTTTCTAAAACAATCCTTACCGAATAATACAAATTTTAACTTAAAAGCGTTTATCTTGTAATTATGAAAAGAAGATCTTTTTTAACCAATAGCGGTATCACTTTAGGTGCGCTAGCATTAGGTAATTACGCTGGCTTTGCTTCTGTTTTAACTCAAGAGCCGTATAAAATTAAAATGTTGACTGCTAACCTGGGAGTTTTTACAGAAAAAGGAGGCACTATTGCGTTCTTAATTCCAGAAAAAGCTAAGGATAGCGGTATAGTTGTGGTTGATTCACAATTTATCGATCCATCCCAACATTTAATAACCGCGTTAAAGAAGAAATCAGATTTACCTTTTAACTTATTGATAAATACCCATCATCACGGCGACCATACCAGTGGGAATTTTGCGTTTAAGGGTTTGGTGAAGCATTTAGTCGCTCATGAAAACTCTTTAGCTAATCAAAAACAAGTTGCATTAAGCGCAAAGGCTAAAGGAAAAGAGATAGTAGAACAATATTACCCAGATATAGTTTTTAAAACTGATTATAAATACACCACTGGATCAGAAACCATTAAAGCACATTATTTTGGTGCAGGACATACCAATGGTGACGCTATGATTCATTTTGAGAACCAAAACTCGGTACATATGGGCGATTTGGTTTTTAACAGAAGATATCCGTTTATAGATAAAAACGCAGGTGCAGATATCAATAATTGGATTAAAGTATTGGATAAAGCAATGACGACTTTCGGTAGCAAAACCAATTATATTTTTGGTCATGCTTATAATCCGGAAGAAATTGTGGGTAGCGTGGAGGACATTAAAGCATTTCAAAATTATTTAGAAAAGCTTTTGGTTTTTGTTGATAAAGAGATTAAATCAGGGAAATCAAAAGAAGAAATTATGAAAGCCAGCGCCATACCAGGAGCACCAGAGTGGAAGGGTAGTGGGATTGAAAGAAGTTTGGATGCCGCTTATCAGGAGTTATTTAAAGGTTAAGTGAAAATGAACGAAATTACCGTAAATAAAGCGATCACCCAACAAGACCTAGATAGTGTCTTTGCCATTCGCAAAACTGTTTTTGTAGAAGAACAAAACTGCCCGCCAGAATTAGAGTGGGAAAACGAAGATGTTTCCATCCATTTTTTAGCAAAACACAATGGGGCAGAAGCCGGTGCTTGCCGTTGGCGAAAAACAGAAAAAGGTTACAAATTAGAACGCTTTGCAGTTCTAAAGCAATTCAGAGGTAAAGGAATTGCCCAAGAAATGATTAAAACGATGTTAAACGACCTGCCAGAAGATGCGAATTACATTTACCTAAATGCACAATTAACTGCTGTTCCCTTATACCAAAAAATGGGTTTCGTTGCTGAAGGCGAGCAATTTGAAGAAGCCGGCATTCAGCATTATAAAATGGTGTTTAAAGCTTAGCCAATTCTTTGGTAAATGCGGTTGTGCCCAACATTTAAAATGTTTTTAAATACCGTTGCATCAATTTCTTCGCAAGCTTTAGAGACTTCAATAATTCCTTTAAAAAACTTAGTTCCAGGGTTAAAGTTAGATGCATCGTCCATCACTAAATAGCCGTTTGGCTTAATTAATTTGGCGTAGTTATCTAAATCTTCGTTACAAACTTTATAGCTATGGTCGCCGTCAATATAAACAATGTCGAAAGTTTGATCCTGTACTTGCGAAGCAATTTTTTCGTCGTTAGAATAACCTTTAATCAGGTTAACCTCTTTTAAGTTCAAGCCAGAATTATCAAACATCTTTTGAATATGACCAATAAAATCTTCCTGAATGTGGATATTTCCATCTGCAAAATCTCTACGGATAGAAGGCACAACATAAGAAAGCAATTTTCTGATATAGTAATTTCTGAACAAACTGTTATTTGGGTAGTTGCCTTCTAAAGGCGAAATACCGGTGATTTTAGCTTTTAAACCTATTTCTTTAGCAACTAAAGCCCATAAAGAAATCACTTGACCTTTAAAAATTCCAATTTCTAAGCAAGAAATTTCATTCGTTTTTTCTTTTAGATCTTTCAACAACAAATACCACATATAATGGAAAGAGCGGTCACCAAAACCAGCTTGCTTTTCTTCTACATAGTCTCTGTGTTTCTTTAATAAGGGGTTTTTATTTACTTCTTCTTTAAAATGTTCCCACACAAAATCATTGGTTTCAGCGGTATTTTTGTAAGTTTCAATATAATGCTTTAAAGTTTCCATGATTTTTGAGCGCAAGAGGATTAAAAAATTGATTCTTGCGAAAGATAAAAAGAAAAATTGTTTTAGAACGTAAATACTTTTGTCCAAAAATTTGTAGAACTTGCAAAAACTGGTTTATCGTTTTACTAGAGTAAAATATTTATAATTGAGATTAGTTGTTTTAATAGCGGTTTTTTTACTGTTATGTGGAGGTTTTTTTCTCTTCTACAATGACTTTGCGTATGCCATTGCAGGCCGTTTAGCACTTTCTGTAATGTTTGTGTTTTCGGGTATTTTGCACTTGTACTATAAAGAAGGTATCTATTTAAGCTACCCAGATTTTCTACCTCAAGCCACAAAAATAAAGTTAGTTTACGCCATCGGCGATTTACAATTTGTTTTTGCCGGAGGCTTGGTGTTTGCAGATATCTCCAAAATAATAATCCTATTTGTGTTAGGCTACCTAATTTTGGGGCTGTTTACGCAGATTAATGCTTGTGTTAAAAAAGTCAGCATTAAACGTGGCAATTACACCGGGAAAGGGCTTATTTACTTATTCTTTAAAATCCCCGAGCAGTTAATTATTATTGCTTGGGCGTATTATTTTGTTTTGGTTTGTTAAGAGTTCTTTTGACAGGTTTGATAAAAGTAGTGACATAAAAATACGCTTCATTCGCCCTTGGCGGTGGCGGAAGTGATGAAGAAATTAAAGCACTTCCCTTGTAGCTACCGGCGCAGGCGAGAGTTTTTGGATACTTTTTTCGGTAAAAAAGTATCTGCCATGCCCGGCAGAGGGCAGGAAAGCTTGTGCGGGAAGGCAAAGGGCTGTTAATAGGAAAATTTGTTGTTTTCTTAACGAAGTTTAAACCCCATTTTAAACAATAAAAGGCCTAATCTTCTCAATAGCAAAGTCCAATTGTTCTTGTTCTGTTAAATTGGTATTGTCTAAAATAATAGCATCTTCAGCTCTAACAAGCGGACTTTCTTCTCTAGTGGTATCTAAAAAATCGCGATGAGCTAAATTGTCGAAAATTTCTTCCAGACTAACATTCTCACCTTTAGCAGTTAATTCATTGTAACGTCTTTCAGCTCTAATTTTCGGGTCTGCAGTCATAAAAAGCTTCACTTGTGCATCCGGGAAAACCGTAGTGCCAATATCACGACCATCCATCACCATGTTTTTTGATTTGCCCATTTTCTGTTGCTTGCGTACCATCGCTTTACGTACTTCTTTAATAGAAGCAATTAAGCTTACGTTTTCAGAAACTGGCATTTGCCTAATCTCGTCAGAAACTTCTTCGCCGTTCAATAAAATATGCGATTGGTAATCCCTAGAATGGAAATTTAAATCAATATGATCTAAGGCTTCAATAATTAAATTGTGATCTTTTAAATCGGTGTTGTTGCGCAGAAAGTAAAGCGTTACCGCCCTGTACATTGCGCCACTATCTACATAGATAAAATGAAGCTTTTTAGCCAAAGCCTTTGCTAAGGTGCTTTTTCCGCAAGATGAGTAACCATCAATAGCAACAACAATATTTTTAATCATTGCTGTAAAGTTAGTTTTTTAAAGGTTAAAATAAAATGTACTTAAGCAAGAAAAGGGACTAGTAGACTTGTCATCAGCCGACTGTTCTGTTGCTAACTCAGTTGATTAGACTTTGTTGTTTCTAAACATTTCATCGCTTTTGTAGCTGTTAAGCCATGAATAATGATGGATAACAAAATGGTGAATGCGACTAAAGCCCATAATTCTTTTTCGTAATCAAACTTAACGGTTTGAAAAGCATAGGCGAGGTAAAATACGGAGCCCATTCCTCTAATCCCATAAAAGCTAATAAGAAGCCTTTCATATTTTTGGTATTTGATTTTAAATAAACTCAGGTATGCACTTACAGGCCTTATGATAAATAAAAAGAAGAGGCTAAAAGCGGCCATTTGCCAAGTTAAAGCATCTAAAATGCCATTTACAAGACTACCTCCAAAAAACACCAAAACCACAGCAACCAATAGTTTTTCTATCTGTTCTGTAAAAGAGTGCATATTTCTATGGTAGTCGTGTTTTCGTTCGGCATTTCTCAAAGTAACTGCACAAACAAAAACCGCAATAAACCCATAACCCAGCGCTATTTCTGTCAAACCATAAACGGCCAAGGTTAAAGAGATTGCTAAAAAGCCCTCTCTAGTTTTAAAGAACTTATACTTATCTGTTAGGTTAAAAAGTAATAACCCTATTAGCTTACCGCTTAAAAAACCTAAGCCTAAACCCACCAGTATTTTAAAAATAACATCATAACCAAACCAGGTGATTAAGCTTCCGTTTATACCTTGAGCTATCATTGCTAATGTAATAGCTAGCCAAGTAAAGGGAAAAGCCATACCATCGTTCATCCCTGCTTCTGCTGTTAATGAAAATTTTGTTTCTGAGACTGTTTTTTCGTTAGGAGGCCCAACTTGTACATCATCTGCTAAAACTGGGTCTGTGGGTGCTAAAACTGCCCCTAGTAATACTGCAGAAGCTAAATCCAGATTTAAAAAAGTGAACCCGAAAACTAATGTGAGCCCGATACAAATAATCATGGCGATAAACACCAATCTTAAGGGGCTTTGCCAATTTTTAAAAGAGAAAGGTCGATCTATTTTAATCCCAGTACCCATTAAACTAATGATAATAACAAGCTCTGTAGCATGAATGGTGAAGGTTTCATTTGCCAAAGGGTCGGGTAGGGGTAGTAATGTGCCGGGTAAAACGAGGTATAGTATAATGCCTAAAACCAAATATACAATAGAGTAAGAAATGCCTAATTTTTTGCTAAATGCCGGAATCCAAGCCATACTTAGCGCAATCAACCCAACAAGCGTAATTAACAAAAAATAGTTATTCATTAATTTTACTTTGCAAACTACATACCATTAACTTTAGGAAGGGTTCGCTAAGCCTTGCAAAGGGCTGTAAGATATATAGGCGGTTTACCTTGGGTAGATTAAATTAAACAAGGTTGACTCTCAATTATAAGCCCGTTGGTTAAAAGTTTAAAAATGATGGGTTTAATGTGAGCGAGAAGTAATTATTACTGCCGGCAAGGTTTAAAGTGGAGTGTGCATAGCCTAAACTTAGCTTTTTAAGGTGAAGGGAGAAACCAAAAGAAAAACCAGGTAATCCGCTCAAGCCACTAATACTTAATTCTTTGCTTTGCTGTAAATTATAACCAGCTTGTAAGTTAAAAGATGGCGACAACAGAATTTCTGTCCCAAAAATTAAATGACGACTAAACTTACTAGCAAAAGATGATTGCTTATCTGTTGATTCTCCACTTATTAAATCTGTACCCTCGTCTGTATTTGGGTTATAATAACTGAGGTTGAATTGTTGCAAATTATTATAAGTAATATGGTATTTAAACGGCGCAAAGTGCAATTTTTTAGATAGTGAAACTGCAATTTGAAAAGGTAGATTTTCGCGTTGTTGGTTAAAAGCATTTAATTGATAGCCAATGTTTTTTAGAATTATCCCCGTAGCAAAATTGTTGGTAGTGTCTTTATAAGTTACAGCTAAATCTGTTGCAATAGCGAAGGAATTGTAGATATCGTAAGAACCGTAAATTAGTTTTGCGTTGGCACCATAATAAATATTGTTTTTCCACTTTTTAGCATAACCCACATTTAGTAAATAATCTCCTGCGGTAAAGTTAGCCCCAGTAGGTGTTGCGCTAGCGTCATACTCTTCAAAGTCTCCATAATTAATAAACATTAGACCTAATGACAGGGTTTCGTTGGTTTTAAGTTTTAATGCATATTGAATGTTACCAAAATTAATATCAGCTACGTAATTGCTGTAATTTAATGATAACGAATTTTGGTGTGCGGTTGAAAGCAGTGACGGATTAGCAAAAGTTTCATCAAAATCAGCATCATTTTGCATGGGTAAGGCATTTCCTAAAGCCGCTACTTTTGCCGAGTTGGGTAAGTTTAAAAACCTGAATACACCTTTTCCTCCAATTTGTGCTTCACAGATGTTTTGGATGCAAAAAACTGTACAAAAAAGTAAGAAGAAAATCTTTTTAAACATGATATGGCTAATTTAGCTTTAATTATGAAATTTAATAAAGAGCTTTTACAAAAGGAGTTTAGTTTTAAAACTTCTAGAAGTGGAGGAAAGGGCGGACAAAACGTAAATAAGGTAGAAACTAAAGTAGAATTGCTTTGGAATGTTGAGGCTACAGCTGTTTTTTCTGAAGAGGATTTATCACGGTTAAAAAGAAATTTAGCCAACAGAATAAATAATGATGGTGTTTTTTCGGTTACTGCAGAAGAAGACCGTTCTCAGTTAAGAAACAAAGAAACTGCAATTAAAAAAGCATTTTATCTGATTGAAAATAGTTTGATTATAGCTAAAGCTCGAAAAAAATCTAAACCTAGCTATGCTTCTGTACAAAAACGTTTGGATAGTAAAAGAAAACAAGCACTCAAGAAAATCAATAGGTCAAAAGGACTTGATTTTTAAAAACGATGATAAACTTGTATAGTGCCGTATTGTTCAGATTTTGTTGCTTCTGGGAGTGATTTACTTTTGAAAATAACTGAGAAGTCAAAAGTCCACCGCTTGTTGGTATAAGTTGCACCAACTTGTTGTGCAAAAACAAAAGGGTTTGGCTTAAAAACTATTGGTCCTTTGTCCTTTACAAATAAACCACCTTGTATAGTAGCATCGTAAGCTACATAAGCTAATGAGGGTTTTAAAAACAAGTAAAACTCCTGATCCTTTACGTCTTTTTCAGCTTTGGTAGCAACATTACTTTGGGTTAAAGCCGAATGGTAAAACGGGTTTATATTACCTGTTCTAAATAGAACTCCGGCATCTAAACCGGTAAAAGTGTTTCCTAAACTTATATTTATAGGTAAAGAAAAGTCTAAAAATTTACTTTTATTCCTGAATAACAAATAGTTAAGGTTTGCCTTTGCATTAATGCCAAACTCATCGTTTACTTGGTATTCCCATCCAAAAATATCGTAAAAACCACCCGCACTGTGTAAAAACGTTTGTCCTTCTTTGGCTAAAGAAGATGGACCAATTGTCCCCACTTGAACTTCCAGTTTTAAACTGCTTTCATTTCGCTTTAACCATTGTAAACTAGCACCACCGTATAAATAGCCTGCAAAAGGACGGTCAATACTTAAAATAGTTTTTATTTGTCCGGTTCTAGGGTTGTATATTTCTTGACCTAAATTTATACCCCATATCTTTTTTACGGTACTATCTTTTTTGTTTTCGATAGCCTTTTTAAAATGGAAGAAAAGCCCGTTGGTGTAATATCTATCCTGTTTTGTTCCTAAATAAGCATCGTTGTCTGAACGAAAACCCAGCTCGCTTTGATAGTATTTTGCCTGAGAAAAACTTTGAATAGTGAAAAAGGAAAAAACTAAAAAGAAGGAAAAAAAGCGCATAAAAAAAGCCGAAAGTATTCGGCTTTAAAAATACGATAATAAATTTTATCAGCTTGCCGTTTCTGGTTTTTTGTCTTCGCGGTAAACAATATTCAATGCGTTTTTGACTTTATTAGGCATTAAAGCAAGCTTTACCACATCAAGCATATCGGTAACGTAATGGAAATTCATGTCCTTAATATAGTCTGCTTTAATCTCTAAAATATCCTTCTCGTTAGATTTGCACAGAATCACTTCCTTAATATTTGCTCTTTTAGCAGCTAGTATTTTCTCTTTAATTCCGCCCACAGGTAAAACTTTCCCTCTTAAGGTAATCTCGCCAGTCATAGCTAAATTCTGCTTAACCTGCTTTTGTGTAAACACAGATGTTAAGGCGGTTAGCATAGTTACCCCTGCCGAAGGACCGTCTTTTGGAGTTGCCCCAGCCGGAACGTGAATATGTAAGTCCCATTGGTCAAACACACGGAAATCAATACCTAGCTCTTCCGCATGTGCTCTAATATATGCCAAAGCAATCACTGCAGATTCTTTCATTACATCGCCCAAGTTTCCAGTCAAGGTCATTTTTCCTTTTCCAGGACTTAAACTAGCTTCAATAAACAAAATATCACCACCTACGGAAGTCCAAGCCAAGCCTGTAACCACACCCGCTACATGGTTGTTTTCATAAGCGTCTTTGTCAAAGTATGGTGCACCCAATGCTTTTTTTACGTCTTCGTAATTAAAGTTAGTGTTGTACTCCTCTTCCATTGCAATTTTTGTTGCAGCACTACGTACCACAGAACCCAAGGTTTTCTCTAAACTACGTACACCAGATTCACGAGTATAATCTTCAATTATTTTCTCGATAAGTGCCGGCTTTATAGAAACATCCTTAGCTTTTAATCCATGCGCTTCCTTTTGCTTTGGTAATAAGTGTTTTTTCGCAATCTCCACCTTTTCTTCTATGGTGTAGCCGTTTACTTCTATAATCTCCATTCTATCTAGCAATGCTGGCTGAATGTTGTTTAATGAGTTTGCAGTTGCTATAAACATTACGCTCGAAAGATCGTAATCCAACTCTACAAAATTATCTACGAAAGCGCTGTTTTGCTCTGGGTCTAAAACCTCCAATAGGGCAGAAGAAGGGTCGCCTCTAAAATCGTTACCCACTTTATCAATTTCATCTAATACAAAAACCGGGTTTGATGAACCTGCTTTTTTTAACGATTGAATTACACGCCCTGGCATTGCGCCAATATAAGTTTTACGGTGCCCGCGGATTTCGGCTTCATCACGTATTCCACCTAAAGCCATACGTACATATTTACGTCCCAAAGCTTTCGCAATTGATTTACCCAAAGATGTTTTACCAACTCCCGGAGGGCCAACCAAACATAAAATTGGTGCTTTCATATTGTGTTTTAGCTTTAAAACAGCCAAATATTCAATAATCCGTTTTTTAACTTTATCTAAACCATAATGGTCTCTGTCTAATACTTTTTGAGCTCTTTTTAAATCGAAGTTGTCTTTGGTGAAAGTTCCCCAAGGCAAGTCTAATAATACTTCTAAGTAATTTATTTGGACAGAATAATCGGCTGCAGCCGGATTCATTCTTGCTAATTTATCAAGCTCTTTATTAAAATGAGTATCAGTTTCTTTACTCCACTTTTTCTTTTTTGCTTTATCTCTTAAATCTTCAATCTCCATATCCGGAGAGTTACCACCCAGTTCTTCTTGAATTGTTTTTAATTGCTGATTTAAAAAATAATCACGCTGTTGCTTATCCAAATCAACTTTTACCTTGCTCTGAATTTGATTTTTTAGCTCAAGCATTTGCAGTTCCATACTTAAATGCCCTAAAACCATTGTAGCTCTTTCGCGAAGGTTTGCAACTTCAAGCATCAACTGTTTATCAGCAACGCTGGCATTCATATTTGATGATATGAAATTGATTAAAAACGGAACACTATCAATGTTTTTTATAGCGATAGCCGCTTCTGAAGGGATGTTTGGAGAAAACTGAATAATTTGCATTGCAAGCTCTTTAACAGAAGCTACCATTGCTTTAAATTCTTTATCCACTTTAGGGCGTATTTCCTCAAATTTCTCTACTGTAGCCTTTAAATATGGCTCGGTTTGGGTTTGTTCGCCAAGTTTAAATCTGTTTTTTCCCTGAATAATTACGGTGGTATTACCATCGGGCATTTGTAACATTTTAACAATTATGGCAACTGTACCAATAGCGTTTAGCTCCTCAAAAGTAGGGTCTTCAATGTTTACATCCTTTTGTGCTACAACTCCAATAATTTTATCGCCTTTATAAGCGTCTTTTATCAGTTTAATTGATTTATCTCTGCCTACAGTAATTGGTATTACCACTCCTGGAAATAAAACGGTATTACGCAAAGGTAGAATTGATAAAATTTCTGGTGTTTGCTCCTTATTCATTTCTTCCTCGTCTTCTGGAGACATCAAAGGGAAAAACTCGGTATCTTCATTTATGATGGGTAATGCTTGGTTAAAATCGAACTGATCAAAGTTGCTCATGTATTTTTTTTATGATGAAACGCCAAATTGGCAGGGTAAACTGCAGTTTAGGCTATAACGATATATGAAACTATATTTTACAAGGTTTATGCCAATGAGTTTTATCGGTTTTTATTTGACGAATAATTAAAATACGCTTATTTTTCGATAAAAAATGTGAAATTACGTCAGTATGGTGTAAGCAAAATATTTATTTACAATAGACGTTATTATTTAGTATTTTTATTTTTGATAGCCAGAGTATTCTGAACCGATGAAAGGACCATTTATTTTAATTTTAACCAGCATTTCTTTTTTTGCAAATGTTGCTTTTGCCCAAACTCCGTTTGAGAGGTTAGGACAAAAAGCCATGACTGGAGGGCAATTTAGCGCTGCAGCGGGTTATTTTGAGAAAGCATACGCTAGCGATAGAAGTAATATGAATGCTTTGTGGATGATGGGTTATTCCAGCTATCATGCGGCAGAATATAAAAAATCTATTAGCGCCTTTGATCGCTTAATTGCTTTGAAGCCTACTGAAACCGCAGCTTATTACTACCGCGGAAAAGCTAAAAGTTTATATGCTTCAACTTATAAAGGTGGCAATTCAGCAGAACACGAAAAGCTATTGTATGGTGCTATTAGAGACTTTTCTTCGGCATTAGACTTAAGCCCAAATGACTATAAACTTTACCAGAATAGGGGTTTGGCTTATCAAGAATATGCTTTATACAAAAGCCAAAAAATAGCCGATGTTTATAATAAAACAGCAGCTATTAATGCTTGTAATATGTCAATCACAGATCTTGAACGAGTTTTAGAAGAGTCTGGCTACAGACGAGACATTATGGCTCAGATTGAGAAATCAAAACAATTATTAATAGATATTAGATAACCGCATCAGCTTATTTAATAGAAACGGTTTTAATGTTAATAAACTCTAATAAACCGTGTAAACCCAACTCTCTGCCATAACCAGATTGTTTAATGCCTCCAAAAGGTAATCTAGGGTCAGACTTTACACCTTGATTTACAAATACACTTCCTGCTTGCAGTTCATTACGAGCTATCTCATTACCTTTTGCTTCATCCGCAGTAAATATCGCACCCCCTAATCCAAAGTCAGAATCGTTAGCAATTGCAATGGCTTCCTCAGTATTTTTTGCAACAATAACTGAAGCCACTGGGCCAAATAGTTCTTCATCAAACGCAGGCATGCCTTTTTTTACTTTCGTAAGGATGGTTGCTGGATAAAATGCACCTTCGCTTTTCGGGATTTCACCTCCCAAAATACATTCTGCACCTAATGCTATAGATTTTTTTACTTGTTCATGTAAATCATCTCGTAGTTCCATATTTGCCATTGGACCCAAATCGGTAGTTTTATCAAATGGATCGCCTGTTTTTTTAGCTTTCATTTTTGAGAGCAACAGCTGGCTGAACTTTTCTAAAACAGGTTCTACTACAATAAATCGTTTAGCGGCAATGCAACTTTGTCCGTTATTTATTAACCGAGCATTAGCACAAGTTTCTGCGGCCAATTCTAAATCCGCATCTTCTAATATGATATAGGCATCGCTTCCGCCGAGTTCTAACACACACTTTTTTAATACTGCTCCTGCTGTTTCAGCGACTTTTTTACCAGCATTGGTGCTGCCGGTAAGGGTAACAGCTTTTATTAATGGATTTTCAATAATCTGGTTTACATTTTTTCCGGAAACCAATAAAGTGGTAAATACATTTTCTGGAAAGCCAGCTTCTAAAACTAAAGCTTCAATTAAAAGCGCACATTTCGAAACATTTGAAGCGTGTTTTAAAACTCCACAATTACCTGCCATTAAGTTAGGAGCTAAAAACCTAAATACCTGCCAAAACGGAAAATTCCACGGCATTACCGCTAAAATCACACCCATTGGTTGGTAAGAAACATAACTTTTACTTGCTTCTGTTTCTACTATTTTATCCTGTAAAAAAACCTCAGTTTTTTCTGCGTAATATTCGCAAACCGATGCGCATTTTTCAATTTCTGCAATGCTTTCTTTTAGTGGTTTCCCCATTTCCAGCGTCATCACCTTTGCCAAATCCTCTTTTTTTGATTTTAAAAGTTCAGCAAGGTTTAGCATTGAACTAGCTCTGTTACTAAAGGTTACTTTGCGCCACTTTAGCCAAGCTTGCTGTGTTGCAGTTATTTTTTGTTCTATTTCTTTTGCAGATAGCTCGGTGTATGTTTGGATTGTAGCTCCGTTAACAGGGTTTATACTTTTAAGCGTCATTTTGTTTGATTTGATTGTGAGTGCAAGCTCTTTTTTAATTTATATTTGCCACCTATGTGGTTAAAGAAGTTAAAAAGAAAGTTACAATTTGTATACCGAAAAGCAGATTTTTGGATAATAATTAAAGAGACATCTTTGATTTTGTTAGGAATAACTTCTGCCGCTTTTGGATTGAAAAGCTTTTTATTGCCAAACAATTTTTTAGATGGTGGCGCAATGGGGATTTCCCTTTTGCTAAATATTAAAACGGGCTACGGACTAGGTTTAATTGTGGTTGTTATAAATATTCCTTTTGTTTTGTTGGGTCTTAAACAGATTTCTAAAGCATTTGCTATTAAAACAATTTTAGCTATCTCTGGCTTGGCGTTAATGTTAACTTTTAATTTTTTTCCAATAATAACTTCAGATAAACTACTTATTGCCGTTTTTGGTGGTTTCTTTTTAGGAGGAGGTATTGGTTTAAGTATTAGAGGTGGTGCTGTAATTGACGGGACAGAGGTTTTAGCTTTGTTTATCTCCAAAAATGTAAGCTTGAGTGTGGGCGATATTATTTTGCTGTTTAATATATTGATTTTTAGCGTGGCCGCTTGGGTTATTGATGTAGAAACAGCTTTGTATGCAATTTTGACCTATTTATCTGCATCTAAAACGGTTGATTTTATTATTCACGGGGTAGAAGAATATATTGGAGTAACCATTATATCCTCTCAAAACGAACAAATTCGTCAGGCTATTACAAAAATTTTAGGCAGGGCCGTAACCATTTATAAAGGTGAAAGAGGTTATGTCAAAAACTTAAAACCTGAAGAAATAGATATGAAAATTGTTTTCACCGTGGTAACTAGGTTAGAGGTAACAAAGCTCAGAAACTTGGTTAAAAACATTGATAAACAAGCATTTATTGTAATGCATACCGTTGATGATACTTACGGAGGAATGGTGAAACAACGTCCGTTGCATAGTTAGTTAGTTAGTTAGTTAGTTTTTACTTAGGAAAGTTCATTGGTCACTAGTAGTAGTGTTGGATAAGGGATTTTGTCCAAGCAGGGTTTCTCTTTTCGAGAACCCTGCGTTATAAATTGATTGTTTTGGATAAGTTTTTGATACTTACTGTTGATATCTGTAAATCATTTAAAAACTTATCCTATGTTAAAACTAATCGAAAATTTACCAGACCACGTTGTTGGCGTTGAAGCATTTAATGAAGTGAATGCTGACGATCTGAAAAATGTTTTACTTCCAGCCTTGGAAAGAAATGCCGATAAATATGGGGAAATCAATTATATATTGGTTTTAAAAACCGAAGTAAAAAACTGGACAGCGGGTGCTTGGATTCAGGACATGTGGGCCGGAATGAAGAATTTTACTAAATGGAAAAAGATTGCCGTAGTAACTGACGAAACCGTCGTAGAAAAATTCACGGATGTTTTTTCTGAATTAACTCCCGGAGAAGCAAAGGGGTTTAAAATGAGTGAAGAGGATGCCGCTAAAAAATGGGTGAGTGAGTCCTAGTTGAGTGGAGGACTGGAAACTACTTCTTCAAAACTGCCAAAACTTTTTTCACATCCTCTGGGCTATCAATAGCTAAACTTTCTTTTTCTGTAATGGCAACTTTAATCTTGCAACTGTTTTCAATCCAGCGCAGTTGCTCAAGCTTTTCAGAGGACTCTAGATTACCTAAGTCCATCCCAGCAATAATGCCTAAGGTTGTAGTTCTGTAGCCGTAAATACCAATGTGCTTGTAAAAGGTGTGTTTCTTTAGGTAATCTTCGGGCGCAACATCTTTTAAGTACGGAATTACCTGCCTACTAAAATAGATAGCTTCAGATTTACTATTGATAATAACTTTTGGCGTGTTGAAATTGAAAAGCTCTTCAGTGGTTTTTATTTTTTTGATAAGCGTGGCTAAATCAGTAGCAATATCATTAAAACAACTTGCCAATAGATTGATTTGTTTTGGGTCAATTAAGGGTTCGTCTCCTTGTATGTTGATAATGGCATCATAACCAATCATCTTCTTAGAAACCTCTGCACATCTATCCGTACCGCTTTGGTGCTTGTCCGATGTCATGATTACATTCCCTCTAAATGCAGTAACAGCTTTAAAAACCTCTTCACTATCCGTAGCAACAACTACTTCTGCTAAAGACGATGCCTTTTTAGCTTGCTCGTAAACTCTCTGTATCATGCTTTTACCAGCTAAATCTATCAGTGGTTTCCCCGGGAAGCGGGTAGAAGCAAATCTAGCTGGAATGATACCTAAAATTTTCATCTGGAAATGTTATTTAAAAAGTCCGTTAATTTCGCGTTCAACGCTTTCAATGATAAACGCCAAGTCGTCAGGGTTATTGGTGAAATCTAATTTATCCTTATCCAAAATCAATAAATTACCCTCTTTATAGCCTTTAATCCAACGGTCGTATTTTTCGTTTAGTTTTTGTAGGTAATCAATTCTTATCCCTGCTTCATATTCTCTACCTCGGCGCTGAATGTTTTCAACCAAAGTTGGAACAGATGCTTTTAAGTAAATTAACAAATCTGGTGGCTTAATAAAAGAAGTCATACTGTCAAAAATCGAACGATAATTGTCATGATCTCTAGTGGTCATTAAGCCCATATCATGTAGATTTTCTGCAAAAATATGTGCATCCTCATAAATTGTACGGTCTTGTACAATAGTAGCGGTGCCTTTCTGTATCTCATTTATTTGCTGAAACCTGCTATTTAAAAAATAAATTTGCAGATTAAAGCTCCATCTTTTCATATCGCTATAAAAATCTTCGAGGTAGGGGTTGTTATCAACGGCTTCATACATTGCTTCCCAACCATAATTTTTAGCCAACAATTCTGTTAGCGTGGTTTTTCCTGCACCAATATTTCCAACTATAGCTATATGCATAAAATGAATTTAATAAGGGGGTTTAACGATATTAATCTACTAAAAGTTTCTGAAACCTATAATTTCTCTGACCTCTTTAATGGTTTTCTGCGCACTTTCTCTGGCCTTTGCTGCTCCATGTTTTGCAACTTGGCGCAATAAAACGGTATCTCCAGAAATAAAATCTATTTTTTCGCGAATAGGTTGTGTAGCAATAATCATATCCTCAGCTAAAGCCTTTTTAAAATCGCCATAACGGATTTCGCATTTATTGTAAAGTTCGTCAAAATGAGCCAAAGTATCAGCAGTAGAAACAACTTTCATTAAGTCAAAAAGGTTTTGTACTTCCTGAGGTTTTTCTTGGTTATCTTGAGTTGGACCACCATCTGTAACTGCTTTCATTACTTTTTTACGGATAACCGCTGGACTATCCGACAAATAAACAGCGTTCATTTCGCCCTCAGATTTACCCATTTTCCCTTTACCGTCTAAGCCTGGTATTTTTACCAACTCTTTAGAGTAGCTAAAAGCATAAGGTTCTTTAAAATACTCGGTTTGGTAAAGGTTGTTGAAACGATTGCCAAATGTACGGGTCATTTCTAAATGTTGCTCTTGATCTTTACCTACGGGTACTTTTGTAGCGTGGTGAATTAAAATATCTGCAGCCATTAAAACCGGATAAGTTAATAAACCAGCGTTTACGTTGTTTGGGTTGGATCTAATTTTATCTTTAAAAGAAGCGCTACGCTCCAATTCGCCTAAATAGGCGTTCATATTCATGTATAAATATAGTTCTGCTATTTCTGGAACATCAGACTGTATATATAATGTGGTTTTTTCAGGATCTAAACCGGCAGCTAAGTATTCTACTAAAACCTGTTTAATGTTTCCATGTAAGTCGCCAGGGGTAGGGTGTGTAGTTAATGAGTGGTAATCGGCAATAAAGAAAAAGCAATTGTGTTCATTTTGCATCTTTACAAAATTGCTTACCGCACCATAATAATTTCCGAGGTGTAACTTACCTGTAGATCTAATTCCGCTAACAACAGTTTCCATAATGTGGCGAAAGTACAGAAAATTTATAATTTTGAGGGTGATGAAACAAATTTTAAGGCAAGCAACACGCTACTGGCACTTGGCAATGGTAGTACTGATTTTTGTGCCAACCTTACCGTTTGTTTATTTGCTTTCTAGGAGCAAGAGGACTTATCCTCAATTAAATTTTTTGAGGAAAATATGTGCATTTGTACCTTCTGTACTTAGCGGTTTTATTTTTAAAGTGGAGTATGAAGTAGATATAGATTGGAGTAAACCTTATATTATATGCCCAAATCATGCTTCAAATTTGGATATATTTGCCATGAGCTTAGTTGCTAAGGGCAATTTCTTTTTCTTGGGTAAAGAAGAGTTGCTTAAAAATCCAGTAACAAAGGTTTTTTTCCAAACAATTGATATTCCTGTAAATAGAGAAAGTAAAATGTCCTCATTTAGAGCTTTCAAAAAAGTATCTGAAAGGATAAAGGAAGGAATGTCGCCTGTTATTTTTCCGGAAGGAAAGATTGGGACAGAGTATCCTCCAATTTTGCATGAGTTTAAAAACGGGCCATTTCGTTTAGCAATTGAGCACCAAATACCGATAATACCAGTAACTTTAAAAGATAATTGGAAAATTTGGTGGGATGACGGTATAAAATATGGATGCAAGCCCGGAGTTTCGCATATTTGCGTACACAAACCTATTGATGTTTCTGGTTTTGACATTAAGGATGATGAAATACTAAGAGATTTGGTTTTTGAAAAAATTAATTCTAAACTAGATTATAGGCTTTAAGTCGGCAGTCCGCTGTCGATAGCCTACAGTTTGGGCGGAGAGCTTAGTTTGAGGATGAAAATAAATTAATAGAAGTTAAGTTCTGCGGACATCGGGCTTCTGACTTTTTAACAGCTTTAAAACGTGTTGTTTAGTCGGCAGTCCGCAGTTTGGATAGGGATATATTTTAGAAGAATAGAAAAATGAAATTAGAAGTGCCGTTCTACGGATATCGGACTTCTGACTTTTTAACATAAAGCAATGAAAATAGACAAAGAAACGGTTGATAAAATAGCGCATTTAGCTCGTTTAGAGTTGACGGAGGTTGAAAAAGAAAGATCAATTGAGGAATTGAGTGAGATTTTGAGTTTCATGGAGAAACTAAACGAATTGGACACTTCTGGCGTTAAACCGCTTATATATATGAATGAAGCAGTTAATGTTTTACGTCCGGATGTTGTTATTCAGGAGTTAACTCGTGAAGAAGCACTAAAAAATGCTCCTTTAAAAAATGAGGAATACATTAAAGTTTCAAAAGTGATTCAGAAATAATTGTTTTTGTTGCGTAACAAAAGCGACTTTTAACTGTCTGAATAGAAAAGGAAAAATGCAACCATTAATTACCATTACAGATTTAGGACGTAAGTACGTTATCGGTACAGAGGTTATCCATGCGCTTAAATCTGTTTCTTTAACTATAAATAAAGGGGAGTTTGTTGCTTTAATGGGGCCTTCTGGTTCTGGGAAATCTACTTTAATGAATTTGTTAGGCTGTTTAGATACACCTACAAAAGGGGAGTACATTTTAAACGGAATAAATGTTAGCCAAATGACTGATAGTGAGTTGGCTAATGTTCGAAATAAAGAAATAGGCTTTGTTTTTCAAACGTTTAATTTACTGCCACGTTCATCTGCTCAAGACAATGTTGCTTTACCGTTGATTTATGCGGGTATAAAAAAGAAAGATCGTGATGCAAGGTCTGTACAAGCTTTAGAGAACGTAGGACTTGGAAATAGGGTGCACCACAAGCCAAATGAACTTTCGGGTGGGCAAAGACAAAGAGTAGCTGTTGCTAGAGCTTTGATCAATAACCCGTCTATTATTTTAGCTGATGAGCCTACCGGAAACTTAGATACCAAAACTTCTATTGAAATTATGGGTTTAATTGAGGATATTCATGCTAAAGGGAATACCATTATTATTGTAACCCACGAAGAAGATATTGCCCAACACGCTCACCGAATTGTGAGAATGCGTGACGGCTTAATAGAAGAGGATTATAAAAATCCGGATATCAGAACAGTGCATTCAAAAATGCAGGAATTATAATTTTTTTTAGTTTTTATGTAAAAAGGCGAGTTTTTTTAACTCGCCTTTTTTGTTGAGCAATTTTTGGATTACCTTGTTAGCGTTGAAAAAACTGGTTTATACAGCGTTTCAACAATAAAAATTTACCAGATTTTATGAAAATATATACTAAAACAGGAGATAAGGGCTACACTTCTTTAATTGGAGGTACACGGGTTCCAAAGCATCATTTACGGATAGAAAGTTATGGAACCGTGGATGAACTTAACTCATACATAGGCTTAATAAGAGACCAAAGTATTTTACAAGAAGATCAAAATGTGTTGAAAGAGATTCAGGACCGTTTATTTACGGTAGGTTCAACTTTAGCATCTGACCCTGAAAAATCAAGAATGAAAATTCCAGATTTAATAGATGCCGATATTGAGCTTTTAGAAACAGAAATGGACAAAATGAATACTTTTTTGCCACCATTGAAGCATTTTATTCTGCCTGGCGGTAATACAACAGCCTCTTATTGCCATATTGCAAGGTGCGTTTGCCGGAGAGCAGAAAGGTTGGCGGTACATTTGGCAGAAACTGAGTTTGTAGATGAAAAAGTAATTATTTACTTAAACCGTCTTTCTGACTATCTTTTCACTTTAAGTAGGAAGGTGGTTTTCAACAATAATAGTGATGAAAATATCTGGATCCCTAGGATTTAAAAATTGTTGAAAACTTTTTTAGTAACTCTTAAATTTTAATTTAGTTTTGCAAAACATTAAAATAAAAATTCTACGATTATGTATTGGACACTAGAATTAGCATCTCACTTAGAAGATGCTCCTTGGCCAGCTACCAAAGATGAGTTAATTGATTACGGAATTCGTTCTGGTGCACCGGTAGAAGTTATAGAAAACCTACAGGCATTAGAAGATGACGGAGAGCCTTATGAAAACATTGAAGAGATTTGGCCAGATTATCCTACTAAGGATGATTTCTTCTTTAACGAAGATGAATATTAGAAAAAAGAGACTCAAAACATGGGTCTCTTTTTTTTTGTATTAAATTATATACACTGTAATTAGGCCTCAACGGCTTTTTTTGGTATTTTGAGTGTTTTTTTTCGATTGGTCTGCTTTTAGATAAGTTATAACATATACATTATTGTTAAACTTTATTAAAAAAAATCTATCATGGGAAATTTACTTTATTTAATCGCAGTTGTTTTAATTATACTTTGGATATTAGGGGCGTTTGTGTCACCGTTTGGCGGAAACCTAATTCACATCTTATTAGTGATAGCTATTATTGCCGTACTTTTAAGAGTGATACGAGGCGCATAGTTTAAATAATTCAAACAATATAAAAGCAAAATACGAAAATGTGTTTTGCTTTTTTTATTTACAATTTATAAATATAAAATGTAAATTTGATTTATAAATAGATTAAGGCATGACTACGTTTACAAGTACCCTTCCTGATGATTTGATGATTTTGCTCACAGAAAAAGCAAAGGCTTTAAAGTTGCCTAAAAACAAACTTATTGAAAAGGCATTAAAAATCTACTTAGATCAATTAACTAAAGCTGAATATGTTAAATCGTATAAATCTGCAGTTGATGATGAGGATATATTAACTATGGCAGAAGAAGGTATGGAAGAGTACTTTAAACAGATAGAAGATTGAAGCAAGGAGAAATCTGGTACGCCAGCTTAGATCCGGCCAAAGGAAGCGAACAAGCGGGCTACCGCCCTGTAGTTATTTTAAGTGGTAATATGCTGAATAAGTATTTGCAAATTGTTATTACTGCACCTTTAACAACCAAAATTAAAAACTATCAAGGAAATCCAATTTTAACACCTAAAGAAAGTAATGGCTTGCTAGAGCTTTCTGAACTTTTGGTTTTCCATATCCGTTCTGTATCTAAAGACAGGCTGATTAAAAGAGTTGGAAAGATAGATAAGAAAGAGCTAGATTTAGCAATAGCTACTTTGGGGGATATACTAAGATATTAATTAAGCCCTCAAATTTAAAATGGTTTCTGCCAGTTTTAAATCTTCCTTAAAGGTTATCTTAAAATTAAATTCACCACCTTTTTCTAGGTTGATGTTGAATCCAGCTTTTTCAACAACAGAAGCATCATCAGTGAAAAAAGAGTTAAAATCTTGCTGATAAGCAATCTTGAGCTGTTCTATTTGAAAAGTTTGTGGTGTTTGTATTAAACACACTTCAGATCGCTTTAGAGCTTCTGATTTGCCATTAGTTAATCTGCGGATAGAATCCCTTGCCGGAACCGAAGCAATGGCGTTACCGTTGCTAATTGCCGTGTTAAAACAAGCGTTGATACTTTCTTGAGAAACTAAAGGTCTCACGGCATCGTGTATAGCTACAATAGCGTTTGCTTCTTTAATTAAGCTAAGTCCATTTTTTACAGAGTAAAATCGTTCTACGCCACCATTAATCACTTGGTGGGGAGTGTGGAACTGATACTTAGTAATAAGCTGTTGCCATAAGGCTAAATCACCCTCAGAGAGCACCAAGATAATTTTAGGACGATGTTGGTTTTGGTGAAAAGTAGAAATGGTATGCATTAAAATAGGTATTCCGTTTAGTTCTAAAAACTGTTTCGGAATATCGCTATTCATTCTGCTTCCGCTTCCGCCGGCAACTATAATCGTATAAAAGGAGTGGTTACTCATACAAAAGCGAAGTAAACAAAAAAGACCGAAATTTTCGGTCTTTTTTATGTTTTTAGATAATTAACATGGCATCACCATAGCTATAGAATCTGTATTTTTCTTTTACGGCTTCTTCATAAGCTTTCATTATATAATCGTATCCACCAAATGCAGAAACCATCATCAATAAAGTTGATTCTGGTGTGTGGAAATTAGTGATCATACTGTTAGCAATGCTAAACTCGTATGGAGGGAAAATAAATTTTGAAGTCCAATCGTTAACTGGTTTTAACATATGGTTAGCAGAAACAGCAGACTCAATACTTCTCATAGCTGTTGTACCTACCGCACAAACTCTTCTTTTTTCCTCATTAGCCTTATTTACAATGTTCGCAGCATTTTGATCAATAATGATTTGCTCCGAATCCATTTTGTGCTTGGTTAAATCTTCAACCTCTACCTGGCGAAAAGTACCTAGACCAACGTGTAAAGTTACTTCGGCAAAATCAATACCTTTTAACTCTAGTCTTTTTAAAAGCTCACGGCTAAAGTGCAAACCAGCTGTTGGTGCTGCAACTGCGCCTTCGTTTTTAGCGAAAATAGTTTGGTAACGTTCTTTATCTTCTGGAGTTGGCTTACGGTTAATGTATTTTGGAAGTGGAGTTTCGCCTAAAATTTCAATATTTTGTCTAAACTCTTCATCTGTTCCGTCAAAAAGGAAACGGATGGTACGTCCTCTTGATGTAGTGTTGTCAACTACTTCAGCAACTAATAAATCGTCATCGCCAAAATAAAGTTTGTTACCTACTCTGATTTTACGAGCTGGATCAACCAAAACATCCCATAAGCGAAGCTCTTTATTTAGCTCTCTTAACAAAAACACTTCGATGGTAGCACCAGTTTTCTCTTTGTTACCGTATAAACGGGCCGGAAAAACCTTGGTGTTATTCAAAATCATCACGTCTTTCTCGTTAAAATAACCCAGAACGTCTTTAAATATTTTATGTTCTATTTTGCCCGTCTTTCTATCTAAAACCATTAATCGTGATTCATCGCGACTTTCGGAAGGAGTGTTGGCAATAAGAGACTCTGGTAAATCGAATTTAAACTGTGATAACTTCATATATTAAACAATAATTTGGGCGCAAATTTAAGAAAAATATCTTCAAATATTTAATTAGTTGTTATAATGCCATTTAAGTGACTTTTTAATGAAATTAGCTGCTTTTATATTGACTAAAATAACTTCAAAGAATACTGGAGATTTCACTTTCTACACCATTTATTGGTGGTCTTTAATGTGTTTACCTAATAGGGTTGGTTTAATGCAGAATAATTTTTGGTGATACCGAAGGATTCGAAAAATAGACTCGTATAAAGTAGTGTACATCTGGAAAGAGGTAATGTGAAAAAAGCTGATAAAATTATTGAGCTAATGGAATATTAAATTTTGAAAGAACAACAACTTCAAATTATTAAAAACAAGTAAATTATTATGAAAAAAACAATGTTAAATGTTTTTGCAGTAGCAATGATTATGGTGTCGATTGCAAGTTGCTCATCTAAAAAGAATACAGAAACTACTGAAAAAACAAAAGGAGGTCACCCATCTGTTGAAGAACTGTTTGCCCAAATGGATAGCAATAAAGATGGTAAGCTTTCAAAAGCAGAAGTGAAAGGACCGCTTGCAGATAACTTCTCTAAAATTGATACAAATAGTGATGGTTTTATTTCTAAAGAAGAACTTACTAAAGCACCTAAGCCTAGTGGACAAAGGCCACCACAAGGACAAGGTGGCGGTCAGAGACCGGGAAATGGCAGATAAGCAGATTTAAGTCCTGAGATATTGAAATAACATCGGTTGTTTAAGCCGGTGTTATTTTATTATAAACATGACTGTATCCTTGAAAACGTAGCCTCTAATATATAATTATCATTTTATTGAAAAGTTAGAAGGAAGAGAAAAAGTTAATCGTATAAACATAAAAACAACAAGCTATGATACATAAGATTTTAATATTTGCATCTATTTTAAGTGCAGTGAATTCTTGCAAAAAAGACAATAATACTTCATCCTCGACTGATACAGGTACAGTTGTTAGCGTAGATGCTACAAACTTTATTACTTCGAGTGGTTCTGTAGTAATTACAACGGAATCCCGTTCACTCTCTAATGGAACAACTGCTCTCTGTTATAAAATTGTAACCAAAAGCACTCCGGCAGATCATGATATGGGACCATGGTGCCCAACCAATATTTCAGATGACGCTACTAAAGGCGGTATATGGTTATCAGGAGGGAATGTTTATGATGTTGATGGAGATTTTATAAAGAACTTGTCTACTTTTTATAATGATGCCACTTGGCAAATGTACAATACCTCTACAGGTGTGATCACAAAAACGCTTACACAAGAGGACTGTGCTGCGGTGGCAAACCCTAATGTAGGCGCTCAGTATAAAAACTATTGTGTAGAATGTTTGCCATCTTATGTTTCAACTGTAAGTAACACTTTTTATATTCCTATTACTCCGGTAAAATTAACTTCTTCCTATACTTTTGCTACTGGACCGGGCGGACCGGGCAGTACTGCGGGGCCATCAAGCAGAGGAATTGCATTTGATGGAGTTGTTTTTGATGCTCCTGCTCCGGTAAATGTAATATTAGCGGCCTATACCATTGCACCCTTTGATGATTACGGTGCTCATATAAACTTAGCCGCTGGATATCACTATCACGCCGCTACTGGTTTAACAAAGAAAATAGAGCAGACAGACGGTCACGCATCTATGATTGGCTATGCAATGGATGGTTTTGGTATTTATGAAAGGTTAAGTGTTGCGGGTACAGAGTATACAGATTTAGATTCGAACAGAGGACATTCTGATACAATAAGAGGATACCACTACCATGTTGATAAAGCAGGCAATAATAATTTTATTAACGGACTAGCCGGAGCTTATGCTAATTAGAAAATATTTTTCAATACTAAAGACGGTGTGTTTTATAGTCTTATCGTCAGGCTTTAAACCAACGTATGCTCATAACCCAGATATAGCGAGTTTAATGATTTATGAGCAAAATGGTAAGTCCATTTTACTGATAAAAAGTTCATTAACCGCTTTTGAAGGTGAGGTGGATTATGTTTTCGGTAAAAACGCTTATAAAACCCCAGAGGAATTTAACCAGCTAGTAATTCAGCATTTTATAAAAAACTGTTCTTTAATAGTTAATGGCAATAAGTTGGATTTTTCAAATATTCAAGTACAGTTAGGGCATGAAACTAATTTATTTGCAGAGTTGATAAATATGCCTGAAAAAATCAGCGCTATTGATGTGAAATGTGCTTTGTTTAAGGATATGTCCAATAATAAGTGTACTTTAATTTTAGCCACTAAGGGTTTGCCACAACAGCAATACCTATTAAATAACAGCAACAACCACCAAGTAAAATTAAAAGTAGAAGATAATACCTGGGTTGTTGAAGAAGAAAATAGAGCTTTTTATCTAAGTTCAACTTTTATTATCGGGGTATCTTTATTAATTCTTTTATTGATTAGTAGTTTTTTCGTGTTTAATAGAAAATAAAATAGTGTATCCTAGATAATTCCATTCATTACCTGTACTCATAATTTTTAAGTGATAAGCTGTGAAGTAAAGCTCCTTAATAGCAATTTGTATTGCAGTCAAAATCAATTCTCAAATCACATCTTTTTTAAATCCACACAATTAATCGTTCTTAGTTTTCTAATCTGAACGACTGGATTTTTTATATTGCTAATTAGTATATTGGCTATTAATAAATATTGATGATAATGTAACTTATTATTAGGCCGAATGTCTAAAACGTAATGATGCTATTTTTAAAACTCTTTCGTGAAAGCTTTATTTTTGCTTTTGATGCACTTAGGCAAAACCGCACACGTACTTTTCTGTCGTTGTTGGGTATTACCATTGGTATTTTTACCATTATCACCGTTTTTGCTGCTGTTGATACGTTTAGAGGTAACCTGCAGTCAAGCGTAGATAAGCTTGGTAGCAAAACAATTTATATTCAAAAGTGGCCTTGGGGTGGTTTTGGGGATTACCCTTGGTGGAAATATATGCAACGCCCACAACCTACTTTGCGAGACTATGAGGATTTAAAAGAGAGAATTACAGTCGCAGATGGGGTTTCTTATCAGATAAATTTATCTAACCGTACTTTAAAATACAGAAGCAACAGCGTTGAAGGTGCACAAATTACTGCCGCATCACAAGACTATAATAAAACCGCAAATTTTGATTTATCTGACGGAAGATATTTTACCGACAATGAATCAAATAGTGGTGCACCCGTTTGTTTGATAGGTTCAGAACTGGCCGATGGACTTTTTCCAAATCAAACAGCGATGGGAAAAGACGTAAAAGTAATGGGACGCAATGTGACTGTTATTGGTGTTTTTGTGAGAGAAGGAGAGGACTTATTGGGCTTTTCATCGGATAAAACTTTGCTAATTCCGCTAAATTTTGCCAGAAACTTGGTGGATGTTCAAAGTGGTAGATACGGACCTCAAATCACCGTAAGGGGGAAAGAGAATTACAGTATTGCCGATGTTGAAAGTCAGTTAAGAGGTTTAATGCGCTCCATACGCCGAATTAGACCTGTGGAGGATGACAATTTTGCACTAAATAAAACCACCATATTATCGGGGCAACTAGATCAACTTTTTGGTATTGTGGATATTGCGGGTTGGATTATCGGTGGATTTTCTATTTTGGTAGGTGGTTTTGGAATTGCTAACATTATGTTTGTATCCGTAAAAGAGCGTACCAATATTATCGGTATTCAAAAATCTTTGGGTGCCAAAAATTACTTCATATTAATGCAGTTTTTATTTGAGGCAATTGCACTTTGTATTATTGGTGGCTTAATTGGGTTGGGAGTCGTTTATTTAGGGACTCTGGTGGCAACTTATGGCTTTGACGTAGAAATTGTTCTAGGGACAGCTAACATTGTTAGAGGCATCAGTATATCCGTTATTATTGGTGTGATTTCTGGTTTTTGGCCTGCCTTTTCAGCAGCAAGGTTGGACCCGGTAGAGGCCATAAGATCTAAATAAATCAATTTGTAACAGAGAGTTGGATTTAATAATGCCCTATAACTTTGTCTCGTCCTGAAATAGCGTTACAGTTATACAAGGATAAAAAAATTAAATAGCATTGTGGATTTCCATGATGCTATTTTTTGTTTTATAATTTTTGATTTTAATTTTTCTTTGCTG
>JBBKWF010000010.1:0-51518 GCA_037968815.1 Pelobium sp. | reverse complement strand
CAACAACCTTCAGTTTAAAAGATAGGCTGTAATCCTTTGAGCTTCTTCTAACATACTCATTCTCTGTTTCTTCTTTCATAACATTACTGTTTGTGTAACGTTATTTCAGGACGAGACATAAAGAATTATAAAAAAGCACCGTCAATTGACGGTGCTTTTTTTTGTTCTTTTGATTTAAGATGATTTTTTATTAAAACCAAGGTATAGCTGGAAATTGACTGCTACTTCCCTTACTTAAAGTCTCAACACCTTCATTTAATTTCTCCTACTTTTTATTTGCTAAAAGCCACAATTTTAAACGAAATTTGAAAAGCAAAAACAACATGCTAATTCCTGATAAATATAGAACCGTTCCACTTTACACAATTTTTCTATTTGTGATATTATTTGGTATGATTAGTATCGGTTACTTAATTCCGGATAGATCTCACATTTATAGTTATTGGACAGCAATTGGTTTAGCATTTATCGGTTATTTCATCATCATCACTGAATTTAAAGATTCAAAATTTAATACAATAAATTACGGGAGTGCTGTGATCCTAAGACTTGCGCTCCTTTTTTCTTTCCCTTTATTAAGTGATGATTTATACCGTTTTTTTTGGGACGGCGCACAGATTCTCCATGGTATCAATCCTTTTTCTTTTACTCCAAAAGAGTTATTGGCATTCAACTATGATTGGGTAGATGTATCGTTATTTGAAAAAATGAACTCACCTGAGTACTACTCGGTGTATCCACCCATTAATCAATTTGCTTTTTTACTTACCGCACTCGCTGGAAAAGGAAATCTACTCTCCTCTATTGTTATTTTACGTTTGGTAATTATTGCTTTTGATTTAGGGAACATTTACCTGATTAGAAAACTACTCCGTCATTTCAATAAAAAGGAAAGCCTTGTTTTTTTATATGCATTAAACCCTTTAGTCATTATTGAACTAACAGGAAACCTACATTTTGAAGCGGTGATGATATTTTTCACTTTGCTTTCTTTCTGGTATCTCTTAAAAAACAAATGGGTTTTCGCCTCGGTTGCTTTGGGTTTGGCCGTTTGTGCCAAACTTTTGCCCTTAGTCTTTTTACCGCTTTTTATTAAACATATTGGTTTCAAAAAAACGATTTATTCAGGTTTAATTGTTGGTTTTACGATACTGGTCTTGTTTCTCCCTTTTATCCATAACCTAGAATTAGCACAAAACCTTTTAAGTAGCTTAAAGCTTTATTACGGAAATTTTGAATTTAATGGCAGTATTTTTCAATTGTTAAAATCAGGAGCTTGGTTTTTATTTGGGCATGATCCAATGCTTTATATTAGCCCTGTGTTATTAATTCTCACGCTAAGTGGTTTTCTGATTGCTTATATTAAATCGTCAAATATCATAATAGGTAGCTTTTGGTTTATTTTCACCTACTATCTTTTTAGCGCTGTTGTACACCCTTGGTATATCATTATACTGGTTTGCTTCACTCCCTTTATCAATTGGCGCTTTGCCCTTTTATGGTCCGCATTGATTTGTTTAACTTATTATACTTACACCACTCTTCCTTATCAGCAAAGTACTATTCTAACTATTATTGAATACAGCTTGGTTGCGGCAGCTTTTACAAATGAATGGTGGAAAGCGAAACGTGTAAAAGAAAAATTAGTTTAAATTTGCACATCGCCTTACGCATAAAAAAACATTGAATGTTATCAAAAAATCCTCAGTTAGAATTAGCTTCCGAATTTGTACAGTTTACAGACCGAAACATTTTTTTAACAGGGAAAGCGGGTACAGGAAAAACCACTTTTTTACATCAGCTTAAAAAAACATGTCCAAAACGGATGGTGGTAGTCGCTCCTACTGGTGTGGCTGCAATTAATGCTGGCGGAAGCACCATTCACTCTTTTTTTCAACTGCCTTTTGGTCCTTATGTTCCTGGTCAGGGCGATAAAAATAACCAGAATCGCAAAATGAATCGGGAGAAAATCAACCTGATTAAAAGCTTGGATTTATTGGTGATTGATGAGATCAGTATGGTGCGGGCAGATACTTTAGACAGTATCGACGATGTTTTAAAGCGTTACCGTGATAGAACAAAACCTTTTGGAGGCGTACAACTATTGATGATTGGCGATTTGCATCAGTTGTCGCCAGTAATTAAGGATGATGAATGGGCTTTACTAAGAGACCATTACAGCAATATCTACTTTTTCAATAGCAATGCCTTAAAACAAACTTTTCCAATAAACATTGAGCTAAAACATATTTACCGTCAGTCGGATGATTTTTTTATTGGGATTTTAAATGCCGTAAGAGAAAACAAGATTGACGCTGCAACTTTAGAAAAACTCAATTCTCGTTACATTCCAGATTTTAACCCACATGAAGATGAAGGTTATATCACTTTAAGCTCTCACAATTACTCGGCAAACCAAATCAACGAGAACAAATTAAAAGGCTTAAAAGGCAAAGATTACACTTTCAATGCTGAAGTCCACGGCGACTTCCCTGAGTTCTCTTATCCAAATTCAGCTGAACTCACTTTTAAGATTGGCGCACAGGTGATGTTTGTGAAAAATGATATATCGCGAGATAAGCTTTACTTCAATGGTAAAATTGGTAAAATCACTAAAATCAAAGACGAAACTATTTATGTAAAATGCCCTGACGATTATCAGGAAATCATAGTTAACAAAGCGGAGTGGCAAAACTTTAAATACGAACTTAACCCATCTTCCAAAGAAATTGAAGAAAATGTAATTGGTACTTTTTTACAGTATCCATTAAAACTAGCTTGGGCAATTACCATCCATAAAAGTCAAGGTTTAACATTTGAGAAAGCAATTATTGATGCTAATGCGGCTTTTGCCCACGGACAAGTTTATGTAGCTTTAAGCCGATGCAAAACTTTTGAAGGCTTGGTACTGCACTCTCCTATCAGTTTTAACAGTGTAAAAACTGATGGTACAGTTTCAAACTTCACTAGAAATGCAGAAGAGAATGCTCCAGATGAGAATCACCTGGTTCAATCAAAAATCACTTTTCAGCAAAATTTATTATTTGATTTATTTGACTTTAGAACGTTAAAAGGTGCTTTGTTTCTGCTTAAAAAACTATCAGAAGATAACCATCAGACTATAAATGAAGGCTTTTTAGATGAGATTAATAAAATTAGGGATTTAGGGGAAACCAAGATTTATGAGGTTTCTGAAAAGTTTAAACGCCAAATTTACACACAGCTCCAGGATAGTGGGCTACCAGAAGAAAACGAAGATCTACAAGAACGGATTAAAAAAGGTTGCGCTTATTTTTTAGAGCAATTGGATACTGCCGAAAAACAGCTAAAAGAAACAAATTTTGATGCTGATAACAAATCTGTCAAAAAACATATTGATGATGCTTTAGAAAGTTTAAATAAAGAAATATTTATTAAACAAAGTGCTTTAAGGTTATGTAGCGAAGGTTTTAAAACTTTATCGTACCTAAAAACTAAAGCCAATGCCGAAATAGATTTTAATAATTCTAAAAAAGCAGAAATCACAACTGTAAGCACACGAAAAACCGTGGCGCCTGCTGGAGTAAAACACGGTGCACTTTTCCAAACCATCAAAAAATGGAGAGATGATTTAGCTAATGATTACGGCGTACCCGTTTATCAAGTTTTACCGCAAAAAGTATTGACAGATTTAGCCAACAAGCTACCTTCAAACTACGAAGAGCTAGAAAGCATTAAAGGCATCGGTAAAGTAAAAGTGAAGCAATACGGTAACGAACTTTTGATTATGATTTCTGATTATTGTGAAGCTAATGATATTGAACAAGTACCAATAAAAGGTTTGGTAACGGCTAAAATCAGTAAAACAGATACCAAGCGTGTTAGCTTAGATATGTTTAAAGCAGGTAAAACAGTTGAAGAAATTGCACAAGAAAGAGGTTTTGTGGCATCAACAATTGAAACCCATTTAACACATTATATTGAAAGTGGTGAAGTTTCTGTATCAGACTTTATTGACAAAGAAAAAGTAAATAAAATAAGTGATTACATCACAGAAACTAAACCTATCTCCATCAATCAAACTAAAGAAGCAATGGGCAATGAAATTTCTTTCGGGGAAATTAGAGCAGTGATGAAACACTTGGAGGTTTTGCAATCGACTTAGAGTTGCTAAATATTCGATTTTAGTATATGTGCTTCAATGAGCTCAAGTTCATATTATACCCTGTTTTGAAAACACAAAACAGTCTTAAATAAAAAAACCTTCCGATTTTCGGAAGGTTTTTTATTTATGCTACTTTCAACTTCTTTAAGTCTGATTTTTCGAACTGCTCTTGGGCATAAGCCAAGTCAATCACTAGCTTTTTAGTTTTCTGTTTTTGCGATGGTATTTCAAACATGGCATCAATCATAATTGCTTCACAAATAGAACGTAAGCCCCTAGCTCCCAATTTAAATTCCATTGCTTTATCTACAATAAACTCAAAAACATCTTTTTTAAATTCTAAGGTAATCTCCTCATATTCAAAAAGTTTCTGATATTGTTTTACCAGTGAATTTTTAGGCTCAGTTAATATGCTCAATAATGTTTCGCGATCAAGCGGGTTTAAATGCGTAATCACTGGCACACGACCAATTAACTCTGGAATCAAACCGAAAGACTTTAAATCTAGCGGAGTAATGTATTTATAAAGATTTTTCATATCCACCTCACTATCTTCAGTCTTCACTTTATAACCTACCGTTTGCGTTTTTAAACGATTTGCAATTTTTTTCTCAATCCCATCAAACGCACCTCCACAGATGAATAAAATATTGTTGGTATTAACCGGAATCATTTTTTGATCAGGGTGCTTTCTACCTCCTTGTGGCGGAACATTCACAATTGTTCCTTCTAATATTTTTAATAAAGCCTGCTGTACACCTTCTCCAGAAACATCACGAGTTATAGAAGGGTTATCACTTTTACGAGCAACCTTATCCACCTCATCAATATAAACAATACCACGTTCGGCTGCGGCTACATCGTAATCAGCAGCTTGTAGTAAACGTGTTAAAATACTTTCCACATCCTCACCAACATAACCAGCTTCGGTTAAAACAGTAGCATCACAAATAGAAAAAGGTACATTCAAAATTTTAGCAATGGTTTTCGCCAATAATGTTTTACCAGTTCCGGTTTCGCCAACCATCATAATGTTCGATTTTTCAATCTCCACTTCGTCCTTACCAATTTTTTGGTTTAAACGTTTGTAATGATTGTAAACCGCTACGGCAAGTACCTTTTTTGCATCATCTTGTCCAATTACATATTGGTCTAAATGTGTTTTTATTTCTAAAGGCTTTAAAAGCGTAAGGACAGAATTCATATCCTTTCCTTTTTTCAGGCTCAATTCTTCACCCAAAATTTCATTAGCCTGTTGCACACATTTATCGCAAATATGTGCGTCTAAGCCAGCAATCAGCATTAAGCTATCCTGCTTTCCCGCTCCACAAAAAGAACATTTTACATCTTTTACGCTCTTACTCATCTCTTATTTTTTATCTTTATTGGGTTCTAAAATTTCATCAACCATGCCATATTCCTTCGCTTCATCCGCTTTCATCCAGTAATCTCTGTCCGATGCTTTTTCTACCCACTCATAAGATTGACCAGAGTGTTTCGCGATGATATCATAAAGCTCTTTCTTAAGCTTCAACATCTCACGCAAATTAATCTCCATATCAGATGCAACACCTTGCGCACCGCCCGATGGTTGGTGAATCATAATTCTTGCATGAGGCAAAGCTGCTCTTTTACCTTTAGTACCCGCACACATAATTACCGCACCCATAGATGCCGCCATACCTGTACAAATTGTGGCTACATCTGGTGAAATATATTGCATAGTATCGTAAATCCCCATACCCGCATATACAGAACCACCTGGTGAGTTGATATAAATTTGGATGTCTCTTTGGGCATCTGCAGACTGTAAGAATAATAATTGCGCCTGAATAATGTTGGCATTTTGATCATAAATAGCATCACCTAAAAAAATAATCCTATCCATCATCAATCTCGAAAAAACGTCCATTTGTGCAACATTCAATTGGCGTTCTTCAATAATATAAGGGGTCATTCCGCTTGGTCTTAAAATACCTTCGGTTTGGTTTATGTATTTATCAACATGTAAACCACCTATTCTATGATGCTTTACCGCATATTTACGGAACTCGTTTTTATCAATATTCATATCTAGCTTGTTTTGCAAATTTTACCCTGCTAATGTATTAAAATTTATCTTTCTTTCTCAACGTAAATTGCTGGCTTTTGTTTTTTTTAGGTAATGATTTTGCTGGAAATTACACTGAAGGTTTAGCTTTTAAATACACCATTTATTTTACGATACGTATAATGAACTTTACATTCATGAAATAACAACCTTCTTAAAAGGTCAACATATTTTCAATTCCTAACATTTAGCCTTCAGTTTATTCCAAAAAATGATAAAAAAGCACTTTTTTCGACAAAACTCTCAGTTTAAATACATTATTGAGACTAATTTAATTATTATAGACAGATAATTTCTATATATTGTTGTCAAAAGCTATTTTATATACTCTAAAACATTTAAATTTAAGCCCTAAGAAGCTTAACTATCAAGCTAATACTTAATATGTATATATGGATCAAGATGACGCAAGTGAGTTTTTAGAACTAGCCGAAACAATCTCTTTATTAGGCACCTGGAAATTAGACCTTAAAACAAACAAGTTTGTATGGTCTGATGGTGTGTTCAGAGTATTTGGTTACCAGCCTAAAGAGTTTGACGTCACCTTTGAAACTTTTTTATCTATCATTCATCCCGAAGACAAGTCTTTAGTCACTCAAAAAATTACGGAGGCCATCGAACTTGGAACTCCTTACGAAATCAGAAGCAGATTCATTACCAAGAACAAAAATATCATTCACGTTTTATCAAAAACTAGATTAGTAAAGAATAAGGAGGGGAAATCAATAAAACTATATGGTGTATTTCAAGACATTAGCAACATAGTAAAACTTGAAGAAGAACATCAAGCAAGTATCAACAAGCTTGAGGCCCGTAACGAGTTTATCGAGACCGTAATTGAACACCTTCCAATTGGTATCGCAGTTAATAAAATTAGCACCGGAGAATCTACCATAGTAAATAGCTCCTTCTCGTCTATTTATGGGTGGAGTAATGACGATTTGAAAAATGTTGAAACTTTTTTCGAAAAGGTATATCCTGAAGAGGAATATCGAAAAGAGATCATGAACAAAGTTCTAGCGGATATACAAAGTGGCGATCCTAAAAGAATGAGTTGGAAAAACATTGTGGTAACAACTTCCAACAACGAAAAAAGGATTATAAACGCAAAAAACATCCCATTATTTGATCAAGACTTGATGATTTCTACGGTGGTTGATCATACCGAAACTATAGATTCGGCGGAAAAGTATAAATACCTTTTTCAAAACAACCCAGCAATCATGATGGTGCTCGACATCAAAACCTTAGAAATTGTTGATTGTAATGAAGTCGCGTTGCAAAAGTATGGCTACACTAGAGATGAGTTTTTATCGCTTACCATAAAAGAGATTAGACCACCAGAAGACGTTAATTTTTTAGATAATTTATTTAAAACAGAAGAAAGCTATTCGAAAATATTTGAAAATACCTGGAGACATAAAAACAAGGCTGGGGACATTTTTTATGTGAGAATTGCAGGTCGCATAATTATTTACGAAGGGCGAAAATGTTCTTTAGTTCAACTAACCGATGTTACCGAAAAGCTTTTGATTGAAAAAAGCTTAAAAGAGTCGGAAGTTAAATACAGGAAACTTTTTAAAGACAACCCTGCACCTTTACTGATTTGGGATTCTGAGACTAGAAACATTGTAGATTGTAATATTGAAGCATTGCACCTATATGGCTATAGCAGAAAAGAGTTTTTAAAGCTCAGTATTTTAGACATCAGGCCAAAAGAAGACATCCCGCTTCTAGAAGAAATACTGAAAAACAATAAAATTTACGGCCCTCTTCATAAAAAAGCCAGACGTCATAAGAAAAAAAATGGGGAGATATTTTATGTAAACATTACAGGGCATGTAATCAATTATAATGGCCAAAAATCATCTATAGCGATGATAAATGACATTACTAAACAAAATATATATGAGAAAGCTATTGAAGAAAGCAACCAACGCTTTGAATATGTAACTCACGCAACTTCAGATGCTATTTTTGATTGGAGCTTTGATAAAGAGCACATTTATTGGGGTAAGATGTTTTATAAACTATTTGGTTATGTCGAAAATCCTGAGCAAAACAATTTTAATTTTTGGATTAAAAACATACATCCGGATGATTTAAAATCGATTGAGGACAGTCTTCACCAGACTATTAATAGTAAAGAGACCCAATGGAATGCAGAGTATCGATTTAAAAAAGCAAACGGAGATTATGCTTATGTCGCAGAACAAGGCTTTGTTATTAGAGGCGGTGGTGGTAAAGGAATTAGAATGGTGGGCGCCATGCGTGATATTACTCAAAAGAAAATTGAGGTGGACAGACTTCAATTGTTAGAGTCAGTAATTACCAACACCAACGATTCGGTAATCATTACTGAAGCTGAACAGCTTGATCATACAGGCCCAAGAATTGTTTATGTAAATAATGCATTCACTAAAATAACAGGGTACTCTTCGGAAGAGGTAATTGGTAAGACACCAGGCATATTCAGGGGCCCCTTGAGTGATGAAAAGTCATTGCAACGTTTGCGTGATGCAATAAAAAACTGGGAGCCTTGCGAAATCACTTTAATTAATTACAATAAAAAAAGGGAACCATTTTGGGTTAACCTATCTGTATCACCAGTAACAGATAGCAACGGGAAACACACTCATTGGATTTCGATTGAAAGAGATGTTACTGAACAAAAAAATGCAGAAGAAAATTTAAAAAAAGCCTTATTAGAAAAAGGCGAAATTATAGAGAGTATTGGTGACGGATTTTTCGCCGTCAACCGTGATTGGACGGTGACTTACTGGAATAAACAAGTAGAAAAGATGTTGGGGATTTCTAAAGATGAAATCATTGGGAATAACCTTTGGGAATCTATTACCGACCCTACTTATTCCAAAGCTTATTTAAAGTATCAAAAAGCAATGACAGAGCGAAACCTCGCAAGGTTTGAAGATTACTCTGAACGCTTAGATAGCTGGTTTGAAACTAGCATCTATCCCTCTGAAACCGGCTTATCTGTTTACATAAAAGACATATCAGAAAGGGTACTCTATATCAAAGATATTGTAAGCAAAAACAAAAGATTAGAAGAAATTGCCTATACACAATCTCATATTGTAAGAGCGCCATTAGCAAGAATTATTGGTATCATTAACTTAATAAAGGAGTTGAGTTTTGACACCCAAGAACAAGCTGATATGCTACATTACTTAACCATCTCTGCTAACGAATTGGATAATGTAATTAAAGACATTGTGAATAAAACTGAGGATATTTAGAGTTTCTGTAACAAACAGGCGTTAAATTCAGGATAAAGGGTTCAGTCGCTCTGATTTGGACATAAACACTTCCATGTTAAACCGGAAAGGACTTAATAGCTCCACGTAGTACCTAGACTTAAAGCTTGTTCAGCAAATACAAACCTATTCTCTTAAAAATCTGCGCTAATAAAATATTTTTTTAACAAAAAAAAGCAGTCGATAAATCGACTGCTTTTCTATAATATTTAAAATTAAAACCTAAGCTTCGTTAGCTATTTTTTCAAACTCGTTGAAAGCGATTTCTTTTTTATCTAAACTGATTACTGTTTTTAGGTAATCAAAAACTTTCTGTGACTTTACTTCGTCAAAAATACGGTTTGCATTTTCTTTTTCTTGCAAAAACTGAGCAGTGTACTGTCCTAATTGCTCTTCTGAAAGTGCTTGTGGGCTGTACATTCTGAACTGACCGTCTAATCTTGCTTTTGCAGCTTCATAAACATCTTCGTATTTGATTTCTAATTTTTGATCTTTAACAATTTTGTTTTCAACCAAAGTCCAACGTAGGTTTTTAGCGAAATCAGCATAACCTTTTTCTAATTCCTCGTCGTTAACCTCTTTATTAGCAACTTTTAACCAACGTTTTAAAAATTCGTCAGGCAATTCCATTGTTGCTTTTTCTGAACCGTACTTGTATAAATCACCTGCTAGTTTCTTCTCAGAATCCTGAACCATCATTCCTTCAAGTTCTTCAGTGATTTTTGCAGTAAACGCCTCTTCTGTTGTCACTTCTCCACCAGGGAAAATTTTATCAAAAAATTCTTGGTTTAAATCAGCTTCTTCTAGTCTATTGATGTTTTTTACAGTTAACTTAAATTTAGACTCAGGAATAATTGCGTTTTCTTCATCTAATTTTAAAATTTTAACCAATTGTTTTTCATCATCAACAGATTTAACAAGATCAAAACTTTCTACAACGTCTTCTTTCTTTAAACCTATTAAAGATTTTAAAGCAGAAGCGTCTTTAACAGCGTCAGTTCTTAAAGAAGTAGTTACATCAATACCACCTTCAAAAATAGAACCGTCTGCGTTTAATTGTTGAAATTGACCAAAAATCACATCGCCATCAACAACAACCTCTGGATTGGTCATTTTACCGTAGCTTCTTCTGATATTTTTTGTACGAGCAGCTAAAGTTTCTGCATCAACTTTAATTACATATTGCGTTAGTTTATCCTTATCAGTAAACTGAACGTCAACTGCTGGTGCTAAACCTAATTCGTAATTAAAAACAAATTCGTCATTAAAGTCCCAGTTGAACTGACTGTCATTTTCTTTTGGTAAAGGCTGACCTAAAATTTCGATTTCATTCTGTTGGATATAGTTATTTACAGATTCAGATAACAAGTTATTAACCTCATCAACCAAAATGCTTTTTCCGTACATTTTTTTCACATGTGCCGGCGGAACCATTCCTGGACGAAACCCTGGAAGTTTCATTTTTTTAGCTTGGTCTTTGATGGCTTTATTCACTTTTTCCTGGTAGTCATCAGGAGTGATCTTAACGGTTAAACTTGCATTAAGATCATTGATCTTTTCCTGTGTAATATTCATGCTGTTTATTTTTTTTGCTATGTTTTTATACAAAAATAATGTTTTACTATTGTACCCTTATTAAAAAAGCAGCCTTTATGGGACTGCTTTTCTATAAAGTGCGGAAGAAGGGACTCGAACCCCCACGCCGTGAAGCGCCAGATCCTAAGTCTGGTGCGGCTACCAATTACGCCACTTCCGCATTTAGGATTTTGTTTTCCAAAACAATTTGTGGTTATTTTGGATTGCAAAGATATAACTTAGCTTTTGTTTTGCAAACGGTTTGGTTAAATAATTTTGATTTTAATTGCTTAAAATTCACTTTTCACATTAATGCCTTCACTCTACTTTAGCTAAACATTTAACCATCAACTAATTCTGTTTATAATTTGGTTCAAATATTTTTAATCAATCAGTTTATTTTTTCAGTAAAATTGAGACTCCCCTATTCAAAACCAGTTTTATCACTAATAAAAAACCGAACAGACTTTTAATCCGTTCGGTTTTCTTAAAATCAAGCTATTCAAAACTAGTTCTTCTTACCACCACGCTTCTCTTGTTGGCCGCCCCCACCTCTTTCGCTTTTCATACTTTCCATCTTCTCTTTTTGTTCCTCGTTTAAAGTAGATTTAAATGCTTCTTGATTTTTCTTTGCTTCTTCTCTATTTGCTTTAGACATTGCTTTTTGCTCAGTGCTAAGCGTTTCATTTAACTTCTGCATTCTTTCTTTCGGCTTCATGGTTTTGTCGTCCATGATTGCTTTTTGCTCAGCACCTAAAGTCGCTTTAAATTTTTCTTGATTAGCTTTCTGGCTTTCGCGGTTCGCTTTCATCTGTGCTTTCTGCGCATCTGTTAAGTTCAACTCAACAAGTCCACCTTTTTTTGATTTATCACCTTTAGCATCTTGTGCTGAAGCTCCAATTACTAAACCTAAAACCAATGTGGTTGATAACGCTAATGTTCTTACTAAATTTTTCATATCCGTTTTATTTAATGTTATTGTTTGTAGGTAAGATGTTTTTTACCAACAAAGGTTTAATAGAGACTATACACAAGCCCCTACTTTAACATTTATTTAACATCTAAGCAATCTTTAACGTGGTTTTGCGAGGTATCTGAACTTTTCATAAAAAAGATAGGCTTCCCGATAATTCGAAAAGCCTATTTTAAGTTTAATGTTTTATAGCCTATTCAAGCTTTTTTAATAGCTCCTGTGCTTTATCATAAACTCCAGCGTCTTGTGGTATCTTGTTTAACCAAACTATACACTCCTCTTTATTTTTTTCCTTTAAGTAGCTAAGCGCCATAAAAAAAGTAGCATCATATTTTAAAAGCGAATGGTTATTTGCTACAATTAATAAGTTTGACCTTACCATACTTACATCCTCAATATCACTTTTTAACTGAGCAACACCTAAATAAAACCTCAGCATATCATTTTTCGGATCTTCTTCAACTAATGTTGAAAGTATCGCTTCTGCTTTAGAGTATTGTTCAGAATTATAAGCGTCAGTAGCTTCAAGTAACAACGTTTCTGTATTATTACCCCTTTCTGCAAAGGAAACCATTTCTGTATCGTTGTACTTACTGTATAAGTTATTGTTCCAAGGTGCCCAAACTAATAAGCCAATAACCAAAACCGCTGCAGCATACCATATTTTGCTAAAAGCTATAATTTTAGCCGTAGGTTTAGCTGTTTTTTGTTTAAAGTGCTCTTGAGTAAATTGGCTTAAATTAGCCTTAAATTCGGCATCTTCTTTATCAGGAGCTAATTCTGACTGCAAGGTTCCTTTTATTGATTTGTAGAGCTTTAAATCAGCTTGCAAAGCAATATCTTGCCTCAAAGCTTCTTCAAAAGCTTTTAGTTCGTTAGCCTCCATTTGGCCATCCTCATAATTGATTACATCTTGTTCCGAAAACTTATTCATGATTTTTAATCCCTTCTTTTTTAATCATTTGAGTTAAAGATGCCAGACACTCTGATTTTTTCTTTCTTAAGTAACCGTAACTAACGCCAAGTTGTTCTGCTATTTTCTCTTGATGTTCATCTGAAAGTGCTAAGGTGATTATCTCACGGCAACGTTCAGATAGTTTTTCGAACATCATTAAATATAGAGAAGATTGCATTTGTTGTTGTTCCAGTTCTTCAGCCTGTTTAAAAACATCCTCACTAATGTTTAATAAAGCGTCTTCGCTTTTTGTTACCGGTATAACTGCTCTTTTTTTAAGTTCGTTTAACCATTTCCGTTTACAAACCATTAAAAAAAAGGGTTCAAAAGGGCAACTTAATTTTAAGTGCTTGTATTTTGCTTGGTTATATAAATCAATTAAGCACTCCTGGAATATATCTCCAGCATCGTCCTCGTTTCCACTATTTGCGGATATATAACGCTTTACCTTGTCTGAAAACTTAGAATAGATTTGCTCAATTACTTTGCTATTATTAGCCAATAAGCCTTCTATATAAAACTGGTCTTTATGAATTTTTTCCAATAGATAAATGTTTACTCTGCTAATATAAAAATTTATATAGGCTTTAATGATGAACAGCATTCAATAGCCACACCTTAGTAAAATAAGAAATTGCAAGAGCAAATATCAATCCGCGATTAGTTAAATATTCCTAGAGGTGCTTTTTTAAGCAAAACAAGTATTATAAAAAACCAAAGAACACCATATTACAAGATATTATGAATGGACGGTGCTAAAGAAACTCACAGAGCAAGCTTTTATTTTTACTCAAAAAAAAATCCTCAGAGTTTTATCTGAGGATTTTTAAGGATATATGCTTTGTTTACCAGAAAACGGTGTATAAAGCTACTAATATGCCTATGATCAATACAGCTCCAACTGTAAAGCCTGCGGTTGGCTTAAACATGGACGGGTCAACTTCCAATCCTTTTGGGTTTGGCGAGTTTTTATTTTCCGTTCTGCTGATAAAGAACATCCCAATGATAGAGAAAAGGAATACGAATCCCATTCTATCTAAGAAAGGAATCTCATACACACCATTCACTGGGACTGCAAAACCTGTAGAATAAAGGAACGATAAGTCCATAAACTCTGGCAAAAACTTTAATACAACAGACAGAATAAATCCACCGATTGTTGCGAAAAGCGCTGCAGAAGATGTTGTACGTTTCCAAAAGAAACCTAATATGAACATGGCAAATATTCCGGGAGAAACAAATCCAGTGTATTCCTGTATGAATTTAAAACCACCTTTTTCGATACCTAAAAATGGAGCAATTAATACCGCTAACAAAATAGATACTACGACTGTGATTTTACCAGTCATCACTAATTGCTTCTCTGAAGCGTCTTTTTTGAAAACTTTTTTATAAATATCAAGCGTAAAAATAGTTGCAATACTGTTTGCTTTACCAGCTAAAGACGCCACTACCGCTGCGGTTAAAGCTGCGAAAGAAAGTCCTTTTAACCCACTTGGAAGTAGATTTAATAGAACTGGATATGCCCTATCAGCTTGAAGCTTGCCATCAACGTACATCTCTGTGCTAAATACTTCTTGTTTGTAAAGCAAATAAGCTGCAATACCTGGAAGAACTACAATTAACGGCATTAATAATTTTAAGAATGCTGCAAATAAAAGACCTCCTCTAGCTGTTTTCAAATCTGCACCTAAGGCTCTTTGAGTGATGTATTGATTACAACCCCAATAGTTAAGGTTCACTATCCACATACCACCTATTAACACAGTTAAACCTGGAAGTTCAATGTAATTTTCGTTGGTTTTATCAAAAATCATGTGGAAGTGTTCTCCAGCTTGCGATGTTAGGAGTGTGAATCCGCTGATTACACCACTTTCACCGTAATGATCTGCTACTAAATTTAAGGCAAGGTAGGTTGTCGCTAAACCACCTAAAATTAAAAAGAACACTTGGATAACATCCGTATAACCAATTACTTTCATCCCACCTAAGGTGATGATGATTGCAAAAATTGCCATACTAATAATACATATAGTGAAGTTAATACCTGATATACTACTTACCGCAATTGCACCCAAGAACAAAATAGACGTTAAGTTAACCACTACGTAAAGCAATAACCAAAATACCGCCATAATCATCGCTACAGTTTCATTATAACGCTGGCTAAGAAACTGTGGCATGGTGAAAATTCCGTTTTTAAGATAAACCGGAATAAAGTACACTGCAACAATAATTAAAGTGATTGCGGCCATCCACTCGTAAGTTGCAATAGCCAATCCTAGTTGGAAACCAGAACCACTCATCCCAATAAATTGTTCTGCAGAAATGTTAGAAGCGATAAGTGATGCGCCAATTGCCCACCATGTCAAAGACCCTTCTGCAAGAAAATAATCTTTAGAATCGGCTTGTTGGCTCTTTTTTTTCCGATAAATCCAAAAACCGTAGCTAGCTACAATCACAAAATAAGTCAGAAAAACAATGTAATCCGCTGTTGAAAGTGTTTTCATTTAATTTTAAAATTGGTTAGGTTGTTATTCAGTTTCGTTAAAAACGAGAAGACAAACTAGGTGTTTTTTGTCAGTCTTCTGTAATTATAAAAGCTAAGATGCAAAATAATTTTAATACAGTGTGTACTTTTTACAATAAGTAAAAAAATATATAGCTCTTTTGACCAGAAATAAGCAGAGCAAAAAAGCCTCAAACAATTGATAAACAATTATTTGAGACTTTTAATAAAAATATTCTAAAAGAATAATTTTCTAAAAAAGGAGGTTAAAAACTCTACAAAGATCTCGAAATCCCTAACTCAAGGCCTCGGAGTTCTGCTAACCCGCGTAACCTACCAATACCAGAATAACCAGGATTGGTTTTCTTACTTAAATCATCTAACATTTGATGTCCATGATCTGGACGCATTGGAATATTTACTTTGCGTTGTTGCATCAACAATACCACTTCTTTAACAACAGCAAACATATCTACGTTACCTTCAAGGTGGTTATCTTCGTAAAAATCTCCAAATTCGTTTCTTCTGGTACTTCTTAAATGCAAAAAGTTAATCCGTTCGCCAAATTGTTTAACCATAGCTGGTAAATCATTATCAGCTCTTACACCAAAGGAACCTGTACAAAAGCATAGTCCGTTACTTAACGAAGGGACTTCGCTCACTAAATAACTAATATCATCAGCGGTACTTACCACTCGTGGTAATCCTAAAATAGCGTATGGCGGATCATCCGGGTGGATTACCATTTGTACGCCATTTGCTTCTGCAACTGGTACAATTTCTTTTAAAAAAGAAACCAAGTTCTTACGAAGTTGTGTAGCATCAATATTTGCATAAGGATCTAATGCTTCTTGAAACTTTTCTATGGTAAAGCTTTCTTCACTGCCTGGTAAACCTGCAATTATGTTTCTTTGAAGTTGTTGTTTCTCCTCATCAGACATTCCTTGGAACCTAACTTTTGCTCTCGCAACCTCATCGGCACTGTAATCTTTTTCAGCATTTTTCCTTTTTAGGATAAATAGATCAAAAGCAACGAAAGCAGCTTTCTCAAATTTTAATGCCTTAGAGCCGTCTTCAACTGTAAATTCTAAATCGGTACGAGTCCAATCTAAAACGGGCATAAAATTATAGGTAACTACATAAATACCACAGCTCGCTAGATTAATTAAGCTTTGTTTATAGTTTTCTATATGAAGTTCAAAGTTGGCTGTACGGGTTTTAATAGCTTCTGAAACGGGTACGCTTTCTACCACATTCCAAATTAAGCCTGCGTCTGCAACAATTTGTTGTCTTTCTTTAATAGCTGCAACTGTCCAAACCTCTCCGTTTGGGATTTGGTGTAATGCAGAAACAACACCTTTACAGCCTGCTTGTAATATATCAGTTAGTTTAACTGGGTCTTTTGGCCCATACCAACGCATTGTTGGCATCATTTGGTAATTACTCATTTTTTATAATAATGATTGAAGGAGTGAGTTTTGAATGATTGAACTTTGAATGAATGAGGATTGAATTTTGAGTAATACGCAGTTTTCGTCTTGATACTAAAATCCCTATACTCAAATCTAAACTCCGCTAAAAACAGCGAAACCACCATCTACGTTTACAACGCTACCAGTAACAAATTTAGAACTATCACCAAGTAACCAAATTAAAGCACCTTCTAATTCTTGTGGAGTACCGAATCTGCTAAATGGTGTTTGTTTAATTACTAAATTCCCTCTATCGGTGTAACTTCCGTCTTCCTTAGTTAATAGTGTTCTGTTTTGCTCGGTTAAAAAGAAACCTGGGGCAATGGCATTCATCCTAATTTTATCGCCGTATCTGTTAGCTAGTTCAACTGCAAACCATTTGGTATAACCGTCAATAGCACATTTTGCCACAGTATAGCCCAACACTTTTGTGATAGACCTTTGTGATGCCATTGAAGAAATATTTACAATACTTCCACCGTTTGTTTTTGCAATTTCTTCACCAAAAATTTGAGTTGGTAAAATGGTTCCAAAAAGATTAAGGTTCATTACTTTAGTTAATGCATCAATATCTAAAGAGAAGACTGAAGCACTTGGGTCAACAACAGCACCTGGCATATTACCGCCTGCACCATTCACTAAACCATCGATTTTACCGAAAGCTTTTAAGATTTGTTCTTTTGCGCTTACTAAAGATGCCTCATCTAAAACATCAGCAACAACTGCAAGTGCCTTGCCCCCGCTTGCGTTAATTTCACTAGCTCTTTGTTCTGCAACTTCTTTGTTTCTACCCAAAATTGCAACGCTTGCCCCCGCTTCCGCAATAGCTTTAACAAAAGACTCGCCTAATACACCTGTCCCACCAGTAACCACTACTACTTTTCCTGTTAAGCTAAACAGATTTACATTTTTCATACTAATTATCTTTAATTAAAATTGGCTTTAATAAGGCTAAAAATGGTGAAAAAATGCATAATTAAGAGGTTTTATCAGAGAAAACTACGCAACCGTTCCCATTATAATTTGTAAAAAGTACTGAAATAAAAAAAGCCTGCTATTATGCAGGCTTTCAGTTATTTATATATTTTCAATAGTTATTATTTCGCTAAATCGTCTGCCATTTTTAAAGCATTGTAAGCATTTGCAATTCCACCACTAATACTCAAATCTGAAAAATTGATTTGAACTTGCTCTTCATCAACCGTCACAGTAACTGCATGGTTAATTTTCACGCTTGAATCCATGATAATTTGTTTTACCTGTACAGCAGTTAACTGTGGGTAGTAGCTACGGATTAATGCGGCAATACCAGACACTACTGGCGCAGCCATACTTGTTCCGTTTAAAGATTGGTAAGTTGAGTTTGGCGTAGTGGAGTAAATTTGAACTCCAGGAGCAAAAACGTCAACCGTAGTTTTACCATAGTTGGAAAAACTTGCTTTTAAAGACTCGTTATTTAATGGTCCAGACGCACCTATTTCTAACCACGATGATGCAACTCCACTACCATCCTCGTACCTTTTGTTTGGGAAATTATTTTTTTCGTCAAGGTTATTATTATCATTACCAGAAGCGTGAATCAGCAATACATCTTTTGAAACTGCATATTTAACAGCATCGTCCACAATTTTCTTATTGTTTGAGTACGATTTTCCAAAACTCATATTTATGATTTTTGCGCCCTTATCCACCGCGTATCTAATTGCATTTGCAACATCAACATCATGTTCATCACCGTTAGGCACAGTACGTACACCTAAAATCTTCACTTTGTCGGCAACTCCCTTTATACCAATTTTATTTTTACGATCAGCTGCAATTATACCTGCAACATGGGTACCGTGTAAAGCATCAGGACCTGCAACATGGTTATTTCCATAAAACCTTGTTTCATTATTTATACCTATATCCTTACGAGGGTTGTAGTTAAGATTAAGCTGATAGTTTACTTTTTCGTTATAATAATCATACGGTGTATCAATTTCCTCTTTTTTAAATGTAGCGTAATCTACATCTCCGTTTTTAATCACATCTAACACAGCATTTTTAATATAAACCTCGCTTGGCTGGGTTGGTTTAAAGTTGGTAAAACCCTCTACATTAAGTGAATTTTTTCCAATCTTTTCTTCTACATTATCTAATATTTTTTTAAAGCCTGAGATTCCTAAAAAAGTACGATTAAATTTCTCGTATTGAGTTTTATACTCAGCTTTCATAGCCTCCAAGTTTTGGTAATCTGAATTGTTTGCTTTGGCAACACTATCCAGATTATTTCCAATCAACTTACTTTCAAGCTTATTAATTTGTCTAACCAACTCTAAGGTTTCAAAATTAATATCCTTATCACCATTACCTAAAAAGTTCCAACCATTTCTATCATCAACATAGCCGTTTTGATCATCATCTTTACCGTTTATGCGTTCTTTTTTATTTTTATAAATCACACGCTTTAAATCTTTGTGCTCTATTTCAACACCCCCGTCTAAAACAGCTACTATTATTGATTGTGCTTTTTTACCTTTTAAAAGCTCGTTATATGCTTTGTTTATACTGATTCCCATTACAGAATCTGTGCTGTAATCTAAGTTTTGCCAATTTGGGTTTGGCTGATTTTCTTGCGCAAAGCTTATTGCAGATATAGAAAAAAGTAAGAGTAGAGCTAATAAAATGCTCAGTTTGTTTTGCTTCATAAGTTTTTAGACGTTTTTAAATCATAGTAAACCGCAAAGATTTAAGTTTATTTTGTTTACTAGCGATAATTCACACTTTTTTTACAAAAGAAAAAGGTTAAGTACATATTATTTAAATAACATATACTTAACCTTTTAGATTAAAGACAATATTTAGGTTACACGAATACTTTTTTTATAGCTGCTAAATATCTCGTCATTTCTGCTTTTACCTTTGGTGACAATAGTATCAAACCGATCATATTTGGAAAAACCATTGCTAATATCATTGCATCGGAAAACTTAATTACCGAATCTAAAGTTGCTGCAGCACCTACCACTACAAAGAATAAAAATAAAATTTTATAGGTAATATCTACTGTTTTTGATTTCCCAAAAAGGTACTTCCAAGCTTGTAAACCGTAGTAAGACCAAGATATCATTGTACTAAAAGCAAACAACACGATAGCAACAGTTAATACATAAGAAAAATGTGGAATAACAGCATCAAAAGCTAAAGTGGTTAGATCCACACCACCAACAGATTGTCCGGTAGCTTTTAAGACCACATTTCCAGTCGCATCTGTTAATCCGTAAGCAAAAGCGCTATCCTTATTAAAAATTATAATTACCAAAGCCGTCATGGTGCAAATCACCACGGTATCTATAAATGGCTCCAATAAAGAAACAACACCCTCACTAGCTGGATAACGAGTTCTTACTGCTGAGTGAGCAATTGAAGCTGAACCAACACCTGCTTCGTTGGAAAAAGCTGCTCGTCTAAAGCCGGTGATTAAAACACCCAAAAAGCCTCCTAAACCAGCAGTTGGAGAAAAGGCTTCAGAAAATATTAATCCAAAAGCATCATCAATATAACTAAAATGTGCTCCAATAATAATTAAGCAAGCCAACATATAAAGCCCAGCCATAAATGGCACCAAGCGTTCTGTCCATACGGCTATTCTTTTTATGCCTCCAATAATAACAACGGCAACAACTGCCGCAATTATTAAACCTAATAAAGTTTTAATAAAACCACCGTCAAGGTTAAAGGTTGAGGTAATTTGTGCAACTGCTTGGTTTGATTGGAAAGCGTTTCCACCACCAAAAGAAGCACCCACACATAATACTGCAAATAGTCCGGCTAGTACTTTACCCAAAACACTCATCTTTAACTCTTTAAGTCCCTTAGATAAGTAATACATCGGACCACCATGTATTGTTCCGTCTTTGTCAACATCTCGATACTTGACACCAAGAGTACATTCTACAAATTTTGAAGACATACCTAGTAACCCTGCTACAATCATCCAAAAAGTTGCTCCAGGTCCACCAACTGCAACTGCAACTGCAACACCTGCTATATTACCCAAACCAACTGTTCCTGAAACAGCGGCTGTTAATGCCTGAAAGTGACTTACTTCACCATCTCTACGTTCTTCTTCAGTAATTGGAAGTGGTGCATCGCTATCTGGATGAGTTTTAATTCCTTCATTTCCTTCTACAAAATCGTACTTACCCTGTACTACTTTTATAGCCATTGGAAATTTACGGATATTAACAAAAGAGAAATAAATAGTAAAGAAAAGAGCACCTCCTATTAAAACAATGAGTACAATAGGTACACTAATAGTGCTGGTAATAGGAATAGAGGTAAAAACAAAAGCTTCCCAAGCATCTGCAATAGGTGCAAATGCATTGTTTATTTTTTCATCAATGCCAATAGAGGCATAGGTTGTAGAAGAAGAAGTTAGTAGTGCTAATAGTGTGAAAAGTTTGAATAGTCTTACTTTCATTGATAAGTTTTAAAATTTGAGAGTGTTAAGGTATTTAGAAAAAAACGAAATCACAATTTTTTTTATCCTTTAAAGCAATCAAGACCCAAGTAAAGACGGTTAGTACTTTGAACATAAGATCAAACATTACCAATTTTACTGGGTTTAATTTAAAAATAGCTCTTCAATATTTAAAATCAACAATTAAAGTTATAATCTAGATATACACTACAACTTACTGATTAAAAGCTCTTTTAAAACATAAAGAACCTGCTTAACCAACACACTTGGTGGCACAACATACATTTTTTGTGCAAGTTGTTCTCCTGTATGTCCGTGGCTAAACACAGCTAACTGCACCGCTTTCTCTACTTCATAACCCTGAGCAAGCATACCTGTAATCATCCCTGTTAATGCATCCCCCATACCTCCAATAGCCATTGCAGGAGAGCCAGAAGAGTTGAAGTAACAAATTCCTTCGGGTGTAAAAATCATAGTATATCTGTTTTTTAAAACGATATAAACTTTTAACTCTACCGCTTTAATCATAGCGGTTTCAATACGTTTCCACCAACTATGATGTACCCCAAATAAGCGGTCAAACTCTTTCATGTGTGGTGTAAAGACTGAGTTTTCTGGAACCAAAGCTATCAGATCAGCATTTTCGCTAATGATGTTAATGGCATCTGCGTCAATCACCATCGGTCTTTTAAAGTTGGTTAAAACAGTACTTACAAGTGCTGTACTTTCTTTTGAAACCCCTAAACCGGGACCAATACCTATAACTTTATACTTATCCCAGTCGGTGACTGCTAATTGATTAGGGTGGGCAAACATTGCTTCTGGCAAACGGGTATTTAACGAAACTAAACCAGATTCCGGAATCATAGCGGTTGTTAATCCTGCTCCACACTTTACACAAGCTTCTGTTGTAATTAACGCCGCACCCATTGTATCATTACTGCCCGCTATAATTAAAGCGTGGCCCAATAGTCCTTTATGTTCAAACGGTTGGCGAGCTTTCATAAACCTTTGAACGCCACCTTTCCAAAGCCAATAAAATGGCGAGGAAGTACTTTGAATGAAATTCTCATTGAGACCTATGTTCGCTACTTTCCATTCCTTTATATAAGGACTTGATATAGGTAGTAAAAAATTAAGCTTTGGACGTTGAAAAGTGATAGTAAAGTCGGACTTTACAATAACATCATCAAATAGTTCTCCTTCGCAAGGCAAACCAGTGGGAACATCAACCGATACTTTATAGCCAGAAAATTGATTGATTTTTTCGACCAAACTTCGCCACTCTCCTTCTAGAGCTTTATTTAAGCCCGACCCTAATAGCGCATCTATTAAAAAATCAGCCTCTAAAAACTCAATGTCTGTAGTTTGTTTTAAATAAAAGATCGAAGTATCTTTTGCCTGTAAACGTTCGAGGTTTAAGTCAAAATCTTCACTAGATTTTTCGCTAAAATCTGCAATAAAAGTTTGTATTTGATGGTAGCCTTCGTCAAAAAGCAAACGAGAAATCGCTAAACCGTCTCCCCCATTATTGCCCTTCCCACAAAAAATCAGGATATTTTTTTTACGATCCGGGAATTTATCTACGAAAATACGGGTAAAAGCAACTGATGCTCTTTCCATTAATTCTAACGACTGAATTGGTTCATTCAGTATGGTGAAATTATCTGCTTCGCGTGTTTGAGCAGCCGTTAATAGTTTGAGCATAAATAAAGTTAAGGCTTGTGACAATTAAATTTAAAGCTTTTTATTTAATATTGATACCTTTTAACAGGAATTAACCCTTTCTAAAGGGTTCAAATAATTGGATAAAGAACTTATCCAAAAAAAGTGCCAAGGTTTTAACACAACCTACTAAATAACAACAGTTAAAATTGCTGAATAAACCTTATATATTTTACTTTATAAAGCAAATCCAAAAAACTATTTTGCGCAAAATTTAAAGCATATCAAATAACAATGAATAATAGACAAAATTTCACTTCTGGATCTCCTTGGGAAGATATCATTGGTTACTGCAGAGCAGTAAAAGTTGGAAACACTATTGAAATAGCTGGCACTACAGCGTCAAAAGATGCAGATGGCAACAGTTTAACTACCATGTACGACCAAACAAAAGCTGTTTTAGATAAGCTAACAACGGTTTTAGAAGATGCCGGAGCGTCTTTAGAAAATGTAGTGAGAACTCGTATGTTTTTAACAGATATTAGCCAATGGGAAGAAGCTGCAAAAGCTCATGGACTGTTTTTTAAGGATATTAAACCGGTAACCACTATGGTTGAGGTTTCTAAACTGATTGATCCGGATATTTTGATTGAGATTGAAGTAACAGCTATTTTAGGATAGTGGTTAAAGTTTTAAGCCAGATTGCGTAAGCAATCTGGCTTTCTTTATTTTTAAGACTCCAATTTTCTAAACAATTAAACTCACTTCTTAGGCGATGAAGCAAACAAACTATCGGCCTGAATAGTCTTGCGAGTGTCGTTAGCCCAATCAATTAAAATTTTACGCTTTTTTTCGGATAATTTGGCTTCTGTATGGATAAAGCTGTAAGATTCTAAAGGCATCCAATGGTCTTCTTGAGATTCAATTAACTCTTCCAATTTATGGTCTTGTCTTTTTAAACTGTAAGTAGTAAACTCATCTAAATTGAAATGCTTTTTACCGTCTTTAACGTGGCTATCTAACCACCAAGCAACCGGTTGAATGTTGTTGTACCAAGGGTATTTGGTGTTATTTGAGTGGCAATCATTACAAGCAACGGTAAAAATCTGTTTAACAGTATCCGGAACGTTGTATTTAGTGGTAATAGCGTTTAGTTGTTCACCAGTATCTATGTTTTTTTCAGGTTGAAAAAACTGAATAATAAGCAACACTACAGCTACACCTAGTAAAACCTTTTTTAACATAATTATTTATTAAAATGACTGTGAATAATTTGGTTAAGCTCTGCCGATACTTTTCCGTTTGTGGCTACAATATCGCCACTATCTAAAACATTATCACCTCCAACAAAATCAAAACACTCCCCTCCTGCTTGTTTTACAATTAACACGCCAGCCGCAATATCCCAAGCTTTTAAGTTATACTCAAAATACGCATCAAACCTACCGCAAGCCGTATAAACCATATCTACTGATGCAGCACCAATACGGCGTAAGCCATGGCATTTTTGCATGACGTCCGTAAATAAGTTCATATAATCATTTTTTCTTCTAAAATCATAATAAGGAAAACCGGTTGCAACTAAAGTTGTGGCTAACTCCCTATTATCAGATACATGAATTACTTCTCCGTTTAAATAGGCTTTACTACCTTTCCAAGCGTAAAAACATTCATCCTGATTAATTTCATAAACCACACCAACTACCAGTTCATCATTGTGCTTTAGCGCAATACTTACTGCAAAAGCTGGAATTCCGTGGATAAAATTTGTAGTTCCGTCTAAGGGGTCAATAATCCAATTATAAGTTTCTCCAACTTTGTTTGATGTACCTTCCTCAGCAATAAAACCCGCTTCTGGTAAAAGAACAGAAAGTTGCTCAACAATCATTTTCTCAGCGGTTTTATCCACATAAGAAACCATATCGTTTAAGCCTTTATATTCAATTTTTGATGCGCTAAAGTTTTTCGATTCTGTTAGGATAAAAGCACCTGCTTTTTTAGCAACGTTAATAACATCATTACATAAAACTTCGTAATTCATTTATTCTTTGATTTTAAAGGTAAATAGTTTGTGAACGTAATAACTAGCCACACCCAAGCTTAAAGCTGATGCTATTCTAGAAGGAGTTGGATAAAAGTCAAACACCTCAACAAAAAGCCTTAACAACCCGTAATTTGCAAAAAAACCTAAAAAAGCAATCAACGCAAACCTGCGAAATTGTTTTCTACCAGCAATATTTGATTCGTTAAAAACAGCGTATTTAGTCAACAAAAAATTAACTATAACTCCACATGAGTAAGAAATGCAGAGCGTAAAATTATGGGCACTTGCTCCATAGGTACCAATGTAAACCCTCTGGTAGTTGAGTACATAATTAATTACAGTAAAGTAAATCAATACATCAACCAAAGTGGCAACACCAGCGGACAAAAAAAATCTTACAACTTTATTGTTGATGATTCTATAGAAAAAAGTGCTTTCGTTGGTAATCTCCGGATTCATTAGGCCGCAACCTTTCCGTTTTTAGCTTTAGCTGTAAAAATAAATATACCTACAATACCACCTAATACCAATAAAGTTGAAATCAATTCTGCTTGTGTAAAAGAGAAAGAACCTACATGGTACTTAGAATTAACTCTAATTAATTCCACGAAAAATCTTTCAAGTCCGTTTACGATTAGGTAAATACAGAACAGTACACCAGGTGTTTTTATTTTTTTACGGATGCTCCATAAAAAGAAAAACAGTAAAATACATACAACAGCTTCGTAAAACGGAGTAGGATAAACGCCAACCGCTAGCTCGTGGCAAAACTTACCTTCGCATCCAGGAATAGCTACGCCTTCGTTAATTACATTGTGTGGGTACTTAAAAGACCACATCCAGTCTGGTGCCCAAGAAAGCCAGTTTGGTTTTGGATTGATATTATTAATTCCCCAATCGCCGTCACCAGCAAGTTGACAACCAACTCTACCAACACCGTAAGCAAGCATCAAACCCGGACCAGAAACATCAATCATGTGAATAGCTTTAATTCCGTTTTTACCCGAAATATACAATACCGCAACAGCTCCACAAATTAAGCCACCATAATAGGTTAAACCACTAAATGACAATAAGTTTTGGATAGGGTCTTGTATAAACCTGTCCCAATATTCTAAATTATCAAAAACTTTTGCTCCAATAATTCCGGCAATGGCAGCCCAAGCAATAAAGGTCCCCATCATTTGGTACGGATGTACCACTTCTGTAACCGTTTTAGGCTGAGGTAACTGTGCTTTCTTTTTATCATTATATGCCCAATAAGCAAAAACGGCTGCTAGCAATAAACCTCCGAAAAAATTACCGTCGGTAGATAATATAAAACCTTGAGGATCATCTACAAAAGCGGTATAATTTAATAAACCGTAAATAATTTTGTAGCCAATGATAAAACCAAAAATTCCGTTTAATATTAACTCTGTACTTGTAGCAGGCGCACCTACTATAACTTTTCTTTTTACGGGATGTACCTGACCTAGTTTTTCTCTGCGTTTTAATTCTTCAGAAAAACCCCAATAGCCGGCAATAAAAGCCATCGCTACAAAAAAACCAAATGTTTGGATAGGCAAAGGAATATTTATGCCGAAAAGGTAATCAATAAGGTGTGATAATGTTGGAAACATATAATTTGGTTTTTAATGCTTTAATAGCTCAACAGCTTCAATTACACTTACGTCTCCGTCAGGCAATATTGCTTCTAATTTTACAGGTTTAAGTTCGTTAACTAATACTGGATCGTATTTAATTTTAACCTTTACGTAGTTTTTAGTAAAACCATGCATAAATCCTTCTTTATGGTCGCCCTCAAAAAGTACTTCTGCATCTTTGCCAATTTGGCTTTCGTAAAAAACTCTTCTTTTCTTTTCGGAAAGGATGTGTAACATCTTGCTCCTATCTGCCCTTTGTGAACCCGGTACAGCGCCATCCATATCTATAGCCGGTGTATTTTCTCTTTCAGAGTAGGTAAACACATGTAGGTAAGAAATATTTAGCTCGTTTAAGAAGTTATAGGTTTCTATAAAGTCTTCCCGAGTTTCGCCAGGAAAACCGACAATCACATCTACTCCAATACAGCAATCAGGCATCAATGCTTTGATGGTGTTTACACGGTCAACATATAAATCTCTTTTGTACCTTCTACGCATTAAACCCAAAATTTTATCAGAACCGGATTGTAACGGGATATGAAAATGTGGCACAAAACGGTCTGATTGTGCTACAAACTCAATAATTTCATTAGTCAATAAGTTTGGCTCAATAGATGATATTCTGATTCTATTAATACCTTCAACCTTATCTAAAGCTTGTATTAAATCTAAAAACTTATCTTCTCTGTTGCCACCTCTTAGTCCAAAATCACCAATATTTACACCGGTAAGTACAATTTCCTTAATGCCCGAACTCGCAATTTCTTCTGCTTGCTTAACAATATTTTCAATGGTATCGCTTCGACTTTCGCCCCTAGCTAAAGGAATAGTACAGAAAGTACAAGAATAATCGCAACCATCCTGCACTTTTAAAAATGTACGTGTTCTATCACCAAAAGAGTGTGAAGCTACAAAAGTGGTAGTTTCTGCAATTGGACTATTATGGATAACTGTTTTAGGGTTTTTAGTTAAATCGCTAATGAACTCAACTATTCTAAACTTTTCTGCAGCACCTAAAACCATATCAACGCCTTCAATATTGGCAATTTCTTGAGGTTTTAATTGTGCATAGCAACCTACAATTGTAACATAGGCGTTAGGAGAATGCTTTAAAGCTTCTTTAACTACCTTCCGGCATTTTTTATCGGCATTATCTGTAACAGAGCAGGTATTTATGATATATACATCGGCAGCATCGGTAAAATCTACGGTATCAAAACCCGCCTGATTAAATTGCCGACCTATGGTAGAAGTTTCTGAGTAATTTAGTTTACAGCCAAGTGTGTAAAACGCTACTTTTTTATTCATAATAAATTGAGCGCAAAGATATAAAATTTGCGCTAATTAAGCGTCATTTTTACCCCATTGATAGGTGTTGGTAGTAAAACCAGCCAAATCTAAAACTCTATCTACAACAGTGGCGGCAAGTTCTTCTATAGTAGTTGGTTTGCTGTAAAAAGAAGGAATAGCCGGGCAAATAACTCCACCAGCTTCAGTAACAGTTTTCATATTGTTAATATGAATCAAACTCAATGGCGTATCTCTAGCAACCAAAATAAGTTTTCGTCTTTCTTTTAATATTACGTCTGCAGCTCTGGTGGTTAAGTCATTTGAAACACCAGTTGCAATGCGACCTAAAGTCCCCATTGAACAAGGTACAATCAACATAGTATCGTACTTTGCCGAACCAGAAGCAAAAGGTGCCATGAAATCATTTTTGTTATAAAAGTGAAATGGAGAGTCCAGAAAACTTTCTTCGCCAAGCTCAAAACGCCAAACATCTTTTGCATTGTCAGACATTACAACCCCAACTTCGTGTATCTGACTTTTCAGTTGTTCTAGTTTTTGAAGTAGTATTTTGGCGTAAACCGAACCACTTGCACCCGTAATTGCTACTACTACTTTTTTCTTCTCCATAAGTTACCAACAAAGTAAATACTAAAAGGTTGCAAAACAAAAAAGGGCCGAATATAAATATTCGACCCTACATCTACCTATGAAAAACATGCCCTTTGGGAGGGCACTACAAATATAGAAACATTTTAATTGTTTAAACAATTAAACCAAAAAAAAATCATATAGAATTCTTAAAAACCAACAACTTAATTAAATAATACACACAAATACAATACTGATTTAATTAATTAAGAAAATAATTAAACAAAAAAATCACATCAGTTACTTCAGTAATTTTGAAAGAAACTAAATTTCCTGAATAAAAAGTTATAGTATAGTTGATTTAGAATGAGTCTTAAAATGAATTATAATAATGTTTATTTATTCTGATATTTGCTACCCAATTGAGGTTATAAAACATCTTATTGTTTTCGATTATTATTAAATTTAAAAACATCCATGAATAAAATGAATTTCCACACCCGTAAATGGGTAAAACCAGAAGACTTAAACCCAAACGGAACTTTATTTGGTGGTAGCTTACTAAAATGGATTGACGAAGAAGCGGCTATTTATACCATTTGCCAATTGGGAAATAATAAGGTAGTAACTAAATTTATATCAGAAATTAATTTTTTAAGTTCGGCAAGGTTAGGAGATATTATTGAAATGGGCTTAATAGCTACAGAGTTTGGCAATAGCTCCATTACTCTGTTTTGCGAAGTCCGTAATAAAATTACTCGTCAAAGTATTTTAACCATCAACAAAATTGTTTTTGTAAACATTGACGAGAATTTTAATCCAGTGCCACACGGAAAAACCGAAATCACCTATTCACAAGACCGCTTTAAGGATTAGCTTTCTTGTGCGGTGGCCTTTTATGTTGTGATTGAGCCTGTGGCTTTTTCTTTTTCCAAGCTGCATTAAAAGTTTTCTTAGGCCTTACACTTGGTTGGTAAACAGGACCAGCCTCAAAACCTTCGGGTAAATCAATTTTGGGCACATCGTTTCCAATTAAGGCTTCAATACGTCCAAAGTTATATTGGTCTTTATCATTGATAAAAGTAATGGCAACACCCGTCGTTTCCGCTCTGGCTGTACGTCCAATTCTGTGTACGTAATCTTCTGGATCTGGCGGAACATCGTAGTTTACCACTAAACTAATACCTTCTACATCAATCCCACGTGAAATCACATCTGTACCAATTAAAACAGCCAGTTTTTTTCCTTTAAAACGCATCATGATATCCTCACGGGCATCCTGATCTAAATCAGAATGGAAAGCCTCTGAAGCAATACCTTTACGGTTTAAAGTGGAGTTTAACTTTTTAACTATCTCTTTTCTCGATGCAAAAACAATTACACTTTTATAATCACTATTACTTAAGATGGCAGTTAGCAAGGCTAATTTTTGTTCATCAAACGCTAAATAAGCTTGTTGTAAAATACCTGCAGAAGGTTTAGAAATAGCAATACTAACTTCTACTGGGTCTACTAAAATCTTTTTGGATAGCGCTCGTATTTTAGGAGGCATCGTAGCCGAAAACAATAAGTTCTGTCTTTTTTCTGGCAAGTAGCTAATAATCCTTACAATATCCTCGTAAAAACCCATGTCAAGCATTCTATCAGCTTCATCTAAAACCAAATGCTTTAAATGCTTTAAGTTAATAGTGCCAGATGTTAAATGAGCAATTAACCTACCAGGAGTTGCAACTATAATATTTACTCCGTCTGTTAAAGAGCGTTTTTGTTGCTCGTAACTAAAGCCATCGCCACCGCCATAAACAGCAATAGAAGTACAGCCCGTAAAATAAGCCAAACCCATAATTTGCTGGTCAATTTGCAAAGCAAGTTCCCTAGTTGGCGATAATATAAGTGTATCAATTACGCTTTTATCATCCAGTTCTATTTTATGTAAAAGAGGCAACAGATAAGCACCTGTTTTACCCGTACCGGTTTGTGCACAAGCAATTAAATCTTTACCTGCTAAAACATGAGGAATAGCTTCTGCTTGTATTGGAGTAGGTTTCGTAAAACCCATGGTATCAAGTCCTTCTTGTAAAGAAGAAACGAAATTAAAATCTTCGAATTTCAAAAATTATGGTCTATTATGTATAAACACAAATATAGTTTAAATAATTAAACGTCATAAAATCAGTCGTTTTATTATTTATATAGCGCTTAACAAAGGTTTTTACTTTTTGCTGTCACCTTTTTACTTACAGTTTTTGACTTTTTTATTTATTAATAAGGGCAAATGTTGCGAAAAACAACACCGGGCTATTCGGTACTGCGCTTTGCTTCGGTATTTGTTAAAAAGCAAATACAGCTTCCCGTTGGTCGCTTACCTCCTATCCCTTTTGCAAAAGTATATTCACCCTTAAATATTTCTCTAAAATTAAAATCAGCCAATCCTCAAATTCACATTTTATCTATACCTTACATTACTATTTGAAAATTTATGACCGAAATATTTGTTAAGTCTTTGCCTTTAAAGGATGTGATAGCCAATTTAGCAGAAGCTTTTGATACCGTTTATTTTAATCGTTGCCACGAGTACCAAATCAATATTCCAGAGAATTTCGGAACAGGGTTTATTAGAGGTATAAACTTCGATAACGGATTTGGCTTATTAGAATACAGCTGTAGTTTCAAGGAAAGCTTAACCATCCACTTTTCGGTAAACCAAACGCATCCATTAAAATTTATCTACTGTTCAGAAGGAGGCGTAAAACATAAGTTTGAAGAAAAAGATTCTTTACATTTAATAGATCAGTTTCAGAATGTAATTGTTGCAAGCACCACCAAAAACGGTCATGTATTGGTTTTTCCGCGGAACAAAAAAATACACTTAAATAGTCTCGAAATCAGTAGGAAAGAGTTTAAAAAGAAAATAGACTGTGACTTAAACCATGTTGACGTTAACCTTAGAAAGCTATTTAGGGATCTAAATGCTCGTAATTTATTTTATTACCATGGTAATTATAGCATGGGGATGTCAAACTGTATTGATAACATAAAAGCCAATACGCTAGACGGTTTTACTCGCCGTTTATTTTTAGAAGGTAAGTCAAACGAGATTTTAAGCATCCAAATACAAGACTACCAAGACGATCAAAAAACTGAACCAAAAAGACAGATTCTACGAAAATCTGAATTGGTGAATATCCAAAAGGCAGCTTGTTTACTAGAACAAAATCTAAGTTCGCCATTAACTATTGATAAACTTGCTAAAGAAATAGGAACCAACTCAAGCAAACTACAAGAAGGGTTTAGATTCACCTTCGGGCTAACTGTAAACAATTACTTAAATAAGCTAAGATTAGAGTATGCCCGTGACCAATTAATGATTGGAGACCTAAACATTGGCGAAATTGCAGACAATATTGGTATTGCCAATAAAAGCTATTTCTCTAGATTATTTAAAGCAAAGTATCAAGTTAACCCAAAAGAGTTTGCTAGCAAAATTTCAAAAACCACAGCCCTAAATGAGCAATAAATATACTTATTGGCATTTTTTTTAGTCTAAAAGGTGGCATTAGGTTAAGGCTAATAAGCTTTTTTTAATTTAGATGAAATTTATTTTTAATGCGCCTCATCTACCTTATTGCATTACTTACGTTCATCTCTTTTTTGGTGGCTTATCTTAGCAAAAACCCATTATTTGCAGAGATTGCACTGCTTGATTTTTGGATATTTTTTGCTTTGCTTATTTTTTTATTAGCAAAAAAGATATTCGCAAAAAACTAGCAAGGCCACATTCCTAATTTTGAGCTTACAAATTACTTCCTCAGCCTATAAATTGCTTTATTAATACTATTGCAAATAAAATTTGTAATACATAAACCTTACCTTTGCCCCAATTATGATTACAGTTTCAAATTTATCATTACGTTTTGGAAAACGTACATTGTTTGAGGACGTTAACCTCAAGTTTACACAAGGAAATTGCTACGGAGTTATCGGGGCAAATGGCGCAGGGAAATCTACTTTTATGAAAATATTAGCTGGCGAGGTTGACCCAACAAGTGGTTCTATAAGCTTTACTCCCGGCGAACGTATGGCGGTTTTAAACCAAAACCATTACGAGTTTGACGAGTTTACGGTTTTAGAGACCGTAATGATGGGCTGGAAAGAGCTTTACGCCATCATGAAAGAGAAAGATACCATCTACATGAAAGAAGATTTTACAGAAGCCGACGGATTAAGAGCCGGTGAACTGGAAAACCTTTTTGCAGAAATGGACGGATGGAATGCTGAAAATGACGCAGCTACCCTATTGAGTAACTTAGGTATTAAAGAAGATAAGCACACTAAATTAATTAAAGAGTTAGACGGTAACGAAAAAGTTAGAGCCTTATTAGCTCAGGCACTTTTTGGAAATCCTGATATTCTAATTTTAGATGAGCCTACCAATGATTTGGATATTGAAACTGTTGGCTGGTTAGAGAACTTTTTAGCAGATTACCAAAATATTGTTTTGGTGGTTTCTCACGATAGACACTTTTTAGATACAGTATGTACGCATATTGTTGATATTGACTTTAGCAAAATGAACATTTACACTGGTAACTACAGTTTCTGGTACGAATCTTCTCAATTAGCTTTACGTCAGCGTTCTGATCAAAACAAAAAAGCAGAAGATAAAATTAAAGAGCTACAAGAATTTATTAGACGTTTTTCTGCAAATGCTTCCAAATCTAAGCAAGCAACATCTCGTAAAAAAGCCTTGGATAAAATCAATCTCGACGAGATTAAAGCTTCTAGTCGTAAATACCCAGCAATTATGTTTAATCAAATGGGTCGCGATTTAGGAGATCAAGTTTTACAGGTTGAAAACTTAACTAAGGTTGTTAACGGAGAAACGCTTTTCAAAAATATCAGCTTTACAATTAATAAAGGGGATAAAGTAGCATTGCTTTCTCAAAACTCTTTAGCTACTAGCGCACTTCATGATGTTTTAGCTGGCAGAGATACCGACTATACTGGAGACTTCAAGTGGGGAGTTACCGTAACTCCGGCAAGCTTACCTATTGATAATCACCATTATTTTGAAGGAAAAGACGACAACTTAGTAGATTGGTTGCGTGAATACTCTAAAGATGAAAAAGATGAAACTTTTATCAGAAGCTTTTTAGGCAGAATGTTATTCTCTGGTGAAGAGGTTTTCAAAAAGTCAAGTGTACTTTCTGGAGGAGAAAAAATGCGTTGTATGTTCTCTAAAATGATGTTAGAAGCACCAAATGTTTTATTGTTTGACGAACCTACCAATCACTTAGATTTGGAGTCTATTACTGCATTAAACAACGGAATGAGCGATTTTAAAGGAGTGATATTGTTTACTTCACGAGATCATGAGCTTACTGGAACCGTAGCTAATCGTGTTATTGAGGTTACGCCAAAAGGAGTTTTAGATAAACTGATGGATTATGATGAATACATTAGTAGCGCTACAATAAAACAACAGCGTTTAGAATTATATGGCGAGCTAGTTTAGCTCAACCAAAAATTAAAATAATACCGCTTTTGTTTAAACCGCAAAAGCGGTATTTTTATGCTATAAATTTATGATGATGAAGAAAATAATTTTGGCCATTGTATTTCTAATTTCCGCAAATGTTTATGCACAGGAAGTAAAGAAAGCTGTTTCTGGCGTTACTTACGGGAAAACTATTGATTCAAAAAATGCTTTAGCAGTTGATGCACTAAAAAGTAAGATGAACAGTACTGAAGCCTTAAATGCAAAAGTAACAGGTAAAGTATTAGAGGTTTGTTCCAAAAAAGGTTGCTGGATGAAACTAGAAAACGCAAATGGCGAACCTATGCGAGTAACGTTTAAAGATTACGGCTTTTTTATGCCCGAAAACATAGTAGGCAAAAATGTAGTTATAAAAGGTATATCAAAAGTCAAAACAACATCAGTTGCAGAGTTAAAGCATTACGCAGAAGACGCAGGCAAATCAAAAGAAGAGATTGCGAAAATTAATACGCCGAAACAGGAAATCAGTTTTGAGGCAGAAGGTGTGTTAGTTTTATAACCAGCAAATTTCTTTACACGCTATAATCAAAAAAGGCAAACTTCACAGTTTGCCTTTTTTAATTATATAAATTCTGTAAGTCGGCTTTATGCCTTCAGCTTGTTAAGGCTTATTTCACTCGCTCAATATAAGCACCAGTTGCGGTATCAACTCTTACCTTATCACCTTGATTAACAAATAAAGGCACTTTAATTTCGATACCAGTTTCAACAGTTGCATTTTTTAATGCGTTTGTAGAAGTATCTCCTTTAACAGCAGGTTCTGTGTAAACAATTTCTAATTCAACGTTATTAGGTGCTTTCGCAATAATTGGCTCTTCGCTTTCCATAGAAATTAGAACGTTCATTCCTTCCTTTAAAAAACGAGCAGAATCGCCAAACAAAGTTTTAGGAACATTAAACTGCTCAAAACTCACATTATCCATCACCACAAAATAGTCACCGTCTTCATATAAGTATTGGTAATCTGTAGTTTCAACTCTACAAAGATCAACCTCCTCATCAGTACGCATACGTAACTCAATAATTTTTCCAGTTTTAATGCTTCGCATTTTACCAGTATAAAAAGCACCACCTTTTCCTGGGGTACGATGTATCAACTCATCAATTGTAACTAAATCGCCATTAAAGCGAATTACGTTTCCTGTTTTTAAATCTCCAGCTTTTGCCATAATGTAATTTCTTTGGGTTGTAAAAATAGAGAATATCTGCCACACTCCAAACGTAAATTGCTATAGAATTATTTACGCCACAAATTGATTATAAATACAAGGCTATATTTTTATTAACGTCATTTCTCTTTCCACTTTTAATAAAAGTTTAAAATACTATATTTGAAAAGCAAAAAAAATAGCTTTCAACAACAATTATTTAAAAGAAAATGCTCTTTAATTCTTTTCAGTTTCTCATCTTTTTTATAGTTGTCACAGGTCTTTACTTTACGCTACCTTATAATAAACGGTGGTTTTTATTACTTGCCGCCAGTTGTTATTTCTACATGGCATTTGTGCCAATCTATATTTTAATACTAGCGTTTACTATTGTTATTGATTATTACGCAGGTATTTTTATTGAAAATGCAAGTGGCAAAAGAAGAAAATGGTGGCTTATTATAAGCTTAATAGGCAATATAGGTGTCCTTGCCGTATTTAAATATTATAATTTTTTAAACGATAGTTTTGCGTTTCTAATGCATGGTTTCGCTTTAGATAACCCCATTCCTTATCTTAATATTCTGTTACCTGTAGGTTTATCTTTCCATACTTTCCAGGCAATGAGTTATACCATTGAGGTTTACCGTGGTCACCAAAAAGCAGAACGTCATATCGGTATATATGCTCTGTATGTTATGTTTTACCCTCAACTGGTTGCTGGTCCTATTGAAAGACCACAAAACCTGTTACACCAATTTAGGCAAAAATTCGACTTTGATTATGACCGGGTAAGTAGTGGCTTACGCTTAATGGCTTGGGGCTTGTTTAAAAAGGTAGTCATTGCAGATCGTTTGGCTATTATTGTAGATACGGTTTATAACAACCCAGAAGCTCACCTTACTTCTAGTTTAATTATAGCTACCGTCTTCTTTGCTTTTCAAATATTCTGTGATTTCTCCGGATACTCTGACATGGCAATTGGAGCAGCAAGGGTAATGGGCTTTAATTTAATGAACAACTTTAAAAGTCCTTATCACTCAAAAAGCGTACATGAATTTTGGGGGCGATGGCACATTTCACTTTCTACATGGTTTAAAGACTATCTGTACATCCCATTAGGTGGCAACAGAGTTGGTATTGAAAGGTGGTATTTCAATATTTTTATTGTTTTTTTAATTAGTGGGTTGTGGCATGGTGCAAGCTGGACATTTGTTATTTGGGGTGCACTGCATGGCTTTTATATTATTTTCGGCAGGTTAACAGAAAACTTCAGGAAAAGTGCTAGTAAGAAGTTATATATAGATAGAATCCCATTATTTGCGCAACTAACTACTTTTGTATTAGTGGGAATAGCTTGGGTTTTCTTTAGAGCTGATGACTTGCATACAGCAACTTATATTCTTACAAATATGTTTACAGGTTTCCCTCAAATGTGTAGAGACCTTATAGACGGGAAAGCTGTTTTTGAATACTTAGGAACATCAAAAGGTTGGCCTATATTTTTAATTGTCTTTTTAGAAGCTGTACATTATATACACGGCAAATATCAACTAACAAATACGTTCTTAAAATCACCAATTGCGCTAAGATGGTTGGTTTATTTCACTTTGGTGATGGTTATTTTACTTACTGGAGTGTTTGACGACAGACAGTTTATTTACTTCCAATTTTAACGTTATGCAAAAGTTTTTTATAAAATCTATTATATTTCTTTTGCTGATTTCTTCGGTAGTTTTTTACTTTTCCATAAGTTTTAAAAGAAAGTATGATATTAAAACCGACTATTTAGCAACCTTGATTGATAAAGAAGCTCGGCTAAACAGTTTGGATAGCAACAGGTTAATTCTTGTAGGCGGATCAAACTTGGCTTTTGGTTTAAACTCGGCACTAATTGAAAGCAAACTACCTGTAGAAGTTGCAAACCTAGGTTTACATGCAGGGCTAAGTTTAACTTTTATGATTAATGAGGTTAACCACCTGATGAAAAAAGGAGATATCGTTATACTAAACCCAGAATACCCTTTATACCTTGATAGTTTTGATCCCGACATTGACCTTATACAGTTTGCTAGCGAGCTTTATCCAGCTACCAAAGCATATTATAGTTTTACTCCAAAAGAGTTATTAGAATCTAAATACGAAAGGTTCAGAAAGTATTTTCAGCCAGATGCTTATAGAGTTGATTCCGTTTTTAACAGATTACTTTTTAATAAATACGGAGATAACACAGGGCACTTAAACAAAAAACCATCAGCTCAACTAATTGACAGAAAACCTATTAATCTTATCGAAATGGGTAAAGCTATTTCGGTTTTGAAAGATTTTTCGGAAAAATGTAAAGCTGAGGGAGTACAAGTTTTTATAAGCTATCCACCCTACCCTAAATCAGAGTATGTAGGAAAAAACAAAGAGCGAATTGATGCTTTAGATTTAAAACTAAGAAATCAATTACCAGATATTAGCTTTTTAGATAAGCCATCTGATTATACTTTTGAAGACTCTTTATTTTACGACACTATTTACCATTTAAACAAAAAAGGTCGTGAAATTAGAACCAATATGCTGATTGACGACTTGAAAAAAGTTCTGAACTAATACTTTTTAATAATTACCCTAAGGGTCTTTTTAAAAAGGAAAAATAAGTAAAGCGTGTTGACTTACCGTATTCATATCTCGCCAAACCCGATTAATTTCTGTATGCTTTTTTGCTACTTCTAAACCTGCATAAGGATGTACTTTAGAAGCATTTTCTCTGCAACTTATTGCCAATTCTCTACATACTTTACTTACTTCTGCTAAAGTAGTTTTAGAGATTTCAGTTTTAGTTTCTAGCTCTCTCCATGATTTTTCAATCACATTATAAAACTCCATACGTAGGTTTAAAATATCTTGCAATAAGTTACACCTTAATTCGCCATAATAATCTAAATGAGCTTGGTCGTAATTTCTTTTTAAATTTCTAATCTGAAAACATTCATCAACAAGCTCAAGAAAGTGCAATGTGATTCCCAAAACATTTACTGCTAATGTTGCTTCTGCTAACTGCAAAAACGGGTATCTAAAAATTGGATCGGGCAATACTGCTTTTTCTGGCACAATTTCAAAAACCCTATTTAGTGGAACGTACTGCTCAACAACTTTAAACGCATGGCTTCCGGTTGCTACCATTCCCATATAACTCCATCCATCTAAAATTTCTACCTCGCTCCTTTCTAAAAGAAAAGCTTTTACTAAAGGTTCTCCGTTATTATCGAACAATGGTTTCCCTTCCTCCAACATTTTACAGTTTGCAGTTAAATGGGTAGCGTGTAATGCTCCGCTGGCATAAGTCCAACTTCCGTTTACTATATAATGTCCATTAACTTTATTGGCTGTTCCTCCTACAAAACCGCTCCCTGCAAAGCATACTTTAGGATCTTTAAAAACTTCCTTAGCTAAATCTCTATTTAAAAAACCTACAAACCAAGCAGCACCCGCACAAAGTGTTACTGTCCAAGCTAAACTACCATCTTTCTTAGCCAGCTCTTCTTCGGTTTTAAGCACATCTGTAAAGCTTAAACCCAAACCATTTAAATAGTTAGGAACAAATAGCTTAAACCACTTCTCCTGATAAACAATATCAAGCCATTCATTTGGTAAATAGCCTAAGCCTTCTGCTTTTTCAGCAAACTGAGGAGTAATTTTTTCTAACACGTTTTCCATGTCTTTCATTTTATACATTCTGTATCGTTAGGTCGTTTTTTTGATTTTGATTCAAAATTCTCTTCCAGTCTAAATAACCAAAAATGGCAACCACAAACAGAAAAACAGTTAATAATGCAAACATTACTAAGTTTTTATGAAATAATAAAGGAATAGCCACCAAGTTTGATATGTTAAGCCAAATCCAATTTTCAAGCTTGCGTTTGGTGAGCAACCACATCCCAGCCCAAGCTGTTGAAGAAACAAAAGCATCCATAATTGGCACATCAGAATCTGTAAAATTCTTTAGAACGAGATACAAAAAGCCCCACCCTAAAATTGCAATACTAAATGTAATGCGCACTTCTTTTTTGGTGCTTTTAGTAATTGAGTTTGCCGCAGACTGGCTACGCGATTTCCACATTGCCCAACCATAAAAGCTCATTACTAAATAATACATGCTAAGTAGCGTTTCTGCATAAAGTTTTGCGTCAATCAACAAAAAAGCCGAAGTTAAAATAGAAACTATACCCACAGGGTAAAGCAGCACTTTGTTTTTACGAGCCAACAATACCTCGCCAACACCAAAAAGTACGGCAACCCACTCTAGCCAACTCGTAGCCAAAACTTGTGTAACCAATAAACTAAACCATTCAGAAACGTTCATTTGAAAAAAATATTAACCATTAATTCAAACAAGGGAGAAAAAATCCTCTTTTACCTATTTCCCTACGCCAGCATTATCTGGATCAGGTGTTTTCTAAAGCTAAATTTGAAGGTTTAAAGTTGAAAGGATTTTCAACTTTTTACTTTTTAATCTAAACTTCAGAAATGGGTATGTTCTCAGCCCGATAATTTAGGGCACCCCTCGTTGATGGCGTAAATATAAGAGAATTTTATAGATTAGTTTACGTAGATTAATCCGTTTAATATTAAGTTTAAAATAGCACACTCTTTGCTAAACGAATAATTGATGCAGGTAGTAAAACCAATAACTATAAAAATAGCCGTTAACGTATTAAAGAAAGCGGGTTTAAACTTAATTCAAAATGACCCACTTCGAATTGCGGCCGCAACCGCATTTTTTGGAACATTTGCAATTCCAGCTATTTTGGTGGTTATATTACAAGTATTCGGTACTTTTTTAAACCGTAAAGAGTTTGGGGTAAACATTATCGATAAACTATCTCAAATAATTGGTGAAAATAGTGCCGAAGAAATCAGACACATTTTAAGAAACCTATTGCAACTAGGAGATAACTGGTTTTTTGCTATTCTAATGTTTGTGTTTTTACTTTTTGTATCTACCACACTCTTTATCATCATCAGAAACTCGATGAATCAGCTATGGAGCATTAGTTTAAACGCAGGTTTAGGCTTTTACTTTAATTTAAAACAGCGATTTAAATCCTTAGTAATTATAACTACGGGAGGTGTTTTATTATTTATTGCATTTGCTTTTGAAGGGGTACGTTTGTTTCTTGAAAATAAATTACAAAACAATATCCCTTTATTAAATGGCTTTGTAAATGAGTTAGTATTTTTTATAACTACTACTTTATGGTTCTGTATAGCTTTTAAGTACATCGGAAATGGAAAACCAGCATGGAGAGCTGTTTTTTTGAGCTCAATATTCACAGGCATTTTATTAACGGTAGGTAAATTAGTGATGCGGACGCTTTTACTAAACTCCAACATCAATGAGATATATGGTACTTCTGGAGCAATTTTATTGGTGATGCTTTTTATATTTTACTCTTCTTTTATATTTTATTACGGAGTTTCTTTAGTGGATGCCATTAGCAACAGAATAAAAACACCTATACTGGCAACCGCAAATGCACATAAATTTAGAACAGAAGCAATTGATTTAGATGATTAAGTTCCCTTAATTACCCGAAATTTCAATCCGAACCACAATAATTACAATAGCTTGTTATCTTTGCCAGCATGAGAAAACTAAAGCTCGAAGAGCTAAACAGACCAACAGTTGAAGAGTTTCAAACACAACAAAAGTTACCGGTAGTGGTAGTTTTAGATAATGTTAGAAGTTTACATAACGTAGGTTCTGCTTTTAGAACTTCAGATGGGTTTGCTGTAGATGCAATTTACTTATGCGGAATTACTGCTCAGCCACCACACCGCGAAATCGAAAAAACTGCGCTGGGTGCTACACAATCCATTAAATGGGAATATTTTGAAAACAGTTTAGCTGCAGTTGAAAAACTAAAAGCAAATGGGTATCAAATTGTAGCTATTGAGCAGGCAGAAAACAGCGTAAGTTTATTAGACTTTAATCCTGATAAGGACAAAAAATACGCTTTCTTTTTTGGCAACGAAGTAAATGGCGTTAGTGAAGAAGTAATGCAAAACATTGATACCTGCTTAGAAATCCCGCAGTTTGGCACTAAACACTCCTTTAATATTGTAATTAGCACAGGAATTGTGCTTTGGGATTTCTTTAGTAAATTCACTCAAAAACAATAACATCAATTTTAAATAAGAACCTTTAGATGACCTACCCTTTACGTAGGTTTTTTATATTTGTTCACTTAATATACGATAAAATAAAACCACATAGGTACATAAGTTAAGGAAGTAGTTAAAGTAAGAAAATAAACCACATAGGTACATAGGTTAAGGAGTAGTTAAAGTAAGAAAATAAACTACATAGGTACATAGGTTAAGGAGTAGTTAAAGTAAGAAAATAAACCACATAGGTACATAGGTTTAGGTGTAGTTAAAGTAAGAAGATAAACCACATAGGCACATAGGTTAAGGAGTAGTTAAAATAAAAAGATAAACCACATAGGTACATAGGTTTAGTAGTAGTTAAAGTAAGAAAATAAACCACATAGATACATAGGTAGCGGTGATTAAACCAGAAGACGTAAAAAACGCATAAAAAGCTATGTCACTAATGTGGATGAAAAAACTCATCAATTAAAATAATATAATGGCCAAGAAAAAAGAAGATTCAAAAGAAAATAAACACGTTGCTGTTGTCAACAAAAAATCATTATCATTTTTAGAAAAATACATTAACAACCCTTCTCCAACTGGTTTTGAGTGGGAAGGACAAAAACTTTGGTTAGAATATATTAAGCCTTACGTTGATGAAACTTTTGTTGATAATTACGGTACTGCTGTTGCGGTAATCAACCCTAAAGCGAAATACAAAGTAGTTATTGAAGCTCATGCTGATGAAATATCATGGTTTGTAAATTACATTACCAGTGATGGTTTAATTTATGTAATTAGAAATGGTGGTTCAGATCATCAAATTGCACCATCAAAAAGGGTAGTTATACATACAGATAATGGTCCGGTTACGGCAGTTTTTGGCTGGCCTGCAATACACACCCGTCATGGTGGCGAAAAAGAAGAAGCACCACAACTAAAAAACATATTTTTAGATTGCGGTTGTACTACAAAAGAAGAAGTAGAGAAATTAGGCGTACACGTAGGTTGCGTAATTACTTACGAAGACCAGTTTATGGTTTTAAACGACAGATATTATGTAGGCCGAGCTTTAGATAACAGAGCAGGTGGTTTTATGATTGCTGAAGTTGCTCGTTTACTTAAAGAAAACAAGAAAGAACTTGATTTCGGATTGTACATTGTTAATTCTGTACAGGAAGAAATTGGTTTACGTGGTGCCGAAATGATTGCTAATCGTATTAAGCCAGATGTAGCCATTATTACCGATGTAACCCACGATACCACTACACCAATGATCAGTAAAATTACTCAAGGCGATTTAGCTTGTGGTAAAGGCCCTGTAGTTTCTTATGCTCCCGCGGTTCAGGTTAATTTGAATAAATTACTGGTAGAAACGGCACAAAAAAACAATATCCCTTTCCAAAGACAAGCATCTTCACGCTCAACAGGAACAGATACTGATGCTTTTGCGTACTCAAATGAAGGTGTAGTTTCTGCACTAATATCTTTGCCTTTACGTTATATGCACACTACCGTAGAAATGATTCACAAAGAAGATGTTGATAATGTAATCAGCTTAATTTATCATTCTTTGCTAGCAATAAAAAAAGACCAAGATTTTAAATACATCAAATAAAGTAAATGGGGTTTAACCTTCAAAAAATCGGGGCTTACACCCTATTTACGCTTCTTATAGCACATTCTAATTTGTCTTTAGCACAAGAGGTTTCTGGTTACCAGAAACCTCCTAAAGACATGATTGATATTGTAGAAGCTTCTACCTCTAAATCTGTAGTGGTAAGTGGTAGTGGCGACTTGATGCTTATCCTTGAAACTTCAGGTTATCCATCAATTTCCGAAATATCAAAATCCTTTTTAAAGCTTGCTGGTTTACGTGTTAACGAACAAAACCACAGCAACGCCAAATCTCGCTACTATGCTAGTTTAAGTGTTAAAAGTATTAAAAACGGTAACGAATTTAGTTTTCTGAATGTCCCGAAGGATGCAAAAATAAAAGACGTTAGCTTTTCGCCAGACGAAAAATCAATTGCATTTACCCTCACCACAGAAAACGAAGTACAGTTATGGGTAGGCGATTTATCCGCCAAGAGTGCTAAACGATTAGAAAATGTAGTTTTAAATGATATTTACGGTACAGTCTATAAATGGACAGCAGATGGAAATGCCATTTTAGCTAATTGCATAGCAGAACAAAAGCCTTTAAAAGCATTAAGTGCTGTTGAAAACGGTCCTAATATTAGGCAATCAACTGGTGAAGCTGCTCCAAACAGAACTTATCAAGATTTATTAAAAAACGCGAATGACGAAGTGCTTTTTGAGTACTACCTAACATCGCAATTAAAAATGGTTTACCTAAATGGGCAAATCGTTAATTTTAGCCGACCAGAAATCTATAAAGATTTCGATTTTTCTCCTGATGGAGATTTGGTTATGCTTTCTACCGTTCAAAAGCCTTACTCCTACTTAGTTCCATTATCCAGATTTTCTTACAAGGTAGAACTTAGAGATAAGTACGGAAAATTAACGCGTGAATTAGCAACTGTTCCATTAGCTGATAATTTACCACAAGGTTTTGATGCCGTTGTTAAGGGCCCAAGAGAGTTTGCTTGGAGAGCAGATAAGCAACAAACTGTATTTTTTGTGGAAGCACAAGACGATGGCGATCCTAATAAAAGAGCAGTTATTAGAGATGTTTTATATACGCAAGAGGCTAATAGTGACAATCGTAAGAAACTAGCAGATTGCTATTTACGCTTCAATTATATTGATTGGGGAGACGACCAAATTGCTATTGTAAATGAGCGTTGGTGGAAAACCCGTGGAGAAAGACGCGTTTTTATAAAACCTGGAAACTCCAATTACCGGGTAAACCTTTGGGATAGGTATTACGAAGACGCTTACTCGGACCCAGGAGAATTTGTAAAAACAAAAAACAATTATAACCGCGATGTTTTATTGTTGGAGTATAACGTTATCAGAAGAGCTGGTGACCCAAACAATGTCAATATCTTTTCTATCTCTCAAGGTGCATCATCACTTGGTGACAGACCTTTTTTACTCCAGTTTAATGTAAAAACAAAGCTTACAGATACCCTTTTTAGGTCAAGAGCTCCGTTTTATGAGCTTCCTGTTTTTTACGATAACAAAGACAATCTTATCATCAGCAGAGAATCGGCGATAGAACCTAGAAACTATTTTAACCTAGATTTTAGAAGAGGTAAAACACAACAGATAACTAACTTTAAAAACCCTTATCCACAGTTATTTGGAGTAATTCAGCAAAAGCTTTATTACAAAAGAGCCGACAAGCTCAATTTAAGCGCAATGCTATACCTTCCGCAAGCTTATAACATCAATAAAGGGAGATTACCTGTATTAATGTGGGCTTATCCTCGCGAGTTTAAAACTATAAATGCAGCGGGGCAGGTAAAGGGCTCTCCTTACCGTTTCAATACTGTTTCTTGGGCTTCGCCTTTGTACTGGGTAACACAAGGTTATGCGGTAATGGATAATGTAGAGATGCCAATTGTTGGCGAAAGTAATGACCAACCAAATGATACTTTTGTAGAGCAGTTGACTCAAAATGCTGAAGCTGCGATCAATAAAATTGTTTCCATGGGTATTGGCGACCCAAAACGAATAGCCATCGGAGGGCATTCATACGGTGCCTTTATGACCGCTAATTTATTAGCGCATACTAAATTATTTGCAGCTGGAATTGCCCGAAGCGGTGCTTACAACAGAACCTTAACTCCTTTTGGTTTTCAAGCAGAAGAAAGAACGTATTGGCAAGCTCCAGATGTTTATTATAAAATGTCGCCTTTTGCTGCCGCAGATAAAATTAAAACACCTTTATTATTAATTCACGGCGAAGCTGATGATAACTCAGGTACTTACCCTATTCAAAGTGAAAGACTTTATAGCGCTTTAAAAGGCCTTGGAGGAACTTCGAGATTGGTTTTTTTACCGTCTGAAGCACACTCTTACCGAGCAAAAGAATCTGTATTGCATATGCTTTGGGAAATGAACACCTGGTTAGATACCTACGTTAAAAACAAAAAGTAATTTTTTTATTAGTTTAGCAGTATGGCACACGATTCGAAATTATTTACTGAGAAAGTTGTTAAATCATATACAAGTTCTGGTGCTTCTATTTATTTGGGAGCTGGGATTTTAGATAATAACATCATTTCAGAAGCAGAAGTAAATATTCCATTACGGATGATGAACCGTCATGGTTTAATTGCCGGTGCAACTGGAACTGGTAAAACCAGAACCTTGCAATTAATTGCCGAACAGCTTTCTGATGCAGGTGTACCTGTTTTTATGCTTGATGTAAAAGGAGATTTATCAGGTTTAAACCAAGCTGGGCAAACTAACTCTAGATTAGAAGAACGTGGACAAGCATTAAACAAACCTTTTGTTCCAGGCGGTTTCCCCGTTGAACTTTATTCTTTAAGCGGCAAACTAGGTGCTACTATGCGAGCTACCGTTACAGAGTTTGGTCCGGTATTATTAGGTAAGATTTTAGATCTCAACGATACGCAAACAGGTGTTTTAGCCGCAATCTTTAAATATGCGGATGACCACAAAATGGCTGTTATTGACCTTAATGATTTAAAAAAGCTATTAAGTTATTTATCTGAGGGAGAAGGTGCTGCAGAAATTAAAAGTGATTATGGTAAAATATCGTCATCAACAGCCGGAACAATTTTACGTAAGATAGTAGCTGTTGAACAGCAAGGCTTAGGAGCTATTTTTGGTGAGCGTTCTTTTGATACCGAAGATTTATTTCAGAAAGTTGACGGAAAAGGTGTGATTAGTTTGCTGAACATTGCGGATGTGCAAGATCAGCCAGCTTTGTATTCCACTTTTTTATTAAGTCTTTTAGCTGAACTTTTTTATAGCTTACCAGAAGCGGGTGATTTGGATAAACCAAAATTGGTTTTCTTTTTTGATGAAGCCCACCTCCTATTTAACGATGCATCAAAAGCATTTTTAGAACAAATTGAACAGGTGATTAGGCTTATTAGGTCAAAAGGTGTAGGCGTTTTCTTTTGCACACAAGCAGCAACAGATATTCCGGAAAGTGTTTTAGGACAATTAGGAAACAGAGTACAACACGCACTTAGAGCATTTACTCCAAATGATGTTGATGCCCTTAGAAAAACAGTAAAAACCTATCCAAAATCAGATTTTTACGAGATTGACACCATCATCACTAGTCTTGGTACAGGCCAAGCATTAATTACTGTACTTAACGAAAAAGGTATTCCTACTGAAGTTGTAGCTACACATTTAACTCCTCCAAGAGCTGTTATGGGGCCAATGGCTACTGCCGATTGTGAAAAATTAATGCAAGTTTCTGATTACTATCAAAAATATCAAGAAAACATCGACCCAGAAAGCGCTTTTGAAATTTTAAATGCTAGGCTCAAACAAAAAATGGAGGAGAAAGCAACAGCAGAAGAAGCTTCTAAAGCTACAAAAGCACCAAAACGTTCCACTGCAAAAGCAGAAAAAAGTATGTTTGAAGAAGTGGTGAGCGCACCAATTACCAGACAGATTGGGAGAGAAATTGTGAGAGGAATATTTGGAATGATTACTGGTAAGCAACCGAGAAAAAGCAAACTTGGTGGTTTGTTTGGATTATAATTAATAAAATAAGTAATTTACATAAAAATTAAAAAAATATGAGCAAACCTACTTTATTGATTCTTGCAGCAGGAATGGCAAGCAGATATGGAAGCATGAAACAAATTGACGGATTTGGACCTAATGGAGAAACAATTATTGATTACTCTATTTACGATGCTATCAAAGCAGGGTTTGGAAAAGTTACTTTCATTATCAAAGAAGAGTTTTTAGATAATTTTAAAAGCATTTTTGATGCTAAACTGGCTGGCAAAATTGAAACAGATTACGTTTTTCAAACATTTGATCTTAAAAAATACGGTATAGACAAAGAGATTGAAAGAGCTAAACCTTGGGGAACTGGTCATGCTATATTAGAAGCTAAAAACCAAGTTCATGAGCCTTTTTGCGTAATTAATGCTGATGACTACTATGGTTACGAAGCTTTCAAAAATATGGTTGATTTTTTAACTACTGAAGCTAAAGAAAACAAATACAGCATTGTAGGTTATAAAATTGGTAATACTTTATCAGAAAATGGTTCTGTTTCTCGTGGTGTTTGTAAAACAGATGCTAACGGAAATATGACTGAAATTAACGAAAGAACTAAAGTTTACGCAAAAGACGGAGGAATTGTTTACGAAGAAGACGGTAAAGAAAGTCCTTTAGATGCTTCTACTCCTGTTTCTATGAATTTCTGGGGCTTTACTCCAGACGTTTTTGAGGTGACAGAAAAACTTTTCGTTGAATTTGCAGCTAAAAATGAAGACAGCCCTAAATCAGAGTTTTTTATTCCTTTAATTGCAGATCATTTAATTCAAAACAATATCGCAACGTTTAAAGTAATCCCAACAGATGCAAAATGGTTCGGTGTTACTTATAAAGAGGATAAAGAGATCGTACAAGAAAATATCAACAAATTAGTTACAGACGGAGTTTACCCTACAAAACTCTGGTAATTTGTACCATATTTAATACAATTTATACTAAAGACTTAGCCCAAACGCTAAGTCTTTTTTTGTGTGATAAAAAACTGACAAGTAAGCACTTACAAAGTATTAATCTTTAAATTAGATTTTGGCAATGTTTTGACTAATAGTATTACCAAACAAACAAGATTATTATGAAAGCAAAATTAAAACAAAGCATAATGTTACTAAGCGCACTTGCTATGACAAGCTACGCTAATGCCCAAACAAATATGGAAAGCACTCCAGAACCGTTCTCAACGATCTCTTCTTATAGAACATGGTCTTTTGGGGTAACGGGTGGTGTAATGTCACCAGCAGTAGTTATTGGTGGTAAAAATGATTTTTCAAACTGGGAAGTAAACGCAGGATACGGCGGTTACTTAAAAAAGCAATTCACGCACAACTTTGGTATTCAAGGAGATTTTTTTAGAGGAACGCTAAAAGCAGACAACTCCACAACTAATACTAACGGTCCAGTGATCACCAATACTCCTTACTCAAACTACGAAACTGAAATTAAATGGGGAGGTACATTAAGTGCAGTTTATAACCTAGGAAACTTTAGCATCTTAAATCGCCAGAGCTATGTAACTCCTTACATTTCAGCAGGTGCAGGTTTAATGGGATATCAACCCACAATTACTGATAACCTAGGAACCACAACCGATTTAAATAGTGGAGAAAATATCCACGAACTGGTAGTGCCAGTTGCCGTAGGTTTAAAGTTTATGGTTGCCAAAGGTGTTAACCTTGATTTTGGTTACAAAATGAACTTTGTTGATGGGGATAATTTAGACGGTTACCACAGAGAGCCATCTAATGATAAGTTTTCTTATGGATACGGAGGTTTAGAATTTGCTTTAGGAAGCAAAGCAAAACCACAATTGGCTTTTGCTAACCCAGCGGCTATTTTAGAGAAAAACTATGTTGCAAAATACGACGCTTTAAAAGCAGAGATTGATGCTTCAAAAAACAACGAGGAAGTTAATATGCTAAAAGATAAAGTAAGCAAATTAATGAGCGATGCAGATGGAGATGGAGTTTCAGATTTTTACGATAAATGCCCTGATACTCAAAAAGGTGTTGCTGTAGACGGTTCTGGTTGTCCCCTACCGGTAAGTAAAACAATTGTACAAAAACCAGTGACTTATGTAATCTCTGAGGAAGATAAAAAAGTGGTTGCCGACGCAATTAAAAACCTAGAGTTTGACCTTGCAAAATCAACTATCAGATCTACTTCTTTTTCTACTTTAGATAAAGTTGCAAACCTAATTGTATCTAAAAACTTAAGCTTAAAATTAGCTGGTCATACAGATAGTCAAGGAAGCGATGCTTACAATATGAGACTTTCTAAAGACAGAGCAGAATCTGTTAAAGCTTATTTAGTTAGCAAAGGTGTTAATGCATCAAGAGTTGAAGCTACCGGTTACGGTGAAACTCAACCTATTGACACTAACGCTACTGAATTAGGCCGTCAGAATAATAGAAGAGTTGAATTTACCTTGTTTAACTAAGTTATTTCACTCATTAAAAAGCCGGCTCAATTATTTGAGTCGGCTTTTTTGCTTTTTATTAATTCTTTGGGTTTAACCTCTCTTTGTTTTAGGGGTTATTGTTGTAAACAGTTATATATTGTTTAGAACTAACAACTTATAACGTTTTCGGGCTTTGCGTTCGGGCGGGTTTCGGAGCACAAAGCTTAAAGTTTATCCGTCAGCCCGCCTGACGCAAAACCCGTGTTACCAGCAGTATTAAGATACTATTTGTTTGATTAACTGTATTAAGCGATATATTATTAGTCCGATAAGTAACTGTATGGATCCAATGATTCCAACAATTATAATTGGAGCCGTGGAGTTTAGATAAAATCTTTGAACAATGATACAGGATGCGATAAACACAATTAATCCCCAGATTATCATATTTATACCCAATCTTTTTTCTTCTTCAGCTTTGTCTCTTTGAGTAATAAGTTTTACAGATTTATGTAACACGCTGACTTTAACGTCTGGTACTTCTCCTTTAAAATTTTCAATGAGTAAATTGATGCGAATAGATGTATGTCTATTGAAAATAGGCAAATTGAATTTTTTATTTGACAAAATCCATTTTATCTCATTCGTTAGCTGTAGTGGTGTAATATGGTCAGGATTTGCATTACGATATTCAATATCTTCTTGATTTCTTTGTATGACTTGTGTGTAATAATTGTAATAACCTTGTTCAAGCAGAATAACATTTCCAGTCTCATCGTAATAACCATCATGCCCTAGCATTTGGCTATCTGTATCAACCCAAGTATCTATATTTACATTTTCTAAGTCTACATTGCTATCATTGGTTAGTTCAATTGTAACAAAGCTTAAATGATTAGTTTTTCTACCTCTATAGTGTACCTCTATATTCCCCCAAAATTCATTTTGAATTGTTGTTCCTAAAGAATTAAACAATAGTCGGTATTTCAAGAATACAAGTCTTGATTTAAACTTTTCTAAGTATAAACCTATTATAACGCTAATTAATGCTGTAATAAGTAGCGACATTGTAGAAGGGATAAATTTTTCCAAGTATTCGTTAATTGTTTGAGGGTCCATAAATATTACCGCTAACTTACATATATGTGTAGTTTTACTAGACAAATACAACACACACTTGTTGTATAGGTCCAATTACTGAATTACATATATTTTTAAATGTATAAAATTTATCTCTCAAACTCTAAAACATTTATCTTCAATAAATTTATGTTCTTTTAAAGATTTATAGCTTGTTAAAATCACCTTTCGCTGTTCGATATGTTCCGCAGGGCATGTCGAACTATAAATAAAAGGGATTTGTAATCCCTCTCTTTTAGTTTGCAAAAGAAAACTAAAACACCAATATTTATAAATGGCTTTAACCTATAGAATTTACGACCAGAAAGGAGTTTATTTCATCACCTGTACGGTAAACCAATGGGTCGACGTATTTACCCGAAAAGCCTACATCGATATTCTACTTGAAAGTCTAAAATACTGTCAGCAAAATAAAGGGCTGGAGGTATTTTCATGGGTAGTGATGACTAATCATATTCACTTAATTATCAGCACTAAAAAAGATAACCTGAGTGATATCATCAGAGACTTTAAAAAATTTACAGCTTCTAAAATTACTACTGAAATTAAAAACAACGGAAAAGAAAGCAGGAAAAACTGGCTTTTATGGCTTCTGAAAAAAGAAGACGCTATTCTCTTCTGGCAGGAAGGTTATCATGCAGAAGAGATTACAGAACTTGATTTTTTTAATATCAAACAAGATTATATTCATCTGAACCCAGTTAGGGCAGGCTTGGTAGAAAAAGAAGAGGAATA
>JBBKWF010000009.1:0-32574 GCA_037968815.1 Pelobium sp. | reverse complement strand
TTAGACATAAAAAAAGTCGGTATAGGACCGACTCTCTGTTTATTTTTATGTATAGCTAGCTAAGCTACAATCTTTGTTACTTCTGTAATGATTTTTGAGCGTGTTGCATCTGTTACTTTATGATTGCTGTTTTGGTTTCTGAGGTATGGGCGTTAAAATAACCTAATGCACCGTTATTAAAATTAGAATCTGGATTTGACGGTGCAGTTGGAGGACCTCCATTTCCTGAGATTTGAGAGATTGCAAAGAAGTATCTGTAAATGTTCATATCAATACATTGAAACTCAACTTTGATTTCATCGCCAGATTTTAACTCTGGTTCATTGGTGAATAAAGTATTGCTTATATATTTTCCGTCATTGAATCTATCGGAGTCTACAAAATACCCTTTTACCTGTTCATTGTTGACTGTTAAAATGTATCGGTACTGATTTTCGTAAGCGGAAGGGTCGTTATAGTTTACTTTTACATATTTTTGTGTTTCACCGAAAAAAGAAACCTCTGTGACAGAAAGGGAATCTAATTGTACTTTTTGTGGCATAGTAGATTTAGCGGTATAGCTTTGATTACCAGTTTGTACTTTTAGCTCATAAGTGTTGCCTGGGATACCTTTAAATGTCTCTGAAGAATAATTTCCCTCTGAATCTGCGGTTCCAAAAGTATAACTTTTGTTAAGCGTTAGGTCTGTTAAGGTTATACTAGCACTTAAAATAGGCGTAATAGTATTATCTTCTGTAAATGGTTTAGTCTGCGTGATTTTTACTTTTTGAGCTATGAAATTATCTGTAACGTTAGCTTCAATTACGATAATTGGTTTTGCGTCTTTTAAATCTATATCAATTACTTTCTCACAAGCGCTAAATGCGATTGCTATTATTGAAAAAAGTATAAGGTCTATTTTTTTCATATCTTAAAATTTAAAATTCCAAGTAACTGATGGGATAATACCGAACAAGGATGTTTGTACTGCTTGAGTTTTACTTGAGTTATCTGGGTCATCTTTAAAATCAATAGAAAATGGATTTTTACGATTATATGCATTATATACTCCGAAAGACCAACTAGATTGATACTTTCTATTCGGCTTGATTTTAGGCTCTAGGGTTGCAGATAAGTCTAAGCGATGATAAGCAGGTGTGCGGTACCCGTTTTTTTCTGAATAATAAAAAACCGTTTCGCCGTTCAGTTGATATTTACCGCTAGGATAGGTTACGGCGTTTCCGGTACTATATACGAATGTAGATGATAATGTCCATCGCTTGCTAGCTTTGTAAATGCCCACTATTGATAAATCATGTGTACGGTCTTGTTTTGCATTAAACCATTCCCCATTGTTTATTTGCTGAAACTGTCGCTCTGTTTTTGCTAAAGTATAACCAATCCATCCGTTAAAACGACCGAAGCGTTTTTTCAAAAAGAGTTCAATTCCGTACGCTCTTCCATCACCGAATAATAAATCAGATTCAACACTTTTGTTTCCGCGTAAATCGGTGCCGTTTCTATACTCAATTTGGTTTTGCATATCCTTATAGTAAATTTCGGATGAAAACTCGTAGCTGTCATTTTTAAAGTTACTGAAGTAACCTAGTGCAAACTGATCTGCAATTTCTGGTTTTACGTTATTACTATTCATAATGTACAAATCTGTAGGCGATGTTGCCGTAGAGTTTGACATTAGGTGTAAGTTTTGAGTGTTTCTGGTGTAAGAAGCTTTTAAAGATTTACTTTCTGATAACTGATAGGCTGCAGATAACCGCGGTTCTAAATTGAAATAATTCTTCACTAACTCTCCAGATTTGTAGGATGTTGCGCTAGTTTCGTTTCCGTCTATATCATAGGTTTTGAACGTTCCTCCGCCCAAGGCAGAGAAATTACTGAATCTTGCACCATAAGCAACATTAAGCTTATCGCTTACCTTGTATTCATCAGAAAAATATACTGCTAGCTCTAAACCCTTACGGTTTTCAACCTGACTCTGGTTTACGCTTGACGCTTGACTTGCTGTAATTTTACCTGGAGAAATGGTGTGATGAATTGCATTTATTCCAAATTTAATTTCGTGAGCATTGTTTGCAGTAAACTGGAAGTCTTGTTTTAAATTAAAATCTTTGATGGATGATTTTACATTAAAGTCATTTCCGTCTAAAAGGCTTTCAATTAGGTAATTGTAGTTGCTGTAAATTAATGATGTGTTTGAAAAAAGTCTGTTTGAAAAAAGGTGATTTAGCCTAATAGTGCTAGTGGTATTTCCCCAATCGAATCCAAAACTATTATTTAAACCTAGTTTATCTCTTCCAAAATAGCCAGAAAGGTAAAGGATGTTTTTATCGTTTAAAATAAAGTTGACTTTTGCATTTAAATCGTAAAAATAAAGCTTACTGCCTCTTACACTGGTATCCGGAGAAAATGCTAAAAAAGTATCGGCATAGGTTCTTCTTCCGCTAATCATGAACGAGCTTTTGTCTTTTTCTATAGGACCTTCAACCTTTAAACGTGATGCAATTAAGCCAATACCACCCTCAACAGTATATTCTTTTTTATTTCCATCGTTCATTTTAATGTCTAAAACAGAAGCTAGTCTTCCGCCGTATTGTGCAGGCATACCTCCTTTATAAACTGTAACGTCTTTTATAGCATCCGAATTGAAAGTGGAGAAAAATCCCAATAGGTGAGATGCGTTGTAAACTGGAGCTTCATCTAGTAAAATCAAGTTTTGATCTGTAGAACCGCCTCTCACATAAAAACCACTATTGCCTTCGCCAGCAGATTTTATACCGGGTAATAACTGTAACGTTTTTAAAATATCTCGCTCTCCAAACAATACTGGTATGCTATTTATTTCTTTGACGTTTAGTTTTTGAACACCCATTAGAGGGTTTTCGACGTTATTGTTACGTTTTTCTTCTCTTACAATTACTTCATTTAACTGGTTAGATGATGATAGCGAAACATTTTCTGTCAAATTACTAGCAACACTAATATTTTTTATGATACTTTGATAACCAACATAGCTATAAACTAACTGATAAGTTCCGGCTGGGACGCTTAAAGAGTAATAACCGTAAGCATTGGTAACAGTACCTAAAGAGGAGGCTCCGTTAACCTGTACAGATGCCCCAATTAGTGTTTCTCCAGTACTTTCGTCTTTGATAACACCGTTTAAAACGTAGTTTTTTTGAGCATTTGCTATATCAGTATTGATGATAAAACACACTACAAAGAGGTAAAAAAAAAGAAATTTAATTTTCATCAATAATTAATAATATATGCACTAATATTTCGCAAATGTAATAAAGCTTAATGTTTAACTTTAGATATATAGTTTTAGGAATTGGGTTTCAAAAATGTTTTAATAATTGAAATCCTAAACGAAGTAATCTAAAATTAATTGGATTGGCGTTTGGTAATTTCGTCTCTTATTTTAGCTGCTTTCTCATAAGCTTCCTCTATAAGAGCATCTTTTAATTGCTTGTGCAACTCCTCGTCAGAATAAGTGTTAAAGCTAGAACCCTGCGCTTTTGGTTTGTCGGTTTTTGTAGGTTCAATGTTATCTAAAAAAACAAAGTCGGTACCTTCAATTACAATTCCTGCTGATGCTAAAATAAACTCATACGTGTAAATAGGGCATCCAAAACGTACTGCAAGGGCAATAGCGTCTGATGAACGGGCGTCAATTTCGATGTTTTTTTTGCCATCGTTGCAAATAAGCTTGCTAAAAAACACACCGTCAACTAGATTGTAAATAATTACTTCCTGTACGTTAATATGGTAAGCATCAGCGAATGATTTGAATAAATCATGAGTTAGAGGCCTACTTGGTGTCATTTTCTCAATTTCAATAGCAATGGCTTGTGCTTCAAACCCTCCAATGATAATAGGCAATCTTCTTCTTCCGTTCATTTCGCCTAATACTAAAGCATATGCTCCGGATTGTGTTTGGCTATATGATAAGCCTATAATGTCTAACTTTAATTTCTTCATCCTTTATCTAATACCCAAAAAATAGAAATCTGAGTGTGTCCCTCACGTAAAACTTCATAAACATGAAATACATTTTGGCAAAATTAGCGCCAAAATGTATTTCAGTTTTAATTTATCGCGAAGTTAAGAATTTGCTTTTAAAGATTTTACAGCTTCTATTAATTTAGGCACAACTTCAAACGCGTCACCAACAATTCCGTAATCGGCAACTTTAAAGAAAGGTGCTTCAGGATCTTTGTTAATTACTACAATTACTTTTGAGGAAGAAACGCCTGCCAAATGCTGAATTGCTCCAGAAATACCGATCGCAATATATAAGTTAGGCGAAATAGCGATACCTGTTTGTCCAACGTGTTCACTGTGTGGTCGCCAATCCGCATCTGAAACCGGTTTTGAACAAGCCGTTGCAGCACCTAATAAATCTGCTAATTCTTCAATCATTCCCCAGTTTTCAGGTCCTTTTAAACCACGACCTGCACTTACCACCAATTCAGCATCGGGTAAAGAAACTTTGTCAGTTGCTCTTACAATTTCTTTGATGATTGTTTTAAAATCTGATTCTTTATTTTCTGATGCAAAATCTTCTACGCTTGAGCTTCCTCCATCTTCCACAACTTTATAAGCATTTGGTGTTAAAGAAATTACTTTGTTTTGTGCAGAAACCTCTACAGTTGCAAATGCTTTGCTAGAAAAAGCAGTACGTTTTATAGTGAAGCCACCATCAGTATTTGGTAACTCAATAGCGCCACTGATTACTGCAGCATCTAATTTAACGCCAATACGTGGAGCTAAACCTTTTCCAGAAAAGGAATTGGATAAAACTACCACCTCTGCACCTTCTTTTTTTGCAGCTTCTGCAATAACTGATGCATAGGCTTGGTTAATAAAAGATTTAAGCTTGTCGTTATTTACGTTTAAAACTTTTGTTGCGCCATACTTACCTAGGTTTTCAAGCTCGCTAGAAGCTACATCTCCAATAGAAATTGCGGTTAGACTAGTATTTAGCTGAGTTGCAATTGCTTTTGCATAAGAAACCGCTTCGAATATTGATTTTTTGAATTTGCCTTCGGCACTTTCTACATATACTAAAACAGACATATTTTTTATTTTAAAGGATAACGTTTGCCGTTATCTGGTTTTCAATTTGTTGAATGAACATTAACGATCATTTGCGTTAGGGATAGGAGTGGATACCGGCCTAGTGGTTAATGCTTTGTGCAGTATGAACATATAGCCCGCTCGAACGCCCTATTAACCCAAAAATAATACCTCCTCAGAGTTAAATCACTTTCGCCTCGCTATGTAAAAGTTCAATTAACTTTTCAGGATCTCCCGCATCAACCAACTTCACAGTTCCTCTTGGAGCAGGTGTTTCAAACTTTATAACCTTTGAAAGTGAGCTCACTTCAATAGCTTCTACCACGTTTAAAGGTTTAGTACGAGCACTCATAATCCCTCTCATGTTTGGTATTTTCCACTCGGCAACGCCTTCTGCTGTGCCTGCTACAAAAGGGAAAGGTATACTGATGATTTCTTTACCACCTTCAATTTCTCTTTCTACGGTAGCTTTATCACCGTCTACATCCAGTTTTTTAATGATAGAAACGGAAGGGATGTCCAATAGTTCGCCTAACATGGCGGCTACTTTTGCGCCATTGTAATCAATGGATTCGCGTCCGGTTAAGATTAAATCGTATGCTTGGTCTTTTGCATGATTTGCAATTTGCTTGGCTACAAAGTATGCATCTGATGGGCTTGCGTTAATTCTAACAGCGTCGGTGGCACCAATAGCTAACGCTTTTCTAATGGTTGGTTCTGTACTTGCTTCGCCTACATTAATTACGGTTACCGTTCCATTGCCGTTTTCAGTTAGTTCAATTGCTCTGGAAAGTGCAATCTCATCATAAGGATTTAAAACAAACTGAACTCCGGCTTCGTTAAAAGTGGAATTATCATTGGTAAAGGTTATTTTTGTGGTCGTATCTGGTACGTTACTAATACAAACTAAAATTTTCATATTATTGGGAGTTTTTACAAATTTAATTTTTTTAAACGTAATTATAAATGACGATAAACAGATTAGAACGCTTGCTTGAGTTTTTTAAAAATGAACCTAATGATCCGTTTTTAAAGTATGCGCTTGCAACTGAATATCTTAGGTTAAACAATACCGAAGAAGCTCTAAGGTATTATTTGGACTTGGTAGATAAACATACAGATTATATTGGAACTTACTATCATTTAGGGAAACTATATGAGCAATTAGGACAGCAAGATGACGCTTTAAAAACGTATGAGCAAGGTATTGAGATTGGGAAGCGAATAAAAGACCAACACGCTTTAAGTGAATTGCTGGGAGTTTATAATAGTTTGCAGGATGAAATGGAGGGCTATTAGTTTATTCGTAGAAGGAGTTCATTAGTCATTAGACTTTTATGTATTGTTAATTTTTAGTTCGTTGGTAAACGAAAAATTTTAGCTTTATATATTCATTTGGTTTTGGATAAGAGAGAATTCTCTTATTCAAGATAATTTAATCTTGATTCTATAAAAACACTTTGATTCAAAAAAAATGGTCATCATTTGAAAGGTAAAAAGTTTAAAAAGCTTGTTTTTTTGCAGGATGTTCTGGCATTCATGCTTACCTCTTTTGGGGGGCCACAGGCGCATTTGGCAATTTTGCTGAATGATTTTGTAAAGAAAAGAAACTACTTAACTGAAGAGGAGTTAATGGAGCTTTACTCTTTAACTCAAATTTTACCTGGCCCGTCTTCTACACAAACACTTGTTGGCGTTGCTTATAAAGTTGGCGGGCTTTCTTTAGCAATTATTACTTTTTTAATTTGGGCAATTCCTGCGGGTGCAGTAATGTGCTTTATTGCAATTAATCTGGATGCTTTTTCTTTAAATGCCAGCTTTTCAAAAGTTTTAACTTTTATACAACCAATAGCCTTGGGAATTGTGGCTTATGCTACCTATTCTTTTGGTAGAATAGCGTTGAAATCAGATATCAATTTAATTTTAGCAGCTAGTGCCTTAGCAGCAAGTTTGATTTTACGGAGTCCTTACGTTTTTCCGATATTGATATTATTAGGAGGAATTATTAGTTCTGCCACCGAAGCTAAGCATGAAGAAGACCAAATTAGGGTAAAGCTTTTTGCCAATATTAACACCAGAAAAGTTGCTTATTTTATTGGTGTACTGCTGATATTTGGCTTGTTGGGTGCTGTAATTAACCGTACTTCGCTTTTTAGTTTGCCTATCAGACTTTTTGAAAATTTTTACCGTAACGGGATTATTATTTTTGGTGGGGGACAGGTTTTAGTGCCTTTAATGTATACCGAGTTTGTTGATGTAAAACATTATTTAACCGGTCAAGAGTTTTTATCTGGTTATGCTTTACAGCAGATGATTCCTGGGCCAACATTTTCTTTTACGTCTTTTGTTGGTGCAATGACTTTGGGGAACAGAGGCTACGGTATTAGCGGACAGATTCTGGGAAGTTTGATAGGTGTTTTGGGTATAAATGCTCCGGGTGTAATTCTTATACTTTTTATAGTTCCGTTTTGGGATGATTTGAAAAAGATAACTCGTATAAAACGCTCATTAAACGGGATTAACGCTGTTGCAGTTGGTTTTATGTGTGCAGCGTTTGTCTTGTTGATAAAACCTGTTGGGTTAAGTTATATAAATGTTGCTATTGTTTCAGCTACTTTTTTAACGTTGCAATTTACTAAAGTAAAAACCCCTTATATTATTTTGGTAGGTGTATTGGCAGGGATACTTTTGGCTTAGTGCTTTAAAGGCGAGAGGAACTGTTGATAGGATAGGGCCATCCCAAACCTGAGAAATATAAGATAACTGGGTAAAGCCTGCCGCTTTCGAAAACTTTTTAAGTATGCTTTCCCTATAACAAAAAAGCTATCTCCGTTTTACCGAAGATAGCTTTCAACTTTATTTCTAAGAGTTTTTATTCAAAATACTCTTTCATTCTATCAAAAAAGCTTTTTTCATTTTTACCCGGACTAGGCTTAAAGTTTTGTGATTCTTTTAGCTTTTCTAAAACTTCACGTTCTTCATTACTTACAACTTTAGGAGTCCAAATATTTACCTGAATTAATTGATCACCTTTATGGTAAGAATTTACTTCTGGAATACCTTTTCCCTTTAAACGTAATATTTTACCACCTTGAGTTCCTGGGTCTAACTTTATTCTAGCTTTACCGTCAATTGTTGGGACTTCAATTGTAGCACCTAAAGCAGCGTCAACAAAACTTACATGTAAATCGTAAATAACGTTAATACCTTCACGCTTTAAAGATTCATGAGGAGTTTCTTCAATTAAAATAATTAAATCTCCCGGAACGCCACCTCTTGGTGCTGCATTTCCTTTGCTACTCATACTCAACTGCATTCCCTCGCTAACTCCTGCAGGAATATTGATACTTATAGTTTCTTCTCCACGAGTAATTCCGTCACCATGGCAAGTGTTACATTTAGAAGTAATTGTACTTCCTTCGCCATTACAAGTAGGGCAGGTGCTGGTTGTTTGCATCTGACCTAAAATAGTATTGGTTACTCTGCGTACTGCACCGGCACCACCACAGGTTTTACAGGTAGAAAAAGAGTTTTTATCTTTTGCCCCAGTACCGTCGCAAGTATTACAAAGAATCTGTTTGTTAACTTTTATTTTTTTCTCAACCCCGTTGGCAATTTCTTCTAAAGTAAGTTTTACTTTTATGCGTAGGTTGGTTCCTTTTTGTACTCGTCGGCCACCGCCACCGCGTTGTTGGCCACCGCCACCAAAGAAACTATCAAAGGGGCTTCCACCACCGCCACCAAACACATCTCCGAACTGGCTAAAAATATCTTCCATATTCATGCCGCCACCACCGTAGCCACCACCAAAACCGCCTTGCGAACCAGCATGACCAAATTGATCATAACGCTGTTTTTTCTCTGCGTTGCTTAAAACTTCATAAGCTTCGGCAGCTTCTTTAAACTTATCTTCAGCACCTTTATCATCAGGGTTTTTATCCGGATGGTACTTAATAGCCATTTTACGATAGGCTTTCTTTATTTCATCAGCCGGTGCATTTTTAGAAACACCAAGTATATCGTAATAATCTCTTTTGCTCATTTTTTTTAGTTTTGAAGGGATTAAAGGAGAGAATGATAAAATAATGCAAAAGCAGATTTACTCATTCAAAACTCAACCTTCATTCATTATTTTTATGCTCCCACTATTACTTTAGCGTAGCGAATTACTTTATCATTAAGCATATAGCCTTTTTCTGCCTCGTCAACAATTTTTCCTTTTAAATCTGGAGTAGGAGCAGGGATGTTGGTTATAGCTTCATGTATATCGGCGTCAAAAGTTTGGCCTATAGTTTCCATTGCCTTTAAGCCTTTTTGTGATAATAAGGAAGTCAATTTGTTTTGAATCAGTTCAACACCTTCTTTAACCGGCTTAACGTCTGATGCAGTTTCCATTGCTTTACTTGCTCTTTCAAAATCATCTAAAACAGATAATAATGATACAATTACATCTTTACCTGCAGTTTGTAAAAGCTCTACACGTTCTTTAGTTGTACGGCGTTTGTAGTTGTCAAATTCGGCATATAAACGAACGTATTTGTCGTTTAACATGGCAACTTCAGACTTTAGTTTATCTGTTTCGCTAAGTTCTGCTTCTTCTGCTTGGTTAACTCTAGCTTCGTTAACTTGCTCTATTTGTTCTTCAAGTTCGGATTGATCCTGAACTTCTTCGTTATTGTCTGTCATTTTGTTCCTTTCTTCTGTCTCTGAAACCTTTTTTCTGTTAAACATAGCTGTAAAATATAACGGTGTGGAAATACCAAACATACTGCCATTCAATAAAAACAGCCAACCTGTCAGTTTTCAAAAAGAAAAGCTTACAAATTGACTGTCTTTACCCGGAAATATGTACGGATGAATTTTTTATACGGTGGCATCCTCAATTACTCTACCGTTTTCGCATTTGATAATACGAGAAGGAAAAGTACGGATGATATGATAATCATGAGTTGCCATTAAAACTGCGGTGCCAGATTGGCTAATTTGGCGCAGTAAAATCATAATCTCTTCTGAAGTTTCTGGGTCTAAGTTACCGGTAGGCTCATCTGCTAAAATCAATTCTGGGTCGTTAAGTAGTGCTCTTGCAACTACAACCCTTTGTTGTTCACCACCAGAAATTTCGTGTGGCATTTTTTTCATTTTGCTACGCAAACCTACTTTTTCCAACACATCTTTAATTCTTTCGTCAATAAGGTTTTTATCTTTCCAACCTGTAGATCTTAAAACAAAAGCTAAATTTTCCTCAATACTTCTATCGGTCAATAACTGAAAATCCTGAAAAACAATTCCTAATTTTCTTCTTAAAAAAGGAACATCGTTTTCTTTTAAATCTTTTAGCTCATAACCAACAACATGTCCGTCACCACTTACAATGTGTAAATCGCCGTAAATAATCTTTAACAAACTACTTTTACCAGAACCTGTTTGCCCAATTAAGTACACAAACTCACCGTTATTTACGTGTAAATTTACATCGGAAAGTACCAAGTGTTTTTGTTGAAAAATATCAATGTTGTTTAGTTTTATAACTGAATTACCAACCATTAGATGTCTAATTTTAAAATTTGTCCGAAAGGTAAATCTTTTACCGTTTCCATAATATAAGTGGCCTTATCAGCCAATCCAATTCTCTCAAGCGATTTATCTGGTCTATCTACCCTAAAATAGGCTAAAAGTGTAAAATGATCATCTCGCAACTGCACATAATCCGGAATTTTTGCTACTCCTTTAACTTTTATCACGTACATTTTTTCTTTTTTGTTTAGACCGATGCAAACAAAGGTAAAATTTTTTGAATGCCTATTTTTGAAAATTTAAAATCAGTTCAACGCTGTTAAAAAAGCAATAGTATCTACGCCATCTGCATAATCCCATAATTTAGGGCTTTGGCTTTCGCCGAAGCTTGCTTTTGCAGTTGGCAATTCAACATCACTATTGGTCACTACTATTTGAATATTTTCTTTTTCGGTTTGGATATAATCAACAGCATCTTTTAAAGAATCATATTCTTGGTAAAAAACCGCCGAAAGGGGAGAAGTGATTTTGTCACTCTCTGTAACCAACAAAAATCCATTGTCAAAATGCTTGTTCTTGTTAATTAGGTATATAGACTTGTTATAGTCGTAATTATTTTGGTATTTATGATGATTTAATATCTCGTTAAATGGTTCTATTGCTTCAAAAAACGGGATAAAATTATAATCCTTAGGTACCAAAAACTTAGCTACGTTTCTACAGCCTAAACCATAATAATCAAAAATATCTTTACCTAAAAGATGGAGTTCCTCTTTACTTTCATTACCCGTTAAAAGCGCAATGCTGTTTCTGTTTTTACGGATGATATTTGGAACTTTTGAAAAGTAATAATCAAAATAACGAGAGCTATTGTTGCTTCCGGTAGCAATTACTGCGTCAAAATCTTCTAATTTTTGAACAAATTGTATTTGGTTTTTAAACTCTGGTTCTATTTCTCCTAATTTTTTTAGAAGAAAAGGAATCAAATTATCATCCTGAGAAGATAGTTTGATTAAAGCTATATTACCTGTTAAAAGTACTGCTAGTACATCATGAAAACCTACCAAAGGTAAGTTACCTGCTAAAATTAATCCTACTTTTTTAGGGTTCTCAAAACGTATTTGATAAGCTGATAACCAATTGTTTAAATCCTGTGTATTCAGCATTTTGCCGTTAGCTACTACTGCTTTTTGCACCTCTGTTGGTGTAAACCATGCATTCTTGTGCTTGGCACTTTCTATTAAGTTTTGCAGTTCCCCATCGTTGTTTAATAAATAATCACCCAACTGGCTTATCGCTGCTATCCTTTTTTCTTTACTAAAAACCGACATTATTGAAATTCAAATCCTTAAAATGTGTTATATTTGCGTTAAATAAGAACTACAAAAATACGTTTATACACGTAAGAAAAAACAAGATATGGCAATTATAATTACAGACGAGTGCATTAACTGCGGAGCTTGTGAGCCAGAGTGCCCCAACAATGCAATTTATGATGCAGGACAAGCCTGGAAGTTTTCTGAAGGAACCAACTTAAAAGGAATCATTGATTTTGGTGATGGCGAAACTTTAAATGCTGATGAAGTACAATCGGCAATTTCTGACGAGGTTTACTATATAGTACCAGATAAGTGTACCGAATGTAAAGGTTTTCATGATGAACCACAGTGTGCTGCAGTTTGCCCTGTTGATTGCTGTATAGATGATGAAGATGTAAGAGAAACTGAAGAAGAGTTACTAGCTAAAAAAGCTTGGTTACACCAAGAAGACTAGTTTTTCTATATTTATTAAAGAGCATCTGTTTTATTGACAGGTGCTTTTTTTATGATGTATTTTTAGCTATTAAAATTTTTATATTTGGCGGTCATGCTATCATTTACAGAAGAGAATTACCTTAAAGCACTTTTTAAAATCACTATAGACAATAGTGTTGTTGAAGTGGGTACTAATGACCTTGCATTGCATTTGGACGTTAAACCCGCTACCGTAACGGATATGCTTAAAAAGCTTAAAGAAAAAAAGCTGATTAACTATCAAAAATATGGTAAAATAGGTTTAAACGATGCAGGTGAAAAAATAGCCTTAGAAATTTTAAGGAAACACCGCCTTTGGGAAACTTTTTTATACCAAAAATTAGACTTTAACTGGGACGAAGTGCATGAAATTGCAGAACAATTAGAACATATTAAGAGCGCAAAACTCATTAACAAATTAGATGCTTTTTTAGATTTCCCTCAGTTTGATCCACATGGAGACCCAATCCCTACAGAACAAGGTGAGTTAAAAGTAATTTACAAAAAAACGTTATCTGAAGTAGCAGTTGGTGAAACCTGTAAGCTAGTGGCGGTTAAAGATAATTCTGCGGCTTTTTTACAGTACGTTGTTAAGGTAGGGCTTGGCATAAGCAGTATTGTTAAAGTTGTAGCTAGACAAGATTTTGACGCTATGATGCAAATTGAAGTTGACGGTGCAGTACATCACGTTAGTGAGAAATTTGCCGAAAATATTTTTGTACTTTAGGAGCTGTCTTTAGAATTAATTGTACATATATGTGAGTTAGGTGTAACTTTGACCAATAATAATGGATATCCTTAAAGAAATCGAAGAGCAAATTGTTACAATAAAAAAAAGTGATAACTCGACTTACATCGACTCAATTTTTGCTCATATAACCAGAGCAGAGTATTATTACATTTGCGGAAAAAATGACTCTAGCTTTTTCAATGACGTAATATATCGAAGTAATCAAGCTTATGAAGGTGCGTTAAAAGAATCTTATAAAGTTCTAGCAAATAAAACTCAAGAAGAGGTGATAAAAAAAACTCCAAACGAAATTGAGAATTATTTTGAAAGTAAAGATGTTTTTAGAGAACGCGTGTTACTGTTATTCAAAAATTACCGCCAAGAATGGAGAAATAAATCGACACATGATTTCAAGCTTTTTTTTGACGAAAATGAGGCGTTCATAGCATTGACCTCAGTATCAAGTTTTGTACACTTGCTATTAAAGCAAATTCAAGAAAAATTATCCTCCAACGTTCAACATAAACTTCTCGAAGAACAAGATAATGTTGCAAATAAAATTAAAGAAATTTCAAGCTCGATTACCGATAGTCCGATTGATAAATTATTAAACATAATAATTGAATTCACTAACCAAAACAGGTCTTATTTACTTAAAAATACGGAATTCAAGGAATATGAAATTTCAGGTCGTTTAGACGCATTTCTTGATTTTTCAGATGATAAAGTTCATTCTCAAAGAGAACCAAAGTTTGTCGTAAATGGTAAAAGTTTTCGACCTGACTTCTTAGTATTAATAGACGAAGTCGATATAATATTGGAAATTAAAAGAAATACAATAGAGAACGAATCAACTAGACAAAACAGCCTAAATCAAATTCAGCAATATCTTGTAAATGCAAATTTGACACATGGAGTTATTTTCAATGCAAATTTCAAAGCCAGTTCTACAGAAACAAAAATTGAACGAATAAAACTATTAATTAACAACAAGGAAGTTGAAATAGCCATAATTACCGCATAAAAGGCTACAGATAACCACAGTTTAAAAAAATGCGGGCTAAGTGCACTAACTTCCTTCATTACTTTTTACTTAATTTAGTTCGATGCGACAACGGTTTTGCAAGTAATACCATTTATGCACAAACCCACCATTCGTTAACTCCAAACCTCATCTAATTTAAATACAACCTCCTTCAACCGTGAAAAATTTCTTCTACCTGTTTAAATTTTACGACTGTATAAAAACTTATCTTTTCAAAGCTACATACTAAATATTTTAGTTTTGTATGTTTGTGTTTTGATACCCAATCCTTGATGCAAAAGCAAATTGTACATATTGATTTAGATTCTTTTTTTGTTTCTGTAGAGTGCCGTAAAAACCCTGATTTGTTAGGTAAGGCGGTAGCAATTGGCAGTACAACAGGTAGAGGTGTGGTTTCTTCATGCAGTTACGAAGCCCGAAAATTCGGTGTTCATTCTGCAATGCCTTGCGGTCAGGCACAAAAACTTTGTCCTGAATTGATTTTTGTTTCAGGAAATTTCTCCGATTATTCTGATGCATCTAAAGAAGTTACCCAAATTATAGACGAGACCGTTCCGTTGTTTGAAAAAAGTTCAATTGACGAATTTTACATCGACTTAACCGGGATGGATCAATTTTTTGGAACTTTAAAGTATGCTGTTGACTTGCGAGAGAGAATCATCCGTGAAACAGGACTTCCTATTTCTTTTGGCTTATCAAAAAACAAAACTGTTTCAAAAATTGCTACAGGATTAGCAAAGCCCAATGGCTTTAAACATGTAGAGTATGGTACTGAGAAAGCTTTTTTAGCTCCTTTAAAGATTTCTAAAATCCCTATGATTGGTAAAAAAACAACTGAAAAGTTGAACCAATTGGGTTATCATACTATCAGAGATTTACAGAAAGCTTCTAAAAGTTCACTTATTGCTAATTTTGGAAAGCAAGGAGTGGCAATTTACCAGAAAGCTAATGCATTAGATGAAGGTACAATTACGCCTTACATCGACCGAAAATCAATAAGCACTGAGCATACTTTTAGTCATGATACCAATGATGTCTCTAGTTTAGAGACGGTTATTATATCTATGACAGAGGAACTTTGTTATAAAATGCGAAACGAGAATTTTGTTACAGGTTGCATTAGCGTAAAGATTAGATACGAGGATTTTACCACTTATAATCAACAAATTAAGGTGAGCTATACTTCGGCAGATCATCTGTTGATAAAGCAAGTTAAACAGCTTTTTCATAAGCTTTACCAAAACGGGAGATTCGTTAGGTTAATAGGAGTGAGGCTTTCTGAATTAACAAGAGGGCATCATCAAATCCATTTATTTGACGATACTGAAAACCAGATACAGCTTTATAATGCCTTAGATGTTATCAATAATAAATACGGTAGCAAAACCATCCACAGAGCAGCTACAACGGCTCTTAAAATAAAGTCTCATAATCCGTTTGGGAAAGAGTAGATCTAGGTTAAAAGCTAAAGTATATCAATACCAATTGGCATTAAAATAAAAACGCCGATTAGATAATTCTAATCGGCGTTTTTTTAATCTATGACTTAGGTTTTAAAACCTGACACCAAAAGTCAAGGAAACTTTATTAGTTCTAGTTTCTATAGCTGCGTTTGGCTGGTTACCCGCATTTAAAGTATAATTGCTGTAATTTAAATCGCTATTACTATTAATTAAAGCAGCGTCTAAATAATAATCTCCAAATCTATAACCAACTCCTCCAGAAACTGAACTTATAGTGTAATCTTTATCACTTAAATTTTGATAAGGATTTCCCGTTGAACTATAACCAGCTCTTAACAAAAAGCTATTGTTAACTTTATATTCGCCACCAATGCTGTAGTTGATGGTGTTTTGATAAATATTAGTAACATCTCTCTTAGTGTCAGAATCTATTCTGTTATTATTTGAAGAAAATTTTATTTTTGAATAGTCAACAAAGCCAATATCAGCAGAAATAAATCCTTTGCTTCCTATAAAATAAGCTAGGCCACCATTTATTTTAAGTGGAGTCTTTAAGCTGTACTCAAATGGGTAACCTTCCTCGCCTCTGCTTGATACTCTATTGTCATAAAACGATTCCGAGTAATTATCAATTACAGAATACCAAGTTGGCGACTCAAAAGATAAACCCAAACGAACCTCATTTGTTGGTTTAAATATAGCACCCATTTTTAGATTGATTCCTGAACCTTGTGTGTCGTAATATTTATCGTAATCTACATTATAGATAGTATTAACATTACTCCCCGGAATACTATAAACACCATCTTCATTAATTCTTTCTGTAGATGTGTAATTAAAGTTTGCTAAACCAAGTCCTGCTCCTAAAAATAATTTATTACTAATATTTAAACCTAAAGAAAAATCTACACTACTGCTGGTTCCTCTTCTTTGGATATTGTATTTCTGTTCAGAATCTGTAGAAGTAATTGGTGAGTAAGGTTCTGTATCGAAAAAATTTGAATCATAATCAGTAAGCTTCGATACGTTTGCTGCATAATGAACATCCGATAAAAGCCTACTAGGTATTGCTGGGTAGCCATCATCATCAATATCATTGTTTGAAGCCTGAGAGAATAAGTCGCCTAAACCATTGCTGTTCGTAGTGCCGTTAAAGTTGAAATCGTTGGTAAAACTTCTCTTTTTTTGATAACCTATACCGAAATTTAAACTTAATAGTCCTTTTTTAGTATCGCCACTAGAGTAGGTACGAGTATGAAAAACTACACCTATATTTCCAAGGCCTAAATAGTTTTTATCCAGACTTGACTCAGTGCCAAAAGCATTAACTTTATTACTATTTAAACTAAGCTCTGGCGTTAAGCTAAATTCAGATTTACTGAACATCCCTAAGCCTGCTGGATTTCCATAAATGGAACTTATATCTCCACCAATTGCAGTTTTTGCACCACCCATAGCTCCAAACCTCGCATCAACACTGTTTTCGAATTGCGAAAAACGAAATGCATCGCTGGTATATTGGGCATAAGCTGAACTTGTAGCCATTAATGAAATGGCCAGTATAATTGTTTTTTCTAATTTCATGTCAAATAATTAATTAACGTGATGGTCTCCCAGATGATGAACTGCCACTACTTGATGAACCTGAAGAAGACCTTGATGATCCACTACTCTCCGTTGAACGCGATGGCGTATAACTTGGAGCTGGTGTTTCAGTTCTTGTAGGTCTACTACTTGGCTGACTTGCTGGTGCAGAGTTGGTGCCTCTTGAATCACTCCCACTATTTGTAGGACGTGTTGGCCTGCTACTTGGTTGAGTTGATGGTTGTCCGTCAGTTCTTCTTTCAGTTGAACTACCAGAAGAAGACCTAGTTGGTCTGCCGTAAGGGGCGTAACTTCCAGAACCATTAGTACTTTCGGTTCGTGGATTGTTGCCGTTGCTAGAGCTAGATCTAGTTGGTCTGTTGTTAGGTATTGGAATTCTATTATTTCTATCCGCACCTCTCATATTATCGTTACTGCCACTAGGTCTAGGGCTTTGGTTTCTTGTACTGCCATAATATGCGCCGTTACCATAGTAACCATTACCGTAGTATCCACCGCCATAATAAGGGTTTCCGTAACCACCGTAATAACCGCCATAGTAATTGCCATAATAACCTGGGTTATAGTAGGAATAAATACCTCCGTACGGAGAGTTTCCGTAAAAAGAACCGTAATAATTATAATAGCTGTGGTTATAAAACGGCATATTATTACTGTATAGCGGACTGTTGAAGCCTAAAGAAAATCCTAAACCATTTCCGTAAAAATTATTATAACCTAAGTAAGTTGATGGGCCATAAAATGGGTCGAAAGCATAACGATCCATGTAATAATAATCTCGCCAACTGTAGTTGTTTCTCCAGCTATCTATGTTAAACCTCGATTGGTTGTCGTAACTGTCGTAATAATAGTCGTCATTTCTATCGTAACCATTATTATAAGACTCTTGTTGGTAAGGTTGTTCAGGAGCACTTGTATAGGTTACAGGTATAGCCTCAACATTACTGAAGTACACATCATCAGTATTTTGAGTTGCTAGCCTTTCTGTTGAACAGGAGGCAAACGTTACAGCTAGCCCCGCAAGAAAGAAAAATTTTAGTTTATGGTAGAGTATCATGGCTAATTAGGTTAATGGTATAAAGCTTTACTAATTAAATTTATAACTTTGACACCGTCAATATTATTATATAAAAATACAAAAATTATTCCAAAAAAAACATGAGCAAGGGCTTAACAAGCAGATCCGAAGATTATTCTCAATGGTATAACGAATTAGTTACAAAAGCAGACCTTGCAGAACATTCTGCTGTAAGAGGTTGCATGGTAATTAAACCCTATGGATATTCCATTTGGGAGAAAATGCAGGCAGTTCTAGATCAAAAGTTTAAAGAAACTGGCCATAGCAACGCTTATTTTCCACTGTTTATTCCAAAATCATTTTTTTCTAAAGAAGCTTCTCATGTTGATGGCTTTGCTACAGAATGTGCAGTAGTTACTCACTATCGCTTAAAGAACGATGGAAATGGAAATATTATTGTGGATGAGGATGCGAAGTTAGAGGAAGAGTTGATTGTAAGACCAACTTCTGAAACCATTATCTGGAACACTTATAAAGGTTGGATACAAAGTTATCGTGATCTGCCAATTTTAGTGAACCAATGGGCAAATGTAGTGCGTTGGGAAATGCGTACAAGGCTGTTTTTACGTACCACTGAGTTTTTATGGCAAGAGGGACATACGGCCCACGCAAATAAAGAAGAGGCTGTTGCAGAAGCAGAACAAATGCTACATGTTTACGCAGATTTTGCTGAAAACTTTATGGCAATGCCGGTAGTTAGAGGAATGAAAACTGCTAACGAACGCTTTGCAGGGGCTTTAGATACCTATTGTATAGAAGCTTTGATGCAAGATGGTAAAGCTTTGCAAGCTGGTACTTCGCACTTTTTAGGGCAAAATTTTGCTAAAGCTTTTGAGGTAAAATTCACCAGTAAAGAAGGGAAGTTAGAACATGTTTGGGCTACTTCATGGGGTGTTTCTACACGTTTAATGGGAGCTTTAATTATGGCTCACTCTGATGATCAAGGTTTGGTTTTGCCTCCAAATTTGGCACCAATACAGGTTGTAATTGTACCTATTTATAAAACTGAAGAGGAGTTTGCTAAGATTTCTGAAGAAGTTGCAAAGATTACATCGGCATTAAAAGCAAAAGGAATTTCTGTTAAATATGACAATAGAGATACACAACGCCCAGGTTTTAAATTTGCCGAGTATGAGTTAAAAGGTGTCCCTGTCAGATTGGCGTTTGGTGGTAGAGATTTAGAAAACAATACAGTAGAAATGGCTCGTAGAGATACAAGAACCAAAGAAACTGTTTCTAGAGACGGAATTGCGGAAGTAATTGAAAAACTTTTGGAAGATATTCAAACTAATATTTACCAAAAGGCATTTGACTTTAGAGCGGAGATGACTACCGAAGTAAATTCTTACGATGAGTTTAAGAAAGTGCTGACAGAAAAAGGTGGTTTTATTGCTGCACACTGGGACGGTACGCCAGAAACAGAGTCGAAAATTAAAGAAGAAACAAAAGCTACAATTAGATGTATTCCTTTGGATAATAAACAAGAAGAAGGTGTTTGTATGGTGACAGGTAAACCGTCTAAAGAAAGAGTTTTATTTGCTTTAGCTTATTAAGAAGTAATAGATTTACAAGTCCTTATGTTGCATGTAGTTGTTTGCAACATAAGGACTTTGTTATTTTATCTAAAGTGATAATTATGGTTTTTCGATAGTTCCGTAAAACGAGATTGCATCCCTATTATTACTATTAACATTTAGCGTAGCAGTTCCACTTTCTGTAATACTTAAAAACATTTTACTTGCTTTATCAGTGGTTTTCGGTACAATGGTAATTTCAAAACCTTTGTTAGTTTGTTTTTTACTGTAGTTAAAATCAGTAGTGGTAAATTGTATTCCATTTTCATTTGAACCATAGGGAGCACTTTGTGCAACCCCGAAATAAGGCAAATAACTGCTAATAGTATCTTTACTTATTTTTAGATAGTAGGAGCCATCCAGTTGTTGCAAGCGTGAGCTAATTAAACCTGCCCTAAGTGGATTTGCCCTTTGCGCCACAAAATGAAAATTATCGGCTTTAATCAAACTGTCTACTAATGTCAGTCTAGCTTGTTTTTCTTTTTGTGTAGCACAAGAACTTATTAAAAAGAACAAGACTATTACCGAGCAAATTTTATAAATTGAACCTAAGTTTTTCATACCAAATTGTTTAATTAAATATAAAACGTTGAAAGTACCTGCAAAATTTTCGGAGCTAAAGGATTTTTTAGATGCTAAGGTTAAAATTTACAATCAGCCTGACTTTATAACTTTAGACCCAATATCTATACCACATCTTTTTAATAAACAGCAAGATATAGAAATTATGGGCTTTTGGAGCGCAATGTTAGCTTGGGGACAGCGAGTTACCATAATAAATAAGTGTAAAGAGCTGATTTCTTTAATGGATGGTGCCCCTCATGATTTTATCATGAACCATGAAGATACGGATTTGAAACGCTTGTTAAATTTCAAACATCGGACTTTTAATGCTACCGATACACTTTATTTTATTGAGTTTTTTAAATCGCATTATTCAAATTATGACTCTTTAGAAGATGCTTTTTTGCCTTTTACCGAAAAGAAAGATTTTAGGACTGATTTTTTAGAGGCTTCCATTCAAGCCGGTAAGGGAAATGACTCAAAGTCGGAAGTTTGTTTGGCATCAAAGTTTAATAGCGAGACTGTAGAGGGCAATTTGAATTATTTTAGGTCTTACTTTTTTTCGTTAGAAGATTTTCCTCGCCGTACCATTAAACACGTTTCTTCGCCGTTACAGAAGTCAACTTGCAAGCGTTTGAATATGTTTTTACGTTGGATGGTGCGTGATGATGATAAAGGGGTGGACTTTGGTATTTGGAACCGTATAAAACCAAATCAGTTAATTTGTCCATGCGATGTTCATGTGGATAGGGTTGCCCGGAGATTAGGCTTAGTCAGTAGAAAACAAACGGATTGGCAAACTGCCGTTGAGCTTACTGCAAACCTCAGGAAATTTGATGCAAATGACCCTGCTAAGTATGATTTTGCTCTTTTTGGATTAGGTGTTGAAGAAAAGAAGTTCCCCGATAGAACCGAATTGTTTTAAGCAATCAATATTTCATATAATCAGTGAAAACGTTTTGCATTATAGCTTTTGCATTGATTAATACGTCATTCTTAGTTTTTTCTGAAGTAAACTTATCCTCATAAATCACTTGCTTACCCAGCGGGTCAAAGCTTACGGCCTTTTTATTTTCATTGATAAAACCAAAACCGTTGTTCCAGCTGTAAAAAGCAAAGCCTTTAACCTGTGGCGCTAATAGGTTCTTGCTGTAATGAAACGCAGTATCTGTTATATTTAACTGGTTCAACATTATGGATGCAATATCTACTTGATTTCCAACTTTATCAATCCTCTGGTTCTTAAACTCTGGTTTTAAAGCATCGCCAAAAATCAATAACGGAATATGATATCTGCCAGGCTCATAAATATCATTCTCTTCCGTTGGTAAACGATGTCCATGGTCTGCAACCACGACAAAAACTGTGTTTTTATACCAACCTTCTTTTTTTGCTCGGTTCACATAATCATATAAAATAGAGTCCGTATAAAAGCTGGTGCTTCTGAACATATTATTTACCGTTTTATCGCCAAACTTATATTTACCTTTTAAATAAAAAGGTTCGTGGTTTGATAGCGTTAAAAGCGTAGTGAAAAAAGGCTGTTTTGCTGATTTTAAATCTGTCAAATGCTGATTCATGGTTACATTATCTGCAACGCCCCATTTGGTTAGTTTTTCAGCTGTTTTTATATCATAAAGATCTTTTACTGTATCAAAACCATGGCTAATGATGTACGATTTAAAGTTTGCGAAGTTTAAATCACCACCATAAATAAAAGAAGTTTGATACCCGATATTTTTAAATTCTTGCGAAATTGAAGGTAGTTTTACCTGCTTATCATTATCCTTAATAATACTTTCAGTTGCCTGCGCCGGAAATCCACTTAGGATACCAACAATGCCTTTATCCGTTCTGTCAGACACCGAGTAAATGTTTGTAAATAGTAACCCTTCAGCAATTAACTTACTAAAATTTGGACTTACATCTTTCTCCGGACCTAATTCTTTAACTACATCTGCTGTAAAGCTTTCCAGTATAATCAATACAATATTGGGTTTTGGTGTATTCAATATTTTAGCGAATTCCGATGATTTACTGAACAAACTATCTTGTATTGCAATAGCTTCTTGAGGTTTAAAGTATATATATGGATTACTCTTTATTTTGCTTTGACTTAATATGTTTGATATTAAAAACCAGTTGGTGTTAATGGCAGATATATTTAAAATTTGATGCTGGCTAAAATAAACTCGGCTAGTATTCATAGGAGCAACCGTAACACTTCCTCTAATTGCTAAAAAGGTTAACCCGATGATTAAAGTAGAGATTATTGGTTTTAAAATCCATTTAGTTTTACCTAATGCAAAGTCTTTGGTAGTAAATATCTTTTTATAGATAAAAACGCCTAAAAAAATCAAAACACAAAACCCAACTAAATTGCTGAAGATAGGAGAGGAAGATGAAGACGCCATTGCTTCTTTTGGCGACTCAAGCATAAAGTCGATAGCTTTGTAGTTGAGCTTAGTGCCCCATTCTCTATGGATATTTACATCAATAATAGCTGTAATAGCTGTAATAGTAATTAGAATATAGCTGTAAATGTTAATTGCTTTTAGCGGAAATTTTTCTTTGTTAAATAACCATGCAATAATTACAAATAGAAAAGGAAATACACAAAAATAACCCGCCATTGAGGCGTCCATGTGCAAACCATGTAAAAACGTATTTAAAATATCAGCGAAAGAAAATTCGGATAGTTTGGTGGCGTTCCAAATTTCGAAAAGGACCTTGTTAAGTACAAAAAATAGCACCCAAAAAAGGTAGTATTTAACAAAAAAAGAAAGGCTTTTAAGCATAGCGCAATTTATAAAAGAAAGCACTAGCTTAAAAGCCTTAACCCATAAATTTAAAATTTAGATTTATCTTCCTATTTGGCCCATTGCACTATTAAAATCTACGATTTCATAACCTGCTGGTATATTGAAATTAATATCAGTTACAGATTCTTGGCTGATACTTTTTAGGGTCAATTTAGTTTTCATTCCGTTTGTTTCATTGTTAAATACAACTGGAACCCCTTTCACTCCTTTAACAACTGAAGTTAGTGCACTTGCCGGAATTTGAATCTCGGTGGTTGCCCACATCTCGTTTGTTGTATTTTCTATTTTATCTTTTAAAACATACTTTGTACAGTTATATCCTGTAATCATTTTTGTCTCTGTTGTTTGTTTAACTTCAAAATCTTGTTCACCAGACTCTATGCCTTTCATTCGTTCTACCTCGCTTTTGCTCATTTTCATTGCAATTTTTTTGTTTTGCATTGGCATATCTGTTAAAGCAAGCGTTTCATTGGTGAGGTTATTGGTGATAACGGAAGTCGTAAACATACCCATGTCCATTTTAAAAAGACTATAATCCCCTTTAAAACTAACTTTAAACTCTTTCGGTAACATACCAGCAATTCCTTGTTGTTCAGGTGGCAAATCATATTCAACGGTATAAATTGCTACACCTTCAGTTATTGCTTTCTGTGCCTGCGCTATAAGCGTGTATCCTAAGCAAATGGCAGTTATAAATGTGATTTTTAAATATTTGATCATGGCTGTTTTAATAATAGATAATTAAGTATGTTACAAGTTAATGCTTTTTTGAAAAAGGAAGCTAAAATTTGTACTCTACAGCAAACTCTCTTTTTAAAGTTTTTACTGGAAGTTTTAAATCCATCGCCTGTGATTTTATTTTTTCGATGATGAAGTCTCTGTTTTTCCCATCAATCAATAAGGTTTTGAAATTGTTGGAGGCCATAATGGTCGATAAATCAACATTACGATCGGCACTTAAAAGTAACCAGTCTTGCTTTGTTGATGCTTTACTAAAGCCTGTTTCGTTAATGATTTTTAGCAACTTATTTTCAAAATGGTATGTTTTTTCTCCGGCTACAGTATGTGGGTTCAAAAACTGAATGTTTTTAACTTGACAACTATCCAGGTATGGTTTTACAGAAAATAAATAGGTGAAATCATCTTGCTCTAAATCGGTAAGTAAAACAGCACTTCTTCCTTTTACAAAGGCTACGGCAGTATTTTTTCTTAAAGCAAAAAAAGTAACGCTCTTTTGCTGTACATGCTGAAAATTCTTTAAGGATATACTAACTATAAGTAAGGCGATTAACGCAAAAGTTAGCCTTAAAAACCTAATATGCTTTAATGATAGGAGTAAGGCAATAATTACACAATAACATAAAGCAATCTCATACTTATCTAACCAAACCTGGGTGACATTTGCGTGTGGAATACCCTCAATAAATTGCAGGCCTCTATTTGTGAAAATGATAAGCTTCTCTAATGCAACTGCGATGATTGTTACTTGAGGAAATATACTCGCAATAAGCAGAAAAGCAAAACCAATATACATAATCAGCGTTGCCGGGATTACAATAAATACATTACTGAGTATAAAGTAAACCGGAAATTGATGAAAATAAAATAAGCTTAAAGGTGCGGTTGCTATTTGTGCTGCTATGGAAACTGCCATAACGGCCCAGATAGCTTTGATGGTTTTATTTTCTGGCTGGTACCAAGCACTAATTTTGGGGTATAAGTAAATTAAACCGCCAACTGCAATGTAAGAAAGCTGAAAGCCAACATTTACCAAGCTGAAAGGGTTATAAAGCAATATTATAAACGCTGAAATACCTAAAACGTTGAAAATATTTACCGGTCGGGCTTTTGCTTTGGCAATTAAAACAAAACTAATCATTATTGCCGCTCTTGTTATTGACGGGGCTAAGCCTGTTATTAAAGCGTAAAACCAAACTAAAGAAATGATGATGACTGCTTTAATGATTTTCAATCTTTTCTTTCGGTTCATAAAGCCGAGCAAAAAGTTTAATAATACTGCCACAATAGCAACATGCATCCCCGAAACGGAAAGTACATGCATTGTGCCAGTGTTAGAGTAGGTGGTTAATAAATCTTTATCTAAGGTTTCTCGGTAACCCAAAATCAACGTTGATGCAACTGCTCTGGCTCCATTGTCTTTTAAATAATGATTGATTTTAACAACTTGTTGGTCTCTAAATTTTAAGGCAAATGCAATTAGCGGATTACCTTTCCCTTTGCCAATTACGGCAATTTGTTTTTGATTAATAAAAGTTTGATGATAGATATTTTGGAATGATAGGTATCGTTTATAATTAAATTCCGAGAAATTATAAGAAGGTTCAGTTGTTTGATATTTAGATTTTAAGATGATTAAATCACCATAATTTAAATTCAGGTTTTTTGTACTGTCGAATCTTAGCGCTACTAGAAGTTTGCCTGTACTTGATGTGATTTTTTCATCTTTAACATTTGATTTAATTTTTACGGTAAACCTGGCTATATCTCCTTTAATTTTTGGGCTACCATTAATTACGGCAATAAGTTCTTTTGACTCAAGTTTAGAAAAATGGCTGATGTCGTTTATCTCTTTTCGCTGATTAGTAATCACAATACCAGCCATCAGCATTGTGAAGTATATTAGAACACCTGTAAAACCTCTTTTTAGGTAAAGCTTAGATCGCTGATAAAAAATCGCCGAAAAAATGCTTAATCCACAAGCGCAATAAAAGATAAATTCGGAAACAAAACCTGGAGTAAGGTTTTGGCTAATAGAAATTGCAATACCTGCTATAAAAAACAAAACCAAACGTAAAAACGGAACTTCGGTTTTATAATATGCAATCATACGCTATTAGAACTGGATTCTTAATTGAAGTTTTGCTTCCGACCTGTTGTCTCCCTGAATTTCATCTAATCCTGAACCTACTGTAGTTACACCGTTATATTTGGTATAGCTATATTTAGCCCATATATCCACACCACGTTTTAGGTTGTATCTTAGATTTGTGTAAAACCTAACCCCTTGATTTTGAAAACCTGGGATAGAAAAACCATATAAAACATCATTTTCGTAAGCGTAAATTCTAGCGTCAAAACCTTCTGTATCAAATAAAGTTAAACGCATATTCCCAGACCACCTTGAACTTAGGGGACTGTAGTTAACATCCTGGTAAGCTAAGAAACCAAATTTTTGGGCAGCACTTTCTTCGTGAAACTGAACAACTTCTATACGGTTCCTTAAAGAAAAGCTTTTATTGACTTGATATTGTACTTCTGCTCTGTAGTTTGATTTCTTTTCAAAATCAAGAGATTTGGTTACTAACACATTAGGCGAGTTTTTTTGTTTGTTTTGAAACTGATACCTCAGTGTAAAACGAGTAGCTCTGTTTGGTGTATAATTAAACTGGCTCAACAAATCATACCCACTTGACGGCGCATCAACTCCAAACTTTAACCAAGGAAATTTAAATAAATCCGTGTAAAAATCTAAACCAAATTTTTTGCTTGGCTTTATCTGTAATCCAGCATAAAAGCCTTTTTCATTAACAGCTGTACTACTTTCACCAATTCCTTGGTTATAAAAAGAGTAGTAATCTTTTTGGTAATTTCTATGAAATAATACTGCCGATACAATAGGGGATAAGCTACTTATTAAGCCATTAATATAAGAAAAGCCATAATTAACACTATGTGCTACTTCTCCAAAAAAGTAAGTGTTATTTAACGTATAGCTATAATTAAAGCCAATATTATCCAGCTGGTCGCCTTGGAAATCAAATTTATTATAGAGTGAACTTCCTGGGGCAAAGTTTTCTCCGTACTTTGAGTGGTAGGCCGTAATACCTAAGGATAATTTTTTGTGGTTGTACTGTAAGTTCCCACCAAATACTAGTTGGTCAATACGTCGTCTGTTATTTAACTCATTTTCGGTTCTGTGTAAACCACTTTGCTGTAAAGAAGATATATCTTCTAGGTTTGTAAGTGGGTTTAAAGCAATACCTGCATCTAATTTATTGTAAGAAATAAAAGGAGTAAAATCAAATTTTCCGAAATTAACCGTTGTAGCAAACCCTCTAAAAAAAGAAAACTCATTTACCGAAGTATAAGGGCGTAAACCCACATCTCGCTTGGCGATAGCAAAAATATCAGCTCCTTTACCAAATGCCAAACCGCTCCACATTGTTAAACCTTGTCCAAACTGCAAAGAATAATCGCCTATGGCTATTTTTTTAAAACGCTTTAAGTCTTTTATGTATAAGCTTGATGAAATAAAGTCAGGCCCGGTTTGTCCGTTAGTATTATTCCAAAACTTTTCACCCGCATCTTTTTCCACGTTTAAAGAAAACTGGATGTTGTTGCTAAATGAAAATCTATAACGTGTAAAAACTCTTTCCGGAGTACCTAAATATCTAGATTTACCCGATGAAGCAGGGATAGTATAACCGTTTTGCGTTTCAAGGTAGCGACTATATCTAATCAATAAATCATTTTTACCATCAGCAAATAGTCTTTTAAAAGTGAAGTTTTCAAAACCAGTAGGGGCACTTATATTAGCAAAGTACAATAGGTTTTTAATCGTTTCTAAATCGAATCCTCTAATACTTTGTAGCTCTAACTCGTTAATTAGCTTTCCGTTAGTAGTTATGTGGTCAAAAAAAGAGCTGACTTGTAAAGGGTTTAAAAACACAAGTTCTTGTAGTTGTTCCTTATTGGTTTTGTTTAGGTTTATCTTGCTTTTTTTATAGAAATTAAGTCGTTCAACCAGTTCAGTATAGTCATAGTCTTCTGTTTGGTTGGCCACAACGCTCTCAATAATATTTTCAATTATTGGGTCATTATCCTGCTGAGCATAAAGTGATTTTGCAGTAGTAACAAATAAAAAAATAAAAATAATCTTTAGTCTAAAACTCATAACCTAAAGATATTTGAGGTGAGTATCCGAGTATAGGGTGCGATGCTACAGCAAAATCAATATTTACTTTTTGATAGTTTACACCAAAACCAGCATATTGTTTAAACGGATTTACTGAAATACCGCCACGTAACGCAACAAACTTAACTACTTTATATTCAATCCCGGTTTTAAAATCAGCTTGACTATCTAAAACTTTTTCAAACTCTGATGTTATCAACAACTGATCAGAAAATATATATGTACCACCAAATTGAATATGTGCAGGTATTACTTGGTCTGTATTGTCGCCATATTTGCTTTGATTTGGATTAGCAATGTGCGATGCTAGCCATAAATTTGGAAGAACATTATATTGCAATCCTACCTCAATACTTAGGCTGTTTGCATCCCCATAGTTGGTTATACTTAGTTGATGATAATTTAAACCAACACCAATAAGCAATTTAGGACCAAAAGACTTTGCTAAACTTAGCCCCGTTTTTACTTCATTATAAGAATCTACTCCGTAAGATTGAAAAGCAGCGCCAATATTTATGTTTTTTAAAGGTAAGGCAAAAACCGCCGATTTTGTACTTAACTCTTTAAGACCAAATTTGTTCTCGTAACCGGCAGAAATGCTTGGGTTTTTTAATAAAGCAATACCAGCTTGATTCTTTTTTGCCGACCAAACATCTTGTAATGCGACTCCTGCTGTACCTAGAGCCGTGATTTTTGGGCCGTAATTTTCCTGTGCTCTTAACCCAATATGTAGCAACAAAAATATAAACAAAAGATAAAAGTTCTTCATACACAAAGTTTTGCTATGAATTTAAGCAATCAATATTAAATTATTTGTATCTCAGTTCAAATTGGTGTTTTTTTTGTAGTTTAAGAGTATGATTAAGCAGAATCTTATTTATGAAATTTTACTGATTGGAGACTCTGGAAATGTGAAACGCAACCAACCTGATGAGATTTTAAGCTTACTGGAAAATCATTTGCCAAACTCTTCTGAAGCTATGGTTATGTTTTTGGGAGACAATATTTATCCTCATGGATTACCAGCAGAAGGTGATGTATTACGTGAAGATGCTGAAACTGTATTAAAAGTGCATTATAACGCTGTTAAAAATTTCAAAGGGAAAACAGTTTTTATTTCAGGTAACCACGATTGGAATAAAGGGAAAAGCGATGGTTTAGCCTATGTTTTAGGACAAGAAGAGTATCTGAATGATTTATTTAAACCTCAAAAAGTTTTCTTTCCGGAGAATGGTTGTCCAGGACCTAAAGAGGTTTTTGCGAATGAATTTTTAGCAATTATTGCTATAAACACGCAGTGGTGGGTACAAAAAGGAGTGAAGCCAATTGGAGAAGGCTGTGGATGTGAACAAGAAAGCGAAGAAGATTTTTTTACCCAACTGCAAGAGTTGTTAGATAAACATAAAAGCAAAAGAATATTAGTTGCAGGGCATTATCCAATTTATAGTAACTCGCTACATGGTGGTAAGTATAAAATCAAACATCATTTATTTCCGCTTACCATCTATAAAAAAAATGCTTACTTACCCTTGCCTTTTATAGGCTCTTTATTGCCAATGTATCGTAAATATTTTGGTGCTAGAGAAGATTTGTCGCATCCCAGGTTCCGTGTTTTACGGAAACGTTTAAAAGCCATATTTAGGAATTATCCCGGTTTAACCTACGTTGCCGGGCATGAACATAACTTGCAGTTTGTAGAAAAGTACGATAATAATTTTATTGTAAGTGGTGCAGCATCTAAATCAACTTACGTAATGAATAGTAAATACTCAAGATTTGGGATGTCTGCTAAAGGCTTTTTTAAACTTAAGTTTTATGATGATCTAAGTGTTGAGGTTGAGGTTTTAATTGTTGATGAAAACAATAAAGACGGGGAGTTAGTTTATGATGGTTGGATGCGTTAAATTAGGGTTTATAATAACCTGTAGCGCATTTGGTAATATCTCTAAGTAAACATTGTTTACCTTTTTCATTAGTTCTCCATCATTTTGCAATACGGTTTTTTTAGCGCAGATAACCTCCGCTTTTTTGCATTTTATCACCTCAAAAAATTCGGAATACTTTAGTGTATTTCTAAACATTTTGTAAGCAATATTAAATACATGGTATTTAGGAAAAGGCTTTACAATACAAATTTCAAAAAAACCATCGTTTAAAATGCCATCTGGATTAATAACGGCACTAGTTCCATATTTTGTAGCATTAGCAAAAGTTAAGGAAACTGCTTTTACCGCCATGAATTTCCCATCATAATTTATTTTAAACCTATTTCGTTTTAATAAAAAGATCTCGTAGAAAAGGTGTTTCCCGTAAGTGAATAAGCCTCTTTTAGTGTCTAGCTCAAACCTTCTTACAATACGGGCGTTTAAACCAACGTCTGCTAGGTGAACAGAAATGCTATCGTTAACCTTTAATAGGTCAATTTTTTGAACTTTCCCAAACTGAATAAGCTCTAAACATTCTGCTAGTGTAGGCGGAATTTGTAGCTCTTTTGCCATCCCATTTGCAGAACCAAAAGGAACAATTAATAAAGAAATGTTGCGTAATTGAATGATGGATGCTACTAAATTTATGGTGCCATCGCCACCGATAGCACATACTATCGTTGGGGAGAACTCATTTACAGCTATACGGATATCGGCTTCAATGTTTTTACCGCAAACATAAAGCTTATAATGGTAGCCATTTTTAGAAGCGTGTTGGGTTATGGTTTCGTCGATAAAATGATTTTCACGATTACCAGATTTTTTATTGATAACGAATAATACCCGTTTTTCTTTATCCATTTGATCAATAAATATAGCTTTAGGATGTTATTAAAGTTGTTCTTTTAAGTTAATCATAAAAGATTTGATTTTCTCTAAAGCCTCAATTACTTTTTGTTGCTCATCAACCTCTTTTCTGTTTTTCTTCATAAAGTCTTTAGCTCCTTGTAACGTAAAGCCTTTGTCTTTAATTAAATTGAAAATGATTTTTAAGTTACTGATATCTTCTGGCCTAAATAAACGATTGCCTTTTGCATTCTTTTTCGGTTGTAAAACATCGAACTCTTTTTCATAAAACCTAATCATAGAAGTGTTTACATCAAACATTTCAGCAACCTCACCAATTGGGTAATATGATTTTTGAATATCTTTTTCTCTATAAGGCATGATTTTTTTAATCTAATGATTGGTTATCTCTTGAAGCTACTTCAAGCATAGTTACATATTCTGAAGGAGATAAATCGTTAAAAAAGAAATTAATAGGATTAATTGGCTTGCCAGATTTGTACACTTCATAATGACAGTGAGGTCCGGTTGAAGCACCAGTGTTACCAACATAGCCAATAACATCCCCTCGTTTAACTTTTTGCCCTCTTTTAACTTTAAATTTACTCATGTGCGCATACTTTGTGGTGTAGCTATAGCCATGGTTAATCATTATTCTGTTTCCATAACCTCGTTCAACACCTGCTGCAACTACAGTTCCATCACCAGTTGCATATATAGGGGTGCCAATTGGTGCAGCAAAATCTATTCCTTCATGCATTTTTCTGATTTTATAAATCGGGTGCATTCTGTATCCGAAACCAGAAATTGAACGCAGTTTTCTGCTGTCAACTGGTTGAATAGCCGGAATGCTTGCCATCATTTTTCCTTTAGAGTTTACAGCTTTGGTTAACTCATCATAAGATTTTGATTGTACGTAAAGTTGTTTAGAAATTACATCTAACTTTTTGGTGGTTTCAATCATCAAACTACTGTAGTCGTAATTTTCTAGATTTTTGTATCTATTTACTCCACCAAATCCAGCATTTCTAACTTCAAGGGGTATTGGCTCGGCTTCTAAAATTACACGATAAACGTTGTCGTCCCTGTCTTGTAAATCCTTCATTACTACATCAACGTGTTTTAAGCGGTTCTGTAAAATTTCGTATTGCAAGCTTAAGGAGTTAATCTCTCTTTTTAATTGCTTTTCTTTAGGCGAATCTAAAAAAGTATAGGCCAAAGCAATTATCACAAAAGAAAACACCAAAGCTGTTGATAAAAAACCTAAACCTTTTAAAAATTTAAGCCCAAAACTTAGCTTAACTTTTTCGTATTTAAGTGTTTGTGAGTTGAAATAATACTTTGTTTTAGCCATTAACTATCTGTTGAACTTATTTGTTTTGCGAACCAAAGCAAATGTAAATAAAAATTAAAACGTAAGTTTTATAAATAATATATAATGTCTCGAAATTTTACAGCAAAATTATAGGTATAGCTTTAATTGGAATTAGCCATAAACAAAAAAAAGCACCGTCAATTGCCGGTGCTTTTTTATAATTCTTTAAGTCTCGTCCTGAAATAACGTTACACAAAAAGTAATGTTAGGAAAGAAGAAACAGAG
>JBBKWF010000008.1:0-379812 GCA_037968815.1 Pelobium sp. | reverse complement strand
GTGCTGGTATAATTATTCTAAGTTCTTCTTCTTTAAAGCACATAAATATTAAATATTTTTAAAGTGGTTGCTTGTTGTATGTTTTTAATTCGTTGCGTTCGGTTATAATGCCCCATAACGATTGGCGAATTTGTATTGTAATGGCATAGAAAGCAGAAACTTGTCTGCCCGTATAAATTTAGTTAATTGCGATGAAATAACGTAAAGCAGTTCAGCCATTATAATACAAATTTGTGGTTAGCGGTTGTATTTTTTATAGCTCTATTTTTTTGTAACGCAAAATCTTTCCAGTCTTCGGTAAGTATTCAATTTCCAATAAGTCCTTTGCAAACCAATTGTAGAATTCAGATTTATTTAAAATAATTTTTTCGGACATAACTTTGGGTCGTTCGGTTATTTCTATTTCAAATTTTTTGTTCCCTTTCCAAGTTTTTCTTAAAATTTTTGTTCTATGAATATATTTGTAACCTTGATTTATATCTCTATTTAGTAGAACGATTCCTAAATAATATATTCCAAATATTGCTAGTCCATTTAAAATAAAAAAGATTAATAAAGCCGTTTTATAATTAGTCGATTCGATTGCACTTCTATTTGTAATTCGAGCAGGAAGAAATGGCATTATTGGGATTAATAAAAAAAATATTAAACAAGCATAGAACACATTTTTTCTAGTTTTTGGAAGTATTTTAAATTTCAACAAGTCGATATCATCGTCGCTGAAATCAAATTTTTCGATATCTGTATTTTGTTCCAAATTTGTCGTGAATTTCATTTGTAATATAACCGCTAACGGTTTGCAAGTTTGTACAGAAATGGCATTAAAGCAGTACCAATGTCAGCTTGCATAAACTTAATTAATTTGTAAAAAGTGATTTTACCGTAGTCAGCCATTTTTGTACAAACTTGTTGTTATGGGTAGGCTTTCTTTCTGGAAATTTTTCAAGTTCTTTCATTAAGTCGGTTGCTATGTTTTTTATGATATTATTGTCGGCAATAAATTCAACAAAATATTCTATGTCTTCGATTGCAGATTGCGGTCGGAACTCAAGGTCAAACTTTATTTTAATCTTTTTTATTTCAGAATCAAAATTGTTTGTTAGCTCAAACGATATATTTGGTTCTAAGAAACAAATGTCAATACATTCTGGTCGAATGTTATTTGAAAGATTGTCGAACCATTGAATTAGTCTTTTTAAGTCCCAAGTCGTCAAAGAAGGGTCGACAGTTTCCCAATTTCCAAGTTTACTATTTACTTTGATATAAACATTCAACCAATTACTGTCCCAATCCCCGTCTGTATTTGTCGGAAATTGATAGTTGATAATTTTAAGTTCAACTGACTGGTTGTTTATTCCTGTAAATGTCATTTTTGTCGGTCTTTAAGCTTACCCATAACGTTTGGCGAATTTGTGTTGTAATGGCATAGAAAGCAGAAACTTGTCTGCCCGTATAAACTTAGTTAATTGCGATGAAATAACTTAAAGCAGTTCAGCCATTATAATACAAATTTGTGGTTATGTGTAGCCTTTTTTAATTTCCAATATATATCATATTCGTTAGTAGCAAACTAATAAGAACTAAATCCAGTTTTAGCGTCCAATATAGTTTTTGATAAGTCTACATGTTCATAGATTAATTCGTAGCCGATAATTTTTGCTGTAGTTTTATCATTTTCATATGAAATATCTAGAGCACCAGAGAATTCAGCAGATATTACTTTGTAATTTTTTGTTGAGTTTGTCAAATAGTAACTTTCGCTTTGTCCAATTTGACCCCCGTAGGCTTTATTTGATATTTCCCCACTACCTCTTTTAACAACAATGTTTTTTGTCGTTATATACTTTTTTAAATTTAGAAATTCTTCTTTTGCTAGTTGTATGTCGTTCAATGAATATTTAATTATTAATCTTTTTTGATACAATATACCTTGATAGAAAAACAAAATTATTTCATCATCATTGGAATCCACATACTCAATAGAGATATACGTGTTTTTCGGAAAAGCCCAGCCGTCCAAAACTTTCGTTTGTTTAAATCCAGAAAAAGAATTCATTATTCCCTCAATTTCAAACCGTTTAGAACTCATTGGGATTTTATCAAAACTTTCAAGTAGGCGTAAATTCTGTGAATGTGCAGAAAAACTTAAAAAAATTGAAACGAAAAAAATGTAAACTTTACGCATGATTTTATTTTAAATATAATTGAATAGCAGAATTAATTATTGTTTCTCCATAATCCGGGAATCCTCTATTTTCCCATTTGAATTTCCTTTCTGACAAATCGAATATGCATAAAGGTACTTGTTCCTCTTTAATAGCTTTATTCTTAGCAGTTTTTGCTTGTTCAAAAGTGTCATAAACAGAATGACTATTTATTCCAGATGTTACTTCAATTACTAAAAGAAAGGGTTTGTCCATTTTCATGTTTTAAGTCGTTTTTAAGGTTACGCATAACTTATATATATGTCTGACTTCGTCAGACCTATATACCCAAATTTGGGGTATAGGTCTAATTATTGAATACATATATTTTTTAAATGTATAAAATTTATCTCTCAAAATCTCTTCTGGTTTCAGTGTTCCGTAGGCTCACTGAAATCTGACTCAGAAAACCGAGGACTCTGTCCGGGATTCTAAATCAGCCCCCCTTTTGCTTGGTTGCCTAAACAGCAAAAATCCAGATTCATTTCTCCAAAATGACAATATTGCCATTGCAAGTCGTTTAGGGTTCTTTTTCCGGACGCAACTCCTCTGTCTTTTATAATGGATTAGCCTTTTGTGTTGTAATTTTATAACCAGAGTTCGATTATTTCGTCCTATCGACGAGAAGAAGATAGCTCACAAATGAGATATGCCCGTAGAATGGCACCTTGAGATGTCTCCTTGCCTCGACATAACGGAACGGGCATTCTCTCACTCAATAACATAAAAAACATTCGAAAATCAATAATCGAACTCAGGTTGATAGAAAAGATTATATTTCCTTTAGTTAGAACCTAAAGCAAAAAGTCTTTCAAGCTTTTACTAAAATAAGAATTAGCACTTAAAATTTTCTCCTTTAATCCTTTCAAATCAATCGGTTTACCTTTAGATGGTGCTACTAAGTTTTTATCTGAAACAAGTGTACTGCTCACTTTAGTTGCAAACCAAGTAATATGCTGATGGGGTAAAGCTACGCCTAAAATCATCCCCGGTAAACCCGTAAAAGATTCGGGGCCACCAGAAACTGGAATTTGATCTGTATAAAAAGCAACCACATAAATAGAGTCCATAATGATGGCATTTGCTCTACGGCAGTTATAACCTGCAATGTTTCTTACCTCGCTGGTAATTTTCCAATCAATTTTTCTAAGGCTATCCTTCACCAAAAACTCTTCTTCAAAAACTTTTTTGTGAGTAATAAATCTGGAAGAGTTAAAGTCTGTAAAAACCTCATTTATTTGGGTAATATTACCGCCCCAGTAGCCAGCTTTATTCTTATTATTATCTTCTTCATTTGGTTTGAATAAAGATTTATCGGTATTAAAAGTTAAGCTAGACCTAAAATTTACAAACTGTGGTTTATTGCTTTTATAATTTTCATAATATTCTTTTTGAAATATGTTCTTTGTATCTTCTTTAGGTTTTAAAATTGCAAACATATTTACTGATTTCTCATACTCAATAACCCCATTAAAAGTGAAGTGGGCAAATTGGGCACTAGCAAAACTCGGGCACATTATACAGCAGGCAATCAGTATATAAAATATATTTTTCATGAATTATTTTTTAGTTCCAAATTTCGAAAAGTCCCACGATAAGGTTCCCAAAAAGTATCTCTGAATAGTGTTATAAGTACTTTGTGAAATATAATTTCCGTTTATTGATCTATTAAACCCAATATTTTGATTAAACAGATCATTAGCAGATAGCTCAAATTTAATGTTATCGTTTTTTAAGAAAGATTTTGAAATAGAAGAGTTTACTCTAAAACGATCAAAATTGGTATTGAAAGCAACTGTTTTCTCTTGGAACTCGTACCAATAGTTTAACTTAATAATCACCTTTTTCATAAGTTTGTAGGAAAAATCTCCGTTAGAGTTAAAGCTGTAACCGTTTGCGTTTCTAAGGGGTTGCAATGAAGATTTATTAATATTATAACCTGGTCTTAAACTAAAACTCAGTGTAAACTTATCTGATAAAGAACCGTATATATCAAAACTAGGATTAAAAGAATACCTTTTATTAGTATTAAGCTGGCCATTACTAATATTATAGTACGTACTTCCGTTAACGTCTAAACCTGATCTCCAGTAAATTTTAGATTTTCCAATTTTAGTACCATATCCCCCCCAAAAGTAAAAATTATTGGTACTTTTCCCCTCTAAATTACTGAAGGTAGCTATACTTGCTCCGTTATCATTGGTAGTAACATTACTTATAATGTCATTATTTGTAAAACGGTAAGAACTGTAGAAATAAATACTCCTACTTGTTAAAACCTTATATGAATTAAAGCTTACATTAAAACGATGGTTAAAGGCTATATCTAAATCTCTGTTTCCTAAAGTTATATATAAGGGGTTATTATTATTTAAAACAGGCTGTAATTGATTTACGCTTGGCTGTCTAGTGGTTCCGTTATAACCAAAACTTATACTCTTTTGTTGGGTAAATCTATATTGAAAATTGGCAGTGGGCACAAAATTCACGAAACTTCTCTCAAATAGATCGTTAATGATAATGTTGTTTTGCTGAAGATTAGAGAATGCAACTTTAGAACCTAAAGTAATATTAGTTTTATCTTTTTTATAACCAAAAGAAAGCCCACCCTGGTGTGTAGTCACATCGTACTTTAAGTTATTAGAAAAAACAGAATCTAAAACATTATAATCACCAGTACCATCTTCATTAAATGAATTCAGCTTAGATTTTACATTGTTGATGGCAAAATCATAATTAGTAGATATGGATAAAGTTTTGGTTAACTTTTCTGTAAAAGTAAGGCTGGTTTTATAGGACTCCCCTTCTTGGTCATTATCTTTTAATTGATTAATGACATCCACGCTATCCACTGTGCTATTTGATATATCATAAAAGTTATTAGTTGAGTTCAGCAAACCTTCTGATATGCTGTTATAGTACGACTGATTGAATCTAAAAGTTAAAGTGCGACCTTCTTTTTTAAATTTTTTGCCATAAAACAAACTGGTATTAAATTTACTCTCATCAATATTTTCATTAAACACTCTTAAGCCATCGTTTATTCTAAGATTATCGTCTGTTAAACCTAATATAGATGTGGTATTTGAGTTACTGTTTTTAGTATAGCTATTATCAAAGGTTAATTTGATGTTTGATGAAGTATCAATTTTAATTTCATATCCGATGTTAAACCTGTGTAGATTCAACAGGTTATCAAAGTCGAGATTAGAGGTATTTAATAGCGTACTATTAGGTAAATTATTTTGAACAAGGTTATCTTTAAATCCCACATTATCGAGCCTACCATATTTATAATCAAGGTTGATGCTGTGTTTATCCTCCTTCCATTTATTTTCAAAATGTACACCGGTATTGATAATTTCCGGAACTCCTTCACCATAAAAATTCTCCCTAGAAAAGGCATCATTTCCACCATTAGGGGAAATAAACATAGCTCCATCATCATTAATTTCAATATTATTAAGTCCCGCTTTTCGGGAAGTTCTAAAATCAAGACCTGTTCTGTTGGTATTGCCTAAAGTGCTATAAAAAGAGATTTTCTTTTTATTGTTGAAGAAGTTAAGTAGGCCTTGTGAGGTGTAGTATTCATCGTTACCTAAACCAAGATCAATTTTCCCAAATAACCCTTTCTTTTTATCTTCTTTTAGCTTTAAGTTGATGGTTTTGTTTTTTACGCCATCGTCAATACCTGTAAATTTGGCATTTTCACTTTTATCATCATACAGTTGAACTTTATCAACCATATCAGAACGTATGTTTTTGGTGACAAGCGTAGGATCGTCGCCAAAGAACTCTTCACCATCCACCAAAACTCTGGTTACTGTTTCCCCTTGTGCAGTAATCTTTCCGTCCTGATCAACCTGTATGCCTGGCAATTGCTTTAATAAATCTTCTACTTTGGCATTGGGTTCCACCTTAAAACTTCCGGCATTAAACTCTGTGGTATCGCCCTTAACCCTTATGGCTACTGCCTCTCCTTTAAAAATCACATCTTGTAATAGTCTAGATTTTAATAAGAGATTAAAATTCCCGAAATCCTTATTTTGGCTCTGTTCTAATGAAAATTTTTCGATGTAATCCGCATAATCGGGATAGGTAATTAACAAAAGGTAATTACCCGGTTTGAGCTTGTCGATATTAAATTTACCTTCAGTGTTTGCTCTAGTAAATTTAACTAAAATAGAATCCTTAGCTCTTAAAACACTTATTGATGCATTTTTAAGCATTATATTATCTGTACTATCCCTAATTAATCCAGTTACTTTAGCTTCCTGAGCTTTAGCAAAAAAACTAAAGCATATAGCAAGAAGAACGGCAAGAAATACTTTTTTCATAGAGGGATATCTTATCTAAAGACACTAAATATCAGAATTTATTTTTAAAAAAACACGCTGTTACAGATGATTAAAAATGAATCAACAAAAAAATGCCCTATAACCATATTTCATTTATGTTGTTATAGGGCATTTTAAAAGATAGGTTTTAAACTTAAAGAGAGATAAAGTTTCTAAATCTCTCTACGCAATTAAACGTGACGCTTTTGCTCTCCTCCTTCTGCATAAATCTTCTCTATAATTCCTGCATTTTTTGTAAGGATTACTTTACGCTTTAAACTAAGTTTTGGAGTCATCTCTTCACCGTCAATAGTGAACTCGTTTTCTAAAACTGCAAACTTTTTAATTTTCTCCCAATTGCCAAAACCTTCATTTAGTTTTTCAATCTCTAACCAAATTTTATCTAATACTTTCACGTTTTTAATCAATTCGGATGGTTTAGTTTCGCTAATGTTATTTTTAGCACACCACTCTAAAAGTTTTTCAAAATTAGGCACAATTAAAGCCGCAGGGAATTTTTTATTTTCCCCTAAAACCATCACCTGCTCTATATATACAGATTCTTTTAATTTATTTTCTAAAACCTGCGGAGCAATGTATTTACCCCCAGCTGTTTTAAAAACCTCTTTTTTTCTATCTGTAATGGAAAGAAAGCCATCTTTAAGTTCTCCAATATCACCCGTATGGAACCAACCGTCTATTATTGATTCCTCAGTAGCGTCATCACGTTTATAATAGCCCTTCATCAAATTGGGGCCTTTAGTTAAAATCTCACCGTCATCAGCAATTTTAACCAGTACATTTTCTAGCACTTTACCCACCGTACCAAACCTTGCTTGTCCTGGGAATGGCCCGTTTACAGCAATTACTGGCGATGTTTCTGTTAAACCATAACCTTCTAAAACTTTAATTCCTGCACCCCAAAAAACGCGAGCTAAACGTTCTTGTAGAGCTGCTCCGCCAGACACAATTGCAATAATCTCTCCGCCCAAAGCAGCTTGCCACTTTTTAAAAATCAACTTTCTGGCTACTTTTAACTGTAATTCATAAAAGAATCCATTTTTACCATCAAACTCATACTTATGGCCAAGGTTTAGAGCCCAAAAGAACAAACTCTTTTTAACACCTGTTAAAGCATGACCTTTGGCTAAAATTTTATCGTAAACCTTCTCTAATAAGCGTGGTACAGTTGTAAAACAATGAGGCTTTACCTCTAAAAGATTGTCAACTATAGTTTCCATACTTTCAGCATAGTACACAGAAATGCCTAAGTAGAAATACATATAGCAAACCATACGCTCAAAAATATGCGAAAGCGGTAAAAAGCTTAATGCTCTGCTTATTTCTTTTGGATACATTGGTGCCGAGTACAACACATTACTGATTAAGTTTTCATGAGTCAACATCACTCCTTTTGGTGTACCGGTAGTACCAGAAGTATAAATTAAAGTCAATAAATCATCAGTTTTAATAGCCGACTTATGTGGCTCCAAGTCCAAAGATGAGTTATCTCTGCCCAGTTTCTGTACTTCTGTCCAATGAGCAACACCTTCAACTTTATCAAATGTATATATGGTAAGCTCAAGGCCAAGCTCTTGTTTTACTTTATCAATTTTTTGATAAAGAACTACATCAGAAACAAAAATCACTTTTATTTCTGCATCTTGAATGATAAAATTTATGTCTTTTTCTGACAGGGTTGGATACATGGGTACTTGAGCAGCACCAATTTGCATAATACCAAAATCGCAGAAATTCCACTCAGGCCGATTAGGCGACATTACAGCAACCTTATCATTTTTTTTGACCCCAAGCTTAAGAAGTCCCCTACTCATATCATCAGCATAGCCAATAAAATCGTCTATACTGTGTTTTTCCCAGTTACCTTTAACTTTTGAAGCTAAAACATCCTGACTGTTATATTTTTCTTTGTTGAACTTCAACAAATCGAAAACTCTGCTTACTGTTTCCATATTGACGAGAATTAAAGGTTAAATGGTTTATATCGGCAAACTAAATGGTAATTCACCTTAACCAAAAATAAAAAATTAAAGCTCAAAACCTAAGAAATAACGTATTTAATATTCAAAAACCTCAAAATTATTACGATTAATAAGTTTGCCATTTTAACAGATTTAAGACAGAAATATAAAATACTACTAATCAAATATTTAAAAATATAATTATTATAAATACACTTTGTTATCTAATTGGCATTTACTTTGAGCACAAGGAGAATAAATTGATTAAATATAAAATGAAAAAGAACGTAATAAAACTAATAGCTCTTGTAGGGCTAGTTTTGGGATTGAACATGAGTGCATCTGCACAGGCAAACTATAATACCGCCGTAGGATTAAGATTAGGTGGTTATGAAAATGGATTAAGTTTAAAACACTTTATTGCTTCTGATACTGCTTTAGAAGGAATTCTAGGGTTTAGACCAGGTGTTTTTGTGGTAACAGGTTTTTATGAAAAACACGCAACTGCTTTTGCAGAACCATCTTTAACTTGGTTTTATGGTGCTGGTGCACATATTGGCGGAATTAGTGAAGACAGGTATTATAAGGCTTACGGCAGAAACAGGTATTATGGTGATGGCGGTATCTTACTTGGTGCAGATGGTATTTTAGGACTAGAGTGGCAAGTGCCAGATATTCCAGTTTCAATTTCTGCAGATTTACACCCACGTTTAGAATTAGCTAGAGGGCCATATTTAGATTTAGAGGCAGCATTAACTTTTAGATATACTTTCTAATTGCAAAAAAAAACCTACGAGGCTGATTAAGCCTCGTAGGTTTTTTTGAATTTATCTAATTACTACAAACTCAACCATTTTTCTAAAACAGATGTTTGTTTTGAGCTTAGATTTTCTAACTTTCTAAGTTGATACTTTTTTGAAGCACTAGGCTTTAATTTCACGGTTATATTTTTCAGGATACCGTCTCTACTTATTAAAAAATTCAGTTCTTCGTTTGTGCTTAGCTCAGCAACGTAATCTAAAGCATTACTTACCCGTTCGCCGTTAATAGCAATAATTTCATCATTAACATTTAAGCCAGCTTCCCAAGAAGCAGTATTTCTATTTACAGATATAATTTCGGCAGTATTAGTTTTTGATAGTTTAACCCCTAAATAAGGTTTACCTTGATTAGCAGGCTCTTCCGCTAAACTAAAACCCGCATAATTTAAGTACTTATTAAAGTCTAAGCTTTTTGTACCATAAATATAATCAGCATAAAACTGATCTAAGTTTTGCTTTGTGTACTTTTCTAGAGCTAACTTAAATTCCGCATCAGTGTACCCTCTGCCCTTTTTCTTATGATATTCATTATAAGTATAACGCATCACATCATCCAAAGAAAACTTTGCGTCAGATGCATTTATAATCTCTAAATCTAAAAGACAAGCAATTAAAGACCCTTTACCGTAATAAGAAACTGTGGTATTATTGCTGTTTTCATTTGGTCGATAATACTTTATCCAAGCATCAAAACTAGCTTCACTAAGTGATTGTTCTTTATTGCCTAAACGGTTTTCAACTGCGCTAATATCACGCTCCAACAGGTTTAACCAATAGTTTGGAGAATATACACCAGTACGTTGCACCACCAAATTATCATAATAAGAAGTAAAACCTTCGGCAATCCACAAATTGGTAGTATAATTTTCGTTATCGTAATCAAACGGACCTAAGTTAATTGGTCTTAAGCGCTTGATATTCCACAGGTGAAAATACTCATGCGCCACCAACCCTAAAAAGCCCTGATACTTTGATGGATCAGTATATGAGTCTCTTGATGCACCTAAAACTGTTGAGTTTTGATGCTCTAAGCCACCGCCACCGGATTTGGAATTATGAACAATAAAAACGTAATATTTATTAGGGTTCTCTCCAAAAATTGCAGTCTGTTGTTCTACAATTTTTGTCATATCAATTTTAAGCTTTTCTTTATCATAGTTGCCACCACCAACCATGGCTACTTCATGTTTAACGCCGGAAGCTGTAAATTCAAAGATATCTTGGTTACCAACTTCTATAGGAGAATCAAAAAGCCAATCGAAATTTTTAGCGTAATAAGTGAATTTCTCTCCCTTAACAGGTGTTAAACCTGTAGAAACTTTTTTCCAATTTTTATGAGGAATGATAGTTACTGTGGATGACTTATCTAATCCACCATCGGGATACATAAAAATTCCGGTTGGCGATAAAAAGGCATGAGATTCATCAACGTAGCTAGTACGTACAGAAGCCTCGAAGCTATAAACCCTGTAGGTTACTGTAATAGATTTTTTACCTTTTGTATTGATTTTCCAAGCATTTTTTCTCACTTTTTCAAAAGGAACAGCTTGTTTGCTTGCTATTGCATTAAAACTTTCAACGTTTTTTGCAAACTCCCTAACCAAATAAGAGCCCGGTGCCCAAACTGGCATCTTTAAAATAACTTCACTTGTTTTAATGTTATTGATAGTCATTTTAATATCTGCATAATGTGCCTGAGGCTCTAAAAAAGAGACTTCAAATACTATATCGCTACTATTTTGCGCTTGACTTTTTATACTCATAAACATTAAAGGGATAATAAAAACTAGAGTTGATAATCGTTTAAACATAATTTTTTGAGGTATCGATTTAAATTTCTTAAAACTAAACTATATAAATTACTTCAATAATCACAAAATTGTAATATAGTTGATACTACCAACTAATCATACTACAAATAATTATTTTTGAATCATGTCATCTACCGATACAGAAATTCAGCCTATTATACACCATTTAATGATGATTTCTAAAAAATACCTAAGTATTTTTGATGATTTCACCAATGATATCCCTTTAGAGCGGTATCACTATGTTTTAACTTACATACACCTACATAAAGAAAGCTTAACTCAAAAAGATTTAGCTACTTTTTTTCACGTTGATAAATCATTTATGGTAAACATCATTGATTATTTATCTAAAACAGGATTCGTTTACAGAGAAACTAGTTTAGAAGACAGAAGAAAACACTTAATTAAGCTAACAGAAAAAGCCCATCAATATATCCCAGAAATTAATGATGCCATTGAAAAAGCCAATCAATTAGCTTTAAGCAACATCACCGATGCCGATAAAAAGGTATTTCTAGAAGTAATTAAGCAAATAGAAATCAACTTAAACATAGATAACAACCACACTATTAATATTGACTACTCAAAATCAAAAATATAGACCATGAAAATTAAATATATTGTTTATGCACTTATTGTGTTATTGTTAGGCTACCTCATTTACAATCGGATTAACGCCAACAAAGAAATAAGTAGCAAAGGTGCTGGTTTTGCAAAAAATTCTCAAAAAATTGTAGTCAACGGTATAATTGCAACTACTGAAGATTTTTCTGACGAAGTAAACGTATCAGGTGGAATTGAAGCAAATGAACAGGTGGAAATTCGCAGTGAAATATCCGGAATCATTAAAAGTATCAATTTTAAAGAAGGTACATCTGTTAGTAAAGGAACTTTGCTATTAAAAATTGACGATAGCGAACTCCAAGCACAATACGCACAAGCTTTAACCAAACAAAAATTAGCAAATGAAACTGCAGACAGAGCCAAAAAGCTTTTGAAATCTGAAGCCATTAGCCAAGAAGAGTTTGACAATGCAGAAGCAGAACTAAAATCATTACAAGCGCAAAGCCAATTAGTTAGGGCGCAATTAGCTAAAACAGAAATTAGGGCTCCTTTTTCCGGTAAAATAGGCTTACGTAATGTATCAAATGGTGCTTATGTAACACCAAGCCAAACCATTGCAAACTTAGTGAGTGTAAACCCTGTAAAAATCACTTTTTCGATCCCCGAGAAATACAGCCAAATGGTAAAAGATGGTTCAAAAATCACCTTTACTGTTGCTGGCACATCCAAGCTCTTTAATGGCGTTATATATGCAAAAGAACCTGCTATTGATATAAACACTAGGACATTAGTCATTAAGGCTTTAGCAGAAAACAGCGATAATTACCTTATCCCCGGAACTTTTGCAAACGTTAGCTTAACATTAAAGTCTATTGAAAATGCAATTCTAATTCCTTCAGCGGCAGTTACGCCGATCCTAAATGGCAAACAGGTTTTTATTGTTAAAAACGGAAAAGCGCAAACAGCAAGCATTGAATCTGATGTTAGAACTGCTGATAGGGTTTTGGTTAGCAAGGGAATAAGCAAAGGCGATACTGTAATAACAAGCGGAATAATGGCTTTAAAAGAAGGCACTCCTGTTCAAATTAAGTTAAATAACGAAATTAAGAAATAGCATGAGTATATCCACCATCAGTATTAAAAGGCCGGTTTTAGCCATTGTGCTTAACCTTATGCTCTTAATTTTCGGGATTATTGGTTTTGCCTTTTTAGGGGTAAGAGAATACCCTTCTATTGACCCGCCTGTGGTTTCTGTAAGAACAAACTACCCAGGTGCCAACTCTGATATTATTGAGTCGCAGATTACAGAACCCCTAGAAAAGTACATCAACCAAATTGATGGGATAAAAAACATCTCCTCTTCAAGTAACCAAGGTTCAAGCTCCATTACTATTGAGTTTAATTTAAATAAGGACCTTGAAGAAGCAGCAAATGATGTAAGAGACAAAGTTTCGCAGGCATCACGTAATTTGCCTAAAGATATTGATGGTTTGCCAGTTGTGTCTAAGGCAGATGCAAACTCCTCCTCCATTATATCAATGACTATCCAAAGCGATAAACGTAACATAATGGAACTGAGTGATTATGCCGAAAACGTAATTGCTCAACGCCTACAAACAATACCTGGCGTATCATCAGTTCAAATTTGGGGTCAAAAAACATATGCCATGCGTTTATGGTTAGATCCTGACAAACTTGCTTCCTACGCTTTAACTCCGTTGGATGTTAAAAATGCATTAGACAAACAGAATGTAGAACTTCCTTCCGGAAAAATCACTGGTGAAAACACAGAATTAACCGTAAAAACTGTCGGTAACCTTACAAACCCTGAGCAGTTTAATAATTTGATTATCAAAAACGATGGGCTTAATATTATTAGACTTAAAGATATTGGTCATGCCGAGTTAGGTCCAGAAAATGAAGAAACTGTATTACGGTCTGGCAATATGCCAATGGTTGCAACAGCAATTGTTCCGCAACCTGGTGCAAACTATATCAATATTGCCGACGAGTTTTACAAACGTTACGATGAGCTAAAAAAAGAGTTGCCAGATGACTTCACGCTTAACATTGCCTTAGATAACACCATTTTTATTAAACGTTCTGTAATTGAAGTAGCAGAAACGTTAGGCATAGCTATTCTATTGGTAATCATCATTATATATTTGTTTTTTAGAGATTGGAGTATTGCTTTTAGACCTTTAATTGATATACCGGTATCGTTAATAGCTACGTTTTTCATCATGTACCTTTTTGGTTTCTCCATAAACGTATTAACACTGCTGGCGATAGTGCTAGCGACAGGCTTGGTGGTGGATGACGGTATTGTGGTTACCGAAAATATCTATAAAAAAGTGGAAGAAGGCATGTCTCCATTTGAAGCTGCTATAAAAGGGGCTAATGAGATATTCTTTGCCGTAATATCCATCTCTGTTACATTGGCTGCTGTTTTTCTACCCGTAATATTTTTAGAAGGCTTTGTGGGGCGGCTGTTCAGGGAGTTTGGAATAGTAATTGGGGCGGCCGTACTTATATCGGCATTTGTTTCTTTAACGCTTACGCCGATGTTGAACGCCTACTTAATTAAAGGCACAAAAAAATCTAATTTCTATATTAAGACCGAGCCGTTCTTCGAGAAAATGAACAGCACTTATCACGAAAAGCTAGAAAAGTTTTTGAGTAAGAGGTGGTTGGCTTTTCCTATTGTGATTGTTTGTATTGGCTTAATTGCATTATTTTGGCAAATACTACCTAAAGAAACCTCGCCTTTAGACGATAGAAGCGCTTTATCTTTATCTATAACAGCACCAGAAGGCTCTTCATTTGAATATACTGATGACTATATACTTCAGGTAAGTAAAGTTGTACAAGATTCCATCCCTGAAAAGTCGGCATACTTATCAGTAACCTCTCCAGGGTTTTCAGGATCAGGAGCCGCCAATACAGGTTTTTTTTAGGATAAAACTAAAAGACCCAGGCGAACGTGAAAGATCACAAGATAAAATAGCCCAAGATCTTACCCAAGATTTAAAAAAGCTAAACGGTGCAAAAGCATTTGTAATTCAGCAAGCAACAATTGCAGTAGGACGCTCTAGAGGAATGCCTGTTCAGTTTGTTATACAAGCACCTAATTTTGAAAAACTTAGAGAGAAGTTACCTCTATTTATGGACGAGATTGGTAAAAACCCAGTTTTCACAAATACAGATGTTGACCTTAAATTTAATAAGCCAGAGCTTTATGTATCTATTGATAGAAACAAAGCCCAAGATTTAGGCGTTTCTGTATTAGATGTTGCACAAACTCTACAGCTATCTTTAAGCGGACAAAGGTTTGCATATTTTACAATGGACGGTAAACAGTTTCAAGTAATTGGCCAGTTCGATAGAAATAAACGTAACGACCCTTATGATTTAAGTTCTATCTACGTTAGAAACTCTTCGGGTGAGTTAATTCAATTAGATAACCTGGTAAATGTGGAAGAAAAAAGCAGTCCACCGCAACTTTTTAGAAACAACAGATTTGTTTCTGCAACGGTTTCTGCTGCTGTTGTCCCGGGAAAATCAATTGGAGATGGAATTGAAGCCATGAAAGATGCACAAGCTAAAATTTTAGACGATAGTTTCTCAACAGACTTAGCTGGAGAGTCTAGAGATTTTGCAGAAAGTAACTCGAACACCACTTTTGCATTTGGGCTGGCTTTATTGTTAGTTTATCTAATTTTAGCAGCGCAATTTGAAAGCTTTGTTGACCCTATTATTATTATAATTACGGTTCCAATGGCAGTTGCTGGAGCATTCTTTTCGTTATGGTTATTGGGACAATCATGGAATATCTTTAGCCAAATTGGCACCATTATGCTCATAGGGCTGGTCACGAAGAATGGGATTCTAATTGTTGAATTTGCAAATCAATTAAAAGAAAAAGGCATGCCCGTATCACAGGCAATCAGAGAAGCATCCGTATCTCGTTTGCGTCCAATTTTAATGACCAGTTTGACCATTGCCCTTGGTGCCTTGCCTATTGCAATGGCTTTTGGTGCGGCAGCAAAAAGTAGAATGAGTATGGGTACAGTAATTATAGGCGGAACAATGTTCTCTCTCCTACTTACTTTATTTGTAATCCCTGCTATTTATTCATATTGGTCTAAAGAGCATAAAGAAACAAGAGCAGAAAAAGCCGAAAGAGAAATTAAACTCGCAGAAAAAAACGCATAAAATGAGAAACAAAATATTAATATACAGCCTGCTGTTATTCTGTTTGCCTTTCGGCGATTTAAGTGCACAACAAAAACTAAACCTTAAAAATGCCATCACCATTGCGCTTGAGAATAATTATAATATCAAACTCAGTAATAACGAAAGTGAGATTGCTAAAAACGATTTAAGCTATGCTAATTCTGGGTTTTTACCGAGCGTTACAGGCAATTTGAATGACGTTAACAACATCCAGACGTCTAAAATAGATTTGGCAAGTGGAGAGATACGTGAAGTTAACAACGCAAAAACCTCAAATCTAAATTATGGGGTAAACCTAAATTGGAAGATATTTGACGGCTTTAAAATGTTTGCAGATTATAACCAAATACAAGAACTGGAGAAACTTGGCAACCTAAACGCAAAAATAACCGTACAAACAACTATTGCTGATGTAATTGAGGCTTATTACGGTTTAGCGTCACAAAAAAAACAATTAGTAGCCATAAAAATCGCACTAGAGGTATCAACAATACGATTAAATAATGCAAAGTCGAGATATACCTTAGGCAAAGGTTCAAAGCTAGAGTTATTGGCTGCAAAGGTTGATTTAAATACCGACACCACACAGTTATTGATGCAACAGGATCAGATAAAAACAGGAAAAATAAGGCTAAATCAGTTAATGGCTAGGAATTTACAAACGGAATTTGATATTGATGACGATATTTTGATTGACAACAGTTTAGTGTATCAGAATTTAAAAACTTTGGTTGATAGCCAAAGTCCAGATTTACAAACTGCCGAAATCAATAAAAAAATATCAGAAATATACGTTAAGCAGGTAAAAGCTAATCGTTTTCCGGTTATTTCGTTAAACTCCGGTTATAATTTTGCTAAATCAACACCTTTCCAAAATGGTTTTGCTCCTGTCCGCTCAAACAGCAGAGGCTTCAACTATGGTTTAACAGCTTCTATTAATATTTTTAATGGTTTTCAACAAAACAGATCAGAAAAAAACGCAAAACTTACTTTAGAAAATGCAAATTTAGATCTCGAAAAAACAAAACAAAATATTGAAGCACAACTACTTACTAGTTTTCAGAGTTACCAAACGAGTTTACAGTTAATATCTTTAGAGAAAAAAAATGTTGAAGTTGCCGAAGAAAATTTGAATATTACATTAGAAAAATATAAGCTTGGAAGTATTGTTCCGTTAGAGTTAAGAGAAGCTCAAAGAAACTATATGAATGCAAACGCGAGATATGCAAATGCCTTATATCAAGCAAAAATTAGTGAAATTACTTTAAAAGAAATTACTGGCATTATCACTTTATAATTAACAGGTTACTAACAAAAAATTTAACGTATACTTTTTATATATTTGTATATAAATTCCTATCTATGCCAAATTACAAGTACAATAAAGCATTGTTAATTGACGATAATTTCATTGATAACATGATTAATGAAAAAATCTTGAGAACTTGTGACTTTGCAGAAGAAATTATCATCAAGCAATCTTGCGAGTCTGCGATTAACTATCTGCACAATTTGGATAAAGCAAATGAAAGCTTACCAGAGATCATCTTTTTGGATATCAGAATGCCTGTTAAAACTGGTTTTGACTTTTTAGTAGAATTTCAAGATATACAATCACCTAATAAACAAGACATTAAAATTGTTATGTTATCTTCTTCTTTAGATCCAAACGATCATAAAAAAGTAATTGAATTTACTAACGTAACCGACTTTTTAGGAAAGCCTTTAACGTCTGACTTGTTAAAAAACATTTAAAATGCTTCTTGTCGCAGATAGTGGCTCGTCTAAAACCGACTGGGTTTTACAAAAAGACGATTCATCAATAGAAAAACATAATACCGGTGGTATAAACCCATTTTTTTGGCCCGAAAAAGAAATTGTAAAGAGCTTAAATAATTATAAACCGTTCAATCTAATTGCAGATAAGGTAACAGAAATATATTTTTTTGGTGCCGGCTGTAGTAGTCCTGATAGGCGAGAACTGGTTTCAAATGCCTTAAGTGTTCGTTTTAAAAATGCTTTTATATCCGTTGAAAGTGATTCTTTAGGTTCGGCTATTGCTTGTTGCAAAAACACAGCAGGTATATGCGCAACTTTGGGTACAGAATCTAATGTTTCTTTTTATAACGGACAGGAGAACTTCCCTAGCAACTTAGGGTTAGGCTATATATTAGGTCAAGAAGCTTCTGGCACTTATTTCGGAAAAATACTGATTACAGACTTCTTATATGAAAGAGCTCCGCAGGAAATAATTACAGCGTTTAACAAAGAATACCGTTTAACCAAAGAGATTCTTATTAAAAGTCTGTACCAAAAGGCTATGCCAAATTACTTTCTGGCTTCTTTTGCAGAGTTTATGAGTACTTGCTATGACCATCCTTATATTAAAAACTTATTGCGCACCGGTTTTGATGAATTTGTAAAAACTCATATTCTAATTTACCCAAGTTATAAAGAGCATAATTGTCATTTTGTTGGTTCAATAGCTTTTCATTTCCAAGAAATTTTAAAGGAAGTAACCGATAAGTATGAGATTAATTTTGGTAAAGTATTAGAAAAACCAATTGACGAATTATTTGCTTGGATAAAAGAAAAGGAAGGCTTTTAAAACCAAAGCACTTGCTAAATGCGTATCTAAAACAAATTGATACGCTCTTTTTTTGTAAATTAACTCAAAATAATAAAGCAATAGACAGCTAACTCTTAAAACCTACATGCTCAAAAAAATAACTCTTATTTTTATAGTGACATTTTTTAGTCAGCTTGGGTTTGCGCAAATACCACAAACTTTAGTTAGCAAAAAACAGAGCGAAAATTTAGAGAAACTATCTGTTGATTTCTCTACCAAAAGAAAACAAAATCAGAAAAAAGCTTTTTTAATGGCTAAAGAAAATAACTGGCCGATTTTTAAAACCTTAAAAAACGGAACTATTATTTCTTTACAAGGTGTAGATGACTTAGGTTTCCCATTATATCTAAAAACATTTGACAACACAACAGCCGCAGGTACAACCAGAACTAACAGTTTATACAGTGGTGGTAGCTTGGGCATAAGCATTAATGGTTCTAGCAGCAACTTAATTGGCAAGGTTGGTGTTTGGGACGGTGGCGGAGTTTCTCTTACCCACCAAGAGTTCACTACAAACCGAGTAGAACAGAAAGACACCCCTTCAAGTATTAGTTTACATTCTACCCATGTAGCGGGCACAATGATGGCAAAAGGAGTTTATCTTTCAGCAAGAGGCATGGCTTGGGGTTTACAAAAATTATATGCTTGGGATTTTGACAATGATGCCTCGGAAATGACCAAAGCCGCTACAGCCGGGATGTTGATATCAAACCACTCCTACGGTTTCATTTCAGGTTGGGACTATAATACAGATACTAATCCACCACGGTGGGATTATTACGGCACACCAGGTAGCACAGAAGATTATAAGTTTGGTTTTTACGATGATAGTGCTAGAGATTGGGATATTATCTGCTATAATGCTCCCTATTACCTCCCAGTAGTATCAGCAGGAAACAGTCGTGTTTTAAACGGACCATCCGTAGGCGAAGAATATTTTGGTTACGAAAGTAAAACTAGCTCTACTTTTGTAAGTAAAGGTTTAAGACCGGCAGGAATTAGCTCAAACGATGGTTATGATATTATCACCACAACTGCAAATGCCAAAAATATTTTAACAGTTGGTGCTGTTGCGGGTTTACCATATGGAGCAAGTAAACCTTCTGATATACAAATATCTAGCTTTAGTAGTTGGGGACCAACAGATGACGGGCGTATAAAACCCGATTTAGTTGCTGACGGTGTTAATGTAACTTCTACCGGTAGTGATAACTCCAAATCATACTCAACATTAAGTGGTACTTCTATGTCTGCACCTAATGTAAGTGGTTCATTAGTGCTTCTGCAAGAATATTATTCCTTATTAAACGGTGGTAACTTTATGCTTTCGGCTACCTTAAAAGGTTTGGTTATTAATAGTACCGATGAAGCAGGAGCTTCATTAGGGCCTGATTACATCTATGGCTGGGGCTTGTTGAACATAGAAAAAGCGGCAACAACCCTTAAACTTAATACCACAAAAAGCATCGTTAACGAACGTACTTTAACACAAGGAGAAGTTTATAGTTTACAAATTACCGCATCGGGTTATGGCCCACTAAAAGCTACCATTTGTTGGACAGACCCTGAAGGTTCAATAAAACCAGACGGTACCGTAAATGATAGAACTCCAAAATTAGTTAACGATTTAGACTTGAGGCTAAGCAAAGGCTCAACAACTTATTTTCCCTTTAAGTTAAACCCTTTAAGTCCCGCAACTGCTGCTACCACCGCAGATAATATCGTTGATAACATTGAACAGGTTTATATTCCAAACGCAACGCCGGGGCAAACTTATACGCTAAAGGTAAGCCATAAAAGCACTTTGGTAAAAGGACCACAAAAGTATTCGATTATAGTTTCTGGAGTTGGTGGTCAGGCCTATTGCACCTCTACTCCTACCCTTAACAGCGATGCTATTATAGAAAAAGTACAAATCGGCACTATAAATAACACAATACCAAACAGTTGTAGAACCTATAGTGATTTTACTAATTTAAGTACCGATTTAGAAGCCGGGAAAACTTACCCTTTTAGTATAAATATTGGAACCTGTGGTGCAAGTGCTGATAAAATAGCTGCAATTTATGCTGACTGGAATAGCGATGGAGATTTTGATGATACAGATGAAGTTTTAGCAAAATCAACAGTTTATAACGGCAACGGAGTATTTACTGGAAACATAACCGTACCGGCCGGAGTGATAGCAGATAACTTCAGCTTGTTAAGAGTTGTGCTAAACCAAACCAATAACGTTAACGATGTATTACCTTGTGGAAGCTATAACAAAGGTGAAACTCAGGATTATAAAATTCATTTTATAAAGTCCACTACAGATGTTGGTGTAATTGCAATCAATGATCAATTAGATAATTTATGTGTTGCCACCACTAAAAATTTATCTGTTAAAGTTAAAAACTTCGGTAGTGCTACCCTCAGCAACATCCCGATAACGCTTACCCTTTCAAGCAATAGCTCTATTTTAAAAACAGTTACAGAAACTTATACTGGTTCACTCGGGCCAAATGCGGAAGCTAATTTTACTTTTTCTACTGCCTTTGATTTACAGGTAAACAGTTCTTATGTATTAGAAGCGAAAACAGACTACATTGCAGACATCATCATTAACAATAATTCAACTAGCAAGTCTTTCAACACTTCAAGCCCGCAAAACCCTACAGATTTAAGTGTTTCTGCTTGTGATAACGCTGCGGGTTATTATCAGCTTAATGGTAAAGGAGACGGTACACTATTCTGGTACAGTTCTGCAAGTGAGGCTATCCCTTTCCAAGTCGGGAATAATAGCTTTACAGATAAAAAACCAGATGCAAATAAGTTTTACGTGGGTTTAAATGACTTCAAGAGTTATTTTGGAGCAAAAAACAAAAAAGTTTACGCTGGTGGAAACTATTCGGGAAACTTTGGTCCAAAACCAATTATAACGGTAGCTGCACCTATGCTTTTAGACAGTGCCTTATTATATATCAGTAAAAGCGGACAACTAACTTTTACAGTTGAAACTAGTAACGGGTTAATACTAAGTTCCAAAACAATCAATGTAGAACGCACCAAAACAACTACTGATGTGGAGTCATCAACAAATTTAATTGATGACGATCTAAATGACCCAGGAAAAATGTTTAAGATTGGATTAGAGTTCCCGGCTGCAGGCACTTATTATATTGGTATTGAGTTTAATGGGGCAACTATATTTAGAAGTAATAAAGGGGTAAATAACATGCCTATAAGTTTGGGGAACGATATTATTAAACTTACTGGTGCTTATTCAGAAGCAACAGGAATTATACCATCGTCGTATTATTATTTTTATAATATGCTCTTTAAGTCTTTAGGATGCTCAAACTTCAACAGAATTGCAGTTACAGTAGCTAAGCCTACAATTACACAAAACGGAACTAGCTTAACAGCTAGCTTATCAAGTGCTTATCAATGGTATTTAAATAATGTAGCAATAACTGGCGCAACAAATCAAAACTACAACCCTACGGCTTCTGGGTTATATCAGGTTGAAGCCAAAAGTTCATCAGGTTGTTCATCAAAATCAGCAAGTTTTAACTATTTATTCTCGAGTGTTGAACCTACAGATCCAGAAGAAATTAGTCTTAAAATTTTCCCAGTTCCGGCAGTGGAAGTTTTAAATTATAGTTTTGAGCTTTCTAAAAGAGAAAACTTAGAAATATCCATAACCGATGTATTGGGGCAAAATATTTATCAGCGTAAGCAAAATGATTTTATAGGCAAGTTTAGCGATGGAATTAATGTTAAAGCATACCCAACAGGCAACTATATTTTCACGATAAAAGCAGGTAATAAAGTTTATTCCAGAAAAATCAATATTCTGCATTAGAAATTATATTGAATCACTTTAATTCCAATCGCTTTTACATGGTCAAAATAGCGTAACAAACAAGCACTAGACCTGTTTCCTCTTTGACATTGATTTTAAAGTAGCTATGTTGCCATTATGAAAAAACACACTCTTGCTATTGTAGGTTGCGGTAAATTGGCTAATATTATAATTGATGCTTTAAACCAAGGTTTATTAGCAGATTATGAATTGACTGCTAGCTACTCCAGAACAAAAGCAAAAGCAGTACATATTGCAGAAAAAGCGAATGGCACTAACTGTAAAGCTTGTGATTCTATAGAAGAGTTATTGGCTTTTAAGCCAAATTACATTGTAGAAACTGCTTCCCCGGCTTCCTTGCGTGAATTTGCTATAAGTGCTTTAAAAAATGGTTCTTCTATTGTTACGTTATCAATCGGTGCTTTAGCGGATAAAAACTTTTATGAAGAGGTTAAGCAAACAGCTAGTGAAAACAATACAAGAATGCATTTAGCTTCTGGAGCAATTGGTGGCTTTGATGTTTTACGTACTGCCGCACTAATGGGGAATTGTACCGCTACTTTTGACACCGAAAAAGGTCCGAATTCATTAAAAAACACTTCCGTTTATGACGAAGCTTTGCAAACTGAAAAACGACAAGTCTTTAAAGGCGACGCGGTAGAAGCAATTGAACTTTTCCCTACCCGTGTAAACGTAGCCGTTGCTGCTTCATTAGCATCAGTTGGACCAGAGCAAATGAAAGTTTCTATGACTTCAACTCCTGGTTTTGTGGGCGATAACCACCGTATAGAAGTTAAAAACGAACAAGTTCATGCGGTGATTGATGTTTACAGTTCTACCGCACAAATTGCAGGATGGAGCGTAGTCAACACTTTAAGAAACATTACCTCTCCTATTGCTTTTTAAGAAATTCAACAATATTGGCTAATACTTTCTCGCTCAGGCGGTCAAACGCCTGACGAGTACGGCCAACAGAAACCTGCATACAGTTAACGTTCGGATGGCTTAACAAGTCCTTGTTTCCTAAAGCGGGAATGGTATCGCAATAACACAAGTTATCATTGTTTATCCATTTCGTTAATGGTTCTATATCCCAAGCCGGCGAAAGTCCGGTATTAAACAAAATCTTTCGGTTGCCTAAAGCTTCAAATTCTTCTTGATGTAATAAAACGGTGTTTTTGTTTAAGCAACAAATTACTACTTCGCTTTCTTTTAAAAGTTGTTTCAACGGTAAAAACTTAAAACCTTTTTCTTCTTCCTCAGGCTTTCTAGTTCTAGAGAAATAAGCTATATCTGCTCCGAAGAATTTTAAAGCATCAGCCACCATTCCTCCAGACTTGCCCAAACCTACAATACCTACTTTTGTACCAGTAATTTCTCTTGGTACACCATCCCAAGGTTGACTTGCTTTGCCAACATTTGTTGTCCCGAACCCATGCAGACAACGAACTAATTCGCTTATCACATATTCTACCACACCTTCGTCTCCATAATCACGGATTCCGGTAACAGCTATTCCTCTTTCTTCGGCATATTTAATATCAACATTTGCGCTTTCTGCCGAGTATAAAGAACAACACATACCAATATACTTTACATTTGGGCATTTATCCAATGCCTCTGCTCCTAGTTGGGATGTATAACTCAATAAAACTGCATCGGCATCCCCTATTCTGTTTGCCATTTCATCGGCATTCGCAGGAACATCATTATAAACTATTACTTCTTCTGCAAAACTTTTAAGTTGTTCCTCCGCAGATGTAATTAAATTTAAAGGCTCAATAGCAACCAGCTTTTTAAACATGATTTTTATATTTTATTTGGATAACCCCGATGATACGGCAAGTTTATCAAGAAAGCAAGAATAAAGTTAAATGTGACTTTGGGTTTAGAATGAAATTGATTTTTCATTAAAAAAAATTGGCTCCAAAAACTTAAATTCAGAGCCAATTTTGAAAAAATTCAATATAATTAGTCTATCAAACCACCGCCTGCCTTACCCTAACTAATTTCTCCAACAAACCTTCCAACAAATCCAACTCCAACATATTAGCGGCATCAGATTTCGCGTTTTTTAAATCAGGATGAGTTTCAATAAATAAACCATCTGCACCAACTGCAATAGCTGCTTTAGCAATGGTTTCAATTAAAGCTGGTTTTCCACCAGTTACACCTGATGCTTGGTTTGGTTGCTGTAAAGAGTGAGTACAGTCCATAATTACCGGAACGTTAAATGCTCGCATTTCTGGAATCCCTCTGAAATCAACAATTAGATCTTGATAGCCGAAAGTATTCCCTCTATCTGTCAACAGCACATTTGGGTTTCCGTTTTCCGTGATTTTATCTACCGCATATTTCATAGATCCAGCAGATAAAAACTGTCCTTTTTTAACGTTAACCACTTTACCAGTTTTTGCTGCAGCAATCAATAAATCTGTTTGGCGACAAAGAAATGCAGGAATTTGTAATACATCTACATAGGCAGCAGCCATTGCCGCTTCATTACTTTCGTGTATATCAGTAACGGTTGGTACGCCAAATTCCTTTCCAATTTTCTCTAAAATCTTCAAAGCTTTTTCATCGCCAATTCCAGTAAAAGAATCTAAACGGGAACGATTTGCTTTGCGATATGATCCTTTAAAAACATAAGGAATATTCAGTTTATCAGTAATCTTTACAATTCTTTCGGCTATTCTAAAAGCTATTTCCTCGCCTTCTATTGCGCAAGGACCAGCCATTAAAAAGAAATTATTTGAATCGGTGTTTTTTAATTTTGGGATATTTAAAGTCATTTTGAATTAATGAGAACTTGAATATTTTAATGAGTGATTGACAGAATGAGTGAGGGGTTGAGTTATTTTCTTGTTCTCAATTTAACGGCACTTAAAATAAGTATCTCGTTGCAAAATCATCATTAAACTTTTGACTTGCTACTTTATACTCGTTACTCTCTACTTTTAACTTAACCTAATTCCCCAACTCCGACATAAACTTAATCCGCATCAGCTGAATTTCTTCAAAATTATAGTCATCCGTACCTAACTCGGCTAAAGCTGCATCAATAGAGTCAACGTCAGCAGTTCTGAAGTAATCAAAAACCTCATCTTGCCTATCATCATCAATTACTTCATCAATAAAATAGTTCAAGTTTAGTTTAGTTCCAGAACCTACAATAGACTCTACTTCTTTAAGTATATCCTCGTAAGAAATACCTTTTGATGCCGCAATATCTTCCAGAGAAATCTGACGGTCGATATTTTGAATAATAGAAACTTTTAATGCTGATTTATTGGCAGTAGTTTTTACCACAAAATCAATTGGGCGGTCAATATCATTATCCTCCACATACTTTTTAATCACCTCAATAAAAGCTGAGCCAAATTTCATCGCTTTACCATTTCCAACACCCGAAATATGTTTCATCTCATCCATATTTATAGGATAATGGGTACACATTTCATCCAGTGATGGATCTTGGAAAATCACAAATGGAGGTAGATTTTTTTGTTTAGCGATCTTTTTACGTAAATCCTTCAGTATCAATAAAAGCTGAGCGTCAACGGTTCCTCCGCCTTGTTGAGCGGTGTCATCATCGTCGCTTCTTATCGCTTCCATCTGTCTGTTTAAAATAAAACGTAAAGAATGCGGATTGTCAATATACTTTAAACCCGATTTTGATACTTTTAGTAAACCAAAATTATCAACGTCTTTTATCACATAGTTATCTAATAAAGCTTGGCGCAAAACAGATTTCCATAACAAAAGTCCTTGTTCTTTGCCTTTAGCAAAGTATTTAGATTGGTGATGTTTGTACGATTGAATTTGAGCAGTTTCTGAGCCCATCAAAACATTGATGATATAATCATCGTCAAACTTGCCACCAAACTCGTTTATCATTTTTAAAACTGTAGCTAATGGCTCATCAGCACTAAAATATTGCTTTTCTGACCTACAGTTATCGCACATATTATTACAGCCAACTTCGTTAAAGTTTTCACCGAAGTAATGTAAAATCTGTTTCCTTCTGCATACCGCAGACTCTGAGTAGTCAATAACTTCTTTTAGTATCTGCGTACCAATTTCTCGTTCAGAAACTGGCTTATCTTTCATAAACTTAGCAAGTTTATCAATATCTTTCTCTGAGTAAAATGCCACACAAACACCTTCTCCGCCATCTCTACCTGCCCTACCAGTCTCCTGATAATAGCCTTCCATACTTTTAGGAATATCATGGTGGATTACATAGCGAACATCTGGTTTATCAATCCCCATCCCAAATGCAATTGTCGCAACAATTACATCTACATCTTCCATCAAAAACTTATCTTGGGTATCGGCCCTCACCTTTGGGTCTAAGCCTGCATGGTAAGGCAAAGACTTTATGCCGTTAATTGCCAGTGCATTGCTCACTTCTTCCACCTTTTTACGGCTTAAACAGTAAACAATCCCTGATTTCCCTTGGTGGTTTTTAATGTATTTAACAATTTCTTTGATGACATTGTTTTTTGGACGAACATCATAAAATAAATTTGGACGGTTAAACGAAGATTTAAACAGATTTGCATTCGTCATCTGTAAATTCTTCTGAATATCGTGTTGTACTTTTGGTGTCGCCGTAGCCGTTAAAGCAATTAAAGAGATATTATCACCAATATTATTAATAACCTGACGGATTTTACGGTACTCAGGTCTAAAGTCATGTCCCCACTCAGAAATACAATGGGCTTCATCAATTGCAACAAAAGAAATCTTTAACAACTTTAAGAAGTCGATATTATCTTGTTTGGTTAATGATTCTGGGGCAACATATAATAACTTTGTTTCACCGGCAAGCACATCTTGCTTCACTTTGGCAATCTCTGATTTATTTAAAGATGAGTTTAGAAAATGTGCGATACTATCTCTCCCCCCAAAAGCCCTTAATTGATCTACCTGATTTTTCATCAGTGCTATTAGTGGAGAAATAACCAAAGCAGTACCTTCGCTCATTAAAGCTGGTAACTGATAACAAATGGATTTTCCACCACCTGTTGGCATAATCACAAACGTGTCGTTTCTCTCTAAAATACTATCAATAATGGCTTCTTGATCACCTTTGAAGTTATCAAACCCAAAAAATGTTTGTAAATTGTCTATTAAAGATTTCTTAATCTGCATTTTTATCATCAAAAAAAACAGCTCATGCTGATTTTAGCAATCAAAATAACATATTTTTGTGACATAAATATATTTAATTATAAAAATTACAATTTTGAAGTCATCTAAAGAAATTTTAGAGATTGCACAGCGCACAATTTCCATTGAAACAGAAGCACTTAAACAGTTATCAGAGCAACTATCTAGTGATTTTGAAAAACTCGTAAAAAAAATCCTAACACTAAAAGGAAGAGTGATAGTTACAGGTGTTGGCAAAAGTGCAATCATCGCTCAAAAATTAGTTGCAACATTTAACTCCACCGGTACTCCTTCTATTTTTATGCATGCGGCCGATGCCGTACATGGCGATTTAGGTATTATCCAAAAAGATGATTTGGTACTTTGCCTATCAAAAAGTGGAAATACTGCCGAAATAAAAGTGTTGATCCCGCTGTTAAAACAAGGGAACAATCAACTAGCCTGTATTGTTGGCGAAAAGGAATCGTACTTGGCGCAACAATCTGACTTTGTTTTAGACGCAAGTATCCAAAAAGAAGCTTGTCCAAACAATTTAGCACCTACCACTAGCACCACTGTACAATTAGTTTTAGGCGATGCTTTGGCTGTTTGTTTAGTAGAATGCAGAGACTTTACCAAAGAAGACTTCGCTAAATATCACCCTGGAGGGGCATTAGGAAAAAAACTGTACTTAAAGGTTGCCGATTTAAGCAAACTGAATGAAAAACCAGAGCTCGCGGTAAACGCAACTATAAAGGAGGCAATCTTAGAAATCAGTAAAAGGAGATTAGGGGTTGTAGCTATTGTAGAAAATCTTGAACTTAGGGGCGTTATTACAGATGGTGATTTACGTAGGATGATGGAGAAATACCAATCTTTTGAAAATCTGAAAGCTGTTGACATTATGAACCAATCGCCAAAAACAATTGACGAAAACGAGATGGCAGTAGTTGCCCTCAACAAAATGAAACAATTTAACATTACCCAACTCATTGTTACAAAAAACAACAAATATGAAGGGGTAATACATTTACATGATTTGTTAAGAGAAGGAATTATCTAACACAAAAACCTTATGAATAAAAATAATTATGCCTTAATAATGGCAGGTGGTATCGGAAGTAGATTTTGGCCAGTGAGCAGAACCACCTACCCAAAACAGTTTTTAGATGTTTTGGGGACAGGAAAAAGCTTAATTCAAAATACATTTGAACGATTTAAAAAAATATTACCCGTAGAAAACATCTACATCCTTACTAATGAAAACTACTTTGATTTAGTTAAAGAGCAATTACCAGAATTAACTGACAACCAAATTATTGGTGAGCCTATTATGCGTAATACCGCACCTTGTATTGCTTATGGTTGCTACAAAATCAAACAGTTAAATCCTGATGCGCAAATTGTGGTTGCACCATCAGACCATTTAATATTAGAAACCGAACGCTTTGTAGAAACCATTCATAAAGCACTGGACGCTAGTAAAACTCATAATTGTTTAATTACTTTAGGTATTAAACCTTCTCGCCCAGATACTGGTTACGGATATATCCAATACGCCGAAAACACCATAGAAGAGAACTTGCATAAGGTTAAAACTTTCACAGAAAAACCTTCTTTAGAAATAGCACAAACATTTATAGCCAGTGGCGATTTTTTATGGAACTCAGGAATTTTTATTTGGAGCGTTTCTGCAATTATAGATGCTTTTGACAAACATTTAGCTGATATGAGCGAGATTTTTAGAAGCGGAAAAAACCAGTACAACTCTGCCACAGAAAAAGATTTTATACAATCAGCTTTTCAAAGATGCCCTAACATTTCAATTGATTATGGAATTATGGAAAAGGCAGACAACGTTTTTGTAATGCCTTCTGAGTTTGGCTGGTCCGATTTAGGGACATGGGCTTCAGTTTATGAACTAGCTGATAAAGACTACGTTGGCAATGCCGTAATTAACCAAGAAGGTGTAATGATGTACAATTCATCAAACTGTATGGTGAATGTACCGAAAGATAAATTGGTGATTTTACAGGATTTACATGATTTTATTGTTGTAGAGTCAAACAATACTTTAATGATTTGTCCACGAGATAAAGAGCAACACGTTAAACAGGTAGTTGCAGATGTTAAACAGAAGTTTGGCAACAAATACATCTAATAACACAACACAGCTTAAAATGCCCAAATTAAAAATTTGGGCATTTTTTATTTTAGTTAAACCGAGATTTCAGTTCATGTGAGTTAAAAACAATTGAAGATAAAAAAATGTGGTGGACTTTAATTTGCAATTATTAGAACCGTTTAGCCTTTGTACTTTTTACTTTCGACTTCTTAAAAAATGCACAAAAACAAAAAGGCCGCTTTAGGTTTTATTTTTATCACCTTATTATTGGATGTTACCGGCTTAGGTATCATTATCCCGGTATTACCAACTCTAATTAAAGAATTAATTAATGGTGATTTAAGCGATGCAGCAAGTTATGGCGGTTGGTTAACTTTTGCATATGCCTTTATGCAGTTTATTTGTGCGCCACTCATTGGTAATTTAAGCGATAGATTTGGTAGAAGACCTGTTTTGCTTCTTTCTTTATTAGGATTTGGAATTGATTACCTGTTTTTAGCCTTTGCTCCTACTATTTGGTGGCTATTTGTCGGAAGGATAATTGCCGGAGTAACTGGAGCCAGCATTACCACCGCATCGGCATATATTGCAGATATTAGTACTCCCGAAAAAAGAGCACAAAACTTTGGACTAATTGGTGCTGCTTTTGGTTTAGGATTTATTTTAGGCCCAGTTATAGGTGGTATATTAGGGCAATTTGGTTCGCGTATTCCATTTTTTGCAGCCGCCGCTGTAAGCTTATTAAATGTTGTTTACGGATATTTTGTATTGCCAGAGTCACTCCCTGTAGAGTCAAGAAGACCTTTTGATATTAAACGAGCAAACCCAATAAGCTCATTAATGGCTTTAAAGAAATACCCAGCCGTAGGCGGACTAATTATTACTCTTATATTAATGTACACCGCTAACAATGGTTTGCAAAGTGTTTGGTCCTACTACGGAATGGAGAAATTTGGATGGAACGAAGCTTGGGTAGGTTATTCTTTAGGTTTTGTTGGATTAATGATTGGTATTGTACAAGGTGGAATAATTAGATGGGCTATTCCGAAATTTGGTCAAGAAAATAGTTTATACATCGGTTTATCACTTTATAGTATTGGTTTATTGTTGTTTGCATTTGCGCCAAACGGAATTTATATGTTTGCTTTTATTGTGCCTTACTGCTTGGGTGGTATTGCTAACCCAGCTTTGCAAAGTATCATTAGTAGTCATGCACCAGGGAACGAACAAGGTGAGTTACAAGGTGCTTTAACCAGCTTAATGAGTGCCACAACTATTTTTGCACCTCCGCTAATGACCACTATTTTTGCAGTTTTCACTGCTAAAGATGCTCCTATTCAGTTTCCGGGCGCACCGTTTCTGTTATGCTCGATACTTATTTTAATAAGTGTAGTATTAGCAAAGAGAAGTTTAGACTCACATAACTTGAAGCAATAATTTTGGTTTTTCAAAAAGATTTAGAAAGCTATATTTGTATCCGATGATTAGCAAATTGAACAAGCATTTCCAGCAATTCCTTTTATTTTTAATAGATAGTTTTTATCCGCTATTTAAACGATTTATGCCTTTGCAAACTTACCGCTATGCTGTTTGTGGAGGCGGAAACGCAGTGTTGAACTTCTTTATTTTTGCAGTAACAGAAAACTTTATCGTAGATAAGCAACTTGTTCAAGTTTCAGAAAGCATTGCTATCAGTTCACACATTTTCTCCTTTTTGGTAGCTTTTGGTATTACTTTCCCTATCGGGTTCTACTTAAATACCTATGTGGTTTTCGGAGGTTCGTATTTATTGAAGAGAGTACAGTTAATTAGATATTTGTCTGTAGTATTAGTCTGCATACTATTAAATTATCTATTTATGAAGCTTTTTGTTGACGCTATGGGCTGGTATCCAACGCCATCTTATATGTTAACTTTTGCATTTGTAACCTTATTCAGTTATTTTTCTCAGCGTAATTTTTCTTTTAAAAAGAAAGCTTAACCGCGTCTAAAAGGTTTCAGCAGCTCTTCTAAACCGTTGATTTTAATTTCATAAATAGTAGCAAGTTGCATCCCTAGTTTACCTGGAGGCCAGCCTTTTGAAGCAAACCATTCCAGATAAGAAACTGGTAAATCGCAAAGTAATTTCCCTTTGTACTTTCCAAAATGCATCCGCACCTTAACAAGGTCTAGTAATATTTGAGTATCCATTGTATTTATATTTCCTTTGGTAAGGACTCCTCAAATATAAGCAAGCTAGCGTCAGTATCTATTAAAGAAAACTCTTTTTGAGCCCCATGGTTGAGTATTTAGTTTTCCATTTGGATGAATTGCTATCTCTTTATCTAATAATTCATCGTAGAAACCAGTAATAGCAACTGTTCTAATATAAACCTGTCCGTAATTTTCTTTGGGATCAAGAGTTTTCCACATAAAGCAAACAAAAGAAGATTTTATTTATCTTGAAAGCTTAATTAAAAGGGTGGTTAACTTAGGCAGAGACTTAAGTCACGTTGAGGAACGAAACAAATTTGTCATCTGTTACGAGATGTTTCACTTCGTTCAACATGACCATACTTTTTAATTATAAACATTGAGGTCTTATTATGAGCCTCGCCAGCTCCAGGGAGCGACCAGTTTTTTAAATTACGTACGATAACCATGCAAACCTATAACGATATTCACCAGCAATTCGCTTCGTTTTTTAAAAGCGAAACGTTAAAACCTTTGGCATATTTAGTTTCAAAAAAACTAGCAGAAGGGCATATTTGTGTGGATTTGAATGATGTGGATGAAGAAAAAGATGAGCTTCCCTCCTATTATTTAGCAATTGAGCAAGCCATCAAAAACATTGCTAAAGATAAACTCGTAACAGAAAACACTGCGAACAAACAGCCTTTTGTATTACACCAAAACCGTTTGTATTTGCAACGCTACTTTAACTATGAAAGCTCTATTTTACAACGTATTCAAGCATTTGTAGCCAGCGAAAAAGCGACTGAACCAGAAAGGGTACAACAGCTAACAAATAATCAAGAATTTATTAAGCAACTTTTTAGCAGTAGCGCAGGCATTGTAAATTGGCAATTGGCAGCAGCAGTAAATAGCTATCTCAATAATTTCAGTATCATTACGGGCGGACCAGGAACCGGAAAAACTACTACGGTTGCTAAAATATTGGCCATTTTATTTCACCTAAACGGAGATTTAAAAGTTGGTTTGGCAGCTCCAACTGGTAAAGCTTCAGCCCGAATGGCAGAATCTTTAAAAAGTGCCAAACTAGAGGTTTCAGAACACATCAAAAATAAGTTTCAAGAAATACAACCTTCAACATTGCACCGTTTATTGGGTTACATTCCAGACTCGCCGTATTTTAAACATAATGCCGAAAATCCATTAAATTACGACGTAATTATTGTGGATGAATCTTCCATGATTGACGTTGCCTTGTTTGCTAAACTTTTAGATGCTGTTGGCAAAGAAACCAGAGTGATTTTACTGGGCGACAAAAACCAGTTGGCATCTGTAGAAGCTGGAAGTTTATTTGGCGATTTATGTATGGCACAACAACAGTTAAACGTTTTTACTGCCGAAAGATTAGCTTTAATTAATTCCTTTATTGATGATGCGAGTTCGCAAATTAATACCGCCCCGTCAGCTTCTCCGCACCCACTTTTTCAGCACATTGTTGAACTACAATACAGCCACCGTTTTAACAGTGACGAGGGTATCGGGAAATTTAGTAAAGCTGTAATTAACAACGATATAGCAAAAATCACTTCCTTTATTGAAGTTAACAATGATGAACAAGTGCAAATTGACACCGATTACACCTCGGCCATTTTCAAAAAATTTGTTTCTAACTATCAAGATTATATCCAAGAACCTGATATCAAAACAGCTCTAAAAAAACTGAACCACTTAAGGGTTTTATGTGCCATTAGAGAAGGAGAACATGGTTTATACACCACTAATAAAAAAATCGAACAATATCTGGTCGAGAAAAATTTATTGGTTTTAGACAAGGAATTTTACCAAAACCGCCCCATAATTATGAATAGTAATAATTACGATTTGGGTCTGTTCAATGGTGATGTAGGTATCATCCGTAAAGATGACAACAATGATTATAAAGCTTATTTTGAAGACAGTGAAGGCAATTTAAAAACAGTTTTACCGGGCTTATTGGCCAAAGTTGAAACCGTTTTTGCTATGACTATACATAAAAGTCAGGGATCAGAGTTCGAGCAAATTTTAATGATTTTACCGCCAGCAGAAGGTATTACTATTTTAACCCGAGAACTGCTTTACACGGGAATTACTAGGGCGAAAAAGAAGGTGATTTTACAGGCAAGCAGTCAGGCAATTTTAGATGCTTCTGCCGCACAAGTAAAAAGAGCATCGGGTATTAATAACAGATTTTTAGAGTATTAGCATTTTCTTATGGCATTGCGTTTACAGGTTTCCAATTCCTTATCTATACTAGCAAAATATTTATGCGTCGATTTAACTTCGCAAAATATTTCTGTTTTTAAACCCTATTATTTGGTGACGCAAACCGAAGGGATGAACAATTGGCTACGTTTACAATTAGCAGAAAATTTAGGTATTGCGGCAAACTATAAATTTTTAAAACCTAACGATTTAGTCAATCAAATTTATGCAGCTTTGGGTGGCGAATTTACTAAACCCCTTACCGCAGAAAACCAAACTTGGCTAATTTTTAAAATTTTAGGCGAACGCGATTTCATCAATCGTTTCAAAGAAACAGCTTCTTATTACACGGAAAACACGCCTGATAAAGACTTAAAACGCATTGCTCTGGCAGAAAAAGTCGCCGATTTGTTTGATCAATATCAAATTTACCGACCAGAGCTTATTCAAGATTGGAACAATGCAGATTTAAACGACCTTACAAAAGACGATTGGCAAAAGTACCTTTGGATAAAAGCAAACCTGCTAACCAAAAACGAAATTCCCGATAAAACCCGAGTTGGAAAATACATTATTGAAGCCTTAAAAGATCCAGCTAAACAACAAGTTTTAAAAAATAAAATTCCGTCAGTTTTTCTATTTGGTTTATCGGTAACCACTGATTTCCACCTTCAAATTTTTCATGCCGTTGGTCAGGTAATAGATTTCTCTTATTATTTGCTTAATCCGGCTCCGGGAATTTATTGGTTTGAGGATTTAAGCGAAAAGCAAGCTTATCGTTTACAACGAAAAGGTTTAATAGAAAACACCGCTAGTAATTTAGGCAATAACCTTTTAACCAGTTGGGGTAAAGTAACACAGCATACTTTTTCGATGCTTTTTAAAAGTGATGACCTCATCAATAATTATGAAGAAGTTGCTACAATTGAACCAACAACAGACAGCTTACTACATAAAGTTCAACACGAAATTGCTTATAACTTAAGCGATGCGGAAAGAGAACATTTGAATGCTAAAGATATTAACGACGGCTCTTTAAGCATCCACTCCTGCTACACACCAGCCAGAGAAGTAGAAGCTTTGTACAACTTTTTGGTAAGTTTAGTAGCCCAGAAAAAAGAAAAGTTATCCCCACGAGATATTGTGGTAATGGTGAGCGATATTGATAGTTACGCTCCTTATATAAAAGCGGTTTTCAAAAACGCCCCTCACAAATTTTACTTTTCCATTGCTGACGAAAGTTTTAGTACCAACGACACTATTGCAGCTGCTTTAATCGCCTTGATGGAAATGAACGTACAAAACCTAAAAGCAGAGGAAGTTTTACAATTGCTAGATTTTGGATACATCAGAAAGCGTTTTGGCATTAGTGACTTAGCTTTGATTAGAAAAGTGGTAAATAACGCTAATATTAGGTTTGGTGCCGATGGAGAAGTTGATGACGATAGCGTTTATGTAAGTTGGAATTACGGATTGCAACGCATTATTTACGGCATTTGCATGAGTGGCGAGGAAGAGTATTTTACTGAAAGCAACAGTTTATATCCTTTAGATATGGTTGAAGGCGCTGCTTCAAACGAGGTAATTAGGTTTGTGCATTTTGTACAAGTTTTAATTTCGTCACTTACCGAAAGAGAAAAAAACAGAAATATTAGCGATTGGGTAAATTACGTTGAACGCTTATTAATTGATTTGATTTTTGACCCCGGAGAAAATGCCGATGAAGATTATGCCGTTTTATTAAACCAACTAGGGAAATATAATGCTGTAAATGAACTGGTAACAGACGAAATTACTTATCCGCTTTTTAGTCATAGCTTTTTAGGTAGTGTTAACGCTACGGTACGTACTGGCTCTTTTGCTGGTGGTGGAATCACTTTTTGTTCGCTAATTCCAATGCGAAGTATTCCTTTTAAAGTGGTAGCCTTATTGGGTTTAAATTTTGATAAATTCCCTCGAAAAGAGAACCAAGTTAACTTTAATTTAATGACTCAGCATCCCCGTAAGGGAGATAGAAACGTTAAAGAAAACGACAAACACTTGTTTTTAGAGACTTTACTTTCTGCACAAGATTATTTGTACATCAGCTACATTGGGCAAAGTGCAAAAGACAACAGCACCATTCCACCATCGGCTTTGGTGGACGAACTGATTGATTACTTGCAAGCAAAATTCCCTGAAAGCGATGAGCTCAGCAAAGAAATCATACAGAAACATTCGTTACATAACTTTAGTCCGAAGAATAATGAAGGTCATAAAATAAATTATTTAGAGGTAAGCCAAGAGGAAAAACACAACTTTTTATTAACGCATTCTAAAGAAGAAGTGAGCTTCAGTAATATCGGTATTCACGATTTTGTAAACTTCTTTAAAAACCCATTTAAAGCTTATTTCAATAAGGTTTTAGCTATTTATTATGGAAGTGAGGAATCGCTTTTGGCAGAAACAGAACTGTTTGGGTTAGATAGCTTACAAAACTGGAGTTTAAAACAGCAATTGCTTTCCGCTAATGAAGAGCAACAAGTTCATTTGAAAGAGCGGATGCTTAAAACTGGAGGTCTGCCACTTAAAAATATGGCAAATGTGGTTTTCAATAACACGGAAACAGACGTAGCTAAAACCAGAGAACTGTACAACGAATGCATTGGAGGTGCTGCCGAAGAAAGCCTTGAAATTGACTTAAATATCGAAGAAGCTAGCATCCAGTTTTTAGGAAAAATTGGTGGTATTTATGGTGATAAAATGGTGGTGGTTTCTTGGTCGAAATCAGAAACTAAATACCTTTTAGAGGCTTATTTAAAATATCTACTGATACAAGCATCAGGGTTAAACCTCCAATTATATTATATCAGTTCAAATAAAGAAAAGGTTTTTAAAGCGAAAGAAATTAATCAGGCCACAGCCAAAATTAGACTTGTTGAGCTTTGCGACTTATACATCCACGGACATAATGAAATCATTGCTTTTTACCCTGATTTTAAAATTTCGCCAAAGGATTTAGAAACGTTAAACTTTTTTAAATTTAAGAAAGCAGTGGATGAGAAACTGAATAACAGTCAATTCCCTTGCAACGATCCTTACATTTTACAGAAATACAATGATGGCTTTTTCGATAATAAACTAGCTTACGAGGAACAGGATGAAAATGAGGTTTTAATCAACTTCAAAACAAACTTCGAGAAAATAATTAGTCCATTGGAAGAGCTTTTTCCTGAGTATTACAGCTGAAGAGAGTAAAGATTGAAAGAGCAAGGATATTAAAATATGTTAAAAAAATACCAAAGAGTTTAAGCTAACCGTCATGTTGAACGATAGTAAAACATCTCACAAATAGGTAAAAAATGCAACATGAAAAATTGCGTGTGAGATTTCTCGTACCTCGAAATAACGAACGGATCGGAAAAACTTTTTAACTAAAAAACATTGATATGTAGATCTCAAAAATGAGGTTTAACTCATTTTTTATTATCACATTAAACAAATATGGAAACAAACTTTAAAGCAAGCACCGTAAACCTAGAAGGTAGCAACTTGATTGAGGCAAGTGCTGGAACAGGAAAAACCTACTCCATTGCTATTTTAGTTTTACGATTATTGCTGGAGAAAAATATAGCCATTAAAGAAATTTTGATGGTAACTTTCACCAAAGCTGCCGTTGCCGAATTGGAAGAACGCATTCGCTTATTTGTACGTTTGGCATACAAAGTTGCGCAAGGCGAAACCATAAAAGACGATACCATCACTGCATTAGTGAAAAACATTTCGGACAAGACTACAGAAGAAGTTAAGGAGCTTTTAAAAGAAGCTGTTTTGTTTTTAGATGAAACATCCGTACTCACCATCCACAGTTTTTGTCAACAAACACTAAACGAATTTGCTTTTGAAACCGACCAGTTATTTGGTATCGATTTAATGCAGGACGCATCGGTGATTCTAGAGGATGAGACCAACAAGTTCTGGCGAAAACAAGTAACCACCATTCCTACAGAGGTTTTGAGTATGGTAGCCAATAACGGGCTTACTAAAGAGGGCGTTAAAAAAAGAGTGAGCAGTCATCTTTCTGGGCAACGTTATTATTTCTACCATGCAGAAAAAAGCTACCTAATGTCTGATGATGATTATCATGCAACTGCCCAAGAACTAAAATTAAAACAGCAAGCGATTGACACACAGTATAATAGTCTGTATCAATATATCGAAGAAAATAAGTCGGATATTGTTTCAGCTTGCGAAAAGAACGCTTACGTTAAAAAAAATATACTTCCTTTAATTATTGATATTGATAGTTTTATCGCGGGAGTAGCAGAAAAATACGATAAGGCAAATGTGATCAAAACGTTGCCCGAAGTTTTAGAATATCTTGCCGATTTGAACGAATTAGAATCAGCGAAAGCTGATGTTCTAAAGAGTGTAATTATCAAAATTACTTGCAACGGAATTCAGCAAATTTCTGAAGGAGTTAACTACTACAAAAACCGTTATAACCAAATCAGTTTTGATGATTTAATATCAAAACTGCACCACGCTTTAGTGGAACGCCCGAGCGACAGACTAGTCAACTGCCTTCAACAGAAATATAAAGCAGTTTTTATTGATGAGTTTCAAGATACAGACCGCTTGCAATACAAAATTTTCGAGAAGGCTTTCGGTACAAATACCATTCTATTTTATATCGGCGACCCTAAGCAATCTATCTATGCTTGGCGTAAAGCAGACATCTACACCTATTTTGAAGCTAAAAAGAATGTCAACGAAAGATATGGCATGAACCACAATTTTCGCTCTTCGGCAAATTTAATTGATGCGATGAACCTCTTTTTTAAACCCGAAGAAGACTTTGACACTTTCCATTTTGGAGGAGCTCCAGAGGATGAGCAAATCAATTATTTAGAAGTAGAGTCACCAGATAAAAATAGTAAAGGAAACCTGCTGTATAAAAACATTCCAACAGTGCCCATAGAAATTACGGAATGTCCCAAAAATGATATCATCTATGAAGCTTTATGTGCGCAGATTGTTAACCTTTTTGATGATAAAGACTTTAAAATTGAGTTTAACGGCGAAGTCAGAAACGTTTTACCAAAAGATATTGGTATCCTCATCCGTAATAAAAAAGCGGGCATTGCAATCAAAAAACAGCTAACTAAATACGGCATCCCTGCAATTACAATTGACGACGGAAAAGTGCTACAGTCGGCAGAAGCCAGTTATTTGCTCTACGTTTTACAGGCAATTACAGATATCAGCAGGGCAAATATCAACAAAGCTTTGCTCTCCCCTTTTACAGGATTTAAAGACGACAATATTTTAGCTTTAGATAGCGACAAGATTGTTGAACTTTTTAGAAACTATAAAGTAGTTTGGGATAAAGACGGAGTTTACACTGCCTTAAAAACATGGATTAAAGACTTCTCAATAGAAAGTAAATTACTGAACGTTGAAAACAGCGATGGTGAAAGAATTATCACCAATCTGTACCAAATGATTGAGCTTTTACATAAAACACAAACCCGTAAAAATCTTAATAATTTAGAGCTTATCAGTTGGCTTAAACGAGGAATTGAGGGCATGGAAACCGAGGGCGATGAATTTGAGCAAAGGATAGAAAACGATGAAGATGCCATTAAAATAGTTACCATTCACAAAAGTAAAGGCCTAGAATATAAAATCGTTTTTGCGCCAAGTTTAGACTTATCGGCAGATACAAAGCATACAGATTGTAGCTATAGAAACAAAGATGGCGAATATATTTCGGCTGAAAAGAAAGATTTAGACACTACAGAATTAGTCGAAGTTTCCAAACAGGCAGAGCAAGAAAACCGTCGGTTAATTTATGTAGCCATCACTAGGGCTGTATCAAAATGTTATGTTTATAAAAGCAATTACTATAAAAACTCTTCATTAAGCTATTTCACGAACGCTTTAAAAGACCTCGAAACAGATTTAATCACGTTTAAATCAAGCGATGATCTAGTTATCCCGCCAAATTACAAATACACCAACGGGGTTAAACAAGGCGTAAAAAAGGTTAAAGAAACAGTTGATTTCACACTTTTGCAAGAAAACTGGCGCAGAATGAGCTATTCTATGTTAAAAGCAGACCATGCGATAAGCTTAAAATTGAGAAGTGGCAAGGAAGTACAGGGTTATGATGAATTCATTTTCCATCAACTAAGAAAAGGTGCAAAAACCGGAAACATGCTGCATTACATTTTTGAAAACATCCATTTTCATGACGATGCTAAATGGCAAAAAGTAATTGATGAAGCCATTAAAATATTTGTACCACAGCAAGAAGAATTGTACAGTCCAATGTTGATGGAATTATTAAAAAACGTGTTATCAGCAAATATTGAGATTGATGAGGAAGTATTTAAACTTAGTGATGTAAACTCCTATAAGTGCATAAATGAGTTAGAGTTTGACTTTAACGTAGAGAACTTTACTCCTTCAAATTTAAGTCAGTTGAGTACTGATGAAGTTTTTATTGATGCTAAATCAAACGGTACTTTAGAAGGAGTAATGAATGGCAAAATAGATTTGTTTTTTGAACACAATAACAAATATTATGTGGTGGATTGGAAATCGAACTTCTTGGGAGACAGTGTAGAAGACTACGAAAAACCAAACCTACAACTGGCAATGAACGAAAACAACTATCACTTGCAGTACCTAATTTATTCTTTAGCCGTAAAAAAATACTTGGAAAGTCGTGTCCCTAATTTTAATTACAAATACCAGTTTGGTGGGGTAATTTATTTATTCGTTAGAGGAATGCGAGCCGATTTACAAACAGGGATATTCACCGCAAAGCCAGAAATTAAAACTATCGGCAATTTAAACGCAAGGTTATCGGCTCACACTTATTAAAGCCAAACTAACACCAAAATTGAATAAAAAAATAGGCTATCCAGTTCTGGATAGCCTATTTTATCATAGGTAATTAAGTAGATGTTAATGTTTACCAGTCCAAGCTCTAAACATCCAGCTGGTTTTTTCTTGAAATCTTAAGAAACCAATAATCATATCAGCGGTTCCTTCGTCATTTGCATTTTCAGTAGCGTTTTCAACTATTTCACGCTCTAAGTCAATTAAATCTTTAAAATCCCCCAAGATAGCTTCCACCATTTTCTCTTCGCTCATTCCCTCGGTTTTAATCTCCTTGATGGAAGAGTTTTCGATATAGTCAGCATAGGTTGCAACTGGCGACTTTCCTAACGTAAGTATACGTTCGGCAATTTCATCAATGGTAACTTGTGCGTTATTATAAAGCTCTTCAAACTTAACGTGTAAGTCAAAGAAATGGCGACCTTTTACGTTCCAATGGCAACCTCTAACTTTTTGATAATGAATTTGATAATTCGCTAAAAGAATATTTAAATGATCTGCTAATTCTATTACATTCTTGTCTTTTAAACCAATTTTGTTTACTGTCATAATATTTATATTTTTTTGTAAAACCTAATTGAATCTATGCGTTTAGCTTTTTAACAATTAGGTTATAGTTTTCTATTTTACTTACTACAATATCCGTTCCATTATCAATATAGCCATCGTTAGAAACTGCTTGATACCACTCGCCGTCAACTTCTATTTTACCCGATGGTCTTAAATCAGTTTTCGCGAAACCAGTTTTTCCTAATAAATCAAAATTAGGTTTACCTACTTGGTAACCGTCAGATGACTGTTGCTCCTCTTTTAAAACAAGCCTTTGAAAAGCTCTAGATCGTAAAATATTACCTCCAAAAACAACTGATAAAAATATAGATCCGAAAATTGAACCCAGTACAATTAAAAAAGATTGTACAATTCGTTCGCTACCACTTACGCTTAAATCAAAGAAATCATTCATTACTAAGCTCATTGCTAAACCCACAATCATACAAATAATGCCCGCTATACCGAACACTCCAAAACCTGGAATTACAAATATTTCTAGAATTAAAAGAGCTATCCCTGCCAGAAAAAGTAATATCTCCCAATTGTCTGCCAAACCTTCTAAGTACAAAGGCGCAAAAAACAACAACCCAGCAATAACTGCAACCAATAAGGCAAAGCCAATTCCGGGCGATTGAAGTTCAAAATATATCCCACCCATCATCAACAAAATAAGCACACTGCTTACCGCTGGGTTGGTTAATATGCCAATAATATTATCTGTGAAGGTTGGCACATGGACTTCTGTAGTGTAATTGGTGATATTTTCTTTCTGTAAAACATCATCAATAGAGCTGGCCTCGCCCTCACAATATCCGTTTTTTATAGCTTCATTAGTGGTTAAAGTAAGTACTTTGCCCTTCGGGTTGACACCTTTTACTTCCACATCAGGGTCAACAAAAGCTTCCGCAATTTTCGGGTCACGTCCTTTACTTTCGGCAGTGGTACGCATTAAGCCACGCATATACGATTGATATTTCTCTGGCAAAACTTCTCCTTGCCCGTTAACCACGCTGGCGGCCCCAATAGTTGCCCCTTTGCTCATGTAAATTTTATCACAAGCAATAGATATTAAAGCTCCTGCAGATGCGGCATTATTATCAATATAAACAATGGTTTTAAGATTGCTATTCAATATTTTGGTTCTGATAGAATCGGCATAATCTAACATACCGCCGTAGGTATTCATATCAATAATTAAAACTTCAGCTCCAATAGCTTTTGCTTCTGCGAAAGCTTTTTGAGTAGAACGCCAAGCCGCGGGGTTAATCTCTTCTTTTAAATTAAGTTGATAAACCTTTGTTTGTGCATTTACTGATGAGTTAAAATAGCATAATAAAAAAAATGCAGTCAAACACTTAATAAATTTCATAATTGTTAGTTTTGAAAAAATGATTTCAAATAAAGATACATTAAAGCTTGCACACTCAGTCCAATGCGAAGGCATAATATGGAAAATTATTTTAGACGAAAATAATGAAATAATAGTTTGGGAGTGCAGAACCGAAGATAAAAAGGTTTCATTTTATGCTTACGACATTAAAAACCAATGTACACTGTTAAATAACTTTAAATTTGATGATGATTGGGAGCTTAGCGTAAATACAGTTAATAATGGTATACTTTATCTTAACGGTCACGAATCAGATTTTTCGCCTGTACAAAAAGGCCTTTTAGCTTTTGATTTAAAAACTCAAAAAGTGTTATGGCAAAACTTTAGCATTAGTGCACAACTTTTCACCAAAGAAGGTATTATTGTTTTTGACACAAGAATATTACCTCGTAAATACCGGATGATAAATGATAAGGACGGTAGTGCTTTAAACGGTATTGACGTTCAAGATTTAGTCCATTCAAAAGCGCTTACAAACGATATTATTTTGCCCACAATGACTGAAGCTAAAGATATCATAAACACTAGTTATCAACTAACTTACAACGCATTAAGTATTTCGTCATATTATCAACAAAAAGACAAGGCAATTGACCAATACATAAAAGTTGAAAAAGATGGTGAAATTTTACTTGATGAAATTATAAACAACCAGATACATAAAATGAGTTTTGATACGTTCTTTGTATGGCACAAACATTTGTTTTATATCAAAAACAAGACTGAAATTGTGAGTTATTTCGTATAATTGCAAAATTTTTAAAATGAATAAACGTCATTTCATGAATTACAAAACCCTACTTTTTTTCTTGATTACGCTAGCATCTTCAAATGTTTTTGCAAGTGGTTTAATTGACTCCATCGGGGTTGAAAATGTTGACGGGAAAAAAGTAATTTTACATAAAATTGAACCTAAAGAGACCTATTATGCTTTAGGCCGAAGGTATAATTTAAGTCCTGCCTTAATTATGGACTATAATGGCAATGTTACTTTACACCCAGGTGATGTTGTTAAAATACCTAGTAACCAAAGTTTTGTCACCAAATCCGTTACTTTTTCTTCGCCTACAAAAACAGAGGTTTCTAAAAAGAAAGAAGTTATACATAAAGTAGTTTCTGGGGAAACCCTTTACGCAATTGCTAGTCGATACAATATGCGTGTGGACGATTTAAAGCTTTTAAACTCGCTAAAAAGTAATAGCTTAAGCGTAGGACAAAACCTTAAAGTAATTAGTAGCGAAACTGTAAGTATTACGCCAACTGTCGAAAAAAATGTTGCGGGTAAACCAGTAGTGGTTGAAAAAAAACCAGATACAAAAACTACTAACCCAAATCGTATTAAATATTTAGATTCAACAGACTCGCAAAGCAACATTGAAATACCTAAAAACAGATATGGTATTACAGAAATGAATGATAAGGGTTTAGCCGTTTGGATAGATGATAATAACCTAGATGCAAGTAAAAGCTATGCTTTACATAGAGTTGCACCAGTGGGTACCATTATCAAAATCACTAACCCAATGACTAACAAAAGTGTATTTGCAAAGGTTGTTGGTCGCTTTACAGAAAACGAAACCACAAAAGATGTTATTATTGTGGTTACAAAATCATGTGCTGATGCAATTGGTGCATTAGATAAAAGATTTTTAGTAAACATAACATTTGGCTTGCCTAATGAGTAACAAAAAACCTTATGTACTTGGTGTTGCTGGTGGAAGCGGATCTGGAAAGACCTTTTTTTTAAAGGCTTTTTTAAACCACTTTTCGGCTGATGAAGTTTGTCTGGTTTCGCAGGATGATTATTACATACAGCAAGGAGAAATGACTGCCGAACAAAATAAGCTTCATAACTTTGATTTACCAAGCTGTATTGAGGTGAGCCAGTTTGAAAAAGATGTTTTTGATTTATTAGACTATAAAACGGTTTATAAAAAAGAATATACTTTTAACAACCCGCATCTTAAACCTAAACTGTTAGAGATAAAACCCGCTCCTATTTTAATTTTGGAAGGCTTATTTCTTTATCATTACAAAAAAATTGACGCTATTTTTGATTACCGCATTTTTATTGATGCCGCTACAGAAATAGCTTTAGAGCGTCGTTTAAAAAGAGATTTAGCAGAACGTAATTATCCCAAAGAAGATGTAATGTATAAATGGGAGAATCATGTAATGCCGTCTTACAACGAATTTCTTTTGCCTTACCGTGATAAATGCGATAGTATTATTGACAATTCTACTAACGAGTTAGAAAACATTTTGGCTATTACACAAAGAATTTCATCTGATTTAAGACAAAAACTTGATTTATAATATCATTTTATAAGCTACTACAGTACGTAATTGTTTTTTGTAATAAGATGTATTATATTTATGCACTGCATTTTAAATAAAAATATTCCTCATAAAATATAAAATCCGGTAATTAAAAAGACAAAGGTTTATTTAGATTTGCACAAATTTTGTCTTGAGGACGGAAAAGCTTCATTTGAAGCGCTAAATTTCAAAAATGGTTAATACAACAGAACAAACTTTTGATTACAATACGTCAAGAGAAAAACTCATTTTAGCTGAGTACGGCCGAAATGTACAAAACATGGTAGAGTATATTGTAGCCCTACCTACTAAGGAAGAACGTAACAGATACGCCCAAGTGGTTATTGATATGATGGGTTTTTTGAACCCTCACTTAAGAGATGTGCCTGATTTCAAACATAAATTATGGGATCATTTACAAATCATTTCAAAGTTTAAAATAGACGTTGACTCACCTTATCCATCTCAAATTACGGAAGAGCCTATCTTTAAACCAGAAGCTTTAGGTTATCCGCAAAAACGCATCAAGTACAAGCATTATGGCCACACTGTGGAAATGATGATTAAAAGAGCTAAAGAGATTACTGAGCCCGATAAAAGAGAGCACATGATAAACTCTATTGCTAACTTTATGAAAATGGCTTACGTTGTTTGGAACAAAGATCATGTTGCTGATGAACAGATATTAAACGACTTAACCACTTTATCAGACGGAGAACTTGATGTAAGCAATGTTGTACTTAATAAAGTTGACATAAAACCACCAAATAACAACAATACCGGACGCACACAAAAAACTAGCGGACGCAGTAGCGGTGGCAGACAACAAAATAACAACAACAATAATAAAGGTCGTCAAAGAAACTACAGCAACAATAATAACAGTGGCGGCGGTAGAAGGTCGAACTAAAATTTTACTATATTTAACATCTAACACCTAAAATACATATACATTTTATGAACGCATTTGAGATTCGTGGAGGCAAACCTTTAAAAGGCGAAATTATACCTCAAGGAGCAAAAAATGAAGCTTTACAAATTCTTGCAGCAGTTTTACTAACGCCAGAAAAAATAACCGTCAGCAATTTGCCTGATATTAAGGATGTTGTAAAACTGATTGAGTTGCTTGCTGATTTAGGCGTTGATGTAAAAAGAATTTCAAAAGACACCTACGAGTTTCAAGCAAAAGATATAAATCTCGATTTTTTCCAGTCACAAACTTTTAAATCAAAAGGTGGCAGTTTACGTGGTTCTATCATGATTGTAGGTCCATTGTTAGCAAGATTTGGAAAAGCAGCAATCCCAAAACCAGGTGGTGATAAAATTGGTCGTCGTCGTTTAGATACGCATTTCTTAGGGTTCGAGAAATTAGGTGCGAAGTTTATATATAATGCAGAAACTGGTTTCTTTAATATTGATGCAAGTCAGTTAAAAGGTACTTTCATTTTATTAGATGAAGCATCAGTAACGGGTACAGCAAATATTGTAATGGCAGCTGTTTTGGCGCAAGGCGTTACTACTATTTACAACGCAGCTTGCGAGCCTTACTTACAACAGCTTTGCAAAATGCTTAACCGCATGGGTGCAAAAATATCTGGCATTGGTTCTAATTTGCTAACTATTGAAGGTGTTAAAGAGTTAGGTGGAACAGAGCACCGTTTACTACCAGATATGATTGAGATTGGTTCTTTCATCGGTTTAGCCGCAATGACAGAATCTGAAATCACTATTAAAGATGTTTGCTACCAAGAACTAGGTATTATCCCTGATGTTTTTAGACGAATTGGAGTTCAATTCGAATTACGTGGCGACGATATTTACATTCCTTCTCAAAAAAGCTACGAGATAGAGACTTTTATTGATGGTTCTATTTTAACCGTTGCAGATGCTCCATGGCCTGGCTTTACACCAGATTTGCTTTCTATTCTTTTGGTAGTGGCAACACAAGCCAAAGGCTCAGTACTTATTCATCAAAAAATGTTTGAAAGCCGTTTATTCTTTGTGGATAAACTAATTGATATGGGCGCACAAATTATCCTTTGCGATCCTCACAGGGCTACTGTTATCGGTTTAGATAAAAAATACCAGTTAAAAGGAATTGAAATGACTTCTCCTGATATTAGAGCTGGAGTTTCACTTTTAATTGCAGCATTATCCGCATCCGGACGAAGTATTATACATAATATTGAGCAGATTGAGAGAGGTTATCAAGATATTGATACTAGACTAAAAGCCTTAGGTGCAGATATTAGAAGGATTTAATTTTTGTTTAACCTTTCCGTATTAACTAATGGTAACAAACATATTAACGGATTTAAAAGGAGAAAACAGTAATGCTTTCGGACAACTCTATAAAGAGTATTTCGGGATGGTCAATCGTTTTGTAGTTAATAATAACGGAAGTACAGACGATGCAGAAGATATTTTTCAAGACACCATGCTGGTTTTAGTTGAAAAGCTTCGAAAAGACAATTTTGAACTAACTGCATCAATTAAAACTTATTTAATGGCAATTAGCAAAAACCTTTGGCTTAAAAAGTTGCGAACTGCATATAGAGAAACTGAACTTACAGACATCCACAATAACCAGTTTTACGAAGAAATAGATCTTGCCATAGAGCAAGAAAAATCCTATAAAGACAAGCTTCAGAACTATCTCGACAAGATTACTAATCACTGTAGAGGGGTAATAAACGATTTGTTTTTTAAAGAAAAATCTATTGAACAGGTGCAAAAAGACTATGGATATTCTACAAAACATAATGCCCAAAACCAAAAGCATAAATGCGTAGAACAGATTAGAAGAGTTAAAGAACGAGAAGAAAAAAAATAAATTAAAAATATTTATCCCTCTTGGGTGATTTTTTAAACCAAATGGTATAAAGGTATAGTTTGTTAATAATAGCATCTATAACTTATACTTAAATGGCACAAACATTCAGAAAACTTGGGTTTGCAGTTCTTATAACTGTACTTAGCATTTTCACCGCAAATGCCCAAAGCACAAGTCCCAAAATAACTACCCTACTTAATACAGCTTCATGGTGTCATGTATGCAGAGCTAACGTTCCTAGGATTGAAAAAGATCTTATGCCTATGATGATGCAGGATAAAAATGTACAAGTGGTAGTGAACGACCGTTCAAATAAAAACACAAAAAAAGCTTCTTACCCTATACTTGAAAAGGCTGGTATTATTGCATTTGCAAATAATAACAAAGCAACTGGGATGATTTATTTCTTAGATGCAAATACTAAGGAACTATTATCACGTGTGAGTATGTCTAAATCTAATGAAGAGATTATGACAACTTATAAAACTGCATTATCAAAAATTAAAAACTAAAATATTATGAACACGAAAATTCAAAAATCAATTTTAGCAGGTATTATAGGCACTGCCGTAATGACCTTAGTAATGATGGTGGCTCCAATGATGGGAATGCCTAAAATGTCTCCACCTACAATGTTAGCAGGAATGTTAGGAATGCCGATTTTTGTAGGCTGGTTGATGCACTTTATGACAGGAATTGTATTCGCCTTAATCTACACCTACCTTTGCATTTTCAAGTGGAAAATAAGCAATGTATGGTTAAAAGGAGCAGTTTTTGGAATCATTGCTTTTCTATTTGCTCAAATAATGATGGCGATAATGGGAAAAATAATGCCAATGCCCAAAATGGAGGGTCCAATGATGCTAATGGCGATGGGCAGTTTAATGGGACATATTATTTTTGGAATGGCAGTTGCAAAGACGGTTGGCAATGCTTATTGTACTGATAGCTCTTGTAAAACTAATTAATTAGTAAATTAATTAACGGATAGTAAAAGGAACGATTGCCCAAGGACTACTACCAAAAATTAAACTAACTTGGTGCAACGGGGAAGTGATTTTAGAACTTGTTTATTGGTGCATTTTACTGGTAAACAAGCAACTAGGGTAAGTCCAAACTGAAGAGTTTTTTATTTTTATTGATTACTTTAAATTAAAACAGCACTAAATTTTTATGTAAGAATAAAAACCAGAAATTAATTTTCTTCGTAAAAGAATTAAAAGACAAAAGTTAAGATATCATGATAAAAACTAAAATATTCATAGGCTTAATCCTATCGGTTGCTACAGTTGCTTGTACAAATGGTGCACCTAAAAGCGATATAACACAAGAAAGTACACCAACAGAAAAAACTAATAATACAGAGGTAGCTACTGTTGTAGATCATTCGGTATTTGACAAACTGTTGCAAGCAAGTGTTACTTCAAAAGGAGATGTTAACTACAGCGCTTTTGCTAAAAACAAAGCTACATTGAAAAGCTACATTGTTAGTTTAACAAAAGTAAACACCTCTAAACTTTCTAAAAACGAAAAAACTGCATTCTGGATAAACGCATATAATGCGCTTACAATAGATCAGATAATAGAGCATTACCCAGTATCGTCAATCACAAAGATTGATGGAGGGAAAGTTTGGGACCAACCCCTACCCTATAAGTTTGAAGGTAAAACGCTTACTTTAAATGATATTGAAAAAAAGATATTATTAGGGGCTGAACTATTTGATGCTCGTGTTCACTTTGCTGTAAATTGTGCGGCAGTATCTTGTCCAACTTTATCAAACCAAGCTTTCACAGGTGCTAATGTTCAAGAAATGCTCACTAAAAACACTAAATCAGCTTTAGCAAATCCAAGCTTCAATAAAATATCGGCAAAAAGTGCGGCTATTTCAAAACTGTTTGACTGGTATAAAGCAGATTTCGTAAAAGCCGAAGGTAGCATTGTGAAATTCATCAATAAATATTCATCAACAAAAATCAGTGATCAAACTAAAATCACTTATCTTGATTACAATTGGAGCTTAAATGGTAAGTAATCTCTAATAAACGTTTAAATTCTTATGAAAGTTGTAATTATTGGTAACGGAATAGCTGGCATAACCACTGCCAGAAATATTAGAAAGCAAAGCGATCATGAAATTTTGGTTATTTCTGCCGAATCTGATCATTTTTTTTCTCGTACTGCGCTCATGTATATATACATGGGACACATGAAGTACGAGCATACCAAGCCTTATGAGGACTGGTTTTGGGAGAAAAACCGAATAAGTTTAAAAAATGCTTACATCACAGATATAGAATTCGAGAATAAAACGCTCCACACAGCAGAAAACGAACAAATCACCTATGATAAGTTGGTTATTTGCACTGGATCTGTCCCTAAAACATTTGGTTGGCCCGGAGAGGATTTAAAGGGTGTTCAAGGTTTGTACAGCAAACAAGATGTAGAGCTGATGGAAGAAAATACTGCAAACATTAAACAAGCTGTAATTATTGGTGGTGGATTAATTGGTATTGAAATGGCAGAAATGCTACATAGCCGAGGTATTGAAGTCAACTTTTTAATTAGAGAAAAGTATTATTGGAATAGTATACTACCCCTTGAAGAAGCACAATTAGTAAATAGACATATCAACGAACATCATATTAAATTATTAATAAATACTGAATTAGAAGAGATCATAAGTGACGATGATAACAGAGTGAAAGCCATTAAGACAAAAGATGGAAAGGTGATAGACTGCCAGTTTGTTGGTCTAACTACCGGAGTTACTCCTAATATTAAGTTTTTAAAAGATTCTGTTTTAGAAACAGACAGAGGAGTATTAGTAAACGAGTTTTTGGAAACAAACATTCCTGATGTTTATTCCTTAGGTGATTGTGCACAATTTAGAAATCCAAAAGAAAAACACCCACCGATAGAGCAACTTTGGTACACTGGCAAAATGCAGGGAGAAGCACTTGCTAAAACCATCTGTGGCACTAAAACAAACTACAATAGAGGGATTTGGTTTAACTCGGCCAAATTCTTAGACATCGAATATCAAACTTATGGTTTAATGTTTAATAAGCCTTCTGAAGATGAAAACACCTTTTATTGGGAGCATCCAAACGGAAAAATTTGTTTTCGGGCAAACTTTGCCAAATCCGATGGCAGCCTAAGAGGCTTTAATTTTTTTGGAATGAGGTTTAAACAAACAGTAGCTGATACGTGGATTAGAAACGAAAATAACATCAGTAATTGTATAACTCATCTAAACCAAGGTTTTTTTGATGCCGAGTTTAGTGCCAATCATCACAAAAAAATATTAGAACATTTTAATGAAACTTACCCTTCCTATAAAGTTGAGCTTCCTAAAAAGAAAAAGTTCTTAATTTTTTAAACCGATATAAAAGAAAACATGAAAATCATTCAAAAAATCGGACTAGCAATCTTCCTAATCTGCTTCAGTATTTTTCTATTAACATTAGGTGCAGGTAAATACCAACTTACCGAAGCTACTTTTAAAGCATCAGTAACTGATAGTACACACCAAGCTTTATTAATGCCAAATCTTAAAGAAATGGTAGGTAAAGAGTACAGCAGTAATATTAATTTTATTGCTGATTACAATAAAGGATTTGATAAAACCAACCAAAAATTTAAAGACAATGAAGAGTGGGATAAGGTAATTTACACCGACTACTCTTTACCTATTATAAAAAATAGCAGTATCGGTTTTGTTAAAGATAACCAAATGCTTCTTTTTTATATATGTTTTATAATTAGTGCTTTAGGCGGCGCTATCTATATGATTGCTGATCTATTTATTCAGCCTGTAGCCGGTATAAAAAACAACAATATTTTTAAAAGTGGGATTACTAACAGAGGGATAATTGCAATCCTTTTTAGTGTTTTTCTTGTCGCTTTTTACCTCTTTTTATACAAAGCTCCAACTTATTTAAGTAACTGGATTTTGTTGGTTGACCCACTCAGCATTTCGTTAACTGGCGGAGAAGCTAGTCACTGGTTCTTATACGGCTTTCTGTATTCCCTAATAATGTTAACCATGGGAATAAGAGTTTATGTAAAGTATCGCCATAATAATTACGAAATACTGCGAAATACATCGGTTATATTTTTCCAATTGGCTTTTGCTTTTATGATCCCAAATATTTTAACAACACTCCAGTTGCCTTCTATGGATTTAAAAAATATGTGGCCATTGGATTATAGCTTTTTCTTTGACTATCGTTTAGATAGCTTATTATCAGCTGGTATGTTAGGATATTGGATGTTAGGTTGGGGGATATTTTTATTTGTAGTAGGAGTTCCCGTAATGGTTTACTTTTTCGGAAAAAGATGGTATTGTAGCTGGGTTTGTGGCTGTGGAGGCTTAGCAGAAACATTCGGAGATCCATTCAGACAGCTTTCAGATAAGTCATTAAAAGCATGGAAATACGAGAGAGTTATTGTTCATAGTGTATTAGTTTTTGCAGTGGTTATGACAATCGCAGTTTTATATAACTACATCACAGGGGCTGATACTATTTTAGGAGTAAGTACCTATGCCATTAGGGAAACTTATGCATTTGCTATTGGTTTTGTTTTTGCCGGAGCAATAGGAACAGGTTTTTATCCTATTATGGGAAACAGAGTTTGGTGCAGGTTTGGCTGCCCTTTAGCCGCTTATTTGGGTATAGTACAAAGATTTAAATCACGATTTAGAATTACTACAAACGGCGGACAGTGCATATCCTGTGGTAATTGCTCTACCTATTGCGAAATGGGAATTGATGTTAGAGCTTATGCACAAAAAGGAGAAAACATTATCAGAGCATCTTGTGTAGGTTGTGGTGTTTGTGCTGCGGTTTGCCCTAGAGGAGTTTTAAAGTTAGAAAATTTAGAAGAAGAAGGCCGGTTTGATATTTATACCAGACCAGAAGATAAGTAATGATCAATCAAATAGAAAAGCGGAAAGTTTATGTAATAATTCCTGCTTACAACGAAGAAAAGTCAATTGCAAAAGTTATTAATGATGTTCCAAAGTCAATTGTAACAGAAGTTATAGTTGGCAACAATAACTCAAATGATAACACAAAGTTAGAAGCTGAAAATGCTGGTGCAACAGTTGTTTTAGCCCTTATTTCCGGTTATGGAAATGCTTGCTTAAAAGGAATTGAATACTTGAGAACGAAAGCAAAGCCTCAAGATATCATTGTTTTTTTAGACGGTGATTATTCGGATTATCCCGAAGAAATTTCAAAAATAATTGCACCAATTGATAGCACAGAAGCAGACTTAGTTATTGGTTCTAGAGCATTGGGTGCAAAAGAACGTGGTTCCATGACTTTACCACAAGAGTTTGGAAACTGGCTTGCAACACACTTAATTAATATATTCTATAAAGTGAAATTCACCGATTTAGGGCCGTTTAGAGCTATAACTTGGGGGAATCTAATGCTTATTGATATGCAAGACAAAACCTTTGGTTGGACAGTGGAGATGCAAGTTAAAGCGGCTAAGCTTAATCTAAAATGCATGGAAGTACCAGTTAAATACAGAAAACGAATTGGCGTAAGCAAGGTTTCTGGCACTATAAAAGGTGTGATTTTGGCAGGCTACAAAATTATCTGGACAATTTTTAAAAACTTGTAATTTTACAATAAATATGATTTGGCAAATTACAATATTGATTTTATATACAATTTCACTTACGGTGATCTTATTATTTAGTGTGGGTCAGGCTTTTTTGATTTATTTTTATCTGAAATCTAAAAAAACACATCCACAAAAATTAAACCTCCCGAAAGATTTACCCGTTATAACCATTCAGCTCCCTCTTTTTAACGAGCTTTATGTAACTGAGCGTCTTTTAAACTCGGTTTGTAACTTACATTATCCAAAAAACAAATTGGAAATACAGGTATTAGATGATTCTACAGATGAATCTTTAGCATTAGCTATAAAGCTTGTAGAAGCTAAAGTGGCTCTTGGTTTTGATATCAAACACATCACCAGAGAAAAGAATACTGGCTTTAAAGCGGGTGCACTCCAAAATGGCTTAACAAAAGCAAAAGGAGAATTCATCGCTATTTTTGATGCGGATTTTTTACCGGAGCAAGATTTTTTACAACAGCTTATCCCCTACTTTAACGATACTAAAATTGGGATGGTACAAAGTAGATGGGGACATATCAACAAAGATTTCTCTTTACTTACCAAAGTTCAAGGTTTTGGTTTAGATGGTCATTTTACTGTAGAACAAACTGGAAGAAATTCGGCTCAGTTATTCATGAACTTTAACGGAACAGCCGGAATATGGCGCAAAAAATGCATTGAAGAAGCTGGAGGCTGGCAACATGATACACTTACAGAAGATCTAGATTTAAGCTACAGAGCGCAAATAAAAGGTTGGGAGTTTAAATATGTGGAGGATGTATCAACACCAGCAGAACTGCCGGTAGAATTAAACGCTTTTAAATCTCAACAACACCGTTGGACAAAAGGTGCAATAGAAACATCCAAAAAAATGGTTTCTGAAGTTTGGAAAGCAGATGTTGGTTTAAAGCGAAAGATATTTGCCAGTTTACATTTATTAAACTCCTATGCTTTTTTGTTCATCTTTTTAACAAGCATACTTAGCATCCCGGTATTACTCATAAAAAACAACACACAAATCCCTGGAATATACTTTGATTTGCTGTCAATTTATGTAATTGGCTTTTTAATTATTACTGTGTTCTACCTCATTGCAAGTTTCTCTAAGAGTAAAAATTACGGTTCTTTTATCAAGCTTTTCCCAATGTTTCTATCAGTTTCAATGGCATTAAGCTTCCATAATTCCATAGCCGTTTTAGAAGGTATCTTCAATTTTAAATCAGACTTTATCCGTACACCAAAATTCAACGTACAAGATTTAAAGGATAGTTTTAAAACTAATATTTACATCCAGCATAAGTTACCTAGCTCTTTTTATGTGGAACTCTTTTTAGGCTTCTACTTTTTATTGGGTATTGTAGGTGCTTTTTACTACGCCGATTTTGGCTTGCTACCTTTCCATTTAATGCTTTTTATAGGTTTTAGCACTTTAAACTTTTACTCGCTTAAAAGCCAGTGGGTAAAGTAATATTTTAACAAAAAAAAGACTTACAGTTTAAATACTGTAAGTCTTGAAAACTCATTTAGAGGTTTAATATTTTTACTTCACAGTAAACGGAACAACTACATTTCCCCACATCAATTTAACTTCTCCTGATTTCTCAATCTTAAAAGTCATTTTTTCGGTAAAGTCTTTTGCAGTAATAGGTTTAACTTTTACACTCAAAACATCTTCTGAATCAGAGTATTTTGAAACAGATTGATTCCATACTTTATTAAAGATAATTGTCCATTCTTTTTCTCTAGGAATACTATACAATCCGTATTTTCCAGCTGATAAAGATTGTCCGTTAATTTTTACATCCTTATCAATTTCAAAAATTGTTGCTTCATTAGCACCAGTGCGCCAAACTTTACCATAAGGAGCAATTTCATCACCAATTGTTCTGCCTTTTACAGATGGTTGGCTGTAATCAACAGAAACTGTTACGCCAGACTTAATTGTTTCAGTCACCTTATCTGGCGGACTTAAACGCTTACTTTTATCTGTTTGTGCATTAGCATCAAAAGTTGCAAATACAATCAATAGACTTGCAATAATTCCAATTTGTTTTTTCATAATTCGAAGCTTTATTTAATGAGGTTAATTTATAAAGATACTTTTTGTATGATTATTTTTCAATAAAAATCACCTCCATATTTTTTTTCATATATTATTGTTGAGAATACATATATTAGACTTCATGTTTTTAAATTTTCAACATTGACTTTATGAGTATTAAGATACGTCTAATTATCATGAACTTCCTTCAGTTTTTTGTGTGGGGAGCTTGGCTAATCTCTTTAGGTGGTTACATGATTGTAACACTGAAATTTACAGGTGTTGAAGTCGGTAGCATTTTCTCTACCATGGGAATTGCTTCTTTATTTATGCCCGCTATCATGGGGATCATCTCAGATCGTTTTTATAATGCAGAAAGAGTTTTGGGTATTTGCCATATTTTTGGAGCATTATTACTTTTACTTGCTTCAAGAATCACAGATTATCCAACATTATACATCATTATGTTGTTTAACTCCATGCTGTATATGCCCACTATTGCACTCGCTAATACGGTATCATACAATGCTTTAGAAAAAAACAGCATGAATATTGTAAAATCGTTCCCTCCTATTAGAGTTTGGGGTACAGTCGGTTTTATTTTTGCCATGTGGATTGTTGATTTTTTAGGCTGGACAAAAAATGCCAACCAATTATACGTTGCTGGAACTGCCGGTATGCTCTTAGGCTTATATTCATTTACAATGCCTAAACGCCCACCTTTAAAAATCCGCGACTCAAGGAGTTTAGCAAACAGCATTGGTTTAGATGCTTTTGTGCTTTTCCGTGATAGAAAAATGGCGGTATTTTTTATATTCTGTATGTTTTTAGGTGCCGCTTTACAGATCACCAATTTATTTGGAGGTTCATTTTTAGATGATTTTAAAACCGTTTATCCAGACTCATTCGGCGTACAACACCCAAATTTATTACTCTCGATTTCTCAAATTTCTGAAACGCTATTTATCCTTACCATTCCTTTTTTCTTACATAAATTTGGGATTAAAAAGGTGATGCTTTTTAGTATCATAGCTTGGGTTTTACGTTTCGGTTTGTTCGGTATTGGTAACCCTGGAGACGGATTGTACCTTCTTGTACTTTCTATGGTTATTTACGGAATGGCTTTCGACTTCTTCAATATTTCGGGTTCTTTATTTGTTGAACGCGAAGCCGACCCGGCAATTAGAGCAAGCGCACAAGGCTTATTTATGATCATGACCAATGGTTTAGGTGCTTTCTTCGGTGGTATTTTAAGCGGTTGGGTTGTAGATCACTTTACCGTGGACGGCGTTAGAGATTGGCAAAGTATCTGGTTTTCTTTTGCCGGTTATGCTTTAGTATTAGCTATTGTTTTCCCTTTTATTTTTAAATATAAACATGTTAAGGAGGAGATTATTGAGGTAAAGCATTAATTAAGTGTTAGATTATATCTTTTATAGGCTACTTACTCCGGATATTAAATAGTTATGCCTCATTGTAAAAAACAGCTGACCGCACATTTAAGCGCATTTGCTTGCCTCACACACACCCGAACGTTTCGCAAGCAAAAGAGCTGAAATTTTCCACCGCACCGACAATGTGTATAAAATATTGTGCTCGACTTTTGACCAAAAGAAAATATTAACTATTTTTGGACACAAACTGACCAAATAACATTCTTGAAAAAATTTACAACTTTTGGAGAACATCTTAGAACACTAAGAGAAATCAATAAATTGACCTTGCGAGAAGTTGCAAAGAGCATAAATCTTGACACCTCTCTACTTGCAAAAATTGAACGCAACGAAAGACAACCAACACGACAGTTAATAAAACAATTTGCCGACTTTTTTAAAGTTGGCGAAAAAGAATTAGTTGATGAATTTCTAAGCGACCTAATAGTTTATAAGATATTAGACGAAGACACAAATTTGAATATTCTAAAAGTTGCAGAAGGCAAAATCAAATACATAAAAACTCACAATGGCTAAATACAATAGAGATATAACGGAACTTAAGACCAAGGCAACAATGTGGTGGCCCGAAGAGTTAAAAACGAAAAATGCTTTAGCTAATGTTCTTCCTTTACTTCTTAAAACACAAGATGATTTTTTACATCTTATTGTTTTAAGTAAAAACGACCCATTTCAACTTTTTGATTTAATAAAGGTTGCCAAGTATCCTGCAAATTTATTTCTTAAACATTTAGCGGTTTTGGCTGACTATGGTGGCGAACCAATTCAAAGGTTGGGTCGTTCCTTTAAAGACATATTCCCAAAAAGTAAAGGAGCAAACGGAAAATATTATTTCGATTTCATTTGGAAAGAAAAAACTTTTAGATACCAATTTAAAGCACTACCAGTAACTGGTTTAAATAATAAAAAATTATTCATAGACGGCGAAGGGCTAATTAAGGAAAAAGAGTTAAATGATTTAACGTGTGATATGATTGCACTTCTATTGTTTGCTTCTACGTCCGACTACGCTGAACACGCTGGTTTAATCGCTTGCGAGATTGGCACAATGCTCGGAAATGAAGATGAACTTATTAAGTTTGTTAGGCAACGCTATATAACTGTTAGTAGAATTACGGGAGGAGCAACTGCAAATAGTTTAGGACAATTAGCGCAGTCCGAAATAGTAAGTTTTCTCACTAAACAACTTGGCGACAAATACAAAATTATTCGAAACGGCTATATTGCAATTGACGGTTATGATAAAAAGGGCGGGATGCCTTTTGATTTAGTTGTAGAAAAGGGAAAGAAAAAAGTTGGCATCGAAGTTAGTTTTCAAGTAACTACAAATAGTACAATAGAAAGAAAGGCTGGACAAGCATCAGAACGCCAAGCATTAGTTCACAAGAACGGCTATCAAATTGCTTATGTTCTTGACGGTGCAGGGAATTTTCAACGTTCATCTGCTATTTCGACAATTTGTAATCATAGCGATTGCACAGTAGCATATACAATTACTGAATTTAAAGTATTGTCTAACTGGATAAAAAGTGTGCTATGATAAAATTCATTGATTTATTTGCAGGAACTGGTGGTATTCGTTTAGGTTTTGAACAAGCTTGTGAAAAATTTGATTTAAAAACCGAATGTGTTTTTTCATCCGAAATTGACAAGAACGCTTGTGCATCTTATGAATTAAATTTTGGACACAACCCATTTTCAGACGTTACGAAAGTTGAAGATTTACCCCCTTTTGATTTTATGTTAGCAGGGTTTCCTTGCCAATCATTTTCATACGCTGGAAAACGTAGAGGATTTGGAGAAACAAGAGGGACTTTGTTTTTTGAAGTTGAAAGATTGCTATCTAAATATAAACCCAACGGGTTTTTACTTGAGAATGTGAGAGGTTTGACAACTCATGATGAAGGTCGAACTTTTGAAACCATTATTAATAGTCTTAAAAATATTGGTTATAGCGTTAATTATTTTCTTTTAAATAGTAGCAATTTTGGTGTTCCACAAAACAGAGTTCGTATTTATATTCTTGGCACTCTCAACGGAGATATTAAAACCAAATTGCATTCTGACGTTGGTGCTTCTGACTCTCATAAATTCAAAGAACAAAATGGACAGACCTCACTTTTTTCAGAACCTAAAATAATACGAGTTGTAAAAGATATTCTTGAAAAATCATTTCCTGAGAAATATGAATGCACAAAAGATTTTGTAAATAAATTAAAAAATGTAGTTGGCGAAGACTTATCTAAACTTCACGGCTACAGACTTATTGATTACAGAGGTGGGCAAGCAATTCACTCTTGGGAATTGGGAATAAAAGGAAAGTGCACAAAAGCCGAAATTGAATTTTTAAATCTTCTAATTGGAAACAGAAGGAAGAAGACTTTCGGTACTCATCAAGACGGAAAATCATTGACAATTGAACAAATAAAAACATTTTACAAAAAGAAGGACCTTGACACTATTTTGAGTTCATTAGTAAGCAAAGGTTACTTAAGTGCTTATGAAGAGAAATACAATCCAGTAGCCGGAAATATGTCTTTTGAGGTTTTCAAATTTCTTGACCCTGAAAGTATTTCAATTACTCTTACAGCTTCCGACACGAACAGGCTTGGAATTGTTCAAAACGGTAGAGCAAGAAAAATGACCCCAAGAGAGTGTGCAAGACTTCAAGGTTTTCCAGACACATACAAACTGTTAGACAAGGACAGCGCAGTTTATAAACAAATGGGTAATGCTGTTTCAGTTCCAGTTATTGAGGCAGTAATTACAGACTTAATTGAAGAGAACAATATATTTGACAGGATACAAGCCAACCCTCTTAAGCCACACATATTGTCAAGTCGCACAATCCCTATACTTGACCCAAACTTGCCAAAAAGTGCACCTTCCCTTACGCACTAACCGACTGATTAAAGAACAACGAAGGCATAACCACATGCAAAATTGCTCGGAAAGTGAGTATCGAAGTGCGGGTTGAATGGTTTTTGCAGGCAATTCCGCAACTTCGCAAACCCGCCAATCGCTAGCGGTAAGTAGACTCGAAAAATCGCCTAAGAAAAAATCTAAATACAATAATGTTAGACCCAGTTTTAATTTTAGCAGTTTTTTTAATTTGGTCATTGACCATTTTAATGTCTTTAATCAAAACCCGACTTAGAAAAATTGTAATTAAAAATGCTATTGTTGCTCTTTTATATACTATTATTATGATTGACATATCAATTTATATTGACGGTAGAGAATCAATTGTATACAATCTGTTCACTTTAATTTTTTAGGAATTCACTCTATTTATATACTTATTTATACTTTATTTGTTGTTCTTTTCCGATTTGAAAATCGTGATGAAGAAATATAAACCGTAACTACAGGTTTGCAAAGTTTCGTTCGAAATGCTTCTCAATCCTTCATTACTTTTATTAAATTTCATAGGGCTAACAAAGGTTCGCAAGGAATCTCACAAATTTCTCAAACCTGTCATTACTAATCTTGTTAACCACAAAAAAAGCTCGAAACATCTGTTTCGAGCTTTTTGCATAAATCATGAATTTTTATGATTAAAAACTATTCACCACACTGTTGTGAAGCGTTCTTGGACTCCAGTAACCACTAGCAATAATTCTTCTGATAGTATATAGAGGTTCATTTTCGTCTCTTTTTTGAGCTAAAGCATAAGCTGCTCTAAAACCTCTTTTCTTCAATTCTGGTATTCCTTCAGAATTCCAAAGACCAAAAGGATAAGCAAAATCCAATATTTTACCTCCGGTAATTTCTTCTAGTTTAGCAGTAGGTTTCTCAATCTGTGTTATCCAATCATCTCCCGTATATTTTTTAAAGTTTTGGTGATCGTAACTGTGACTACCAATAGTATTACCACGGTCGGCTAAGTCCTTAATATCTTCTTTGCTCATGTAATGCACTTTTCCTTTTTTACCGATAGAAACCGTCATTATAAAATAAGCACCCTTATAACCGTACTTATCCAACACCTTAGCACCAACTTCATATTGGTCATAATCAGTATCGTCAAAAGTTAACATTATCGGTTTCTCAGGCAATTTATCTCCATAAGCCAAGTAGTTATAAAGTTGCTCTGGCAAAATAGAATTATAACCACTGTCTGAAAGCATTTTCATTTGTGCTTTAAACGTTTCCACAGGGATAATGTAATCTTTTGCACTTTTAGAATCCGTTGGTCTCCAATCTCTAATTTGGTGGTAGCACAAAATAGGCACTTGTTTACGAGCTAAAATAGTAGCTGCATCTGCCACTTTTCTATTTTCATTATTTGGTTTATCTACGTTATCGGTGCTTTCTTCTGTGTTTGCAGAAGAAACGTTTTCAATACTATCGGCAGATACACTTGTAGAACTCTCTGTTTTCGACTCTGAAGTACCACATCCAGAGAAATAGATCAGCGATAAAACGCTGATACTTAATATTATTTTTTTCATTTTATTGCTAATATTTAGGATGCGAAATTAAGCCAATTGTTTTTGATTGTTATATGAATTTATAAACAATCTAACATTACTCAAAAGGCAATTACCTCACTTGTCCATTACCAATAATCACCCACTTTTCTGTCACTAGTTTTTCCAAAGCAAAAGGCCCTCTAGCGTGAAGTTTTTGAGTAGAAATTCCAATTTCGGCACCTAAGCCAAATACACCACCATCAGTAAAACGTGTAGAAGCATTTGCATAAACTGCGGCAGCATCAACTTGATTTAAAAATTCTTCAATTTTAGCTGGGTCTTCACTGACAATAGCTTCCGAATGTTTAGAAGAAAACTGTCTGATATGGCTTAACGCTTCTTCTGTACTGTTCACAACTTTAACAGAACATTTTAACGCTAAAAACTCCCGACCAAAATCGGCAGCCTCAGCTTTCACTAAGTGAGGATAATCAACAGATTTCAATATAGAATAAGCAACTTCATCAGCAAAAATTTCTACTTCATGCTCCTTAAGTAATCCTGCAACCAAACCTAAAGTATCTCTTGCAATTTCACTATCCAAAACAATGGTATCTAATGAATTACATACTGACGGACGAGTTACTTTTGCATTACTAATGATATTTGCCGCTTTTTGTAAATCAGCAGATTTTTCAACGTAAGTATGGCAAACCCCTGCTCCTGTTTCAATCACTGGAACCTTAGCATTTTTACGTACAAAATCAATCAGCGTTTGTGATCCACGAGGAATCAAAATGTCAACATATTTTTCAGCGGTTAACAGCTCTTCAACATGTTTACGGTCGACCGGTAAAAGCTGTACAATATTTTGATTTAAGCCGTATGATTTTAATACTTTTTGGATGATATCAACCAAACAAATATTTGTGGCATCAGCATCAGAACCACCACGCAATAAACAAACGTTTCCAGAACGAATACAAAGTGCAGCGACATCAACAGTAACATTTGGACGAGCTTCGTAAATAACACCAACTACGCCTAAAGCAACTGTTTTCTTTTGGATAAAAAGACCGTTATCCATGGTTTTCTCCAAAATCACTTTCCCAGTTGGGTCTTCTAAGTTAGCAACGTCTCTTACGCTTTGCGCCAAGCCATCAATTCTTTCCTCGTTTAACAGCAACCTGTCTTTTTTAGAATTGCCATCTTCCATACGGTTTAAATCCTTCAGATTCTCCGCTATGATATTTGCTTTATTTGCCAATAATTCATCAGCAAGCGTATTTAAAGTGGCTTGTTTCTTGGCTCCTGAAAGCACTCTAATTTCTGCTGTTGCGTTTGATGCGTTAATCAGTAATTCTTGAATATTATCCATTTTATAATTTTTATGCTTCGACTTGCTTAAATTAAAACAATATCATCTGCATGAGCAATTTCTACGTTCTGTATATCTTCTTTTTTCACCAAACTCCGAGAGTCTATTTTTGATTTTGCCACAGCTATTACCACTTGCGATGCATCTAAAATCTCAAATACCTCTCCTGCCTCAAAGTTTGTAATTATTTTCTTTACACCTACCGCCAAAAGACTATGTCGTCCTAATAAAGCTTTTGTAGCGCCTTCATCTATCTGTACTTTTCCTTTTATTAAGCTACCGCTGGCTAACCATTTTTTACGGGCCGAAATATTAACTATTTGTGGCTGGCAAACTGTTCCGGTTTTACCTTCAACAGCGTTAATAATTGCATTCTCTGACTTAATACCGAAAATCACTGCTTTAATTCCCATTTGTGTGGCTAAGCGAGCGAAAGTAAGTTTGGAGGTCATCCCGCCTAAACCTACTGCCGATTTTTCTTTTTTGGCTAAGGATAATGCTGTTTTATCAATGACTTTAATTTCGGTGATGATTTTTCCATTTTCATCATAAACACCGGGGACAGAAGTGCAATATAAAATCATACTTGCACCAAAACCTACAGCAATCAAAGTTGCCAGTTCGTCGTTATCAGAAAACTTAATTTCTAAATTACTAACAACGTCATTTTCATTAGCTACAGGGATAATATTGCTTTTCCACAGTTGCTCGTAAGTTTTTTTAAGTTGTAAAAACTGATTTCTGTTAGAGAAATGGTGGCGTTCGCAAAGGCTTTGTGCTATCGAAACTTTATAAGGCTCAAAATACCTAGAATAGGTCTGCAATAAAAGTGGATTACCTACTGCCGCTGCTGCTTTTTTCTCGCTTAAAGTACCTTTGTAATTATTCAACTTCGTTTTACCTGCAGCAATAGCTCCAGATGACACTAAAACAATATTGTATTGCTTACTTAAAAAAGAAACTTGTTGAGCTACCGAGGCAATTACCGCTTCATCAATTTCGTGATTTGCAGTGGTTACCGAAGCGGATCCAAATTTTATAACGAGTATAGGTTTTTTCAAAACTTTGTATTAAACCTCTAAATTAGAAATAGCAGATTGAATTAAAAATTAAATAAGCGTTTTATTGTTATTGAAACGTTGCATTTTCTGTACGAACAAGCAATGATATATAACAAAAAGCTATTAACTTGACAGTTCGATTAATAATTTTTTCTTTTTACAGATTAGGACGAGCTAGGAAGTTGTTTAATTTTTTTGAGGTTTTTTGTATAGTTTATTGAGCGAGAGAATGCCCGTTCCGTCATGTCGACGATAGGAGACATCTCACAAATTAGTTACGCTCATAGCATGGCAACCTTGCTTGTGAGATGTCTCGTTGCCTCGACATGACGGACTCAGTACCAGTAAATGAACTCCGATTAGTAGAATCGTATTGTAGATATCACTGTTTAACCGCAGTAATCACTTTCACTTCCGAGTCCATCGTTTGAAAAACCAATTCACCATCAGTTAAGGACTTTATCAAAAAAGGAATATCTCTTTTTTGTCCACCAGTAAGGTTTTCTGTATAGCGAATGGTTTTATTTTCGAGGTAATAACTCCCTTCAGACAAAACTTTGCCACTCGAAATTATTTTGCATTTCCCATCAGCACTAAACTCAATATAAGGCTTTTGCACCTCTATTTTTGCTAAAGACTTATCTAAGGATTTATTGGCATACTCATAAGAAACGTAGTTCCAAAGACCAACCAAATCTTCTTGCTTTACCCCAAAAGAACAAGCTGTCAGAAAACAAGAAATAAGTACAGCCAAACAGGTTTTAACTTTTGAATTTTGCACAGATTAAAAGTTAAGATCCTAACTCCACAATTCTATCAAACTCTTCCGCTTTTAGCGTTGTTACAGATAACCTGCCTTGGCGAATCAATGAGATATCCGCCAAATGCTCGTCAGCTTTGATAGTTGCTAAACTTACCGGATTTTTAAGGGTTTCTACCGGAGCTAAATCAACAACTACCCAGCGATCATCCTCTGTTGTTGGGTCTTGATAAAATTCTTTCACAACTTTCGCAATACCAACCACATTTTTACCCTCATTACTGTGATAAAAAAGCACTAAATCGCCCACTTTCATATCTTTCATGTTGTTACGAGCTTGGTAATTACGAACACCGTCCCAAAAAGTACTACCGTCTTTAACGAACTCGTCCCAACTGTATTTAAAAGGTTCTGATTTTACTAGGAAATATTGCATAATATATAATGAGTGAATTTTGATGAATAAATATTAAAGTTTAACCTAACTAACTAACTAACCACCTAACAAACTAACTAGTGCATAATCTTAAAAATTAATTCTTTTAATAAATCGCCGTGTTCTGTGTTTCCTGTACTATCCACACCTTTCGATTTTAAATCATACTCTCTTAATAAAGAAATTATTTCAAATGTTTTACCGAGGTTATAATTTCGGGCAGCCATCTCATAATCTTTCAGAAAATAAGGGTTCACACCTAGCTCTCTGGCGGCTTGTGATTTATCAGTAATGTAATGATATTTCAAAATTTTAGTAAAGTAGCCTGATAAGTTCCCCATAATCAACACAAAAGGGTTTGCTTTTGGATTAGCCTCAAAGTAATTGATAATTTGGTTCGCCTTAAAAACATCCCTACGGGCAAAAGCATTCTGTAATTCAAAAACATTATACTCTTTACTGATTCCAATATTATCTTGAACCTCTTTTGTGCCAATCTCCTGCCCTTTCGGAACATTCAACATCAGTTTCTCTAACTCATTAGCAACTTTACTTAAATCGTTCCCTAAGTATTCTGCTAATAGCGCTGATGCTTTAGGGTTAATATGATGACCTTTACTTTTAATAAAATCATCAATCCAAGCGGGTACTTTATTCTCGTAAATACTCGCCGATTCGAAAACCAGTCCGGATTTTTCTAAAACTTTATATACTTTTTTACGTTTATCAAACTTCCCGTATTTATGACAAAGCACTAAAACAGTGCTTGTTAAAGGGTTTTCGCAATAAGCCTGAAATTGGTCTGCAGCTTTATCAATTTTTAATTCCTGCGCTTCTTTAACCATCACCAATTGATAATCGCTCATCATTGGATAACGTTTTGCAGCATTTAATACGGTCATTATTTCCGTATCCTTTCCGTAGAGAATAGTTTGGTTAAAGCCTTTTTCAGCATCAGACAACACATTTTCTTCCAGATAGTCGGCAATTAAATCAATATAATAACTTTCATCGCCATGCAACAAATAAATAGGTTTTAGCTTGCGGGCTTTTATGTCTTTAATAATATCTGCGGCTGTCATGTTCTGCTAAATTAGAAATATTAGTTTTTAAAACTTAGAATGTTGAAAATTCTAAGCTATTTTAGCCCAATGTTTACACCGGTTGAACTCAATTTACCTCCTTACGCTTTCAAACTGCATCAAAAAGACAATATTGTTTTTATTTTTGATGAGCTACGGAAAAAAGATTTAGTTCTTACTCCTGAAGAATGGGTACGCCAGCATTTTGTAAAGTACTTAATCATTCAAAAAAAATATCCTAAAACTTTAATCAAACTTGAAGGTGGTTTAAAGCTTAATAAGCTACAAAAACGAACTGATATTGTGGTATTTGATAAAACTGGTACCCCAGAGGTTTTGGTTGAATGTAAAGCAACTTCTGTAAAAATCTCTCAGGATGTTTTTGACCAAGCTGCTCGATACAATATGATACATCAAGTAAAATACTTGGTCATCAGCAACGGCTTACAACATTTTTGCTGTGTAATGGATTACGAAAATAACAGCTATCAATTTCTGGAAGAACTGCCAGAATGTGTAAAATATTAATTTTTCATCGCTCCCTCTTATAACTGTTAAACTCCTTAATCGTTATATTTTCAACTAAAAATCAGTATTTATGGGTATGAGTTAACCGCTATTGTAGTTTAAATTTGATTACACAAACAAACCACAGTCAAATGAAAAGTAAACTCATCTTATTTTTGGCAGTAATTTTTACTTTACCAACTTTTGCTCAACTCAACAAAACTGTAGTTGAAGCCAAATTCCCTCTCTTAAACTTACCTTACGACACTAAAGGGCTGCTTTTTATGAGTTATAATATCAAAGAGCAATTTAATCCGGCTAAAGCTAAGTTTGTGGGGGAAGAAATTTCTGACATCATCAAAAAGTATCTGAACACCAATCTTTTCATCAACGAAAATGCAAAACATTATGCAATTGGGCGATTAAATTACGCAAACAGAAGCTACGTTATCTATTTAGAGGCCTCCATGAATCCCGATACCAAAACCGGTTTAAATGAAATTTTTATCATCTCTTTAGATGAAGCCTATCAACCTATCAATATGCAGTCGCTTTCTTATTACACTCAAGAGTTTCAGGAGATTAAAAACCCTGACAATCAATTTATTAAAACCGACCACGCTTTTTCAGCATTAAGTGCTAAAGAGAATAAGCTGACCATTGATTATACACTGATTAACAGGGAAGATAAATTCCCAGGAGACATTAAACTACAATATTCCAAAACCGAATCTGAGCATTATTTTGATGAAGACGGAATACTAAATCAGATTTATAAATAAAAACAAATGAAAAACCAAACCTCTATTTTACTAGTACTTTTATTTATTAGTACAACAGCTTTTGCTCAACTTAACAAAGCTACTTTTGAAAGCAAATTCCCTTTACTTGATTTACCCTACGAACTTGGCGTAAGTATGGTTCCGTTACCAGAAAAAGACGGAAGAGCAGATGTTAGTAAATACCCTTTTTTAAAGGAGAATGTTACTGACTTGGTTTTTAACGCTATGAGGGACGAAAATGGCAATTTTAAGCCTGAAGTATATAAGAAAAGTATTAATTCTGGAACAGCACAAATCAACGCCATAGGTCGCATTAGTATTGGGAAACAAAACTTTATTGTTTATAATTTAAACGACTCTAAAAGCGATGCTTACATCAATGTGGTTTACGTATCGTCATTAGATGAAAATTATAAAATTATTGACATGGCTAACATCGTTTTTTACGCAATTTTTGTAAACAAAGACAATAGTAACCGAGTAACAAGGTTACTAAAAAGCGCATCACTAAGTAACAGTAAGTTACTTTTAAAAGAAACTGACAGGTACATAAGTAATGTTTCGGCTGATGGGAAAAAATCTGTTAACACGCAAAAATCAAATACTGCTTATATCTTCAACGCTGATGGAAAAACAGAAAAGATAGTAGTTATTTCTAAGTAATAATTTTGGCGAAATCATATTACCTTATGAAAAGGATTTTTGTTCTATTAATACTTGCTTGTTCAGTGTTTATAGGGAACGCTCAGGATTTTGCTTTGCTAAGCAAATAAAATTGACCAACTTCATATAGCGAGAACAAGTGCTTTCAGAGAAGACGAATTCCCCGCTGACATCCACCTACCATACTCTAAAATAGAAACAGAGCATTACTTTGATAAGGATGGGAGAATTACACAGATGAATTGAACAACTTATAATTTCTTTCTTCAAAACTATTTAAGTACACCTAGTTTAGTATTGAAAATATTTTTTCATTAAAAACCTACTTATGAGATATCTATAAAATCAAAATGAAACTTTCAGTTAAAGGTTATCGTATAAAGAAAAACAGAAGCCTTAAAGACATGAAAACTGAAAAAACGATATACATTAAATATGATAAATATCTTTTCTCAAACAATGTGTTATTTGCACTTTTATTGACATGTGCAATTGTATCCGGAATCTCATTTCTATTGAATCTCTATCAAGTCATCACAGAATTCAACTCTTATATCATTCTCTCTGTTTTTTCTTGCTTTGCTATAATGAGTTTGTATCGGCTTACTAAAGAAAAGCCTCACCATTATATTTTTATTAACGAAGAAGAGATTGCTTTTAAGCAAAGTAAGCTTGAAAAAGAAATACGCTTAAGGTTTGAAGGCATAGAATATTTTGAGACCCATTTTTCACAAATTGTTTTTAGTACTACAGAAAATGAAAGGATAATTTTACAGCTGAACAAAATCTCTAACAAGCAAAAAAGGTGGGAAATTAAAGATTTTTTGAGAGGACATATTAAACAACACAATAAAACTAACTTTACTTAGCCATCAAAACTCATTAAAAAAATAAAGGATATTCCAAAAAAATGAAATATCCTTTATCTTAAAACTGTGGGAAAATATTTTTTCTTTACAATACTAAAACTTCAAGTGTTTAACAGTTTTCCCGTTATTTATCAATTGTTTAAGAGAATCAATTCCTATTTTAAGATGCGACTCTACATGTTCAATAGATGTTTTTGAACCGTCATTTTCAGCCGTTTTCACACCTTCCGGAATCATTGGTTGGTCAGATACTAAAAGCAAAGCTCCCGTAGGGATTTCATTAGCAAAGCCAGTAACAAAAACAGTAGCAGTTTCCATATCTACCGCCATTGCTCGCAGTTCTTTCAAATATTTTTTAAACTCTTTGTCATGCTCCCACACTCTTCTGTTGGTAGTATAAACCGTACCAGTCCAGTAATCTCTTGAATGATCTCTAATAGTGGTTGAAATAGCTTTTTGTAATGCAAAGGCAGGCAATGCTGGTACTTCTGGGTGTAAGTAATCGTTAGATGTTCCTTCGCCTCTAATTGCTGCAATAGGTAAAATTAAATCACCAATTTGGTTTTTTCTTTTTAAGCCACCGCATTTTCCTAGAAAAAGCACTGCTTTAGTTTCAATAGCGGTTAACAAATCCATCATGGTAGCAGCTAAAGGGCTTCCCATTCCAAAATTGATAATGGTAATCCCGTTTGCAGTAACACTTTGCATTGGCTTGTCTAATCCGTAAATAGGCGCATTATCATTCCACTCAGAAAACAACTGAACATATTTAGAAAAATTAGTCAGTAAAATATACTCTCCAAATTCTTCTAAAGGTCTCCCTGTATATCTAGGTAACCAATTTGCAACAATATCTTCTTTAGATTTTAGGCCTTTTTTTACACCGCTTTTAACTTCCTTTTTTGGTGTATTAGTATTCTTTTTTTTAATATCCTTTTCTTCGTTCATAATAGTTGGATTTTATATCAATACTTAAATATAGGAAGCTTAGCAGTAATTTCAACTATTATTTTTTTAACAGTTTTATAAGCATCGGTTTAGCCAATAATCCAGCTAAATTTATATTCCAAATTAGGTACTTTAATACGATCTGCAATTCGGGTTAACCTATTAGGTAAAGCAACAATATAATCACGAGCTTTTTCACCAGCACCGTTTAAATCCTTCATGCTTTCAATATTCCAATCCTCAATTAAGGTTTTTAAAATATCCACATAATCAACTGCAGTATAAACACCTAAGCGTTGTGCCGCATCGGTAAAATGACCAAAGGTATGACCAATATTTGTACCCATTTCTCGTAAAAAGTGTGCTGGCATTACAATCTTTTTACGCATCATATCTTCAAAAGCAAGCATAACTTCATTTGCGTCAACTTCAAAAGCCTTACTAATAAAAGCTTTGTAAGCCTTTGCATGTCTAGCCTCATCCGCTGCAATTACGCCACACATTTTGGAAAGTTGTTTGTCTCCACAGTTTTTGGCCAACATTGCAACTCTTCTATGCGATACATTGGTTGCTATTTCTTGAAAAGAGGTATAAATAAAGTTTCTATAAGGATCGTAACCAGTGCCAATATCAAAACCATCTTGAATTAAATATTGAGTAGATGCTTCCATCGCTCTCATGTTAATTCTTCCAGATAAATAAAGGTACTTGTTCAATAAGTCTCCATGGCGATTTTCTTCTGCTGTCCAAGCTCTCACCCATTTCATCCACCCACCTTGCTCGTTACGAGAAATATCATCAACCATGCACAACCAAGATTCATATGTTGGCAAAGCTTCCTCAGTAATAGTATCACCTACTAAAACAGCCATTAAGTCGTAAGAAAGCTCATTTGCATTACCTTGCAAATCCTTTACTTCATCAAAAAATGTATCTTTGCTGGCATCAGGCAAAAAGTCTGCTGGTTGCCACATATCTTCAACCGGTTTTAAATAATCAGCCATTTCGTTAACCATAAACGGCTCCAAATAACTCATTACTTCTTTTCTCGATCCAACAGGTAATTCCATCATAAAATAATTAAAACTCAAATATAAGGATTCTCCCCACAAATCTATTTACAATAAAGCAGATTATTTCATTGATTTCTTTTAAAAATTTGATTTCTATACGATAAAGCGATACTTTTGCCGCGAATGTTAAAACGAAGCTTCTGCCTTTTCTTGACAGTATTAATAGTTAGTTCTACGCTAACTAGGCTTTTCTATTTTGCAGGTTACGAGCTAAACAAAGATTATATAGCTAATGTGCTTTGTATAAATAAAGACAAACCCCAATTAAATTGCCACGGTAAATGTTTTTTATCAAAAAAAATTGCTGAAGCTCAAAAAAAACAAGAAGCAAACGAACGACAAATACAAAAAGATCTGTCGCAACAAACCATGTTGATTACGGAGTTTAAGATTGCTTTTTTTTGTAATGATTTATTAACAGATCATCCTGTTTACTCTCAACAATATTCTCTTACTAAGTACACCTCTATTTTTCACCCACCACCTTTTGTTTGATTTTACCTCTAAAAAAGCCTAATAAATAGGTCTTTTTATTATTTATTTAAAATCAAACAAGCATAATGAAAAAAATATTATATGCAATGGCATGTGTTGCCATTGGTTTGGCCTCTTGTAAAAAAGAAGAAGCCGAAATTATTGGATCTGGAACGTTAAATTTCGAATTTGAAAACGTAGTAGATAACGCATCATTAGAGTTAAACACCAAAACTTATACAAACGCATCTAGCGAAGACTTCAATATCAGTACTTTCAAATATTACGTGTCAAATATCGAATTAACCGACTCTAAAGGAAGTATTTATAAAGTACCAGAGAATTACTTTTTAATTGATCAATCAGAAGAGAGTTCTTTAAAACCGATGATTGAAGGCATCCCTGCCGGAGATTACACCAAAATTAGTTTTACAATCGGTGTGGATTCTGCAAGAAATTTTGCGGGTGCACAAACTGATGCTTTAGATCCATTAAACGGAATGTTTTGGACTTGGAATTCGGGATATATTTTTGTAAAACTAGAAGGTTCTTCGCCTGCATCTGTCGCAACAAACAATAAATTGGCTTTTCATATTGGTGGCGCATCAGCAACTACAAATGCTATCAGAAAAACCAGTATTGATTTAGCACCTTATACTTTAAGAATCAGAACGGATAAAGTTCCAGAGGTTCATATCAAAGTGAATGTAGCTAAAATGTTCACAGGTAAACAAGATATTTCTTTTGCCACTTACAATACAATGCATGGAGGAGCGAACGCACTTTTAATTGCAAATAATTATGCAGAAGGTATGTTTTCTTTAGACCACATTCATAACTAATACCTTTCCTGAGCTTGCAAAAGCTCAGGAAATTATTTTAAAACATGAAAAAATTAAGCGTATTAGGGTTTATTGGAATCTTGCTGTTTTTATTTTCTTGTCAGAAGGAGGATGCCGAAAGCAACCGATTATTGAATGTTGTTTTTCCAGATTATTTCCCAGCACCTGCTTACGATTTTGGAGCGAACCCGCCAACAGAACAAGGTTTTGAGTTAGGAAAAAAATTGTTTTACGACGCTAATCTTTCTGCTGATGCTACAGTGAGTTGCGGTTCATGCCATCAACAATTTGCGGGCTTTGCCAATTTAGATCATGAAACCAGTCACGGTGTAGATAATTGCTTTGGTAAAAGAAATGCTCCGGTGCTTTTTAATCTTATTTGGAAAGACAATTTACTATTAGATGGTGGCATAAAAAATTTGGAGCTTGTTCCTCTTAATGCAATTGCAGATACTTGCGAAATGGCAACCAGTCTTTCGGCTGTTATGGAGTATCTTAATGGAAACAGCACCTATAAAAGGCAATTTAAACAAGCATTTGGCACATCAGAAATCACATCCCAAAAGATGTTATTTGCTTTAGCTCAATTTACCGGAATGATGATTTCTGACGACAGCAAGTATGACCAAGTAAAACAAGGGAAAACCACTTTTACAGAAGAAGAACAAAAAGGTTATCAATTATTTAAAACCAATTGTGGTCAATGCCATACCGAGCCACTTTTCACCGACAATTCTTTTAGAAACAATGGATTGGATATAATTTCTTCAGATAATGGCAGAGCACACATTACAGAATTAATTACTGATGAAGGAAAGTTTAAAGTGCCTACACTTAGAAATATAGAAGTAAGCAGACCTTATATGCATGATGGAAGACTTTCTACTTTAAACGAAGTGCTAGAGCATTATAGTACTGGTATCAAAAATCACTCAAATTTAGACCCTATTTTAAAAAATGGGATTTCATTAAACTCCGAAGAAAAAATTAGTTTGTTAGCTTTTTTAAAAACATTAACAGACCAAACTTTCTTAAAAAACCCCAAATTCAGTGAAGAATAAAATAATTATATTAATATTAGTTTTAACAAGCTCAAGTACATTTGCTTGCGACATTTGCGGTTGTTTTATGGGTATCACACCTTATGACAACCAAAGCAGTATTGGGGTATTGTACCGCTATCGTTCTTACAACGGCTATTCTGGGCAAAATCAACAGTTTTTTCCATCGAACGCAAGTTTTCTCCCTACAAAAGACCAAACTAACTTCCCTCCGGGACAACATAACGGTTTAAAAGACGATTATGAAGTTTACCGTACCACGGAAATTAGAGCTAGATACTTTTTACATAAAAGAGTAGAAGTGAATGCGATACTACCCTATTTAAATAACTCTGAAAGCTACAATAACCAAACTACTACCATTTCTGGATTTGGTGACATCAATGTGTACGCGGGCTATCATCTTCTTAGGAAACTTGACAGAAAATTAAATCAACGTTTAATTACAGGTGCTGGAATAAAACTTCCTACCGGAAAAAACAATATCAAAAGCGATGGTGGATTAACTTATTCTACCCCGTTTCAACCTGGCACAGGCAGTGCAGATGGATTTATTTACGCAAACTATATGCTGGGTTATAAAACTTGGGGATTGAGCGCAAATACATCCTACAAAATGAATGGAGAAAATGCCGAAAATGAATCCATTGCAAACAGTAGCAACAATTTTTTGAGTATCTTTAAAAGGATAGATTTAAGTAAGGACGTTAAACTTATCCCATCAATACAGGCCAGTTACGAATTTTCAAAAGGAGAAAAGTATAAAGGTGTAGTAACTGGAGAGCATGAAACCAATAACTTGATGACTGGTATGGGTTTAGATATTTTCATCAAAAACATAGGCATCAATACCAGCTTTCAAACAAATACTTGGTCCGCACTAACAGATCACCCAAGAAGCAGTGGACGTTTCATTATTGGCTTAAATTATAACATAAATCAACTTTATTATGCAATTGACTAATCTAACAAAGCACATTTTATTCGGTGTATTTATAGCCACACTTGGCTTAAGCGCCTGCGGTGGGGATAACCCTAAAAAACTACAAGAAGATCTGCAAGAAGCTGTAATTGCTACACACGATAGCGTAATGGCAGATATGGGCTTGTTAATGGAAAGAAAGATACAGATTAACAAAATTACACGCCATCTTGATAGTTTAAAGTCTGTAAATACAAGTTTAGACACCGTACAAGCCAAAGCTGAACTTACACAAACAGTAGAGCAGCTAGCTATTGCAGATGAAGGTATGATGACATGGATGCATAATTTTGACCCAGATTATACAGGTAAATCTCACGAAGAAATAATGGAGTATCTAAATAATCAAAAGTTAAAAATTGATTTGGTTGAAAGGTCTATTAGAAACGTTATCATTAAAAGCGATTCAATAATTGCGGTGTATAAGTAAGTTTTGAATTAGTGAGGGTTAAAGGATAGAATGTTAGGTGGAGTAAAACGACTAAAAACTAACTTTACTTTATAATAAAGCCTAACAAACTAACCACCGACAAACTAAAACCTAACCAACTAACGGACGTTAAATTTTGTTAATTATCTGTTTAGCTGAAAGAAATATTTTAGTTTAGCAATTCGTATTATTTAAAATTGACATTATTATTTATTAACCTATCTTTGCAGGATGTTTAAAAACAAGAGCTTAACCGTATTAAGCTTATTTATATTATTTACAGTTGTTTTTACGAGTTGTAAAAGCAGATTTGAGAAGCTTAGAGCCAGTACTGATGTTGCAAAAAAATATCAGGAAGCTATTCGTTTATACAACAAAAAAGATTATTCAAAAGCTTTAGTTTTATTTGATGATTTAGTACAACGATATAGAGGAAGAGCTGAATCAGAAGATTTATATTATTACTATGCTTACACCAACTACAAGCTAAAAGATTATTTATCAGCAAGATACCATTTCAAATCTTTTGCTGACACTTATCCAAGTAGTCCAAAAGCCGAAGAGTGTAGGTTTTTAGCAGCTTATTGTTTCTATCTAGATTCTCCTAATTTCTCGTTAGATCAGGATAATACTTATAAAGCAATAGAGTCTTTACAGTTGTTCATTAACCTTTATCCAAAAAGCGAACGTGTAGCAGAAGCTAGTAAATTGATTTCTGATTTAAGAGATAAATTAGAACGTAAATCTTTTGAAAACGCAAAGTTGTTTTTAGATATTGGAGATTACCAAGCAGCAGTAATTGCATTTAAAAACTCTGCAAAAGACTTTCCGGATACTAAGTATGCTGAAGAAATGGAGTATTTAGCCATTGAATCACAATATTTGTATGCCAAAAACAGTTTAGAAACGAGACAAGAAGAGAGATATAACGAAGCTATTGATGAATACAATAGATTTGTAGAAAGATATCCAAGCAGTAAATATGCAAAAGAAGCCGAAGATTTAAAAAATGCTTCTTTAAAAGGTATAGAAAAAACAAAAGAAATTTTAGCGGCCTACGGCTATAAAACCAAGCAAACAGATGAACAATAAAGAAAACACTAAAGAAGTAGCAGCAGTTAAGCCAACAGTTGCAAATACAACGGTAACTAGAGACTTAAGAGGCCTAGATGTGGAAACACAAAATGTTTACGAATCTTTAGTAATTATTAGTAAAAGAGCTAATCAAATTGCAGCTAACGTAAAAGAAGAATTACACAGTAAATTAGCTGAATTTGCTAGTTCAAACGACAATTTAGAAGAGATTTTTGAAAATAGAGAGCAAATTGAAATCTCTAAACACTACGAAAGAATGCCAAAACCTTCTTTAGTTGCTATTGATGAATTTTTACACGGTAAAGTTTATCACAGAAATCCAGCTAAAGAACAAAACTAATTGTTCTATATTTGAGCATGTCCACAATGCTTAAAGACAAAAATATACTCCTTGGCGTTTGCGGTAGCATTGCAAGTTATAAATCGGCAGAAATTGTTAGGTTATTTGTAAAAGCTGGCGCAAACGTAAAGGTTGTAATGACAAAAGACGCAACCTCTTTTATCACTCCCCTTACCCTTTCCACTTTATCAAAAAACCAAGTTTACAGCACCTATGCAGATGCTGGTACAGGAACGTGGAACAACCATGTTGAATTGGCTTTATGGGCAGATTTAATATTGATTGCCCCAGCAACAGCAAATACAATTGCTAAATTCGCCAACGGAATTTGTGATAATTTACTTTCCGCAGTTTACCTCTCTGCCAAATGTTCTATATATATTGCTCCGGCAATGGATTTAGATATGTGGAAACACATGAGTACTCAAAACAATCTGGTAAAGCTAAAACACTACTCAAACACCATTATTGAACCTACCAAAGGCGAACTTGCTAGTGGTTTATTTGGCGAAGGAAGGTTAGCAGAACCACAAGAAATTTTTGATTTTATTGCTAACAAATTAAGCGCAAACCAACCTTTAAAAAATAAAAAAGTATTGGTAACAGCTGGCCCCACCTATGAAGCAATAGACCCTGTAAGATTTATAGGCAACCATTCTTCGGGTAAAATGGGATATGCAATTGCTAACGAACTTAACGATTTAGGTGCAGACGTTACCTTGGTAAGTGGCCCAACAAATTTAGCTGTACCAAATGGGGTTAAATTGGTAAATATCACTTCAGCAGGTGAATTACTAGAAGCTTGTCAATCTGAATTCAACACCGTTGACATCTGTATAATGAGCGCAGCAGTAGCAGATTATACTCCAAAGCAAGTCGCTACACAAAAAATAAAGAAAAATACCGATGAGTTTTCTATCAACTTAAAGAAAACCGCTGATATTCTTTTTACCTTAGGGGAAGCTAAAAAAAATCAGATTTTGGTGGGTTTTGCATTAGAAACTAACGATGAAGAAGAAAATGCAATCAAAAAACTTCAACGTAAAAATCTGGATTTCATAGTCCTTAACTCTTTGAATGATGTTGGAGCTGGCTTTAAAGCTGACACCAACAAAATCACCATTATTGATAAGAATTTGGTTAAAACGGAGTTTAGCTTAAAAACTAAAGAAGAAGTTGCAAAAGATATCTGCAACAAAATAGTATCGCTGATATGAAGAAATTAATTGTGCTTGCACTATGCTTTTTGTCTATAAACACCTTTGCTCAAGATTTAAATTGCCGAGTACAAGTTTTATCGCCACAAATTCAAAACACCAACAAGAAGGCTCTGGAAGATTTACAGATCATCATCAGCGAGTTTTTGAATAACAGAAAATGGACTGACTTTGAATTAAGATCACAAGAACGGATTGATTGCAACTTGGTAATTACTTTAAAAAATTGGGACGGTGGTAGTAATTTCCAAGGTGAAGCACAAATATTAAGTAGCAGACCCGTTTATGGAGCATCTTACAACACTACTTTGTTAACCATTAATGATAAAAGTTTTGATTTCAGTTATACTGAAGGGCAACCATTAGACTATACTGATCAAAATTACCAAAATAATCTTAGCTCTATGTTGGCATTTTACGCTTACGTAATTATTGGGTTTGATGCTGATTCATTCTCTAAACTTGGTGGGTCAGATTATTACACAAAAGCACAAACAGTTATTAATAATGCACAAAATGCTTCATTCGCTGGCTGGAAAGCTTTTGAAGGCTTAAAAAACAGATATTGGTTAATTGAAAACCTAAATAATAAAAGCTTTTTACCCATCAGAAACATTATGTACAGCTACCACCGCTTAGGTTTAGACGTAATGAGCGAGGATATTACCAAAGGCAGAAAAGCTATTGCTAGTACGCTCCCTCAGTTGTCTGATCTTGACAAGCAAAAACAAAGCTCTATGTTAAATCAGGTTTTCTTTTCAGCAAAAGCGGATGAAATTGTGGATATTTTCAGTAAAGGAGATCCAATGGAGCGTTCCAAGGTTTATAATTTAATGGTTGATGTAGACCCATCAAATTCATCGAAATACGAAGAACTCAAAAAGATTAAATAAGTCTTCTTCTAATTTAAATAACACATTCTTTTTTTGATTTTTAAGAACCATGCTAAGCAGATTATTGATAAAAAACTATGCTTTAATTGATAACCTCGACATTTCTTTTGATAAAGATTTAAACATTATCACTGGAGAAACCGGAGCAGGAAAATCTATTGTTTTAGGTGCTTTGGGTTTAATTTTAGGGCAAAGAGCTGATAGCAAGTACTTTTTTAATCAGCAAAAAAAATGTGTGATTGAAGGGTTTTTCAATATTCAGAATTATCATTTCAAAGACTTTTTTACTGATAACGATTTAGATTACGACGATGAAACGGTTTTAAGAAGAGAAATTGCTTTAGACGGAAAATCTAGAGCGTTCATAAACGACACACCGGTTAACTTAACTACACTAAAGGCTTTAGGTCAACAGTTAATTGATATTCACTCGCAACACGCAACTTTAGAAATAAACGATAGCGCTTTCCAGCTTCTGGTTTTAGATGTAGTTGCTGAACATCAAAACGCAATTAATAATTACAAAACTAACTTTCAGCTTTATAAAAAAACGCAGAAAAAGTACGCTACATTATTAGAACAAAGCGATAAAGCAAAAGCAGACCAAGATTATTTTCAGTTTTTATTTGACGAGCTAGAAGCTTCAAACTTACAAGCAGAAGAACAAGAAGCTTTAGAGCAAGAACTCAATAGCCTTACCCACGCTGAAGAAATCAAGAAAAACTTGTATAGCTCCAGTTATTTAATAAATGGTTTTGAGCAGGCTGTTTTACCAAAACTTAAAGAGGCACTTTCTCAACTGCAAGCAATAGAAAGTTACGAAGGTGCAGTTAGTCCGCTTTTAGAACGCCTACAAAGCTGTAATATAGAAATAAAGGATATTGCTGACGAATTAGAAAGCTTAGAGCAACATACTGTTTTTGATGAATCAAGAACGGAAGAAATTAATGAGCGCTTGAGTCAACTTTACGCTTTGCAAAAGAAACATCGGGTAAATAGTAATCATGAGCTTTTAAACATCAAAAATGATTTATCTAATAAACTAAACGATATTTTATTTGCTGATGAAGACCTGATTAAATTAGAAAATGAATTACAAGCTGCTCAAAAAGAGTTATTGAAACAAGCTACACAAATCAGCGAAAGCAGAAAAAAAGTAATCCCAAATATTGAGCAACATATTGTAAAAACGCTTGCAGAAGTGGGAATGCCAACTGCACAAATTAAAATTGAACAAACCCTCCTACCCGAGCAAAAATTCGACATTAACGGAATTGACCAGGTTAGATTTTTGTTCAATGCAAACAAAGGTCACCAACTAAACGAGTTAAACAAGGTAGCATCAGGTGGTGAGCTTTCGCGATTAATGTTGAGCATAAAGTCTTTGATATCGCAAAAAACTGCTTTACCAACCATAATTTTTGATGAGATTGATACTGGAGTTTCTGGTGAAGTAGCTAACAGAGTGGGTTTAATTATGCAGGAACTATCAAAAGCGATGCAAGTTATTGCTATTACGCACCTACCGCAAATGGCCAGTAAAGGCAATGCGCATTATTTTGTACATAAAATCACAAAAAATGATTTAACTTATACCCAAATAAAGCGTTTAGATAAAGAAGAGCGAGTTTTAGAAATTGCAAAAATGTTGAGCGGTGAGAACCCGAAAGAAGCTGCCTTACAAAACGCAAAGGAATTATTGCAAAATTAATTAAGGGTTATTTTTATCTTTACGGAAATAAAGATGTGATAAACCTAATTCAGACACAAAAACAGATATAACAATATATGGCTTATAACTTATTAAAAGGAAAAAGAGGCATCATTAGCGGTGCATTAGATGAAAATTCAATTGCTTGGAAAGTTGCAGAAAAAGCACATGAAGAAGGTGCTACTTTTGTGTTAACAAACGCTCCTATCGCTATGCGTATGGGCGAAATTAATGCTTTGGCAGAAAAAACAGGCTCTCAGATTATTCCAGCAGATGCTACTAGTGTTGAAGAGTTAGAAAACTTATTTACCCAGTCTCAAGAAATATTGGGAGGTAAAATTGACTTTGTACTCCATTCAATTGGTATGAGTGTAAACATCCGTAAAAAAGTTCCTTACCCAGAGTTAAACTACGATTACTTCTCTAAAGGGATTGATGTTTCTGCAATGTCTTTACACAAAATGTTAGCTGTTGCTAAAAAAATGGACGCTATTAATGAGTGGGGAAGCGTTGTTGCCTTAACTTATATGGCAGCTCAACGTACTTATCCTTTTTATACTGACATGGCTGATATTAAAGCAATGTTAGAGTCTATCGCTCGTAGTTTTGGCTACCACTATGGTCTAGAGAAAAATGTACGTATAAACACTGTTTCTCAGTCGCCAACACGTACAACTGCTGGTAATGGAATTAAAGGATTTGATAATTTCTTTGATTTTGCAGATAAGATTTCGCCTCTTGGTAATGCAAGTGCAGAATCTTGTGCTGATTACTGCATTAGCTTATTCTCTGATTTAACACGTATGGTTACTATGCAAAATCTTTTCCATGATGGAGGTTATTCTTCAACTGGAGTAAGTTTAGAAGTAATGGATAAAATTGCTGGAGATCAATAAGATATTTCAAGCACTATAACGCAAAAAGGCTGTTTTCGAAAAGAAAACAGCCTTTTTTTATAAAGTAAAATCTAAAGTATGCTTTTCAACAATACAGGTCTTTTTACTTAAAGCTTAACAAAGCTACATCCTTTCGGGCATTTCAATACCTAATATAGACATTGATTGATTTAAAGTTTTTGCAGTATGTAATGATAGTAGCAGTCTAAAGTTTTTAAGTAAGTCATCTTCCACTTTTAAAATGGATTCTGTTTGGTAAAACTTATTATAACTTTTTGATAAATCATAAGCGAAATTGGCAATAGCTGCAGGATTATAGTCTTTAGCTGCTTGCTCAATAATTTCAGGATACCTACTCATTAATTGTAACAATTCAACTTCGGTTTCTCCTAAAGCTTTTGGGTATTCAATAATGCCATCTTTAAAATCAGCTTTCTTTAAAACAGATTTAATACGAGCATGAGTATATTGAATAAACGGACCTGTATTTCCTTGAAAATCAATAGATTCATTTGGGTCAAATAGCAAACGCTTTTTGGGCTCTACTTTCAATAAGAAATACTTTAAAGCACCTAAGCCAATCATCTGATACAAAGCTTCTTTCTCTGCATCATCAAAGTTATCAACCTTGCCCAAAGCTTCTGTTTTTTCTTTGGCGGTTGCTTTCATTTCGTCAATTAAATCGTCAGCATCAACTACTGTTCCTTCTCTTGATTTCATTTTTCCGGAAGGTAAATCAACCATTCCGTACGACAAATGATATAAGCCCTTAGCCCAATCCTTACCCAGTTTTTCTAAAATCAAAAACAAAACTTTAAAGTGGTAATCCTGTTCGTTACCAACTACATATAAAGATTTATTAACTTTAAAATCATCGTATTTTAATTGTGCTGTACCTAAATCCTGAGTAATGTAAACCGAAGTTCCATCTGCCCTGCGCACTAACTTCTCATCTAATCCATCGGCGGTTAAATCTATCCAAACAGAGCCGTCTTCTTTTTTAAAGAAAACTCCTTTTTCCAATCCTTCCTCAACAATATCTTTTCCTAATAAATATGTATCAGATTCGTAATAGTATTTATCAAAGCCTACACCCATTTTTTTATAGGTTTCATCAAAGCCGGCATATACCCAAGAATTCATTTTTTTCCATAAATCAATTACTTCTTGGTCGCCCTGCTCCCATTTTAAAAGCATTTGTTGTGCTTCTAAAATTAAGGGTGCTTGCTTTTTCGCTTCTTCTTCGGTTTTGCCTTGGGCAACTAAACCACTGATTTCCTTTTTATATTCTTGATCAAAAATAACATAGTATTTACCCACCAAATGATCGCCTTTTAAGCCAGCACTTTCTGGAGTTTCACTATTACCAAACTTTTGCCAAGCCAGCATAGATTTACAGATGTGTATACCTCTGTCATTTACCAAGTTGGCTTTAACAACCTCAAACCCGGCAACATCTAATAAATTTGAAACAGAAAAACCTAATAAATTATTACGCACATGACCTAAGTGCAAAGGTTTGTTGGTATTTGGCGATGAGTATTCTACCATTACCTTTTGTCCGTTTTTTGGTAAAAACCCAAACCCATCGGCAATTATTTCACTTTTAAAAACCGAAAGCCAATAAGCATCACTTAAAGCCAAGTTTAAAAAGCCTTTAATTACATTATAATTTTCTACCTCTTCATGATTTTTTTGAATGTACTCCCCTAATAAATTGGCTGTTTGTTCCGGAGATTTTTTGGTATGTTTAACAAAAGGAAAAACAACGAAAGTTGCATGACCTTCAAATTCTTTTTTTGTTTGCTCTAAATTAATCTGATTTTCTTGAAGCTCTGTATCAAATATATCGGCGAAAGCCTTAACAATGGCTTGTTGTAAAAATTTCATCTGGCAAAAATAATTAATCTAAACTTCATCTGAGCTATTTAATTTTTGATTTAAATTCTAATAGCTTTGTGTTTGACCAAATAATTTATGCTAAACGACTCATCAAACTTCGATTTGAATGTAAGTTCTGAAATTGGAACGTTACGCTGTCTGTTAATTCACAGTCCTGATAGTGGCTTGGGCAACATTGTACCTTCAAAAGCACAAGATTGGCTTTTTGAAGATATTGTAGACTTAGAAACTGCTAGAAAAAAAGAATACGACTACTATTTAAAATTATTACTTTACTTTTTAGACCCAGAAAAAGTTAAAGGAAAAATAGCCGAAATTGATAAACAAAGCGATAGACGGTTTTATAAGCCCGCTAATAAAGCTTTTCATGCATCAAAAAAGGTATTAGAAATTCAGCAATTACTTACAGAAATATTAGCTAATGAAAAGCTCAAAGACGAATTAATTTCTGCCGTTTGTGCTTTTGAGAACTGTACTTATCAGTTAAAATTACAACTCAATAAATTATCAGCTCAAGAATTAGCAGAAACCTTTATTTCTGGAGCACTTCATAAAAATGAACTCATTTTTGCACCTATACCAAACTTTATTTTCACAAGAGATATAGGCATTGTAATTAATCAGCATATTTTATTAAACAAGCCCGCTAAAAAAGCGAGAGCTAGAGAGTCGCTTTTAGCAAAATACGTTTTCTTTAATCATCCCTATTTTGCGAATTACCGCAATAATATTATTGAGTTACCCGATACGCTTGAACACGTTATACTTGCCGAGGAGGACGAAAATTACCGAAACACATTAGAAGGTGGTGATGTAATGATGGTTGCTAAAAATCACTTATTAATTGGCTGTAGCGAAAGAACATCTGCTTTGGCCATAAGCGAAACCATAAAACTACTATTTGAAAAAAATGTTGTTGAAAAGGTAACTGTGGTGAAAATACCCAACAAACGTGATTATATGCACATGGACACCGTATTTACTCAGGTGAAAAAGAATATTTGGGTTATTTTAGAGTCTATTGCCAAAGCTGATAAACGTGGTGATGGTTCTGAACCGATTGACTATATTATAATGAACCAACCTAAACAAAAGGTAGAGGTTACTCAATTTATTAAAGACAGTATTACCCAACCCAAAAAATTTAATTCGGTTGAAGATTTACTAAATGATATCAGCTTAAACGACCTAAATTCTGGTAAAGAGACAGAGTTTATTTACTCTGGAAATCAGCAATTCCCTTTTGATGCTCGTGAACAGTGGACTGATTCATGCAATTTGCTAGCGATAAAAGAAGGTGTTGTTATTGGTTATGATAGAAACGAGGTTACCTTAAAAACTTTCAAAGAAAAAGGCTTTTTGGTGATTCCAGTAAAGAAATTGTTAAAGAAATTTGAAAATGGAGAATTAGATCCGGCAACTTTAGAAAACACTTTTATTACAATTCCTTCGGCAGAATTATCCAGAGCAAGAGGCGGTTTTCATTGTATGAGTATGCCTATTTTGAGAGATGAGCTGTAGTTGGTTATTAATAGTCCGCGGTCGGAGGACGGATGTCGGAAGTCTAGGCTTAGCTACAAAGAGTCTAAGTTGGAAATAGACAACTAGGCTACGGACTGCGGACAAAAAACATCTGACTAATAGTACTTTATAAAAGCACCATGCAAAGCACTTCAAATATATTAATGATTAGGCCGGTAGCGTTTGGTTTTAATGCACAAACAGAAGGCAATACTTTTCAAAATCGCCCGGTGAAAGACAAAGTGCAGGAAAGGGCTTTAGCTGAATTTAATCAATTTGTGAACACCCTTCGTTTAAATCATATTAATGTGATTGTGATTGAGGACACTTTACAACCGCATACACCTGATTCTATTTTCCCTAACAATTGGGTTTCTTTTCACGAAAACGGTAGTGTTTATGTTTACCCAATGCAGGCTGAAAACCGAAGAAATGAAAGAAGAGATGATATTTTAGATATTTTAAGTACGCAGTTTAACATCACAGAAATTAACGATTTAACTTTTACTGAAGATCGTGAGCAATATTTAGAAGGTACAGGAAGTATGGTTTTAGACCGTGATTATAAAGTTGCTTACGCTTGCCTTTCTATACGTACTCATCCAAAAGCATTGGATGTTTTTTGCAATGAAAGTGGCTATAATGCACTTACTTTCCACGGGTTTGATCAAAGCAACAATCCAATTTACCATACAAATGTGATGATGTGTGTTGCGGAGAAATTTGTGGTTATTTGTTTAGAGTGTATTTCTGATTCAAAGGAGAAAGAAAAATTAGTTAATTCATTTAAAAAAACTGAAAAAGAAATTATTGAAATCAGCTTTGAGCAGATGAATAACTTTGCTGGAAATATGCTTGAGGTTAAAAACACTTTAAACCAAACATTTTTGGTGATGAGCGAAAGTGCAAAAAACAGTTTAACCAAAACTCAGATTGCTCAAATTAATAATTATGCTGACATTTTATCTTCGCCGATACCAACTATTGAAAGAATTGGTGGCGGTAGCGCCAGGTGCATGATGGCGGAAATTCATTTGGAAAAGAAATAATCTATCTCTAAAAGTAATTTTCGTAAGGGATAGTAGCGAAAATCCTTTTTGCAATTCTGAGCGGAGTCGAAGAACTTGCAAAAAGATTGTAGTATATAGCCCGACCCGCCAACTTGCGGGTTACGCCCAAACCATTTAAAGGGAGTAAGTCAATAAAATACGGAACGGTAATTGTTAAAAAATCTATAATCTTTATATTTTTCCATTATTTAATCACATTTTTGCAAAAAAATAATAAATGCAGAGCTACCAAGAATTTCTAGACCAAAGCGTTGGTTTCCCACAAGAAGGTTTTGATATTATTGACGATGAACTTTATTTCCACGATTTAAATCTGATGGAAATGATTGAAACTTACGGTACGCCATTAAGGTTTACGTATTTGCCTATTATCAGTAAAAAAATTCAGCAAGCGAAAATTCTTTTTCAGACTGCTATTTTAAAAAATAATTATCGTGGTAGCTATAAATACTGCTACTGCACCAAAAGTTCGCACTTTAAACATATTGTTGAAGAAGCCCTTAAAAACGATATTCACTTAGAGACATCGTCTGCGTTTGATATGCCGATGATTGATGCCTTAGAGAAAAAAGGAACTTTAACCAAGGATATTACTGTGATTTGTAATGGGTTTAAAACCTTTCAGTACAAGCAATATCTGATTGATATGTTGCATGATGGTTATAAAAACATTATTCCTGTTTTAGATAACAAAGAAGAATTCAACTTATACGATGACGAAATAGAACTGGACACTCCTTGCAATTTAGGAATCAGGATTGCAGCAGAGGAACAACCAGACTCTCAGTTTTACACCTCACGCTTAGGGATTAGACAAGAGGACGTTCTTGACTTGTACAATAACAAAATCGTTAAAAACCCTAATTTCAGGGTTAAACTTTTACACTTTTTCATCAATTCTGGTATATCTGATACACCTTATTATTGGAATGAATTAGAAAAGTACGTAACACTTTATTGCAAATTCAAGAAAGTAAACCCGCATTTAGATACTTTGGACATTGGGGGCGGTATGCCGTTTAAAGATTCATTAGTTTTTGATTTCGATTATGAGTACATGATTAACGAGATTGTAAGACGTATCAAAGAAATTTGTGCTGAACATGAGGTTATTGAGCCGGACATTATTACCGAGTTTGGAAAATACACTGTTGCTGAAGCTTCTGGAATATTATACAAAGTATTAGGTCGTAAACAACAGAATGATCGTGAAAAATGGCTAATGTTAGATGGTTCTTTTATCACCAATCTTCCAGACGTTTGGGCCCTTAACCAACGTTATGTTTTATTACCGATCAACAACTGGGACAGTGAATACGAACGTGTAAACTTAGGAGGTATCACTTGTGATGGGCAAGATTATTACAATCAGGAAGCTCACGTAGGTAATGTTTTTATGCCTAAGACTCGTAAAGTTCAATTCTTAGGGTTTTTCCATACTGGTGCTTATCAAGAAGTTTTAAGTGGGTATGGTGGTATTCATCATTGTTTATTGCCTTCTCCAAAACAAGTGATCATCCGCAGAAACCGTGATGAAACTTTTAACTATGAAGTTTTTGGTGAAGAACAAAATAGTAAGCAAGTAATGAAAATACTAGGCTACTTATAGCGTAAGTTTATATTAAAAGGGTTGGCTTTAGTTTAAAGCCAACCCTTTTTTCGTTTATATAAAGTCGTTATCTGAACTTCGTTTTTAAGAAACTATCAATTCAATAAATCACCTTAATCAAAGGATACATTTATTATCAAATTCTAGTTAGCCAGTTCTCTTATATTTTATTCAAAAACTTCTTCCAAAGCTTTGCCAATATTTCCGTTAGGGGGTTGTATTCTTAGAAGAGAAGAAACGGTTGGTGCAATATCAATCATATGAGCTTGCTTCATAGATCGTCCACCTTTTTTTATCCCCCATCCCATCCACAGTAAAGGAATTTTAGAATCATAAGCGTTCCAGTCACTATGTGCAGATCCTCTCGATTTCAATGACTTAGCATTTGGGTTTAATATATATTGTATTCCTCCAGCTCTTTCAGGGTGATGGCCGTTGATCATTCTAATTTTAACCTCTTCAGGAATAGCAGCATCACCTGCTTTGTTTAAGTCCATAACAAAAACAACATCCTCTTGCCTTCTCAGATAGTCAACACATAAATCTCTTATATCCTGTTCAACAAGGTTGTTTTCTCTAATTACTTTATAATTAAACTTCACTTGGGAGTAACCTACAAACGTAATTATATTATCTACCTTTAGTTTCTCCATAAGCATCGTGTTCATTTCTTCCTTATAAGATTTTAAAGGATGAGTTTTGATCTTGTTTTGGTTTAAAAATCTAACATTATGATTCCCGCCATGATCCGCAGTTAAAAAAACAGTATAATTATCCTTTCCTTGTGTTCTATCAAGATACGATAACAGCTCAGCAATATCTTTATCTAGCCTTAAATAAGTATCTTCTACTTCGACAGAGTTTACGCCAAATATGTGACCTATAGCATCCGTTGAAGAAAAACTAACGGCTAAAAAGTCAGTATCATCACCTTTTCCTAACTTCTCCTTCTTAATCACCTCTTTAACAAAATCTAGTGTGATTGAGTTCCCGAAAGGAGTAGAGTAAATATTAGTATAATCATCCTTTTTATACCACTCAGAGGTTTTTGCAGGAAGAACTGCTTCTTTCTGACCTCTTAACAATCCTTCCCAAGGAGTTTTATCTGCAGAACTTTGCTTATAAGCATCAATTTTATAGAGCGTGTGCCAATCTTTTTTCAAGTATTTTTCAGCTAAATTCTCATTATTGAATTCAACCGCCCATTTGGGTAAGCTCTCCATATAATAAGTACTAGTCATCCAATTGCCACTTACCTTATCAAACCAATAAGCAGCATCAGCGGAATGTCCTGCAGGCAAAATAGCGGCTCTGTCTTTAAGAGAAACCCCTATAACTTTTGATCTAAAGTTTGTAGCTAACTTAAGTTCATCTCCAATCGTACTCACCATAAGATTAAAAGGAGACCGTTGACCATATTTGGAAGGTGGAACGCCAACACTTTGTACATTAAGATCTTCAACACAGTTCACCGTTTCTCCTGTGGAATTAAAAGTTATTGTATTTCCTGTTATACCATGTATTGCTGGTACTGTACCAGTGAAAATTGTAGCATGACCAGCTCCAGTTACTGTTGGAATATGATTGATATAAGTGTTTTCATTAGAAAAACCTTCATTCAATAAACGCTTAAATCCTTTTGAACCATAACGTTCATAATAACGATAAAGATAATCCCAGCGCATTTGATCTACTACTATCCCCACTACTAATTTAGGTCTAGGTAATTTATCATTATAAGATATATTTGGAGAGGCAAAACTGTTGTTTAAAGTTGTTAATAACAGTAATAAAAAGATTAGATTTCGATTAAATAGCATGGTAATAGATATTGTTTTAATAATTTAAATAGTAATGTTGTAAAGGGGAAAAGATATAAAAAAACAATTGAGTAAACATTAATTCAATGTTAATAATCTGATATAAAATTATATCGGTTGATTTATTTAACGATTACCATTATTTGCTTCCCCATGCAGATACCACCAAGTTTCTTCGACCTCCATAATTTCTATGTTCACAAAAGTAAATTCCCTGCCACATTCCTAAAGCTAGTTTACCATTTCTAATTGGAATGCTTACCGAACTACCTAGTAATGCACTTTTTAAATGCGCAGGCATGTCATCAGATCCTTCATAATCGTGTATATAGTCAGGGTCATTTTCTTTTACCGTTTTATTGAAAAACATCTCAAAATCCTGCCTAACCGTTGGATCTGCATTTTCATTGATACATAAAGAAGCAGAAGTATGCTGTATGAAAACCTGCAACATCCCAATTTTTATTTCAGCAATTTGTGGCAAACAAGCTTCTACCCTATTTGTAATAATATGGAAACCTCTTGGTTTTTGTTCTAGGGTAAGTTCTTCTTGAAAAAACATCATAATTTTAAAGGTTTACTTTCTGAATCAGCAAGGCACTTAAATCTTCTTCTTCGCCATTAAAAACATTCATATCCACTTTATGTTTAATACCATCAATTCTGCCATTATCAGCATGTTGCCAAAAATCCCAATGCGTTTCTTTATTTAACTTTAATCTTGGCTGGTAATAATGTGCAATCCACAGCGGATAATCATCAAACTCGCCTTTTAAATGATCTTTATAAAACTGGTAACCGGTATAAATTATGGGTTTAAACTTAGTCTTCTTTTCTACCTCATTTAAAAAATCTTGAATATTTGGAATCAATTTATTTCTACTTAAACCAGCAGCTTCTTCAATATCAATTACCGCGGGCAAATCGCCAGCCTCCATCTTTACTGTCTGCAAGAAAAACCGAGCTTGCCAAATACCAGATTTATCCGGCTTAAAATAATGATAAGCCCCGCGTATGATCCCCGAACTTTTAGTTTCTCGCCAGTTTCTTTGAAAATACGGATCAACTAAGGTTACTCCTTCTGTAGCCTTTATAAAAGCAAAAGAAATCTTAACACCATTATAATCCACTTCTGCTACCTTGTCCCAATCAATTTTACCTTGATAGCGTGAAACATCAATACCATGCACATAGTATTTACGGGGGATACGAATTCCAAATTTCTCATAATGCGGGTATTCATCAAAAACAAATAAATCACGAAACCACCTACTTGTTGAAACTGCAGTTTTAATCACTTTTCCGTAATATAATGGCGACAGAACCATTACTATTATTAGAAGAATTACAACTTTAAATTTTGTCGGAATAGTCTTTTTTGACTTTGATTTACGAGAAGTATAGTTTCTTTTTTTGACAGTAACTTTTTTTGGACTAATTTTTTTTTGAGGGGGCATTAAGCATCAAATTATAATAAACAGACAATTATTAAAACCGTCCGTTTACATCACAAACTTTTTATGTAGATACTCGTAAAAACGAGCAACTGTAACCTGTTTGTTTTCCCAATCGTTTTTAACCGAATAGTTTTTTTGTAAAAAATTATCTGCAGCATCAAAACTATCGAATCTGTTTACAATCTCAATAGCTTCGCTATAAGCCAAATTATAACCGTTAAAAAGTTCTTTTATAAACACCATTTTATCATTAATGCTAATCGCTACTTTTAAATCTTCCTGCTTTTTATTTTGGCGTTGTGTATTTTGCCCAACTGTTTGGTTTAATTTAGCTGATAACATTTCGTTTAATGTTAAAGGTCTTTCTTTAACAACGGGAACCTCTCCAACAGCTTTAGCACTTTCCACTGGTTCATTAGAAACAATCGGTTTCTCTTCTACTTTTTCTTTAACTGGTTGGCTTGTTTCTTCTTGATTCAACGGTGAAGGTTGGCTATTTATAGGCTCAGGCTGTACTGGCTCTATTAGCGGTGCACTAAGCTTAACTGGCTCTGGTTCTTTAGCAACCAAATTTTCTGTCGCAAAACTGATTTTAGGCTCTTCTTCTTTAACCAAAAGAAAAGGTTCAATTTCTTCTTCCTCTTGCTTAATGTTTTCGCTTTTTTGCTCCGTATCGTCCAAAACGATAAGTTCTTCTGTTTCTTCAACTGATGAAGTTGATTTCTCTTCTAACAAACGTCGTTCGTCGTCGTTTAAAGGTCTATCAAAAACTTCTTCAACGGCTATTTTTTTCTCAAAATCAAAAACCATTTCTGTTGGTTCCTCATCAAAAGAAAAACTAAATTTCTTTTTTTGTTCGTCCTCTGCCGGAATTTCTAATGGAGTTTTTTCAACTTCGGGTTCAAATTGCTGAGCAGCTCTAGCATTTTGATTTAAAACCGGAGAATTATCTTCATCCCCACCGTAGCGTTTATCATTAAGTTTCTTTAAAATCTCGATGTGATCTATCAAAAAATCGGCATTTGCTGTAAAAAGTTCTAACTCTAACAAATTGATTTTATTGGTACTAGCTAAATATTGTTGCTGTTCACTTAACTCTTCGATAATATTTCCGATTTTTTTTAAAATCTGTGGCTTACTCATCATGACAATAGAAACGTATATTTTGGGTATTTATGTTGATAAAACGCTATCAAAAATAACATATAATTCTGATATTAGCCGAAAGGTTTACCGCAATTAAGGCAATTATGTTTAGTGACGACAGGTTTAAGAGAAGATATGATATAGGTGGAAGCATCGAGGTAATCTGTGGCTCAATGTTTTCCGGTAAAACCGAAGAATTAATAAGGCGATTAAAAAGAGCTCAAATTGCCAAACTACAGGTAGAAATTTTTAAACCCAAAACAGACACCCGCTATGATGAAACTGCTGTAGTTTCTCATGATTTAAACTCTATACATTCCACCCCTGTTGACCATTCATCTGCCATATTGTTATATGGAAGCAATGCACAGATTGTCGGTATTGATGAAGCACAGTTTTTTGATGATGAACTGCCAGATGTTTGTGTGAAACTGGCCAATAAAGGCATTAGGGTGATAATTGCAGGCTTAGACATGGATTTTGAAGGAAAACCTTTTGGTCCCATACCAGCATTATTGGCAATTGCCGAGGACGTTACAAAAGTCCATGCAGTTTGTGTAAAATGTGGTGGTTCTGCTTTGTTTAGCTACCGTTTAGTTGAAAGCAAAAACCAATTTTTATTAGGCGAAAAAGAAAATTACGAGCCTAGGTGTAGGGTTTGTTTTAATATTGATTAAAACTACTCTAAAACAATCATCTTCTTAGTTATTGATTGACCACTAAAAGTGCATCGGTAATAATAAAGTCCCGTTTTTAGGTTGGTTAAATCTATAGAATAAATATAAGCTCCTTTTTTTAAATCATCAGCAAATACAGACTTCACTTTCCTGCCCAAGTAATCAAAAACTTCTAAACTTGTAAAACCGGCTTCTGGAATATTAATATTTACAATTGTTTCTATTTTAGCTGGGTTTGGATAATTCTGCGAAATTTCAAATTTATCACTAACAGGTTTTAACTGCTCATTATATCTTTCAGTTGCTACTAAAGCACTGTTCTCAATATCTTCTAAATTATCTCCTACAAGTACTGCAAAAGCAATTTTAACACTTTTTCCTGGAGCAATAGCATAAGGGCCGTTGCCAATTACACACATTACATCCAAGCCGTCTCCACTCCCTAAAGTAGTTGCTTTAATCCCACTAGATAAAGTTATATACTTTTCTTCTATAGAGAAATCACCATTGTAAAGAAAATCTGTACCTAATTGGTACGACATAGGATAAAACAACGGAGCGGTATCTTTGGTTAACTGCTTAATTCCGACATAAGGACTTAATGGCGTACTTGCGTAAACATAACTTAACTGCTTCTCCTCATCATACTTCAAAAAGTTTTTTGAGCTTTCGTCAACATCCCAATCGGTAAATAAACCTATATAAACATTATTTAAGGGTGAATCAGTGGTATTTGTAACTTCATATTCAACAACTACATACTTATCATCCGGGGCAGTTTCATAAGCAATTTGCTTATTACTTACCAAAAGACCAATTGGCGAAATACTTTTGCTATCGTTAAAAGTAGAGTTCCCCTCATAAGCGGGCTCAGTACCTTGAACCCTTGCAACTCCTTTAACCTTAACAAAATCTTCATCTGTTTCACCATTGCCAGATCTAGCATTATTTGAAACCTGAGTGGACGAAACCCCGATCATTAAGGCACCTTCATACAGCATAGAGTAATCTTTATAAAGCACCCCTAAGCCATTATGTGCATTGGCTCCACTATAACCAATACGCCCGTTACTGGTGATGGTTGTATATAGCTGATTAACCGTAATATTTTGATAATCAAGATTAACAGTGCTTTCAAAAAACTCTTTTGCAATATAACTTACTAACGGATTACTGTAGGTTAACTGAAACAGAATACTTGTATTTTCAGGAGTATTTGTGTTAACTACTATCTGAAATGGGCCAACTTTTTTTGTTTGTAATGCATTAAAAGCCCCGGCGTTTATTGTGCCTTCAATTATCTTAATATTTGGATTATCAGTACTTAACTCAACTTCAAGGTTATTAGTGGCTAGTAGTATATTTTTTAAATCAAAATAATAATTAATTGTGTCTCCGGCAGATAACGCCCCATTTGAACTATCTTCAATATCAATTTTCTGATACCTAATTGAAGGACTTGCACCTTCGTTTATAGCCCTAAAAACATTAATTCTTCCGCTCCCTAATTGATTATTATAAGGGTCATTATCCGGCTTACTGGTATAAATATCATCAGCTGTAATCCTTAATATTTCGCCAACTTGAATACCACTTAACGTAGGATTTTTAGCCAAAACTAATGCAGCAGCACTAGAAACAATTGGAGCCGCCATTGATGTACCGCTTTTATAACCAAAATTGTTTGCATTTATAGTGCTGTATATACTTGTTCCAGGGGCAGAAACTGCAACATGGTAGCCATAACTAGAAGATGTAGCCTTAACATCGTCACTTGTTACATTGGCAACTGCAAATGCCCCTGAATAAGCCGATGGGTAAATTGGCGTATTGCTTTTACTATTACCGGCCGCTGCAACTACTAAACACCCTTTACTAACTGCGTAATTGATAACATCTTGTCCGTAAGCGCCACCACCAGGACCTCCCCAAGAGCAGTTAATTATTTTTGCGCCTTGGTCAACTGCGTAAATAATACCCTCATAGCCTTTATAGATAGAACTCGAGTTATCATCTGCACCAGTTTTAATAATCATTAGTTTAGCGTTTTTTGCAATACTTGCAATGCCAATTCCATTATTAGTTACTGCCGATGCCAAACCGCTTACATGTACACCATGGTCTAAAGAGTCTGCGGTAATATCCGGATTGTTATCTTCAACAATGTTACTTGCTGATGCACCAACAAAATCCCAACCCATATAGTTGTCTATATAACCATCGCCATCATCATCAATACCGTTAATAGGGTCGTTTACATTATGATAAATATTATCTGCTAAATCAATATGCTGTAAATCAGAACCCGAGTCTATAATAGCTATTACTACTCCGTTAGCATCTGGCTGAACCGCCCAAGCCTCTGTAGCTTTAACTTGGTTTAAATATGATTGAGTACCTTGAAGAAAACCTGGGTCGTTAGGGTTTGCAAAAGTTTGATAAATAAAACTTGGTTCTGCGTAATCTACAGAAGGGTCTTTTATCACCTCATCCACCACTGTTTCAATTGATAAAGAGCTGGTATATTTTACCTCATAAATTCTATTTAAACCAGATTGATCTATTTCTTTTTGACGAGCTAAAGTTTGCACTGAAGAACTCCTAAACTGATAAATTGGTTTAATTGATGTAAAAGTTATACCTGAAGGGCTATTTAATATTTTTTTACCTGTACTTAATTGCGTTTTGCCAAGGGGTACATCCTTAAACTTTATAATTAACGTATTTGGAAGATAATCGCTGGGTTGTATTCCGGCTGGCAATCGGTAGCTTTTAGGTGGCTTAATATCATCGCTTATTTTAAACGCTGATAAAACTGTAATCAGAAAAAAAAATAAGATTAATGAAACTTTTGGCATTTTTATAAAAACGAAACATCTAATGTAATGGTTTTTAGTTAAATATTTTATTGAAAATCAAAATGCACATACGGCTTACACCCGTCTACCCCTATATATTAATGAGTTAAAGCTTATTAATTTTTCGACGAAAAGCCAAAGAAATAGTTTTCGAATTTTATTTACAACTAAAACCTGTTACAAATCCTATTGCATCAAAATTAAAACATTGTAACAAACACACACACTTAATATCAAGTTTATTGTTTTTAAGCCTTACAAATAGAGTTTTAACAAATTTTAACACTATTTATTAAGAAAACTTTACTCACATTACAATTCCGTGACAAATCGTATTAGACTTAGTGTTACCTTTACACCAAGCAATTCGAGGATTACCTCATTGCTTTATTAAAGTTCCTATCGTTTAATTTAGGTTTATAATTGGTTAGTTTAAGCTCCGTTCTCCCCGTTCGGAGCTTAACTGTTTTTATAGGGTTTTGGTTTTGAATATTTAAAGTAAAGCCTCAAACAAAAAGAAGCTACAAGGTTCAGTATTTTTCAATTGGATAATTGTCGTATACATAACAAACCCCATAATTGGATGGAATTAGGTGAAATATGTCATTGGAATTAAACCATGAATAAAATTACCAGCTACAAATCAAAGATCATCAATAGGTAGAAGGGTGTATTCATGAGGGGGATACATCATTAAGAACCTCCCAAAGTGTCCATAAGAAATTTCTCTAATCTATTTGGCATCCAAGATTGAGTGGTAGAGATAGGAAATGCAGTATGCCCTCCTCTTTTGGGCATATCAAGAAATATATTATCAGACGCTTTTGCTAAATCTATAGGATAACAGCTGTCAGACAAAAATGGATCATTTTGAGCATTAACAATTAAAGTAGGTATAGAAATCTTCTTTAAAGAATCTAAAGAACTACCAGCTGAATAGAAATCATCAAGTGAGTTAAATCCAGAAAATGGGGCGGTAAAATTTTCGGAGAATGCTTCTATAGATGTTATCCTATCCAATACATTTATATCAAATGAACCTGGGTGGTGTATTACCATTTTACGCACTTTATTTTTTAGTTTATCTAAAAATTTTTTCGCATAAACACGATTAATAAATCTATCAATCTGTTGCTCAGATCTTCGTAAATCGCATGGGACAGAAAATGTACCAACAGCTCGTAGATTGGCGGGAATACTGTGTCTCCCTGCGAAATTTAATGCCATATTAGCACCTAATGAAAAGCCCATAAGTACAAGAGATCTATATTTATCAGCATACTTGCCCACTACCACTTCTATATCTTCAGTAGATCCTCCATGATAAAGCACTGGTAAACGATTCATTTCTCGACCGCAACTCCTTGCATGCATTACCAAGATATCCCATCCAATAGCCTTAAAATGTACAGCCATCTGTTGCACATAATGACTTCTAGAATTGCCTTCTAATCCATGAAAAAGAATCATTAATTTTTCATGACCACCTCTAATCCAATCAATCTCTAAAAAATCTCCGTCTGGTAATTCCAGCTTTTCAGTTTGATAAAGTGTGTTGTCTCGTTTCACTCCAAAAACAGGTGCTATCGTTTGCAGATGACCATTGAAAAGGTATGCGGGAGGACGGTAATATGATTGCATTATTGGCATACTTGTGTGTATAATTTATAGAATTTTAGACGAAATCAGTGTGTAAATAAATTATCCATAATTAGTATTAAGCTTTGATTCAAGGTCGTAAACATAAATAACAGTGCGAAGCAAGGTGTTATATGACGTAAAAACATCACTGCAAAAGAGATTTATTATCAATATTATAAGTCTTTTAACTTTCTAATTTTAGCTTAGCACTAGTATAAAACACCGAGTTAAAGACTCATCTGGCTTAAGCACTCGAGAGGAAATCTTAATTTCAATTGATTTTTTCAACATATGGTTTTAATTAGCTAATAAAGCGAAAATATATTTCCCAATCAATAATTAAAAGAACCATACGCAATGAAACATTATATAATTGAAATCCAGTCTTTATATGGCACACACAATATGAAACTTTCAACTTAGATATAGGGATAATTTTTCTAAACGACGTAAAAAAACTAAATTTACCAATATGGATAAATACAAAAATTTATAATAATTAATTAAAGATTTGCTGATACTACAAATTGATTCTGATGATTAAAGATAGACCCAATAAAATTATAAAATGGTTTGGCGCACAAATTGCCGAGCGATGGGTTTTGCGTCATTTTTCTTCAATAAAGTTTATTGGTGAACTAGAGGTAAAGCAGGATCGTTCTTGTTTAATGTTGATGAATCATTATAGTTATAATGATGGTGCGATTCTGCATCGTATATGCCGAACCATTTTAAAAAAGGAATTAAAAGCGATGGTGATTGAGGCGCAAATAAAAGCATTTCCTTTCTTGAAATACATTGGTTGTTTTTCAATAAATAAAAAGTCAAGAAAAATGATTGAGTCGTTGAATTATGCTGTTGAGCTAGTTAATGACCCAAAAGTAATGTTAGGCATTTATCCGCAGGCAGGATTATTTTCTATGCATTTAAACAGAATACATTTTACAAACGGACTGGAATATATTTTCAAACGTACTGATACAGTAACTTATCAAATTTTTTTCGGCGTAACACTGCTTGACTACTTAGAGAATTTTAAACCAGTAGCTCGGGTATACTTAACTGAATATAAAGGTGAACGTCAAGTAAATCAAATGGAAGAAGCCTATAACCAATTTTATTTACAGTGCAAGCAAAAGCAACAACGCCTATTTCACCCTCCCGAAAGAGTCATTAATCAGATAGGGTAAGTTTTATTGATTTTGATATCCTACAAGTAATGCCATATCTGCACAAACTATCAAACCGTCATTTAAAACTTTTCCGAAAAAATATCAACAAAAAAAGCCACCCAAAAGGTGGCTTCTCAATACTATAAACAAGCAAAAATTATTTACCTGCTGCTTTAGCGTGATCTGCTAAAAACTGAGCTAAACCGCTATCAGTTAATGGGTGTTTTAATAAGCCCATGATAGAACTTAAAGGACCTGTCATTACATCAGCACCAATTTTAGCACATTCAACAATGTGAACAGAGTTACGGATTGAAGCCGCTAAAATCTCAGTTTCGTAACCGTAGTTATCAAAAATCAAACGGATATCTTCAATTAAGCCAAAACTATCAGCACCTATATCATCTAATCTTCCTAAAAATGGAGAAACATAACTAGCACCTGCTTTAGCTGCTAACAAAGCTTGTCCGGCAGAAAAAATCAAAGTACAGTTAGTTCTAATTCCTTTATCGCTAAAATATTTCAAAGCTTTAATTCCGTCTTTAACCATCGGAATTTTTACTACAATTTTGCTATCAAGTGCAGCCAAAGCTTCACCTTCTTTAATCATTCCTTCAAAATCTGTAGAAATAACTTCAGCACTTACGTTATCATCAACAATTGCACAAATATCTCTATAATGTTGTAATACATTTTTGTCGCCAGTAATGCCTTCTTTAGCCATTAAACTTGGGTTGGTAGTTACACCGTCTAATACGCCTAAATCTTGAGCTTCTTTAATTTGAGCTAAGTTTGCGGTATCAATAAAAAACTTCATAATATTATAATTTTGGTTGTTTAAAATTATTCACGACTGCCTTCAAAAAATACTAAAGCACCGTTTTAATGTTTCAAATATATTAGATTCTTTGCGAAAACCGACTTATATTTTCAAATTAGACCTGAGTTGCTTAATTAAGCACCAAAAAATCAAATTTTATTAATTCAATATTAATCGGGAAAGTCTATATGAAAAATAAAAGGAAAAAAAAAATGGGCTAGTCGTTTCTATCGCACCGCTACAACTTCTTACCCTTGCTGCGTTCCCACCCTGGGGGAGTTCAGAAGGAGCTGGTCGTAGATGACTAACCCGGCGCAAAGGTATCATTTTTTAACAGATTTTAAAAAATCAAATGGCACAAAATGTTAACCCCTTGATAATCAAAAATAAAATTATTTTTTCTTCTTTTTCTTAGGTCTTTTTTCGGCCGCTTCGTTTTCATTAATCAACGATTGCCAATCATTCAAGTGTCCTTCAGAAACAGCAAGAGTTTCCTCGTATTCTGTTTTTTTAATGCTCATCACCTTTATAGGTTGTGTTAAATAGGTTTCAATTTCCTCTAAAATTGGCTTTTCCTCATCACTACAAAAAGAAACTGCATTTCCACGGTTATTTCCTCTACCGGTACGCCCTACCCTATGCACATAGTTTTCGGCAACATCTGGTAAATCATAATTCACCACGTACTCCACTCCTTTTACATCTAAACCACGGGCACTTACATCCGTAGCAATTAAAATCTTTATTTTACCTTCTCTAAAATCTTCCAATACTTTAAAACGTTCTTCCTGTACTTTATCACCGTGAAGAGTTGTAGTGACAATATTTACGCGTTCCATTGCTTTAAACACTCGTTCTGCCCGCACTTTTGTACGTACAAAAACCAGTATTTTTTTATCTGCATTTTCTTTAATTACACGTTCTAAAAAGAAACGCTTATCGTCCATAGCCACATAAGCCACCGCATGGTCTACGTTTTTAGAAACCGGGTCTTTCGGCGAAATCTGAATACGCACCGGCTTACTTACCAGAGCATAAGCTAAATCCTTAATGTTTTCGTCAATTGTAGCAGAAAAAAACATAGTTTGCCTGCGTCGAGGTAAAAACTGTAATATATGCTTAATGTCGTTGTAAAAACCTCTATTCAGCATATGATCGGCTTCATCAAGCACTAAAAAATCAATCTTTTTTAAGTTCAAATGCCCTTTATGCACCAAGTCAGAAATACGACCAGGCGTAGCAATCAAAACATCAACACCTTTACGTAGTTTTTCTATTTGCGGGTCAATATCAACACCACCAATCAATGAAATGGTTTCCACATCGGTATACTGACCAAGTTCATTAAAAACCTGTTCAATTTGTATCGCAAGTTCACGCGTTGGCACCATTACCACCGCCTTAACGTTTTGCTCTGGCTCTCGGCGTTTATTATAATGCAACATACTAATTAGCGGAATTGCAAAAGCAGCAGTTTTACCCGTTCCTGTTTGTGCAATGGCCAAAATATCTTGCCCCGAAAGAATTTGTGGGATAGATTTAAACTGAATATCGGTAGGTTTTTTAAAGCCTAAATCGTCTAAACTTTTCTTTAATTCTGGTACAATATGGTATTTACTAAATTTCATGCGCTACAAATATAAGCATTGCATTAAGCTTTAAATTTATTATTTGGTTACGGTAATTTGAAGAAGCTTATCCTGCTATCCGTTCATACGCCTGCAGGCCTTACTCTCAAAGCCGGTATCCACTACTATCAGGGCTAAAAAGTAAATCTACTTAACATCCATTTTCAATCTCGAATCAAAGTTAAACGGCGTAACGTCAAGCACTTTAATTTTAGAAAAATCAGAGTGCAATGGATTCAACAAGTAATTATACTCTCTATCTACAATTGCAGATGGAACTTTTAAAACAGCAGATTTCATTCCTGCTAACCATTGGTTCCCTAATTTTTGAGTGATGGGATAATTCAAAACCTTATACCATTCGTCATTTAACTTTTGCAGTTCGGCAAGCTTTATTTCTGAAATGGATAGTTTATCAGGTACATCAATCATAGCCATAGAAAACCTTCCCGAGTTTAGTGCAGAACCCGATTTATGCGCCAAAACCTCCAAGCAAGAAAGCGAAGCAGAGCCAGCCGTATAAATTATTCGTTCATTTTCACTGTTCCACCTGCCCGCAAAACCGGGAGCAAATAAAGAAGAAGCAAATTTGCTTTGGGTAATTCTAAAAACTAACATTGAGGACTTTGAAAGCTCGAAGCCGAAAGCTTAAAGCGAGGGACTAGCTGATTTGCCAATATATGAGTCTTTTTACTTTATACTTTTTACTTTCAACTTTACTTTAAGCCAAAATACCATGATCAATGCGGTTGAGTTCATTCATTACAATGTTGATACCTGTAATAGAATCTAATAAATCATCTGGCTTGGCATCAATACCTATATTGTGTTGTGGTAACCAATTTTTAAACTCATCAACAGAACCAAAAGTATCTATACCTTTATCATAGAGCTCTAACAAAAATAAAACGTGTTCACTCAAGCTTGTGCTTAATTCTTTAGAATTATTTAAATGTTTACGCAAAGTTGGCTCGGTTAAATCTAAATTTTTGGCCATATCAAAGCGGGTTGAACCACTTATTTGCAGTAAATCATCTAAAGATTTAGAAGATAAACCACCTTTTATCACCTGCAACCTATTAATTGGTGATTGAAAGTAAGTTTGATAAGGCACCAAAATTTCTGCAACCATTGATAACGGCGCACCATCTTCATCAGAAATCTTATAATTCTTCATACCCAAATGTAATCTTTTTCTTTTTGAAATGAAAATATTTTCACACTTTTAAAACACCTAAAAGAATCTTTTTACACAGCTTTAACGTTAATTAAAATATGATTAAAGCAATAATAGCATTCGTTATCACTATCAGCTGTTTAACAGTATTTGGGCAAACAAGTAAATTGGTTAACGAAGAGTTTGTTGAACGCTATAAAGAAAACAGCGAATTATCCTACACCTCTCCTCTTTCTGAGATTGGAGCACCGTCTAAACACCTGTTATCTGGCAAACTAACCACCACTTATCTATTATTTACCCCTAAAAACACACCTGTTGCTTTTGCTGTAATTCCTGATTTTACAGTTCGTGTTAGAAACGAAGAATCTGCTGGTGTAAGAACACCCAGTTTTAAATTAGGAGGAACAGGGTTTGTCCGTCTAAATAAAGACGTAGAAAACTACAAATACGCCGAGTTAAGTTTCACTCATCACTCCAACGGTCAAGATGCAAGCGCAGTAAATCTCGACGGCACAATAAACACCTATAATGGTAATTTTAGCACCAATTACTTAACCGTCGCTTATCGGTTTGGTAGATTTACAAATCACACTGATGGAAGTGATTACAGTTCTTACAACCATAAACTAGGACTAGAATGGCACAAATGGTTTTCTTACGAAAAAGCGCTTGAAGACAATTATGGTTTCACCAGATTGCTATATGATTTATCATTCAGAAAATACGGGTTTTACACTTCTGAAAAAGACAAGAAATGGAAGAAAAGCAAATCAACAAGCCAAGGAAATAGAAGTTTAGAAAAGGAATTTTTTAGATTAAATACACAACTTTCTTACGCTGTTAACCCAAATAAAAACAGTAAGATATCTGATTTAAAGAAAAGACTAAACGCAGAAATTACCGCTAACTACAGCTTCCCGCTTATGCATAATGTGTTTTTAATGGCAACCATAGGTTATTACGGAGAAGACCCTTACAACATCTATTTTACCGACCATTATGCTTTTGCCCGATTTGGAATATCAACCGGGTTTATCCGTTACAAAATCCGAAATTAATTAATAGAACTTACTCCACCAGAAACAATAAACTTCATGGCCTGTGAGGATGTCATTTTCAATGGTTTAACCTGCTCAGCTTTCACAATTAAAACTTGACCAGCAAATGAGTAAGACCATGGAAAATAAACGGCAACGTCGCCTTTTAAACCTACGCTACTCATGTCTTTTTGCGTTAAAAACCCAATTCGTTTAAAACCGTGGCTATCCTCTACCAAAACGGGCTCGTTAAGTTTTTTATCATCCCCAACAAAAGCCTCGGTTAAATCCTTTATAGATGAATAAATGAATTTAAAAATAGGAATTTTGTTTACCCACCTGTTAAACCAATTGTAAATTGGTTCTGTTATTAAATATGTAGCTATAAAACCCGCAATCAAAATAATTACAATTACAGAGAGCAAACCTAAACCTGGTATATATAGTGGTTTTCCGGTGCTTGGGTTTACAAAAATAAACTCACTTAAATTAAGCCATTCGTCAACAGAAGAAAACGCCCAAAAAACCACAAAAAAAGCAGCACCTAAAGGTAATACCACCAACAGTCCCTTTACAAAATACCTAAATAAAGCTCCAAAAATCCTTTTCATAATTTATTATTATTCGTAAAAATAAACTCTTTTTACACGCTGAGAGATATTAGTTACCACCTCGTAGGGGATGGTATTTAATTGCTTTGCAACGTCATATACACTTAAATCCTCTCCAAAAACTACTACATCATCACCTTCAGTAGCTTCAATTCCGCTAATATCTAGCATTGTCATATCCATACAAATATTACCTATAGTAGGTGCCAAATGATTATTAACAAGCATTGCTCCTTTACCGTTGCCTAAAGCTCTCGGGTAACCATCAGCATAACCAATTTTAACAGTTGCTATTTTGCCTTTTTGTGGCATTACACCACTTCTTCCGTAACCAACAGTATCGCCTTTATCTAAAAACTTAATTTGTGAAATTGTGGTTTTCAAACTAGCAACGTTTGCCAGTAAAGGTTTTTCTTCTTCAACGCTTTCAATACCATAAAGTCCAATTCCCAATCTTACCATATCAAATTGAGCTTCGGGCCATTTACTAATTCCAGATGTATTAGAAATATGTCTTATAAAATGATAAGGCAAAACAGAAGCTATTTCTTTTGTCATTGCTTCAAAATCTGCTATTTGTTGCAAAGTAAAATCGTTATGAACATCGTTATCACTTGCAACCAAGTGCGAAAAAACAGACTTTACTTGCATTACAGATTGAGAAGTTAGCGTTTGCGATAAACTTTCAATAGCGGTTTTATCAAAACCCAAACGGTGCATACCAGTATCTAGCTTGATATGTACGAGATAATCTTTTACACTTTTATCCTCTAAAAAATCTGCGAAAGCTTCTAAAATCCTTAAAGAGTATAGTTCAGGCTCTAAGTTATAATCAAAAATAGCTTCAAAAGAAGAAACTTCTGGACTTAAAACCATTATCGGAATCTCAATACCCGCTTGCCTTAAAGCCACTCCTTCGTCCGTATAAGCCACAGCTAAATAATCTACCCGATGGTGCTGTAATAAGTTAGCAACTTCATCACTCCCGCTACCATATGCAAAAGCTTTAACCATTGCCATTAGTTTTACACCAGGCTTTAATTTAGCTTTATAATGCTTTAAATTATGAACAATTGAATTCAGCTTAATTTCTAAAACAGTTTCATGTACTTTTTGAGTTAATATTTTACTGATTTTCTCAAACTCAAAGTCCCGAGATCCTTTTAATAAAATGGTTTCGTTTTTAAAGTTACTGCGTACAAATTGCTTCATAAAATCATTTGTACTTGCATAAAACAAACTACCCGCAGGAAATAAATCTCTAAATAACGAAAGCTCGGGACCAATACCGATAAACTGATTTAAACCTTTATTCTCTATTAAATTAGCAATATCCTGATAAAGCTCATTAGCTGGTTTCCCCGATTGATGAATATCAGAAAGAATAAAAGTTTTTTTAGGATGTTGATTTTGTTGATTCAGAAAATCCAGTGCAATATCTAATGAGAAAAAATCGCAATTATAAGAATCATCAATAATTGAAGACTGATTAATGCCATTTTTAAGTTCTAAACGCATTTTTACAGGCAACAGTTTTTCCATCCGTTTAGCAATTACCTCTTGATTAATCCCTAGGCTTAGTAACGTAGCCCAGCAAATAATTGCATTTTCAACCGAAACTTGATTGTTAAAAGGAATATTAATTGTGATTTTTTGCTCGTTAAACGTTGCATCTATAATGCTATTTCCGTTATCGTGATTAATTTTATCTATTACTAAGTCACCACCTTGCCCAACGCTCCATGTAAATACTTCTTTATCTATTGATAAATTTTCAACGTATTGATGATGTAAAATTACTTTTCTAGCATTTTTAAAAAGAGAAAGTTTTTCCTCTAATTTTTGTTCTCTGCTTTCAAAACCTTCATCATGAGCAGAAGCAATATTGGTTAAAATACCGATAGTTGGCTTAATAACCTCTTCTAGGTTTTGCATTTCGCCAACAGTAGAAATGCCGGCTTCAAAAAGCCCTAAACTATAATCATTGCTCATCTGCCAAACAGAAAGTGGCACTCCTATTTGCGAGTTATAACTTTTCGGACTTCTTACAATATCATAATCTGGTGCTAAAAGCTGATAAAGCCATTCTTTAACAATAGTTTTACCGTTACTTCCGGTTATCCCTATAACCGGGTAAGTAAATTGTTCTCGATGAACCGCTACAATTTGTTGCATAGCAACAGTTGAATTGTTTACCCAAATAAAATTTGCAGTTGGGTATAGCTTTACATCAAAGTCTAAATCGGTTAAAATAAAAGTATTTACGCCAAGCTTGTAAAGCATGGCAATATATTGATGAGCGTCTTTAGTACCTTTTAAAGTAAAAAAAACAGAGTTTTTTGCATCGGTAATTTTTCGGCTATCGGTTAATAAATGTTTAACAACCTGTTGAGGGCTATTAAGTACCGATTTAAAAGCAACAATTTTTGATAATTCTTCGGCTGTAAAAGAAAACTGCGACATATCCGCAAATTTGATGATTATTCATGAATATCACTAATTTTATAGCTTTATGGAACAAAAAACAAACCCACCTATCAGTTATCACTCCGCTTTGTTAAAAGCGGAAGCCTATTGTGCCTATCAGGAAAGAAGCCAATATGAAGTTAGAGGAAAACTGATAACGTTAGGTTTGCGAGGTTTAGAATTAGAAAACGTTATTACAACACTAATTGAGAGTAACTTTTTAAACGAAGAACGCTTTGCCTTAGCCTATGCAAACGGAAAATTAAGGATAAAAAGCTGGGGCCGAAGAAAAATTGCAGCCGGCTTAAAGTTTAAACAAGTATCTGCACCATTAATTAAAAAAGCATTAAAAAGTTTAGATGAAGATGAATATTTAGAAAAACTTACAGCGCTTTTAGATAAAAAACGACCAACGATTAAAGAAAAAACAGCATATCAGGCCAATTATAAACTCAGTCAGTACGCAATAAGTAGAGGTTTTGAACCTGATTTGGTTTTTTACTTATTGAAAACTAATGAATTATAAAAAACTTTCATTTTTTTTTAGTCCTGATATTGCAAAGAATATATTTCTGTCTATATTTGCAACCCGCAAGGGAAACAAAGTTCTTTAAAATATGCGAAAGTAGCTCAGTTGGTAGAGCACAACCTTGCCAAGGTTGGGGTCGCGAGTTCGAATCTCGTCTTTCGCTCTAGTTATTCTTTAGAATAACTAATCAAGCTTAAAAGCTTGCTCAGATGGTGGAACTGGTAGACACGCAGGACTTAAAATCCTGTTCCTGTTAAGGGAGTGCGGGTTCGATTCCCGCTCTGAGTACAAAAAAACTTCTTACATGCCCGTAAGAAGTTTTTTTTGCTTAAATCACAAGCGAAAGTAGCTCAGTTGGTAGAGCACAACCTTGCCAAGGTTGGGGTCGCGAGTTCGAATCTCGTCTTTCGCTCTTCATTTACAATCCACCCAACACGGTTTTATCAAAAAAAATCATTTTAAAATTGATGTGTTAGAATTTAGGCTTAAATAATTTTAGGTTTCTAAACCATACAAAAACCGTACTTTCGCAGATATATGGCTACGCTAGAAAAATTAAAATTAAGCAAGCAATTGCTATCTTCAATGACCCGTAACGGATATTTGATTCCTACAGAACTACAAACTATTTTATTCCCAAGGTTACACGGCGGACAAGATATTGTGGCTATTGGACCAGATGGCAGTGGAAAAACCACAACTTGCATACTGGCAGCATTAAATAAAATAACATATACCGAAGAAATTGCACCACGGGTACTCTATTTGGTTCCTGATATTGAAACAGGTGAAAAGGTTTTAGAGCAGTTTCATACCCTAAACAGAAATAGAGATTTACGTTTTTTAGGGCTTTTTGCAGATGGTGGTAGTTTAGATCAACAAGTTTTAGAACTAACAGACGGTGTAGATATTATTGTAGCTACACCAGACAGAGCAAGAGCGGCTTATTTAAAGTTAGGCCTAAACCTTAATAAAATTCTTTTATTTATAGTAGACGATGCTGATGTCATTATAAAGAAAGGCTTAACCTTACCTACTGCAGAATTAGCCAGAGGAATTATAAAATCGCAATTTTTAGTTTGTTCATCAGTTTTGCATGAACGTTTAGAAAAACTTTATTTAGGTTTTATTCCTTTAGCAAACCTTATTGAGGTTGAAGACTTAGGAGATATCCAGCTAAATACTGTTGAGCAATTGCTTTACCATGTTCCAAATTTTGGAACAAAGCTTTATTTGATTCAATTATTGATGACAGATAAGGAAGTTTTTGATAAAGTGCTCATTTTTGTAAATAGTCGCTTTACTGCAGAGACTGTCTATAAAAATTTAGCAAAAGATTTTGAAGACGAAATTACAGTGCTAAAAGACGCTCATTTTACCGAAAACACTTTTAACGAGCTTATTGACTTTAAACTGTCTCCCAAGAGCAGAGTCCTGATTATTGCAAATGAAGATGTAGAAGAGCTAAATGTTTCAGATTTCCCTTGTATCGTTCATTTTGACATACCAGAGCAAGAAATAACATACACTCAGCGAGTTTTATTACGCAACGAATCACAGCAAGACCAACTTGCATTAACATTCTGTACAGACTTAGAGTTAAGTCAAATTAGAAGATTAGAGCAAAAACAAGGGAAGAAAATGCAAATAATGGATTTGCCAGAAGACCTATATATTGTAAAAGATAAGCCCAAGAAGAACATAGCGGAAGAAAAAAATTAAAAAATAGTCACATTTAATTGGTCAAGTCCTTGCATTTTATGATAAAAATTAAATATCTTCGTTTTAAACGAATAATTAATCATCAAATAAATATAAAACATGGACAAATTTAATGAATTAAAGGCACTTATCGGTGCAGCGGAAGCAGACGCAGTAGCTTTTTTTGACAAAGGAAACAAAGCTGCAGGAACAAGATTACGTAACGCTATGCAACAAACTAAAGTTTTAGCACAAGACATTCGTAACGAAGTTACAGCTAAGAAAAACGGATAGTATTTACACTATTTACAAAAACAAAAGCCTGACTTATTTAAGTTAGGTTTTTTTGTTTTACAAGCATATCAAAATGTTAAGCATTTGTATCCCGCATTATAATTTTATCAACCCCAGTTTATTTGAGAACCTTTTACAACAATGTAGGAGTGCTAAAATCAAATTTGAAATTATAATTATTGATGATGCTTCGTTAACAAATAACAAAACCTATTTAAAAAGCTTTACCCAACCAGAGTTCCAAATATTTTTTTTGGATAAAAACATAGGTCGTTCTGCTATCAGAAACTTACTAGCAACAAAAGCACAATACCCCCACTTGCTTTTTTTAGATGCTGATGCAGAAATTATCAGCAAAGATTTTATATCAAACTATATAAACCAACTCGACGATAGAATTATCTCTGGAGGACGGGTTTACCCAGCAGAACTGCCAAAGCCTAATTATTACTTACACTACAAGTATGGTTCGCAGGTTGAACAACACGCCCAATCGCAATTTCAATCAAACAATTTTTTAGTTCCAAAATCTGCTTTCTCCACTTTAGTATTTGATGAAAAAATTAAAGGTTATGGTTACGAGGATGTTTTATTTGGCTTAGGTGCAAAACGTTTAGGCATTGAGCTAAAGAAAGTCAACAACCCAGTAAAACACATACAACTAAAAACAAATGAAGAGTTTGTTAACGACATGGAGCAGGCTTTGCGCAACCTAACAGAGCTCATTACAAAAAAAGAAGATTGGCAAATAGCAGAAGAAGTAAGTATTTCTTCTTTTTATCAAAAGCTAAAAAAATACAGGCTCACTTTTTTACTTTCAATTGGTACGGGCAAAATTTTAAGGAAAACAAGAGCGTTAATGCTTGGGAGCTCACTAATTAGTGCAACTTCGCTAATTGCTGTTTATAAGCTTTACTACTACCATTCATTGCAACAAACTTAAAGAAGATGATAGTCTTTGTCGCTTCTTTTAATTACTCCAGCATCTAATAAGGTTCTAATTAAGCTTAGTTTTTCCTTTTCATTCCCTCTTTTTATAACAGACAGCAGTTCTTTAGTATCTGAGCTTTTATCTTTTAAATGGCTCAAAATATCTGCCGTCATCTGCGATTCAAGATTTGTAATTTCGCTTCTTTTCTCTGCCAAGCAAATATCACAAACACCACATTTTTTCGCATTAGCTTCATCAAAATAATTCAAAATTTGGACGCTCCTACACTTATTTTGCTCTACGTAATCCAAGGTGCTTAGCATTTTTTTATGATAGTTTTCTTTACGTTCTGCAAAGTATTTCCTATCAATCAATAAATTCTCAGTTTTAAAACGTGGCTTAATAAAGGTTAACAAAGGCTGATTGGTTTGTTGCTGGTAACTAATAATTTCAAGCTTATCCAATTCTTGCAAATACCTGATAGTCATCTGTTTGGATAGGTTGTTCTTTTTAGCCAACTCCATCTCTTTGATGTTGATAAACTGATCAAAAGCACCACCGTAAGCCCTCAATACTGATTTTACAAACCCATCGAACTTCGAATTCTCCACTTGAAAACGGTATAAATCTTCTCCATTTACAATAAACTGAATCCGTGAAAGCATCAATGCACTTTCATTAAGCACAAAATAATCATCATGCTCTAAAAACTTTATCGCACTAATGGTACTCAAAACATCTAACTGAAATTTCGAGCAGAAATCTGCCAAGTTAAATTCATAAGTAATCCCCTCTCCTGCTTCGAATGGAATTTGCAGGTAATTACAAATGAAATGGTATATCTTTTTTATTTCATCTGGCGATGGGAAATTTTGGTCAAATCGTTTTTCAAAACTAATTCTATCTCTGGGCTGAAACAAAACTACCGCATAAGCTTTCCGTTCATCACGGCCTGCCCTTCCCGCCTCTTGATAGTAAGCTTCTAAACTTTCCGGGATTTCATAATGAACTACAAAACGTACGTTAGGTTTATCAATACCCATCCCAAAAGCATTGGTGGCAACCATTACTTTAACTTTATCATTAATCCATGCATTTTGTTTTTCAGCTCGTTCATCTAAATCTAAGCCTGCATGGTAATATTGTGCTGGTATTTTATGTTGATTTAAATACTTAGCAAGTTCTACGGTATCTTTTCTTGTCCTTACATAAACGATCCCACTTCCGGGCACACCGTTACAAACATCTAAAAGCTTTTGTAATTTATTTTCCTGATTAATGGCAGAGTAACTTAGGTTTTTACGCTCAAAACTTTTTCTAAAAATCAGTTTCTCCTTAAACTCTAGTTTCTCGATAATATCAAGCTGTACTTTTTCGGTGGCTGATGCTGTTAAAGCCAATACTGGCACATTTGGATGAATAGCTCTAAAGTCTTTGATATGTAGATACGGTGGCCGAAAATCATAACCCCATTGCGAAATACAATGCGCTTCGTCAACCGCTAGCAAATTCACTTTCATGTATTTTACCCGCTCTCGTACCAAATCTGAGAGCAATCTTTCTGGCGATAGATACAAAAACTTAACCTGTCCGTAAATACAGTTATCTAAGGCAATATCAATTTCGCGTTTCCCCATACCAGAAACAATGGCAACCGCATTAACTCCACGATGTTGAAGGTTTTCTACCTGATCTTTCATCAGGGCAATCAAAGGTGAAATAACAATACAAATACCCTCCATGGCCAATGCAGGAACCTGAAAGCAAATAGATTTACCTCCGCCAGTGGGTAATAATGCTAGCGTATCTTTACCGGCAAGCACAGCATCAATAATTTCAGACTGTAATGGTCTAAATTCATCGTATCCCCAAAATTGCTTTAAAATGCCTTTGCTCAACATATTGCTGGTTTAAAACAAAGAAAGCGAATATTTATGGTTTCTGATGTACAGATTATGATTGCTTTTATACTTTCTACGCTTATTTTTTATGCAAAAGCAATGTAAAAAAATCATATAAGTCACCCTCTATTTAGCCTTCAAAATTAAAATTGTATAAATTGCATTGTTTAAATACACATAATGAAAAGTATATTTTGTATCACCACTTTCTTCGTGATTTTATCGGCTAGCTCGATAGCGCAAGAAAAAGAAAATAAATGGAATGTTGAAAAACCGATGGGGCCTAGCAAAACCATCAATTTCAACACAAATGAAGGTACTTACATGAATTTAGATGTAAGTGCAGACGGAAAAACTATTGTTTTTGATTTACTAGGCGATATCTATAAAATGCCTATTACAGGTGGAAAAGCTACTTTACTTGCCGGAGGAATGGCTTTTGAAATTCAACCTCGCTTTTCCCCAGACGGTAAATATATTTCTTATACTAGTGATAAAGACGGTGCCGATAATATTTGGATAATGAATGTAGATGGAAGCAACCAGCGTCCCATCACAAAAGAAAAATTTAGATTACTAAACAATGCCGTTTGGACTCCGGATAGCAAATATTTAATTGCCAGAAAACACTTTACCGGCTACCGCTCTTTAGGTGCTGGCGAACTATGGATGTACCATTTCTCTGGCGGTTTTGATGGCATCCAGTTAACAAAAAAGAAAAATGACCAACAAGATTTGGGAGAACCTTGGGTATCGCCAGACGGAAAATCGGTTTATTATAGTGAAGATGTAACCGCCGGACCTAGTTTTAGATACAATAAAGACCCTAACGGCGAAATTTATTCTATCAAAAAACTGGATATTAATACTGGGGATATTGAACAAGTTGCAGGAGGCGCAGGAGGTGCTGTACGTCCGCAAATTTCGCCAGATGGTTCGCAATTGGCTTATGTTAAAAGAGATAGACTAAAATCGGATTTATATATTCAGGATTTAAACACCGGCGAAGAAAAAGCAGTTTACACAGATCTATCAAAAGACCAGCAAGAAACTTGGGCTATTTTTGGAGTTTACCCAAACTTTAACTGGTTGCCAGATAGCAGAACCATTGTATTTTATGCAAAAGGAAAAATAAGAAAAGTAGATGCTATAACACTTTATAGCGAGGAAATCCCCTTTTCGGTTGATGTAAAACAGACCATAACTGATGCCTTACATTTTGAGCAAACTGTTTTTAAAAACAATTTTGATGTTAAAATGATTAGGCAACTCACCACCTCCCCTGATGGTAAAAAGGTGATATTTAACGCTGCTGGTTATCTTTATATTAAAGAATTACCCAAAGGCGATGTTAACAGATTAACTGAAGAAACAGATTGGGAATTTGACCCAAGTTTTAGCCCCGACGGAAAGTCTGTCGTTTTCACCACTTGGAATGATGAACTACGCGGACAGGTGATGAAATTTGACTTCAAAAGCAAAAAAACAACCACAGTTACACCTGAGAGAGGTTTTTACTACTCCCCTAAGTTTAACCATAAAGGAAATTTAATTATTTATAGAAAAGGAAGCGGAAATCAAACATTAGGCTTTTCTTATGGGAAAAACCCTGGCATTTATACTATTGCTCCTGAAAATGGAACGGCCAAGTTCATCACTAAAAAAGGTAAAGAACCTAAGTTTAACCATCAAGATGATAGAATTTTTTATCAATCATCTGAAAATGGAAAAAAGACATATAACAGTTGCGATTTGGATGGCAGAGATATAAAAACGCATTATACATCCACCTACGCTACCGACTTTATGCCCAGCCCAGACGGGCAATGGATGGCTTTTAACGAGCTATTTAATATTTATCTAACGCCGATGGTCAATACAGGGACAGCGTTAGAGCTCTCGTCAACCAATAAAACATTACCCTTAAAAAAATTAACAAAAGATGCTGGAACGGACATCCACTGGAGTGCTGATAGCAAAATTATTCATTGGACTTTGGGACCAGAATATTTCTCGAAACCTATAAAAGACGCATTTTCTTTTATAGACGATGTGGCAGATGAAAAAGCAAAAAAAGAGACTGTTGATACCACTGGAATTAATATTGGTTTAAAGTTACCAACTTACAAGCCACAAGGTAGAATTGCTTTTAAAGGTGCTAGAATTATCACTATGGATGGCACAGAAATAATAGAAAGAGGTACAATTGTAATCAACGAGAACAAAATTGAACTAGTTGGACAAGAAGATGCAGTTCAAATTCCAGAAGACGCTAAAGTTTATGATGTAAGAGGTAAAACTATTATGCCTGGCATTGTGGATGTACACGCTCATATTCCAACTAATCGGGATGGGATTTCGCCACAACAAGACTGGCCTTACTATGTTAATTTAGCTTATGGAGTAACCACTTCTCATGATCCATCAAGCAATACGCCTATGGTTTTTAGTCAGGCTGAAATGATAAAAGCTGGCAGATTAGTTGGTCCACGATTATACTCAACCGGCACTATTTTGTACGGTGCAGATGGAGATTTTAAAGCAGAAATCAACAGTTTAGACGATGCTAGGTCACATTTACGCAGATTAAAAGCGGTGGGTGCTTTTTCGGTAAAGTCATACAATCAACCTCGTAGAGAACAAAGGCAACAAGTTATACAAGCCGCAAGGGAATTAGAAATGGAAGTTGTACCAGAAGGAGGTTCTAGCTTTTACCCTAACATGAGTATGATTGCCGATGGACATACCGGAATTGAGCATAATATCCCTGTTTTTCCGGTTTATAAAGATGTTAATACATTTTGGAATGCTAGCAAAACGGCTTATACACCTACACTTATTGTTTCATACGGTACACAATGGGGAGAAAACTATTGGTATGATAGAACCAATGTTTGGGAAAACGAAAAGCTTTTAAGCTTTACTCCAAAATCAATTATTGACGAACGTAGCAGAAGAAGAACAACTTCTGAATATGGAGATTATGGACATATTGATGTTTCAAGAGCGGTAAATGAATTAGCAAAAGGTGGAACAAGAATTAATTTAGGTAGTCACGGTCAGTTACAAGGGTTGGGAGCACATTGGGAGCTTTGGATGTTAGCCCAAGGCGGAATGAAACCTTTAGAGTGTTTAAAAGCAGCAACCATCAATGGAGCTGCATACCTTGGAATGGATAAAGAAATTGGGTCCTTAATAAAAGGAAAATTAGCTGATTTAGTTGTACTAAACGCAAACCCTTTGGACGATATCAGAAACTCTGAAAAAATAATTTACACCATGGTAAACGGAAGATTATTTGAGGCTTCAACCATGAACGAAATTGGCAACACTGAAAAAACAAAAAGTAAGTTTTGGTGGCAGTTTAGTAAAGTAGAAAACTACATTATCCCTAATGGGGAGATAGAGTAATTAGATGCTTTATTTTAATTAAAAGACGTTGTTTTTGAAAAACAACGTCTTTTTTATTTTGTAAGTGTTTTTACATCCTCAGTAATTAAACCTAACAAAGCATCATTAAAAAGCCAAGTCCCTATTTTACAACAGCATTACCAGTTGAATAAGTATTCTTAGCCTCAAATTCAAAGTCCTCAATAACTTGATATAGTAACGGTGTTATTTTATTACTTGGTGTTTCCTTGATTATTTCTGTTGATTTTTTGAGCAACCAATTATAACAAAACATATATTCAGACAGTAAAACATACTTTTCATTAGGATACTCACTTACTCAAAACCACAGCACTAAATTATGAGTAACCATGTTCTTATAAACAAAAAAACCGTCTTTTTCAAGACGGTTTTTAAACCTTAAAGTTTAGTTCTAAACTAGTTGAAGATATATCTTAAACCAATTTGCATACTCCAAGTACTAGATAAAGAAACATTATCTCTGAATGCAGTTTCCGGCATTACAGTAGCGCCAGTAGCATCTTTAATAGTAATCATGTTAAAGGTTGGTACACCTGCAGCAGAAACACTAGCAACTTTTAACAAAGCGTAATTGAATGAGCTACCACTATTTAACTGTTGGTAAACTCCCCATTTATTACTTAATAAATTACCTAGGTTTTTAATATCAACTGAAAGCTGTAAACTGTTTTTCTTTCCTTTAATATCTGTAAAAACATCTTGTAACAAACGGAAATCAAACTTGTTAAACCAAGGGTATAAGCCAGCATTTCTTTCTACGTATCCGCCTTTAGCATCTTTTAAAGCTTTATCGTTATTTACAAATTTATCAAAGGCATCCTTTTGTTGTGCAGCAGTAAATAACACATTTCCACCACTCATTATTGGGTCAAAAGTTAAATCTGAAGAGTTTGCAGGGATGTATAATAAATCATTACTAACACCATCTTTGTTTAAATCACCATTATAAGTGTAAGCAAAACGGTTTTGAGCTGCTCCTTCATAAAATAAAGAAACTGTTGTACCTAAATGATTAAGGTACTCAAACTTGTAAGATAGGTTTGCAATAACTCTGTGAGGAATTGCATACTGAGAGTAACCTAATAACAATTCGTTAGGGTCGTTAATTGAATAATTATTTGACCATGCAGAACCAGCACTTGAACCTGGGTTAGCACTTACGTCTTTAGACATTGAGTAAGTGTAGAAAACAGAACCAAACAAACCTCTGTTGCTAGGCATAGATAAACCACCAGTTAAAGTATAAGAATTTCCTTTATCTGTATTACTTAATACTACAGCATCTCCACTAAGTGCAGAATTATATTTAACGTTTGTACTATTCCAGAAATCTCTTGTATCACCAGAATAATTCATTCTCATGGTAGCAGCTCTTCTGTTGGTATTAAATTGATAAACAGCATTAATATCTTTAGTATACAATAAATCCGCTGTTGCAATTAAGTTTGTGTTAGGTATTGCGTAATCAGCACCTAAACTACTTCTCCATACCATTGGCATTTTAAAATCTCTATCTACCAATGCAAAACTTCCTGGCGCACCAGCATTTGGAGTTTTAATAAACACATTTGATGGCCCATTATTTAACCAGTATTGAGCATCAGGGTTAAAAGTAATTGAACTTAATGCACTTGTAGGAATTCCATCTAATACATTCTGAATAACACCACTACCTGATGGCATATTAGTTAAGAATACAAAAGGAACTCTACCTGCAAAAACGCCTGTTCCACCTCTAACTTTTAAGGTTCTATCTCCAAAAACATCGTAATTAAAACCAACTCTTGGAGAAACCATTAAACGAGATTTTGGCCATTCGCCACTGCTATAAGTAGTTTGCGTACCGTCAGTTGCAGACAAGTATAATGCATCAATTGAAGGATTTGGTGTTAAATCATTAAGATAAATAGGCAACTCAGCTCTTAGCCCTAGGGTTAAATCAAATTTATCATTGATATTGATTTTATCTTGGATATAAGCACCTGCTAAACCAAAATTAATTTTAGAATAAGGATCTTGACCTTCATAAGGGTATGTTAAACCAAACTGAGTCGGGTTTGCATTATTAATAAAATCATCAACTGATGCGTATCTGTAATAAGATGTAGCGTAACGTTGAAAACTATTACCAAAATTTTGAAGTTCAAAACTAACACCTCCTGTAAAAGTATGGTTACCTTTTAAGTAGGTTAAATTATTTACAAAAGAATAGTTATTGTTGATAAGGTCATTGTTTTTAGAAAACAGTTCAGTACCAAAACTCATGTAAGAATCTCCACCGCTCTGGATATCTACGAATGGAAAATCTGCTCCAGGAGTACTTCTTGTATCTTGAATTCTGCTGTAAGTAGCTAAAAACTGATTAGATAAAGAAGAACTTAAAGTAGTATTTAACTCACCAGTTACAGATCTTACAATGTTTTTAAATTGATATTGTGAGTTCTCAAACGCTAAAGAGTTTGAGCCAATTCTTGAAGAAGAAGGTCTTGGGTTTGGAGAAGAAGTAGAACTAGTAGTTTGGTCACTTGTACCTTCTACTTGTGTGTATCTAATAGTAAACTTGTTTTTATTGTTGATATTCCAATCTAAACGAGCTAAAAACTTATTGCTTTTATCTTGAAAATCATTTGCAAAATTTTCATAAGCACCTGGGTCGTAATTGTAAGTACTTAATAAATAATTTCTTACTCTTTCTAAGTCAACTGCTGTAGTTCTTGAAACATTACTTCCAGTAACACCAGGTCTTGTAGCTATCCAGTTAATACCTGGGTAAGTAGAACTTTCATTTTCATAGTTAGCAAAAAAGAAAAGTTTATCCTTAATAATTGGGCCACCAATTCTAGCTCCGTAAACTAAGTTTTTACTTTCAGTAAAAGCAGGAAGTTTTACTCCGTTCACATTATTTCCGTTATAGTTTTCGTTACGGTAAAAAGTATAAGCAGACCCTTTAAAGTTATTTGTTCCGCTTCTGGTTACTGCATTAATACCCGCACCAGTAAAACCAGACTGTCTAACATCGTAAGGAGCAATATTGATTTGCACTTCCTCAATAGCGTCGATAGAAATTGGTTGGGATGAACCACCTGGTAGAGGATTTGAGCTTAATCCAAAACCATTATTAAAATTAGCACCGTCAATCTGCAGGTTGTTATAACGGCCGTCTCTACCAGCAAAACCATTCCCGTTTGCTTGTGGAGTTAAACGGGTAAAATCTGTAACACTTCTTGAAATTGTAGGTAAAGCTGTTAGTTGTTCTGTACTAACATTAGTACTAGCACCTGTTTTGTTGTTATTTAACTTAGAGCCTTGAGCGGTAACAACAACTTCGGTTAACACTTCACTTGTTGATGAAAGTGTAATGGTCATTTTGTAAGTTTCACCTAATACTAAATTAATATCGCTATACTTTTGTGGGTGATAACCTACATAGGTTACCTCTAGATTGTACGGCCCACCCGTACGCATATTAGGCATGTAAAACCTTCCATCAACATTTGTTTGTGATGAGTAGCTTGTGCCACTTGGGGTATGCACCGCTTTAACGGTTGCCCCGATAGAAACTTCTCCTTTAGAATCTTTTACCAACCCACTAATTGCGGAGGTAGTAACCTGCCCAAACACTGTAAACGTTGTCACCAACAACGTTAATAGCGAGAGTGCTAATTTTGTGTGTAATTTTCTTTCCATGTGTTAGTTTTTTTTAGTTTGCCAAATGTCCTAACAATTCCTCAAATATTTTCATGTTGAAGATTAATTAATTGTAAATAATGTAATATTTATATAACAATCATTCTACCTGATAACCACGCAACTATCTTACATTTTATTCAAAACTAAATTCTTATCAATTTTTTTAAAATCTTAAATTGATTAGATTTGCATCACACAAAAAACGACAATTCAATTTTTTTTGATATGAATTATGATTTAATAGTTATTGGCAGCGGCCCGGGTGGTTATGTTGCTGCAATTAGAGCCGCACAATTAGGGTTAAAAACAGCTATCGTAGAAAAAGAATCTCTGGGTGGTGTATGCTTAAACTGGGGCTGTATCCCAACGAAAGCATTACTAAAAAGTGCTCAGGTTTTCGAATACATTAATCACGCTGCCGACTATGGAATTACAGTAAATGAAGCTTCTGCTGATTTTAACGCTGTAGTTAAAAGAAGCCGTGGTGTTGCCGATGGCATGAGCAAAGGAATTCAGTTTTTGATGAAGAAGAACAAAATTGATGTTATCAATGGTTTCGGAAAAATTAAAGCAGGTGGTAAAGTTGAAGTAAAAGCAGCCGACGGAACTACTAAAGAGTACACTGCAAAAAGCACCATTTTAGCTACTGGTGGTCGTTCTCGCGAATTGCCACACATTAAACAAGATGGTAAAAAAGTAATTGGCTACCGCGAAGCAATGACTTTACCTAAACAACCAAAAAGCCTTATTGTAATGGGGTCTGGTGCTATAGGTGTTGAGTTTGCTTATTTTTATGCAACAATGGGTACTAAAGTTACTATTGTTGAATTTATGGATAACGTTGTGCCTGTTGAAGATGAAGATGTTTCAAAACAGTTGGCTCGTTCTTTCAAAAAAGTAGGAATAGATATCTTAACAAAATCATCTGTTGAAAAAATTGACAGTAGTGGAGACGTTTGTAAAGTAACTATTAAAACAGAAGCTGGCGAAAAAGTTTTAGAAGCTGAAGTTGTTTTATCCGCAGTAGGTTACACACCAAATTTAGAAGGTATTGGACTTGAAGAAGTGGGTGTAAAAGTAGATAAAGGTCGTGTAGTAACTGATGAATTCTACAAAACAAATATAAACGGAGTTTATGCTATTGGTGACATTGTTGCTGGACAGGCTTTAGCTCACGTTGCTTCTGCAGAAGGAATTATCTGTGTAGAGAAAATTGCTGGTCACCACCCAGAGCCATTAAATTATGGTAATATTCCAGGCTGTACTTATTGCTCTCCAGAAATTGCATCTGTTGGTTTAACAGAGAAAAAAGCAAAAGAAGCAGGTTACGAACTTAAAGTGGGTAAATTCCCATTCTCGGCTTCAGGTAAAGCAAGTGCTTCTGGTGCTAAAGATGGTTTTGTGAAGTTAGTTTTTGATGCTAAATACGGTGAATTATTAGGTGCTCACATGATCGGTAACAACGTTACTGAGATGATTGCTGAATTAGTGGTTGCTCGTAAACTAGAAACTACTGGTATGGAGCTAATTAAAGCTGTACATCCACACCCAACCATGAGCGAGGCAATTATGGAAGCTGCCGCTGACGCTTACGGAGAGGTGATACACCTTTAGTGAATGGTGAATGGTGAATGGTGAATGGTGAAAAATAATATGTAGTTTTATTAAGGTCAAAATAAACTTAATAGAGCTACATATTATGCTTAATCTCTCTCATAAAAACTTAGAAGTCTATAAAGAAAGTAAGTTACTTTACAAAGAAATTTACCTCGTCTGTAAACTTCTTCCAGCCGACGAAAAATACAATTTAAGTCAGCAATTAAAACGAGCAGCGGTGTCAGTTTGTTCTAATTTAGCCGAAGGATCTTCTAGAAAATCTTTAGTAGAAAGGAAACGATATTACGAGATGAGCCGAGGCTCAATTGTTGAAATTGACACACAAATTGAGGTTTCGATTTTATTAGGTTTTATAACTGAATCCGATATTAAACCACTCATACCCCACATAATTTCTACATTCAAAATGTTATCAGGCATGATAAATAAAGAATGATTTCATAATTAACACATTAACTCCAGCCCAATTGCAAGGCATTTCACTACTCAACCATTATCTACTCACAATAGCCACTCAATAAATCATTCACTATTCACCACTAACTATTCTCAACTATGAACATATATAAGATAGATACCGGCTTTTTTAAATTGGATGGTGGCGCTATGTTTGGCGTTGTGCCAAAAGTGATATGGCAAAAAACTAATCCGGCAGATGAAAACAACCTTTGTACTTGGGCAATGCGCTGTTTATTGATTGAAGACGAAGGACGATTAATTTTGGTGGACACTGGTATCGGCGATAAGCAGGACGAAAAATTTTTAAAACATTATTATCTGCATGGCGATGATACTTTAGAAAAATCATTGGCTAACCTAGGTTTTACCAAAGATGACATTACCGATGTTTTTTTAACCCACCTCCACTTTGACCATGTTGGTGGTGCAGTAATCCGCGAAAATGGAGAACTTAAGCTTGCCTTTAAGAACGCCACTTATTGGAGCAACAAACAGCATTGGGACTGGGCAGTAAGCCCAAACCAAAGAGAAAAAGCATCCTTTTTAAAAGAAAACATATTACCCATTCAAGAAAGCGGACAATTAAAGTTTATTGATAATGTAGATGGTGTTTCTTTTACCGAAAATATAAAAGTCCGTTTTGCGTATGGACATACAGATGCAATGATGCTTCCACAAATCAGCTATAAGGGTAAAACCTTGGTGTATATGGCAGATTTATTACCTTCCTTTGGACACATCCCCCTCCCCTATGTAATGGGTTATGATATGTTTCCATTAAAAACATTAGATGAAAAAGCAATCTTTTTAAAAGAGGCTGAAGAAAAAAACTATATCCTTATTTTAGAACACGACTCTATAAATGAATGCTGTACTCTAAAGAACACAGAAAAAGGCATCAAATTTGATAAAGCATTTGCAATCGCAGATATCTAGGTAGGTATCTCTTTAGCAAAACATGAATAAAAAAATATTTCCAATACTCTTAATCGCATTATTCTTTTTTAGTTGTGATAACTTAGAGTACAGTCCAAACCAATCTTTTGACAGCAATAGTCCGACAGATTTAAATGCTAAAAATCTAACAAAACTACGTACAAACGTCATCACCACAGACGATACCGTAAGGTTTATATTAACTGGGGACACTCAAAGATCATATGACCAAGCCCGAGCCCTAATTGGCTTAGCAAACACTAATTTCCCAAAACTTGATTTTGTACTTTTAAATGGTGACATTTCTGACTTTGGACTTCGTCAAGAAATGGAATGGGTAACAAAAATCTATGAAGATCTACATGTTCCTTATATCGCCATAATTGGAAACCATGACTTAGTAGCTAATGGACTAAATGCCTATAAACGGATGTTTGGAGTACTAAACTTTAGCTTTGTTTATAAAAAAGTGAAGTTTATTTGTCATGATGATAACAGTCGTGAGTATCAGTTTAACGGACAGGTTCCAGATTTAAACTGGCTAGCGAAAGAACTAGAAACAGATAATACTGTAAACGCTATTGTTAGTGTGGCGCATATCCCACCTACTTCTGATGATTTTGATAGCAACTTACAAGTACCTTATGAAAATCTTTTAAACAACTCCCCTAAAGTAGTGGCGTCTTTGCACTCTCACGAGAACACGAATAAAATCAGATACGTCACTCCCGGAGGTGTCCCTTTTATCACTTCAAATGCGGTAACCAACCGAGAATTTTTATACGTTGAAATTGCTGACGGCAAATTATTGAAATATGAACCAGTTGCTTACTAAAATATTATTTGCCCTATTATTTCTTTGCGTTCAGTTTACTTACGCACAAGATTCAGAAATTAATAAGCACAAGTGGTATGTACCTACAAGCACCGTTTTACAATACGCCGGTAGTATAGGCATGTTTAATTTAAGTGCTGGATACAAAATAAACAAAAGCGGAAAAAGCACTTTAGATATTGGTTATGGCTATGTTCCGGCAAAATACGGTGGCGATTTAAATATTTTGTCTGCAAAGTTTGCTTATCGCCCTTATGGTATAAGAATAAAAAATTGGGGAACCTTATACCCAACCAATCCGGGTGTGTTTTTAACCTATCATGCAGGTGGAGATTTTGATTCGCGTTGGGACGATGACGAATACCCTGATGGCTATTACTGGTGGTCAACCGCTTTTCGCCCACATATATCTTTAAGTACCGAGTTTAAGCTAGATGCAAAAAAGCTATTACCAAACTTAGGGGTAAAATCAATTAGTATTTATAGCGAGTTTAACACTAACGAACTTTACGGCATCAGTTATTTCCAAAATTCGCATGATTTAGATATTACCGGAATTTTTAAGTTAGGAGTTGGGACAAGAGTTGAGTTTTAGTTTTAAGAAAATTTGTCAGGTTATCTCCCCAAAAAGCCAAGATTATATACTTTAATGTTAAAGTAATCAAATAACACAAAAAAACACCTGACAAAGCATCTATGGCTTGATTTTTGTAGGCTAGAAGCAAAATTGTATTACAAAAATATTTTCAAATCACCTCAATATTTTCTTACAATTAACGTTAAATGATGTAAAGTTTCTTAACTTTGCAGACTTTTAGTTTTTAGAATAGCGCAATTAATACTAATAAATGAGACAACTCAAGATTACTCAATCCATTACCAACCGTGAATCACAGTCTTTAGACAAGTATCTTCACGAAATTGGTAAAGTTGATCTAATTACCGCCGAAGAGGAAGTTATCCTGGCACAAAAAATCAGAGAGGGTGATCAAGCCGCTCTCGAACGTTTGACTAAAACAAATTTACGTTTCGTTGTTTCCGTAGCAAAACAATACCAAAATCAAGGCCTTACCTTGGGCGATTTAATCAATGAAGGTAACTTAGGCTTAATCAAGGCCGCAAAAAGATTTGATGAAACCAAAGGTTTCAAATTCATCTCCTATGCTGTTTGGTGGATTCGCCAATCAATTTTACAAGCTATCGCTGAGCAATCACGTATCGTACGTTTGCCGCTAAACCAAGTAGGTTCATTAAGTAAAATTAGTAAAGCTTTCTCCAGACTAGAGCAGGAATATGAAAGAGAGCCATCTCCAGAAGAATTGGCAGACACATTAGAAACCACTGTTGAGAAGATCTCAGATACGTTAAGTAACTCTGGTCGTCACGTTTCTATGGATGCGCCATTTGTACAGGGAGAAGAAAACACTTTGTTAGATGTTTTGGAAAATGACAACCCAAACACTGACAGTAACCTAATTGATGAGTCTTTATCAGAAGAAATTAAGCGTTCTTTATCTACTTTAACAGAAAGAGAAAGAGAAATTATCGTTTTATTCTTTGGTCTAAGCACTAATCATCCATTATCGTTAGAAGAAATTGGAGAAAAATTTAATTTGACTCGCGAACGTGTTCGTCAGATTAAAGACAAGGCCTTACAAAGGTTGCGTCATACTTCAAGAAGTAAGATATTAAAATCTTATTTAGGTTAATCCTAATTAACTTTAATATTAGAAAAGCATTCGTCATTTCGGCGGATGCTTTTTTGGTTTAAAAGGTTTTTATAAGGATGAAGAGTAGTAGATTTTAATTTAAATGAATCAGTAAATCACTTCGTTAAATTCAACAAACAAGAAAATTATACTGAGTAGAGTCAAAGTATAAAAAATCATTAATGGCAATATTATTGTTTACTAAAAACAAATACCATCAAAAATATAGCTATGAGAATCAATCACTTACTTTACGGAATCATAATTTCAGCTTTAACCATCAGCTCCTGCACTAGCAAAATATCTGATGGTGACCGTTCGGGTTCTGCCGATTCTACTTCTACCATGAATTTAGATTCATTGGCTCCTATTTCAGATTCTAAAACTAAGTTTAGCAACATCATCGGCTGGAAGGCTGACGAAGTACCAAAAGCACAAGTAGGTTTTATAGTGACTCGCTTTGCTGATAACATTAAAAGTCCTAGGCAAACTTATATCGCACCCAACGGGGATGTTTTAGTAGTGTTATCCAATTCTGAAAGAACTGTCAAGGAAAAGGTAATTGGAGAAATTATTGGTCAGGCCGATGCAGAAGTCGGTGGAAAGAGCGCTAATAATATTCTGCTTTATCGCGATGCTGATGGCGACGGAATTGCAGAAACCAAAACTTTATTTCTGAGTGGTTTAAATCAACCTTTTGGGCTTCTGATTACTGGAGACAAGTTTTACGTTGCCAATACCGATGGCTTAATGATGTATCCCTACAAAACTGGTGCTACCAAAATTGAAGGTGCAGGTGAGAAAATCTTGGAATTGCCCGCAGGCGGATACAACAATCACTGGACTAGAAATTTAATTGCGAATGCAGATCAGTCTAAGATTTACATTTCTGTAGGTTCTGGCAGTAATGTTGGAGAAAATGGCATGGACAAAGAAGTAAGGCGAGCAAATATTTTAGAAGTTAATCCGGATGGAACAAATGAAAAAATATACGCCTATGGTCTGCGTAACCCTGTTGGAATGGACTGGAACCCCGTAACTGGTGATTTGTGGACTGCAGTAAACGAAAGAGACGGTTTGGGAGATAATTTAGTTCCGGACTATATTACTTCCGTAAAGCGGAATGCGTTTTACGGCTGGCCTTACAGCTATTTCGGTAATCATATTGATCCTCGTCGTAAGGGTGAAAAACCTGAACTTGTTGCTCAAGCTATTGTTCCGGACTACGCTTTAGCTCCTCATAGTGCTTCATTAGGTTTAGTTTTTTATACAGGAACTCAATTTCCGAAAAAATATAAAAACGGTGTTTTTGTTGGACAGCATGGTTCTTGGAATCGTTCTGAGTTCAATGGATATAAAGTAGTTTTTGTCCCCTTTAAAGACGGCAAACCAGCAGGGAAAGAAGAAGACTTTTTGAGTGGTTTTGTAGTAGGAGATGGTGGCAGAGACGTTCACGGAAGACCAGTTGGTGTCACTGTTACTAAAGATGGGGCTTTATTGGTTTGTGATGATGGCGCAGGTATTATTTGGCGAGTTGCGGTTAAAAAGTAATTCTATTTTTCATAAGCTGTTCGGGGTATTAAGCAAAGTAGATACCGTATTCTTTAAAATTTCGGGTTTGCAGTCCGCTTTTGCTACTGCCTATAGAGAGCATCACACAAACAAGCGCTAGTAAAGAGATTTTGAATATTTTCAGAATCGTAGGTTTTATTGATAATAAAACTACGACCGTCTAAACAAATGTTAATACCATTTTTACGGATATTTGAGTAGATAACCTTCATTGAATCTTAATTAAAACCCAAGACCTAAAATCGTTTTACTATGCTTCGCCAAAGTAACTTCCACTAAATCGCCGACATTAGGAGTTTGATAATCTGACTCGCTCACCGGCAACCAAAACGAAGCCGTTTGTAAATAATGATTTCTAGGAAATTTAGAATGGTCACCATTAACAATCTCCACAGAATGTGGTCCAGTAAGTTTATTGGTACTAAAAACTTTGTCAATAACTTCCTCCACAACCTTATACTTTTGCGCATACAGAATATCTCTGAAAAGTTTCCAAGTTGGAATATTCAGGTAAAGAAAAATTATTACTAAAACTACTATTAGTGAATAACTAATCACTTGAAAAACAACTCTATCTGCACTCCCAAAACTTAACAATACAAACAGCAATATCAAGAAAAAACAGGTAACAGAAATCAAAATACCACGGCCAACTTTATAAATTAAAGCATATAAAAGTTTCTCTCTAATGATTTTATGATCGTCGGGTGTAAATAACATCAAATCTAAGAGCGAGAGCGTATTTTCCTTACGGTCTTTCTGCGCCAGGTAAGGTTTCATCGCCTGTAAAATTGCTTCATCGGCGGTACTCAACACCTCTGCTTTAAGCACAACATTTTTATCCAAACAGTGCAAATCAACTTTGTCACCAATATTAACTTTGGCGTAAATAGGTTGTTGAACAATAAACCAAGTATCAAACAAACAAATTTTAAACGTTTGTCTTGTAGTTGCAATTCGATTAATTTTTGGTGCTATTGTGATTTTTTGGGTAATAATGCCAGTAATAACGGTTTTAGTTTTTCTGCCTGCATTTTTAGTATGTGCATAAATAATGTATGCTAGTAAAGCATAAAATAGGAAAGCGAATATCCATAGTGGCATGGGCACTTCAAAAGAACCATCGCCGGTACCAAAAACCAGAAAGGTAATAAATGCAACCATTAATACGCCTACAATCCACATTACCACCATATTATTAAACAGCTCCGCTTTTTCTTCTTTACTGAGCTCTACTGTGGCAGACTCTATTTGCTCCATCTTAAAAATAAAACAAGAAAGTTAATACATTACTTTTTATCCCAAATCTCGCAGTTCAATTGATCTATCATAATAGTTCTTTTCTTATTCGAAAACTTGTTTGATTTCCCGATGCGTTCACGTTGTTCGGTAACAATTGCCACTTTATCATTGGCTTGATAAACCCCTAAATCTGTTGTGCCAACAAATGCACCTCCGTTAATCAGTTTAACCATTTGCCCGACATCTTCAAATTTCAAACTTTTACCATTCACATCTATTTTCTCCATAAAGAACAGCGTTTTATCATAAGTATTATTGTAGATAGCTCTCACGCATCCAAATATAATTACGGTGCCATCACATTGTGCCAACTTACCTAAAGCTAACACAGATTTTATTTTGGCTTTTGCAGAAGCAGGTGGGAAATATTTTTTCTGGGTATAAGGCAAGTTAGTAATATCTCTTCCTTGTAAATTTTGCGCATTGCTAAGGTTAAAATAGAAATGTTTTATGGGAGAAAAGTTTACCAAAAAGTTTTTATAGTCGTAATCATCTTTCTCGTTAAGTGTGCTAGTAGTTGAACCGCTGTTATTTGATGAAGTTCCTGTACTTACTGTTTCTTTTTTTCCAACCACCTGCTCTCTTGCTGCTTTATTCATAGCAATCAACGTTTCGGTAGTCATTAAATCTAAACTGCTTATTAACTCTGCGTTGTTTAAATTATAGGTATTTAAGCTTTTAAGAGAGTTGGTAAACAAAAATAATTTTTGTTTTTCGCCGGTAACCATACGAGATTGATTCAGATAAGTAGAACCAGCCGGAAGCTTCAATTTACTGATTTCTTTATTTGTAAATACATCCTTAATTACAACCTCCATTTTAGCATCGCTATTTTCTTTGGAAAGGTAAATACCGTACTTGCCATCGTCAGAGAAAGTATAGGGCCCTTTCATAGGGAATTCTTTGTTAAAAGTAACCAACTTCTTGGTATCGATATGGTAAAAAGAATTTACCCAATTCGCATCATTAGGTACACGCTTCATCCATTTAGAAGTGTAGAAAAGGTTGTCGATATCAAAACGCTTGTATCTATATTTTCCATAATTATATTTCAACTTTGTTTTTTCGATTTCTAGCGTTTCTGTATTTAAATAGATCAATCGGTCTTTTAAACCATCTTCGCCATAAATAATTTCACCATCAAGACTGTAGCCCATTGGCCAAATGGTAACAATAGAACTTAAAATCTTTGGACTAGTATTTCCGTTGGGTTTTTTAATTAAACGGGTAATAGAAGATGGTTTTTCTCCTTTTTTACGGAGTCTATCTATTGAATAATAGTTCCCTTTATAATCAAAGCCAAACAATTTATCGTTATAAACTTTATCATCTATACTAAAACTCCCAGTGTTCATGTCAAAAACATAACCAACAGAGTTTTCGCCAACCCAAACTTCAAGCAATAGTTCTTTAAATGTGGGTGACGGAACTGCTTTTATTTTAAACTCGGTATCCCAAGGGTTATATCCTTTAATGATATTTCCTAAATCTATTCTCTTTATAGGTTTTGAAGTGCCTAAATCCCAAAGTACTATATCTGCTAAACCAACAGAAATAGCCTCACTAGCATCAGCATTAATAAATATATATTCCGGTGCAATTAAATGTCCATGTAAAGTATCAAATACTTTTGCTTGAGAGTGTAGGGTACTAAACAGTGAAATTATTAAAATGTAGATTAGCTTTTTCATATCATTTATTTAAGAAAGTGTTCGTTATGTGGTTTAAATCCAGCTTTTACTGGGAATTATACTAGTGTATTGTTTTATTTTGATTCAGCGGATTGAAGGTTTACACTTAGCACAGTTTTACTGTTTTTAGCTAAAGAAATTTCCAGTAATTCGCCAGTTGTACTTTCACTAAACTCTGCCAAAGTTACAGGCAACCAATACGAAGGAGTTTGTAAGTAAAAATATCTGCTTTCATTTGGCGTATAGTTATTAGTAACAATTACCGAATTTGGTCCAGGTTTTCTGGTGTTGCTACTTACTTTATCAATAATTTCTTCGGTTGTATTGAACTTTTGTGCATCTAACAAGTCTTTAAAAATTTTCCAAGTTTTAATATTGATGAAGAAATATATAATTGCTAATAAGGAAATCAACACAAAGTTGCTACCCCTCATTAATACAGGATTATCAACTCTGAAGTTCATAATCAAAACTAGTATCGCTATGAAATAAACAATGTACAGTGCCATAAAACCGATAACCCCTCTAAAAATTAAGGTCCTTATTATTTTACCCCGAATAACAGCGCTATCTGCTGGAGTAAAAGGCACAAAATCTAAAAGTGAAAAACTGGATTTTGGGTATTTTCGATTTCCAAAGTTTGATTTTACTGTATGAAATATGCTTCCATCATCAAGGCTCACAACATGTGCCTTAAATACCGATTTCTTATCTAAACAATGAAGTTTCACATGATTACCAACCTTCAGTTTGGAGTATATCGATTGGTCAACATCAAAGTCGGTGTCGCCCAAACGGACACAGTATGATTGAGTAACAGAGGATTTCCTATTTATCTGACTAGCTTTATTTCTTTTCTCGGCAACTATTCCGCTGTAAACAGTTTTTGTTTTTTGATAGGCGTTCCTAGTATGTCCGTAAACTATAAACGCCAATACGCAAAAAAAAACAGTCGCAAACAACATTGGAATACCTGGTTCTTTAATTTGTTCAGGGTTTCCTAAAAAAAAGAAAAAGTATATTAAAAAAGCGGCCATAAAAATGGCGACTAACCAAACGCCAAGCATCCGTTTAAATAGTAAAGACTTTTCGTCTGTACTTAACTCTTCTATAGTAGAAGTTACTTGCTCCATCTTTAAGTTTGTGGTTTAGGTGCTGTTTTTCAACTTTCAAATAACCGTATGGTGTAATTATTTTCTGATATGCTAATTTAAAAAACACCAAACTATGAAGCGTACCTATAAATACTGATATTTCAATTTTACCTTTACAGGATCAACAGAGAAAAAACATAATCAAATATTAGCTAGCAAGAGCACAACAACGTTAATTATATCTTTTATCTTTGTTTCATACCGAATTAAAAAAAATGACATCAGACATCAACATCAGAAACAAAAAGGCAAGATTTGAATACAACATTTTAGAAACTTTTGTTGCTGGTATAAAACTATTAGGTACTGAAATTAAATCGATTAGAGAGGGGAAAGCTAATATTAGCGACTCTTTCTGTACTTTTATAAATAATGAACTTTACATCAGAAATCTACATATTTCTGAATATTCACACGGCTCTTTTTACAATCACGAAGCCAAGAGAGATCGTAAATTGTTACTTACCAAAAAAGAAATCAAAAAATTATTAATAAAAGGAGAAGATAAGGGTTTAACAATCATCCCTTTAAAGATTTTTATTAGTAATAGAGGTTTTGCCAAAATGGAGATTGCTTTGGCTCAAGGTAAAAAGGCTTTTGACAAACGCGATACATTAAAAGAACGCGATGTTAAACGAGAAATGGATAAAGCAATGAAGAACTTCTAGTTGTTTTATAGGAATTCATTAAGGATTTTCAAAGGGTAAAGCTAGTTTTATTAGTGGATATAGTTTGGTCATTTAAATTTCCAGCTTAAACATGGACATTGACTAATTAACTAAAAAGACTACCAAGCCTGATCGCCTAATAAAGGCACAAACCTAAACGTATCAAGCACAATTTTATCAAAATCGTTTTCTCCTGCTCTAATTACGGTCACCATTTTCTGCTCTTTTTCATCTCCTACCGGGATAACCAAAATTCCACCAATTTTCAACTGTTTAAGTAATATCTGTGGAACTAAAGGAGCACCGGCCGTTACAATTATTTTATCATAAGGAGCGTGTTCTGCAATCCCTTTAGAGCCATCTCCTAAAAAAAACTGTGCTTTATAACCTAAATGTGGCAAAACTTGTATTGTTCTATTAAACAACTTCTCTTGCCTTTCAATAGTAAAAACATTGGCTCCTAACTCTAATAAAACACAAGTTTGGTAACCACAGCCTGTTCCTATTTCTAAAACTTTATCTCCTTTTTGGATATGCAATAACTCAGTTTGATAAGCTACTGTATAAGGATTAGATATAGTTTGCCCCTCGCCAATAGGAAAAGCTTTATCTAAATACGCTTGAGCCCAAAAAGTTTCGTCGAAAAAATAATGGCGTTTAACATTCCCAATTGCTTGTAGTACTTTTTCATCAGAAATACCTTTCTTGTTTTTAAGCTCGTCAACAAGTTTTCTTCTTGCACCTCTTTCCCTGTAGTTATCAATAAATTTGTACGCCATTTCATCACAAAAATATAATCTCTAACCGATATTTAGCGTATTTTCTTAGTTTTACATACAATAACGCCAACTACCTGTTGAATAACAGACAATTAATTTAAATGATAAAAAAAACATCACTCACTTACTTCATTTTAAATGTCTTTGGTAGTTTAACTTTTATCCATTTAGCCACTAATTTTAATCTGTTTAACTTTTTACCGCAATACCATTACTTTATTTACGCTTCGGCATTAAACATCTTATACCTACTTTCAGGAAACTTTATAGACACTAAACGAAAATCACGTCTTAAAGAGCTAATTATCAGCTTAAATCAATCTTTAATTATTGCAATTAGTTTATTGATTTACTACTATTTTTCTAAGCAAATTAGTCAAACATCTAATGAAATTTCACGCATCTTCAACCTAAGTATTTTACACCTAACAATAATTGCTTGTTTTAGAATTTGCTATTTAACTGTTATAAAAAAACTTCTCCAAAATAAAACTATAGGCTTTAACACCTTAATAATTGGAGATAAAGCAAATGCTAAAAATATAACCAGCGAGATTAATCAACAAAAAAAATCCTTAGGTTTCAAAATCGTTGGTTTTTTTGATATTGATATGTTGCACTATAGCCTTAATAAAGCGGGTGACAATCATAGCAACTCTTTACAAGTTGTGATTAAAAACAGCCAGATTGAAGAAGTAATTATTGCAATTGAAACCTCAGAACATCTACTTTTAAAATCATTATTGGATGAATTAGAAGAGTGCAATGTTACGGTTCACATTATCCCTGATATTTATGATATAATATCAGGCTATGCTAAAATCAACTATCTATTTTCTATACCACTAATTACTCTTCATGGTCAGTTTATGCCCTTTTGGCAACGTAATATTAAAACCTTTTTAGACTACTTTTTAAGTACAGTCATTCTAATTATTTTAAGCCCTATTTATCTCATTATTGCTTTTTTAATTAAGCTTACTAGTAAAGGTCCACTCATCTATTCGCAAGAAAGAATTGGAAAAAACGGTCAACCTTTTATGATTCATAAGTTTAGAACAATGATAAGTGATGCAGAAAAAAATGGACCTAAGCTATCAAGTTATGATGACCAAAGAATAACAAAAGTGGGTCTTTTTCTACGGAGGTTGCGTTTAGATGAATTACCACAGTTTATTAATGTTTTAAAAGGTGAAATGTCTATTGTAGGTCCCAGGCCAGAAAGACAGTTCTACATTAACCAAATTATGGACCAAGCCCCGCACTACCAACGCTTACAAAAGGTTTTACCTGGAATTACATCTTGGGGTCAAGTCAAGTTTGGATACGCCGAAAACATTGAACAAATGATTAAGCGTTTAACATTTGATATCATTTATATCCAAAATCGATCTCTTGCGCTAGACTTCAAAATAATGGTTTATACTATTGTTATAATTGCCCAAGGAAGAGGAAAATAAGGTTATATTTGCCTCGCAATATCTAATATATGAAAAAAGTACTATCATTATTATTCTTTCAGTTTCTTGCAGTCGCTGTATTCGCACAATCTCAAAGTGATTCTAACTACTCTATCGGATTAAAATTACTTTCTGTGGATGAACAACCTAAACTACTTAATGAAGTTAGAGATGGTTCCAAGTTTTATACATCAGGTTTAAATGGTTTGATGCTAAAAGTAAACGATAATCAGATCTCATACAGGTTTTATGCCCACACTTTTAAAAAGGCTGATTATGAGTTTAACAATGAATGCTCAAACTGTGAAATAGTTAAAGGTAAATACAACTCTATTGATTTAAAAATTGGTTTTGAACGTAGCTTGATTTATAGTAGAATACAACCAATTTATGGAATGGATTTAGGCTTTAAAAAAGTGAATTTCAACGGAAGTTCAACTGATAAAACTAATTCTTCTTCCCTTTATAATGTAAATATTGAAAAGAATGGAGTTATCATCACTCCTTTTATGGGTTTAAAATTCAACATATTAAGGTCAGTAACTATTAGTGCTGAGGCTGGTTTCGATTTTATTTACACTAGTGATAAAGAAACAAAAACACTAGCCAATAATGTCTTACTTTCAAATAGTAACTTTAACAGATGGCAGTATAATGCGAAACCTTTAGCTCAGCTGAGCTTACAATATAATTTCGGTAGAGATTAATAAGGATCTACATCAATCACAACAAAAACGCCCTTATTATCCTTATCAGCTTCAAAAACACTAACCTGCTCTTTCAGCAGGTTTTTTATTTTAACTACAGATTGGCTTTTCCAATCTATTTTAATTGTAATGGTCTGTATGTAATAATTGCGAACTCTTGAAACTAGAGGACTGTGCGGCCCTAAAACCATATCTCCCAAATGGTGACGCAAACTTTTAGCAAAGGTTTCAGAGATTCGTAACAGCACCCCTAAGTCTTTATGCTTAATGTTTATTTGGATAATTTTATAAAATGGAGGATATTTAAATTGATTCCTTTCAATCATCTCTTCCCGATACATCCCTTCGTAATCATTATCCACAACCTGCTGTATAACACGATGTTTAGTATCGTAAGTTTGAATAATCACTTTACCTTGTTTAGTACGCCTACCTGCCCTACCAGCCACTTGCGATAGCAACTGAAAGCTTCGCTCATAAGCTCTAAAATCTGGAAACTGGATAATACTGTCTGCGTTAATAATACCAATAAGTGTAATGTTTTCGAAATCTAAACCCTTCGCAACCATTTGTGTACCCACTAGTATATCTATCTTTCGCTCTTCAAAACTGTTTAATATAACTTGATGTGCATTTTTGTTTCTAGTAGTATCATAATCCATACGGGCAATATTCACATCGGGCAAAATAACCTTTAGATCGTCTTCAATTTTCTCCGTACCTAAACCTTTATATTCTATATGTTTTGATGCACAAGCAGGGCATTCTGTAATGTTATCTTCTTTATAACCACAGTAGTGACAATGCAACTTACCGCCTGCTTTATGATAGGTTAAGCTAACATCGCAATTGATACACTTTGGGGTATTTCCACAGGTTTTACAAATCAGTATAGGGACATAGCCTCTCCTGTTTTGAAATAAAATAACCTGTTCTTTAAGCTTTAAAGTTTCATCAATATTATCCAGCAGTACACTTGTAAAATTCTCTTTAATAAGCTTTCTGTTTCTTTGCTCAGAAATACTTACTACTTCAATTTCGGGCATTTTGACACCGCCGTATCTAGCATTAAGCTTTACTAGGCCATACTTATCATTTAAAGCGTTAAAGTAAGTCTCTAAAGATGGCGTTGCAGAACCCAATAAAACTTTAGCGTTCATTATACTCGCTAACACAATTGCTGCATCACGGGCGTGGTACCTTGGTGAGGGCTCAAACTGCTTAAAGCTTGCTTCATGTTCTTCATCAATGATGATAAAACCTAAATCTGCAAAAGGTAAAAACAAGGATGACCTTGCTCCCAGTACAATTTTAACCTCTTTATTTAAAACTTTTTGCCATATTTCTGCCCGTTCGTTATCGTTAAACTTACTGTGGTAAACAATAATTTGGTCTTTAAAGTAAACTTTTAAACGATCAATCATTTGACCGGTTAAGGCAATTTCCGGCAATAAATAAAGTACCTGTTTTTCTTTGGCAAGATATTCCTCAATCAGTCTAATATATATTTGTGTTTTGCCTGAAGAGGTGACTCCATGCAATAAAACCACCGACTTTTCTTCGAAAGAAGTATTAATTTCATTTAACGCTTGCGCTTGATCGGTACTAAGTATAAAGTCGGAGATTACAGCTAAATCTTCAGATGAAAATCTGCTCACTACTTTTTTATCTAACAAAAACACTTCTTTATCCACTAAAGCCTTTAATACTGCGGCACTCGCCCCAGAAGCTTCCATTAAAGCCGACTTATTAACTTCTGCTTTGTCTTTTGACAGTTTTAAATAGGCAAGCAAAGCATCCACTTGCTTGGGTGCTTTTTCTAACTCGTTAAATAGGTGCTTTAAGTTTTCCTTGTTCTGGTAGTTTTCATGTAAACTAAGTACAGATATTTTTTTTGGCTGAAACTTCTCTTCAATTTCCTCTAAAATAAAAACCACTTTTTTATCTAATAGTGACTTTAAAATAGGAAATACAGATTTTTGAGCAAGTATTTTGGTGATTTCTGTAATGCTAAGCTCTTGCTTTAGTTCAAGTGCATCTAAAATCAGGAACTCCCTATCATTTAACAAAGCTTTATCAAAGCTATGTTGCGGATTTAAAACCACTCGGGTTTCGCTAGCCAGTTTTAATGCTGATGGCAGTGCTGCCGCCATTACTTCGCCCAAGGTACATAGGTAATAATCTGCTATCCATTGCCAAAGCTTCAATTGTGCATCGGTAACAATCGCCTTATCATCTAAAATATCTAAAAGGTACTTTGCTTCATATTTTGTGGGTGCTTTGGTAGATATAGCAAAAACAATTGCGGTGTAAATTTTACTTTTCCCAAACTGTACAATAACCCTTCTACCCTTTTCAACACGTTCGTTAAGGTGTTTTGGGACACGATAAGTATAAGCCCCCGGAATTGCCAACGGTAAAATAACTTCAACAAAAAGTGTTTGTTGAAAAGCATCCTCAAAATCTAACATCTATTTATCTTTTATAGCCGCTAACAGCAAACATACCCAACCAAAGATAAACAGCAATCCGCCGAAAGGCGTAACAGGACCAATAAATTTAGTGTTTATTGATAATACATCTTTTAAAGCCATCAAATACAATGAACCAGAGAAGCAAATTATTCCAAAAACAAAGCAGTAGGAGGCAATATTGATTAAATTATTTTTAAACCTAGCGAAGGTTGATAAAAAAAGTAATGCTAGCGTATGATAAAAATGATATTGAACGCCCGTTTGCCATATTTCGAGCTGAGTAACATTAATCATTTGTTTAAGTATATGAGCTCCAAATGCTCCAAAAATAACGGCTAAAATTCCAAAAATAGCGGCTGTAATAATTATTCTTTTGTTCATTTTGAGTCTGATGGTTGCGCTAATTTAATAAAGATGAAAGCAATTTCCAGACTTTGCTGTAAAAATCTATTTTTGTAGCTTAGGATTTTGTGAAATGAAGAAGATAATTATCATTATAAGTACCCTTCTTTTAGGGATTATTGCAGTTACTTGGTTATATTTTAAAAAAATAAACGCATCTAACATATCTAACGAGCAAATTTTTACTGTTTTACCTCAGGATGCTTCCATTATTTTCGAATATAAAAACGAGGCGTACTTTTATGATATTTTTAAAGAATTTACGCTTTTTGCGGATATTTTAGGTAAAGATAACATCAATCACTTAACGGCACTTAAGCAAATTTTTGTAGATGAAGCTTCAATTGCCGGTGGGTTTAAGCAAAGCGACCTGTTTTTCTCTATACACCCCACAAGCGAATATGCTTCTGATATTTTAATTGTTGCTCCAATTGCTATAGAAAACACAAGTAAAGATGATTTACTAGCTAAGCTGAAAGCAAAATATAAAATAAGCCAAAACCCAGATAAAAAGAACACCATTTACCAACTGGCTTTTAGCAATAAAGCTTCCTTCAATTTTTTCATTTATAAAAACCTAGTTGTAGGTAGTTTTAATGAAAGTTTAGTACAAAAAAGCCTTGCACAAATTACAGAAGGTAAAGAAAATATAAATTTTAACGTTGACTTTAACGCTCTTAGGAATAAAAACTCAATTGCAAATCTCTACTTAAACTTCTCGAAAATACGTGGGTTTGCAAATCATTTCTCGGCTCGAAAAAACCCTTACGAAACTTATTTTTTAAAGTCGATAGATGCTTCGGCATCTTTAAACATCAACTATCAAAAAGATGCTTTTATGTTTAGCGGAGTTACAAACCCTAACTTAAATGCGAAAAATTATTTCAATTTATTTTTGAGTCAGCAACCGGGTAACACTACTTTATCAAAGCATTTACCTTATGACGTTGCTAATTATGCGCTATACTACGTATCTGACTATAAAAAATTTAAAGAACAACTAAAAGACCTTTTGATTTTCCAAAAAGAGCATGATAAGTTAAACAAGCAGATTTTAAATATTTCATCAAAACACGCCATTAATCTTGATAAAGAAATAATACCTGTTTTTGGTAAAGAGTTTGGTGTTTTCCAGCTTGCCTCTGGCGATAATATTGGCATTATCAAAACAACAAACACCAACCGTTTATCTTTCTTATTATCCACCATTAGCTCCGAAGTATCTGACAACATAAGGCACTTTGATGACTCTTACATTCTTTACAACTACTTTGGCGATCCATTTAAGCAGTTTAAACGTCCGTATTATACAACTATTGAGAATCACTTGGTGGTTGCTAACAATACCACCGCTTTAAAAAGATTTGTAAGCAATTATAAATCGCAAAGGCTAATTGGGATGACAGATAAAAACATCAATTTTCAGCAATATCTTTCTAACCAAGGTAATATCTTTTACTTTATTCATAACAGTAGTTCAAAAGCTATTGTGCGTTCTTTTTTAAGTAAAAAAGCTTACAAAAGTTTTAGGGACGACAACTTTAACTGGAAAAACATTTATGGCTTTGCAATTCAGTTTAGTGCGGATAAGGACAAGTTTTTCACCAACTTATATATGAACCACATACCAGAAAAAGAAGAAATGCTACCAGAAATTGATTTACAGCAATAAATTAATTTATTGTACAAAATAAAAATCTTCGGAATTATTACGATAAATTTAGGGATGAAGAAAATAGGTGGTTTTATAATCGTTTTTCTTTTCCCTTTACTCCTGTTCTCGCAAAACATTTCACTTAATCACAGCGGAACACAGTTTGATAGCTTCGAAAATCCTGTTCAGCAAGGTTTTCAAAAAGATCTTAGCAGAAAATATGCGGTAACACTATTTCCACATTTAAGTGGTTATATCACCTTTAAAGGCGATGGTGAAGCAGCTTTCAAAAAATTACTTTTCACAAAATCTTTCTCGGGTGCTAATATTGGAAACCTAGACCAAGCAAGAACAAACCAACTAGCCGGAAACACCAATATTTACATAGCCAATTATAAAATTTTTGTAACAAGAAACTACAATAGAGAGTTGGGCTTTTCGCTACAGTTGAAAAATGAAGGAATCGCTAATATCACCAATGAAACTATTGCATTATTAGATAGTTACAGAACGTTCTCAAAAACAGAGTATGACAATCCTTTCAACTCTAACGGCAACCATCAATCTTACTGGCAGTTAGGATTAACTTATAGAGAAAATTATGATGATAGATGGGCTTTTGGAGGTAAAATAAGTTTACTAAACGGACTAACTTACAATAAAATAGACATCACATCTTCACACTTAACTATTAACCCAAGTTCATCTTACAATGCTAAGTTTGAGGGTACTTATACCTCAAACTTTGGTCTTGATAAATTAGATTTCGACAAACTTATTCCTAATATAAAAAACATTGGAGTAGCGTTAAGTTTAGCAAGTTCATTTCAAACACGATCTGGCTACTACCTTACACTCAATTTAAAAGACATGGGCTTTATACATTGGGGCAAAGAAACTTCAAATTACAGCTTCAATAGTGACATAACTGTTCTAACCACCAGCGGGAGTAGCTCAACCTCAAAGTTATTTGATGAATTAAAAAATGATGCATCCTCAACTGAGGTTAAAAAATCATTTTATAGCAAAGTAAACACTAAAGTAGAGTTGGCAGCATCTAAAGAGTTTGGTTTTTATAAGCCTGTAATTGTATTCTCTAAAAGTGTATTCAACCCACAAGGGCAATTTGGTATTATTAACAACTTCCGGAAAAATGCTTTTGTATTTAGTGTAAATGCAATATACGACTTACAAACAGCGCTGAATTTGGGTTCACAACTAATGGTGAAATCTCCAAATATGGAGTTTTATATAGGTAGTGAGCAAGCATTCCCTACTTACTATCTAACAAAATCTTACTTTACACAAGATGAAAATATTGGCAGGGCAAACCCTAGAGCTAGCTTTTACTTCGGTGTAAACGTAAAGTATGGCTCCAAAATGCAGAATATGGAAAACGCAGAATACATTCCTGGTTTAAATGATAAAGAAACTGGTTTTGTAGTTAGGCTAAGTAAAAAAGAGCGTAAACGCTTGCAAAAAATAAATAAAGCAAGAGAGAAGGCTGGTAGAAAAAACAACAAAAGAAATAATAAGCCTTAATCTTTCTTTTTACCTGCTATAAAATCTTTCAAATAAAAAGGCTCAAAATAAGCCACATCTACAAAGTCTTTTGCATTAAATTTTTCAAAAGCAGGAATAGTAAGGTCTTTTGCCGAATTCTGATAGTCGTCCATTACTCTTGCATTAAGATGCAAACCAAGTACATCTTCACATTTTGCGGCTCCATCGCCAAAAAAATAAATCATGTGATTATCTAATGTTTCTTTAAAACTTAGTTCATCTATAATTTTAGCTTCTGTTGGTATTATGGATTCTAAATTATCATTAAAAATAGCGCAATAAACTTCCATTCTTCGGGCATCAATCATTGGGCAAAACAGCGTGTTTGGCTGAACCGAAAAACATTTGCTTTTAAAACCACTAGCCATTGACTCTAAAGTATTAATTGCAATTAATGGGATATCTAAAGCATAACACAAACCTTTGGCAGTAGAAACGCCTATACGTAAGCCCGTATAAGAGCCAGGCCCCATGCTCACTGCAATGGCATCTAAATCTTTTATGCTTTTTTTACTCAGCTTTAAAAGCTCTTCAATAAATAAGGTGATGTTTGAAGCATGGATATTTCTATCTGTTTTCTCGATCACGTTAAGTAGCACTCCGTTTTCTGCCAAGGCAACAGAACAAGTTTGGGTAGCGGTCTCTATTTGAAGTATCAATGACATAATAAAATTTAATTAAGGAACAGGATCATGACCGTGACTGCCCCAAGGGTGGCATCTAGCAATTCTTTTAATAGTTAACCAGCCACCTTTAAATGCTCCGTGTTTTTTTATAGCTTCTATTCCGTACTGAGAGCAAGTTGGTGTAAACCTACAAGAGCTACCCAAAAGGGGGGAAATTAAATATTGGTATATTTTAATAATCAGTAAAAAAACTAACCCAATAAGCTTTTGTATAAAACTTAGCATTTTGTTACCTGCTTTAAACATTCCGGAAGCATTAGCTTAAGTTTTTTCTCAATAAAACTAGAATCGTGAATCTCTTTGCCAACATAATTAATAGCTAAAACAAGTTTAATGTTTTGCTGATTAAGGTTACTGTAAAGAAGTGATTCTTTGTTTAAGCGATAAGCTTCTTTAACGCGTCTTTTAACTAAGTTACGGTCAACGCTATGCTTAAATCTTTTTTTGGGAACACCGATAACTACTTGCACCGGAAAGTTTTGGTTAGACTCTGGAGAAAGTAACCAAGTAACCCGAAAAGGGTATAACAAAAAAGAAGAACCGTTTTTAAAAAGCTCATCTAAAAGCTTTTTGCTACATAACCGTTCTTCTTTTTGAAAATTGTATATTTTATTTGCCATCCCCGATTTTTAAACGATTTAAACACCGGCTAATTATCAAATATTTTGATAATTAAAAGCAAGTAAAATTATGCTTTATGACGACGTTCGTCAGATACAGTTAGTCTTTTTCTGCCTTTTGCTCTTCTAGAAGCTAATACTCTTCTACCGTTAGCAGTAGACATTCTTTCTCTGAATCCGTGTTTATTTCTTCTTTTTCTTTGAGAAGGTTGGAATGTTCTTTTCATGATGTTATATTGTAAATCTCTCTTTTAAAATCAAGAGTGCAAATATATGGTTGTTATTTTAGAAAAACAACGTTTGTCTAAAAAAATAAATCAACAATAAAATGTGCAAAAAACTTACTTGTTTTTTAATAAATCTCTAATTTCTGTTAGTAATACTTCTTCTTTAGTTGGTGCTGGTGGAACAGACGGAGCCGCAGCTTCTTTCTTTTTCATTGAGTTTATGCCTCTAATAATCATAAACAACACTAAAGCAACAATAATAAAACTAATTAGTGCAGATAAAAAGCTTCCGTATTTTACCGTTCCAAACATGGTAAGCTCTTCAATGTCGCTTAAATTAGCGGCATCTAAAGCTGGCTTTAATAATAAAGGTGTTACAATATCATTAATAAATGAGTTGATAATTTTACCAAAAGCAGCTCCAATTACTACCGCAATAGCTAAATCAACTACGTTGCCCTTAACGGCAAATTCTTTAAATTCTTTTACAAATCCCATAGTTTTTATTAATTAAAATTCTAAATTAATAAAAATTGCGAAAAATAATATTAAAAAAATAATATTTACCGTTTTTAAAAAATTGGTTTGAAAATTGTACGGCAGAATATCTAGCTTTTTTTAACTTTGATAATAATCCTTTACCTATGCTAAGACAGAACCTCCAACAAAAACTTTTACAAAAACTTTCTCCACAGCAAATTCAGTTCATCAAACTGTTGCAAGTACCAACTGTTGCTTTGGACACCCGAATCAAGGAAGAGTTAGAGGAAAACCCAGCTTTAGAAGATTTGAGTCTAGCAGACATGAACGACCCAGTAGAGGAATATCCGGACAAAGACCCTGATGATGATACAAAAGCTGAAGGACAGGAAGAAAATACTGATGAATTTAATGTAGACGATTATTTACAAGACGACAACGTTAACGATTACGGCAGTAGATATGACAACAACGATGATGATGAGGAGAAGAAAGAGCTCCCTTACGCTGTAACAAACACTTTTTTCGAGAATTTACAAGCACAATTAGACTTAGTGAATCTTGAAGACAAAGAGTATATGATTGCCCAACAAATAATAGGCAGTTTGGATGATGATGGCTATTTACGCCGAGCTATCCCCTCTTTAATTGATGATATGGCTTTCTCTCAAAATATTTTTGCAGAAGAGGATGAAGTTGAAGATATGCTTAAAGTAATTCAGGCTTTTGACCCAGCCGGCATTGGAGCTAGAGATTTGCAAGAGTGCTTATTAATTCAGCTAAGAAAAAAAGATAGCAGTAACCCTCTTAATAAAAAGGCAATAGCAGTAGTTGAAGATCATTTAGATGAGTTCACTAAAAAGCATTATGATAAATTAGAAAAGTCTTTAAATATCACTTCTGATGAATTAAAAGATATTGTTGGCGAGATATTAAAGCTTAACCCGAAACCTGGAGACTCTGGAGCTTCAAACGTAAAACAAATGCAGGTTATTCCTGATTTTCATATCGCAAAGAATGAAGACGTTTTAACCTTGACTTTAAATTCTAAAAATGCACCAGAATTAAGAGTAAGCAAATCATACCAAGAGATGTTTCAGCATTATGAAAAAACATCTGATAAAGACAAAAAACTAAAAGAAGCAGTACAGTTTGTAAAGCAAAAACTGGATTCGGCAAAGTGGTTTATTGATGCGATTAAGCAAAGACAACAAACTCTGCTTAAAACCATGAACGCAATTATGAACTATCAGTATGATTTCTTTTTGTCTGATGGTGATGAGCGAAACTTAAAACCAATGATCTTAAAAGATATTGCAGACCGTATTGGGATGGATATCTCAACTGTATCAAGGGTGGCAAACTCCAAATATGTACAAACCGAATTTGGAACATTTTTATTAAAATATTTTTTCTCTGAAGCCATACAAACAGATAGTGGCGAAGAAGTATCTAATAAAGAGGTAAAAATGATTTTAGAGGAATGTATTGGCAAAGAAGACAAATTGAAACCTTTAGCCGATGAAAAACTAACCGAAATATTAAGAGAAAAAGGTTACAACATTGCTAGAAGAACCGTTGCTAAATACCGTGAACAATTAGATATTCCGGTGGCTAGGTTAAGGAAAGAATTGTAAGCTAGGACATTTGTGGATATTATACCGGTTTAAATAAAGTCACCGTATTTCACTTAAGCTAAGTAGTTAGCTAATATTTCTATCGTTTTTATAACCACTAGAACTCAAAATGCACAATTTACAAATGTGCACAGTTCAAAAAATAAAACCATAAAAGTTTGGGAGGAATCTAAGAAAGAATCCTCCCAAACTTTAAAATCTATAATTCCCCAACAGATCTTCTGCTTGTCCCCGGTTTGTTTATAAGGTTATCACCAAGATCCTCTATTGCTTTATCGCCCAGTACCATTAACAATTTTAATCTTCGTCAACTCAAACCAGATAACAGATAAAAACCCTACCCCAATACAAATCAATAACTGAGATAAATTAAGAGCTTCAAACTCAAAGAACCTTGTAAAAGGCGGGAAGAACAATAATGCCGTTGTAATGGCTATCGTAAGCGTAACCATAAACAAGAGCAAATTGTTTTTATAACGGATTGTGGTAAATACAGAATAATAAAAAGAGCGGTTTACCAGCGTTAAAACAATATTTGCCGCTATTAAAACAGTAAAAACCATGGTTCTTGTTTGCGCTTCATTAAACAACTGATAAACCGAATATTGGTAAATAAACAAGGTTCCAGCGGTAATAGCTAACCCCTGAATTATACTTACGGACAACTCTTTCCAATTAAAGAATGAAGAAGTAAATGGACGAGGTTTTTGCGACATGGTATTGTTTTCCATCGGTTCATTTTCGTAGATAATGGAACAGGTTGGCCCCATAATTAGTTCTAGAAAGATAATATGCACCGGAGAAAAAATATTCGGATATATCCATCCCAAAGCCAAAGGAAGAAAAACGGTGAGTATAATAGGGATATGAATAGAGATAATATATTGAATTGCTTTCTTTAGGTTAGTATAAATACGCCTGCCCATTGCAATTGCATCAACCATTTTAGATAAATCATCTTCAACTAAAATAAGTGAGGCCGCTTGCTTAGCTATCTCAGTCCCTTTTTTTCCCATGGCAATCCCAATATGTGCAGCTTTAAGTGCAGGACCATCATTAACCCCATCCCCCGTCATAGCAACAATTTCGTTTTGCGCTTTAAGTGCATTGATGATTTTTAACTTAGCCTCTGGAAACATACGGGTAAAAATGCGGGTCTCTTTTACGCACTTGCTTAACTCCTCTTCGTTCAGCTTCATCAGATCTTCACCATCAATACTCTGTTCGGCATTTCTAAAATCAATCTGCTTGGCTATAGCGGCAGTAGTTAAAGCATTGTCACCCGTTACTATTTTCACCTCAATCCCAGCATGGTAAAAATCCTGAAGTACCTTTTTAATGTTTTCCTTTGGAGGATCATAAAAGGCAACCAAACCCTTAAATACAAACTTAAACTCTTGTTGCGTAGCAGGAAAATCATTGCCCTTAAATAGAGACTGTGCCACGCCAAGCACACGATAACCTTGTTTTGCTAACTGTTTGAGGGCTTCTTTTATTTGATTTTTCTCATCCTGATTTAAAGCACTCACTTCTATAATAGCTTCTGGAGCACCTTTTGTCGCAATAATTCTATCACCACTTTCATTCTCAAATAAATGAGTCATCATAGGTGGCTTTCCTGATAAAGGATACTCATGAATCATCTGATAAGCCTTCCTTTCGTCGGTTATACCTGATTGTTCATAAGCTTTATGCAAGGCAATCTCCATAGGGTCAAAAGGAATGGGTTCACTGGCCCACATTGCCACTCTTATCAATTCTTGGTCAGGCGATGTTAATTCATCCGTATTTTTAATCTGATTGGTTTCCAAGACAAAAAGCCTTGCCAAATCCATTTTATTTTGAGTGATGGTTCCTGTTTTATCAGTACAAATCACAGAAGCGCTGCCCAAGGTTTCAACCGTTTTCATTTGCTTAACCACAATCCCCATTTTCATTAAACGCCAAGAACCTAATGCCATAAAAGTGGTAAAAGCTACTGGTATCTCTTCCGGAAGGATACTCATGGCCAGCGTAAGTGCTTTAAGTAAACTATCTAAAACATGGAGGGACTGAGAGTAATTAATTGCCCAAACGATAAGAAACACAATTGCGCCTGCAATCACCATCTTTTTTACAAAACTGTTGATCTGTTGCTCAAGTGGTGTTTTACCTTTAGTTATTTTCTCTAGGCTTTCGCCAATTTTCCCTAAGCGAGTTTGGTTGCCAATGGCGGTTATAGTTGCAATAGCAAGTCCACTCGCCACTGATGTACCATGAAAAATGAAGTTATCTGAAGATGATTTATCTTTGTAAACTGCCAAAGATTCGCCGGTGAGGATACTTTCATTGACAGAAAAGTCGTTAGAGTGCACAATAACTCCATCAGCTGTTATAGAAGTCCCCTCTTCTACCATCAAGCTGTCTCCCACCACAAGATCTTCGCTTCTTATTTCTAACAGAACTCCGTTTCTTATTACCTTACACTTTGGCTGTGTAAAATCCTCCAGTTTCTCTAAGGCATTTCTGCTTCTAGAGTCTTGGTATAAGGAGATTCCTGCTACCAAAACAATAGCAAATGCTAGAAAAATACCGTCTCCGAACTGCCCGCTGATAAAATAAATACAAGAGGTTACCAGTAACAAAATCACCATGGGCTCTTTTGATAAACTTACCAGCGCATCAATAAAACCATTTTCCTTTTTAAAAAAAAGGCGGTTTGCACCGTGTTTTGTTCTGGCCTTAGCAACGGCATCGTCACTCAATCCTTGTATATCAAAGTTATTTAACTCCATATTAATTTGAAATCGGCATTGCCTATCTAACCTGTAACTATAATTGTTTACTTCTTAAAGAGTGATGAAACTCAAATATTTTAACTTAACATCAACGTATCAAAACGGGAGGTCTGGATTTATTTGATGGCTAATTTTAAATATAACTTATAGCTAATTCTTTTTATCTTCTAAAATCATATCCGCTAAATCATCATCCAAATTATAAATATCTTTCCTGAAATTTAGCTTTTGATCTTGAGCCACAAAAGCAGTAAAGTAAGCAATGAATACCGGTACTTTATCTTTTAGAGTCACATAGGTCTCTTTTCCGCCTTTCATCGCCGTATTTATCTTTTCTGATGTCCACTCCTCTCGGTTTCGAAGTAAGAAATTGGCAAGCTTAACCGGTTCTTCCACTCGGATACATCCATGACTAAAGGCTCTTGATGTTTCCCCAAACAATGATTTCGCTGGAGTATCATGCAAATAGGTATTGTAACTATTTGGAAAAAGGAATTTTACTAAACCTAAAGAATTGTTGGGACCAGGTTTTTGCCTAACAATGGGATAACCGTTCCTATAACCGGTAATCTCCATATTATGAGAGTCTATATAGTTAGGGTTCTTTTTGATTTGCGGAAATATTTCATTTCTAACAATACTTTCCGGCACATTCCAGTACGGGCTAAATACTACGTACTTTACCTCTCCGTAAAATATAGTCGTTGGATGGTTTGTTTTGCCCACTACTACGTTACAACTCCACAGCAGACTATCGGCATGATAAACATGAAGTTTGTATTCTGGAATATTAACCGCAAGCACATCACTATCAGAAGACACAGGTAGCCACCTGCTTCTTTCCATGTTCACTATAATTTGCCTGATTCTTCTTTTTAAAGGGATATTTAAGGTGGCTATAGTCTCTGGACCTAATTTCCCATCAACACTTAAACCATTTCTGCTTTGAAAACCCTGAAGCGCATGGTAAAGCTCTGTATTAAAAACAGTATTAGTGGTATCTCCTTCATAATCCCCTAACATATAAAGGCGCTGTCTAACCTTTGTAATAAGCAGAGAGGTATCTCCTAAATTTAGAGTTGATTTACTGATTATTTTACTCCAATCAGTTGACTGCTCTAACGCTTTGTACTTTCTTAAATAACTTTTCAATAAACTGTATTGGCGATAAACAGGCTCTTCGGCCTTGCTATCTTTGTTTCTCAAGAGGCTATCCAGGTACTGCTCATAATTGACTTTTTTGCGTGGGACATGCCATTTCAATGATTTACTGACCGATTGATCCATCCCTTCCCAACTGAGTTTTGAGAAAGCAAAATATTGAGCAGTGAGCATAAGTTCCAATAAAACATTTGGTTTCTTGCCTACGCTAACTCCATAAAACAAAGAATCCAGATCCTTGCGGTAAGGAATAGTCTGATAAACCCCTTCATCATCCAAGTTGATGATTCTATTATACAAGTTACCGGCTTGTTCTATCGTTTTTCCGCTCTCATACCAAGCATAAGAATAGTCCCTACTCTTGTAGAAAGTGTAAACATCCTGCTTCACTTCTTCAATAAGCGGATAACTTTTAAAAAAGGAATCAACCTCTATACTATCGAAAGTAAGCTCTTCCTGCTCGCTAAAGCTTCCTTTTATACTTTGGTCCCAATTTTCCTGTAAATCTTGTGCCGATGATTCATTTACAACAGGCTGCCTACAGCTAAGCAAGAAAAATGTGCTACATAAAAAAATAAGTATAAAGCGAATGGCTTGGTTCTTCATATTGGTTTAATGAACGAGATGAGTGAAGTTGGATACTTTAAGGTTTCCCCTTCAATCCAAATTTAAGTAAAATATAAAACATTAAGGATGATGAAGATCACAGCTTTACCTAAACTTGTTTGTAACTCAAATATTGAAGAAGGTGTTGATCAGGTTGTAGCTTCTCGAATTCGCAGAACTGAAGCTAACTGAAAGTAGATGGGAAGTGGTGAGAGCTATAGAGTTAAGATTTGCTTAGAATTCTGTTGCTCCCCTGTTTTGTTAAATATACTGAATCGGAATTATATTATAATTTAAAAGAGATTTCCTTGATATTTAGATTATTAATTAAACGAAAACGACTGGCTTAAAATCTTAAACCAGTCGTTCTAAATCGAGCTAAAGCCCTAAAAACTAAATAACTAACTAACTAACTAACTAACTAACTAACTAACTACTTCACCTAGTGCTAGATATTTTTTATAAAGCTTTTTATATATCTCTACTTTTTCTTGTTGCGGAGAATAGACAGTGTCAAAACCAGACAACATTACTTTTTTTGCTTCATCCATATTAGGATATATTCCAGCTGAAGTTGCTGCAAACATTGCTGCTCCAAGAGCGCAAACCTGATCACTGAGTGCAACTTTAATTTCCATATCTAATACATTTGATAAGGTTTGCATAACAAATGGAGATTTTTTAGAAATCCCACCTAAAGCAATTACCTTCTCAATTGGAATTCCTTCGGAAACAAACCTTTCAACAATTGCTTTTGAACCAAATGCAGTAGCTTCCACTAGCGCTTTGAATAAATATGAAGCATCTGTTCCTAAATCTAAACCCACCATTGCTGACTTCAACTCATGATTAACATCTGGTGTTCTTCTTCCGTTAATCCAGTCTAAGGCTACAATATCATTTTCTGTTAATGGTATTAGTGCCGCTTTTTCAGAAAGATATGGCAAAACAGCTTCGCTGATTTTCTCAAAGTCTTCATCGCTTAAAATTCCTTTTGATAGGTCTTTAAACGGCACTATAAGCAATTGCTTTAACCAATGATATAAATCTCCAAAAGCAGACTGCCCAGCTTCCATACCTAATGCTCCTGGTATAATTGAACCGTCAACTTGGCCACAAATACCATTGACCAAATGCTTAGCATGTTTCTCCAGAGGAGCAGTAAGCATATCGCAAGTTGATGTACCTATAACTTTCACCAAAGTATATGGCTCTATACCTGCACCAACTGCACCAAAATGCGCATCTAAGGCTCCTACTGAAACAACTGTATCTTTCGGTAAGCCTAAAGTATTTGCCCATTCTGATGAAACTGTACCAACAACTTCATCAGATGTATATGTTTCTGTATATAGCTTTTCTCTTATACCGTCAAGCTTAGCATCAAGCTTAGTTAAAAAAGCTTGAGAAGGTAATCCATTAAACTCTTCATGCCACATGGCTTTATGCCCGGCAGCACAACGACTTCTTTTTAAGGTCAAAGGATCGGTATTTCCAGTTAATAAAGCTGGCATCCAATCGCAATGTTCAACCCAAGAAAAAGCATGAGTTGCAATTTTATCATCTTCACGGATGATATGGAGCATTTTAGCCCAAAACCATTCGGAAGAATAAATACCTCCTGAGTATTTGGTAAAATCTACCTCCCACTTTTTAGAAAGTTGGTTGATTTCTTCTGCTTCTTTGTTAGCACTGTGGTCTTTCCAAAGTACAAACATGGCATTAGGATTTTCAGCAAAATCAGGTAAAAGAGCTAAAGGAGTCCCTGCTTTATCAACTGCCACAGGCGTTGAACCTGTAGTATCAATTGCAATTCCCTTAATGTTTTTCCTCACTTCCTCATCAACCTCAGATACTACTTGTTTTATAGTAGCCTCCATCCCCTCAATGTAATCAAGAGGGTGTTGCCTAAACTGAGATTTATTAGGGTCACAATACTTTCCTTCTTTCCACCTTTTATAAAGATGAACTGCAGTTTTTATTTCTTTTCCTGTTGTTGCATCAACTAATAATGCTCTTACAGAATCTGTCCCAAAATCTAATCCTATTACGTATTTACTACTCATCATTTATTAAGCAAATTGTTTTCCTTCATAATCTACGTTTCCACAGAAATGTACAGTAATACCTAGTTCTGCCAAAGCTGCTGCTTTTATACGGCAAGCTTTATGTGCAGATGCCTCGTCATCAGTATATACAACGTGGATATGGTTAGCTTTATGCCTTCCCATCATTTGATCCCTAGAAACACCATCTAAAGTTGCATGCATAATTGGCCATTGAGGACTAGTAAGTTCCCAACGTCTCTGTGTTTCTTCTGCTGGTAATTCTACTGCTTTACCTACTCCTAAATCACAATGTAGTTGCTTATCTTTAATATAAATTCTACTCCAAACAATACTTCCTGGCTTGCTTATGCCTCTTAAAGTACCGCCACCCATTCTAAAAAACATTGGTGGTTGGCGCACACTATCAGCTTCTTGATAACCTTTGGCAAAATGTGAAGCAGGTACTGCTCCTGAAATTAAGAAAACCCAAACAAAATCATCTATTCCGTTTCCTTTATAATGTTGTCCCCAGCGTAAATCATGTAAAGTATTATCACCACGCATACCTAGCTCTTTCCAAAGCTTGTAGGTTAAAAGCGCATCAATACCGGCACACTCATCAACTTCGTTAAAGTGAGGCAATGCTTCACCTGCAAAAAGTTCTTTTCCTTTTTCTGAAAAAGCGGGTGGACGCTCTTGATTATTTAAAAGACCTTCAACTAAATCGCTCGCAGGAGCAAGATCTTTTAATCCTTGTTGATATTGTATACCTATAGTATCGCAACCAAACTCATCGGCCAAACGCAATGCAGCAATGTACATTTTACATTGAGTTAGTGTTTGGCTTCTAGTAAGCTCCGTTGCTTCATCTGTACCCCAGTCAAACTTCATTTGTTTATCCAAGAGCCATTTTAATATTTTTTCTGCTTCTTCGTCTTTTACCTCAAGCATTTTTGCATAAAGTGTTGCTTGACTAAGACGCTCTTTAAAAATACCCGTAGCATGTAACAAATCATCTGGTACAATTGCATTGAACATTCCCATACAACCTTCGTCAAAAACACCCATGATAGCTTTGTCATCACGCAGTTTTTTTCCAAATGCTCTACCTTTATTTTCGTCTTCTGACGGAAGTTTCACCTTGTCAATTGACGTTACATGGTTCTCCTTATGGTTAATCTTTCCTGATTTCACCCACTCGTCTAAACCTTCGTTAAAAAACTGATCTGTAAAATCCTCGCTCCATAAAAAGCTATAATCTACATTAGCTTTAGTAAGCGATCCGGTAAGGTTAAGTGCTCCCACCAAACCAGGAAACTGTCCGCTCCAGTTAGCTACTACTAAAATAGGGCCTTTATGGGTGGTTAAACCTGCCAAAACATGGTGGCTATACTGCCAAACACTTTCAGCAACTATAAGAGGTGCATTTGCAGGGATGCTTTTAAAAACTTCGATTCCCATTCGCTGAGAATCTATAAAGCCATGTTTTTTTTGTTCATCATATGGATGAGCTCTTTTTATGTCCCAACCTTTTGCTTCAAAGGATTTAGCCAAAAGACTTTCCATTTCTGACTGTGCTGCCCAGCAACTTAAATTTGCTGACTCGCGTAAATCACCGCTACATACCAAGTATGCCTGTTTTTTATTTTCCATAAAAAATATATTAACGAATTAATGGTTCACAATTTAAAAAGGTTTGCGTTGCATAAGGCTATGCGTTGTTAAACCCATATACAAATATGCAAAGCTAAAAACTTAAATATATACGTTTTTTTACCTACTTTGTATATTATATTATCATAGATTTGGATTTATATCTTATTTGTATTTATATTAGAATCACCAAAAAATACTATTTTATCACCTATAATAAAGGCCATAAATATGAGTTTTATTTTTTGGACACCCTAACTTTATAACAACATGAAACCTCATTTCCATAAAGTACCCACCAAATTAGAGACCTCATTCAGTATCAGACATGATATATTACCTAACTTTAGCACAGTATGGCATTATCATCCAGAGCTAGAACTTCATTATATGAAAAGAGGTGAAGGTGTGAAATTTATAGGTGATAACATCAGCAACTTTTCTGATGGAGAGATGATACTTCTAGGAGAGAATTTACCTCACACTTGGAGGTGTAAAGAGGAGTACTTTTTACCAGAGTCTAATTTAGAAGTAGAAGCAAGCATCATTCATTTTTTACCCGACTGTTTGGGTCATGATTTAATTAATTTACCTGAAGCACATTTAATTCCAAAGCTTTATGAAAAAGCCAAGCGTGGTTTAGTTATTAAAGGAGAAACAAAAAACAAGCTCATAGAATTAGTTGAAAAAGCTAAAGGTGCTGTTAACCTAGAGCGTTTATCTATACTTTTATCTATTCTTAGTACCCTAGCCGAATCTGACGAATATGAGTCAATTACTACTGCCAATATAGTTTACGAAGCAAACAAAGTTGATACCGCTAGAATTAATAAGATATGCACTTACACTTTGACCAATTACAGAAATGAAATTAGTCTTGCTGAAATTTCAGCTATAAGCAACCTTAGCATAACTTCTTTTTGTAGGTATTTTAAGCAAATGACTAAAAAGACTTACTATGACTTTTTAACTGAAATTAGAATTAGTAATGCTTGCAGAATGCTTGTTGAGAATGAAATGACAGTAGAAAACATTTGTTTGGAATGTGGCTTTAATAATGCTTCAAACTTCTACAGACACTTTAAGAAAACAATTGGACAAACACCTGTTGAGTATAGAAAAAAATACTTAAACAACCATGCTTTAGAAGCTCAGTTTCAAGTTTAACACCTGATTTGGGTTATATACGGATAAGTAATCTAATACTACAAAACTCTTAAATGAGCAACGGAAAAGAAGGATAAAGTAGAAATTGGAATTTATTTCTTGTTGAAATAGAATCAGCTAATACTTTATCCTTCTACTAATCTAAATTACTTATCTACTGAACCCAGTACATACAAAACAGTATTACCTTCTTCAAATACTTTTGCAGATTTACCAATTGTTAAGCTTGCAATTTCACCTTGAGCTGCCCAAGCGTAAAGGCGGAAGGAAACAGTTGTAGTTGAAGGTATATTTTGCAATTCGCTGATGTTTGATAAGTTAACAGATGGTTGCACTATCCCTGAAGGAGAAGCACTACTCATTTCAACTTCTGAATCCGGGATAAGTTTAAAATTCTCTCCGTTTAAACTATACATCCAACAAGAAGAACTAGGGCCATTTTCATTACGTCTTAATTTCACACGTAAGGCCGCCAAAGAAACTTTGTAACCTTCTTTACCCTGAACATTAAATTCAAAAAAATCATTTGATGCAAGTGCCTGGTTTTTAGAATGTCCCTTTTTAAAATTCCCTCCAAAGGTTCTTAATACTTTACCGGACTTTTGAATACCTTCCCCTTTTATTAAAACAGAAGGCATTAAGTTCTTATTGTTAACCAAGGCTAGCGCCGTTTTTTCTAAACCTGTGTTAGCGCTAAAATCCCAACCCAATAGTTTCTGACCGAAACTACTATTACTAAGAGATAAAAAACATATAAACAATACAACTTTCAGGCTATTCTTTTTCATAATTATCAATCTTTATATTTAATACTATTAACTATTACCAGCTTAAATCTTTTCTCTCGTAAAAAATAAAAGCACCGGTTTCTATACCTACAACTAGGTTCAAAGGATTTTTACCTGGACCTATCCTTGCCACTGAGGCTCCAATTTCATGTCCACCTAAAGAAATATTTTTGCCCTTAAATTTCAGAACTTTTGGGTATTCATAACTAGGTTTAACATCTGTACCGATATTCTTTAGAAAAAGAACCGTAGAACCTCTTCTAGGTTTCATATTTACAGGAAGCCCCGTTAAAGTATCTGGAATAGACTGTTTACCATAAGTACCAATTAACAAATCCAATACACCATCTTCATCCCAATCCACAATTTCTACTTTACCACGCCCAACAGTTCCACCTCCTAATCTATTACCTCTGATATTGATATCTCCAATTTTCAGTTTACCACCGTCTTCTAGGTTGTACTTATCTAACTGCCAATAAAGGTGAAATTCATCATCTCTATCCATTATTATATAAGCCATTCTATCTCCTATTTTTGCAACTCCCGGTCTGGTTCTCCATGTTCCGTACATATCCATTCCGTCGAGATATAAAGTATGTTCCCTATCTAATTTAGGTTTGGTTTTGGTGCCAATATTAAGATATACCATAAACTTTCCTCGACTATCACCAGTTAAAATATCCAATAGACCATCACCATCCCAGTCTATTACATTTGGTGAAGTATAACCCCATCTTGCTTCTCCAGGGCCTTGAATATCTTCCCTGTAACCTGGTTGTATATGAATCACTTTGCCGTCAGCCATTAACGCTTCCGGATCTCCATAAATAGGTTGTTCATTTGTACCTCTATTTTGATAAAAAAACAAAAACCCCATCGAGTTACCTGAAATGATGTCGATTTTGCCATCACCATTCCAGTCTGCAAGGGAAGGAATCACCAATGAACCGCCATGTACTCTTGGGTTTTCCTGCAATAAATGCTTTGGCTCTCCCATGAAAAGATTTCCATGCTTATCAAACTTACCTGTATTTTTATAAAAATAAATACCTCCCTCTCCCACTGTAATTAGACCTTGGTCTTGTTCACTATCATAAAAATAGCCTGGAGATGAATGTATATTAGGATTTCTAATTATAACCCCACTTGAATCTACCGCAAATTGACGTTTGCCCAGCTTACCGTTCTTTTCATTTTGTTTATAAACCAATATGTTGCCTAGTCTTGTACCGGAAAGCACATAACCGCTATCGCTGTGTTCGTATTTAACAAAGCCATCTATGGTAAACAAAGCTTGATCTAAATCTGTTAAAGGACTGACATAAACCTCGGGTGTTTCAAGTGTAAAGGAAGTACCACCGTATATACCAAGCTTTCTAAGCTCGTAAGGCCAAAAACCTTCGGCGTTGTAGGTGATTTTTTTAGGAAAAGGTTGACCATTGCTAAAAACACCTTCTTCACCTACTGAAAAAAGGAATTGAATCTTTCCGTTTTTTAATGGTATAACACCAAAGTTTGAGAAACCATTGGGTGTTCCTTTGATATCAATACGCTTAAGTTCTGAGAAATTTAGTGTTGATTTATTAAATTTAGCATAACGTAGAGATTGACCAAAACGCCAAACGCCGTAAATTGTTCCTTTTTCATCCTGAAAAATTATCCCTCTATTTTTTCCTTTATCAACAAATGGAACTGTAATTTTAACAGGCTCTGAAAATATTGGTGTCCCATCTACCGCTAAACGTTTAAACAAGTACAAATAAGTTCCTCTGCCATGCCCATCTGTCCCTTGTAAAAACAAGTCTTTTTGCCCCTTTGATTTCACAGAAGCAAAACCCATTGTAAATCCATTATAGAACGGTAAAGAAAGTCTTCCTACCCCTGATGAATTGCCGTTTTGTATAGGTTCTCCGCTTATCAATTGTGGCGCTTTATTTTGGGCATTTGTAGCTCCAAGGCCTAATATTAATAGACCTATTAAGCTTAAAAAAAAATTCTTATTCATATTTTATGGTTCAATGGGAGTTTTGGTTAAAAAAAGCTCTTTAAAAATGGATTTCTATTCACATATAAATTTGATTTTCATCGCACCATCCCTATCAATCAGCATTGCAACATACACCCCTGTTGACAAATTAAGTGGTAAGTCAATTGTGTTCAACCCTTCATTTAAGTTAATAGGAACATTGGCAAGTACTTTACCTAATAAGTCTATTATTTTCACCTGTTTTATTCCAGAGTCTGAAGAGTTAATGAAAAGCTTAATTACCTGATCATCATGACGGGCATACACCCAAAATTTATCTTTTGAGAAATTAAAAGGGATTGCAATAATTTTTGAAAGTTCTATTGCTCCATCAATATCCACTTGTTGTAGTTGGTAATAATTAAAACCAATATGCGGATTCACATCTATATAACTATATGTACTACCTGATGGCGAAGAAGCTTGCTTTACACTTAAAACAGAGAAGTTATTACCATCAGTACTTTTTAAGATATTAAAATGAGAGTTATTTCTTTCTGAAGCTGTATTCCATTTTAAGTTGATTCTATTATTATGTTGTTCTCCATTAAAATAAGTTAATTCAACAGGTAAAGTGTTATCCTCTTCCACAAGTCCTCCTACGATTAAAGCATTTGCACCTGACAAGCTTTTTCCAATACCGAAAGAATTGTCAGAAGTCCCTGTTCCTCCCCAAGCATATAGCCTGAAAGTTACTGTTATGTTGGCCATCACGTTTTGTAAATCGGCGTAAGCTGAAAGGTCAATTTGTGGTACAGCCTGACCATTATTAATGGTTGTGTTTATCGTATTATCCGCAAGCCCAAGATCAAAGAAGTTTACTCCATCCGTACTGTATTGCCAAGCATAGTGGTGTGGAGCATTTTCCTGGACTCTCAACCGAGCATCTAATGAGGACAATGAAAACTTAAAACCCGGATTTGGCTTCATCGTAAACTGAAAGTAATGCCCGGCGTTTATCGCATCCTGCTTAATGGCAGTAATGGGGAAATTCGCTGCAAATGAAGAAGTAGACCCCGATGTACCAACTACATTATTACCTCTGGTAAGTACTGATTGTTGAATGTTTGTGTTAACTGTGGTTGCGTCACTAGTTAGCTCTTTACCATTTATGCTTGGATTTGAAAATGCCCATGCAGTAATTACCTGATCACTTGTATTACCATATAATGCTAAACAATAATCATCAGTGTATCTAGCAAAGCCGATTCCACCTGATGTTGAAAGGCCACTCCATGCATAAAGCCTAAACTTAACTTGCTGTGTTGATGCAATATTTTGTAAAGCTGTAATTCCAGAAAGGTCTATTGGTGCTTGTATGTGACCGTAATTATCTGTTCCTATAAAAGGCATGTCTGTATTTGTCAACTCTGTAAAGTTAACATCATCTAAACTATAGCTCCATCTATATACCGTAGGTCCCGAAGAGTTACGTCTCAATTTAAAGTGAAGCTTATTTAAAGAAACATATTTACCGCTATTGGTTTGAACGGAAAACTCGTAAAAATCCTCTCCAGCCAACGCTTCAGATTTAGTATGGATTGGAGTTAGCGCATAATACCCATTGTTTAAACCAGCTGCAGTAAAGCCACTTCCTCTAGTTAGTGAACTTGGCATTAATTCCGTACTTTTTACTTCAGCATCTAAATTGTCAGCAGCTGTACCTGATATACCATCGAACTTCCACCCTACTAAAGGTTCTTCAACAGCAGGTGTTTCATAAACTTTACCTCTAACCATTAAGCTCGGACTATCGTCTGCAGTTCCAAACCTCCCAATTGAAAACCTCCCAAAAGAAGTAGTTGAACCCCAAGAATATAATCTAAAAGTGATTTTTTTTGCTGAGGAAGCGTTTTGAAGGTCACTATAGTTTACCAGTCTTACAGTAGGCTGTACATTGTAACTTATATCTTCTACAAATCCATAATACTCTCCAGAACCAATATCGTTAAAGTTGGTTCCATCCGTACTGTATGTCCATCGGTAGCTTTTATTTCCAAAACTGTTTTTAGAAAACACAGCATCTATAGCTGTGAGGTCAACATTAAAGCCTGGCTCTGGTTGAACTTCAAACTGAAGATATTCATCCCGTTCTATGGCTAGTGATTTTGAGTTATGTTGCGAATTACTACTTGAACTAAAAGAGCGATCAAAACTAAATGGAGCAAGCCCAGACCCTCTGGTTAAAGTAGAAACCTTAATATTTGCATGTTTTAAATTTGAATTGGCTGTTGCCTCAGTGCCTAATGTAGACGGATTACCAAACTGCCAAGCAAGTACTGCCGGGTCTGATTGCGTATATGACGATAAATCTGCAGGAGAGTCCGTCATTGTTAAACTCTTGAAGTCTGGTAAACGGTGAAAGGTAATCAAGTTTGCATCATGCCAATCAGAACCATACCATGAAGTTCTGGAAACTGCCACAATATCATCTCCGTCAAAGTCCCAATCCACATATTGAAAACCAAAGTTTTCTCTTCTATTAATGATATCTCCTTCATTCCAACGTACAATCTTATAATGCTCCTGCCAGTTAATTAAGTCTGTAGAGCTTGTTAACATCAATACGTTTCTTTGGTTCCAAGGAGCATCAGTTGAAGCGTTGTCCCAACCAGATACAACTGTTGTTATCTTATTAACGATTGTCCAATATTTGGCTGAAACTGGGTCGTAGCGGATGGTAAACTTAGTCATTGCGCCAGGGAAATGTATAAAACCAGTTGATGGGTTAAAGCTAGTTGTTAGCCCATCAGCAGAGACAGTTAGCTTTGCCCCGACCTCATATCTAGGAATACCTGTAGCATAACCGTTCATTGCTAAAGACCCGTTGGTTTGTTGCGGTGTGGACATCCGGATTACATTTACAACATCCCCGTTAGGGTCAACGACAGCATTCCCTTCTAACCACTCCGGGCCATCTGCATTAAACCAACTTGAATTTAAGGGAACTGTGCTAGATTTTGTCCAACTAGAAGCTTTCAAAAGATCAGCCCCAACAGGAGCAGAAAACATAAAAGCATAGAAATCTCTTTCATCATTAGGATTTGGACTTTCTTCATAAGCTTTCCAAATTCTACCATTATGTACGATAACTGGTGTTGGCGCTGTGTGAAAGCTTCCCTCTAAAATAATTCCATTGTTAGTGTCAGTAGCGGCTGTCCAAGTGTTACCTCCATCTACTGATTTATGAATTGATATATGATCAAAAGACTTAACCACACCCAATAAGTAAAGCGTATTATCATGATAAAATAGCGTTGACCAATGGCTATCGAACACTAAAGATAAAAACTCCCAAGTTACGCCCTTGTCGGTTGACTTATAAACCCCAGTGATAGTTGAGCTCATATCATGCGAAGCGAAGTAGTCACCATTCGATAAAACTACGATGCTTGGAGATGCATAACTTTTACTTAATGGTGTTGGGCTCTCTGCTATTACTGTCCCAGGAAAAGGTGTGATGTTTTGTCCAAAACTCAAGTTCACAAAGTAAAGTTGAGTAACTAGAACAAATAATAAACTAAAAATTTTCATGTTAATTCTGCTCATTTCGTTTTTTCTATCTTATAACAAATTCGTCTACAAGGCTCTTCCGCCAATGATAATATCCTCGTTAAAACTTATTGTGGTTTCTGATTTGCTCCCTCCTACTATCATACAGCGCAATATTGCCCCCTTTTTAGCATTAATTTTATTTAGTGGTCTATAAATTTTCAAGTACAAAGGGGGACTTACCTTAAGATACTCTTGAGCCTTTACAGGTAAAGGGAAAAAGTATTTTGTAATTGGTAAATAAGTAACTCCATCTGTACTGTACAACCATTTCAGCTTGAAACCAGACATATTTATATCAACCAAATATTTTAGGGTCTCGATAGAAAAATGCTTAATCTCCTTATTATTAATTTCAATATCAAAATACCGCCCCATTTTCAAAGCTGCGTTCTCATTTTTAGCAGATTTTTTTTCTACGTTAAATCTAACGCCTCCCTGTTCAGTTTTTTGAAGTCCGGCACCTAATTTTATGGAAACATTAAAGTCACCTTTACTAAAGCTTTCTTGCTTAAGATTGGATGAATTAATTGTAAACAATGTTGGGTGTTGGGTATATTTGATTAAGTCCTCTACAGGTTTACTAGGTTGATCACGGAAGTTTTGTACCCTATCAAAAGTAATCATGTTTGCATCGTGGTAACGGAAACCATACCAAGAGGTTCTTGATACAAAAACAATATCATTGTTCTCGAACTGCCAGTCTACATATTGGAAACCAAATGTATCCCAAGTTTTCAAATGAACACCCTCATTCCATTTCAAAATCTTGCGCTTTACTTCCCATGTTTTTAAATCCTTAGAGTTTAAAAGCACCAAAAGATTTCTCTGATTCCAGTTTCCATCGTAGCTTTCTATTGAATTAACCTGTGAAGTTATTTTGTTGGTTATGGCCCAATAAGATTTAGAAACAGAATCATAACGAATGGTAAACTTAGATTCGGCTCCGGGGAAATGAACAAAATTACGGGGTTCATTTTTAAACTCCATTTTCATGTTTTTTTCATCGATATCAATAATAGCGGCTATTTCATTTCTAGGCTTTCCTTTTGCCATTCCTTCTATTTCATAGTTGACGTTTTTGCCAGCCCATGTTTCAAAGCGCATAAAATCTATTAACTTTCCTTCTGGTGTAACTACGATATTTCCCTCTAACCAATTTGGACGCCTTGCGTTGATCCATTTTTCATCAAAACGAATACTGTTTGTTCTTTGCCAACTAGAAGCTTTCAACAAGTCCGCATTTTCATCAGCTACTATAGCGAAGGCATGAAAGTCTCTCCGGTCGTCAGCATATATTGCTTCTTCATAAGCTCTCCAGATTTTCCCATTATGCTTTACTATTGGGACGGGAGCAGTATGAAATAAACCTTTTGCAAGGAGACCTGTATCTTCATCTTTAGGGCTTGACCAATTTTCTCCGTTATTTTTTGATTGATAGATGACCATATCTCCCCAACCTTTTGCTGTTCCCATTAAGTAAACATCTCCTTTATGTTCAAAAAGATTAGCCCATATTAAAGGAGCAACCTGAGAAATTTTACTCCAAGTTTTTCCTTTGTCTTTAGAGCTATGGATACTGACGCTTTTATTATAAGAGTGAGATATAAGGTAGTCGCCAATTGCTAAAATTAGGATGCTGGGCGAACCAACTCTTTTTTTTATTGGGTCTTTTTTAGACTCAAAAACTACGGTTCCGGGAAAGGGATTGAAAAACTGACATATAGCGACATTACTATACAGTAAGAAAGATAATATCAGTAAGGTGCGTATTAGTTTGGGCATAATAGTGTTTTATAATTGACACTAAATCATTTAAGGATAACTTGTTTTTATTTAACTAAACTTATTTATAGTTCTAAATACACTATGAACAAACAACGCAGAGTCGAAGTATGCTTTTAGCATTAAAACGGACTCTGCGCTGTTCAGGTTAATCAATCCAAACCTTAAAATGATGAGGTTTGATTGTATTATAATTTATTTACAATTAACTATGGTTGTACAGTTACAGTAACTGTTTTCATAATTTCTCCTGGAGCACCAGAAGTAAGGTTAGATGCTAAAAACACAACTTCATATGTACCTGCTTTTTTATAAACAAATTCATACTTAGCTACTCCTTCACTCCATGTAGGTAAAAGGATAGTAGGCGTGTCTTTTCCAGCGTTAAATTTCGGCAATTCTATTGCCTTACTGATAGCATATCCATCTTTATAAGGGCCACTTGTATTATTAAAGGTACCAGTCCATAAAATTTGTGTATCGTTTACAGTAGGGCCACCTGCTAGGGCTGCTTCTGGATTTAATACCCATTGAAAATTAAAATCATTTTGAGCAAACAAATCACTTGATAAAGAGCTATCATCAATTACTTCTCCTTGAAGTTTAAATTGTTGCATCCTAAATTGCGTTCTGTAAGAACCCGCATTTGTTTTACAAAACCAAGCAAAATAAACTGGCTTATCGTCTACAAAAATATCAGTTACATCTACTAAACCAGATGGCTCATAAGTTGAAGAACTAGCTTGTAGCTCGGTCTGTATACTAAATTTACTAGTAAGAGGTAACCAAGTAGCCATCTTCACATTTGTATAATCATAATTACCGTTAAAATCAGTAGAGTATAATAATTCTAGACCGTCAACATTATTACTGTTTGCGGGTACTTTATTAGACTCAAAACTTAGTTTGGCAAGTACTTCATAAAAGCGTTCTGTATCACGGAACTCATAATTATTACCTACCGTACCAGAATAAAATCCTAATAAATATGAATTACCAGTCAAATTAAATTTAACTGTATCTCCTACTTTGTAAGTAACAGTCTGATCAATCTCTGCATTAAACGCAAGTGGAGTCAAAACAACTTCCTCTTCCGTATCGTCTTCAATATCAATATCTTCTGCCGCTTTATTACAGGAGCTCATCAATACGAACGCTCCAATTATAATGGCATATCTTTTTATAAAATCTTTCATAACACCTAATTTATTACTCAATAATCAGTTTTATTTTTTTAATAACTTCTTTTCTTCCATTGAAGTTTACATTGTACCCAACAAAAGCAACTTCATATTCTCCTGCTTTATCAAAAACGTAAGAATAATCATTTAGGTTTTCTGCAATACTTTTGATAATTCTAGGTTTATCTTTGCCTAAATTGATTTGTTCAGGAATGATTATAGGGCCACTAACTGCATAACCTTCTTTAAGAGGTCCTAAAGAGTTATCAAATATCCCATCCCAATAAATTAATGAAGAAGTGATTTGAGGAATATTAGAAACTTGAGTAGCTGCCGCCTCATTTAAACCCCACTGAAAACCTAACTTATCTTGAGAATATAGAACTCCTGAAAGGTCACTATTACTTAGTACATCTCCGTTAACATTAAAGTCTTTAACTTGTAATCTCGTTCTTTTAGATGATTCATTGGTTTTACAATACCAGGCAAAATAGATTGGCTTTCCCTCTTCTAAAAAACTAGAAATATCTACTTTACCACCGTATGAGAAAGAGGATGTACTCCCTACAATTGGAGGGATAGTAAATAAATCAGAAATGTTTGTCCAATTTACAGTCTGTAAGTTTTCAAAAGTGTAATCCTCGTTAAAGTCTGTTGTGTAAAGTAACTCTGCATTCTCTTCATTATCACCTGAAAATTTTGCGATATTAAAACTCAGACTAGGACTCATATCATAAATTCTTTCTTGATCACGAAAGTTTACGTCATTCCCAATAGTGCCATCATAAAAATTAATCATATCCACACTTCCCCCTATGTTGAATTTAATTGTTTCTCCTACTGAATAAGTGCTTTTCTCAGTAGAAACAGTAAAAACAGGGGCCTCCACTACATAAGAGTCTTTACACGATGCCATAGTAAATATGGCGCTTATTGCTATTAAATATTTTTTCATGTTTACCATCCTAAATTTTGAACTAATTCTTTGTTTACTCCTAATTCATATGAAGGAATTGGCCACCAACGGTCTCTTTCTTCAACACTTCTATAGTATCTTCTTGCTCTAACATAATAAGAAGAAGTAAAGGTTTGTGGGGTTTCTGCCTCTCTTGATATCATATTATCCATAAACACATCCCAACGTACGATGTCATTTTTACGAAGCATTTCGAAACATAATTCACGAGGTCTTTCTGCTCTAACTTCTCTTTGAAAATCAGTATAACTTCTTACTGAAAAATCAACGCTTGCATTAGCTTGTGTTGGATCTAAACCTAAGCCTCTTCTTTTTACCATATTCAAATACTCCAATGCATTATTATCTGCTCCTTTAAAGTATTCATTATATGCTTCTGCGTACATTAATAAAACGTCTGAGTATCTTAAAATCGGGAAGTTTTGTGGTGTTTGAGACTGAATTTTTGGTAAAATAATTTCATTTACCCTACGAAATTTACCACAGTGTCTTTGATATTTAGAATCCGTTGCTAGCCAATAAGAAGGAACTACAACGTCATTCTCAACTAAATATTGAAAAGGAGCAATATTCCAGTCACGCCTCACATCTTCAGGACCGCTATATAACTCATATAGATAGTCTGTTGACCTTAATGCACCAATTGAGTATCCGTAAACATCATCAATAGATGTGTTTCTTATACCATTGTTTCTACCAATCATTCCACCGGTAGGAAAAACGCCGGTACCATCACTCTGAAACTCAACTTCAAATATACTTTCACGAATATCATATTTATCTTGAGCATAATTAATAAAAACTTGCTCATATGAAGGGTTTAAAGCGTGAAAGTTTTCATTGATAACCTTACTTGCATAAACCATTGCATCTTTATAACGCTCTTGTTCATTATAAGGGTATCCTGCCAAATAAAGGTTTACTCGTGACAGCATTCCCCATACAGCAGATTTAGACACGCGTCCTCCGCTAGTCACTTGGCTGGCTGGCATTACTAGTTCAGCCGCTTTTTCCATATCTTTTACTACCTGTGCATAAACCTCTCTACCAGTAGCTCGTTTTTTCTGTATGCTTGAAATACTTACCCCTTTGATAGGTTTTAAAATTAGCGGTACACCCTGAAAACGTGTTACCAGCATAAAGTAATAATAAGAACGTAAGAACAATGCCTGTCCTTTAATGTCTCCCCGCTTAATGCTGTCAATTTCTACACTTTGATTATCTATATTTTCTAATAAGTTATTGGCTCTATCAATCCCTTCATATAATGACAACCAGTACCTTTGCACCTTATAATCAGTAGTTTCTGTATTGTAGTCTCCAACAGTGTTTTCATCTGATCCATAATCCTCATAAGCTTCATCAGCTTCAAGGCCCAAACGCCCTGCCATATGGTTACCATATAAATTACCATCTGCTAAAACCGAGTAAACGCCGTTTAAAGCAAAATTCATTTCTCTTTCACTACTGTAATAATATTCTTTGACCAATCCGTATTCAGATGGATCGACCTCTAAAAAATCGTTACATGAGGCTACTAAAAATGAGCAGCAGACGATAGTTATTTTTGTTATTATATTTTTCATGTCAATTGCTATTTAAAAAGAAACTTTAGCACCAAAAGAAATGGTGAAATTCTGTGCATATGCTGAATAGTCAAACCCTGGAGTTAGTATAGAGTTTTGTGTAGAAATTTCTGGATCTAAGCCCGAGTAATTACTCCAAGTATATAAATTTTGAGCCGCTAAACTAAAATCAACTCTACGTATTTGACGCAAAACTGTTTTAGGTAAGCGATAAGTCAATTCAACCGTTTTTAACCTAATAAAAGAACCATCTTCCAATTCTTTGGTAGAGTAATAACCTACAGGACCACTACCTCTTGTTGCATAATGTTCATTAGAAGGATTATCAATTGTCCATCTATCGTTGTAAGATGTAAACTGGTTTAACCCACTTCTATTTGAAGCATTTCCTTCAAACATTAAACGGTTAGCATTCATTACTTGGTTTCCGTAATTCCATTGGAAAAACACACTCAATCCAAAACTTTTGTATTGGAAATTATTATTTAGTCCACCATAGTGTTTTGCCAAAGTACGACCAATAACTGTTTTATCTTTATCGTCAATGATCATATCTCCGTTGATATCCTTATACTTTATATCTCCAGGCTGCGTAAGAGTTCTGTCTTCATAAAGCGAAACCACACCGTCTTTTAGCGAATAAACATCAGTAGCGCTTTTATCAAAGTCTGATAGTTGATAAACTCCGTCCCAAGTCAAACCGAAAAAAGAAGAAACTGGCATGCCAACTTGCGCTATATATAAGTTACCTGCATTCCAACTACCTGTAAAACGAGCATTAGAAAACATCATTTTCTCGCCTTCTGTTAAACTCAATATTTTATTTTTATTAAATGAAATATTGAAGTCTGTACTCCACTTAAAGTTTTTGGTATTGATATTTACAGAATGAAGTTCTACCTCCAAACCTCTGTTTTGGATAGCACCGATGTTTTTATAAATTCTTGAGTAACCTATTGATGTTGGTACATTAGCGTTCAACAATAAATCCTCAGTGTTTTTATTGTAATAATCAACCACAAAGTTTAACCTGTTCTTGAAAAGTGACAACTCGTAACCAATATCAAACTGATAGGTAGTTTCCCACTTCAATGATTTATTTCCGAAAGTTGATAGGGTTAATGCGTAATCTGGAATCCCAGAACCTGTGCCTATACCGTAATAATCATTCAGGTCAATAATACTTGACGTAGCAAAATCATTTACACGGTTATTACCTGTTGCTCCCCAACTTGCTCTAATCTTTGAATCGCTAATGAAAGAAAGTTTTTTGAAGAAATTCTCACGACCTAAATTCCAAGCTGCTGCAAAGGATGGAAAGTATCCCCATCTGTTCTGTGGTGCAAATTTTGATGAACCATCAGCTCTTAAAGTTGCTGTCAACAGATATTTACTACGGTAATTATAATTAACTCTTGAAAAAAATGACGCAAGTGTGTTTGCCGACGCATCATATATTGGACTTTTTGGAAGACCAGTACCTAAAGCCCTAATACCTAGTTCTTCATTTGGAACCTGAATTGCTGAAAAACCATAACGATTATAGTCTTGTGTTTGCACACTAGAACCAACTAAAGCAGTTAAACGATGTCTTTTATTAAATTTCTTATCATAAGAAATCGTATTTTCATTCATCCAATTATCATACTTTCTTTCTGAAAATGAACCATTTGGACCATTAGCATTGTTAGCAGAAGGAAATCCTCTGTAAGTATTTGAATTGTTAAAAGCCTCATCTACATAAGTTCTGGTTCTATAACCAGCTCTAACATTTAACTTTAAATCCCAAGGCAAATCATAATCAACTCCAAGGTTAGTGGTTAAAAACGATCTGTTTTGTTCTCTAAATTCGTTTTGAGTTGAAATAATAGGGTTCATCACTAATAAAGTTGAACCACCATCTTCATCATCATCAAATAGAAAATCTTCTAAGTTTTGCCCCGTAGAAACCGGTCTGTAACCCCAAGTTCTATACATAATATAGGTAGCATAAGAGTTATTATCTGATGCCTGAGAATTGGTTAACTGTCCGTAGTTTTTATCTTGAGAATAGCTAAGGTTAAGGTTAAATTTCAGTTTGCTGTTTATTTCTTGATCTATCCTTGCTCTTCCTTGATAACGTTGAAAGCCTGACTCGATAATCACACCTTCCTGATTAACTGCATTCCCAGAAAAAGAATACTTAGTTCCTCTGTTACCACCTCTTATTGAAAGATTTTGAGTGCTTAGACTCGCTGTTCTAAACAGTTGATCCTGCCAATCATGTCCTTCAATAGTTTTATAATCTTCTAAAGTACGGTTAGGTCTATCTAAGTAAATGACCGTATTACGATCTGGCCAATGTTCAAGTTGATAATTAACAAAATCATATGGATTCATCATATCCATTTTATTACTTACTTTCTGTATACCGTAGTTTACATTATAGGAAATAGATGGTGCGCCTTCTTTACCTTTTTTTGTTTCAATAATAATTACACCATTTGCTGCTCTACTACCATATATAGAAGTTGCAGATGCATCTTTCAATACTGTTAATTCCTCAATCTCTTCAGGGTTAATAGAAGATAAACTAAATCCTTCTATAGGAAAACCATCCACTACGTATAGTGGAGAGTTATCCTGTGTAATTGAATTTCCTCCTCTAATGATGATATCAGAGTCTTCTCCTGGTTGACCCGACAAAGAACTCACCTGCAAACCAGAAACTCTACCAGCAAGTGCTTGAGCAATATTTGGTACTGGTGCCCGCATTACGTCTTCCATCTTCACATTTGAAAGCGCCCCGGTAAAATCTTTCTTATTTACAGTTCCATAACCAATAACTACCACCTCGCTTAGTGCTTTAGTATTAACTGAAAGCATTATTGTTTTTTTGAAGCCCTTTACGGCTACCCAATTGGTAGTATAGCCCATGTAAGAAACCTCCAAAGTTTCGCTATCAGAAGCTTTTATGCTAAACTTACCGTTTACGTCAGTTATAGCAGAACGTTTGAAGTCCTCTTTCACTCTAATACTTACTCCAATTAGAGGGTCACTACTTTCAGCGTCTATTACTTCGCCACTAATTATTCTGCTTGTGCTTTTCTGCGCAAAAAGATTTACGCTACTCAGCACCAATAAGCAAAATAAAATGCGAATAGATGTGTTTTTGATTATCTGCATCTTTAATTTAAATTATGTATGTGAATTGTTTGTTTGGTTTAACTTAATAATTACCACACAAACTTTGTAGTTAACACTTGGTTACTACTTGTTGTTAATGTAGCTATGTAAACTCCTTTACTATTTGAAAAAAGAACTTCAACGCTATCAGTGTTAGTACCAGTTAAATTAACTGCTCCTTTATAAACAACACGTCCGTTGATATCAATAATTTGCAATAAACCTGCTCCCGCTGTAGCACCTTTAATGTTAACCTGTACCGAAGTTTCTGTAGAATAAACTTTCATACCTGCTACCTCATCAATGGTATTGTTTACACTGATGACATCAAATTCTTGACGCTCACCATCTTTATCAACCTGAATTAACTGGTAGTAATTTGTACCGCTAGCTGGGCTGTAGTCCATCAAACTGTAATTGTTTAATGATGTACTGTTACCTAAGCCGTTTACTTTACCTACTAAAACATTAGGTTTGCCAGTTGATGACTTGTAAACTTCGAAATGAGAGTTGTTGTTTTCTGAAGCTGTTTGCCACATTAAATTTATACCGTTTAACTCTTTTTTACCTGTGAAAGAAGTAAGTTTTACTGGTAAAGTAGATTCTTCAACTACTTTTCCTTTGAAGTAAATGCTATTAAAGCTTGACGTTGCATGTGCAAACCTACCAAAACCAGTTGCAGCTACTTCACTACTATTATTCCATACGTATAATCTAAAAGTTACAGTTGCAGCTGTGGCAATGTTTTTAAGTGCCGCAACACCACTTACATCAAGGTACATATCAGAACCATCAGTTTTTTTGTTAAGCAAACCTGCAGAACCTACATTTGTAAAAGTAGTACCATCTAAGCTGTACTTCCACTGATAATCTGAAGGACCTGTTGGATCAAATGATCTGTATCTATATAATATTTCGTCTATTGTTGCTACATAACCTGTGGCAGATTTAAATTCAAATTGGTAATATTCATTTGCCGCTTCTGCATCCACAAGGCTTGTTGATGTAATACCCATGGTTGATATATAAGCATTTGCAAAATCACCTGCTGTTAAACCTGCACCTCTAGACAATACAGAAGTACTTAAGTTGGCATCTTTAGCCGTAGCAACAACTGTAGCTGGAGAAGGATCAGCGATATCAAGAAACTGCCAAGAAGCTATTTCTGGGTTAGTAGAAAGTGAAGCAGTAGCTAAAGTGGTTATACCTCTTAGCATAAGTGATGCAGAGCTTTGTGATGAATTTGATTTACCGATTGCGGTGGTAGAAAGACTTGAAGCTCCATTACCTCCCCAGGCATATAACCTGAAAGTTACTTCGGTATTTGTTGCAATGTTTTGTAATGCTGTTATACCAGCTAAATTCAATGTAGGTTGTACTATTCCTGCATCATCACCAATAGTAATAGTCGTAACCGCCGGACCTATTGGCGTAAAACCTGGTTCTCCGGTCTTTTTATAAGCCCATCTATATTTATTTGCTGGCTGACCACCTGCAGCCTGTACTCTTAACTTCACATCTATACCTGATAAAGATATAAGGTGTGTAGTAGATGTTGTTGAGAACTCTACATAAGAATCATTTGCTACTGCAGTTGCATAATCTATAGCAGAACCTGTAAATGAAACTGCAAAACCGTAAGAATAACCTGATGTTGTAGCAGAGGCACCAGCTCCTCTAGATAAAACGGATGCACTTACATTTGGGTCATTATAAGTCGAGCCAAAAGTAGCAGCCTTGGCATTATTTGTATAAAAATCCCATTCCAAAATTTGCGCAAAAACTTGCGAGTGAGCACTTACCATAAGTACTGCTAAGCAAAAAATAAAGTAACTTTTTTTCATAATTTGTTTTTTTAAGTTGTTTATAATTTATTTTAATAGTGAGATTTTTTTCTCACGTATATTATTAAAATGTAGAGCGTAAAGTATTGCTATTTCACGCTCTACAATTTGTGTTAATTATTATTTAGCTACGCTCCCGTTAACGGCAATCACATTGCTTCCTTTAGTATTAGATTTACCAAAACCAAAAGCAGTTTGTTTCCCTGAAATACCACCCCAAGCATAAATTCTGAATGTTATAGTTTTTGATGAAGAAACCTTTTGTAAGTCTTTAACTCCAGACAAATCAATTCTTGGTTGTTTTTCGCCGTTATTACTTAACTCATTAATAATAACATCATCACTACCAACTTCTACGAAATCTTTTCCGTTTAAGCTATACATCCAACGGTAAATGTGTGCTGATTCTGCTTGACGTCTTAATACGGCATCTAAGGATGATAATGAAACCTTATAGCCTTTTTTACCTTTTATAGTGAATTGGTAAAATGCACCTGATTTTTTAGCGTCAGCAAATGTTCCATCTGCAGGAAAATTCCCACTAAAACCTCTGGTGTTTCCTTGTTTTATAACTGCATTAGGTCCACGAGTTAAAACAGACTGTTCAAGGTTAGCATCATTTGTAGTTGCTTTTGCTGATCGGTCTTTACCATCTGAGGCTGTAGGTAAGGCAAACTGCCATGCTACTATTTGACTATAACCAACAGTGCTTATCAGCATAAATAAACTTAAAGCTAATACTTTGGATAAAATTGTCTTCTTCATAATTTTCATTTTTATTGTTTTACTTATTTAATTAACACTATCGGCAAAATCTGGTGGAGAATCACCCATAGTCATTGTTCTGAAATTTTTAAATCGATGAAATGTGATATAGTTGGAATCATGATAATTTATAGACCCCCAAGCAGTTCTTGAAACCGCAACTATATCATTACCATCAAACACAAAATCTAAATATTGAAAGGCATACCCATCTTCCGGGTTTTTAACTGTAATGGTTTTCCCTTCGCTCCATCTTAAAACTTTTGTATTTTCTGTCCAATTCACCAAATCTGGAGATGAAATTAACATTACCACATTACGTTGATGATTTGGTAAGGTTTTAAAAGAAGAGCCAGGCTTGTTAGCGGTTACTTTATTTACTAAGCTCCAGTATTTTTTAGAAACTGAATCGTAACGAACAGTAAACTTAGTCTCGGCTCCTGGAAAATGAACCAAGCCTGTTTTAGTATCAAAAGAAATCTTTTCACCATCAGGAGAAACCGACAGCTTTCCTGCTACTTCATACCTAAGCATTCCTTCTGCGATACCATGTAACTTATAAGTATCTTTTGGTTTTTGACGTGTTTCTAATCTTATCAAGTTCACTAAATCACCATTTGGCGCAACCACCATATTTCCTTCTCTCCAAATTGGCAGTCTTGCGTTTAACAAGGTCGGGTCAAAAACAACCCCATTGCTTCTTTTCCAGTTTTTTGCCTTTAATAAATCTGAGTTCACTGGAGCTGAAACAACTAAAGCTTCAAATCTTCGTGGATTATCAGCATCAGGATCATCTTCATAAGCTTTCCATACTCTCCCATTATGTATAACTACTGCTGTTGGAGCCGTGTGGTAACGACCTTCAAACAAAATACCTGTTTTAGCATTTCTAGCCGAAGTCCAGCTTTCTCCTTTATCGGTAGACTTAGCGATTACCACATCCCCGATAGAGCCTGTTGTACCCATAAGGTACAAAACATTATCATGAACAAATAATGAAGCCCAGTACATCCTGCTTACTTCACCCTGTTTTTTCCATGTTTCTCCTTTATCTTCAGAGCGATACACCTCGGTAACTCTAGGTGTACTTTTATATATCCCTCCGTACCTGTCATGAGAAACAATGTAACTACCGTCAGACATTACAACTATAGCAGGCGAAGCTACAAAGCTACCTCCTACTGATTTTGTAACAACAACTCCTGGAACTTTTTGAGCACTTACTAAAAACGAACCCATTAAAATAAACAGCATAACAGCTATATATTTTTTCAAATTAGCGTTCAATTTTATATCAAAAAAAGCTAAGATCATAAAGATTTTATATTGAGAAATAATTTAAGTCTAGCTCTATCTACGGCGAGGCGTAAGAAATAGAGTAATTGGTTAATATTTTTAAAGATACCAAGATGCATATTGAAGACCTTTGTATAGATTATCAGATATATATACTATATTATCATAAAACAATTAATAATTAGAACAATCTTCTTATAAAACATTAATTTTCATGTGATTAGACTATCTATGACAACATGGACGAAATAATTCGAAAGCATTTTCATCTTTAACAGGAAAACATAACAAACTAAAAATCAACATATTAATCATCCTAAAATTTCACCTATACTATGTTAGCATTAGGCCTCTGAAGGCGCAAACTTAATCTTAAAAAGCTCAAAAGCAATAAATTAAGCCCATTTTTACAAAACTTAATAGTAAGTTAACATTATGTTTTTCTACTTTTAACATAGATGTAAGAAACGGAAGCTTATTAAGCAAGAATATAAAAAACAATTCGAAAGAATCCAATAGTAAATGGCATAACTATAGTAAGCCACTAGGTTTCAAAAATGGAGTATAATTGTATAATATGATGATCAGAAAGTGAATGCACCAAAAGAAATACTTATCAGATCATGGTCAGGAAGACACCATAATATTAAATCTAATACATAAGGCAGTGAAATAGGTTAATTAAATCTGCATACCATATTACGCTATAGTTTAGTTTAAGCCATAAGGCTAAAATCCATTCTGCGACAAAAAATTCAAGCAACGATCAAACCACTGGTCAGAAGTTGATTTATTATTTAACCCGAAACCATGCCCACCAGCCTGATACAAATGCATCTCTGCCTTTACATTATTTTTTAATAATGCTTGATAAAATCCAAGACTATTCTCTATACTTACAGTTTTATCATTTTGAGCATGAACAATAAATGTAGGTGGCGTATCTACTGTAACCTGTTTCTCATTACTGTAAAGGTCGAGCATACTTTGAGTAGGGTTTGCACCAATTAGCTTATTTGCAGAGCCTTTATGAGCGTGATCTACAAATGATATAACTGGGTATAGTAGCAAAGCAAAATTAGGACGTACACTTATAGATTTAGGATTATCTATCACCACCTTATTAAAGTGTGTTGCAATTGTAGACGCTAAATGCCCACCAGCAGAAAAGCCTATAACCCCTATTTTATCTGGGTTGACACCCCACTCTGCGGAATGCTCACGAACAAGTTGAATAGCTCGTTGACCATCTTGTAATGGTCCAATTGATTTATCTAACATAATTAAATCACTAGGTAAGCGATACTTTAATACAAAAGCAGCAACACCTAATTCATTAAACTGTTTTGCTATAGCTTCCCCTTCTTTAATGACGGTTAAAAAACCATAACCACCACCCGGACATATAACTACAGCAGTGCCCGTAGCCTTATCTTTTGACGGCAAATAAGCTGTAATTGTAGGTTCAGAGACAAAGCGTATATGGCTATTTGAAAATTCCTCAATGTAATCAAAAGGTACTTGCTTTGAATTAGGCACACCTTCTGGGTATAAGGGAATAATCTTTTCTTGACTAAATAAAGTGGAAGAAAAAAGAACAAACACCAACACTAAACACCATCTCATACTCTTAAATATTCTTTTCATCCTTTTCGTTACTTAATAAACTTTACTGTCTTATTTTGTAGTTGAGCTACGTATATACCTTGGCTTAGAAGTATTGGTAGTTGTATAGTATTTTGCCCATACTCCAATTGTAAAGGAGCTTTTAACAATACTCTTCCAGATAAATCTGTTATTATAATAACTTCTTTTTTAGTGTTTTTATTATTGCTATTGACAAATAACATAACATATTGCTCTGTTGGCGGAGCATAAACCTTTAGTGCATCGTTACCTAAAGAAAAACTTGCCATAACAACATCAGACAGATTACTTGTACCATTATAGTCTACTTGTTGCAGTTGATAATAGTTTTCACCTTTTATTGGGTTATAATCTATAAAAGAATAATTGTTTAAGTCAGAACTTGTCCCTTTACCTCCTACCCTACCAATACTCTGCTTTTCATCATTCTCCATAACCTTAAATATTTCGAAATAAGAGTTATTTTGTTCTGATGCGGTTATCCAATTTAGCTGTATGGTATTGCTTGTGCTCTTTGCTGTAAAAGAGGTCAGTTTAACAGGCAGTATAAAAGGCTCAACATTTCCTTCAACATTTAAAACGACAGATTCATTATAGGGAGAATCAAAAGAAAACCGTCCAATAGCAACGCTAGTATTAGTTGCTGTCGCACCCCATGCATACAGTCTGATGGTAATTTCTTTACTTCCATCTACATTCTGCAAAGCGCTAAAGTTGGCAAGATCTATGGGAGCCTGAAAATCTCCGTTTGTAGCATCCTCTATTACTGAATAAGTAAAAGTAGAAAGTGCTGTGAAAACTTTCTCTGAGTCAGGTTTCCCTGTTGCATTTATACTGTACATCCATTTAAAGGTATTGGGAGCTGTAGTTCCAGTTCGCCTTAGTTTTATAAGTAAGGTACTTAAAGACACTTTAAAATCCGGCTTAGCCTTGACAGTAAACTCGTAATAACGATTGTTGCTTATCGCTTCCGCTTCTGTGCCTCCATCAGGAAACTTCCCATTAAAAGTACGAACTAATGATGAGGAAAGCTCCACTCCTGCTCCTCGTGTTAAATAAGATCGCTCTATACTTAAATCAGTTATATAGGAACCAACAGTGGTTTCTTTGCCATTTGTATTTCCTGTAGCGTTGTCTCCTCTGTTATTTCCTTCCTCTACATCTGTAAATTGCCATGACAAAAGTGACTTTTGTGTACTAGGCAGTACAAAAGGTTCTACATTTCCTTCTATATTTAAAACGACAGATTGATAAAAGGGGGAATCAAAAGCAAACCGCCCAATAGAAACGCTAGTATTACTTTCTGTCGCACCCCATGCGTATAGTCTAAATGTAATCTCTTTACTTTCATCTACATTTTGCAAAGCACTATAAGTAGAAAGATTTATGGGAGTTTGAAGATCTCCGTTGGTAACATCCCCTATCACTGAATAGGTGAAAGTAGAAAGTAATGTAAAAACTTTCTCTGAATCAGGTTTACCTACTGCGTTTACACTGTACATCCATTTAAAGGTATTTGGAGCTGTTGCCCCACTTCGCCTAAGTTTTATAAGCAATGTGTTTAAAGACACTTTAAAGTCAGACTTCGCTTTCACAGTAAACTCATAATAACGATTATTGCTTATCGCTTCCGATTCTGTGCCCCCGTTAGGGAATTTACCAGTAAAAGTACGAGTTAATGATGTTGAAGCATCAACTCCTGCTCCTCGTTTTAAATATGACGGCTCTAAGCCTATATCTGTTATATAGGAACCAATAGTTGTTTCTTTACCATCTGTATTTCCTGTAGCGTTGTCTCCTCTGTTATTTCCTTCCTCTACATCTGTAAATTGCCACGACAAAAGTGACTTTTGTGTATTCCCAAAACTAACCACCAAACGATGATTGGAGTCCGAACTAATCTTGATACTAGAATCGGTATTATCAGGATACAAGATAGTTTCTGGGTTTGCCCTCCCTCTTCTAAATATATAAACCGGGTATTTACCACCTATGGCCGTTTTTGGAACAGCTGCTATTTCCATCTCGCCACTACTGGCCATACTTGTAAAGTACCCAACAGCTAATTGTGACCATTCTACCACCGAACGACCACTTCTATTTATTTCTGTCCCGTTCTTGTCAAATATCAATATGCTGTAATAATTAGTACTATTTACTCTTGATATCTTCTGACTCCAGACCGCTACAATTTCATCTCCAGCCAAATTTTCCTGAAACTCTCCATACGCTTTAACTGTTGGGTTGCCCATCCGATGATCCCAAAGTAAATCTTCTGGAGCTACAGGGTTAAGTTTGAATTCTGCAGCTTTTACACCACCCAACGCACTAAAACTTGGAGTGCCTGTTGTGGAAAAAACCTCTACGTACTTTTCTGCCCGAAGAATATACCCATTTATATTATCCTGATTACCGTAAAAATATGATTGATTAGGGACTGAACTATAATCACTTTTAACATACCAAATTGATACCGTTTCATTGGACTGGTTGTTAATGGTGGTGTTTTTTAGATCAAAAAACACGGGGTGCAATACAATTGGATAGGTAGTGTTAGTGAAAGTATTACCGTCAATGGTGTTCCCTTCTGAATTGATTTTTATCCCTACCACGCAGTTACTAAATTGGTTATTTTTAATCTGATTATAAAAAGCATAATCTCTTCCTTCTTCTGCAAGATCGTAATTTGGATTTCTCCCCATCCTGGATGCTACATGTATGGCAAGAGAACGATTATTGAATTGATTTCCTGAAATTACATTATTGTGAGGGATATCTTCCCTTACGTTATCACTTTCTCCTTCATTTCTAAAAATAGAAATGCCAACATGTTTTAGAGATGAGCTGTTCACCAATGATGTGGCAAAATTGTTATCTGTTATATTAGTATTATAATATGTGTCGCCTACAAAATCTCCGTACGATGCCTGACCCTGAAACAATACATTGTCTCTGAATGTGTTATTTGTAAATGTATTACTACGTGACCTGTACCCTGAATAAACTCCACAAAAACCGTTTTCTATAATCTGGCTATTTTGTACAAGTATATTATTTCCATTTGTATAAAAACCAATTACATTTCTGGCGAGAATACAGTTCTCAACAATAACCGGATGGTCTTCAGCGAGACTGCCAGCATTTCCTAATCTTACCCCGCGATAAAAACCTTTAATGGTGAAGTTCTTTATCACAGTTGCTCCAACACCACTTTGCTTTGATTGAGAATAATAGATACAAGATACGGAACGAATGTTATCCCATATTTGCTGGCCAGCAGTGTACATTCTTGTTAAAGTTTGACTATGAACGGCTTCTGTTGCGTCAATCTCCACGCCATTACCATCTACGGTCATTCCTCTTCCCTGGATGCTAAACAATGTTGACCCGACAAAATCAGGACTTAAAGTCAATTCCCAAGGCGAGGTACGTGTTTCAAATATTACATCTCCGTTTATAGGAAAGGGCTTTAAAACCCTTCCTTCTGTATCATAATAACTTCCCCAAACGGTTTTATCCCATGGAGCAAAAGCTTCTGGTTGAATTTGTGTTGCAGAATGAGATTGCTTTGATAGTATTATCAAACTACAAAAAAGCAATAAAGTCGAGTACCAGTTTTTTTTCATAAAATTTATTAAAAACACATTCTTTAAATTATTTAATATTTAAAATCAATTACCAGCTTAAATCTTTTCGGTCATAAAACAGAAAAGTCCCACTCTCTGTACCTATTATCAAGTTCAAAGTTTTACCATCTCCGCCGATATTAGAAGTTGAAGGAGCACAGGAATGAGCGCCCAACAAAATATCGTTTCCTTTAAATTTCATCATTTTTGGAAACTCAAAAACCGGATCAGCATCTGTACCAGCATTTTTCATAAATAATACTGCTGCACCTTCATTTTTCTTCTCTCTGTTATATGGTAAACCGGTATCTGGGTTTGGTATAGAAGCTCCCCTACCCGTACCTATCAACATGTCTTTTACACCATCACCGTCCCAATCTACTAGATGTATTTTTGCTCTTCCAACTTGTCCTCCACTACGTCTATGTCCATTAATATAAGAACCATCGGTTAGTTTTAGTTTACCAGCATCTTCAACATTATGTGCATCTATTTTATAATAAAGGTGAAACTGGTTATCCCTATCTAAGATAACATACGCATCTTTTCCAGCTAAATTTGCCACTCCAGGAGTAGAGCGCCAGCCACCATGCACATTTAATCCTTTAACATAAAGTGCTTGCTCCGGAGCTAATTCAGGCTTAGTCTTGGTTCCTCTATTTAGGTAAACCATAAACTTACCTCGACTATCCCCAGTAAGTATATCAGGTAATCCATCAGCATTCCAATCGTAAACTACCGGACAAACGTAACCCCATCTTGCTTCATGAGGACCTTGTATATCTTCTCTATAACCTGGTTGAACATGAATTTTAACTCCTCCAGCGCTTAATGCTTCTGGGTTTTGATATTTAGGCTTCTGATTAGTCCCTGCATTCTTGAAAAACAGGATATTACCTGCTGAGTTTCCAGAAATAATATCAATTAAACCATCCCCATCCCAGTCGGCCAAACTTGGCACCACTAAAGAACCGCCATAAAGTGTAGGGCTTTCTTGCATGATGGGGCTGGCATTCTCAAAAACAAGGTTTCCATTTTTATCATTCTGTTGCGTATTACGGTAAAAAAATATCCCGCCCTCACCTGAAAGCAAAAGCCCTTCTGTATTTTTTGGCCCTTTAAAATATCCGGGGTAGCCGTTTATTGTTGGACTACGTTGTATAATATGATTCTTATCAACTACATATTTATTCGCCTTCAATTTCCCGTCTTCTACCTGAACGGCATGTATATTACCAAACCTAGTTCCGTAAATCACATAATCTTCTTTATCATTTGATTGATAGCCTGTGTAGCCACTAATACCAAAGTAAGTTTGATCTAAGCTTGTTAAAGGCTCAGCCTGTAAACTTTTCAAATCATCTAAATTATTAACCAATGCAGCATAAAGACCTACTTCATTTAATTCATTAGGCCAATAGCCTTCTGGCGTATAATAAGCGCTATCCACATGCATCTTTATTTGTGGGGAAGTCTTTTCTTTTGCAATTGAAAACACAAAAAGGTATTTATTTTCTTTAGTTTTTATCACACCAAAAGAAGAAAAACCTCTTGGTAAGCCGTTCACCTTAATTGATTTTAGCTGATCAAAAGAAGTAGTGGACTTATTAAATAAAGATGATTTTATAGAGCTACCTCCAAAACGCCAAAATGCGTGAATCTCTTGATTTGGTGTTTCAATAATTGTACTTCTATATTTCCCCTTATCTGGAAAAGGGAGTTTTATTTTATTGCCTTTAGAAAACACAGGTTCTCCCTTTTCTGTAAGTTTTTGGAAATAATAAACATACGTACCAGGAGCTCTTGAGTCTGATTGGATAAAAAGGTCGGGATATTCATCACTGTTCGCCTTAGCTAATCCCATAATTACACCCGTAAGAGAAGGGCTTGGAAAAGTCCCTATATTATTAGAGCTTCCGTTGAGTATTGGCTTACCACTCTCTAAAAGGTTATTCTTCGAAAGCTGTGCATAACTGCCCGTAGTTAGACTTAAAACACCAAGCACTAACCACCCACGTATAAGTGTTTTTTTAATTGGATTAAAGGACATTATTTTTAAATTTTGAACTCTTTTTAGGAAGAGCGAATGTTTATAATTGCAAAAACTAAGATAGTTTAATCAGATGAAGAGCGTGTAGCGTTTATTTTCCATAATATCCAATATATTATCATCAATTAACACGAGGAATTTCAACTTAGATCCCTAACATTAAACCTGTTTAAACCCTACAAACTAAGATTGGAGTAGTATTATCTTATACAATAATATTTGAAATAGTTACTAAGCTTATTTGATTTGGGCAATCTAGCGGAAGCTAATATATTAGGCTTTTCTTGGCTTTAAGCCTTTAACTTATCAGAAGCAATAACAAGTATAAATCCAACTAATAAAAGAAGTAGAACTTGTTTTATTAGTTGGATTTTGTTACATTTTCTTTAATAATTCCATCGACAGGTTTACCCTATCACTTAGACTAACTAGATTAATTGTTTCTGTTTAATTATCAGTAACATTATAAAGCTACCCTAGTCACGGAAAAGATTATTTATAAAAGAAAGCTTTTTAAAATCATTGTTTTTCTAAAACAAAAATCTGAAGAAACTCTCCCTTTTCAGTTTTTACGAATTTATTATATGCGAGTTTGGTTCCGTCAGGAGACCATGTTACTGTACCCGTAAGTTTCGTACTCGATTCATTATCAGCTATCTTAGTTGAAGTTCCTGTATTAATATCAGTGATATAAATATCTTTATCAGCGATGTAGGCTAAATACTTTCCGTCTGGGCTAAAATTGAAGCCACTTTCGATATCAAATTTATGAAAACTAAGTTGTTTTACTTTGCCTCCGTTTGGTGACACACCAAAAGCATTAATATAACCCAAGCTGTCTTTTGAAAGAAACGCAATAGTTTCGCCATTTGGAGTAGTCCTGAGCCAGTGTCGAGGTCCTTGCACACCTTCTTTAAGATGGGTAATTCTTCGCTGATTTAAACTTACAGGAACTTCTAAGCGAGATGAGGGTTTACCTTGTTTTGTTTCTGATTTTAGCGTATTTAAATCTTTAGGTAAATCCACTACAAATATATCTGTAACGGTTTCACCTGATTCATTTTTAACGTTACCCTGAAAAGCAACTGCTCTGTACTGACGTTGCCCGTCACTTTTTAAATAACCGTTATTTCCAATCCAACACTCGTCAAAAGCTTTGTCAATCTCATCACTATTTAGCTTTGGATTCTCTGTTACACTTGCGGTAATAACAGAAAACATTTCTCCACTATTATTTTCTAAAGAACCATCATCTTCAACATTTACTTTTCCGGCAAACATAATTCCGATTGTTCTCAGGTCTTTAATTTCTGGATTATTTAATTTTGCAACAACATCGTCGTTATAAGTATAGCTTATTGCTTCTCCATCCCCACTCCAAGTGTGGGCATGAGTCCCTCCTCTTAATGCACCAACGGTATAGGGTTCGTTAACATCCCTAGCATCCATAAATATAGCTTCTTGCGGACGGTTTACATCAATTGCCACCCCTGTTCTACGAGTAAAATCATAAGGGTTTAGTTCATTTGAATTTCGGATACCATGTATAAAAACAACTCTGTCTTTTACAGGCGAAAATGTTACCGCACCAACTCCAGGACCATACTCGGTTTGGTTTTGAGTATGGTAAAGTTCTTTAATCTCACCAGTATGGGTATTTACAATTTCAATACTACTAGTGCTAGCTATTTTACTATCATCATTTCTGGTATCGTAAACTAACCATTTTCCGTCTGCCGAAAAACACTGAGTTGTATTTAAAAGATGACCTTTAACATCATTTGTTAATTGCTTTTCTTGGTAGTTCATATTTTCTTTTTGTGTTAAACCACAAGAGCAAAAAAACAGCATACAAAAAGAGACACAATTAAGAACCGACTCTTTTTGTATGTTTTTAAACTTTATATATTTTCTTGGGAAAAACAAAGCGATTTTATTTAGTGTTTTGATTTTTTAAATAATAAAGATGCCCGTCTTCGGCTCCCACTAATAAATCTGGAATACCGTCTTTATTCCAGTCTACAACTGTTGGACTAGTATCATGTCCAGCAAGTACTAAGTCGGCAACAGGTCTAGTATCTTTAATTAGCGTCTTTCCTTTTTTTCTACCCATATTTTTCATTAGCGTAACGTTTACACTATTGATTAAAATATCTGGTTTACCATCTAAATCCCAATCGGCTATGGTAAATTTAACCCTACCGCTTTTTCCAAATTGTCCGTTATTTAACCTTAATTCACCAGGATTAGCATTTTTAACCCTATGACTAGGATCAAATTCTGAATAATTGGTTGCATAAAATATTCTTTTAGGTTCTTTCAACAATAATTCCCCACGTTTTTTATAACGTTTAAAATAAGACAAATAGCCTCCAGTATCTAACATAATTAAATCAACTAAGCCGTCATTATTCCAATCGGTAGTAAAAGGAGTTGTACGCCACTGAGTTACTAAAGAGTTTGGTTCTGGTGTCCACCAGTTCCAACTAGGTTTAGGAGCATCACCTTTCCAAGCTACAGTTACATTTTGCACTTTGCCCAGTTTAGCCTTAGTTTTTGAGCCAATATTTTTATACCAAACTACTTGTCCCCAAATAGAATTTACAATAATATCTTTTAAGCCATCGTTATCCCAATCTGCAACAGAAAGCGTGGTATATCCCCATTTTGCTTCTGCTGGACCTTGTATAGAGGCGTTATTACCAGCTTGTATTCTTATAACCTCTCCATCGCTTTCAAGCAATTGTGGAGCGGCCCATCTTGGCATACCATCATATATCCCTAAGTTTTCGATAAATGCGATATGTCCTGCAGAGTTTCCACAAATAATATCTTCATCACCATCATTATCCCAATCGGTACTAAACGGCGTAACTAATGCTCCAAATTTCACATTATCTGCCTCTTGTTTAAAGTACATTGCCGATTTAAATAATGGCATTCCGTTACTTGTTTTACCAGTATTTTCAATTAAGGCAACCCTACCATCTTCATCACCTACTACTAAATCAACGTGTCCATTTTTATTCCAATCTACAGCAACCGGAATAATCATTTCTAAATCCATTTTGATCACTCCATCGCTATTAGCTAGAAATTTACCTTCCGAAAATACAGGATTGGATCTTGTACCCGTGTTTTCGAAATAGGTTAGCCTATCTAAAAACTCACCACAAATCAAATCTAAATCACCATCTCCATCAAAATCCGCCAAATTTGGTGTAGGAGCACCGTAAACATCTATATCTTTTCCACCTGCTTTTATCCTACCCTTGTTTACATACTTACCATCTACATTTTCTATAAGATATACATAACCATGTAACGGTCCGTTTGTCCATTCGCCTTTATCATTGTAGGCATTATCCCATCCGTAATCGTTCCAATCATCAACACCTACGATAATATCCACATCACCATCACCCTCATAATCAACCATTTTCCATTGATTAAAACGGTTTCTACCTTTGATATCTTTCATAATATCACCTTTATCGAAAAGTTTTTTCTTCTCTTTAGTAAAGGTTTCGGTGAAATTTAAAAGTTCGTATCCTGGAACAGTAAAACGAGCTTGATCATTAACATAAGAAACTTGAATATCTTTAATCGACTTGTTTAACCAAACTGGTTTAGCAAAAACCGGGTTTTTATCTCCACTTTTATTCTCAAAAAAATAAACACCATTGAAAGGCTTCCCTTGGCTTGATACTAGAAGATCCATGTCTCCATCTTTATCATAGTCAATTGGGATAGGCCAGCCCCATAAGCCTACGCCTAAATCAACCGTTAATCCTGGGTTATTGTATTTTAAAAATTGTAAATCATTCTTTTGTTGCTGAGCTTGAGCGATTCCACAAGCCAAAAACAACGGAACAAATAAGAGTCTGGATAATTTTATCATTTTTACTTTTTTATTATTTCTCTTTGGTGTACGTTTAAAAAATTAGATATCTTAACTATTTAAGCATTAGCTTTTTTATTTAAAGGCTTTATGTTTAACGCTAGATAAGCGGATTAATTTGATTGTTTAATTAGTTTACAAATATTATCACACCATAGTCCTACAACAAGATTATACAGCCAACTAACATTAACAAAAACCTTATAAAGGTATTAAAACGTAGCAGAGGTATGTATTTAGGTACTTATTATATATGGCGGGATAAAATTAGCCAATAACTCAAACTAAAAGATTACCTAAATTCACTAGTTTATGTGATATATTATCATTTTAGATATTTTAATAAACCACGTAGGAAAAATTAATCAAAATATTTTTAAGGCAATGATGTATAACATTCCATTAATAAAAATAGAGCTAGATGAGTAAATATGCTCCACAAAATTTACTGACTGTTTAGCTTACATATTAAGTTTTTCAACATTAGTCCATTAAAACCTTTCTTCTAAAAAAAACCTTTGATTGATATTCAATAAGAAATTAATCTTTGAGATGTTTATTTAATCTTTTACGGGCATTGGTGAAACTATAACTCAAAGTTAAACTATAATTCCGGCTGTTAATCGTCCTATTGCGTACCTGGTTATAAAAGGCGCCATTTGAGGTAAGCGCTTCAATAAACTCGTTAATATGTTGCTCACCGAAAGGGTCTGATGCTGTAAACCGAAACATCACTTTATTTTTAAGAATAGTTTTTCTTAAGCTGAAAGAATTAGCAATAGAACCCTTTTTTTTCCCTTGAGCAGTAGTATTACTATAATAACTCCCTTGTACTTCGTAAGTTATTTTATGAGGTAATTTCCCTACTAAGCTCAACTTAACAAGATGACTAAAGCCAGTTATACCTAACTTAAATTCTGATTTAGATTGGTAATCTCTTCGACTTAAAGTATAACCACCGTTTAAAGTTAGGGCTTTTAAGGGCTTATAGTTTCCTAAAAGGCTAAATGTTAAGGCTTTATTGCTTCCTAAGTTTTGATAAGTAAGGCTATCAGGGACGAACCTATACCTTTCTATCATTTGCGCTGTTGTTGCATAACTAACTCGTGGAGTTAAGGACCATTTAGCACCATAAGTACCAAAACTGAATTGAAATTGATTGGTGTAAGATGGCTTTAAATGAGGATTACCAAAGCTCACATTAGACTGGTTACTATCATTAATTGATGGATTTAAAGTGTTTTCTCGTGGCCTTCTTATTCGCATACTATAACTCAAGCCAAAATTGTATTTCTTTTTATAGTTTTTATTGATAGAAATATTTGGAAAAATATTGTGGTAAGGAACAGGGTTATCTCCTATTACTGTCTCCCCGAAAGAGACTTTGGTAAATTCACCTCTTACTCCACCACGGAAAGTCCATTTATTTTTTGTTCTCAACTTATAACTGCCGTAAAAATCATAAACTCTTTCTTGATATTCAAAATTATTAGTTAACGGAGAAATGATGGTATCCACCATGTTTTGAAAATCATATCCATAAGCGCTTTGATTGTTGCCATTATTAGCAATCCTGATTACGGTTCCTAAAGTAATGGAAGTAAGCTTAGTTAAAGGCTTGATATAATCCAGATCTAATTGTAAGCGATTATTACTAATATCATTCTGATTTTGTTTCCCTAAAGCATTAGTGGTATTTCCGTTGGGATAATGGGTCAGCCTAGAAAGCTCTAAATCTTTATACCTTGAGTTATTAAACCAAGTTACCCCTGCTGATAACTTTTCATTTTTTTTATTAATCTTGAATTTATAATCTGCACTTAAAGTAATATTAGCAGAATTATTTCCATTATCTGTATCTTGAATTCTGAGATTTTGCTCGATAAAAGAGGCATTAAGTCTATGATCATCTAAATGCGAATCTCCAGTGCTGTGGCTATTATTATAGCGGGCAGAAAAACGAAAGTTTTGTTGAGGAGTAATATCCCAGTTTAGTGCCGACCTTAGGTTATAACTGCGATTATCAATTAAACCATCAACGTATTGATCCATAAAAGAAGAAACTTCCTCTTCCTTAAAGTTACTTCTGAGTGTTGATATACTGGTCGATTTTCTTGAGTCCTTAAAACCAAGGCTGTTAGTTATAGATAGTTTACCCTTACCATAAGCAGTGTATAGGTTTGTGTTGACATCCCCAAGCGTACCTGCTTTAAAAGACAGTCTGCCGTTCAGGCCAATTTGATAGCCTTTTTTTAAAACTATATTAATGATTCCATCGCCGTCTGCAGAATATTTAACCTCAGGGTTTGTAATAACTTCAATTTTCTGAATTGCTTCAGAAGGAAGAATATTTAACAAATCAGTCATGGATTCGGCGGTAAAATCTGATGGTTTACCGTCTATAAATATTCGGGTATTGTCTTTACCGGCAATAGCAGTATTGCCATCTATATCTACAGTTACCATAGGTACACTCTTCAACAAGTCGACCGCCGTATTCCCTTCGGCCTGTATGCTTTGATCAACATTAAATATAATGGTATCTGCACCAAACTCTATCACCGGTTTATCATCAAAAATCACCACCTCTTGCAGTGTGTTTTCATCCGAATTAGATAGCTTTATATCAGACAAATACGTATTTAAAAATTCTTTATTAATTGTAATACTTTCTATCAGTTTGGTTTTGTAGCCAATAAAAGAGAGTTTAATTTTATAAGTACCAAAAGACAAATTCTTAAACACAAAACGTCCTTCAATATCTGTCATGAAGTTTTTGACGGCAATTTCACTTCCCTCTTTATAAATACTAACGGCTACAAAATCTATTGGTGCAGCAGTAATCTCGTCTTTTACAACTCCCGCAACGCTACCTACATTTTGAGCACTAACATTTTGAGCCAAAAAAAATAAGACAATGGATATTTTAAAGAGAGCTTTTCTCTTAGTTAACAGAAAAATTTTGCAAAAACTCATTCTTTTCAAACATAAACTAGCAAAACCTCTCTTTCATGCTTTTTAGCCCCTTTAATAAAATTATTTTTCTATCAGGGATTAAACTAGCATAGTTGTTACCAGATTTCTTCGGGCTTTGCGGTTTTTTAGATTACATCCTAACTTATACATTATGTAGAAGTTCTAATTGGTTATATTGAGTTATAAAACTAACCAATCACCCAAACTAAAATATTGCCTATCTTCACTAGTTTATGTGATATATTATCGTGTTCAGTATTAAACCTATCGCTAGATATAGTCTAAACCTCTTTTTTAAGATTTTTAGAGTGCAAGAAGTGTGTATTATTGGCAGATTTCAATTTGAGAATAATTACCGGTTGATCGGGAGAATGAGAGTTTATTGGTGTGATTAGAAGAACCTTTAAATACTCACAGTTGATGGATTGAAAGGGGTTATTATAGACTATAAAAAGAACCCTCTAAATCAAATGATTTAGAGGGTTTGGAATTATTTTCACTTAGCGTCAGTCAGGGTGATTCTAAAGATTGCTGGGATTAAAGAAATCCAATAATTTTCATCTTCTTTTATAGAAGAGCAGTCATTGTACATAAAACAATAGTAGCCAATTGATTGGTTCACGCTAAGTAACACGGCTATTACATCCCAAATTAAAACCTCATATTGCAGATGGCGCTCAAAAACTGTTGAAGTAAGCACTCATCTGAAAATCATCGCTTTTACCTAAAAAAATTATATTACTTCACATACACTATACTTCTTACTGGTCTTTGGTAAGTACCGCCATTTGGAGAGTTAACAAGCCCGCTGTCCCCTTGATTCTTAACAAACATTGTAGACGAGCCCCCGCCGTCGAAGTTCATTGCATCTACGGCTCCTAGAGCTTGTAATATCTTTGCTAACTGAAGAGTAGTTATTCCTGTGAAACCGCCTCCTGTATCTACAACTACTAAAAACACTCGTTTTCCGTCTGCAGTTACACCTAATCCGGTTCTTGCTGCTAATGAGCTATTGTGACTTATACTCATATCTAGACTTTCTATTTTCCCAGAAGTTACCAGCATTGGTCCACATACAATCATATTCTTTGCCTGTGCAAAAGGAGTTGCTGCTGCAATTAGATTCTGATTATAATGATCCTGGGTAAATTTTCTTACTGTCGCCACATTTTCATTTACGATAAGTACGGAATTTGTAAAAACACTGTTAACATTTAAATCCCCACTTTGAACTGTAGCACCATCAATTCTTATATATGGATCCTTGTCATACGATCCGGATAATTTAAAATATCCCGCATTAACTCCCGCAACCGCATTGTAATTATTACTCATTGCAGTAGTACTTATGTTGGATGTAGCGACACCTATTCCCAGTGTATTTGATGCATCAAGAGTAACATCCAAGATATATAAACTTCGCTGAGCTGAACCAAAAAGACTGAATTTACCTGATTTGTATATAACCCCCGGTTTTGTAGTGGTCGATGCCCAAGCATAGGTAGCAATCTTATTTTGGTCTACATCTACTTCAATAGTCTTTGCATTGGAGATTAAACCAGAATTCGTAACCGTAACATCTACAGTAGTAGCTGAAGCTAAATCGGGTGCTTTCACGCTTAAAGAGGTGCTCTTAGCCTCGATAACTGTCCCTGAAACCGCCCCAAACTTAACAATATTGTCTTCTTTATTCGGACTAAAACCTTTACCAGTGATGACAACCGTAGAATTATAAAAACAGGTAGCTGTCATAGATGTAATAGAAGGTGGTGAAAAAATTTTCTCTTTATCAGCTTTATCGCTACAAGACGTCACGACGAATAGAGGTATAGCTATTAAGGCTAAAATGAGATGCAGGGAAATGATTTTTCTTTTCATAAGTAATTTTACTTTAGTGTATTTTATCGGTGTACCGAAAATCCTATTAAAAATTATTTCTTTCTAAGAAAGAACCACAAAACAGACGCTATAGCGGCAGTTATTCCTCCGAGATAGGCTATGCTATTAGATAAATCGAAACCTTCTGGAGCGATTAATAAATATGAAGTCACCACAGATGTCATAAAAATTGCGGGGATTAAAGAAATCCAATAGTTTTTGTTCTCTTTAATTAGGTAAGCAGTAATTGTCCATAAAACTACAGTGGCTAAAGTTTGATTGGTCCAGGCGAAGTAACGCCAAATGATTGAAAAATCTAACTGGGTTAATAGGTATGCTATCACAAACAAAGGCAAGCTTATTAAGAACCTGTTGAGAAGGGGACGCTGGTTATGATTAAAAATATCAGCAATAATTAATCTTGCGCTTCTAAAAGCGGTATCTCCTGAAGTAATTGGAGCCGCAACAACACCTAATAGTGCCAACACGCCACCAATTTTCCCAAGTAAAGAATTTGAAATCTCGTTGACCACAAATGCCGCATTTCCTCCCTGGCTTTCCATAACTTCATTTAACCCACCAACACCATTATAAAACGACATTCCAATTGCGGCCCAAATTAAAGCAACAATACCTTCGGTTACCATTGCGCCAAAAAACACAGGTCGCCCCTGCTTTTCGTTAGTAATACATCTTGCCATTAAAGGCGATTGCGTAGCATGAAAACCAGATATTGCACCACAGGCTATCGTTACAAACACGAATGGAAAAATGGGGAAATCATCTGGACTGTTATGAAAGTTCTTTAAATTGGCAAAAGTAATTTCTGGTACTTGTATGCCATTTTTAAACATCATCACAAAAATACCAAAAGCCATAAACAGTAAAGCCACGCCAAAAATGGGGTAAATTTTACCGATAATTTTATCAATAGGAAGTATGGTAGAAAGAATGTAATAAACAAAAATAAGTGCTACCCAAAAATTAATACCGCCAAAGCCATCGCTTATCCCTATCAATAATTTCGCAGGTCCCATTATGAATACAGTACCTACCATAATGAGCAAAATCACAGAAAACAAGCGCATAAACTGCTTTACATTATTCCCTAAATAACGACCAGAAATCTCGCTAATACTTTCTCCTTTATGCCTTACGGAAAGCATACCTGAAAAATAATCGTGTACACTGCCTGCAAACAAAGTCCCTAAAACTATCCACAAAAACGCGACTGGCCCCCACATTGCACCTGCAACAGCCCCGAAAATTGGTCCCAAACCTGCGATATTTAAAAACTGGATTAAAAATATCTTCCATAAGGGCAAAGCTACAAAGTCGATTCCGTCAGCTTGAGCGACGGCAGGGGTTTCCCGATTTGGGTCAATCCCAAATATCCGTTCTGATACTTTTGATAGGATAAAATAACCGAAGATTAATATAATAATGGAAGCAACAAAAGATATCATTACGTATTTAGTTTAGTGAATTGGATTTAGGTATTTCTGAAATATGCATTTTGGTTAAAATAGGGCTATAAAAAACTATCATTACAAAGGTTGAACCTTTGAAAAAACCGTTGGTGATCGGTAGAGATACAAGCGTCGGAAAAAATTCTAACTATAAAGTTTCTCTTCATTATTTCTTTTCATTTTTTTATGATGATTGCAAATGGGCTTAGCAATCCATCTAGGTTTATTCCTTTTTCACAAGGAGGCTTGGTTTCTTTTGAAATATATCTATTGTACCATCATTTAATAGGTACAACAATATCGTTTCATCCCTTATGTCTTAACACGATTAAAAAATTCAAAGGGACATCTTTAAAATCGTAGTATTATAAACTCCTAACAAGTAGCTTTAATGAGCTTATATAAGGTATACACATTAATAAAAGTTTGGAGCTATTCTGCAATAGAAAAACAGCTCCAAACTAAAGTTTAGAAAACTGAAAAATTAATATAAAACGATTTCTTTTTTCACCACTGTTTTCCCATTATCAATAACTAAAACATATACACCTGGAGCATATTGAGAAACTTCTAATGTAATTTCACCTGACACGTTACTTTTAACCTGTTGGCTAAGTACTGTATTTCCGGTTAATGAAACTAGTTTGATTTTTATTAAGTCTGAAGTTAACCCGCCATTGATTTTAATCTTAACAAAGTCACTTGCAGGGTTTGGATATATGTAGACGTCATCCGAAGTAGAAATATCAAAACCTAACACTTTAAGGCCTAGATCTTCTGAACTACCGTCTTTATCTATCTGAGAAAGTTGATAATAATTGTCACCTTTTAATGGGGCAAAATCTGTAAATGAATAATTCTGAGTTTGGTTATGATTTCCTTTTGAGTAAACCTCACCAATTATTTCAAAATCACTACCATTAACACTTCTTTTAATAATAAACTTCGCGTTATCTGTTTCCGAGGCTACCTTCCATTCTAATAAAGCGCCATTATTTACTATTCTAGCATTGAAAGACTGTAATTCTACAGCCAATGTTCCTTCGAACTCATAAGCACCCAAATCTACTGTACCACTAGATATTCTTGAATTTCCCGCTAAATCAGTAGAAATACTATTAGCAGTTACGAAAGTATTATCTCCTTTTTGAGTAGCCATACCTTCTACTAATTTCATAAAATCGCCACTATTTATGTCTGTACTTAAAAATAAAGGAGTTGCAGTTTCATTTACAGTATTATTGTACTCGCTATCTGTATCTTCTGATGGAGTTAATTGAAACAAGTTTGATCTTAAATCTAAAGTTGCACCTGTACCCGTACCAATATCAACAGAACTTAGGTTTCCAGATGATTTTGAGTTCTTATTGAAAATACTATTGTATAAATTTAATACCGTATGACTTGCACCATTGAAAGCAATTGCGCCATTAACGTTTGAATTGTTATAGAAAGTACAATTGACAATTGTAGTATTAGTATAACCTCCAAGATACATTGCTCCTCCTCCGGGATTGCTTGAAGCCCTATTTTGAGAAAAAATAGTATTAAATATTTTCAACTCAGAAACATTTCCAGATGACCCCAATGCATAAAAACCAGCACCACTTGTACCACCCCCTCTAAATACTTTTGAGTTTGACACCGTAACTGTTGGTGAACCTGTTACGGATTTAAAGTACAAATTACCACCACTAGCATTTGCTTTGTTTGTATCAAAAGTTACTTTGTCAAAAACAATGTTTGAACTCCCAGACAACCTTAGATAAACACCTCCGCCACCGTTACCAGAGCCCGAAGTTTCGTTGTTTTGGATGATAAGATTTCTGAACGTAACGCTAGTTATCTCATCACTAATATTAATTGCCGCACCTTGATTTTGATCTGCGTTAAGAACAGTTCCACTTCCATCGGCAAAGGCATTCTGAAGAGTAAAACCATCCAACACTGCGCCAGTTGAATTCCCAGCAGAAGTCACTATATGATAGTAATCGCCAGTAGAAGCCATATTATCGCTATTTAAATCTCCACTTAAAATAGTTTCATTGGCAACAACATCACGCTCCGTTAATAATGTTTCGGTTCCAACAAAACCACCATAAATCTTCACTCCTGTTCTAAGGATAAAAGTTTTGTCTCTGTCATCCACGCTTGTATTCAACAGTTTTTCAGTGGGCTTGTATGTACCGGCCACCACCCATACTTCTTCCCCAGTTGAAGATGCGTTAATCATCGCTTGTAAATCTGCAGAAGCATTTGCCCAACTTGACCCATCTCCAGTACCGCTACTTGTTGGCTTTACATACTTTTGCGCTGAAGCACTAAGGCTTAACAGTGCAACACAAATTGTTAAAATGTAGATTCTTTTCATAATAATTAATTTTTGTTTATAAATGATTAATTGGTTAATAATAATTAGGATTATTCAGTTGGAACCAATAAAATTGCATTAGCTGGCACTTTCCCTTTTTTGCCATCGGTCACAATTTTCAAATAAGGTTTGGCGGTAAAAACAAAATCAAACTCGCCAATCTCTACCCAGGTACTACTTGTTTGCCCCAATATCTCTACCTCTCCTAACTTCAACTGTAGTGGTTTTACTTCCTTGCCGTTAAACAATTCTAGAGAAATGTTTTTTGCATCAGTTTCAGATTTAGGATAATAATAGTATGCTTTGTATTTGCCAGGTGAAGACTTAGGATCAAAAGAAAATTTCACATAATCACCAGCCTTATTATGCTCGCTTTCTAGATGATATTTCCCATAGCCTTTTAATTCTAAATTTCTCCAATCTCCCTTTACTTCAACTGTTGATTGATCAGATACTTGACTTATAATATCTGGCTTACGAAAATCAGCCTTAGGGTTAGACTTAAGAGTGTTTTTAATATCGTCAACATTTACCTCTTGTATACCGATGTTTTTATCGATTGCTAAACACGCCGCAACAGCTGCGGATTGCGCCATCACCATAAATACGGGTTCCATGCGAATAGAGCCAAAAGCAATATGCGATGCTGATAAGCATACTGGAACCAAAAGGTTATTTACTTCTGATTTTTTTGGTACAATTGACCTATAAGAAATAGGAAAAGGCAAGAACCCTCCCACTTCTACATTCCCCTCGTTTTTCACCATACCATTTACCACAAGCCTATCGCAATTATGCGAGTCCATTGTATAAGCTGCGTAGGCGATATCATCCTTAACTATATCTCTACCTTGACAATGATGCTGTGTCATTACAACATCGCTAATCATTCTTCTGGCTTCTCTGATGTAAAGTTGCGGTGACCAGTGATTGGTTTCGAGATATTCATCTTTTGGATATCCCCACTGTTGCATTTCTTTTCTGATGAACTCTGGAATACGAAGATCATTCCCTACAAAGTAGAGTAAGCCCTTAGTATAATCTTCATGAGCTTTGATGATGCTCATCCTTTTTTGATAATCTGCTTCCGGATAATCCCAATTCGCACCAATCATATCCGTGGACATCCCGTTTCTGTTGTTGATATCTGTTTTATGGTTAGGCATAAGACTCCAAATAAAAACATCGTTTAGCCCTTTCCAAGGCTGTACTTCTTTTTGTCTTATGAGTAGTTCGTACTTTTTAGGATCGTAATTATCTGGCTTATTAATTTTCACAATGTTTGAAGGATCATTGCTAAGGGTAATTCTAAAATTATAAGCTTGTAATTTTTTATCACCAGTACCATTAGGTTTCAGTTCATCATTATTGATGCCCCAAAGCAAACCACTTGATGGGTTACCTTTAATTTGATAAGGATCAATACCGTCTGGGAACTGATGTTTCTTACGAAATTGCACTCCATTTAATGTTTCGTTGTAAACTTTATTATCCTCACGCCCTACTATATAAGAAACTCCAGCTTTCGCCATTAAATCCCCCTCATAGGTACAATCCATAAACATCTTAGCTTTGATATTTATTTCTTTGCCTTCTTGGTCAGCAACGGATATTTCTTTAATGTTAAGCCCTTCTTTTTTTACGCTTTGTAGTTGATGTTGGTATACAACTTCAATATTAGCGTTTTCTATATATTCTTTAAAAACGGCTAATGCTACTTTTGGTTCGAAAATCCAGTTTTCTAGATTACCATAGTGCTTTCCTAAGTTTCGGTAAAAATCTAAAGCTAAACCCGTTACCACATATTTATTTCCAATATCTGTTTGCCCTAAACCTCCAGAAGTTAATCCTCCTAATCTATTTCCTGGTTCAATAATTAAAACTTTTTTACCCGCTTTTGTTGCAGTGTATGCTGCCATTACACCAGCAGAAGTTCCTCCGTAAATACAGATATCAACGGAAGTATTTTCTTCTTTTTCTGTAGCTAGTACAGGTATCGTAAATACAAGAACTAGGAATATTATTAATTTTCTCATTGTTTATAATTATTTAAATGAAATAGATTATATGTAATACTCTACTGAACCTCAAAATATGTTTCTAAGCCAGTATCGCTATTAGTACCTATCATTACCTTAAACTTACCCGGCTCAACTATTTTTTTCATATCAATATTCCAAAATGCTAAATCAGCTATAGGGATATTAAAATGAATATTCTTTTCCTCGCCGGCCTTTAGTGCTATGCGCTTAAAACCCTTGAGCTCCTTCACCGGACGGACAATAGAGCCCACCATATCTGTTACATAAAGTTGTACTACTTCTGTCCCATTATATTGGCCTATATTTTTTAAATCTATATTTACAGAAAGTGTATCGTTTTTATTTAAACTTGTTTTCGAAACTTTCAAATCGGCATATTCAAAACTGGTGTATGACAGCCCGTAACCAAAGGGGTATAAAGGTTCTGATCCGATATCAAGATAATATGAAGAGTGCCCTAATACCGATTGTTTAGCATTTAGCGGTATATCATCTAAAGATTTTTCGTCTCCTTTTGCAGGACGACCAGTGTTATGATGGTTGTAATAAATTGGAATTTGCCCAACTTCTTTAGGAAAAGTAACAGGCAGTTTTCCACCCGGTGTAGCTTTTCCGAACAGGATATCAGCTATAGCCGGACCACCCATTGTACCAGGGTGCCAAGCATATAATACAGCATCTGACTGCTCAATTTCTTTCTGTATGGTTAAAGGCCTGCCTGCTAAAACAACTGTCACCAAAGGTTTACCAGTCGCTTTCAGTTGAGTAATCAGTTCTGATTGAGCTCCTTGTAAATTGAGCCCTGCCAAACTGTGTGCTTCTCCTGTTAGGATAGCCTCTTCTCCGGCAAAGAAGATAATTGCATCTACAGAACGGGCAACTTCCAAAACTTTACTAAACTCGGACTTATTTTTATCTCTGCTGTAAGTAAGGCTTGGTATAAAGTGTACTTTAACTTTACTGCCGTACATACTAGCAATGGCTTTAGCGGGCGTTTGTGTTTTCTCAATCTCTCCGTCCATCGTCCATGTACCTAATTGGTCATGCGGTGCATCTGCTAGCGGCCCTGTTATTAGAATACTTTTAAAATTCGCCGATAAAGGCAGTGTTTTCTGATTATTTTTTAATAAAACAATTGACTCTTCAACCACCTTTTTTGCTGTAGCAAAATGTGATTTTGAGTAAGTTTCTGTAGGCTTATCTGTATTTACATAAGGTTGAGTAAAAAGTCCGAGTCTGAATTTTAACCTTAGAACATTTCGTACTGCATTATCAATCATTAGTTGAGTAATCCTCCCATCCAAAATCAGTTTTTCGAGATTTTGGATATAAGATTTTGAGGACATCTCTACATCTACACCGGCTTTAATAGCTATTTCCGCAGCCTGCTCTCTATTTTCCGCAAAGCCATGTTTGATCATTTCTGTTATCGAGCCCCAATCAGACAAAACAACACCGTCAAATCCCCACTCTTTACGCAGTACATCTTTTAAAAGATATTTATTTCCAGTTACAGGGATACCATCATTATCATTAAATGAAGTCATGACGCTGGCCACCCCAGCTTGGATAGCTATTTGGAACGGTGGGAGGTAAACTTCTCTAAGTTGTCTTTCAGTAATAAAAGTAGAGTTGTAGTCCCGGCCACCTTCCGCAGCCCCGTAGCCTATAAAATGCTTTAAACAAGCAGCCATTGATTGTGGGTTTGCAAGGTTTTCGCCTTGAAAACCTTGCACCATAGCTACTGCCATTTTCCCAGTGAGATAGGTATCCTCGCCAAAACTTTCAGCTATACGCCCCCAGCGGGCATCACGGGATATATCAATCATTGGTGCAAAAGCCCACCTAATACCATGTTCTGTGGCTTCAACTGCGGCCATTCTTGCTCCTTGTTTAATTAACTCTGGATTAAAAGTAGCGGCTTGCCCTAAAGGAATAGGTAACATAGTTTTAAAACCATGTACTACATCACGCGAAAAAACTAAAGGAATTTTATTTGGAGATTGACTACATGCTACCTTTTGTATTTCGTTTATTATTTGAGGATTTGTAATGTTCATCAAAGAACCCACTTCGCCTTTTTTAACCAACTCTTTTAATTCTTCAATAGTTCCGTGTATACCTCTTCCATCTAACTGATTAAGCTGCCCCACTTTTTCTTGAAGGCTCATTTTAGCTAAAATCACATCTATTTTTTGCTCTATTTCGCTAAGCTGTTGAGCTTTAGCAAAACAAGTAATAGTCAACAGAAGCATGATAGCTAGATACTTTTTCATATTGAAAATAACCTTTATCAAATTATTATTAGTTTTTTACAGCTCCATTTACCAAAATGTTAGATTTTATTGGCCGATATTTACTGATTGTATACATGAATTATTCTGCCTAATTCTTTTTAAGTTTTCTTTTCTACTTATTTAATGTTCTAATGAGTTCTTTAGCTGCTGCAATATCATAGCCTTTTCCTTCTGGATCTTTATCGATCATTTTTCGTACGAAAGTCAAAGCAGGCTGAGCATCTTGTCCAAATTGTTGTAAAGTATTTAAAGCCTGTACTCGTAGCATCAGGTTATTATCTAGAAGCGCTTGACTTAATAGTTGTATCGCCAGTTTTTTATTACCCAAATAATACAAGGATTCAGCTGCCACAGCTCTAACAGATGCATCATTATCTTTTTTTGCAATTTCCATCAATAATGGCTTAGCATTTATTGCTTCGGTTTCTAATATTCTACACCCGGTAGCTGCCCAATAACGTACAATCGGATTTTTATCTTTAAGTCTTTCCCTCAAAAAGGGTAAACAATCAATATCTCGAGAAGCCGCAATTGACGCAGTTTCTAATATCCTAGGTAAAGGATATTTATCTTTTTGTGCCCATTCATAAAGCGACATAGTCTTATTAATTTCTGCTATCATTGGCTCAGGAACAAAGCCTAAATCATGGGTATTTATTATCCATTTATCTAATGTAATACTCAGTTCTTTTAGGGTGCTACTATAGGTTTTACTATTAGCAAGGTTTTGTACATTATGAGGGTCTGCTTCGCAGTCATATAATTCCTCATACGGCTTCGCTTTCCAAAAAGCACTTTTAACCGAATCTAAATGGTTTTCTTTGTACTCATTTTCCCATGATTTCATAGATGGTGCTCTCCAAAGGTACTCTATGTATTGCCCGTAAATTTTATGAGGCATATAGTTCCGGATGTATCGGTATTTACCTTTACGCACTGTGCGACTTAAATCTATGGTCTCATCCATACGTCCTCGAAATCCAAAAACAGGTTTATCGGAATCATCAGTCTTATGCCCTAATAGGATACTCCCTTGCATATATTTTGGAACTGGTACTCCTGCAAGGTGTAAAATGGTAGGTGCAAAATCTATAAATGACACCGTTTTTTTGATACGTGTTCCTGCTTTTTCTTGGCTATTACTCTGCATACTTTGAGGTATCCGTACTATTAAAGGCACATGTAAACCCGACTCATAAAGAAACCTTTTACTTCTCCCTAATATTCCACCATGGTCACTAAAATAAAATACAATGGTATTTTCTGCTAAACCATCTTTTTCCAAATCGTTTAAAATGCCACCAACCCACTTATCCATTAGTGTTACCCGATCATAATACTGTGCCCAATCATGTTGTATTTCTGGTGTGCTGGGATGATAAGGCGGGATAGGTGCGTTATTAGGATCATGCTTCAATGGGTCTTTCGGTGTATGAATGGAAACTTCATGTGTAATAGAAGAATTATACATCGCGAAAAAAGGCTGGCCAGGCTTACGGTTCTTATACGTTGCTTTAATTGAAGAATCATCCCATGTATCTTCCAATCTGTTCTCTAAAGGAGATAAATTATAATCGGTTTTAGATTTATTTACGGTATAGTAACCTGCTTTTCGCAGATATTCAGGAAATAATTTTATAAAATCAGGAACACTATACTGGCTTCGCATATTTTCTGTACCCATGCTAGTAGCATATAATCCAGTAATTAATGTAGACCTTGAGGGAGCACATACAGGAGCGTTAGAAAAAGCCTGTTCAAAAAGTATTCCTTCTGTGGCAAATCGATCAAGATTTGGGGTATTGGCATAAGTATCGCCGTAACAACCTAAAAAAGGACTATTATCTTCACTAACTAACAAAATTATATTTGGAAGTTTAGCCTTCTTGTCTTGTGCCTGCCCTTTACAGAACAAACATGTTAACAGGATAAAGATGAAGTACTTTTTTATTTGCATGAACTCAATGTTATATCTTAAATTATCTACTTATTGAACTAGGAATGGTATAACAGCACTAGCCAATTTATTATGAGTATCCTTCACATATACATATAATCGATATGCACCAGGTGAGGGCGCAGTAAAATTAACCGTAGAATTGCCATTTGTTTGAATAAGCCCTGAAAGCCCAGGATGTGGCCCACCATCTGCACTTGTTCCTCCTTCAGGTGAAATTTCCCACTTATACGTTAAGGCATCACCATCAGGGTCAGTAGCTGTTACAGTTGCCGAATTACTACTTCCTTGTACTAGTTTGATATTACTCTCGGCCTGTTTTCCGTTCAAAAGTAAATCTGCTCTCGAAGTAATCCTTGGAGCCCTATCTGTAGGGTACTGACCTTTCCAACAGTATTCTAAAGCATCTACTACTCCAAATGTTAAACCTTCTAGATTGTGTGTTCCATACCATGTTGCAATTGCACCATTAGTTTGGTAACCCCAAACAAATGCAAAAGAACCTAAGCAACCGCTATTTTTATTTGGAGTAACATAATCCTGATAAACATCAAAGTAATCTTGTTCTTTTTCAGTACTGGTTTGTTCAACTAATCCGCCCCACTCCAAAATACGTTCGGCAACTGGATTAAGTTGAGTCATTCCTCTTGGCCCATACTCACTAAATATATAGGGTTTATTCCAACCGGCTTCTTGTAGATTAGTCAATACACCAGGCACTTGCTGTTGTTTAGCGTTACTACAAAGTATATCTATATTTGGCACCCACCTCTTAATATCATCTACTTTCTCTTTATCGGCATTAATAATTGCTGTTGCAGTAGGGTGATTACCATCTTCTTCATCAATCATTGCATGAAGAGCGTTAACAGCAGTCCACATTTGTTCTTTTTGATTTAAACTAGAATAATCAGCATCTACCTCATTACCTACTATCCACATTAACAAAGCAGGGTGATTTTTAAATGACCTTACCTGCTGACGTAAGGTTTTAAATTGTTCGTATACTGCTGCCGGATCGTTATAGTTAAAACCCTGACTTTCTTTATTAACCCATAATCCTAGTGCCACATAAACTCCACTAGCATAAGCCCCGTCCAGTACATTTTTAGTATCTTCATTAACACCATAAGTACGGATGGTATTACCGCCCCGGTTTGCTAGTATACCGTAATAGAAAATAGGTCTGTCAGTTTTATTTGTTGATTCCCCTGCAGCTACTCCACGAATATAAAAAGACTTATTATCCACGGACAACTGCCATTGAGTACCTTGTTTCACAAGCTCTACTACCGTTGGATCTGCAACAGCGTCTTTAACTAGCTCATTACTTGGTTTACTTTTACTACAGCTCAGTAGTGAGCCCGTAAAAATTAAAATCACCACATATGTCCTTAATGCTATTTTTTTCAATTCATTCAGGCTTTAAGTGTTCTCTACTTTTTCTCTAAATATTTTGTAAACCCTTTTAGATTACCATAAAAGTTTAATGTTTCTTGATGCACTTTATTAAACTCTTTTCGATGGCGCTTCAAGGCATCCTTATAAATTGGATCTATTGCATCGTTAACCATTTGCAACGGTCTTTTTCTAATATCATACAACTGCTCGTTATTAGAATTCCCTTTTACATAAATACCGTAATAGAAATTTTCTGTTATCATACCCAAGCCTGTAGAAAATTCAACCGGAATAGCAGTTCTTTTTAAGCGAAGTTTTGGCTGTTTCAACAAAGGAATAATACTCACCCCTTCTAATGTAGGGTCGGCTTTTAAACCTGCTAGTTCATATAAAGAAGGAAGAAGGTCTAAACCGTTTGATACTATATTTACAGAGTCCACCCGACCTTGGGTAAAACTAGGGTGACTCACAATAAATGGGACATGACACACTTCATCATAAAGTAATCCTTTTCCGGCCATTTGATGGCTTCCTAGCGACTCACCGTGATCGCTAGTTAATATAATATAAGTCTCTTTTGCCAAGCCACTAGCTTCAAGTCCGTCGAGTAGTTTGCCTAGGTGTAAATCAAAGTCTTCTACAAATTTGCAATAAGCATATCTGTGTAATAACCAGTCGGTTTCATCATAATCATCTCTATACCTACCAAATGCAGCTGCCATTCCCTTCCCTTCAGGTTCTCCTACTCCTGAAATAACGCTTGGTTCATCTTTTTGAGGCAAATAATTACCTGGTAAAGGAGGAGCATTACGAATGTAATGATCAATAGGTTCAAACGTCCCCGCTCCTACCTTTCCTTCTGGAATTTTTAGATTCCCTAATACAGACTCTTGAAGCTTCTTTTTCCACCCTCCACCTTTTGTACGGCTAAGTATTTTCTCCATATCAAAACGGTTATCACGGATGTGCGCATAACAAATATCATGAGGGTTCATCAATGATGCAACCATAAGAAATGGCTGTTTTGAATGGTTGATTTTATGATCATTCAGCGTAGCGAGTGCCTGAGACACTCCGTCTTCCGCTCTATATTCGTATTTATCAGCATAAACTTCGAAGCCCATGTCTTCTGGGGTAAACTCATAACCTCTTGTTCCAAAATGAGTTTTACCACCATAATAGGTTTCGTATCCTTGCTGTTGAAAAAGGGATGCTATTTTCTTTTCCCTCACATACGTTACCATATCATTACGCTGTATGTTTATTCCTTTAGGAACGTGTACTCCAAACTGACTTGGACGTTTTCCGGTAAACATACTTATGCGTGATGGAATACAAACTGGATTCATCACATACGCCCGGTCAAACCGCACTCCATATTCGCACAAACGATCTATATTAGGAGTATTTACATATTGATTCCCAGCAGCGGAAATATAATCCCAATTCAATTGGTCACTAACGATCACCAGAATATTAGGCTTTTTACCTAATTCTTCATTCCCTTTTTGTGCATATAGAGTTGCAGAACTATAAAGCACAAAAGCCAGCAAAAAATAAAATTTAAAACACTTTGACGTTAAGACGTTCATTCTCATTTATTTAAGACAGCTCAATCTTATTTGTTTACTGTCACTTTCTTAAAAATCTGATCTTTGGTAATAGAGCTTCCCCCTGCCATCAGCGTGTAACTTCCATCTTCAAACACATATTCTCTTTTGTTATTATAATAACCGAATACATCCTTATTAAGAGTAAAGCTTACTGTTTGCTTTTCCCCTTTTGAAAGATTGACACGTTGAAAGCCAGCCAAAAGTTTCACTGGTCTAGTAGTTAAACTATAATCGTCACGTAAATAAAGCTGTACCACTTCTTCACCTGCTCTATCGCCAGTATTCTCTACTGTAAAACTAACCTCTAAGGCTTTACCATAAGCTATGGTATCCGGTGCGTTTATTGAAGAATATTTAAAACTGGTATAGCTTAGGCCGTAACCAAAATCGTATAATGCATTTTTATCCCCATCAATAAAAGGGTGAGAGTATTGAGAAGGCTTTTGATAATAGTAAATTGGAATTTGACCGACATGTCTAGGGATGGTCATTGGTAACTTTCCACTAGGGTTAACTTTTCCATACAAGATTTCCGCGATTGCTTGACCACCAAATGAACCCGGCTCCCAAGCTTCTAAGATAGCGTCTACATTATCTTCTAACCATGGGGTTGCCATTGGTCTGCCATTAATTAAAACTACCACTACAGGTTTCCCTGTTTTCTTGAGCTCTTCAATAAGATATTGTTGTTTGCCCCAAAGGGTAATATCCATTCTATCACGATTTTCTCCACCAGTTTTCTCTTTCCAATGCTGACGGAAAGAGTCTTCACCTAAAGCAACAATAATTAAGTCCATATCAGCAGCTTTACTTATTGCTTTAGCAATTGAGTCGCTGTCTAAGGCTCTTAAATTCCAACCAACATCAACAAAATTCACCTTACTGCCCACCGATAGACTTTTAACTCCGTCTAAAACCGTGGTGTAGTTATTACGAGGTTGTTCAAACACCCAATCTCCCATAATAGATTGATTGTTTGCATTTGGCCCCGTTACCAAAATATTTTTGTATTTACCGGCTGGTAATGGTAGAATTTGATCTTTATTTTTTAACAAAACCACTCCTTTCCTAGCGATATCTAATGCTGTTTGTTGATGTTCTTTTGAGAAAACTGTTTTGGCAACATCTTGTTTTGTAACGTATCTATTTTCAAAAAGACCCAACATAAATTTAGCTTCCAGTATTTTTGCACAAGCAGCATCAATTCTTTCTTCTGATAGTTTATTTTCAGCAATCAGTTCTTTAATACTCTCCAAAAATATGGGGCCATGCATGTGCATATCAACACCCGCATCTACAGATATTTCGAAAGCATCTTTAATAGTAGGTGCCAACTTATGCTTCCTGCTCAAAGCCTCCATATCCATCCAATCACTGACGATAAAACCTTCAAAGCCATATTCGTTTCTAACAATATCTGTCATTAACCATTTATTACCATGACCAGGCACACCGTTAATTTCATTATGAGCTGGCATTAAAGTAAAAGGTTTTGTCTGTTCTATAGTAGCTTTAAAAGGAGCTAAAATCACATTTCTTAGCTCACCTTCTCCGATTTCAACAGGTGATGCATTAGTACCATTGTTACCGATACCTCCGCCCGCCAAATGTTTAACGCAGGCTAAAACACTTTTGTCTTTATCCCAACTTTTCATTTGCAAACCTCGTACGGCCGCAATACCCATTTTGGTAACTACTAAAGGGTCTTCGCCAAAAGTTTCCCCTACTCTTCCCCATCTTGGGTCACGGGCTATTTCAATATTTGGTGAAAAAGCCCAATGCATACCCGAAGCCCTCATTTCTAAAGCTGTTTGTCTAAAAGATTTTTCAATAATATCTGGAGCGAAACTAGATGCCATAGTAATTGGTGAGGGATAAATGGTAGACCCCGACATTAAACCATTACCGTGAATAGCATCAATCCCCAATAATAAAGGGATTTTAAGTGCGCTTTGCTCTGCCAGCTTTTGAAGATGGTTTGCCTCTTCTATGGTAAGTACATGTAAGAAGGAACCAATCATTCCTTCTTTCACCATTCTTTCTACACCTGAAGAGTGTAAGCCTTTATAAAAACCACGAGCATGACCATTAATTAACTCATCCTCAGATACATTTTTTTCAGCGTCTCGCATATGCTCCAAGCCTACATATTGGCACATTTGAGCAATTTTCATATCTAAACTCATACGACTCATCAAATCTTTTACTCTCACCTCAACAGGTTGTTTAGGATCAAGATATTTGACTTTTTGCTGAGCCTTAATTGTCGAAAAAAAACATAAAGCAAGTGCTAATAAGCTTATTTTAGTTAAGACACCTTTATTAATTTTTATAGTTACCATTCTATTATTCCTGTATTTTCACATCTACCGTTAGGTAACCTGTATTTGCATTTGCAGATTTATCTTTGATTAACATTACTCCATATTTATTCGCTGCAGTTTTAAAAGCAAGCACACTACCCGTTGTTACACCACCTGAAGTTTCAGAGGCCGTAACATTAGAGTTGGTGAAGATTGCTTCAATACCAGCTGAAGAAGCTATTAAGTCAAATTCCGTTTGAGTGAGTACTATCTTTTTAATATCTGTCTGATTTCTTACCGCCCAATTATCCATCGCATCAGCACCGTATCCTGTAACCGTATAAATATAAGCTGAAACAGTACTTAGGGTAGGTGAAACGATGTTATAGGCATTTGAAGAACCACTATAGAATGTTGCAAAATCAATTTCTGAAGCGTGTGTAGCCGCTCCGGTAGTTACATAAACTTCACCATTAGTAGCATTAAAAAACGGGCCTTCGTCTGCTGATCTTTGTGCACCCATTTTCACATCTTTATAAGTGATAAAATCTACCGCTTGAGACCTTATTATATTTAATGAATAAGGATGTTTAACGATATTTCCTAAAACATCCATTACTTCTATATTAAATGCAAGCGTTTTTTCAGCATCCGCAACAGTAGCTTGATATATGAAGTTGAAGTTATCTTGTTTCGGATCAGTAAATACTTCTTTAGTTAAAGAGGTGATTTCTGTTTGATCTAGAAATACTTTGATGTATTTGATGTCATTTTCTGAACTTATCGAAATATCAAAATTAACAGACTCGTTATCATCAATTTCTGATGGAGCAGCAGAAGGAATATTAATTAAAATTTCTGCTGGAGCTGATTCAATGTAAACAACAAAGTCTTTATCAACTATATTTCCATCTACATCAGAAACGGTTAACCTAAAAATCAAACTCGCACCAATATCCAGACCCGTTGCTTTATAGGTAACTTGCATATTGATTTCGCTTCCATCTCCAGAAGCGTTGGCAGTGACTAAACTATTCTCGTTAAGACTCAGTACTGCGCTTTTCATTTTGACAGCCGAGGTGGAAGTAATGGTTAAATCAAAAACTATTTCTTCTTTTGATGTAATGAGAAAAGGTACAGCCACATTTTGCTTAACCTCTACAGAAAGAGTTTCTTTTTTAACTACACTATCATCTTTTTTACAAGCAAAAGTTAGCAGTAAAAAAACAGCCATCATGGCTTTTGTTAATATCTGTTTCATCTGTTATTTTTTTATTTCGTTCGTGAACATCACTAATTAATTAACATAAAATGGAATAACACCGCTTGCCACTTTTTTATTGGTATCGTCTGAAGCAAAAACAATTAAACGGTATGCACCTGTTTCAGAAGGAGCTTTGAAACTAATATTTGCTAAGGTGTTGTCTGTAATGAGTCCAGAAATACCGTCTGGAATACTACCGTCTGTACTTTTTGTCCCCTCTTTCATAATCATCCAAGAGTAAGTTAATGCATCCCCATCTGGATCTGTAGCTACTACACTAGCTGTATTATTTGAGTTTTTATCTACTTTAATGTTTGCTTCTGCTTTTGAACCATTCATTAAAACTTGATCACGGCTTTGAATTATAGGTGCTCTATTTGCAGGATAGGTTCCTGTCCAAGCAAATTGCATCGCATCAACAGTTGGGAAAGTGTACCCTTTTTTATCAAAAAGTCCAAACCATGTTAACACTTCGCCATGAGTTTGGTATCCCCATAAAAACACAAAAGAACCAATACAACCCTTAGATTTATTTCCTACAATATGATCCTGGTAAGACGCAAGATAGATATCTGATTTTTCGGTGCTTGTTTGCTCTACTAAACCACCCCATTGTAAAATCCTAGAAGGCTCTGGCGCCATTTGCCAAGTACCACGAGGACCAAACTCAGTAATCATATAAGGCTTTGTCCAACTTGCGCTAGCTAGATTACCTATTACATTAGGCAATACAGGTGCATAAGAGTTGATAGATAAGATATCAATCTCCGGAGCCATAGTTCTCACCTTCTCTATTCTATCTACATTTGAACCCGCTAAAGCAACCGTTGTAGGGTGATTAGGATCAACTTCTTTAATATACTTAGCTACATCATTTATAGCTGTAAATAGCTTTGCATTGGTATAACTTGCTTCTGCTTCATTACCAATAGACCAACATAAAAGTGCGGGATGATCCTTGAATTTATCTACCGACTGCTTCATTACTTCAAGTTGCGCTGCTACGGCTGCCTCATTATTATAATCAAAACCGTCTACTTCGCGTTTCATGTAAAGTCCAAAATTCACATAAATTCCAGCCTCATAAGCTTCATCTAAAATTGATCTTGATAAATCACTTACGCCATAAGTTCTTACTGTATTTGCTCCATAATCTGCCGCTTCTTTATAAAAATTATTTGAAGCGACACCCTTCACATAAAATTCTTCCCCATTTACAAACATTTTCCACTCAGTTCCTGTTTGTGTAAGTGTTACTCTTGCTGGTGAAGGCAACTCACTTTCTTCAAAAGAGTTTTGCGGTATTGGATAATCATACCTATCTGTACATCCTGTAAAACCAATTAATATCAAAAGACAAGCAGTGATATTATTAGCCGTTTTTTTAAATTTTTTCATACCTAATTATTTATTGGTTTTAATAATTTGCTGAAGGTTGATTAGCTTCTCGGACAATTCATCATAAGAGATACTCTGCACAGGCACTTTACCATCTATAGCCATTACAGCTGCCACTGCAGCAGATTGTCCTAAAACCATATAAACAGGTTCCATTCTGATGGTACTCATAGCCACATGTGAAGCCGACATACATACTGGTACCAACAAATTGCTGCACTCTTTCTTTTTAGGAACAATAGAATAGTAGCTTATGGTATAAGGTTTAGTTGGTTTAAAAATAGTACCCTCGTTTCTTAATTTACCATCAGCATCTAAGGCTTTACTTACGTAATGGCAATCCAAAGCGTAAGTACCAACTCCAATCGAATTCCCTGCCAATACTCTGTTTTCTTTGGCTACATTTTCTTCAATCATTACATACTCACCTACCATTCTGCGAGCCTCTCTTACATAAATATGGTTCGGGAAATTTTCTGTATCCTCAAACTCGTCTTTAGGTAAACCCCAGTCCTTCATTTCCTTTCTTATAGGCGCAGGCACACGAGTATCATGCTCTAAAAACCACAACATCCCTAAAGCATAATCCTTATGTAGCTTCTCTATCTCTTTTCTTTCTTCATAAGTTGCTTCCGCATAATCATAACTAGCTCCAAAAAAATCAAGGTGATTAGTGTCTGTTTTACGGTTAGGCATTGGTGTTAAAGTGATGATTTTTTGCAGTGGTGTTTCTGGGTTTTGCTCCAACCTCCTCATTAAAACCTCATACCATAATGGATTGTAATTTTCCGGTTTTTCTATTTTAATACGATTTGTTGGGTCGTCTGTAAGCGTTAGTCGGTAACAGTAGGCTTGTACTTTTTCATCCTTTTCACCTTGTTCTGCTGTTGCCTTTTCATAAACATATGGCAATAAGCCCGATTGTTTATCTCCTTTGATAATGTAAGGATCAATTGATGATAAATCATCACCTTGTACAAAGTTCATACGGTAACCATTCAAAGTTTCGTTGTAAGTCTTATTTGCTTCTCTACCAACAGTGTATGAAACACCAGATTGAGCCAATAAATCACCCTCGTAAGTAGCGTCAATAAACATTTTGGCACTTACGGTTTTACCACTTTCCATGATAAGAGTTTTGATTTCTTTAGCTTTCTTTTCTACACCCTTTTTTTGGTGTAAACGTTCGTTAAACCAAATCGTCACACCTGCTTCTTTAAGCATGTCAAGCATAATTCTTTCTGCCACGCCTGATTCGTAAACCCACTGCATTGTTCTTTCATCATTTTTACCTTTATAGGTCCTCTTTAAAGATTTGATGAAAAAACCATCACGGTTTTGATTTCTCCATGCCGTTGGGTTTAAATAATAACGATAAACTCGTTGGTAAAACTCTCTGGCTAACCCACCTACCATGTCGTTACGGTTCATATCAGTAGCAGTTAAACCTGAAGTAGCTAAACCACCCACATGTTTGTTTTTTGATATTAGCACTACACTTTTCCCTAAGCGAGCACCTTGAATGGCAGATATTACACCACTAGCAGACTCACCATATACGCAAATATCAAAAGAGGTTTTCTCATCGGTTGCATAAATATTGTTGTTAAGTGTCGCTATAAGTACAAAAATCAGCGTTATTGCTATTCTTCTCATGTTTCAATCAAATGTTAATGTTATATAATATTGTTCTTCAGTCTTAGGTTTTAATACCCCGGTAATAGCCTAGTTATAGCCTGGGTTCTGCGGAAAATTATCCGCTCCCATATTAATAACTTCCGTTTCTGGAATAGGCCATCTAATAAAGTGAGGATTTGCAGGCAAATTAGTTCTTCCAATTATTGAGTTACTAATCTCTACATCACCTGTATAATTTCTTACCTGAGAGATTAATATCCCTAATCTTTTTAAGAAGTACCATCGGTCACCTTCAAAAGAGAGCTCTCTAGCTTGTTCATCAATAATATTTTTGATGGTAAGTGACGAAGTAAACTTAGCGTTACCGGCTCTTTCCCACGTTTTGTTAAAATATTGTTTAGCTACAGTTTGGTTGCCTTTCATTAATGCTGCTTCAGCACCGATAATATAAGTTTCGGCCAAACGGTAAAGTATAATGTCTTTATAACTTCTTGTTTCCGCTGGAGTTTTAGTCCACATATCATTGTATTTTGTACAACCCGGATAAACAAGCCTATTTATACTCCCACTCTTATATAGAGGAAAATAATCTCCAGGCTGAACAGTTACAGATCCATAAGCTTTAGCATCTGCTGTGGTATTTTTATATTTATGAATATAAAATGAGGTGTACCTTTTGTCATTTACTTCGTCGTATAATGAAAACAAGTATGGACTAGGCAAGCATCTTCCATAAGTATAGCCTCCATTTTCGAAACTACAAGCATATTCTGCTGTTCCTCCAATTTCCTGACGGTATGATGCCACAAAATATGCGTGGTAGTAATGTCCTAATGGCGTACTTTCCGATAAATTTCCCCCTGGGTTTTTACTCCATTGTTGCACTAATAATGCTTCGCTATGATTTAAATCTGCACCCTTAAATACGTCATCTAAAGCCACTAAACTATAATGACCTGCATTATCAATGGTATCTACTTGAGCCAAAGCCTCATCCCAGTCTTTAACCCATAATGCTGCTTTAGCTTTGATGTGTCTAGCTACAGCTTGATTAAATCTACCCGATTGGGTTGATAGCCATGGTAGGTTTTTAATAGCATAATCTAAATCGCTGTAAAGCAATTCAAAAACTTCATCACTTGTTGCTACTTTATAGGTTTTAGGCTCATCAACATTTTGCCAAGTGGTAGGCTCTGTATTTAACCAAATCCTATCATAAGTACGGTATAGTAAAAAATAAGCTTGAGCTCTAAAGCACTTAGCCTCTCCCAAGGTTGCTTTTAATTCAGCCGTTTCAGGTAATTTTTCGCCTGCTGCTATAATCTCATTTGTTTTACCTATAATTTGATACATAGACTGCCACATATTACCAACCTGTGATGAAGATGGCTTAACATAGTTTGGGTCATATGTGCCAAAATAATTACCCGTTCCTCCGTTAGTAACCGCTACATCCGTGGCTCTCATTAATGCTACAACGGTTGCATCATCTCCGTAATAGTTACGTAATAAAGTGTACACAGCATTTACAGCTAGCTTTAATCCACCTTCGGTACTATAAATATAGTCAGCGGAGTATTTGGTTTTATTTTCTTCTATCAACACCTTTTTACAGGAAGTAAATACTACCAAAAACAATAATATATAAAGTATATTCCTCTTCATGATTTTTTGATTTAGAATGAAAAATTAAGTCCGAATAATAATGTTCTAGGCTCTGGGTAATCACCCGGATTTTGCTCAGGTCCATATCCCTGTACATCCGTCAAAGTGAAAACATTGCTCATAGTTGAGAATAATCGCAAATTGGTTATTCCCATTTTATTAACAATTTTGCTAGGCATGGTATAAGAAACTGAAATATTTCTTAACCTTAAATAATCGGCATTTTCGTATGCTAAAGAACTTAGATAAGCTGGTGGCTGTACAAAGTTTGGAGCCGGCGTCTCATTAGATGGATTGTTAACTGTCCAATAGTTTCTACGAATACCGTTTCTTTTTCCAGTTAAATCACCACCTGTTGCAAATGATGTTAAATAAGAGTTATATAGGAAACCTCCTTTTAAGTAATTAAAGTCTAAAGAAAGGTTGAAATTTTTATACTCAAAACTGGTAATTAATGAGCTTATCCATTCTGGATCTCTTTGTATAACCACTCTATCAGCAGCAGAGATAACATTATCTTCATCCACGTCATTTACTTTAATAGAGCCTGGAGTTGCTGTAGGCATTGCAGAGGTTGCTATATCATCATCTAACTGCCAAATACCGTTGTACTGATAATCATAATAAACATTCATTGATTTGCCAATAAACCATTTGTTGTTTAAATCATCAACAGGATCACCGTTAGCATCTAATACCCCAGCAATTTTTTTGATTTTATTTCTATTTGCACTAAAATTTAAGCCCAAATTCCATCTAAAATCTTTCTTTTCAATTGCAACTGTATTTAAGCTAACCTCTATACCTCGGTTTTGTACATGACCTAAATTAACCAACTGACTAGAGTAACCCGATGTTGAAGAAAGTGATCTTTCCACCAAAAGATCGGTAGTTTGAGTATCGTAAAGCTCTATTGTTCCACTTACTCTTCCTTTAAAAAGACCAAAATCAAGTCCAATATTGGTTGATGTTGAAGTTTCCCATTTTAGGTTAGGATTGGTTAAATCAGAATTGGGTAAATATCCTACTTCAGTTACATCACCAAATTCTGATAAATATTTATTGGCTAAACCTAAAGTAGTATAAGGACTTATACCTTGGTTACCTACTTGCCCGTAGCTTAAGCGTAGTTTTAAATCATATAAAAAATCAACATCTTTTAAAAAACTTTCTTGTTTAGCTCTCCATGCAAAAGCTGCAGAAGGAAAATAGCCGTATTTATTATTAGCACCAAAAACAGAAGAGCCATCAACACGTACTGCTAAGGTAAATAAATACCTACTATCGTAATTATATCTTGTTCTGGCTAAGTAGGATACTAATTTTCTATCCGAAAATTGATAATTGGGAATTGAAAAAGTTGATGCCGAAGCGATGGCATTATAAGAAAGGTCATCATTTGGAAAGCCGAATCCTGTATTACTGATGCTTTTCCATTGAATTCCGTTTATACTGGCCACTCCAGTCGCATCAAAATGATGTTTGTCAAAATCTTTACTATAATTTAAGATATTCTCTACCAAATAATCATTATAAGTACTTTCTCCAACTGTCGCACTTCCTCCGTTATTTCTTCCTGTAAAATGATTAATTCCTTTGTAGTAATTTTCTTGTACTTTTCTATTATTTAAGCTGGTATTTAGTCGATATGTTAAGTTTTTCACAATCTTCCAATCAGCAAAAAGATTTACACTTAACCTATCCGTAATACTATTATTTTCAGAGTTTTGAATATTAAACAAAGGGTTGTAATGAGACTCGCCAGCTTCGGTGACATCTTCTCTTAAAGAGCCATCTGCATTGTAAACCTCTGCCAAAGGTGGCATTGTTATAAATGAGTTGAAACTTCCTTCGGTTATAGTTCGGTAAGATTTAGTATATGCAATATTAGACCCCACCGAAATTTTATCGGATAGTGTTTGATCAATATTTAAGCGACCTGTAAATCGTTTAAAATCAGATGCCGGAACCATTCCGTCCTGATAAAAGTGACCTAAGGATAATGCGTATTTTGTTTTTTCGCTTCCAGACTGTATTAAAACATCATTTTTATTCTGCCAAGCTGAATTAATCATTACATCCTCCCAGTCCACATATTCTTTAGACTCGTAAGAGTTTTTCATCAAACCTTTAAATACTTCGTCTTCATTGTAATAACCATAGGCATTATAGAAAGCTTCTTTACGATATGAGGCCCATTGTTCGCCATCATAAAACTCAAAATTGCGATACAGTTCCTGAACTCCAGTATAAGAGTTCACGTTTACTTTAGTTTTACCAGAAACACCTCTCTTCGTGGTTATTAATATAACGCCATTTGCTGCTCTTGCTCCATAAATAGATTGTGCTGCAGCATCCTTTAAAATTTCGACTGAAGCGATTTCATTGGAGTTGACATCATCAATACTGGCACTTGGTACACCGTCAACAATATAAAGAGGGTCATTACCCGCTGATAATGATCTTCTCCCTCTGATTAAAATACTTGAACCTCCTCCTGGTGCAGCACTACCCATGGTAACTTGAATACCAGGGGCTGAACCTCTCAACATTTCACTTATACTAGTTGAGGGCATTTTATTAAGTTGTTTAGCACTAACAGAAGAAATCGCCCCGGTAACATCACTACGTTTTTGTACTCCGTAACCTACTACAACAATTTCATTTAAAGATTCTGTTGTAGGTTTCAGTTTCACCTGATAAGTTAAACTTTCACTAATTTTAATACTCTCATCAGCATAGCCCAGCATTTTAAAAGCTAATTCGGTATCCATATCGGTTACCTTAATAGAGAAGTTTCCGTTAACATCTGTCATAGTTGCTTGCTTAGAAACATTGGCCTGTACCATTACCGCCGGTAATGGCAAGTTGTTTTCATCAAGAACTTTTCCGCTTAGTTTTTTTTCCTGAGTGGCTTTAATGATAATAGTATTATCTTTAATTACATACGTTACTTTTGTGTTTGCCAGAATATATTTCAATATCTGGTCTAGATCCGCATCTTTAAAGGTCCCCGAAATTTTTTTATTCTCATTTAAGTCCATCGGTGAATAAATGAACTTTAAGTTTGTTTGTGTATTTAACGCTTTAAATACTTCTTTAACGGGAAGGTTGGTAAACGAAATTGAAATCCCTTTTTGTTTTGCCGTTGTAGTATGAATACTTAAAAAGCATATCAGTAAGAAAAGACAAAACGCTCTACTCACACCCCCTCTTAGAGGTGCCACAATCTTTTTTATTCTTTGCATTAGAAGCTCGGTTTAATTTGGTTATAGTTTATTATAATTGGGTTTTTGGTTAGAAACCCGTCTTTATGGTTTGGTTTTTATTTTACATAAATCTTCTCGGTTTGGTTTTTATATTTCACGTTATTGGTTAGTTCGATAATTTGGAGTACTTCATCAACAGTTTTATACCTGCTAATCATCCCAGTAATCGGAATATCTTTAATTTTGTCATCAACAATTATTTCTTTTCCGTACCATTGAGCTATTTCGGCCATTACATCTAGCATTTTTTCATTTTCGAAATAAAACAAACCTTTATGCCACGCTTCCACCTTATAGGTTTGTGTTGACTTAGTAACTAAAATATTTGATTCATACCTTTTTAAAGATGCTTTTTGATCGGGCTTTAGAATTATCTTAGTATTAAACTTGTTATGGGTTAATCTTACTTTTCCTTCTATCAATAAAATATCTTCGTTTTCACTGTTAGTTGCATTTAAAAGAAATTTGGTCCCAAGTACTTCAACGGTTTGAAGTGGTGTTTTTACCACAAAAGGTTTATAGCTCTCATTATTTTTGATTTTTTGCACATTAAATAAAACGGTTCCTTCTATCCTAACCATTCTTTTCCCGTTTTCATCTGGTAAAATCTCTAAGCTTGACTTAGGGTTTAGCCATGCAGTTGTACCGTCTTGCAAAAGAAAAGCAAAAATTTTATCTGTAGGATTTTCTACCTTACTTAGTTTTTTAGTTCCTTCAAAACGCATTGTATCTGATAACACAAACACCCGCTCATTTTCTATAATTCTATAAGAAGGTTTGCCTTTCAAGCTATCTTCCAAGCGAAAGTTCTCTCCATTTTCTAACACAATAAGCGGCATATCTTCACCATCATTAACTACATTAGAAATAACATTTTTTACTGAGTTTGAAAAATAAGAGCGGTAAAAATAGAATGATGAAACAGATACCAAAAGAATACTTGCTGCAACCTTAAGATAAGTGAAGTTCTTTTTTCGTTTTAGAACACGTGGCTGATCTGTTATATTTTTATCAATCGCTGATTTGATTTGATCTTTTACATTGTCTAGCTTTATTGAAGAGATATCCACATCTTCAATAGAGTTGTAAAAATAATTCACAAGTCTATCCTCTTCTTCAGTGGATTTACCTTTTAAATATCTGCTAACAACAGATAAAAATCTCTTTTTAAAGGACTTATTAGACATTACAATAAATAGGTTTATTAAGTGGTTATACTATTAAGTCGTAATAAATAGACTTATGTCCCAAGAAAGAATAAAATAAAAGCTAAAAAAGTCTTTCTTAGTAATTCTTTAAACTCCGGAGAGGAGTTAAGTGCTTGATTTTGAACGGTTTTTTGAGAAATATCTAATTTTTGAGCAATTTCTTTATTAGATAGTCCTTCTAGGTATTTTAGACGAAATATTTCTTTCCTTTTGGTAGGGAGGGTATCAATCCAGTTTTTTACAGTATCAAAAAACTCTTTCCCAATAAGCTGTGAATCTGCATAGTCTCTTTCTTCAATTTTCTCTACAAATGAGTCAATTTCAACAAAATCATACTTATCCTTTCTAAATTCATCTAAAACTTTGAATTTTACTGCCTGCGATAGATAGGCCTGAACGTTTTTTATTTCACGCTCATGCCTTTTGTTCCATAAATCTACAAATACTTCTTGTATGATATCTTTGGCAGGAGTTTTAACCTTAAGCTTACTGTTTGCTGTGATATAAAGTTGTTTCCACGTTCGCGAGTAAAGCTCATCAAATGCGCTGTAATCATCTTCTTTAATATGTAAAAGAAGTTCTTCCAATGTATATAAAGCATACTGGGAGTTCATGGCTTAAAACACTTTTAGTTCTATAATCTAAAATAAGGCTCGGTTCACATAGTTACCAAAATTGCACTAGCTATATCATAAATTAGAGTCTACGACAATAGATTTATATTTAAATAATTGATCAAAACACAGCGAACAGAACTTAGGTATTCTGAATTGGATTGATTAAATATATCAAATATTTCTCAAAAGCCATAAAAAGCTTTCAGTAAACAAGTGAACCGGTAATAATTAGGTCTTATCTATTAGGTCGTAAATAGAGATAAAATGTCCCAAAAAAATAAATATTTTTTTTTTGTGGGGCTGGACTCTCAGTTTTATAAACTGAAACAAGTTTTAAGAAATCAACGGTAGTTTTAGAGATTTAGGAGCTCAACCAAATCATTGAAATATTTTTTATCGTAAGCTACTAGTGAGCAATTGTTTACATAAAAATTAAGTTAAATAATCTCTCGATTATTTCTGAAAATTCAAATATGAAATTTTCTAATAATGAGGTTATTTTTTGGGTATGAATGTAGCATTCATACCCTATGAAGTGTTTTTTCTATTATTTTTTTATTTCCAATTATCTGTTCGAAAAGAAGATGCTGGTAGATTCCATTTATTATATAAATCTCCTTTAACCCAGCCTTTGAAAGCATACCTAACAGCCACTGGATTTTTAACATTACTAGAAGAGATGATCAATTTATTATTTTTCACTACCGCTTCTGCAGGATAGAACATGGTATCCGCTCCTGCAATCTCAAAATTATCTGAACTTCCATTTGTGAGGTAAAGTCCTTTATTATTCTCAAAGCTAAGTATAGCCTTGGATCCACTAATTTTTATTTCCTTATAAACCGGACCAGAGAAATTCACTTTATTACCATAGGTTTTAGCGGATGCTAATTTAAAAAAGCGCTCTGCTACTGTACTTTTTTCTATAGGATGGATATCTTTTTCTTCTCCTACATCTAACAGAACTACCATCCCTGAGTTTGGAATTACGTCAAGAGATTTATACTGAGCCTCGCGTAATAAAGGCGCTTGACTATTTAAACTTTTATAGTCCCAAGGGGCTATCTGTGCATAAAAGAAACTCATATCTGAATCTCCCCATCTTTCTCTCCAGTCTTCTACCATTTTAGAAAACAACTTTTCATAACTGTAATAGGTCCTAACATTATGCTCACCTTGATACCAAATAAAGCCTCTCGCTGCATAAGGGATTAAAGGAGAAATTAAACCATTAAAAAGACCAGTTGGTGTGTTTTTATTATCATATACTTCCTCTTTTACGGTCGGTAAGGTTTCATTAAACGCTTTTAATGACTCCCTACTCATCCAAGATTGAATTTTAGTACCGCCCCAAGCAACTTGTATAATTGCTACCGGAACATCTAAATCATTCTGTAGCAAACGAGCAAACTCATATGCAACTGCACTAAAACTTTTTACTGAAGTAGCATTTGCAGAAACCCAATTACCCTTTACATCCCCCTGAGGAGTGCCTGTAGAGACGTTAAAACCTTTGAATAACCTTATTTTATCATTTTCAGATGTGTTTAATAAAGCGCTCACATCCTTCCTTCTAGAAACGCTATTGAGAGACATTTCCATATTAGACTGACCAGATGCAATCCACACCTCTCCTATTAAAACATCTTTCAATAGGACTTCCTCATTATCAGTTATACTTATTTGATATGGGCCACCGGCAGTTGGCGTAGCTACTTTCAATTCCCAATTACCCAGCTCATCACTATTTACTTGATAAGATTTATTATTCCAAGATGTTTTCACAGTAACTTGATGGTTTACTATTGCCTTTCCCCATAATGCAACATTACTTTTTTGTTGCAATACCATTCCGTTAGAAATAAAGGATGGTAGTTGAACCTTTGCAGTTGAATCTTTAAACATCAAAAGCATGCTTAAATTCAGGAGTAGAATTAACTTATATTTCATCATATTATTTTTTTCTTTTTTTTGTCTTTGGTTAGCCTACTGATTTTTCGCTCCATTCATTAATATGCTTAAAAGCATAATCACAGGCCCTTGCGGTTAATGCCATATAAGTAAGCGATGGATTTTGTGTCCCTGTTGAAGTCATACAAGCACCATCTGTTACAAAAACATTATTACATAGGTGCATTTGGTTCCAATTATTTAATAAAGATGTTTGAGGCTCATTCCCCATTCGTACTCCGCCCATTTCATGAATATCTAAACCTGGACTTTGCTTAGAGTCATGCGTTTTTATATTAGTGAAGCCTGCTTTTTCAAACATTTCAGTTACTTGTTCAAAATAGTCTTTGAGCATTAATTCTTCATTCTCGGTATAATCTATATCGATATTTAAAGCAGGAATACCCCATTCGTCTAATTTATTTAGATCGAGTGAAACTCTATTTTGCTCACGCGGAATAGTTTCTCCCATTATATGGGATTTAATTTGCCAATTACTTTCTTTTTCTGCTATAAGTTGATTTTTAAGCGAGGCACCAACTCCTTCAGGGATTATACTCTTACGCAAAGCCTTAAAGCCTACTGCATATCCTCTTAAAAATCCTGTTTCTTGTTTATGAAGGTTCCTGAACCTAGGTATATACATGTTGGTAGGTCTTCTCCCTTCTGAAGTATATTCTTTATACTGATCAAACTCGGCCGTAATACTGCCTCTGTAATTATGGAATGCCACATATTTACCTAAAATATCATGGTCATTGCCAAGTCCATTCGGAAATCTTTTAGATTTTGAGTTTAACAGAATCAAATTGGTATTAAGAGTGCCGGCATTAACAAAAATTATTTTTGCGTAGAAAACAGACTCTTCTTTAGTTAAGGTATCAATTACCCTTACTCCCGAGGCTCTCCCTTTTTCTTCATTATAAATAATAGAATGTACAACTGCTTCTGTTTTAAGGGTTAGGTTTCCTGTTTTTTGAGCGGCAGGGATGGTGGTAGAGTTACTGTTGAAATAACCTCCAAATGGGCAACCTCTTTGACAAAGATTTCTCGCTTGACATGCCCCTCTACCTTGCGCAAGATGAACAGCCGTTGGTTTAGTCACATGTGCACATCTACCCACAATCACATGACGATCGGAATAAGCAGCATCCATTTTACCTTTAAAATACTTTTCTACAATAGTCATTTCCATAGCGGGCAAAAACTCACCGTCTGGCAGTGCAGCTAAACCATCTTTATTCCCAGAAATACCTACATATTTTTCAACATAACTATACCATGGCGCAATATCCGGATACCTTATTGGCCAGTCGACTGCAAAACCATCTTTTTTAGGCCCGTTAAAATCAAAATCACTCCAGCGTTGAGTCTGCCTTCCCCAAGTGATTGATCTTCCACCTAGTTGATATCCTCTAATCCAATCAAAAGGTTTGCTTTGCTGGTAAGGATGCTGTTTATCTTTAACGAAGAAATGCATTGCATCTTCTCTAAATGCGTAGCATTTACTCGCTATGGGATTTTCCTTTTTCACCTTATTCGTAAGCTCGCCTAAGTGCGGAAACTCGAAAGGCGATAAGTTTGTAGTAGGATAATCTTTAAGATGCTCCACCTTTCTTCCACGCTCTAACAAAAGTGTTTTAAGCCCCTTTTCCGTGAACTCTTTTGCAGCCCAGCTACCCGAAATTCCAGAGCCTATTACAATTACATCAAAATTATTTGTCTCCATACTAATTTACTTTAACAACTCCTTTAAAAGGTCCTGGAACTAATTGATAAGGAATAATTTTGGTCATCACATACTCTGAACACGTATATCCTCTCACTACTTGATACTTAATCGTCTCTAAAAATTTTTTGATTTTTAAATCGTTAACAATAGAAGAGTTGAAAAATGCTTCTTTTCCTTCCTTGTCGGATGATATAAAAGTTTTCCCATTGAGGGTATAAAGTTCAAATGAGGCCATACCTTTTTCAAAAATCATAATTTCTTCATCACTGAAACAATCGTCGATCATTTTGGTAAAAAAAACGTGGACTCCTAATTCTTTTGCACCAGGGGTGTCTGTTTTAGGAATTACCACATCGGTTAGTTCAGTTAACAGTAGTTCTTGGTCTCGCGTTAATTTCAACCTAGACAAAGCAAACCTTGGTTGACTAGTACAACTAGTAAGGTAAGCGGGCAAAACTAGCGTTGCGGCTCCTACAATAAAAACATGCTTTAATAAGTCTCTTCTCTTCACCTTAGTTCAACTCTTTTACCATCGTTCTAAAATTCTCTGCACTCGCTCTAACATCAGACATGTTATTATCCCAGTTGTATTCATATTCTGCAGAAATCATCCCTGTAAACTTTTGACGGTTAAGCTCTGCTATCACCCCTTTAATGTTACTTTCTCCTGTGCCCCAGTGTACGTCATGCGCATCTTTATTTCCTTTTTCATTCAAGTCTTTAAGATGTAAATTATACACTTTACCTTCCAATTGCTTTAAACAGGCAACCGGGTCTAAACCAGAGCGTACCCAATGTCCTATATCTGCACAAGCGCCAATTCTATCACTGTGTCCTTTAATTGCGTTTAAAACTGTATCTGGATTCCAGTAATAAGATGGGTTTGGGTGATTATGAATGGCCGCGTTGATTTCTAATTCATCACATAAATCAGAAATTACGCCCATTAAACGTTCTTCTGGCTCGCAAGTGATTGTTTTAACACCCATTGACTTTGCAAACTCAAAGTATTTACGCCATTCTGTATCGTCTTTCGTTTTAATAACGCCGTAAGAAACTAGGCTAATTCCTTTCTCTTCAAGCAGGTTTTTAACATAAACTTTGGCAGAGTCAGACATATTGTAATCCATTTTTTCATCAAAGCCACCACCAATCATTTGTTGTGGATAAGCCTCTACAAAATGTAAATTACAGCTATCAATTTTCTCTAAAGCTTCTGTAAATGTATACCTGTTGAAAGTATAAGCTTGAGCTCCTAACTGCCAGCCTAAAGCTACTTCAGGTTGCTCATTGTCTACCTTTTTCTCGTTGCTGCAAGAAATAAGCAAGACAGAAAGTGTTAAAAAACACATTAATAAACTACCAATTTTACTTTTAATAATCATCTTACTTTTTTTTATGTGATTTAACTTTTATAGATTCTTTAGTTGCTTTTCTGAATTTTTTGATGCGATGAAAAGTCATGTAATTTGTATTGTGATAATTTTGTGCACCACCATGTTCGTCTTCAAATGCTGTACGAGATACAGCAATAATATCTTTTCCGTTAAAAACCCAATCTAAATACTGAAAACCATGCTTTTTATAATCTTCATTAAAAATTATTGTCCGGTGTGTGTTCCAATTGATTAAGTCTTCAGAAGAACATAGTACTTGAGTATTTCTGACCCTATCTAGCTGAACAATACCTTTATACATATCGGGAACATAATTAACTAAGGTCCAATAACGCTTAGATTTGTTGTCATACCTAATGGTGAACTTTTTGCTTCCGCCGGGAAGTTTGATAAAGCCAGTCTCAGAATCAAATGTAACAGCGTTATTGCTCTCGGATACATTAAGTACCGCAGCGTATTCTTGTTCATTACTAAGGGTGTGGACACGTATAATATTCAGTAAATGGTTATTTTTATCAACCACCGCGTTTCCTTCTAACCAACCTTTAAAAGTTCCGTTTAGGTAATCTTTATTGTACCAGGCAGCCGAAGTTCTTCTCCAACTACTGGCTTTTAACAAGTCGGAACCAACTGCTGCAGAAATTAAAAATGCACCATATCTTTGAGGCCAAACTGTGCCACCATCCGCATCTTCTAAAGCTCTCCATAATCGGCCGTTATGTTCAATAATAGGTGTAGGTGCGCAATGGAACTCTCCTTTAACAATTACCCCTGTATTCTCATCTTTTGGAGTGGTCCAGGTATAGCCTCCATCTGTAGATTTTCTAATCACATAATTTCCATGTGCCTTAATTGTACCGATAAAGTAAACCACATTATGATGTACAAATAATGCCGACCAAAACTGCTCTACTTTAGCAATCTGTTTCCATGATTTCCCTTTATCAGTGGATTTATAGATTACCGATTCATTTTCGTCTGTTTTTTTTCCGAAAAAATCATGTGCTGCTAAATAGCTTCCGTCAGGTAAAATGCAAATACTTGGTGAACCAATATATTTACCTTCCATAGCAGGACTATAGGCAATAACTTTTCCTGGAGGAGTTATGGTATTCTTTTCTTGAGCATAAATGTTCAGAGAAAGAAAAAACAGAATCGTATATAACTTTACTATGTTCATATATTAATTAATAGATTTTATGGATAATTTGTCTGATTTTAGACCTTCAGAAACTGCAGATACTTTAATTGTTCCTGCTTTGCTTCCGGCTCTTACTAAAACAGAGGCTATACCCGCTTCAGCATTTACCGTTTTTTGTCCTATTATTTCTGCGTCACCACTTTCAATTTCAAAGTGGATAGAATTGGAAGCGTCAAACACTTGGTTTTTCTTCGCATCTTTTACATAAGCATAAACTAACAAAACATCGTTTTTGCCTGCCTGTAAACTTTTACCACTGTAATCCGCTTCTATCGAAACCATATGAGGACTTTCTGCTGTATTTTGAATTGTTTCAAACATCTTTTTTCCTTTTAAGTAACCTACTGCCTTTAAATTTCCTTTTTCAAAAGCAGGAACATGAAATATAAACGGAGGATGCTTAAGGTTAACAGAAATCCTACCTGTATCTGGCTTATGCTGGCCCACAAATTTGCCGTTTAGGTAAAGTTTCACCTCATCTAAATTGCTGTATATTTTCACCACTGAATCTGCAGGGTTTTGCCAGTAGTTAGCAATAAATAAAACAGGTTGATTTGATTTTGTGACCTTCCCTTTAAAGCTTTGCTGACTTTTATAAAACCAATATGAAAACTTTGGCAAACGCATGATATCCATTATCCCGGAAGACTCTATATCCATAGCGTAACCTCTTTTGTAATCAAACATCAGCCAATTAGCATCCCCTAAATAATTTCCATATAGGTTATCATTATGAGCTTCCTGATAGTTAAGCGCTTGTTGCAATAACCTTCTTTCGCCGTGTTTACGCAACTGTCTAGATGTTCTTTCATCTGGTTGGAGGTTTTCATATTCTTTTTGATTGAAGCCTGCGTTATGAGCATAATACTCCCAATCACCGTATTCTGAAATTAGAATTGGTTTATCTTTAGAATAGTTTCTCCAATAATGTGGTGCTTTGGCATGTTGACGAGCGGGAATAAAAACATCATAAACATCATCTTTCCACCCTGCGGTATAAGTATCAGCAAACGGCAATTCTTCATTAACTGCCTGATGAGCTTTCTGCATAAAAGCTTTGTTCATCCCAGACTCATTTAAAGAAGCTTCCCAAAGCAGGATTGAAGGATGATTTCTATCTCTTCTCACCATATCTCTCACGTCTTGTAAGGTGTTCTTAACAAACTCTTCTTTACCGAAAAATTGCCATCCCGGAATTGCATTCATAACTAATAGCCCCAACTCATCACAAGCAGACAGAAAAGCTGTTGATTGCGGATAATGAGATAACCTTACAAAGTTGAAACCAGCTTCTTTAATTTTTTTAGCATCTCTATATTGCGCATTATCAGAAAGTGCATATCCGATATATGGATATTCTTGATGACGATTTGTCCCTCTTAAACGATAAGGTTGACCATTAAGGTAAAGCGTTTTATTTTTTAATAAGATGCTTCTTATTCCTGTGTTTATCAGCTTCTGCTCAATAATATTTGAGCCTTTTAGCAGTTCTATTTTTATCTGATAGAGGTACGGAGATTCTGGCGACCATAGTTTTGGACGACTAATTTTTATTTGCTGATTTACTTTTAAATGACTCCCAGCTTGTACGGATTGACTTGCAGAAACTTCCTGATACAAAGTTTTTCCTTCATGGTCTTGAAAGCTAATTTGTACTTTAAAACTTTGAGCATTAGTCGAAGCATTATCAACATCCGTTTGAACACTAAGCTGTGTAGATTCATTACTTATATTATCGTAATGCAATAAAACACCCCCACCAGCTTTTCTGTTGGCTGCGATGGGGTTACTAATGTATAATTGGTCCTTTTTAATTAGATAGACATTTCGGTAGATGCCACTGTAATAATTAAAATCAAGTTCATTTAATGGCTTACCTGGAGCTATATTGGCATCATCTCTATTATCTAAGCGAACAACAATTTCATTTTGCTGACCATATTTCACATCCTTAGAAATATCTACATAGAAAGGTAAATAGCCTCCAACATGGCTAAAGACAGGCTTACCATTAAGGTAAACAATTGCCTTTTGCATAGCCGCATCAAATTGTAATGCAATATGTTTATTTCGATCTCCTTCGGTTACGTTAAAAGATTTCCTATAAAAGCATATCCCTTGCCACTCCTGTTGTGTTTTAACTACGGGCTCAATATTGGCTGTATGAGGGAGGTTTATTTTCTGCCAATTTTTAGCATTTTGTAAAGAATGGTAAACAGTATCATTCCCTTTTATAAATTCCCAGTTTTGATTAAATAACTGCTGTTGTGCTTTTACATTATAAGAAAGTAATAAAACAATACACGCAGTTAATGTATAACCTATACTCCCTCTAAAAGGAATTGTTGTTTTCATATGAAAAAAAATAACACCCGTTAAAATCTCATAAAGAAGATTCTTAACTTTTTTAATGAAGAAATAGAAGCCTCACTAAAAAAGTTAAAAACCTCAATCTTAGAAATTATACTTTTGGCAAAATAGTTAGGTTTATTACCTTAACCTTCTCTTTTTTACCATCAACATTTCTGTTAATGGCTCTAAATACAACCTTGTATTTACCAGGCGTTGTATAAACTTTCTGGAAATTTTTCGGCATTTTATCCGCTAGGCTTTTAATCGCTAAACTCCTATCTGGGCCTAAATCAAGTTCTTTTTCTATCTTAATTGGTACGCTACTTACTACCCAGTCTATCGTGTTTTCTGTAGCATAAGTTCCATAACCAGCTCTTAAAGTCATTTGTGAACTTTCAATACTGGCTCTATTTGCCATTTTGTTTGGTGTAGAAAAAAGCGTCCAATTGGTAGGTGAATGTGCAAAAACAGTACTTGTTCCTACCTTATTTTCTGCTTGTAGCTTGAAGTTTCTTATCCTGTTTAAGTTACCGTTTCCGTTAACTGTTTGGTCTTTAACTTCGTGTTTAATCACTACGTAAATCTCAGTAGATTTTTCACTACCTAAGAACTCTGTGATATCGCCGTCTCCACTATTTACCCATGCTCTATTGTCAGACGGACCAGCAAACCTTACTTTATTACTCACGTCGATTAGGGTTGCTTTATTGATTCCTTCAATAGTATAGTCTTCATCAAAATCTTTTGTAATGAATATTGAAAACTGATCTTCTTGCGCACCGTCTAATGCGGCTGATTCGAAATCCATTCTATAATTGGTAGACATTACTCTACCGCTTATAGAGTCATATTCATTACCTTCTTCTCCTGAGTACAGTGCAATAATATCGGCCTTCCCCATAAAGTTAAAGTCGATGGTATCATTAACATCATAAATTTCTTTTGATGTGGTGACGTCAAAACTAGGAGTTTTAACTTGTTCTAGTCTTTCACAACCAAAGCAAGTAAATGCTACTAAAATTATTAAGATTATATTTTTCATTTTTTTTGTTTAAAAACCAGGATTCTGTTTAAGTAATGGATTTACGCCGATTTCATAACTTGGAATAGGCCATAATACATCTCTTGAAGACGCATTTTCAAAGTAAGTTACTGCTCTGGATAATGTTGAATATCCCGGCCCAGCTTTGGCGTCGTTTAAGCTTTCTTCCATTTTCTTCATGAAAATGCCCCATCTTACTAGATCGGATTTTCTCATATTCTCAAAAGCTAATTCTCTTGTTCTTTCTTCCTGAAGAACCTCTCTGAAAGTGTTTTTATCTGTAATCTGTATTGGAGTTAAATCAGCATCTGTTGGTGTAGTAAGTTCTACGGTTGCAACTGCTCCATTACCTCCTCCACCTGCAAAACTTAACGTTACTGTTGAACCTGGAGAATAAAATGCACCTGGGTTGGTTACTGTAACCCCTGTAACTTTCCCTCCAGAAACGGTAGCTGTTGCCGTTGCTGCTACAGTAGGATTTCCACCAGTTATGCTTACCGTAGGTGCTGATGTATAACCGCTTCCCGAGTTACTTACCACAATTTGCTTAACGTTTTCACCAAACTCTAATTTACCAAAACCTCTTCTACGTACTTCATTTACATATTGATAGGCATTATTAGGTCCATTAATTTCGTTTTCGGCCTCAGCATACATCAATAAAATATCCGAATACCTTAAAATTGGAAAATTTTGAGGAGTACGCCCCTTATGCTTAGGAGTAAGTGTCTCAGATATTCGTCTGAATTTACCTATACATCTATTAAAATGGTGGGTAGATGGTGGATACCATTTTGTTGCAGGATTAACGTTATTGTACAAAAATGGAGATATGCTCCAGTCTTTCCTTAAATCTCTCTCGCTATCAAAAATCTTATTACTGTAAGCGGTAGTATATAAGTAAGCGTATGCTTCACCAATCGCTTCATCAGTACTGTTTTGTATACCTTGTGTAGTACCTACCATTCCTCCTAGGGTAGCAAAGATTCCAATTCCATTACCTTTAAATTCAATTTCGAAAAGACTTTCGCCAATATCATATTGATCTGTTGCGTAATTGACAAAAATTTGCTGATAACTTGGATTTAGGTTATGAATTGGGTTATCTATTATTTTTTGAGCCCACTTTTTAACTTCTTCATATTTTGAGACATCGTTAATTGGATTACCCGCCATGTATAAATTAACCCTAGCCAGCATACCATAAGCAGCAGACTTGTTTGCCCGGCCACCATGCCCAACTTCTGTAATGTCTTTCACCATCTCAGAAGCCTGAGTCATGTCGATAATAATTTGCTCGTAAACTTCTCTTGCTGGTGTTCTTGGGCGTTGTAAAGCAGAAGCTTCAGATGATTCTATTACATCTAAAATTAAAGGAACATCTCCAAAATTAGTTACTAAGTTAAAGTAGAAAAACCCTCTCAGAAATAATGCTTCTCCTTTGATGACATCTCTAACCGCTTTAGGTACGCCAGACGCCTTATCAACATTCTTGATCAGCATATTTGCCCGTACTATACCTGCATAAAACTCTCTCCAATAGCTTAATATTTTGGTATCACTTGGAGACGAAGCATAGTTTGAAACAGCATTAAGATCTCGGAAGTTATAAACTTCATCTGCATCTAAACCTAACCTGCCTAAATTATTAAGAAAAGTACCGCTATTGATGAAGGTGGCATAAACCCCTGTTAAAGCTGTATTTAACTCTTCCTCAGTATTATAATATTGTTCGGGCGATAAAAAATCCTTTGGCTTAACATCTAAGACATCACATGAGCTAAGTGTTAAAGCCAAACCGAATATTAGTGTTTTAAAGTATTTCATTGTTTTTTTATTAAAATGATGTTTTTAGTCCTACAGTAAATATTCGCATTCTTGGATAAGAAGAATAATCTAGTCCAGGTGTTAAGCTGCTATTTCTAGTAGAAACCTCTGGATCCATACCTGAGTATTTAGTCCAGGTAAATAAATTTTGAGCAGAAGCATAAATACTTAAGTTATCTACTCTTAATTTTTTGGTAACAGATTCAGGCATGGAGTACGCAAATGAAACAGTTTTAAGACGTAAATAAGATCCGTCCTCAAGTGTTCTTGTGCTATAAGTCCCGCTTGGCCCCTGCCCCATTGCTCTAGGTATATTGCTATCTTGGTTCTCAAAAGTCCAACGATCTGCGTAGCTAGCAAATTGATTTAATGCTGACCTGTTCGCATCATTACCTTCCATATAAATGCGGTTAGCATTCATGATGTGGTTACCGTAAGACCATTGAAGAAATACACTTAAGCTAAAATTCTTGTAACTGAAATTATTATTAAGACCTCCCGTATGAATAGGTAAGCCTCTTCCGATAATCACATTATCCAAACCGTTTACAATACCGTCTTCATTTACATCAACGTATTTGATGTCGCCGGGCTTAATTGTAGATCTGCTAGAACCATTTGACGGCTGATCATTTTTAAGTTCATAGTTTCTATCCCCATGAGCAATGCTTGCATCGCTATTGTTTTGCCATGAAAAATCTTCTGGCTGATATAAACCATCCCAAATTAAACCATAAAACTGTGCAATTGGACCACCAACTTCAGCTATAAAAAGGTTAATGTTTCCGTAGTTGGCCCACCAAACAGGGTTTAACAAACGTGTTTCATCCTCAGCCAAGGCTAAGATTTCATTTTTGTTAAAACTGATATTAAAGTCAGATTCCCAGCTAAAATCTTTGGTTTTAACATTGATGGTAGAAAGTGAGAACTCAAGACCTTTATTTCTTACTTTACCAATGTTTTTATAGATACGAGAGTATCCACTAGTATAAGGAACGTTAGCATACAATAATAAATCAGATGTAACTTTATCGTAAACATCAAGAATTACATTTACTCTATTATTAAAGAAAGAGATATCTAAACCAGCATCAAACTGCTTTGTGGTTTCCCACTTTAAATCTTTATTACCAAATGTGCTTAGCTCAATCCCCGTATTTACTACATCACCGAAAGAGTAATAAGCAGAGTATGGTAAAGTCATTTTAGAATAAATACCAAAATTATCTATTCTGTTATTACCCGTTAAACCGTAACTCAATCTCAGTTTTGCATCACTAACTATTTTGTTGGTCTTAAGGAAATTTTCATTTTTCAACCTCCATGCGAAAGCTGCAGAAGGGAAGTAACTCCAACGATTTTCCTTAATAAACTTACTGGAACCATCAGATCTAAAAGTTCCTGTAAATAAATATTTATCATTTATATTATAATCTACTCTACCCAAATAAGACATGAGCATATTATGAGTATCATAAGCTGTATTTGCACCTGGTATTCCTTCTTCTAAACCGTAAATACCTAAAAGCTCATTTGGAATTTGTTCACCCGCAAGTCCAAATCTTCTTATTTGGTCTCCTTGTATGGTCCATCCCATCAAAGCAGTTAATTTGTGTCCTTTTTTAACCTTTGGACGGTAGGTTAATGTATTTTCATTAATCCATGATTGGTAGTTAGAAAACCTAACTGCACCATTTACTCCTTTAGTATTACCCGAAGAAAATGCGCTTCCTCTAGAAGTTAAAGAATTATAAAAACTATTTTCTTGCATAGCTCTTCTGTTAATTCCTCCTTTAACTTTTAACGTTAAATCATTACGCAACTTATACCAAGCATTACCACTAGTATTAAAGTTTTCGTTTGACCTTTCTCTTATTGAATTAGTGTAATCAATGATTGGGTTAAACCTTGAATCGTTACCGTCTTCATCTATAAAAGATTCTTCTAAATCGCTTCCACGGTTAGGACCATTTAATGTACGATAACCCCATACTCTATATAATAAGTAACTAGAATAAGGTTGAGTGCCCGAAGTAGCTGCAGATGCAAAGTCTCCGTAACTTTTATCATTTGAATAATTTAAATGAAGATTAAAGTGCAGTTTTTTATTTGGACTATGACTTAAATATGCTCTTCCCTGATACCTATTAAAACCAGAGTTTATAATTGCTCCATCTTGGTTAATTACATTCCCAGAGATAGAGAACTTAGTTGAGGTATTTCCTCCATTTATAGATAAATTATGATTCTGTACCGAACCGTTTCTAAATAATTTATCCTGCCAGTCTATCCCTACAGTATCTCTATAGTCTTCAACAGTTAAGCCATTTACTAAGTAAACATTTTGTGCATAGGTTGGGTCAAACTCTGCTTGATATTTAACAAACTCATAAGGACTCATTACTTCCATCCTTTGAGTTACCTGTTGTTGACCGTAATAAGTATCATAGGCAAAAGTAGTTTTCCCTACTTTTCCGTCTTTAGTTTCAATTACAACTACACCATTAGCCCCTCTAGAACCATAGATTGCAGTAGCCGAAGCATCCTTTAAAATGGTAATAGATTTAATATCCTGAGGACTTAATGAAGTCATGCTAGGGTCTTCCATCGGGAAACCATCAATCACATATAAAGGAGAGTTACTTTGAGTTAAAGAGTTTCCTCCTCTAATCACAATATTCATCGCACTACCAGGCTGACCTTCATCACTCGTTACCTGAACACCAGCAATTCTTCCTGCTAAAGCTTGATCAAAAGTTGCAACAGGTGCTTTATTGATCTCTTTTACATTCACAATACCTACTGAACCAGTTAAATCAGATTTTTTAGTAGAACCGTAGCCAATAACTACTACCTCATCTAAAGAGCTTGCGCTAGTGGATAGCTTTACAGTTCCGTCTTTAATATTAGCCGGTATAACATCTTTAGAAGCATACCCTAGGTACGAAAAACTCAAAACATCGTTTTTGTTGATGCTTATTGAGAAGTTACCGTTTTTATCTGTTAGGGTCATCTTGCTGGTAGCACCTTTTGCCGCTACCACAACACCAATTAAACTTTCACCGGTTTCTTCGTCAACTACTTTACCTTTTAAAATAGAATTGCCATTTTGATTCTTTAAGCCAGCACCGCTTGCTCCTTTCTTAGTTAAGATGATTACCTTTTCACGTTTAATCTCATAACTTATATCAGTTTTAGCAAACATGAACCTTAGCAAAGTAGATAGACTTGCTGAGGTAAAGCTCACCGGAACTTTTTTGGTATCGTCGATTATTTCATTATTATAAAAAACAGTTAATCCGGTTGATTTTTTAATATCCTTAAAGGCTTGAGCATAGGTGATGCTGTTACCTGTAACCGTTAGCATTACTTGATCTTTACTGTTTTGAGCGTAAGCAAATACAGAAATGAAGGTTAAGATAAATACTTGAAAAACTATTTTTTGAAAACAGTTATACACCTGTTTATTTGGTGTTTTATTTTTTTTCATACTTATTTAATAATTGTTTAACAGAACTACATATTCTGTTATGACATGAGTGAATTTTTTCAACTACTTTAATTGAGCAGGGGTAAATTCTTTATAGTTATATACTTTGCCAAAAGTGATTCTGTTAGAGTCATGATAGCGAGGAACACCTTTACCATAAGCTGTACGTGAGAGGTAAATCATGTTTTCCCCATCAAATTGCCAATCAGGATATTGAAAACCCGTTAAGGCTATAGATTCGTCATCGGTTAAGTCTTGATCATCTTCCATCAGTGTTTTAGCATGATGCCAGGTTCTTAAATCTTTTGATGCATATAATGATAATACATTTCTTTGAGCAGCTTCTGCCAAATTCGTATTGTTGTTTGTCATCATCCAATAAATGCCCGTTTGCTCATCTTTTCTAATCACAAATTTGCTTTGCCCACCAGGAAAATTAATAAAGTTCTCTGGCGTAAATGAGGAAACTTTACCATTAGCAGAAACTTCTACCATTGCCGCTCTATCATAAAATGGAGAAGAATTTACTCTTAAAATATTCCATAGTTTTCCATCAGGACCAACCACCATATTTCCTTCTAGCCAACCAGTAGTTGCAAAAGAGCCAGGCTTATCCCATTTACCATCAAACGAAACTTCACTACTTTTTTGCCAATTAGAAGCATCAAGTAAATCGTCGTTTTCGTCTATAGAAATCACAAAAGCATTATAGCCTCGCATCCCAGGTAACGTATTATCTGCAATATTTTCAAATGCTCTAAATAGCCTCCCATTAAAACGGACAACTGGCATTGGAGCACAGTGGTAACGCGGCGCATTTCCGTTCCCGTCTTCAAACAGAAGCCCTGTTTTAGGTCCTGTGATTTTAGTCCAGTTAACACCTCCGTCAACAGACTTCATTATACCAATGCTTGCAGTTGCTGCAGTGGTTCCTAATAAATAAACTGCACCTTTATGGTCGAATAAATTCCCCCAGTACATCCCATCGATTTCAGCAATATGGTTCCAAGTTAAACCGTCATCCTTAGAGCGGTATACACTAGTTCTGTTAGAGCGCCCTTTACTATCTCGAGGTCGGTTTACTCCAAAGTAGTCTAAGCAGGATAAAATATCCCCATTTGCCAAACGTAATATACTGGGACTCCCTAGGTAAATCTCTGTGGAGGGATCCTGAAATTTAACTTCACTTATCCAGAGCTTATCTTCGTTAACTAATGTATCTATTATCGGTACACCAACCACACTGTTCTTTTTACCGCAAGCAATCAAAGACGCTGTTAAAAAAAGGACCAAAAAATTAAGCCTTAATAAGGCAACCGTTTTCACACTCATGTTATTACTTATTAATTTTCTGGTGTAATGGTTCCGTTTACACTAAGCACATTACTGCCATTAATTTTTGATTTTCCAAAGCCAAAAGACATTTCGTGACCTTTATCAGTAACTCCGCCCCAAGTGTAAATTCTAAACATTACTTTTTTGTCTGAATTTAAATTTTGTAGATCGGCATGTTTAGACAAATCAATTGAAGGCTGTGTAACTCCCCATCCGTTTAAATCGGTTATGGCCAATTCCTCACCAATATTCACAAAGTCACTCCCATTGATGCTATACATCCACTGGTATTTATAAGGTGATTCTGCTTGTCTTCTGATCACCGCATTTAAAGAACTTAAAGAAACCTTAGACCCTTTTTTAGCACTAACATTAAATTGATAATAAGAGCCTGTAGATATAGCTTCTTCTTTTGAGCTTTGTATTGGAAAAGCAGCATTAAAACCTCTCATAGAGCCTGGTCCTGGTGTTGCAGTACTACCCCTAGTTAGTATACTTTTTTCTAAATTATCGTGATTTGTTGTTGCCTTTGCAGCAATCTCTCTTCCTGTTGATGGGTTTGGAAGGGTAAATTGCCATCCTAAAATCTGACTGAAAGCAGTATTTGCATTTAAAAGAAATGCAGCAAATAAAATTGAACAAAAAATTCTCATTGGTTTTTAATTTTTAAGGTTAGTAAATAAATTTTACAGCAGTTTTTTCCGTACCGTTAATCAGAGTGAGCACATAAACACCTCTACTTAAAGCAACTGGAAGTTGAACTGTATTTTGACCACTGGTAATATTTAGTGATTTTGACAATATGATTTTACCAGTGACGTCGTTGATTATTGCCTTGCCATTACTGTTACTCTTAGCGGAGATAAAATCTACTTTTAATTCATCATCAAAGTAAGCAAGGTTTAATTTTTCGTTTTCAATTGTGGAGTTAACCGCTAAAATTTGAGGGTAAGTTGTAGTTGTACCGTCAGCGTCTACTTGAACTAGTTTATAGTAATTGACTCCTGAAGCATATTCTGAGTCTAAGTATTTATAGTTTGAAATTTGATCAGTACTACCTTTTCCCGAAACACGAGTTAACTCGCTAAAGTCATCACTATTATTTGCGTGTAGCAACTGGAAATGGGAGTTGTTTTTTTCAGAAGCAGTAGTCCATTTAAGGGCGATACCATCCATTTCTTTTTCTGCAGAAAAAGACGTTAACGCAACAGGAAGAACAGTTTGTCCATAAAAGCTTATGTCATCGACTTCAAAAAAGGAATTTGGTGCTCCAGACGGATAAATCAATTTAAATTTATCTAATCCAACCCTTGGTGAAGCGCCACTAGCATCGTTCATAACAACAGTTCCACCAATCCAAACATCAAATTTATTATCAGCTACAGAACTAGTAGCACCATTTGGTGAGCTATAAGTTTGTTCTGACCCTGTGTTATTTGAGAAAATAGTTATCGTATTCCAACCAGAATACTCTACCCCGTCGTAAATAGAGAATTTAGCTGTTGTTGGAGTGATGTGTAACTTAATTGGGACTCTAGAATGTGTACTATCAGATACAGGGGCTGTCACTGCGCTTGTATTAGTCCAACCAACATCTTCCCCACTTCCAATATAGAATGCTGCATCGTAACCGTTATTGTCACCAATTACAGCTGGCACATTAACTCTCAACTTAAAGGAGGTTTTTAAAAATGTTGCGGTGCTAGGTGCGATATTTGTTGTACGCACAAAATAAGCTGATGAGCCTCCTTTTTTACTCCATCTTAAAGCACCGTCCGTGATACTTGCGGGAGAGTTACCAAAGCTACTAATCTGGCTAAACTGATTAACACCAGAACCAACATAACTATTTACAGAAGTAGAACTACTAAAGTCTTGAGTGAAGATTTGGGAAAAGCCACTAAAAGACCACAATAACAAAATTGAAAATAAAGATTGTTTCATACGAAATATATTAAGTTTAATAATTAGTTACACTTAATACACTCCAATTTAAAAAGGGGTGAACGGAATTTTATTTTTTTATATAAATAACGTTTTCCTCAATTCTCGAATTGATTCCACTGCTACTTTTAAGGTCTTTCAGGAAAGTAGAAATCTGATTTTTTTCTAACAAACCTGAGATCCTAAGATTACCTAGGTCTTTACGTTCTATTTCCATTTGCATACCAAACCATCTTTCAATTACGGGTATAAGCTCAACTAGAGGTACATGATGAAAATAATATATGCCCTTTCTCCAAGCTAGTACATCGTCTTTATCAAATGGTTGAATCAAAAAAGTTTGACCTGAAGTTAGGGTTGCTTCAGATCCCGGGTTCAGCTTCTTTTCAGCACCATTCTTCGCTACTAAGCTTACACTACCCTCTACTAAAGCAGTTTTCACTAATTTAGGTTCGTAAGTATTAACATTAAACTTAGTTCCTAAAACGCGTATATCATAATCAACAGTGTGTACGATAAAAGGTTTTTCAGGGTTTTTAGCAACTTCTAAATAAACTTCCCCTTCTACAAACACTTCTCTAGTATTAGCGTTAAAGCTTGTTGGAAATTTTAGTTTGGAACTAGAGTTCAGCCACACTTTTGTCCCATCAGATAATGTGATTTGATAATTTAGCTTTTTAGGGACAATTAAAGTTTGTATTTCACTGGCAGTTTCGTCCTCTATACTTTCAATACTATTTTCAGATGTTTTTAATGTAAGCTGACCAAATTTTATGGCTCTTGCTTTTTTTTGATTTGTGAGCTCTATAGACGCTCCGCTTTCTGAAATTAACTGTACCTGATTAATTTCATTTTCAGCAAGCTTAGTGTTTTCAAACTCAAGCGGAGTTGTTAAGTAAAAAAAGAATGCTAAACCAGAAACAATCAATAAGGAGGCCGCAACGAGTAAACGCTTAAGTCCAAAATTGGAACTTTTAGATATGTTCCGTTTTACTTTTTCTAGGTCTTCATCTACATTAATGTTGTCTAAAAACAGTTCGGTATTCTTACCTCCAAACTCTATTTCGAGTTTTTCCCAAGCCTCTCTATTCTTAGCACTATTATAAAGCATAGTTTGTAACAACAGCTCATCTTCTGCCGTGATTACCCCCACTAACTTCTCTAAATAAAACTGCTTTAACTGTTCGTAATCAGACATAATTTTCTAGCCTAAATATATAGACTTACAATTAATACAACAAAAAACAAAATTAGGTGAACTCTTTTAGGTATTTCATTTTTTTTCTTAAATTTTTTAGACCTAGTTTTAAGTGTGTTTTCAATGAATTTATACTTATACCCATTGAATCAGCAGCTTCTTGATATTTTTTATTCTCAAAATAAACAATTCTTAAAGCTTCTCTTCTTTGTTTAGGGATTTCTTGTAATACGTTTTCTAACTGTAAATATGTTTTTTCAGAAAAATGGGCTTCTTCATCAATATTTTCTAAATCTATTGCCAATTGCTTTTGCTTTTTAAGTTCTGTTTCCTTTTTGCGGATATGGTTCAAGCATCTATTTTGTATCGATCGGTAAAAATAGCCTTTGATTTCACCATGCATATTTAGGTATAACTTTTTTTCCCAAAAGTCAGAAAAAAAGATCTGAACAATCTCTTTCGCTTCTTCATCGTCTTTAATAAAAGAATAAGCATTTAAACATAACAACTTATAATATTTAACAAACATTTGATCAAAGGCATTATAATTACCTAATTTCATTTTGTTTATTAAATAAACATCCGAAGTTAAAGTCATACGGTTAGTTCTATAAAAATCAATAAAGACTCTTTACGGTTTAAAAGATTTCTTTATGTCCTAAAATTGGTTCATTAAAGGTAGGCCAAAGAATCCAAACTAACTTCTAGCTTATTATCAAAATACTCCAATATATTACCATCAATACTAACTAAACACCTTCTTTTGAAGGGAATATGTATTTAAAGTTTAAAAGTTGGGTTTGTATTTAACTACAAATCACGCTTATTATTTCTTGGTTATTTTATGAATACCTATGCTTATTTTACTCCCAACTGTTTATCCTCTTCTTCAGTTCTGAAAATATATAAACGCCTTCTGCTTATTTATAAAGGTGTCTCCTACTTTTACAATCTAGTTTCAAATTTTTGGAGTGTTTTTAATCGATGCGTAACAATAAAACAGAAAAAAATCACTTAGTACAACACCTTAACTTGACAATAGTTCTATTCTTATCTTGGAAACAACTATAGGTGTTACATTCAACTTTTATTCGTATTGCATGACGGATTGTTATTTGACATTTTATTGGCAACCCAATCGACAGCCTTTATACGACACCTAACTATTAATACATCACCATAACTACATTTTTTTATAGTTTGGAGAGGCCATAATTAAGCTCTTTTTACCAAAATCGAAGATTTTTTATTGAAAGTTGAAAAATCCACATGATTTTTTTTCGGAAGTTTAGTATTCCCTTACTCTTATCACATCAACACTTGACTTAAAGCTGTTTCTTAAAAAAAGACTACATCAGCCCTTCGTCTTTAAAAGAGTAATATCCTTTAGCAGTTACTACTACATGGTCTAAAAAATCTATGTAAATATTTTCCGTGAACAAATCTAATATTTAAAAGTGTTTACCTTATTTTTCACGTGAAAGGTAGATTTTGATGTATTAGAAAGACTGTTAAAAACAAAAACCCTCTAAATTATGACATTTAGAGGGTTTTAATCATTTAGACTGAGTCTCAGTCGGGATGGCAGGATTCGAACCTGCGGCCTCCTGCTCCCAAAGCAGGCGCGATACCGGGCTACGCTACATCCCGTTTATTCGTTGTTGGGAGTGCAAATGTAGCTTTTTTATTATTAGCTCCAAATTTATTTTCACAAAAAATCAGCTTTTAAAGCGTTTTTAGTAACTATTTTATATAATAATCTGATTTTTAGAGTTTTAATTTTTAAAAAAAATGTATTGAATTAGACAAAATTCAAAGTATCCTAGTTACTATTAAAATTGACAACTATAAATACCAGTTTAAATCTTAGTTTTTTCTACTTTTGGCTTTTATTCTCAGAACATCAAGAACTATGAATGTAGAATTGTTTGTCCCTTGTTTTATTGACCAACTTTATCCGGAAACGGCAAAAAACACTTATAAGATTTTACAAAAAGCAGGTTGCAATGTAATTTATAACCCTGAGCAAACTTGTTGTGGTCAGCCGGCTTATAATGCAGGCTTTTGGGATGAAGCAAAAGAAGTGGGAAGTAAATTTCTGAACGATTTTTCTGAACAGAATTATATCGTTTCTCCATCCGCTTCTTGTACTGGCATGGTCAAAAATTCTTACAACGATTTATTTTTCAATACTGCTATTCATAATAAGTGTCGTAACATTCAAAATCATATTTATGAGCTTTCGGATTTTTTGATTAATGTGCTTAAAAAAGATTATTTCGGTGCAGAGTTATTAGGAAAAGCTGTTTTTCATGATTCTTGCAGTGGGTTAAGAGAATGCAAAATAAAAGATGAACCTCGCCAGTTACTATCTAAAGTTTTAGGTTTAGAGTTGGTAGAAATGAAAGACAGTGATGTTTGCTGTGGTTTTGGCGGCACCTTTGCTGTAAAGTTTGATGGGATTTCTTCTGCAATGGCTGAACAAAAAGTTCAGAATGCTTTAGATACTGGAGCCGAAATTATTATCTCAACAGACGCTTCTTGTTTGTTGCAACTACAGGGTTATATCGACAAAAATAATATTCAAATTAAAACAATGCACTTGGCTGATGTTTTAACCACGGGTTGGGGCAACGTTTAATTTTTTCCGACGATATAAGAACACAAAAGCACCTAAGAAGACTGCTGATATGAAAACCAAAAAGTAAGTCATCATGTGACTAGGTTTCGAAAGCACAACTTTAAAATCTTCGCCGGTATAAATCAAACTATCCCAATAGTAAGGCAATAGCACCATTTGATTTTCATGTTTCTGTTTAAGCCACTGTAGCTTTGTTTTAACCAACACTCCTGAAGTTGAACCAGTAAGCTGTAAATTTTGATAGTAGGTCACCATCAGATCGGCAGCAGCCTTATCATTAACGTTCCATAAGCTTGATATTACCCCTTTTGAGCCTGCAGCAATAAAACCTCTAGCAAAACTAAGTACCCCCTCTCCCGAAAGATAAACTCCATCAGCAGTTTGACAAGCACTGAGGACTACCAAACTGGGTACTTTTTGTAGACTACTTAATTCCAACAGATAAAATTTATTATTATAAAGCTCTAAAACTGGTTCTTTTAAGCTATCCGCAAGGTAAGAGTGGCTACTTAAGTGTAGAATATCAGCATGGCTTACTGCATTCTTAAAGTTACTGAGCGTAGCGTCCTCGTTTTTCATGAACTCACCATCAATAAGTTGTTTTAAAGCATTGTATTCAGCTACAACTGCAGGGATTTCACTTTTACCTGAACCTGTTTTAGATAAGAATAGACCTGAAAACTGATAGTTAGATTTAATTTCAGTTTGTTTAGAGGAAGGCATGGAACTCAATGAGAACGCATAACTGGTTTCAACAGATTTGATTAAGAACGGCCATTGTGAAACATTTTTAGCTAAACCGCCTTCAGTGATTAAACTTTCGAAAGGTAGAAAATTAAAAATCCCGTCTTTTATAATTAGCAGTTTTTGGTTGTTGGTGCTTATTTTCGAGAATAGTTGTTTATATATTCTGTTTGATGCACTATAAAAACCTTGAGGATTATTAATCATTTCTCCTGGGCCATTATAAAAATACTTATCTAAATAATTGCTCACCAAAGCTTTCAACTGTTGAGTATTTCCTAACTTCAACACCTTACTTACGCCTTCTTTAGTCGCCAATATTAGATAGGTATTTCTATCCCCACAGAAAAAAACAAGGGCTTGCTTTCCATTTGGGATTTTATGTAAAATTGATTCTCCATCAGTGGTTAAACTTGAATTTTTAATATTCAACTGCTTTTGTAGGGTAGAAAGCTGAAACTCTAAATCTGCTATTTTCTTTAAAATAGCAGTACTTGATTTAGTTCGCTGTTGCTTCTGGTAATAAGACAGAAGCTGCTGTGTTTTAATCTTTTGTTGCAGTAATGGATTTTCCTTAATTACGGCATCACTTTGTTGATTTGCATTAAGCTCATCAAATAGAATTCGTGATTTTGTTTTTTCTGAAAAAATCAGAATATGGTTAATATAAACAGCCTCTTTGGTAGCCAGCCATAGGTTATAAGCTTTCTCTATCACTAACTCTGCAAGTGCTTTTGATTCTGCCTGGAGCTGTTCTTTTGAAACATTGTAGGTATACTCTTTTCTTAACTGCTCTGAAACCTCAAAAGCCAAAATAGAAGCTTGTAATGACTCTTTATGGTTACCTAAAAGCTCCAATATTTCGGCTTTGCCTATTAGTGCCGCTTGGAGCTTATTTTCTCCATAAAGCAACTCTTTATTCGGTAAATCCGCTGGATTAATCAATTTAAAGTCTGGCAGTAAATAAATTAAGGCTTCATTATAATAACGTAATGCTTCCCGGAAATTTCCTTGTTTTAAACTGATTTCACCTAATCGATTAATGATATACGTCAGCTCTCTTCTTCGGTTTCCAGCTACTGATTGTTGCGCTGATTTATAATAAGATTTTGCAAGGCTGTAATTTTTAATATTTAGTTGAATATCGCCCGCAAGGGTGTAAGCGCCTAACAGCCAATAAGCAGTCGAACTGTTTTTTTTACGAGTGTTAAGGTGTGAAATTGCCTTTAATGCATAATTATTTGCATCATTATAATCTTTTCGTTCATTATTAATATCTGCCATATTAGACAGTAATAGTCCGTATATGTCACTATTTTGGTTGGCGATATTTAAACCTGATTTTGTAGATTTTTCAGCATTTTTTAAATCGCCTTTTGAACGATATGATGTTGACACGTTACAGTAAATAGAACTTGCCAGTTCATTATTTTTTTGGCTTAATGCTAAGTTTAAACTTCGTTGTTGAATATAGATTGCTCGCTCATAATCGCCCAAACGGGTATAATTATTTGATAAGGGTTTTAAAATATACTCCTCAACATCTAAACTGAAAGGGTGTTTTTGAAAGAATTGATAGGCGTTTTCATAACAGGTAATTGAAGCTAAAATATCTCCGTTTTGTAACTGATAGTAGCCTTGGTTAATCAGTAAAAAAAGCCATGCTTCAGTTTCTTGTGGTTTTTGAGGTTTCCTCCAAACCAACTTATTGGTTTCCATTAAAAATGGCAACCTTTCTGTTGGTTGTTCCAAAGCAAGATTAACTCTGTTATCAATCCACTTTGCTAAACTGTCTTTAGCTTTAAGCGCATCTTGTCTTTTTTGAAAGATAGCGTCTGTATTTTGTGAAAAGACTTCACAAAAAGACAGGGTTAAACAGAAAAAAAGTACTAAAATTCGTTGCAAGTCTCCGTAGATATTTAGCTAAAAATAGCTAAAATTTCCAGCTTAAATAGGTAAATAGTCTTTCATCATTAACAGAAAAAGATTTAATGTACCTAAAACCTAAAGCAGGACCTTTTCTCACTAAGCCCAACTGTAAATCCACAAAACCCGCAGTAGCTACCTCAGAAAAGCTGTTTTTACCGTCTGACAATAACACCTGATCTGTAATAATAGCATTTACAGTTGCTTGTCGCTGTTCTAAGAATGACCTTTGGTAGTTTTTTGTATGCTGGTTAACTGTTAAAGAAAGAATTCCACCTGCCCCAACACCTATAAATGAGTTAATATTATAACGTAATTGAATTGGCACTAAATCTACATTTATCCGACTAGACTGTGAGTAAAACTCTCTTCCTATAATCATATAGCCGTCGCGACCATTAAAGGCAGTATCGACTGGCTTAAAGTCGGCGACTGCACCTTTAAATTCATTCGAATTATTATAATAGCCTAAATAAATTTCAGCTTGCAAATATTCCTTGTAAGGGGAAAAGGACGAAATGGTAAAACCTAAAGAGTAGTTTTTATCGCCATAGTCATTAAACTCTTTTTTACTAGTAAGCATTCCATAGCCTGTAATTATCCCTGGCGAAATACCGGGTTTAAACTTCCCTGTTGATTTATTGGTATAAATAGGCTCATTTTTATCAAAGATGATAGCTGCGCCACTATCAAAAGATTTTTTCTTTGGTTTTTTATTAAACTTGATACTGTACTCTACAAAACCTTTGGTTGAATCTGCATCGCTAACACCATCCTGTTGCATCCCCTTGAGGTAAATATTACGAAAAACAAAATTCACGCTATCCTTACTTGATAAGGTATCTAAAACAGAACCTGTAATATAAGTTGAGTCTCGTAAAGCTACTTTGGGGCTAGTTCCTAAAACTTTAATAGACGATTTATCAAGATTCTCTGGGACTCTAACTCCTACATTCACCATTTTAGCAGGACCTTTTCCTGTATTTTGGAACCTAACTTTATAAGTCAAGCGTCGGTTTTTACCCACAAAACGATAGTTCATTGATCGGTTGCGTAACATCATTTTATTAGGGTCATGCGAAGCCACAATTTGTAATTCCAAATCGTAAACACTCACATCAGCGGTTGGATTATCTAGAATCATCATTGCCGAAATGGTAACCACCGCATTGGTATCAGCCAACATTTCTGGTGTAGTTTTCATGCTAAAAAACATAAATTTCTCTTCTTTCTGATTCAGATTATCAAAAGTCCAAGCGTCCATATTCCGATACTTGGCAATACGCTCTTTTATTAATTCTGATTTACTTTTTAAGTCAAATAAATTCAGGTTATTTGATGGCCCATTTTGCGCATAATATTTTTGTGAAGCCCTATAATTACTTGCCACTTGTAAAAAAGCAGTATTACTGGTTTTCTTTTCACCATGATGCAGTCTTACTGTATCTATTAGGAAGTTATCCTTTGCAAATTCTTTATCGTTATAAAATAAAACGATTGTGCCTTTACCTTCCAAACTGCCTAGCATCAAGTCTTTTTTATATCCTAAAATCAATACCATTTCCTCATTAGGTTTAGGCATATTATTAGTTTTTAGTGCTATATTTTCATCCTGTTTAAAGAAGTTGGTAACACTAGCAAGCTTGGTGGCATTTTGCTTAATATTTATACTTCCCGGACGGCGTGGTGGCGGTTTACCATCATCATAATTATTAGTAGCATAAAGCCTTGGAAAGTAAGCACCCGCTTTAGCGTAAGTATGTATGGGTTCTTTTTGGAAAGAAAATTCGCCATCACCAAACTCCCAAAAATAAGTATAGAATGGTTCTGGAGCACCTGCAATTGCTCTTAAAGGTCGTAGTTCTGATGTAAACTTCACCGAATCACCTTTAAAAGTGTAATTAATCTTAACTGGAATAGTATCGGTTGGGATAACCTGCGCTTGCGAAACTGTATCACAAAAACATAAAAATAATATCGCTATGTAAACTAATAATTTAGGCATGTAGATAAATTTATAAAAATTTGAGTAAAACAAGCACTATATCTAATAAAGAAAAGGCATTTTTTGTTACCCTTAAGTAAACAGAAAAATATAAAACGTAAAAAGAGCCTCCGAAAAAGCTCTTTTATTAAAACCTAAAAACGTTTATTTTTTAAAAACACCCATCTAAAACTTTACTGAAAAATTGATGGTTAATTAAAATATATATCCTTTAATTGATATTTAAAAAACCTTATAAACCGTTGTAGATTTAAACTCCTCTCCTACTTTTAAAGTGGTTGACGGAAAATTTGGTTGATTAGGTGAGTTTGGATGGTGCTGTGTTTCAAAACAAAAGCCAGTCCTTGCATTATAAGGCTCTCCACTTTTCCCTATATCACCGTTCAAAAAATTGCCTGTATAAAATTGCATTCCGGGTTCTGTTGAATAAATTTCAAGCGTTAAGCCGGTTTTGTCTCCTTTTGCAGAAGCGGCAAAATTAATCAACTCTGTTTGGTTAATGGCAAAAGAGTGATCGTAACCGTTTCCGAATTTCATCTGTTCCTTATCCAAATCAAAATCTCTTGCTACTTCTTTAGCTTCTCTAAAATCAAAAGGAGTATTGGTTACTGCTTCCAAGTCACCGTTCGGAATGCAGTTTACTTTAATTGGTAAAAATTCATCAGCATTTATGCAAATCTGATGGTTTAAAATTGTACCGCTACTTTCACCATTCAAATTAAAATAAGCGTGGTTGGTTAAGTTAATAATAGTGTCTTTATCGGTTTTAGCGCCATAATTCACAATTAGTTCGCTTTCTTCTGTGAGAGTAAAAATAACTTCACAGCTTAAGCTTCCTGGAAACCCTCCTTCACCGTCGGGACTGTTTACCGACATGCTCAACCTGTTATCACTCACCTCATTTATGTCCCATACTTTATTATGAAAAGCAACACTCCCACTGTGCAAGCTATTGCCACCATTATTATCTTCAAGCTGGTAAGTTTCATTATTAAGGGTAAACTTTGCGTTTTCTATCCTATTGGCAAATCTACCAACGGTTACACCATAGTAAAACTCATTCTCTTTATTCAAGTAATCATCAATACTATTAAAGCCTAAAGTAATATCAACTTCTTTATTGTCTTTTGATACAATGAAGTGCGTTATTCTAGCTCCATAATTGCAAATACCAATATTTACAGATTTATTTTTTAACCAAAAAAGTTTGACTAATTTATTATCTAAGTTTTTCTCGAATGCTTTCTGAAGTTTTTCTGACATTTAGTTTTGGTGTTTGATATCCGCTAAATTAAAAATTACATTTAGTTTTTGGCATGAAAGATGGCGTTAAACTGCTAAATCAGGGAAAAGCTAAGGTTAAGCCAATGTTAAAAGATTGCTTAAAAACTGAATATTAAAAACATAATCTCTATTTTGAGCTTCAAATAAGTAAGATAACAATTACCTCAATGTCAAATCATCAAGGAAACTCCATAAAAAAGGTACTCACAGAGTTAATCTCTAATGTACTTGAAAAATCGGGCAATAAGCCTATGAATCATCGCCAAATAGCTAATAAACTAAATATTATAGAACCAGATTCTAAGACAACTATTTTAGAAGTTCTAGAAGAGCAGACTGAAAAAGGTGTTTTTTTAGAAGTTGGTAAGGGGAAATATAAAATACATGAGGTTAAGGCCTTTTTAACTGGCAAAATCGCCATGTCTAATGATGGTTCTGCATTTGTAATTCCGGATGACGAGTTTGAAAAAGATATTTATATAGCACCAAGAAAGGTGCGTACCGCGTTACACGGCGATAAAGTAAAGCTTCACGTTTACGAGAGTAGCAAAGGCAAACGTAAAGAGGGTGAAGTGGTAGAAATTTTAGAACGGGCTAAAATGGAGTTTACAGGCATTGTAAAACTGAGCCAACATTTCGCCTTTTTTATTCCGGATGACCGTAAAATGTTGCATGATATTTTTATTCCGCTAGAGGATTTAAATGGTGCTAAAAACGGCGTTAAAGCTTTAGCTAAGATTGTAGACTGGCCTGCTGGAGCAAAAAACCCAGTGGGTATCATCAAAAATATTTTAGGTAAACAGGGTGAAAACAACACCGAAATGAACGCTATTTTAGCAGAATATGGTTTCCCGCTAAGTTTCCCGGTAGAAGTTGAAAAAGAAGCGCAAGCTATTTCACCAGAAATCAGCAAAGAAGAAATTGCTAAAAGACGTGATTTTAGAAAGACCTTGACCATTACCATTGACCCTTTTGATGCAAAAGATTTTGATGATGCCATCTCTTTTAAAAAGTTAGAAAACGGGAATTATGAAGTTGGGGTCCACATTGCCGATGTTTCGCACTATTTGATTCCGGATAGTATTTTAGATAAAGAGGCTTATGAACGTGGAACTTCGGTTTACTTGGTAGATAGGGTAATTCCGATGTTACCTGAAAGTTTATCGAATAACTTGTGTTCACTACGCCCTAAAGAAGAAAAACTATGCTTTTCTGCTGTTTTTGAAATGGATGAAAATGCCAATTTGATTAACGAGTGGTTTGGCAAAACGGTAATTTATAGCGACCATAGGTTTGCTTATGAAGAGGTTCAAGAAATTATTGAGAATAAAGCTGGTGATTTTGCAGAAGAGATTTTAAAACTGAATCATCTAGCTCATATTTTAAGAGATAAAAAGTTTAAACATGGCGCTATTAGCTTTGAGTCAACAGAAGTTAAATTTAAGCTTGACGAGCATGGAAAACCTACTGGAGTTTATGTAAAAGAGCGTAAAGATGCGCATAAACTGATTGAAGACTTCATGCTTTTAGCTAATAAAAAAGTGGCTGAGTTTATCGCTAAAAAAGGAAAAGGAAAGCATAAATATACTTTTGTTTACCGAGCGCATGATTCGCCTAAACCAGATAGTTTAGCTGCATTTGCAACTTTTGCTTCTAAATTTGGGCATAAAATTTCTACAAAATCTGATAGAGATACGGCCAAAAGTTTAAATAAATTAATGGCTGATGTTGAAGGCACAAAAGAACAGAATGTACTTACTCAGTTAGCCATCCGTTCTATGGCGAAAGCTATTTACACCACCAAAAGCAGTAGCCATTACGGTTTAGCTTTTGATTTTTACACCCACTTTACCTCTCCTATTCGCCGGTACCCGGATGTAATGGTTCACCGACTTTTAGAGTATTACTTAGCAGGTGGCGACAGTGTAAATGCAGATCATTACGAAAAAATGTGTCAGCACTCTTCACAAATGGAGAAAAAAGCAGCAGATGCAGAACGAGCTTCTATCAAATACAAACAAGCAGAATACTTGGAAGATAACATTGGAGAAGTTTACCTAGGTATTATTTCGGGTGTTACCGAGTGGGGAATGTATGTAGAGATTCAAGAAAATAAGTGCGAAGGTATGATTAGGTTACGTGATATTTCTGATGATTTCTACGTTTTAGACGAGAAAAACTATTGCATTATTGGGCAAAAGAAAAAAAGAACTTATCAACTTGGCGATGAAGTGAAAATCAAAGTAAAACGTGTTGACTTAGCCAAAAGACAAATTGATTTTAGTTTGATTGTGGAGTAACTTTTGTTTTTGAAAAGTAAGACGAGAGAGACAAGCAATGATATTTAGTGAAATTCAAATTTATAGGAAATCTATATTTTGCAGTCTTTTAGTATCTATGCTAAACAAATAAATCCCTATTTTCGCATCAATATGCACCCATCAAAATTTAAATGCACAGCATAAAAGAATTACAGCAAATTATAGACAAGGCGGTAAAGGACATTGAATACCCTGCAACGCCAAACGAATTATACGAGCCTATTGCCTATTTAATGGCTTTAGGTGGCAAAAGATTAAGACCTGCCCTAGTTTTAATGGCGACTGATTTATTTGGTGGTGATATTGATGATGCAAAATCTCCAGCTTTGGCGATTGAAATGTTCCACAATTTTACGTTGATGCATGATGACATTATGGATAATGCACCATTGCGTCGTGGACAGCCTACTGTTCATGAAAAGTGGAGCGATTCTGTAGCTATTTTATCTGGCGATGTAATGTTTGTGAAGGCTTACAAACTGATGATTCAGGTTAAATCAGAAATATTAACCGGGGTTTTAGATGTTTTCAATAAAACAGCGGTTGAGGTTTGTGAAGGGCAACAAATTGACATGAATTTTGAAGCTAGAGATGAGGTTTCCATTGAAGAATATTTGGAAATGATTCGCTTAAAAACTGCGGTTTTACTGGGTGGCGCATTAAAAATTGGTGCTTTAATTGGCGATGCTGATTCTGAAAATGCTGAGCTACTTTATCAGTTTGGCGAAAACTTAGGATTAGCCTTTCAGCTCCAGGATGACATTTTAGATGTTTACGGCGACCCGGAAAAGTTTGGAAAACAAGTTGGCGGTGATATCATATCTAATAAAAAAACCTTCTTATTGATTAAAGCTTTAGAGCTAGCACAGGGCACTGACTTAGTAGATTTAACGACTTGGATAAACAAAAAAGACTTTATCGCAGAAGAAAAAGTTGAAGCAGTTAAAGAGCTATACAATCAACTCAACATTCGTAAACTATCAGAAGAGGTAATGCAACAATACGCTAAATTAGCGTTAGATGCTTTCGAGAAGATTAATGTACCGGTAGAAAATAAAAAGACCTTACTAAGCTTCGCAGAAATGCTAGTGGAGAGAGAAAATTAAAATAATTTTGAAGGAGAGAAAGATAGAATAGCTGAGACAATACATTCTAATCTTTCTCTTTTGCTTCCCAAGGGTGAATTAACTGGCTTTTTAAATCCTTTGGAAATTCTTCATCTCCATTAAAGCCCAATTCAATATCTCTCCCGTCTGAGGGAATATAATGCGTTCCGAAGATATAATCCCAAACACTCAAACTAATCCCGTAATTAACGCCGTAAGTGCCAGCAGGCAATTTCTTTACATGATGCCAGATGTGCATTCTTGGATTGTTTAAAATGTACTTAAACGGCCCGTAAGACAAATTTAAGTTTGAATGGTTAAGATGCCCTATTGCTGTTGCAAAAATGTGAACAATAAAAAAATCTTTCAACCCAAAACCAATCATAGCTAAAGGAATGTATTGCGCTGTTTTATAAAAAACAGATTCCATCCAATGGAAACGTAAATGTGCTGCAAAACCCATTTCTTTAACAGAATGGTGAACTTTGTGAAACTCCCACATCCATGAATACCTGTGCAACATTCGGTGTACATTCCAGTGGATAAAATCCGCAACTACAAACAGTAAAAGCAATTGAGTCCATTTTGGCCAATTCTGAATTTCAAAAGCCACAATATTCTCAACACCAAATAAACCTAAGAAATCATTAAAGGCTTCTACCGCAATGTTTGAAATAGCATTATAAGCAATCAATGAAAACAGGAAGAAATTGAAGAACATGTAAAAGCCGTCCATCCAAAAATCCTGACGAAATACCGATTGATTTTTACGCCAAGGGATGATAACTTCTAAAAGCCAAATCCCAATAGAGAGCATTAACAACCAATAAAAATAGTTGTGCCAACTGGGACTTAAAATTTCATTGCTTAGGTAGTTCCAATAGCCAGAATATGAACCCAGAAATATCTCAACATATTTATACACAGCTTTTGCTTTGATTTACCTTTTAGACCGTGAATTATCTACAGAACAACCGTTGATTCCGCAATGACCAAGGTTAAAAACACCCTGATACAAAAAGAAAGCTGCCAACAAAAGTAAAACATATTGCTGATTAGCAATTGCTTCATAAGCTACATAAGCCCCCATCACAAGCTTTACTACTCTCATGAAAGTCCAACTATAAAGAATATTTTGTTTCGTAAACATGTTCATGTTGTTTTATACAAATTAACGAATTGTGATTGTAAACGGGGTCATTTTAGGGTTAATTTGTAAGAGCATAAAAAAATCGGTTAAGCTCTATAAACCTTCAAATATTCCTCTGCAGTAAATACTGGAATAGTTGAATTTTTAAAATCTTTACCATTTCGAGTGATTAAGAAATCACAGCCTGTATCTTTTGCACTTAAATACTGTAATGCATCTTCAAAATCTTTAAACTCAGAATTCAATCCCTTATCAATAATTAAGGCACTTAAATCAGATATTTCACATAAAACACGGAATTTCTTTAATTTCTGCATTGCAATTTCTGCATCTTCAAACTTCGCTATAAAGTAAATGGCTGTTGCAAAGGTTAATGAAGAAACGACTAAAACAACCTGACTACTATCTGCAAGTGAGACTAGCTCAGCAGTTGGCGTATAAAAAGGATGTCTTTCGGTCAATAAATCCAACACAATATTAGTGTCTAAGTATAACCGAGGCTTCATTTGTGTTTTTCAGATATGTAATCGGTATAAATATCTTTATAATCAATATCTGATGATACACTTTTTCCAGATGAAATGCTTTTCACATAAGGAGAGATAGGCTCAGAGACTCTATTATCGGCATTAGTGGTTACAGCGTTTAAGTAGTTTTCAATGAGCTTAGATAAGCTCACCTGCTTTTCTGCAGCATAACTCTTAGCTTTCTCGATGACTCCCTTATCAAGCTTTAATGTGAGTTTAGTGTCCATAATCAAATATACGTACAAAAAATAATCATTAATACGTATAATTTGAAAAACTTTTCAATTATCCCACTATTTTCAATAAATCTTCTTTAGAGAAAGCATTTATATACTCCGTTTCAGAAGGGATTACGCTTTGGAAAAGTTCTTTTTTTCTTTGCTGTAATTCAAGCATTTTTTCTTCTACTGTATTGCTACAGATTAAGCGAATAGCCACCACATTTTTTGTTTGCCCAATACGGTGCGCTCGGTCTATCGCTTGGTTTTCGACAGCTGGATTCCACCATGGGTCAATTAGGTAAACATAATCTGCCTCAGTTAAGTTTAAGCCCACTCCACCTGCTTTTAAACTCACTAAAAACACTTTTACTTCTTCTTTATTCTGAAACTCATCAACCACTAGTTTTCGGTTTTGGGTTTGACCAGTTAAGTAACTAAACGCAATGTTTTCTTTTTGCAACTGTACTTTTACCAAGTCCAACATCCCTACAAATTGCGAGAAAACCAAAATTTTATGATTAGGAGCATGTTCTTTGATTTGCGAAATTAAGGTGTCAATTTTCACGGATTGGTCTCCAGGCAAACGGTCGCCTTTTAATAATTTTGGCGAATTGCAAATCTGTCTCAATCGGGTTAAACCTTTTAAAACATTCATGCTATCTCTTCGCAGTTCTTCATTGGTAATTGCCGAAATATATTCGCGAAACTCCTTTTCATAAGCTTCGTAAATTTGCCTTTGTTCAGTCTCCATTTCGCAGTAAACCACCATTTCTGTTTTTTCTGGCAACTGCAAATCTACCTCGTTTTTGGTACGTCGTAAAATAAAGGGTTTTACTTTTTGGTGTAATGCCGAAGCCTTTTTACCGTCTTTAAACATATCAATCGGCATGGCATAAATATCTTTAAAGTAGCGCTTACTACCTAACAAACCGGGGCAAGCAAAAGAAAGCTGACCGTATAAATCGTAAGTATTGTTTTCTATCGGAGTTCCGGTAATGGCAATTTTATTCCTCGATTGTAAAAGCCGAACAGCTTTATATCTTTGCGATTCTGGATTTTTAATTGCTTGAGACTCATCTAAAAAAACATAGTTAAAAGTATAATCCTTCAGGAAGTTAATATCGGACAAAAGAGTTCCGTATGTGGTAATTACAACCTGATACTGTTCAAAGTTTTCAATACTTTTTTGCCTTTGGTCACCGTAAAGCGTGAGGATTTTTAAACTAGGGGCAAATTTCTCAAACTCTGCAACCCAGTTGAAAATTAAGGAAGTTGGCAAAACAAGCAGATTTGTATTTTGCTGCCTTTTCTGCTGTTGCAGTAAAATAAAAGCAATTATCTGTACAGTTTTACCCAAGCCCATGTCATCAGCCAAAATCCCTCCGAAGTTAAATTCGTCTAAAAAATTCAGCCAGTTTAAACCTTGTTTTTGGTAGTTACGAAGTGTGGTTTGTAAATCTATGGGTACTTCCACCTCTCCTATCTGCTCAAAATTCGAAAATTGTTGCTTGTAATACTTTATCTCTTCGCTAGCTTTCTCATCCAACATTTCGGCATCAAAAAACTCATCAACGGTGCTAAAATTAATTTTAGGTATTTGCAAAGTTTCATCATCCACGACCTCGCCGGCGTTAAAGTAAACCGCAAACTTCGCCATCCATTCTTCTGGTAAAATGCCTAAAGTTCCATCATCCAGTTTGACGTATTTATGCTTATTTCTGATGGCTTTGTGTAAGTGTTTTAAACTTGCTTTTCTTGCGCCGAAGCCTGCTTTTATATTGATGTTAAACCAGTTTAAACCACTAATTATCTTTATACTTATTTTGGCTTTATTTAAATTTAACTCGTTGTTTTCTAACTCATTAAAACCTAGAATAGTAACATTATGGTTTTGCCAATCTTCAAAAGTATTTAAAAACCATTCTTCGTTTAAAAAGTGCTTTTTATGCAGATAAAAATAATGCAAGCCATTTTCAAGTTGCTCAGCAATATAAGGGTGCTGTTTTGTTAACATCGCAACAAAATCAATTTCTTCCTCATCGTTTCTAGCTACTAAAAACTCTTTGTTTTTGGCACCTAAACCATAAACTTGCTTTCTGCTCCTCACCTGCGCTTCTGCCTCGCCGTAACGCATCACTGGGATAATCATTACGTGTTCACCGAAATCTGATAAGTAAATTATTTTCTCGATTGGTGCTAAAAAGCCGTTGTTTTTAAGTTGTGTTGGAGAAGCCGCTTTTAAATATTTATAGGTAATAGCTACTTGGTCTTCCATGTTCTCCAGAAACGTTCTCTTGAAGCTAAGGTATTTGGATTGATGGATTTGTATACCAGCCGTATGCTGTTTTAACCAAGTGATAACCGCTAGTTTTTGCGGGTGCTCAATTAAGTATAAATCATTATTATCAGCAATAAAACAATCGTAAACTAACTCAATATCTGCCAGTTTTAGTTGTTTATTTCCGATTGATAAACTAGCATTTATTTGGTAGAAATTATCTAACTGAATAACTTCTAACTTAATTTCAACATTACTTTTATGGAGGTTTACTGCGCTTAAATTACTTGCACTTAACTGGTCTGATTTGCCTTTTTGATGTTGAAAAACCGCGTAATTATTTGGGTTTGCAACAATAGCTTTTAACGCTTTTAATTCTGTAGTGCCAATTTGCTGTTCAACCGGATTAGCGAACTTTTGTAATGCTGAAAAAAACTTGATTTCATTTTGCTCGTCTGTATTCCAAATAAAATCTAAAGGGTTTAGGTGAACAAGCGGATTTTTAATATTCCCGTCTTTGCTTAGACTAGCCTCGTAAAAATCAATACAAAGATGTCGGTAATATTTATGCTGTTTTAAAACAATGATCTTAGTTTTATCAGTAGTTTGATTATTTACGGAAGTAGGCGAAATAACTTCTGCAAGTTTAGATTTTAATTGCTTTAAAGCCGATGAGTTTAACGGAAAAAGTTGTTGATTTTTTGCTTTGACCGAATAACTATTGTTCTCAAAAACAAGTTCGAAATAAGCCGACAAATTATCTTCGTTTTCTAATCCATAAGCTGATGCTTCTGCTTTAAACACTTGGTTTCTTTCCTTTTCGTCAAAGAAGATAAGGTATTCTGCTTTGCTACTCACCGTCTGGATAGCTTTAGCTTGAAAATCGCACAAAAAATCATCGGAATGTACAAAACCACAGTCGCAACTCAAAAGCAATTGTTTTTCGCCCTTTATAACGGTGACAATGGCGTGTGTTTTTTTACCATCTCCTACCTCAAAAGAGGCCTGATTTACTTGAATAGTTAAAGGATATACTTTTAAAAAAGAATCGTTTAATTGGGGTTTTAAGTACTTTAAAACCTGTTGCTCATAGAAATTCTCAAAACTGAAGTCATCAAAGATGAATCGGTGAGTTTGAGGCTGTGTTTCTTTGGGCATTAATGCTTTAATTGTTTTTGTGCAATTTAAGAGAGTTTTTTTGAAGTTTTGTGATAGGGGCTTTCTATTTTTATGCATTATTTCTCTTTTCGAGAAGACTTAAAGTCAAGCAAGATTTCTCTTTTCGAGAAACCTGCGTTCGTATTTATGAAAAAATTATTATTTAGTATTATAATCCTCCCGGCTCATTGCCGCCGGAAAGGCTAGTAACTTTTTTCCTTCAGCTGAAAAAAGTAACCAAAAAAAGCCGCCGCTGCGCCGGTTGCTACAAAGGAAATGCTTTTACTTCTTCACCGTTACCGCAACCGCCAAGGCGGAATTTATCGGTCAGGAAAGTTTGTGCTTTTAGGTATTTTCGTCACATTTTAAAGCCAGCCTATTGGACCGGCATTAGAATATTTGGAAATGAAGTCCGATAAATCTTTTTGCACTTCCTTTGTTAACAGACAACCGTCAGCAATCCGCAGAAGTGTTGCAGAAACTTAGTGAAAGCACAACCGTTCCCACGACTTGGATTGTGCTCAAAAGATTTATCGTGACGAAATGAACAAAGATTCGCAAGCCTTGATTTTATTCAGGTTGTTTATTGTTTTTATTTGCTTTCATGCATACGCTTCGCTCAAGTTTTGGTTCTTTTTTCATCAAGGAAAAAAGAACTTGAGCTTGTCCCGCTCAAGAGGGACGGAAAGCCTGTGCGAAATGGCTTTTCACCTAGCAATAAACTAAAAAGAAAACCTATTTCTTCTCTATCAAGCTCCACTCAGATGTATCATGGAAGCTAACCTCTGGAAACTGTTTGGTAGCATACTCAATATCCCATGCAGAAGCTGCTAAAAATACGGGCTTGCTTTCTTTATCGTAAGCTATTTTAGAGTTATGTCTTTGGATAAACTTATTTAATTCTTCTTCAGAAGTTGCAGAAACCCACTTTGCCTTGGTAATATTCATGTGGCGAAAATTACAGGCCGCACCATATTCATTTAATAATCTGAACTGAATTACCTCGAACTGAAGCTCTCCTACTGTTCCAATAATTTTTCGGTTACCCGGATTTTGGATAAATAGCTGAGCTACACCTTCATCACTTAATTGGTGAATTCCTTTTTCCAATTGTTTGGTTTTAAAAGGATCGTTGTTCTCTAGTTCTCTAAAAATCTCTGGCGAGAAACTCGGAATACCCACAAACTGTAAGTTTTCTCCTTCGGTAAGTGTATCTCCAATTTTAAAGTTCCCCGAATCGTATAAACCAATTACATCACCCGGAAAAGCTTCTTCTACCAAACTTTTATTATCCGCCATAAAACTGGTTGGTGAAGCAAATTTCAGCTTCTTATTCAGTCTATTATGGTGGTAAAAGGTATTACGCTTAAATGTTCCTGAACAAATTCTACAGAAAGCAATTCTATCACGGTGATTAGGATCTAAATTGGCGTGAATTTTAAACACAAAACCAGTAAACTTAGGCTCATCACTTTCTACTTTTCTGCTATCAGTTTCTCTACCCTGCGGTGTTGGTGCAATCTGGATAAAGGTTTCTAACAACTCTTGTACACCAAAGTTATTGATGGCGCTACCAAAAAACACAGGAGCTAAATAACCAGCCAAATACAAACTTCTATCAAACGGTTCGGCAACAGCTTCAATCAATTCTACATCGTCTCTAAGTTTAACTGCTAACCTATCGCCAACAAGTTGATCAACCTTTGGGTCAGCTAAATCTGCAATGCTCACTTGATCATCAGCAATGCGTTTTTTATTAGCGCTAAACAAGTTTAAAACCTTGTTATTTAATTGGTAAACACCTTTAAACGAGTGTCCGATACCGATTGGCCAACTTAGTGGTCTTGTAGAAATGTTTAGCTCTTTTTCTAGTTCTTCTAACAAATCGAAAGGGTCTTTACCCTCACGGTCCATTTTATTAACAAAGATAATTACTGGCGTGTGGCGCATTCTACAAACTTGCATCAGTTTTTTTGTTTGCTCCTCTACCCCTTTTACGCAATCCACTACTAAAATAACAGAATCCACTGCGGTTAATGTCCGGTAGGTGTCTTCCGCGAAATCCTTGTGACCTGGCGTATCTAAAATATTGATTTTGGCTCCATTATATTCGAAACCCATTACAGAGGTTGCCACAGAAATACCACGTTGCTTTTCAATCTCCATAAAATCTGAAGTCGCAGTTTTCTCGTCCTTGTTTCTTTTTACTGTTCCGGCTTTTTGGATAGCACCACCAAACAACAGCAACTTCTCTGTTAAAGTAGTTTTACCTGCATCGGGGTGACTAATAATTCCAAAAGTACGTCTCTTGGCAATCTCTGTTTGTAATGTTGTCATAATTTGAAAGGCCTTTTTTCTTGTAGAGTTATCTAAAATGCAACGGTTTTTATTTTTAAACAGTTTGTTTAAAATTTGCGCAAATATAAGAGAAAAAATTGGAGGGATGAGGTGTGGAGTTAAAGCTGATTTTTAACCCGAAAATTTAAAATCTTCATACGTAAATAGACTATTAAGGTGTTTTTGTTTTATGTATATTTATTTCATATAAATTAAATATATTAGGAGACTGAAAAAGGTATTTTATTATACAACATATAGTTAGTTGAGTGATAAAAAAACCACACATAATAAAAAGATGGTTTCTATTGTAAACATCCTTAATAAGGATAAATATTCAGAATGGAGCAAAAGTCATCTATAGTTTGATAGATCAAATTGAATAAGGGAATACAATTAAATGGACACTTATAACCATTTTAAAAAAAGGGCAGAAAAGTAAAGCCAAATGAATAGAAAATTTTAAACTAAAAAAACAATAATGGAAGCACAAAAAGTAGATATGTTTATCATGTCAAATGCAAAATTTTTCGAAAGTCATGATTTAAATGTGATCCGAGAAAGATTGATTGAAGTGGATGATTCAAAATGGGGAATGATTTCAACTGTTCAACTAAAGGACCCAACAACAAGCTTAATAGTTTCAATTTTAGCAGGTTCATTTGGTATTGATAGATTTATTATTGGAGATACTGGATTAGGAATTGGAAAGCTTTTAACCTGTGGTGGTCTAGGAATTTGGGCGATAGTTGACTGGTTCATGATCCAAAAATCCACTAGGGAAAAAAATATGGAAAAAATCCAACAACTTTTATACTAATGACATGACACTCAACAGGAACAAGTTATATTCAATTTTATCTATAACATGTTTAGTAGGGTATATTTGGATATATTTAAACATCTCAAAAGGCATTACTAAAAACAATTCATTTGAAGTTTGTTTAATAAAACATGTAACAAATATACCCTGCCCTTCCTGTGGTTCAACCCGTTCAGTAATTTCTTTGGCAAAAGGTAATTTCTATGAAGCATTAAGTATAAACCCACTTGGTTTAGTAGTTGCAATTATTATGCTCCTTACACCACTTTGGATTATCATTGACATTATAACGAAAAGCGATTACTTATTTAATTTTTATAATAAAACAGAATTTTATCTTAAAAATCCAAAATTTGCAATACCATTGGTATTGCTTGTAATAAGCAATTGGGTTTGGAATATCACAAAAGGTTTATGATACATATAAAAGAATTTAGTTACGACCCTAGTGAACATGAAGCAGAGACTGCGTCAAGTAGTTATTTGATGTCATTAATTGCAATTATAGTCGGCTTACCCTTGCCTATAGTAAATTTAATTGCTACAATAGTATTTTACTTCAGCAATCGTAAATCCACATATTTTGTTCGTTGGCACTGCACACAGGCTTTAATATCTCAATTATCTATGCTATTAATAAATAGCATAGGGTTTTGGTGGACAATTTCAATAATATTTACAGATGAAACCATCACAAACAAATATATCTCCTACATAATTTCAGTAATACTTTTCAACTTGGCTGAACTAGTCGCTACTATTTACACTGCCATTCAGACTAGAAAAGGGATTCATGTTGAGTGGTGGTTTTATGGTTCATTGACAAATATAATTTGTAAATCAAAATCATGAGAAAGACAATTATTCAGGGCATAATAACCACTCTTCTTTTTTTCGGAACTTGGCTTTCATTAACCCAGGTTGATTGGATGAAAATTCTAAAAATTCAGCAAGCAACCGATAAAACAGAGGAAAAATTAGGCGATCTTTTTTGGCAAGCCTTCAAAAAAACAGAACAGGAAAATCAAAGTGAATTTGCAATAAACTCAATTGATAGTATTGTTACACATATTTGTACATCAAATAAAATAGATCGAAAAAAAATAAAAATACACATACTTAATAAGGAAGAGATAAATGCTTTTGCATTGCCAAATGGGCATTTAATTATTAATAGTGCGCTGATTTTAAATTCAGAAAATCAAGAAGAATTAACTGGGGTTATATGTCATGAAATTGCACATATACAGTTAAATCATGTAATGAAAACACTAGTCAAAGAAATTGGGCTATCAGTTTTAATCTCAATGACAACAGGAAATGGAGGTTCAGAAATCATAAAGGAAACAGCAAAAATGCTTTCTTCATCAGCATTTGACCGAAATTTAGAAAAGGAAGCAGACATAAAAGCAGTTGATTATCTAACAAAAGCAAAAGTAAACCCATTACCATTTTCAAATTTTCTTTATAGGCTATCAGACAACGAAGATGAAACAACAAAATATTTAACTTGGATAAGTACTCATCCTGACTCAAAAGAAAGAGCCGAGTATATTATTGATTATAGAAAAGACAAAATTATGGACTACGTACCGATTTTATCTAACGAGACATGGAAAAGATTAAAGTCAGAAATTAAAGAATAAAAAAAAGCTACCAACAGTTTTATTTACAATGAAACCCTAACTAGTTTTAAAGTTAGCATTTTAACGGTCTCTTAAATCTATATTATAGAATCCCAACTGGTTTAAGTGTTCGCTTTTTCAGCAACCACATAAATCGAAACATGAAATAGAGGACTGTGTCCAGAACAAAAAGAGAATTTTGACTCCATTAAGCGGTATCATATTCGCGATATATAAAATTTATTTTCACCAATCCGGAAAGAGTTCTTCATATCTAATAGAATTTTAGTGGTTCTGAAAAAGAAATGACTGCGGAACTGTGCAAAGTAAAAATTTAAAATAAATTAATATTAAGTTATCTTTTAAAGTAACTTTACATAATGAGCCGTCAGATTCAATTTTATCAAAACCACTTTTTGGATTTCTATAAAGCTCAGGATGAGAAAGTAAAGTCGAAAATAAAAAATGTGCTCGAACTCATCAAACAAGTAGATAGAGTGCCTCAAAAATTTTTGAAACACCTATCTGGTAGCGACGGGATTTATGAGATTAGGGTGGAATATCAATCGAATATATACCGAATATTTTGCTGTTTTGATAAAGGAAATTTGGTGATTTTATTTAATGCTTTTCAAAAGAAATCACAAAAAACACCTACTAAAGAGCTAGAAAAGGCAACTAGATTGATGAGTGAGTATTTTAAAAGTAAAACCAACAAATAATGGACAACTATAAAGATATTACCAATTTTGACCAGCTTGTTGAATTGGAACATGGTAAAATTGGCACTGAGAGCAGAATTAAGTACGAAGAAAATGCGCAAATGTTCATCATTAGCGAGATGTTAAAAGAGGCTAGAAAAGAGGCTAATTTAACACAAGAACAACTTGCTGAAAAAACTGGGACTAAAAAAAGTTACATTTCAAAAATTGAAAATGGTAAAGGCAATATTCAGCTTTCAACGCTGTTCAGACTTTTTGAGGTGGGATTGAATAAAAAAATCGGTTTAACTTTCTTGTAAAATATGTTTTTCGATAAAATTATTTTAAGAAACCCGGACAGAGTCCTCAAAGCCTAAAAACATTTCTTGATCCTGAAAAAGGAACACCGAAACGATTGCTTTTTTAAGTCCAAGCAGGGTTTCTCCTTTCGAGAATCCTGCCTTTGTTATTTATGGACAGATTTTGCCCCCCTACTTATTCAGCTTATTAAACTCTCTAAACAATTCCAATAAGCTCATCACAGATTTAACTAAATCATTGGTTTCCAACAATAAAGAGAAATACAGTTTACTATTCTTCGGACTAGTTTCCGTAGTTCTAATTCTTTTGATTTGTTTAGTAATCAGTTCGGAAACGGTATTTAAAACAACATCCTTTTCGCTTAAAATATGGTCTATCTTGTAAAAAGCTTCCGTTTTAAAACTATCCTCTAACAACTGTAATAAATGTTGTAGTTCTGTATCTATTATTTTTAGATCAGTGATTTGGTTGAGCTTAAGTTGCTTGTGGTTGTTATGAACGTGAGCATAGCTGTTTGACGTCATAAAGTCGATGGATTGCACCATATCCTGCAAATAACCCAAAATAAGGATGTAAAACTTACTTGCTTCAACCGAGTTATCGTCAAGGTTTTTAATAAAGTAAAAAACATTGCTCTTTAATTCGTCTATCTCTTTCTCTAGCTTTTTCTGGTCTTTTTTGTTCTTTTTTAACTGGGCTAAATCATGCTGACTTAGGTTATTGATAAGGTCTGTGTATAAGGCGCTGATTTTAAAGAACACTTTTGCAATTTGAGCAGAACTTTCTTTAATCATTTCGTTTACTGTCCCTACATCTTCGCGACGTAAACTCTGTATTTCTGCTTCAACTTGTACCTTTTGTTTGTGCTTTCTAGCGCTTTTATAAAGCATAATTCCAAGCATCAACAATAAGCCAACAAAAGCAAAAACCTCCCCTACTTTTAATACATAAGCCACAACAAGCGCCATCATAAAAGCAATAATTGCTGTAACAAACCATCCGCCTATTACTTTAAAAACTCCTGCAATTCTGTAAACTGCACTTTCCCTATCCCAAGCTCTATCAGCAAAAGAGGTACCCATGGCAACCATAAAAGTAACGTAGGTTGTAGAAAGTGGCAACTTCATAGAAGTACCAATAGAAATCAAAATACTGGCAACCATCAGGTTTACCGAAGCCCTTACCATATCAAAAGCAGGCTCATCTTCTGATTTTTTTATTGGCCTTTTAACAGTTTCAAACCTTTTATCGATTCTAATCTGCAATCTTTTTGGCAAGAAATAATTCATCCCATCGCCAATATAAACTGCTACACGTACAATAGACCTAGAAATGTTAGTAGGTGTGAATTTTTCTACCCCGTCTCCCTGTCTGGATAAGTTTACACCGGTTTCAATAACGCTTTTAGCTTTTTTGGATGTCCAAAGCGTAATTATCATGATTACTCCGGCTAATAGCAGAAAGTAAAATGGGGCTACAATATCATCATTTGCTAATGCGCCCATCATGAAATCGTCACCTGAAACGCCACTACCCGCAAAAATCTCGTAAGAATTAAACGCCGCAATAGGCACTCCAATAAAGTTAACCAAATCGTTCCCGGCAAATGCTAGCGCCAATGCAAAGGTTCCTATCAGAATAATAACTCGTAAAATATTAACCTTAAAAAAGCTAATGAGTGCTTGAGAAAACAAAACAAACACTATAAAGTTTACGCCTAAAATCCAGAACTGGTGTTCGCTAATCCAAGAAAATTGTTCTTTGGATATAAAAGAAACCCCTTTTAAACCTTTAATTAAGATGAAGAATGTGATAGCAGTAATCGCAACTCCACCGAAAATAGCTCCGAAATATTTGAGTTTTTTCTCATAATGGAAAGTAAAAATCAGTCTAGATATATACTGGACAAGGCTACCGATAGAGAAAGATAAAATTACGGAGAGCAGAATACTATAGACAATTGCCGAGGCTTTCGCCGTATTTATATAAGCCCCAAGGTTGTTAAAAGTATCATCTGTGGTGTAAATTTTATACAAAGCCAAACAAACCGAAGCTCCTAATAACTCGAAGATAATGGAAACGGTTGTTGAGGTGGGCAAGCCCAGAGAGTTGAATATATCCAGCAGAACAATATCAGCGACCATTACTGCTAAAAAGATGATCATCACATCGTTAAAGCTGAACATACTGGGAACAAAAATACCGCTTCGGGCAATTTCCATCATTCCACTAGAGAACATAGCACCAACCAACACGCCAACGCTGGCCACAATCATGGTTATTCTAAAAGAAATAGCTTTTGAGCCTATAGCAGAATTTAAGAAATTTACTGCATCGTTGCTTACACCAACCATCAAATCTATAATTGCTAGAACGCCTAAAGCAATTAACATGACGATATAAATCTGCTCCATTCTTATACTGAGATTTGTTTGGTACAAACATCGGATAACGATTTCACTTCTATGTTAAATTAATGTTAACAAAAGAGAAGAACAGTTTATAGTAATTCACCCTAATTGAATAATTCACTTTTCATCTAGCGACAAAAGCCTTTCACTATTTTATTTAATAAATAAAAAAACCTTTAAGAGCTCATTAATAGCCGATATAATTAGTAGAAAAGACTTAGGTACAGTTATTGGAGATATAGTCTTTTATATTGCTTATTACCTATGAATAATTTTGACGCAACAAATAAGTTATTAGAACAAAGTTCTTTTTTTTACAACATAGCGATAGATATGGATGGGAGATATTCTTATGTAAGTCCTAACTATGACAAGAAATTTGATTTTGTGAATGAGTCTTTACTAGGTAAGTTATTTTCTATCACACTTCATCCGGATGATATTTTGGTTTGTGATGAAGTTGCAAATAAGTGTTTCACTAATCCCGGAAAACTTTTTCCAGCAACCTTAAGAAAGCACAACGGAAAAGGTGGTTTTATTGTTACTCAGTGGGAAATGCAAGCCATAGTTAATGATAAACAAGAATCTGAAGGGATTTTTTGCATTGGCTATAACATTACAGAGCATGTAAGTACCATGCTACAGCTTTATGATGCAGAAAGTGAAATTGCTTCTAAAAGTGAGAAACTACATGAAATTGGCATTCTCCAATCACACGGTGTACGTAAGCCATTGGCAAATATCATTGGTCTTGCTGGGGTATTGAGCACTATGGAGCTGGACTCGAACCTGAACAATATCAAAGACATGATTGTGGATAGTGCTAAACAATTGGATCAAGTGATTAAAGAAATCACTTATCATACCGCAAAATAAACTGCGTTTTAAAGTGAATCGCTTATATTTACTTTATAAGTTTTTTTGAAAAAATCAGTCAAACCGGTATTGTCAGCATTAATAAGTCACGATTGAATAATATTCCCAATATATCTTTTAAAAGTAGCGATGGAAATACGGAAATTGAGTTCCTCCGTTTAGACGAGCTTTTCTTACGTATACAAAAAGACCCTAATCATAATCCAAAACAGCCTCATCGAATTTCTTTTTTTGCTTTACTGATTGTTACAGAAGGCACAGGAATACATCAGGTGGATTTACAGAATTATGCAATTGGCAAAGGGTCAGTACTTAAAATTGCCAAGGGTCAGGTTCATGCTTTTCAAAATGACTTAACATACCAAGGCTATTTAGTAGTTTTTACAGAGGACTTTATTTTAAAATACTTCTCAAAATCTTCTATAGATTTTGTTTCTCATTTCTACAATTATCATATTTCTGATCCACTTTTAAAAAACAGTCTGCTTAACCAATCTTTTTTGCAGGAAATAATTTCAGAGCTTCAAAGTAAAAACACCTATGCGCAAAAAGAGATTGTTGCTAAAATATTGGAGCTGTTTTTATTGAAATTAGAACGTCAGGCACACCTAGCTCTTCCCGAAAAATCAAACAAGAAGCATCAAACACTCTTTATCAATTTCAAAGATTTAGTTGAAAAAAACTACACCAAAACTCGGAATGTTAAGGATTATGCATCGCTTTTAAATATTTCTGCCAAGCACCTTAACCAAATTGTACAGGAAGTTACTTTAAATACTGCCAAACATTTTATTGACCAATATGTAATGCTGGAAATTAAGCGCTACATTTTTAGTACTGAAGTCAGCCTTAAAGAGGTGGCTTATTTAACTGGCTTTGATGAAGTCACCAATTTTACCAAGTTTTTCAAGAAACATAAGGGCATTTCTCCAAAGGCTTTCAAGGCTACATTTTAATATTTGGTTTCACATTTACCATTTTAAACAAAGAATTAACCTTTTATAATACTTGCTATATCCTCAACTTTGTTAAAAAACAAATTATGAGCACAGTTGCAAAATGCCCTACTTGTGGCAGTAAAGCTAAAACAAGAGTAAACGAGGGAGAAGTCACCTTTCAAGCAGTTCAGGATGAAGAAGCTTTTCAAAAAATTGGACAACTAAAAAATGCTTTAGAAAAGTCGCAAGCTAGAGTAGCGCAATTGGAGCAAGAGCTGGAGGGGATAAAAGTTTAAATTAACATGAACTTTATAAAAAAGAACTACGGCTGGATTCTGGTGACCATCTTAGCTATTTTCCCGCTATTTGTTATCGGTAAAATGATCAACATTGACTGGCAGAACGGCTTCTCTGTTTCATTAGCGAGTAATGCGGGAGGTGAAGGTAGAACAGGTTTAGAAATGTTATACCATATTACAGGAGAGTTTGCCATCCGATGGATGGTTGCTGTTTTAACTTGTACACCCTTTTTCATTCTTTTTGGAGTGCATCAGCTTTTTGTAAGACAGGCAATGGGTATTGCCACTGCTGTTTGGAGTTTAATTCACTTCGTGGTTTTTATTTGGGCCGAAGGACTGTTAGCTACCTTTACTCAGTTTAACTACATTGCTGGTTTAGCTGCCGTTTTAATTCTGATTCCTCTCCTTTTTACTTCTAACCGGAAGTCAATGAAGTGGCTTAAATCAAAATGGAAGAAACTACAAAGATTAGCTTATGTAGCGATATTTTTATCACTAATACATGTAGCCATCTTAGACAAAACATGGATAGTTTACGCAGTTATTGTAGGCTTAGGCCTCATCATTAGAATACCTATTGTAAAGCATCAACTAATAGCGTTTAGAACAAAAAAATAATATTAATCAGTAAAATATGAAAGTTGCAGTAACATCAGCAAGTGGACAATTAGGTGGCGCTACCGTTAAAGCCTTAATTAAAGAAATAGGAAAAGAAAATGTAATAGCAATTGCTCGGACGCCCGAAAAAGCGGAATATCTTGGAGTTGAAGTTAGAAAAGGAGATTACAACCAAATTCAGGACTTTGAAAAAGCTTTTCATGATATTGATGCTGTTCTTTTAGTTTCGGGGATGGATGAGCCTCATAAAAGAATTCAACAGCACAGAAATGTAATTACTGCCGCAAAAAATAGTGGCGTTAAAAAAATTGTTTACACCAGTATTATTGGGGATGAAGACAACAATGCATTTAGTCCTATTGTGCAATCTAATCGCCAAACGGAAATCGATGTACAAAGTTCCGAGGTTAATTGGGTGATTGGTAGAAATGGAATTTATATAGAGCCAGATTTGGAATACATTGCCCATTATGTAAAAGATGGAGAAATAAGAAATTGTGCAGGCGATGGAAAATGCACCTATACCAGCAGAGAAGAATTGGGCTATGCTTATGCTAAAATGCTAGTGGAAGACAAGCATAACGGACAAGTTTATAATTTGGTGGGAGAAGGGATAACGCAGGCTCAACTTGCTGATTACATTAACCAAGTTTACCAAACAAAACTGGTGTATCATCCTGTTTCTGCTGAAGACTATGCCACAGAAAGAAAAAAAGAGTTAGGCGACTTTTTAGGAACGGTGATTTCGGGTATTTACGAAGGGATAAACTCTGGTGCAAATGATGTTCCATCCGATTATGAAAAAGCTTCAGGAAGAAAACATCCAACACCTTTAAGCATGATTGAAAGTTACCGTCAAAACCATTCATAAAACATAGATGGGTATCTTAGAAAACTTCTTAAAAACGGTGATATTAGATCAAGCTATCATCACCGAAAAAGTAAAACTTTCTTCAGAAGCTTTTAAAATTCGATTACAAAGTGAAAGCATTCACAAAATGAATTTTATTCCTGGTTCTTTTTTAAGGATGGCGGTTGGCATAGGTAAAGAAGAGGGCTCTATTAAGGATAAGGTTAGAAGTTATAGCATTTGGGGTATAGATTTATCTGCTGGTTATTTAGATGTGGCCATTGCAACTCATAGTAAAGGCATTGGAACGCAATGGGTCAAAGAATGCCAATGGGGTGATATGGTCTATTTTAAAATGAAAAAGGGCAACTTTTTATCAGTGGATGATGCTGATAGTTATTTAATGATAGGCGACCTTTCCGCTCTTTCTCATCTTTATATGATTAATAGGAATATCGGAGAAAAAAAACAGATTGCCAGTGTTTTATACAGTCAGCAAAAAAGTGAATTATTTCCAGATATAGACGGTAATACTCCTTTTGATTTCTATGAGTTTCCAGAAAACCCCATAAATGAAATTATAGCCAAAATAAAAGAAATAGCTCCAACTTTAAAAGGCAAGAAAATGGCTTATATTGCTGGAGACAGCAGGTTATGTGTAGCAGTAAATCAATTTTTGAGGAAAGAGTTGAATTGGGAAGCTAAGCAAATAAAAACAAAACTTTTTTGGAACCGCGAAAAGAAAGGTTTGGAGTAAAATTTATTCTAAACAGCTCAAATTTCTTTAAAAATCGAGCGCAAGCACTTTATTGGCATGAATGATGTTTTTAATTCTCTAAGTTGTTTGATAGAGCGCTAAATCCTTTATCAGCCAAAGAACGTTTGTAAAGATATGCCTATGCTATCTACTCTTTTTTTTATTCTACTAAGTATGACTCCCGACACCATAGATACACCCATTGCCACTGACCCTGATCTTTTAGCATTTGCTGAAAACAAAAAAATCCCGAAAATTATTGAGAACACTGTGCTGATTGCTTTATCGCATTACCCAGAGTTAAAAGACACTAAAATTGATTTCGTTTTTAAACAAAACATCAAAAAATCGGTAATGCAGGCACAACCCAAGTTTACTTCTTTACTAAAAAACCGTAAAAAAAGAGCTTACCAAATCAACATCAGTGCAATGTTTAAACTAACGCACTCTTCTACTCCTATCCATCAATTACCAGAAAACATTATGATTGGCTGGATTGGGCATGAACTTGGTCATGTGATGGACTACCAGTCGAGAAGTTTATTTTCAATGATGCAATTTGGAGCTGGCTACCTTTTTTCAGAAAGATATATACAAAAAGCAGAGCGTGTTGCTGACACTTTTGCAGTTAGCCACGGATTAGGTTTCTACATTATTGAAACAAAAAAATTCATTTTAGACCATACTGACCTACCAGATAAATACAAGGAAAAAATAGCCAGACTGTACCTTTCACCAGATGATATTGTAGAACAAGTGAGGATGTTGGAGGAAAAGAAACTGGGGCATTAGGGTTGAAAGTTATAAGTGGTAAGTTGTAGGTTATAAGTGGTAGGTTGTAAGTTATAAGTCTCTTTCCTCGTCACGAATTATTTGCTCTTTCAGCGAAGCGGTCTTTACTCTTTATTCCTAACCCTATAATCAGTCCTTGCTCTTTCAGCGAAGCGATCTTTATTCCTAACCCTATAGTCAGTCTTTGCTCTTTCAGCGAAGCGGTCTTTACTCTTTACTCCTATCTTCTCAAATAATCCTGCATTTCTAAAAAATCCTCTTCTTTTAAAACTCTTGGGATTTTCGCTTGTCCGCCTAAATTCTTTTTCTCCTCGCTCCAATTATAAAACCTGTTAATCGGGAAAAGCTCTACCTCTACCCCTTTTAAAGCTTTCCCTCTGGCAACTTTGTAGTTTTTATTGTTTTCTTGTAGCAACAAATCTAAATCTTGAGCTATTTCAGTTGTATTATCCAACAGCTTATCTGTACCAATAAGCCACTTGTGTATGTATTCTTCTTCTCTATGGATTGCACCCACCACAAATTCCTTAATTTCTATCTGGTGGTTTTTCGCCAATTGCTCAATGGCTTCATTCATTTGGTTGACAGATAACTGAGAGCCTACTACATTTAAATAGTGCTTAGTTCTGCCTGTAATTTTAATTTCTGCTAGCTCTTTGTTGGTAATCATTACGGTATCTCCAATCATGTAGCGCCAAGCGCCAGAAACGGTACTAATCAGCAACACATAATTTTCGTTCTCTTTAGCATCAGCAAAAGTAAAAACCTCTGCTTCCTGTTTTACACAACCATTTTCATCAATGTTTTCATCAATAAACGGTACAAATTCAAAAAATATTCCGTTATTGGTATTTAAAGACATCGACGATACATCTGGTCTGCGTTGCATCGCTAAAAAGCCTTCAGAAGCTAAATAAGTATCAATGTATATAATTGGGTGGGCTAACAGTTTCTCAAAACTTTGTCGGTAAGGCTCAAAGGCAACCCCTCCGCTGGTGTAAACCTGCAAATTGGGCCAAATATCATGGATAGTTTTCAGGTTGTAATGCTCAATAATCGCCTTCAACATCATTTCTACCCAAGACGGAATTCCAGATAAACTACCAATATCCCAATTTGGCGCTTCCTCTACAATACGCTTCAGTTTTAAATCCCAATCTTTAATTCCCGCAATTTCTTCGCCCGGTTTATAAAAGTTTCTAAACCAAACGGGGATGTTACCGGCTGAAATTCCGCTAATTTCTCCTTCTTCGTGGTCATCTTTCTGAATTAGTTGCGTACAACTACCCAACATCATAATCTGCTTTTCAAAAAAATCTCCTGGAAGTTCAAAGTTTTTAAGACTTAAAACCTGCTTAATTCCAGCTTTTTTAATGGATTCTAACATATCATCCGTTACTGGGATATATTTACTGTTGCTAGTAGTACCACTGCTTAAGGCAAAATAATTTTGCCCGCCTGGCCAAGTCACATTTTGATGCCCTTTTAACAAAAAGTGCCACCACTCGGCAAACATTTTATCATAATCATGAATGGGTACTTTTTCTTGAAAGGCTAAACTTACAGAAGGTTGCTCTAATAAAGTTGCAAAATCATAATGCTTACCAAAAGCCGTTAGCTTTGCCCTTTCTAATAAATCTTTTAAAACAGCTTCTTGCTCTTCCACAGGCTTCCCATCGCCTTTTATAAAGCCAGTTACATCAATCGCTTTTTTGATTAGTTCTCCAATTACAGACATATTTTTTATAGGTTTTTCAGTTGGTTTGCAAGAAATATACCAAGCGTATTTTCGGGCATAAAAAAACAGCCAATATTACTATTGACTGCTCTAAAATCTGTTTTAGTTTCTTGGCTTAACTTTCATCTCGCCGTTGTCTACTTTCATTTTGGTGTCTTCGGTTTTAATCTTACCGTCAGGACCATCAATTTTCATTTTGTTGTCTCCGGTTTTCATTTTCATTTCGTCACCGTCAATTTTCAATTTTGATGAATCACTTTTAATCTTGATTTCATCGCCATCAATCTTAATTTTCATATCATTTAAACGATACTTACCCTCACCTTCTTTTACTAATAAACCGTTAACCACCATACCATTTTGATAAATAGTATCTAAAGTTACAGGGTCATAATAAAACTCTACAGGTATCTGGGTTTTACTGTCAATAGCAATTCCGGTTATTGAGTCTCTAACAATAGCTACTTTTTCGCCAGAGACTAAGTTAACGTATTCACCCTCTCTTACTTCTGGCTTTGGTGCATTTACCATTCCCTCATCGTTGCTATAGCTATCATCATTAACGGTTTCATCCGTTTTTTTATCGTTACTACAGGCAGTTGCCAACATTGCTGTAACTGCTAATCCTAGAAATATCCTTTTCATCGTTTATGAATTATCTGTCCTTAACTGTCGTTTCCCCATCCTCAACTTTAATCTTCTTATCGTCAGTTTTAATCTTCATGTCTTCTCCGTCAACCTTTACTTTAACGTCTTCACCGCTTTCAAGTAATTGTTCAACTTCACTTTTAAACTTACTTTCATCAAGTTTGTAAACGCCGTCTCCGGTTTTCAAAACTTTGTTGTTTACCACTTCACCAGTTTCTCCGTAAATAGTATCCTGCGTTTCTGTATTCACATAAAACTCCACTGGCTTCCCAGTAACGCTATCAACCGCTATTCCATCAGATTCAATGATGTAAACCTTTTCTCCGGTTTGTAGGTTTTTATACTTAGAGTCGTTTTGGCTACAAGCCGTAATAAGTAAAGCTGGGAAAGCCAATAATGCTAATCCTTTTCCAATTTTTAAATTTTTCATAACTGTATAAGATTTGTTTCACACCGTATTGCAATTAAAATACCATTCTTTTAAAAACACCTTAAACAGCTATTAGACAACGATTAACAGTGAAAAAATTGAAGCATTTACAACACAGTTAATTTTTGAAAGCAGATTACTTGTGCCTTTTAAAACCGATAAAAAGTTGAAACAGTTTAAGTTTCATCCTCCTTCTCCTGAGCAAAAAGCACCAATACTAATGTCTTTTTACAAGCAACTATTTAAATACTTAGTGCAAAAGACCAACTGCTAAAAGTGTTTCTGTAACCAAATTATTTCACACTAAAAACCTTACTCAACTACCTCATAAACAAGTAGTCTCAAAAAAAACTCAGAAATGTTCCCAATATGACCTTTTATATTTCTCAAAACCTTATAAAGTGTTAATTTTGTGAGCTTCATTAATACTCTATAATGAGCGAACAAATCAAACATGAATGCGGGATAGCTTTTATCCGACTTTTAAAACCCCTAGAATATTATCAGGAAAAATATGGCACATCGCTATATGGCTTAAACAAGCTGTATTTGCTGATGGAAAAGCAACATAACCGTGGCCAAGATGGTGCCGGTATTGCTACCATAAAACTTGATATTAAACCGGGTAACAGGTATATCAGCCGTTACCGTTCTATGGAAAAAAATGCTGTTCAGGATATTTTCTCATACGTAATGAAAAAATTTGCTGCCGTTGAAGAGCAAGACCCTGCTTTACTTAACGATGCACAATGGCTAAAAGAAAACGTAAGCTTTACCGGCGAAGTTTTACTAGGGCATTTACGCTATGGAACTCACGGAAAAAACAGCGTTGAAGCTTGCCACCCATTTTTACGCCAAAACAACTGGAAAAGCAGAAACTTGGTAATTGCGGGTAACTTTAACATGACCAACGTTGACGAGCTTTTGCAGCAGTTGTACGATTTAGGTCAGCACCCTAAAGAAAGAGCCGATACCGTTACTGTTTTAGAAAAAATAGGTCACTTTTTAGATGACGAGAACCAGTTCTTGTTTGATAAGTTTAAAAGAGAAGGTTACGATAATGCTGAGATTTCTCAGTTGATTGGCAACCATATGGATGTTAACCACATCCTGAAAAAATCAGCAAAAACTTGGGATGGTGGTTATACTATTGCAGGTATTTTTGGTCATGGTGATGCATTTGTATTGCGTGACCCAGCGGGTATTCGTCCGGCTTATTATTATCAGGATGATGAGATTTTTGTAGCCGCATCTGAACGTCCAGCTTTACAAACAGCTTTTAATATCAAAATTGGTCAGGTAAAAGAAATTCAGCCTGGACATGCCATGATTATTAAAAAAGACGGTACGGTAACAGAAGAAATTTTTAGAGAGCCAGTTGAAAAGAAAGCTTGTTCTTTTGAACGAATTTATTTCTCTAGAGGTAGTGATGCCGACATTTATAAAGAACGTAAGCAATTAGGTAATTTATTAACTGATCGGATTTTAAATTCTGTAAACTCGGATATTGAAAACACCGTTTTCTCTTACATCCCAAACACTGCTGAAGTTGCATTTTATGGATTAGTAGAAGGTTTGCATAGGTATACTGTAAAAACTCAACGTGATGCTTTAATTAATAGCCGTGACAACTTAACGGATGAAGAGCTTGATCGTATTTTACGTGTAACCCCAAGGGTAGAAAAGCTGGCGATTAAAGATGTAAAAATGCGTACGTTCATCACGCAAGATGCAGAACGTAGTGATATGGTTGCCCATGTGTATGATACCACTTACGGTTTAGTACGCAGAGGTATTGATACCATTGTAGCTTTAGATGATTCTATTGTACGTGGAACAACATTAAAACAAAGTATTTTACGCATTTTCGATAGGCTAGGACCGGTTAAAATCATTATCGTTTCTTCTGCTCCACAAATTCGTTACCCTGATTGTTACGGCATTGACATGAGTCGTATGGGCGAGTTTGTTGCTTTCAACGCTGCCATTACTTTGTTAAAGGAACGCGGAATGGAAAACATCATTACTGAAGTTTACGAGAAATGTAAAGCACAGGCTGATTTACCAAAAGAGGAAGTTGTTAACCATGTTAAAGCAATATACGCTCCTTTTAAACCAGAAGAGATCTCAGAGAAAATTGCAGATATCATTACTCCAGACGAAATTAATGCAAAAGTAGAAGTGATCTATCAAACTATAGAAGGTTTGCACACCGCTTGTCCTGACCATTTAGGTGATTGGTACTTCTCTGGAAATTATCCAACCCCCGGTGGAAACAAAGTAGTAAACAGAGCTTTCATGAACTGGATGGAAGGTAATAATGCAAGAGCTTACTTATAGTCTTTTGTTAAAGCTTAAAGCGGAAGGCTAAAGGCTGAAAACTTAAATATTTTTAAACAAAAAATCCCGATTAAATCGGGATTTTTTTTGTGCTATCAATTTGTTATTTCGACGATAGGAGAAACGAAGTTCATCGAAGATAAATCTCACACGCAAAATCGTCAGGCTATCTGAACACCTATTTGTGAGCTATTTCATTAGCATTCAACATGACGTAAAGTTTATTTATAAGGATAGTAAACAAAGTTTGCACCTTCTGGCACTATCACAAAAACACACATAAAGTCATCCGCAGGTTTAAAGCTTTGCACAAACATTTCTTTCTTAGAGTGTTGGATGATACTTTTCTCTACAAACTCTTCAAGAGTAGAAGCCTGAATTGTCCAGCTAGTACCTAATTCGCCCCTATCCAAAATCATTTCGCCAAGCGCAACCTCATGTTGGTGGGCTACAAAAATAGGATAAGCAGAAAGTCCTTCTACCATAATTTCAACCGCTACTTCTCGCAAGGTTTCTTTATAAAACTCAAGATCTTTTTTCAAACTAATCAGTGGGCTTTCTTCAGGAGCTTCACCAGCATTTTGACCTAATAATTCTTCTGGATCCATTATTTTCTAAGTTTTAAAAGGACAACATTTTCTACGTGTTGCGTATGTGGAAACATATCAACAGGCTTTATACGCACTAAATCGTACTTTTCTTTTAAACGGATTAAATCACGAGCTTGGGTAGCCGCGTTGCAACTTACGTAAACAATTTTGTCTGCTTCCATCTCCATTAAACGCTCTACAACATCTGGGTGCATCCCTGCCCTTGGCGGGTCAGTAATTACCACATCAGGTTTGCCATTTTGATTAATGAAGTCATTATTTAAAATGTCTTTCATATCGCCAGCGTAGAAAACCGTGTTGTTGATACCGTTTACTTCCGAGTTGATTCTTGCGTCTATTATCGCATCCGGAACGTACTCCACTCCTACTACTTTTTTAGCTTTTTTAGCTACAAAGTTGGCAATAGTTCCTGTTCCTGTATATAAATCATAAACCAATTCGTCACCTTTTAAGTCGGCAAAGTCTCTGGTTATTTTATAAAGTTCGTAAGCTTGTAAAGAATTGGTTTGGTAAAAAGATTTTGGACCAATACGGAACCTTAAACCTTCCATTTCTTCTTCTATATAAGTTCTTCCGTTATAAAACAATACTTCTTGATCAGAAAAAGTATCGTTTTTCTTTTGATTAATGATATATAACAATGAAGTAATCTCAGGAAACTTATTTTTCACAAACTCCATCATTAGCTCTACCTGACCTTCTTCTGGGTAAGCAAAAATCACAATCACCATCAATTCACCAGTGGATGAAGTACGGATAACTAGATTACGTAATGCGCCTTCATGCGCTCTTAAATCGTAAAAAGAAACATCATTTACAATCGCAAATTCAGCAATGCTGTTTCTTAAAATATTAGATGGATCTGCTTGTAAATAACAATGTTCAATTTTTAAAATTTTATCAAAACGTAAAGGAACGTGAAAGCCTAAAGCATTTCTATCTTTTTCGTCTTCAATAATATCGTCCTTTTCGGTTAACCAACGTTTATTAGAAAAAGTATACTCTAATTTATTACGGTAGTACTTATCCTGTGCAGAAGGCAAAATTTCTTCGGCATGAGCCACTTCTAAACCTCCTAAACGCTGTAACGCATCTAACACAGATTTTTGTTTGTACTTAAGTTGAGCTTGATAATCCATGTGTTGCCATTTGCAACCACCACAAACACCAAAATGTTGGCAAAACGCATCTACTCTTTCTGGCGATGGCGTAATGATTTTATCGATTTTGGCTTCTGCGAATTTCTTTTTCTTTTTATAAACCAAAGCATCAACCACATCACCCGGAATGGCTTTTTCAATAAACACCACCAAATCTTCTGCTCTGGCAACGCCTTTTCCTTCTTCTGCTATATCATGTACGGTTAATCCGCTTAATAACTGTGGCTCTCTTCTTCTCAAAACTGTCTTTTTTATTAAGGAGGCAAATTTATAGTTTAAAGTTCAGAGTTTAAAGTGCATTTGCTTATTTGTAGCCTAGCTGTTTTTTTAAGTTGTAAGTGATAGGTGGTAGGTTGTAAGTGTAAATTGTAAGTGATAAGTTTTTAGAAGCAGGGTGGTACTGAGTTTTTTTGACAATAGAATTCCTTTCAGTTCAAGTTTTGAGCTGTGACCAAAAGATGGATGTTAATTTATTTGAATAAACTGATTAAAAATGCCCAAAATGTATTGGTTCTTTTTTCGGTTAAATCAAATTGCTCATCAATCAATAAAGAAAATTCTTGGAGTTCCCTACGCATGATTATCTATTTTATTTTGCAATATAAGCAATATATGGACCAAAAACCGAAATGGTATTTTAATTTTACAATTGCAAAAGATATAGAGGACTTTTAGAGTTATTAGGCTTTATTAATAAGTTGGAAAGATTGGTTTAATATCTGGTAAATTGGGATTGAACAGGTCTGTATAGAATATTTAAGTAGAATGATTTTTTTAAAGCTTAAAAAAACCTACTCTTGAAAAGAAACAGATATTATAAACTTTGCGTATGAGATGTCTCCTATCGTCGACATGACGAAAGGGTGTAAGCTAACAGACTAACTAAAAACTACCCAAACAAATCACTGCTCAAATACCTATCTCCCCTATCGCAAACAATAAATACAATAAGACCTTCTTTTAATTCTTTTGCTAATTCAAGTGCGGCATAACAAGCGCCACCACTGCTCATTCCGGAAAATATGCCTTCTGTTTTAGCTAGTTTGCGAGCCATTTCTGTGGATTGCTCTTGTGAAACATCTATCACTCGGTCAACTCTTGAAGCATCAAAAATCTTTGGTAAATATGCTTCTGGCCAGCGTCTTATTCCTGGAATTGACGAACCCTCGGTTGGCTGACAACCTACAATCTGAATATCAGCATTTTGTTCTTTCAAATACATGGAAGTACCCATAATTGTACCTGTAGTACCCATTGAACTCACAAAATGAGTGATTTTATGTGCTGTATCGTTCCAGATTTCTGGTGCTGTAGATTTATAATGCGCCAGGTAATTATCTTTATTAGCAAATTGGTTTAACAAGAAGTAGTCTCCGGTAGCACCTTTTTCCTCTGCGTAATCTCTACATTCCTCAATCCCGTCTAATAAAATAACTTTTGCACCAAAAGCCTCCATAGTTTGCGTACGCTCTTTTGTAGAGTTTTTAGGCATAATGAGCTCTATTTCTAAGTCAAATAAGCGAGCAATCATAGCTAAAGCAATCCCAGTGTTACCACTAGTAGCCTCAATCAGCTTCATCCCAGCTTTTATATCACCACGGTTGATACCGCTTTGAATCATATTTAAAGCAGCTCTATCTTTTACACTTCCACCAGGATTATGACCTTCTAGCTTGGCGAAAACTTTGACATTTGGGTTAGTATTTAGTTTTTGAATTTCAACTAACGGCGTATTACCCACCAAATCTATAATTGTACCCATTAGACTTTAAAATTAGAATTTTCAATAACCTTGATAGATGGCGTATGGTAAACCGTTGAATTTGCCGGAACGCTTTTAGTTAACCAAACGTTTCCGCCAATGATGCTATTTGTCCCAATGACTGTTTCACCGCCCAAAATAGTTGCACCACTGTAAATTACCACGTTATCTTCTACTGTTGGGTGACGTTTAAAACCTGCTAAAGTTTTACTCACGCTTAAAGCACCTAATGTAACTCCTTGGTATAACTTGACATGGTTTCCTATGATAGCAGTTTCACCGATTACAATCCCGGTTCCATGGTCTATACATAAATAATCTCCAATGGTTGCTCCAGGGTGAATATCGATACCCGTTTTTGAATGCGCATATTCGGTTAAAATCCGTGGAATAAGCGGCGTATTTAGCTTTAACAAGCTGTTTGCAATTCTATAAAAAGCAATTGCCCAAAAACCGGGATAGGTTCTGATAACCTCGAACTCGCTATTTGCAGCCGGGTCTCCACTATTTAAACCAGTAATATCTTTTTTAAGCGTAGCGTAAATATTAACTAAACCATCTATAAACTCTTCTGCAATAACATCGTTATGGCAATCTTCACAGGCTTGAGTGGCATCTAAAAGATTGTTGAGTTGTAGTTTTAACGCATCAAACTCTTCTTCAATTTCGTCTGCCGAACCATGAATTTTATCGGAAATTTCGGGAAAAAGTAAACCGATAATTGATAATGCCCACTTTGCAATTTCTTCGTTTGCCGGAATTGCTTGAGCACCTTGTTGCCTTTTGTACAACGTTTGTATGAAATCTTTATCCATCAGAAGCCAAAGGTAATTTAAAGTCTTTTAGGATGGTAGCGTTTTATATGTGTTTTTTGTAAAAAATAAAGGCGATTGAGTTTTTCAATCGCCTTATCTATAAATAAGCATTCAATTATTTCATTGAATCGTGAATCTGTTGGATACTTTGTAAGTGACTTCGCAACACTGGTAATGTTTTAACCGCAAAAGCCTTTACATCCGGGTCTTCGTCATTATCCGTCACATCTTCAAAATCGTTAATATCGTCTTTATGGTCGCTCACCATCATATCTACGTAGGCTTTATCGAAATCAGCTTCAGACTTTTCTTTTAATTCATTAATTTTATCTTGATGTTTTGGAAGAGGTACTTCTGGTAAGGAAACATTTTTGCTCATGGCCAATTGTTTCAATTCGTCGTTTGCTTTACCATGGTGATCCACCATCATTGCACCGAACTCTTTTACTTTAGCATTTTGTGATTTTTCTTGGGCGAGTTTGCCAAGTTCTACTTCCATTATTCCGGCGCTTGCGGCTTCTGTTAAAAACTCCGAACCATCATCCGTAGTTTGTACCATTGCTTGTTCATTTAAGGAATCTAGACTATCCTTAGTGTCATTGTTTGCCTGTTGATTGTTGCATGCTTGGAAAGACAAGGCTCCCAAACCCATTGCTGTCATTAAGATTAACTTTTTCATGTTTTTATAGTTTTGATGTTTAAAAAAACATCAAACTCCAAAAACCAGACCAATATGAAAATATTTAAGAAAAGGTAATACTACAAAACCATCTGTTCAAAAATCCGCTCTACTTTTTCACTAGGATTTTCACAAAAGCCCGGATGTACCTTTGAGCATTGTATTACAGTGCTTCGCGTAGCGGTAAGCCATCTAAACCTAGATGGCAAATCCAAATCAGAAATTGCTGAAGCTGAATTTTTTCCATCACAAATTGCAACAAAAGCATTCAGATTTTTCTCTAGTTCTTCAGCATCTAAATCCTCAGTTAAAGCCGAAAGCTTATTTTTATTCAGCACAAACTTAGCCTTTAAAAAACGTTGACTTTTACAAAACAAAATCACGCCTACGTTAATAAACTCCTCGCGTTCTACCCTTGGCACAACCCTTATAATCGCGTACTCAAATAAGTGCTGTTCTTGCATCTTCAATGGCTTTTATAAAGTTATCAGAGTTGGCTAAGCGAGTCGTTAAAAATTCGAGATAAGCATCTCTAAATTCCTGTGGCGTTTCAAAAAAGTTATCATTAAGCCACTCATCTGGAATTAAACTCACCACACTTTTTAAAAAGTCTTCACTTAATAATTGCTTAGCTTTTTTATCTATTTCGGTAATTTCACTCGCTTGCTTTAATAAAACATGGTCTTTTATTAATAAAAATGGAGATTTGGCTTGCTCTTTCCAGTTTGTCCACGAATGGTGAAAATATAAAGAAGCTCCATGGTCAATCAGCCAAAGTTCTTTATGCCACATTAACATATTAGTGTTTTTTGCGGTGCGATCCATGTTCATCAACAAGGCATCCATCCAAACTATTGTTGAGGCTAAGTCTTCCTCCAAAGTATTCACCGCAGGGTCAAAAGTGATTGCACCGGATAAATAATGCAAAGCCAAGTTTAAACCAGTGCTAAATTTCAGTAAATCCTGAATTTCCTCGTCGGCCTCTGTTCTGCCAAAAGCTTCGTCAAGTTCTGCAAAAACCAACTCAGGCATTTTTAAACCTAATTTACGGGCTATTTCTCCACCAATCAATTCAGAGATTAGGGCATTTGTACCTTGCCCCGCTCCTCTAAACTTTAAAACATACAGAAACTCATCATCAGCTTCTGCAATTGCCGGCATCGAGCCTCCTTCTCTTAAAGGAGTTACATAGCGCATTACTTTTACGGTGCGTAAATTTGGTTTTTCTACCATAGTTCAAATCTATTTTAAAAAATCGGAAACGGAAAGCAATGTCCAGTTTTGTAGTAAAGCTATGGTTTGTAAAATAGTTTTTGAGATATTTGTTGCTTAACGCTAAATCGGAATGAAAGCCCTAACCTCTATTTTTTGTCTGTTTTTTTTGTCGCTTTCGCTGATGATTAACGCACAGGTTAAAGTCAGTGTTGAATATAGCAAAGCAGACTCGTTAAGAGGAAACCTAAACTCTCCGTACAGAACTTGTTACGATATTAATTATTATCACTTAGATGTAAAGCTAAATCCGAGTGAAAAATTCATCAGCGGAAGCAATCTTTTTAAATTTACGGCTACCACTAATTTCACCACACTACAGTTTGATTTATTTGCCAACTTAAAAATTGAAAAGGTGCTACACAATGGTAAAGCCTTGAAATTCACTAGAGCGTACAATGCTGTTTTTTTAACTTTTGATAAAGAGATAAAAAAAGGCAAACAGGATAGCTTCATGGTTTATTACTCGGGAAATCCAATTATTGCAAAAAAAGCACCTTGGGATGGCGGATTTGTATTTGCCAAAACTGATGAAGGTAAAGATTGGATTGCGACTGCTTGCCAAGGAGTTGGCGCAAGTATTTGGTGGCCTAATAAAGACCAGCAAGCTGATGAAGTGGATAGTGCCTTAATTAGTATAAGCGTACCAAATGAAATCATGAATATTTCTAACGGACGATTAATTGGCAAAAAGGATTTAAAAAACGGTTATACCCGTTATGATTGGAAGGTGCAAAACCCCATAAACAACTACAATGTAGCCATTAATGCTAGTAACTACACTCATTTTAGTGATAATTACAAAGGACTAAAAGGTAATTTAAGTTTAGATTATTATGTGTTGCCAAAAAACTTAAGCAAAGCAAAAAAGCAGTTTACTGATGTTAAGCGGATGTTAGAAGCTTTTGAATATTGGTTTGGTGCTTATCCTTTTTATAAGGATGGTTACAAATTGGTGGAAACGCCACATTTAGGGATGGAGCACCAAAGTGCTATCGCTTATGGTAATCAATATAAAAAGGGTTATTTGGGCACAGATATTTCTGGGACTGGCTGGGGCTTAAAATTCGATTTCATTATTGTGCATGAATCTGGGCATGAGTGGTTTGGCAATAATATTACGGCTAAAGACATTGCAGATATGTGGGTTCATGAGAGTTTCACCAATTACTCCGAAAGTTTATTTACCGAATATTGGTACGGCAAAAAAGCTGGAGCCGAATACGTTATTGGTCTGCGAAAAAATATTTTAAACGATCAGCCTATAATTGGAGAATATGGGGTAAATAAAGAAGGCTCTAGCGATATGTATTTTAAAGGTGCAAATATGTTACATACCATTAGGCAAATCATTAACGATGATAAAAAGTGGCACTCAATCCTTTTAGGATTAAATCAGAAGTTTAGTAAAATAACTTGCACTGGCGAAGAAGTGATTAATTATTTTAACGAAAAAAGCGGTTTAAACCTGAGTCCGGTATTTCATCAATATTTAAATTTTAGAAATATCCCTAGGTTTGAGCTTAGGCAAAAAGGAGAAAAAGTAGAGTGCAGATGGGTTTCAAACCTACCTAGTTTCAATATGCCCTTACAGCTAAACAACAAAGCACAAACTTGGATAAGACCAACTACTACCTGGGCTGTAATTCCAAATATTAGCAATGTAAAAGACGTAGAGGTTAAACCAGATTTTTACATCGACAAAAAAATTATTAGCCAGTAAAGCAACTATTCTCATTTTTCAACGTCTTATATAAAAAAACCATTTCAAATGAATAAATTAATTCCAACTTTCTCTTTTCTATTTTTATTAACTATTCTAAGTTTCACCGAAGCTAAAGCACAAGAAGAAAGACCAGTTAAAAATTTCCACTCTGTATCAAATGCTGGAGCAGTAGAGGTTTACATATCGATGGGTGATGAAGAAAGCCTGACTATTAAAGGTGCAGATGAAGATGTTGAACGCATTGAAACCATAGTACAAAACGGTGTTTTAAAAATACGTACCAAAAGAGATTTTAATAACTGGAATGTTGCGATTAACAGTGTGAAAATTTACATCACTGCGGTAAAATTAGATGCTTTATTACAGTCAGGGTCGGGGATGATAGACTTAGAAGGAGAAATGGCATCTGCAAGCGCAGATATACAGTTAAGTGGATCCGGAAAAATTATTGCTAAAATAGATGCACAAAGCGCTAAAATAAACTTAAGTGGCTCTGGCGGAATAATTTTAGCAGGTAAAGTTGGTGATTTAAATATAACTATGTCTGGTTCTGGAGATGTAAACGCAGATAAACTAGAGGCAGATAACAGTAAGATAAAAATTGCGGGCAACGGAATTGCTTACGTAAATGTTGCGAATAACATTGACGCTAAAATACTTGGTCCTGGGGAAGTAAAGTATTTAGGGAATCCTGAAATTACTACCCGAAAATTAGGAGAAGGAACTGTAAGTAAAATGTAGTTTATTTTATGGGAGTTCATTTAGTTTAAACCAAATGAACTCCTTATACTAAGAACTAACTAACTCTTAGGAAACTCTAAAAAGAATGTAGTTCCACCTTCAACATTACTTTCGAACCAGATTTTTCCACCATGTTTCTCCATGATTTTTCTGGATATTGACAAACCTAAGCCAAAAGGTTGTTCGCCGTTTGTACCTGCTCTTTTTGCCTCAGTAAACATATCAAAAACAGTCTCTTTATCTTTTTCTGCAATACCAATTCCATTGTCTTTCACATAAATCACAATACTAGACTTATACTCTTCTACTCCGGTTTTTATTACTCCACCAATTAAGCTGAACTTAATTGCATTGACCACTAAGTTGTTGATTACACGCCAAACTTTCTCATAATTCACTCTAGCAAAAATAGGCTCAAGGTTTTCGTTTTCAAAAACAACAGTTTGTTGCTTTTCATTTGCCTTAAACTGTAAAAGCTCCACAGAGTCATAAAGCAGTGCCTTTAAATCAAGATTCTGAGTCTCTATTGGCGCATCTTCATTTGCCAAACCGGTTTTCAGCAACTCGTTTATCATCTCAATAGAGTGCATGCCAGTTGTTTCTATCAACTTAAGCATCTTTTTATTTTCATCATCTAGATCTTCATCATCCAGCAACAACGATGCTATACCTGCCATTCCTGATAAAGGGTTTCTTAAATCATGAGCCATGATCCTCATGATCCGGATGTAATTTTTATTGGTACGTTCTAGTTCTTCAACCGTAGAACTTATCACTTCATTATTACTTACCGCCTCATTATGTAGTTTTTTTACTTTTCTAAGGTTACGGTAAACCAATACAATAATTATCAATACTAAGGCTAAAAACTCTATTAAACCAACCACATACACCCTTCTCACTTGGTCACTGTGGCGTAACTCAATCAGTTCCTGTCTTTGACGAATAACTTCCAACTCTTTGGTAACGTCTAAAGAAGAAAGTTCTTGATTGCTTTCATTTAAAGAATCAAGAGAACTAAAATATTTATCTTGATAGAAGTAAGCACTATCTCGTTGATTATTCTTTTTAAAATAAGTAACATACTCCTTCTGCCAAATAGAATTATAGATAAAGCTTGGTGTTTTTAAATTATTAAGTAAAACTTTACTTTGTTCAAATGTAACTAAAGCTTTTTTGTTTTCGCCAGTTTTTGTATAAATCTTAGCAAGTTTCAAATATGGAGGAAGCCTAATTGAGCTGTCCCCAAGAACTGGCAGATCCAAAGATTTCAGCAAATAAGATTCTGCAAGTTGCAAATCATCCTCTTCAATAGATAAACCACCCAAATTATCATACAAAATCGCCTTTAAAACCGAAACATAATCAGCATTGATTTTTTTCTTAGCAAAGGCACTATCAATTTCCTCGTCAAACTTTTTATAATAATAAGTAGCACTATCTAATTGGTTATCTTTAAAAAAACTAAATCCAGCGTTATTTAAGGACATCCCAGGAAAAAAGTAACTAGTTTTCACTTTACCTTTTGGGTTACACGAAACCGTCATCTCGTATGATTTTAGATAATATTTCGCTGCGGTTGCATAGTTTTTTTGATCGAAAAAGATATTAGCAAACTTTCCAAAAAGGAATCCGTTTTGGCAATCATCTGACTTAATTGTCGCTTTTGCTTCGGCATAATAATTAAGTGCTGTAAAGTAATTTTTAGCCCCGTAATTTAAATCTCCGTTGGTAACTAAAGCTTTAAAATAAAGTTCTGGCTCTTCTTTTATAATTTCCTTACTATCAAAAAGTTTCAAGGCTTCTTTTGCAACGTTTATCCCTCGCTGTTCATCATGTTGAACTGTTATTGCAGAAAGAAGATAGTATGACACTTTTTGCTCGAAATTTTTATAATCATCTACATTAATAGAATTTAAAATTTCAGGCACTCGAGCTTTATTACCAATAGATATTAAACTATCAACTTCTTTTAGTTTTAAGTCTAATTCCGTATCACGCTTACTAGTGCCTTTATCACATGCACTTAAAGCAATTACTATTGCTAGCAAAAATATGATGGTTTGTTTGGTAGAACTTAATCTCATTTTAGTAGATGGGAGTTAACGACACAAGAACTCGAATTCCCTCAAAATTTTAGAGGTTTTGAAAACAAATTGCAAAACTAATCTTTTTTGTTAACATTTTTAACTAAAAAGCTTTAAACCCATATTGTAAAACAAATTACCGATAATCAAATTGCTTATTTAAAAACATGACTCACTAGTGCACTCAAACAAACAGTATGGACATCAGTTTTTTTAACATTTTAATTTATAAATTTGTGTATGAGTTTATTGACCGCTGTTTTACTAAACATTCTTATGCTTGCTCCGGCAGATAGCATCTCCAAAACTGGCAAAGCTACTTATTACGCAAAAAAATTTGAAGGTCGTAAAACAACTAGTGGTGCAGTTTACCAAGCAGATAAGTACACCGCCGCTCATAAAACCCTGCCTTTTGGTACTGAGGTGGTAGTCACTAATCTTAAAAACGGAAAATCGGTTAAAGTGACGGTTAACGATAGAGGGCCTTATGGTAAAGGTCTAATTATCGACTTATCAGCTGTTGCTGCCAAAAAAATCGACCTTTATGGAAAAGGGATCATTGCTTGTAAAATCACTTATGAAGTGCCTTAAGTACTTTGCAAGCTTTGAATTAAATTTCGTCTATACTTCTTCAGCTCCGTAATAACCGAGTTAAAGTTTAATATCTAATAACTAAACTCATTCCTCTACCAACAACTTATCTACATAATTAGAGTTCATTACTCCCAAAACACCCATATATTTAAGTTTAAAGCTAATTAAATCGCCAACTTGGTAGTTTTGAGTGTTTTGTCTAACGTCTAAAACCAACATATCAGAACTAGCTTCTATAATATCAATCTCTTCGTCTTCTTGAATCAAATATTGAGGATTACAATCTAACAAGCCAATATCTATAATTGCCCGGTAAGATTGCTTTCCATAATCTTCGGCAGGGTAAGTAGGTGTTTCACCCGAAACGTTAAAGCCTTGATCTCCGTTTGGTACTTTGGGTTTTTCGTAAAGCTCAATAATCTCTGCGTAAAGCTTAAAAACATCGTTATGCATCCCCATAATGGTTTGGTTGGTAAATAAATCCAGACCAAAAAACAGCACCTCGCCTACCCTAAAATGATTAATCTGCTTAGGCAACTGTTGCTTAATTAAAAGCGGAACAGTTACACTTGTACCGCCAGACACCCACGGAATTTCAATATCAAATTTAGTTTCAATCAACTGCTTGTATAAGCTTAACTGAATCAACTTATCCTGCGAAGGCATAATACCATTAAGGCAGTTTAAGTTTGTACCTAAACCCACAATATTAATGTTGGGCAGATGCAAAATTTTCTCATAAAACTCCATTAGATGCTCTCCAACAACGCCCTCTCGCAAATCGCCCATCTCTATCATAATGATAATACGATGAAGCTTGTTTTGCTTACCAGCTTCATCACTTAACATCTTAATAGTTGTGTAATCAGTATTAAAGCTAACATCAGCAAACTTAATAATGCTACTGATACTGCGTTTTGCAGGCGGTTTTATATAAACAGTGGTTGATTCTGGCGCCACCTGTTTAATCATTTTTAGGTTACTGATGCGGGTATCGTGAAACTCGGTTACACCTAATTTAACCAATTCCTCTAAATACAATCGGTTACCGCAAAGCAGTTTTGACACCACGCCCCACTCAATATCATTTTCGCTAAACCAGTTTTGCAACATATTGTAATTGTGTTGCAACTTGTCTTTATATAAATTTAAAAAAGCCATTAATCAATAATTTTTCTAGGGATGTTTAGGGGTAAACGAGTCAGTAATTCGTAATTGAGCTGGTCACTCATTTCTCCAAATGACGCTACAGAGATACTTTTCTCACCTTGCTTGCCAATCAACATTACTTCATCGTTAATTTTTATGTTTTCAATATGCGAAACATCTACACAAACTGCATTCATATTTACAATCCCACAAATCGGGGCTTCTTGGCCATTGATCAGCACTTTACCGCTATTGCTTAAACTACGGCTATAACCGTAAGCATAACCAACTGGCACAACTGCTAAAATTAAATCGGCATAAGCCCTAAAGCTAGTATTGTAGCCCACGTAATCACCTTTTTGAATATGTTTAATCGTCATTACTTTACTTTTCCAGGTTAGTAGTCGCCATAAAGTAAAATCGACCTCTCTACTATTGCCGTTATAACGGACCAAAGTTTCTTCGTTTGGCCAAAAACCGTACTGCATAATACCAATCCGCACCAAGTTACTAATGGTTTCGGGATAATTCATCATGGCGGCAGAACAGGCACTATGAATATATTTTGAGGCTAAGCCCGATTTAGAAAGCAGACTTTGCGCATCTTCAAATTGTTTAATTTGTTGCTTAACTCTAAAGTCATTCACCAAACTTTCAGCACCGGCATAATGGGTGCAAAAACCAACAAAATCAATCAGCTCTAAGTTTTGTTGTATGCTTTTAAAAATAGATGGAAGCTGGCTTAAATTAAAACCCGTTCTGTTCATTCCGGTTTCAACCTCAATATGGATTTTAGCTTTTTTTGATAAGTTTTTTGCAATAGACAACGTCAAAGCAAGTTTTTCTTCATCGTAAACAAAAAACTCAATTCCGTTTTCAATAGCCCATTGCAAAGAATTTTCATCAGTGCTACCCATAATTACAATAGCAACATCCGGAATGTTTTCCCAAAGTTCATAAGCCTCTGCAGAAGAATAAACCGCAAAATAATCTACTCCACACTTTACCGCCATCTGAGCAAATGTAACTAAGCCATGCCCGTAAGCATTCCCTTTAACCACACTACAGAACCTTACGTTAGCATTGCACTGCTTTTTAATAAAGCTGAGGTTGTGCCTGTAAGCACTTTCACTGATTTCTATGGAAGAAGTTTCAAACATTTATGCTTCGTTTTTATGTTGACCAGGTAAATTATCTGATAAATGCATTGCTAAACCCAACAAAATCGTCATATGACCATTATGCCCGCATTGGTATCCAAAACCGGCATTTTTGGATTGGCGTGAACAATCTTTGGTATCTGTAATTGGTAATCCGTCTAACTCGGCTCTAAAAAGTAATGAATCTCCGACAACACCGCTATCAAAAACAACTAGAAACCCGTACCCACCCAAGTTTTTAATAACTTGAGTAGTATTTAATTTTTGGATTTCGGCTAGTAAATAATCCGCAGTCTGTTTTTCGGCACCAGGTATCTCAGGATATTGATGCAAATGGCTACGGACGCTTTTTAAATAGTCGAGATTGGGAATCATCTTTGCAAGCGCATTTCTAAGTATTTGTTACTAAAGCCCAAACGTTCATATAGCTTTTTTGCAGGATTATCCGCTTCTACGTGTAGTGCAATGCTTCCTTTTGCGTTATCAAGGGCTTTTTGCATTAGCTTGCTTCCCAAGCCTTTGCCTCGTTGGTTTTTGTGTACAGCAATATACACCAAAATATTTTCTGGGATATAACTGTCCATACCGGTTTCGTTTAAAACCGTTGCGCCAACAAGCTCATTGCCTTCAACAGCAAGTGCGATAAACCCACCTTTGTTAAAAACATAGTCCAAGCACTTTAAAATATCTTCTTTTTTATCTCCGTATTGGTCTAAATAGACTTCTAAAAAACTTGCTATTGCATCGTTCGAAAAAGTTTTATCCGCACCGGTATCTTTATTTATAATTCTAATTTCCATTTTCTATTTTATTTAATTTTTGATTAGGAAAAACATACAATCCTACAACAAACAAAAGTAAGGATGTAGTAATTCCGAATAAATTGGCATCTAAACCAAAAGGTAATTTGTCAAAAAACAAGGTTAAGCTTAGCGTGGTAATTCCGCCTCCAACCATTGCCATCATAGCTGCTACTGAGTTATTTTGCTTAAAAAACAATGCTGCAATCAAGGGAACTAACAAACCAGAAACCATAAAAGCATAACTATAAAGCATCATGTTTAATACATTCTCCATCATTGATGCCAAAAAAATGGCAATGAACCCTAATATTAGGGTTAATAGTTGCGATAGCCTTAATATATACTTATCACTAAAGGCTTTTTTACGAAAACCGCCTATTAAATCTGTTAATACATTACCTGACGCCGCCATTAAACAGCTATCAGCAGTGGAAAGTATGGCTGAAAAATAAACCGACATCATTACACCCATTAATCCAATAGGTAAAATATGTCTTAACAGTAAAGGTAAACCCATTTCTGGATCCATTGTAGCGGCTTCGGCAAAACCTATGCTGGCAAACATTCCTTGTTCTGCACCTACTCTTGCAAACAAACCTAATAAAACGCCCATAAAAGCCATTACAGGCCACTCAAAAAGACCGGCAATAAACCAAGCTTTTTTTGCATCGGTTTCGCTTTTACTAGAGTAAATCCGTTGATAAAGAGTCATCCCAACAAACCAAATTGGTATAATGGTAATTGCCCAGTTAACTACAGTCTGCCAACTTACATTACTCATCGAAAAAAAACTAGCAGGTAAGGTATCAACAATAACATCATAGCCACCAACAGCAAAATAAGCTAAGGGAATACCTATAAACAATAAACCGCCAATCAACACAATCCACTGTATGGTATCGGTATAAATAACGGCTTTCATTCCTCCTAAAACTGTATAAACAACAGTTATACCCCCCATTAACCACAAAGCAGTGCTTAACTCTAAGCCAACAAAAGATGCTGAAGCTAGTTTTGCTCCCGCCAATATTTGTGAGCTGGTGAAACCTAAATAGCCTATTGCAGAAATTAAACCTGCTACAATTGCTACTTTAGCATTAAAATAATGACCAAATACTTGCGGAAAGGATAAAAATTTATGTTTACTACCTAACTTATAGATTTTAGGAATAAGCACAACGGCACTTAGCCATGCTCCTATTAAGCCAGTGAACAGCATCCACGAACCAGACAATCCCATCACAAAACCTAGTCCGCCTAAACCTATAGAAAAGCCTCCTCCAACATCTGTGGCCACTACTGATAAACCTATATGCCATTTAGACATACTCCTTCCACCTACAAAATAATCCTCGGTATTTTGGTTCTTCCTCATAAAATGGAAACCAATACCAATAAGGCTAAAAAGATATAATATGAAGATTACGGCATCAATCCAATGCATATATAAAAAAAATAAATTTGATTATTCAATAAGAAAAACTGCCATTATTTGAGCTAACGGCGTGAAAGTTTACAAATTTAAGAAAAAAAATTAATTATTAATTATAAAACGGCAAAATATTACCATACTGAGTAGTTTCTGTCAAAAATTAATTCTTAATCACAAAAATCATTTATATTTATCCGTTGAAGCTTTGCTTATTTTATGACTACATATACAATACTCATTATACTTAGTGGATTAGTAATATTTTCATATCTATTTGATATGATTGCTAAGAAGACTAAAGTCCCGTCTGTTTTACTTTTGCTTTTTTTAGGCATTGGCTTAAAGCAGATTGTTACCTATTTTAAAATCCAGACTTTTGATTTTTTAACCATCCTACCTACATTAGGTACAGTAGGTTTGATATTGATTGTTTTTGAAGGTGCTTTAGACTTAAAGTACGAAAAAGAAAAAAACAAGCTGATTAAAAAAACCTTGTTTTCAGCAATTAGTGTACTCCTTTTAACTACAGTTGCAATTACCTTTATTTTACATGAGCTAACTGGAGCTTCTTATTACTTATGTTTTGTAAACTCCATTCCTTTTAGTGTAATAAGCTCTGCTATTGCAATACCATCTGCTGTAAACCTTAATAAAACCGACCGGGAATTTGTAATTTATGAGTCTTCTTTCTCTGATATTGCGGGGATTATACTGTTCAATTTTGCAATAAGTAACGATAGTTTTAACGTTTCTGCTTTTGCAAGTTTAGGCGGAGAGTTAGTAATGATTTTCTTGTTTGCATCGGTATCGTGTTTACTATTACTTTATTTAATTGGTAAAATAAGCCACAACATAAAGTTCTTTTTAATCATCTCTATTTTGATATTAGTATATGCTATTGGGCAAAGTTACCACCTATCAGCTTTGATTATTGTACTCGCATTTGGTTTGTTTTTAAACAACTCTGACGAGATTAGAATCCCACTCTTTAGAAAGTACTTTATTTACCCAAACCTTTCAAAAGACTTGGTTCAACTGCACCAGTTATCTGCAGAAAGCGCTTTTCTGATACGTACCTTCTTTTTTGTAATATTTGGTTTTACAATAGTAGTAGAGCAGTTTCAAAACATTGAGCTTATACAGTATGGTTTATTAATTTTAGTAGCAACCTACCTTATTAGGTTTCTTTATTTAAAATATGCTGCAAAAGTAAAAATTAATCCTGCTTTGTTTATTACACCTAGGGGCTTAATAAGTATCTTATTGTTTTACAACTTGCCTAAAGAAATGCGTATTAATGGTGTGGAAACAGGGCTTTTATTCTTAGTAATACTATCTACAAGTATTGTTATGAGTGTGGGTTTATTAGGTGCAAAAAAAGAAACACCAGTGGCTAAATAGTACTGGTTAAGCAAACTATCTTGTAGCATTTTTCTAATCTTATGTATTTTCTATATCTTTGAAAACATATCAATAAACGTATGTTTTAATTGATAACAAACACGCTTTCAGTAAAAAAACTACAATGCTCTGCTATAAAAAATATCGTAAAACAAGTCCAAGCAAAAACCTGTTTTTCTTGAATAACGATATAAACCTTTCTTATTAACATCATATTTAGCAAAACCTATGTTAAATCTTTGGAGGTTCATTAGTAAATACAACGCTTTCTTCTTCTTGATCATTTACCTAACAATTTCTGTTATTTTACTTATTCGTAATAACGATTTTCAAAGAGCAAGCACTTTTAACACCTCTAATCAGATTGTAGGTAGCATTTACAAAGATGTAAACTCGGTAAACAAGTATTTAAATTTAAACTTGGTAAACGATAGTTTGGCAAAAGAAAACATCCGATTACGCGGGCAGCTAAAATCTGCTTTTTTAGACGATAGCGTTATTACTCAAATAGTGGTAGACACCATCAACCGCGTAAAATACCAATACACTTTAGCGGAAGTTGTAAACAAATCAATCACAGCCAGAAACAACTATATCACCATCAACCGCGGTTCAAAAGAAGGGATAAAAAAAGGAATGGGCGTAGTTGGACCAAACGGTATTATAGGTATTGTGTGGAACGTTTCTGAAAATTTCGCCTCCATACAATCGGTTTTGCATGAAGACACACGGATTACCTCATCAATTGAAGGCACTCCATATTTTGGCCCTTTAATTTGGGAAGGTAAAGACCCTCATGTGGTAACCTTAACAGATATCCCAAATCAGTTGGACTTAAAGCCAAATGCCAGAGTTGTAACATCTGGTTTAGGTGTTATTTTCCCGAAAGGAATTTTAATTGGTCACGTTTTAAAGTCTGGAGTTAAAGGTGGTGGCAGTTTTTTAGATATTTCTGTAAAATTGGCAACTAACTTTTATGCTTTACAGTACGTTTACGTAATAAAAAACAATTTTCAGGCAGAACAGGAAACTTTAGAGCAGCAAAATAAGGAGAGCATAAATGAATAGTATCCTAAAAAACATTATCCGATACATTTTATTGGTGTTAATTCAGATTTTTCTGCTAAAAAACATGGTTTTGTTTGGTTTAAACACACCTTATTTTTACATCCTTTTTATACTGTTATTGCCTTTTGAAACTCCAAATTGGCTACTATTTTTCCTTTCCTTTTTAATAGGATTAAACATTGATATTTTTAACGACACCGTAGGCTTACACGCCAGTGCTTGTGTAATTACTGCATTTGTAAGGGTTTCTATCACCAGTATTACAGTACAAAAAGACAGTTACGATAATGATCCAGAGCCAACTTTAGCCATCATGGGTTTCCGGTGGTTTTTCTTTTATGCACTGGTTTTAACATTGGTTCATCATTTCTTTTTATTAAATTTTGAAGTATTCCGCTTTTCAGAAATTCCATCTACAATAAGCCGGGTATTCATCAGTTCTTTATTTACCTTAACTTTGATTTTTATAGCAGAGCTATTATTCTTTAGAAAGAGACAACGTAAATGAATAGTTTTTTTAAACGTAGATACATTATTCAGGGCATTTTCATTCTTGTCTCTTTAATTTTATTGGGTAAGCTGTACTATATTCAAGTTATTGACGATTCTTACAAGCTTTCTGCTGACAATAACGTACTACGTAAACTGATCATTTACCCTGCTCGTGGGGTTATTTTAGATAGAAATAACAATATTTTAGTCCAAAACGAACCTGTTTACGACTTAATGGTTATCCCCGGACAGGTTAAGGAAATGGATACTCTTGAGTTTTGTAGGCTAATTAAAATTGACAAAAAGGATTTTGACAAGTCTTTTAAAAAGGCAAAAAACTACTCCTTATACAGAGCTTCCTTATTTCAAAAGCAATTATCAGCATTAACCTATGCCGCATTTCAAGAAAAGCTTTTTGAGTTTCCGGGCTTTTATGTGCAAAACAGATCGGTAAGGTATTACCCCGATTCTACCGCAGCACAATTTTTGGGCTACATTGGCGAGGTAAATGATCGCGAAATAGAAAAACACGACGGCTTTTATAGCCAAGGAGATTACATAGGAAAAACAGGGATCGAAAAATCTTACGAGGATTTATTGAGAGGTCAGCGTGGTGTAAGAAACATTATGGTTGATGTGCATAACCGCGAACAAGGAGGCTTTTTAGAAGGTAAATACGACACTGTTGCTGTTGCCGGCGACAGGTTAATTTCGTCTTTAGACAAAAAACTACAGATGTACGGCGAAATGCTAATGCAAAATAAAATTGGTAGTGTAGTCGCTATTGAACCCGCAACTGGCGAAATATTAGCTTCAATTAGTAGTCCCGGTTATAATCCAAACATGATGGTTGGAAGAGAAAGAGGCAATAATTACATGAAGTTATTGCGAAACCCTTTTAAACCTATGTTTATTAGGCCTATACAGGCAGAATATCCTCCCGGTTCTATATTCAAAGTAATTAATGCCTTAGTTGCACAACAATTTGGGTTAATTAGTTCCAACACATTTTACAATTGCCCTGGTGGCTACCGTTATGGCCGAAAAGGGTTTATGGGTTGCACTCACGTACATGGGACTATAAATTTAGCACAATCTATTGAAGGTTCTTGCAACACCTACTACGGCTACGCTTATGCCCGTATGATTGACCAAACCGGAGCCAAACCAGTTAATGCTTACAAAAGGTGGAGAGATGCCGTAATGAAATTTGGCATTGGCGCTACCTTAGATATTGACTTACCCGCCGAACGTAAAGGCTTAATACCCACAGCAGAGTATTACACAAAATCATTCGGGAATGATAAGTGGACCTCTGCATTTAATATTTCTTTATCAATTGGACAGGGAGAGTTAGGTACTACCCCACTGCAAATGGCTAATGTAACCGCAATTTTGGCTAACCGTGGTTTTTACTACAAACCGCATTTGGTTAAAGCTATTGGCGATAAAAAAATCATTAAAGAAGAATACACCAAGAAAAACTCGGCTGGCATTGATCCTCAGTATTTCGACGCCGTAATTGAAGGGATGAGCCGTGTAGTAAACTCACCCAATGGAACAGCCTACAATGCAAAAATCAATGATATTGAAGTTTGCGGAAAAACCGGAACTGTACAAAACCCACATGGTGATAATCACTCTGTTTTTATCGCTTTTGCACCACGTATCAATCCTAAAATTGCTATTGCGGTAGTGGTAGAAAATGCGGGCTACGGTTCAACATGGTCTGCTCCTATTGCTAGTTTAATGATTGAAAAATACTTGCGAGATTCTATCAGCAGGCCAAAATATTATACAGATAGGTTAGTTAATGCAAATCTTTTGCCCGGTCAAAAGAAACTTTATGTACGCCCAGGCACAAAGCCCGACACTACTAAAAGTACTCGTAAAACTATACAGCCCGCAGTAATTCCAACTAATAAAAGGTCACTTTAAGAAAATGAATAACCAAAACAGAAACTTTTTCTTTAATGTAGATTTTTTAACCATAATCATATACCTATGCTTATTAGCCATTGGTTGGTTTAGCATCCACGCTGCAGTTTATGATGAAAATGAAGCCATTGTAAATCTTGCGAGCAACTCAGGTAAACAGCTTATTTTCATAGTTATAGCAATAGTTACGGGTATTGTTATTCTCTTATTAGACAGCAAATTCATGTATGTTTTTTCCCCTGTTTTTTACGGAATAACCATTCTTTTGTTAATTGCTGTTTTAATAGTGGGGAGAAATGTGGGTGGTAACCAAGCTTGGATACCTATAGGTGATTTCAGGCTACAGCCTTCAGAGTTTTCTAAATGGGCAACTTGCTTATTATTAGCAAGGTACCTAAGTATGAGTAATACAAAACTTACCGACTTTAAAACATTATTACCAACCCTCGCCATATTAGGAGTGCCAATTGCATTAATTATAATGCAGCCAGATGCGGGTTCTGCTTTGGTTTTCACCTCTTTGATTTTTGTTTTATACCGCGAAGGCTTATCTCCGCTTTATTTAGTCGCTGGTTTTATGATGATCATTTTATTCATCTTAACACTCTTGTACTCAAAGCTATTTGTAATACTAGGTTTAATTGCACTTTTAGCTTTCTTAATTTATAATTACCGAAAACACCGATCTTTAATTGCTGGCTTTGTAGGTGGCTTTATACTATCTGTACTGTTTGTATTTAGTGTAGACTTTGTATACAACAACATTTTAAAGCCTCACCAAAAAGTACGTATTGAGCTAATATTAGGTATGGTGAAAGACCCTAGAGGAGCCGGCTACAATGTAAACCAATCAAAAATAGCCATTGGTTCTGGTGGTTTATGGGGAAAAGGATATTTACAAGGAACACAAACTAAATTCAACTTTGTACCAGAACAAAGCACCGACTTTATTTTTTGTACCGTTGGCGAAGAATGGGGTTTTGTAGGCAGTTTTGTAGTAATTGCGCTCTACTTGTTTTTACTGATGCGAATTATCCATTTAGCAGAGCGGCAACGTTCATCTTTCAGTAGAATTTACGGTTATGCCGTTGCATGCATTATATTTTGCCACTTTTTTGTAAACATAGCCATGACGGTGGGCTTAATGCCTGTAATTGGGATTCCTTTGCCTTTTGTAAGTTACGGTGGGTCATCATTATTAAGTTTTACCATTTTGTTATTTATCCTAATAAAACTGGACTCAAACCGAATGGGAGTAGTTTAACTCGGTTTTCAATTTTTTTAAAAACTTTATTAAAAGAATTTAAAGCACCGCTATTGTTAAAGCGATTGGCTAATTACGTCTCCAAAAAAAATATAAAATTCGATTAAATTTATACATCGATATAAGCTATTAATAGAAACTGGCTTTAGCCCGTTTTATAAGGTAGCGTCTTTTGGCTTTAGCCGAAACATACTTTGTTCTAGTTGGCTATATGAATGGCAATTTCAGCCTTTCCTCACAGCCTTTCCTGCCCTCTGCCGGGCAATGGCAGGCACTTTTTTTCGTTTTTCTCTATTTCTTTTTTTTTGGAACTCAAGAGTGCTTCGCAATTTTCCGAAAAAAGTTCCCAAACCCGAGCGAAGCGAACACATGAAAGCCTGAAAAAACAATAAAATTGAATAAACTCTCGCCTGCGCCGGTTGCTACAATGGCAGTGCTATTATTTCTTCATCATTTCCGCAACCGCCAAGGGCGAAAAGAGGGTCAATGAAGGCTTGTACTTAGGCGTGATAGTTAGAACTAATGTTGCCCACAGCTCCTAGTTTTAAAAATGAGCAATAATCGAACTCAGGTTTTACCTAATTAATTCTCAGAGAATTTGTAAAACTTTCTTTAAAGAATAATCAAAAGATTTAGTTTAAACATTAATATACCCATAAGTTGGTATGCTAAACCTGTTTCAATTCCCTTACCTTCATAAAAACTAGATTATGAAAACTACCGTTTTATTTTTAAGCCTCTGCATTAGCACTTTATTAACCTTTGCCCAAGGATGGACTGCCACTCAGGTAGAAACTGCAAATACCGCAAAAGACATCGCTGTTTTAACAAAGGCTGAAAAAGATGCAATCATGTATATTAATCTCGCTCGTTTGTACCCTCAACACTTTGCAAAATATGAGGTAGAAAACTACAAAGGCCCTAGCAAATACGGCGACTATTTAAAAAACTCTCCATATATAAAGTCTTTATTGACAGATTTAAAAAAAGCTACGCCTGCACCAGCAATGTTTTTTGATATCAGTGCTTACGAGAACGCTAAGTGTTTTGCAATTGAGCAAGGTTTAGCCGGACAAGAAGGGCATACACGAATCAAATGTGAAAAAGGAAATTACGCCGAGTGCTGTTCGTACGGAATGGAGACCGGTTTAGATATTGTTATGCAATGGCTTATTGACCATAATGTGGCAAGTTTAGGTCACCGCATTAATTGCTTAAATAAATCTTACAAAAAAATTGGACTGAGCGTTCAGTATCATAAAAAATGGGGTAAAGTAGCTGTTGCGGATATGATTTGGTAATCAAAAAAACTATGATTCTTAAGAAAACGATATTCAGTTTGGTGACCATCCTATTTTTGCTAGCGAACAATTGCTATGCAAATATGGCTTCGCCGGTTACAGAAAAAACCAAGGTAGCTTCTGCCCTATCTAGCAAGGATATTGACATCCTGAGCGAGGATATACAAATCAACATCAACCGATTATTTACCGAAGCCAAGTTTACGGTAACTTATCATATCAACAACAATACGGCAAACGCAGAAATTCCATTGCTTTTCTTAGCCTTAGATTATAAAGCCGATTTTAAAGTTTGGTTAGATGGCGTTCCTGTCGAGATTAAAAACATACCCGATGAATACCGTAAACTGAGTGAGTCAAAATTCAAAAACTTCTCTCACAATTTTAATGGTGCGGAAGGTGAAACGGAGCAAGTTAGCATCCAGTTTGAAAAAAACTACAGCAACACCTACGAACTGCAGGACCTAAAATATTTTGAGGCTATATTAAGCAAAGGCGCACACCAAATAAAGGTTGAATATATTGCAGAAGCTTGGGAAGACCAATCCGAATGGGTAAAAGCACTAACGTTTAAATACTCTTTAAGCCCCGTTAAGCATTGGAAATCCTTTAAAAATCTAAGGGTTTCTATTACGCAGGATAGCAGCCAAGCTTATACCACCAATCTCGGAAAAACAAAAAACGGTAACAATAAATTAGCACAATGGACTTTTAAAACGCTTCCCGCAGATTATATTGAAATAAGTTATCAAGCTCAAGTTGGAAAGTTTGCCGATACTTTATTAGCTATTGAACCTAGCGGTTTGATGTACGCTTTCGGGACCCTTTTTTTAATGATTCATCTCTTCATATTATACAAAAACCAAAAAGCAAGTCCAAGTAAATCTAACCGCATTGTACTTTTTGGTAGTGCCATTGTGCCATTTTTAGCGATGTTGATTTATTCATTCTCCTTCAGTTTTATTGATTATATCATTGGCGCTGATGCCAGTCGGTTTCATGGTTATTATATCTTAATTTTCGGGCTATACCCTTTTGTAGCCTTGGGCTATTGGTTAGCTATTTATTTAATCAATCGGTTTGGGATTAGGAAGTTGGGATAGATTTTAAAATACTCCTTACTTAGTTATTCATAAATTCCGATTATACTTTCCTATTGTCTGAGCTACAATACTTAAACGACATAAATTATTGTGGAAGATTTAAATATTTCGATATATTTAGAAAAAACATATACACCTAAAAGCTGCTCATATACAACAAGTACTTGTATATGTGTGACTCAGTTGCATATATAATAAGTTATGTGGCATTAAAAAAGCATCGTGAGTGAAAGAATATTTTTGCATAGAATTAAAATTTAAGGATAAAAAGATTTCATCCGAAACATTCCACGCTCATTTATTTGTAACTGACGATGAAATGTGTTTTCAGATAATAGACAATGAAGTCGGTTCTCAAATTGACAGTAACTTTATGATATCAAAAGGTTCTCATGGACTTTTTGAAGACAATTTTGAAATTACAGGAACAGAGGTTGCTCTTTTTTTAGACAAAAGTAGAATATACAGAACACAATCTTTTCAGAGTGATATCCAAAATACTTACTTCACTATTTACGTAAGTAAAATAGCCTTAGTATTTCCGAATAGACACAAGGAATTTGTAAATGAAGGAAAGGCATTCTTGAATAAAAATGGATTAAAAACGGTTAATTCATTTTACTCTTTTTTCACTAATTTAAAAGACAAAAATGATTTTTCCATTTCTCGAATGAATGGAATGAAAGACTTCTATGACGCGAAAGAGATATCTTTTAGACCAGAATTAGAATTTACAAACAATGAAAAACGAGGAAGTGAACAATTTACTGTAAAAAAAATTCCTACCATAACCTATAAGTTTGACGATTTAGCTTTTGAACAAGCTAAAAGGTCTCTTGAAATAATATGTAGCTTTTTATCTTTCTGTTTTGGAATTAGAATAATATTCGAAAAGCTAACCTACAGAACAGAAGATCAGATTTTTATTTATCGAGACACTTCACCAAGCAACAAAACATTTGTTTCCGACTTTTCGCCAGTTTTCTATCATTTAGAAGAAAACTGCCGAATTGAGAAAATTTTAAAAACAGATTGGTATTCTAATTATCTCACGAAAGAAAAGCAATTTGATAAGGCAATAGATAATTATTTACACTCAAGAGAAGTAGATTTAACCGCTTCATTTTTACTGCTTTTTAATATAATTGAGATTTTCAACATCAAACAACAAATTGAAAAATTTATATTTAAAGAATCAAAAGAAGATAACTTTAGAAAAGCATTTGATTTGATTTCATCGTCTTTAGAGCAAAAAGAAGATATAGATTTACTAAAGGATAAATGGAATGGTCTTATCAAGAAAATCGAAATTAAACCTTTAAAAGGTCCTTTAGAAGAGACTTTAAAATTAAATTGTATAAATCCATTAGATTTTGGATATTCATTTAATAAGCTAAAAAAAACACGAGATAAATTAACACACGGAAGTGTCAACTCGATAAGTGAAAAAGATTTAAAATCTCAAATCTTCTGTTTAAGAAAAATTTCTTTACGTCTGATATTGGCAAATTTAGGTTTGAAAAGTGACTTAAAAAACGCCCCAGAACTATAGCTATAGTAATACGGGTTTTGGTGCTTAAACAAAAATTTGTACCTATTTACAATAGTCCCCTCTTTAGCGCAAGAATGAAGGGTTAGAAAAAGGGCAAAGCTTCTTGTGCTAGATATAGAAATACCAATAACACTAACGAGCAAAACAATATTATGAACGATAAACAAACAACTTTAAGCGAAAGGTTTGGACCAGTTCCGAACGAAACAGGATTTAAAAAACGCATGCGACTTCATCAAGGTTGGTGGCGAACCAATGTTTTATCAGAAGAACCTGGACAACATCCTAGAGTACACACCGAAAGAGTTTGCAATACAATTACGAAAGGCAATATTTCAAAGAAAAACTTTCTTACCGAAAGTTCCATATCTTCAGTTGAGCAAACACTTACAGACAGAAAGGAACAAGAATCAGGACTGATGGAACAAGACAGATTGTTCAATAACCTTCTTTCAAGCCAACCTTTATGTTTTAATTTCTTCGGAGAATTAAATGCTGACAAAACTTTTGGCTTATGTGTATTAAAAACCTTTTATCCAAGATTAACAAAGTTAAGGCGAGTAATTTTTGAGTATGCCCCAATTGAAAAATATACTAAAGACAATTCTGCATTTGACATCGCATTTGAGGTTGAGGAAAACGATAAGATTGGACTTATCGGTTGGGAATGTAAATATACAGACACCTTTTCTGCAACAGAATATGATAAGCCTTCTTACAGAGATCTGTTTTCTAAAAGTGTCTCATTCATTGCTGAATTTGACGAATTAAAGAAAAGCAAGACTAATCAATTATTCAGAAATCAACTTATAGCAGAAGGTCTTCTTCAAAATAAAAAATACGCTTTTGTTTACACTGGAATTTTCTGTTTTCAAGACGACATTAGTGCAATTGAAACGGCTAAGGGGTTCCAGGATTTATTGAGTAAAGAAAATTCAAACTTTATAATAGTAACCTATTCTGACTTTATTAGAAACATCCAAAAACTTGACATAGACTGGGAACATAGAGAATGGACAATGCTACTTTGGGCAAGATACTGTGCAACGGTCTTAAGTGACGAAACTATTAAAGAGCTAGGAAAATAAACCCATTTCAGAGACCCCACTTTGGCGCAAGAATGAAGGGAAAGGAAAAAGTGTAATGGCTTCTTGTGTCTATTTAGATTCCCAATCTGATTTAACTGTTACGAAGCCTCAATAAATATAAAAACCAAGGAAGTAAAGGAGAGTACCTCCCCAATATCATTATTTAAGAAGATTTCACGTCACGTTGAGGTAACCAAACGTCACAACGTAAGGTCTGCTCATAGAATTTGCTACCTATTTGTGAGATGTTTCACTTTCGTTCAACATGACGGATCGTTAACTTAATAGCGTTAGAAAGACCCTGTTTGGTCGAAACCTTTTCATGAATAAAAACGCAGGGTTCTCGAAAAAGAGAAACCCTGCTTGGACAAAAGATTTTAATTTTAAATATTCTTATTAATCGAAGCTAAGGCTTTCGCTCAACCTTTCCGGCCTCTTGAGCGGCCAACTCAAGTAACTTTTTTCTTGATAAAAAAGTTACCAAAAAATCAATGTAAAACGATCCTTCATCCACACAAGGCCAGCTCCCGGCTCGGCGTTTTACCAGCCCTACGCTCACTCGAAAGGCTCTGCTTTTTCAATAATAGAATAATTTAAAAGAAAATTTAGAATAAAAGCACAACCATTAATAACCGATAAATTCCGCCTTGGCGGTTGCGGAATAGATGAAGAAATAAAAGCACTCCCTTTGTAGCAACCGGCGCAGCGGAGAGTTTTTGGTTACTTTTTGCGGAAAAAAGTGACTAGCTCTTCCGGTGGCAATGAGCCGGGAAGATTTCAAAGCTTAATAACAACCTTTTCATGAATAAAACACAGGGTTCTCGCAAAAGAGAAACCCTGCTTGGACAAAGCCCTGCGCTCAATCGCGAGGCTCTGCTTAGAAAAACAAGCCTGTTTCCATAAAATAAGGAGCGTTGGGAGTGCTGGCTAATCAGAAAATCAGTAGCACAAAAGAAAGTAAAAGCAATACCAAGCCTATAGCGATAGCGGTTTTACGTCGGGTTTGCAGAAAACCTCGTTTACCTAATCCTAGTAAAAATCAGCGCTCTTGATTTTCTGATGTGCGCTGGCTTTGCGCCCAAAGCACCTGTGCCACAAAAAAAGATTTTTGGTTCCTTTCATCTGAAAAGAACTAGCCCTTCCGGCGGCAATGAGCCGGAAAGATTTCAAAGCTTAATAACAATCTTTTCATGAATAAAAACGCAGGGTTCTCGAAAAAGAGAAAGCCTGCTTGGACAAAAGGCATTTATGATCCTGAAAAAGTAACAATAAAGGGAAATGTTTATTTGGCATCAAACCAAAAGTCTATAGTTACCTTTTCTATTGTTGAATCTGGTCGCTGTCCATTTTGACGTCCCATTCCGCCACCACCACGATTTCCTCCACGACCACCACCTCCACTTCCACCACGTCCACCTCCGCCACTTCTCATTTCTGAGTTTTGACCTTGTGCTCTTTCTGAATTAGTATTCTCATCCATTTTATTAGTAACAACGCCTATGGTTAATTTAGAAAAATCACTATCTGCTTTAGAAGATATTTTAGCTTTTGCCATCTTAATTGAAAATTCAAACAATTGATTAGAAGCTGTATAGTCGGTTACAATCGCAATTCCTAAACCATTTAAGATTTTATTAAACACTTTTTTTTCTTTAAAAAAAGAATATTCTGCTTCTATGGGTAAGTTTTCAATAACTTTTTTCAAGTCACTAGCGTTAGCATCATTATTTCCTCTTGAGCCTTGTTGAAATTTTTTTGGTCCGCTACTATATGGATATTTCACATACACATCCTTCTTTTTCTTGCCTTTAATGTCATAATAAACGGTAAGACCATTTCTAATTATAGACATTGCTGTATTTTTATCTATAGTGCTGATGTTTAGGTAAACATAACTGTCGTCTTGTGAAACTTTATATAAAACGTTATCATTAGTTATATGCGAAGTATCTGCAAGAAAACTGCTTTTATTTAATGCAACAGCGTAAAGGTTTGAAAGTGTTAAGATTAAAATTAATAAATGACGCATTTTTTTTGTAATTATATATTTGTTAAAATTATGTTTAAAGTGTTTTACTATTCAATAAAGTCTACCACAGTCTCTAGTTTCATATGGCAAAATTGAGCGTTTGGAAAACCCATACATTATCCAATCTGTAAATCGCCTCACTCTATTTAAAGAACAGCAAGGCAAAAGAACTAAATATGCTGCGCAATTACAAAGCCCGAAGCCCAAGCCCACTGGAAATTATAACCACCTAACCAGCCCGTAACATCTACGCATTCGCCACCAAAAAACAAACCGGGTACTTTTTTAGCTTCTAAAGTTTTTGAAGAAAGTTCATCGGTAGAAACACCGCCACGCATTACTTCCGCTTTATCATAACCTTTATCGCCAGCAGGTTTCACTTTAAAATGATGGATAAAGTTTTCAATAGTTATAAAATCATCTTTACTTAAAGAAGCCAGATTTTTTTGAGTTGGAATTAAATCAGCAATGGCATCCACAAATTTGCGGGTGTAAAAATTGCTTAAAAAAGTAGAAAGCTGTTTTTTTCCATTAATGCCCCGCTCCTCTTCAATTAAAGCTATAATATTTTGTTGAGGCAATAAATCGACAACAATACTATCCCCGGGTTTCCAGTAAGATGAAATTTGTAATATAGCAGGACCGCTTAAACCCCAATGTGTAAATAAAATATTTTCTTCGAAACTGATGTGTGGCAACATTACATTAGCGAAAATTGAATTGCCAGATAAACCTGCAAAAAAAGCTTCTTCTTTTCCGGTGATGGTTAAAGGCACTAAAGCTGGTGCAGTTTTTTCGATTTTTAATCCAAATTGGTGTGCTACTTTTAAAGAGAAATCTGTCGCTCCCATTTTAGCAATCGGCAAACCACCGCTCGCCATCACTACACTTTTAGCTGAAACTGTTTGGTTTTTACCGTTGCTATCAAAAACTACTTCAAAACCGTTTTCGGTTTGCTTTACGGACTTCACTTCGCTATTTAAAGAAATAGTTTGATCCAACTGCTCGCATAAATCGGTGAATATATTTACAATGTCTTTTGCCTTGTTTGAAGTCGGGAATAACTGACCTAAAGTTTTCTCTTGCCCGGTAATTCCGTAAGTTTCAAAAAACGAAACAGAATCATCCACCGTCCATTGCGATAAAGCCGATTTTATAAAATGTGGATTGGCAGAAATAAAGTTCTTTGCCTCGGTGTAAAGGTTGGTGTAATTACAACGCCCTCCACCCGAAATCAAAATTTTAGCGCCAACTTGATTGTTCTTTTCTAAAATTAAAGTGCGTTTACCTAAAAAACCAGCTTGTACGGCACACATTAAGCCACAAGCACCACCACCAATTATAACCGCATCGTAATTCATTCGCCAAAAATGGCATTTTAAAATCATATCTGTAATATTTGCTAAAAATATGCGTCCATTAATTAACTTTGCGCTATGGAAGAAGTCTCCAGCATTACCGAATTTGGCAAAGTCCTGATCTTTTTGATCACTGGCTTATTAGCGGTTGGTGGTGCTTTTGCAGTGAATAAATTAATTGCTCCTCATCATCCAAATCCAGAAAAAAACAGCTCTTACGAATGTGGCGAAGAACCTACAGGCAGTTCCTGGATACAATTTAACAGTCGTTTCTATGTAATTGCGCTTATCTTTTTACTGTTTGATGTAGAGATGATTTTTGTATTTCCATGGGCAACCGTTTTTGCAGACAAAGAATTAATTGCTTTAGACGGACGTTGGGGCTGGTTAAGTTTCACAGAAATGCTGGCTTTTTTAAGCGTTTTATTACTGGGTTTAGTTTACGTTTGGCGTAAAAAGGATTTAGATTGGATTAAACCAAACACCGTTACTCCAACTGTTAACACCGCAATTCCGTTAAACGCTTACCAGAAAATCAACCAAGAAAAGTACATCCCATTTCAACATAAAAAAACAGAATCGGTAGCAATTGAAACAGAAACTGTTGTTGCCAAGCCCAAGTTTACGCCAAGATTTAAAAAAGCATGAGTTTAGAAAAGCAATTAGAAAACACCGGAATTGTGGTTACTAAGCTTGATGATTTAATGAATTGGGCAAGGTTATCTTCTTTATGGCCTTTAAGTTTTGGTTTAGCTTGTTGCGCTATTGAAATGATGGGTTCTATGGCTTCAAATTTTGATTTAGATAGATTTGGAGTTTTCCCAAGGCCTTCGCCACGTCAAGCAGACGTTATTATTATTGCCGGAACCGTTACTTTTAAAATGGCCGAGCGGATTAAGAAACTGTACGAACAAATGCCCGAACCAAAATACGTGATCTCTATGGGTTCATGTTCTAATTGTGGTGGCCCGTATTGGGAGTATGGTTACCATGTTGTAAAAGGTGTGGATAGGATTATCCCTGTCGATATTTATGTACAAGGTTGCCCTCCACGTCCAGAAGCTTTAATTGGCGGAATTTTGGAACTACAGAAATTAATCGAAAAAGAGAGTTTAGCTAATGTTTAGCGTAAACTATGCATCTATCAAAAAATTTAAAACAATAAAATGAAATCAATATCACAAACCCGATTAGGAATTTTAGGTGGCGGACAATTGGGGAGAATGCTGATACAAGAAACCATCAATTACAATATTTCGGTAAGTATTTTAGATCCAGATGCCGATGCACCTTGTAAAAACATTTGCGATTACTTTGAAGTTGGTTCTTTGAGTGATTACGAAACAGTATATAACTTTGGTAAAAACCTGGATTTAATTACCATTGAGATTGAAAAAGTAAATATTGAAGCTTTAGAAGCGCTAGAAAAAGAAGGCGTAACGGTTTATCCGCAACCGCGTATTATCCGTTTAATACAAGATAAAGGCTTACAAAAGCAGTTTTTTAAAGAAAACGACATCCCAACTGCTGGTTTCCAAGTATTTAGCACTAAAGAGCAATTAATTGAAGCAAATATTAGCTTCCCTTTTATCCAAAAGCTAAGAAAAGATGGGTATGATGGTAAGGGCGTTAAAAAAATAGCTAACGCTACTGATTTAGAAGAAGCTTTTGAACAACCTAGTTTGGCTGAAAATTTGGTAGATTTTGAAAAAGAAATAGCCATTATTGTAGCTCGAAATGAAGATGGCGAAATAAAAACTTTCCCGATGGTGGAAATGGATTTTAATCCAGAAGCTAATTTGGTGGAATTTTTAATATCCCCTTCTACTTATAGTTTTGAGATACAGCAAAGAGCAGAAGAAATTGCTAAAAACATTATTTCTGGACTAAGTATGGTTGGTATTTTAGCGGTAGAGATGTTTTTAACCAAAGACAATCAGATTTTAGTAAACGAGTTAGCTCCACGTCCGCATAATAGTGGGCACCAAACTATTGAGGGCAACTATACTTCACAATTTGAACAACATATCAGAGCAATCTTTAACCTACCTTTAGGAAGCACTAAAGCTATTGCCAATGCTATTATGTTAAATTTATTGGGAGAAGCCGGTCATGATGGGGTTGCCGAGTACGAAGGTTTAGAAGACATTTTAAAACACGAAGGTGTTTATGTTCATTTATACGGCAAAAAGTACACTAAACCTTTCCGTAAAATGGGACACATTACCATTGTTGATGAAGACCGACAAAAAGCTATTGAAAAAGCACAATTTATTAAAGAAACTATTAAAGTAAAAGCATAAAATGAGTAAAGTAAAAGTAGGCATCATCATGGGTAGCAAGTCTGATTTAGGCATTATGGAAGATGCTGCAGACGTACTTAAAACCTTAGGAGTAGATTATGAACTAACTGTTGTTTCTGCCCACCGCACACCAGAAAGAATGTATGAATATGCAAAAACTGCTGCTGATAGAGGTTTAAAAGTAATTATTGCTGGTGCAGGTGGTGCAGCGCATTTACCTGGAATGGTGGCTTCTATTACCTCTTTACCAGTAATTGGTGTTCCGGTAAAATCTAGTAACTCTATTGACGGTTGGGACTCTGTACTTTCTATTTTACAAATGCCAAATGGTATTCCTGTGGCTACTGTTGCATTAAATGCTGCAAAAAACGCAGGTATTTTAGCCGCTCAAATACTAGGTACAGCAGACCATGCAGTTTTTGAAAGAGTAACTGCCTTTAAAAACGATTTGAAAAGTAAAGTGATAGAATCTGCCGAAAGCTTGAAATCTGAAGGTTACCCTTCTGGATTTTAATTTAGCGTTGGATCTTGCGGAAAGTTAGTGATATGGGCGTATTTTATGCCCATATTTAAAACTGCTTCTTTCCAAATATCGGCGTCGGTATCATCTAAAACCATTGCTGGGTCAAAAGTATCAGAAACAATCCAAGCATTCATTTCCAACTCATTATTTAGCTGATCTATTGACCAGCCAGAATAACCAATAAAGAACTTAACTTCTTCTTCACTAATATTGTAATTGTTTATTTGAGTTTTTAAAACTTCAAAATCCCCGCCCCAGAATAAACCATTACCTAAATCTTTACCACCACTCACTTTTTCAGGTACGCTATGCACAAAGTGTAAAGTATCATTTGCTACCGGACCACCAATAAAAACTTGCATATTAGCGTCCCAACATTCAGCAATAATATCTTTTAGTAAAAAATCACTTTGTTGATTCAGCACATATCCTACCGTCCCTTCGCTATTGTGTTCTGTAATTAAAACAACAGTACGTACAAAGTTAGGATCGGCCATAAATGGTTCGGAGATTAACAATGTGCCTTTTTTTGGTGATATATTACTAAGCATACTCAAATAAACGTAATTTATTTCAAAGCGGATGGTTCACTTAGTGTTTTTAATAAAGTTCTATGAAAACAGAGTACATTATCCTGCTTGTGCAAAGGTGTTTGATGAATTACCCATTGCTTGTCTCACCTTATTAATATCTTCCTTAATAATTGCAAGCAATTCGCTATCATAAGTTCTTGTTGCCATATTAATTAAAGTTGCTTTAATTTTTTGATTTTGTTGGCGCAAATCATCTTTTAGTATTGTTAACAATTGCGTATCAAAATTTGCTGTCAAGTTTTTGGTGTTTTTTGTCTCAGTAGTTTTCATAATCATTGTTCATTGGTTTTAAAGCTATTTACCAATGGAGTGCCAAAAATCACAAACCGTCAATTTTTAGTCAAAAAGCTTATTTAAACGCAGTAATATAGGTTTCAACTGTATTAATTCAAGTACAATCCTTTTATAAAAAAATACGATTGCTATTTAATAGGCTCGGTAAAACGGATATTCTTATAAACTGATTAGGCTACTTAATTTAAGCTTAAACAACTGATTTAGTTTAGCTAGGAATAATTTCATGAATAAATATGTATAGCTTTGCATATTATTAATTTTCAATAGAGATGCTAATCCGTGTTTACGAAGAAAACCCCAACGAAAAAGTTTTAGAACAAATTGTAACTGTTTTAAAAAAGGGCGGAATCATCATTTACCCAACTGATACTGTTTACGGTTTAGGTTGCGATATCACCAATCATAAAGCGATTGAAAAAATAGCAAGTTTACGTGGCGTAAAACCAGAAAAAGCTAACTTTTCTTTTATTTGCTACGATTTAAGCCACATTTCTGATTTTATAAAACCCATCGACAATACAACCTTCAGGGTTTTAAAGAAAGCTTTACCTGGCCCATTTACTTTTATTTTTAATGCAAATAACAACGTACCGAAACTATTATCCAGCAAAAAGAAAACAGTAGGTATACGTGTCCCTGATAATAACATTGCCCGCCAAATTGTAAAATTGCTAGGCAACCCTATCCTATCAACATCTATTCGTGATGAAGATGAAATTTTAGAATATACCACAGACCCAGAGCTGATTTACGAAAAATACCAAGACAAAGTAGATTTCGTGATTGATGGCGGTTATGGTGACAACCAAGCTTCTACTGTTATTGACTGTACTTCGGGCGGTTTTGAAATTATCAGAGAAGGTAAAGGCATAATAGATATGTATATTTGATAACAATAGCTTAGGTTATAATAACCTAATTATGGTGATATTATTTTCATACTAAATCATGCATAACAAATAAGCTGTATAAATTGTTATATCCAATTTGATGCAAATTGGATTTTTTTAATATTTAAATATTCACTTAAAAATATCAATAAAACAATTTAATCCGCTCTTAATCTTCTTTAGCAATTTTCTTTAAACGAGAAACTTCCTTTTCCAAAATCTTAATGTATTTATCTTTGTATTCATCAGGATAAAAACTCATATTCTCAACATTCATTCTACTGTTTTTTTGTACTTCGCTATGGTTTTTGCTTAAAACATTTAATATTTGCGAAGAGTCGAAATTCAATATTTTAGAAACATCTGTACCAATAATTCCGGCTATTTGCTGTAGACGGTGTATAGTTAAATCAATCTCATTACGTTCAATTTTACTATAGCCACTAAGACTTAAACCTAATTCATCTGCCATCTTATCTCGGGTAATATTCTTTAGTTCCCTAAACTTTCTAATGTTGTCTCCAATATTGATAACCTTTTTATTTTTAAAAATTTTATTCATCCTTAAAAGTAGCAAAATAGCATTAATAGTAGCAAATAAATCTTTTTAGAAGTTAAAAGTAACTATAAATTAATGCTCTTTTGTAAAGTATCTACTTAGTTAAGATATTATAACTGAGAGGCACAATTACTCAAAACCAATTAACTAACAAAATAATTAACATTAAAAAATTAAATTCATGACAAAAAATTCAACTTTAAAACTAATTGTTGCAGGTATTTTCTGCTTCTATTTACAAAATGCAAATGCAGCATTTCCTGTAGCTTCTTCAAAAGCAGAAAACACAGCTGTTGTAGCAAAAAACACAACATTAAACACTCTTACAACTGAAAAAGAAGCTTTAGCAAAAACTTCTGTAACCAAACAAGAGGCTAAAAAAGTTGCTAAAGAAGCAAAAAAAGCTTTAAAAGCTAAAGACGGTGGTGGTAAAAGCCAGGTTATTGCTTTAATATTAGCTATTATTATAGGTGGTTTAGGTATTCACCGTTTTTACTTAGGTTATACTTGGCAAGGTGTTGTTCAATTATTAACAGCCGGTGGTTGTGGTATTTGGGCTTTAATAGATATAATTAGAATCATTACAGGTGATTTACAACCTAAAAATGGTCCGTATGACAAAACCCTTTAAAAAACGTCTCTATAGATATTTTATAACCATCAAAGCTATTGCTTTGGTGGTTTTTCCTTTATGGCTTATCATCATCCCAAAAACTTCTTTTGATGACCATACAAGCACCATTTGTCTGTTTACCTTGCTTTCAAATATTGAGTGTTACGGCTGCGGGTTAACTAGAGCCTGCCTCAGGTTAGTTCACCTTGATTTCGAAGCTGCCTGGGAGTTCAATAAAATATCATTTATTGTTTTCCCTATCTTGTGCTTTCTGCTTTTGCAAGAATTTTATCAAACTATCAAAATCATTTCAAATTTCTCAGATGATTCTCAAACATAAAAAAATAAGTTTCGTATTATTATTCATACTCCTATTTTCATTTTTATCTTTCTCACAATCTTCAGATGCAAATAAATTTATTGGAGTAATTAACGTCAAAAATATTGGAATGTTCCCTTATCAACTAGATTTTACTGTTAGTGGCAATCAAATTACAGGAACAAGCGTTACTAACATCGGAAATAAAGATGAAACAAGTGCAACTATAAAAGGAACTATAAACGAGAAAGGGGCAATTGAATTTTCGGAAACAAATATATTAAAGACGGGTGTTAAAGATAAGAACCTGTTTCTTTGTTTGGTAAACGCAAAACTATCCTTTAAAACCGTATTGGGGGTTGAAACATTAGAAGGCGACTTTACAGGTTTAGATAATAAAAATAAATTTTGCGGGTCAGGTACTATTCGATTGATAAGAGAAACAAAAGAAATTACGAAGGCAGTAGAAACAATTACCCGAGATAACGAAATAAAGAAACTATCTATTGTAGAGGTTAACCAAATAGCAGTTGATGACAGGGACGTAAAAATCAGAATTTACGATAACGGTGTTGTTGATGGTGACGAAATTCAAATAACACTCAATGGCACAGTACTTATAGAAAAGCACACACTAACCAAAGAAGGTAAAGTTTACAACATCAAAGTTGAAGATTCAAGTAGTAATTTATTGGAGATTAAAACTCTAAATGAAGGCATATACTCTCCAAATACTGCAAATATTGAGGTAACAGCTAAGAGACAAATTAAAACATACAATTTTAATGCGCCCTTAAACACAATTATCAAACTGAAGTTTTTATTAGAAGAATAATCTAAAGCCTTAACATTATACCGAAATAAAGGCTGATTTAAACATTTTTCGGTCACCACACACCCAAATTGACCTACAAAACAGATGTATTAATTGATCTGGCTATGGCGATTTTGAAATTATCAGAACTAGAAAAGGAATTTTAGTCGATTACATTTAAAAACGAGAAGTATTTTCATCAGAAATATCAAGCAATCGTAAAATAAACTAAACAAACTAGCAGCTTTTTCCTTTTTTAAAAGGTTTTTATGGGCCTATTTGTTATTTTAGCGGATATGGCAAACATTATCAACTTAAAACCTTTCAAGGACTTTTTTAAATCAGGATCTGCTGGTGGAATACTACTTATTTTCTGTGTAGTAATTAGTTTAATTATAGCAAACTCTCCAATTGGAGCAAGTTTTGAAGAATTTCTTGCATTAAAACTCGGCTTTGAGAACGATGTTGTAGATTTAAAATACCCTGTTATTTTATGGATTAATGATGGTCTAATGGCTATTTTCTTCCTAATGGTAGGTTTAGAGATTAAAAGGGAATTAGTAGAGGGCGAGCTTTCAAGTATTAAGCAAGCTAGTTTCCCTATTATTGCCGCTTTAGGCGGGATGTTGGTTCCAGCTTTAATTTATTTCGCTATTGACCATAGTGCAGAAACGGGCCATGGCTGGGGAATACCGATGGCAACTGATATTGCCTTTGCAATTGCGATACTTTCACTTTTAGGCAGTAAAGTACCTACTTCACTTAAAATATTTTTAACAGCTTTAGCAATTGTGGATGATTTGGGTGCCATATTGGTAATTGCAGTTTTCTACTCAAATGAAATTCATGTAGAGTACCTAGGTTACGCAGGGATAGTTTTGGCTCTGTTAATTGCTTTCAATTATTTTGGTGTAAAGAAAATCTACTTTTATATTATACCCGGAATTGTAATGTGGTATTTAATTCACCACTCTGGAATACACGCTACCATTGCAGGAGTTTTAACTGCTTTTACATTACCTACTAATGATACGGCAAGAACCTCTCCTTTAGAGCGCTTAGAACATGCTTTGGTTAAACCAGTTAACTTCTTGATTATGCCTATTTTCGCTATTGCGAATACCAACATAAGGTTTGAGTCAGAAATGGTTTCTAGCATAACATCAAGTGTAAGTCTAGCTATTATCTGCGGTTTGTTACTTGGAAAACCTATAGGTATTTTATCTTTTTCTTGGTTAGCGGTAAAACTTAAAATCAGTAAACTGCCACCAGAAACTAAATGGTCTCAGATTTTAGGCTTAGGACTATTAGGAGGTATTGGATTTACCATGTCGATTTTCATTGCATTACTTTCATTCAATGAAGTTGAATATCAAACTCAAGCTAAATTTGCCATATTAATTGCATCTGTTAGTGCCGGTATTTTAGGTTATGCTATTTTAAAATTCATAGGCAAAAAAAATCAAAAGAGAGTTCTTGTTTAACCAAGAACCCTCTTTGAGGTTTAAATCTTAAATACCTGAATAAACACTTCAGAAAACATTTGATTTAAGCAATAAATAAAGTCACAAATTCATTAAATGACTTAAAAAACTAAAAATTTCACAAATAATTACAAGTATTCATAGCAATCACTCAAAAAATACATTCATTTATTATAAATAATAGCTAATTTTACACTCATAATATAAAAAACCAATATTATGAGGAAAATATCTAAAAAAATATATAAAGAATTTATAGAAAGTGAATCTAAAGCAGGAGTACTTCTAATTATTTGTGTTTTAATTTCAATTAGTATTGCTAATTCTTCATTAGGTACTTATTTCAATAGTTTTCTAGACTTTAAACTTGGGTTTAACCTAAGTGGAATTAACCTCGAGTACTCTTCATTAACCTGGATCAACGATGGTTTAATGGCAATTTTCTTCCTTTATGTTGGCTTAGAAATTAAAAGAGAAATTGTACACGGTGAATTAAAATCCATAAAACAAGCTTCCTTACCTATTGTAGCCGCTATAGGCGGAATGTTAGTCCCTGCTTTACTTTTCGCATTGATGAACATTGGTTCAGACACAGCAAAAGGCTGGGGAATACCCATGGCGACAGACATCGCTTTCGCAATTGGTATTTTATCTATTTTAGGTAACAGAGTTCCTAATTCGCTTAAGATATTTTTAACGGCTTTAGCAATTGTAGATGATTTAGGAGCCATCTTAGTGATTGCTGTTTTTTATACTGCAGATTTACATTTCACCTATCTACTTTATGCCGCTGGCGTATTTGCACTGCAAATGGCCTTAAACTATTTTGGTGTTAAAAAACTGGTTTTCTATATTATCCCAGGAATGGTGCTTTGGTATTTAATACACCACAGTGGTATACACGCTACAATTGCAGGTGTTTTAACAGCTATTGCCATACCTGCGGACAGTAAGAAAACTGTCCACTCACCTTTAGAGAAACTTGAACATCTATTAAGCACTCCAGTTAGCTATATAGTTATGCCTTTATTCGCTTTAGCTAATACCAACATACGTTTCGAGTCTGAGATGCTAAAAGGACTAACAAACCCTTTAGGCTTAGGAATAATGGCAGGACTAATTATTGGAAAACCGCTAGGTATTACACTAGCATCGTGGATTGCCATTAAGTTGAAAATTGCAAAAAAACCAAGTAAAGCGAACTGGCAACAAATTTCAGCTGTTAGCATACTCGGAGGAATCGGCTTTACAATGTCTATTTTTGTATCGATACTTTCATTTATCAACCCTTTATTTCAATTAGAAGCTAAATTTTCAGTATTGGTATCGTCAGTTATTGCGGCCGCAGCTGGTTACATCCTTTTAAATCACTTGAGTAAAGAGAAAACTGTAAATATAGAGAAGGAAAAGAGTTTAGGGAAAGCAGCTTTTTCAAGTTAAGAAAAGCCCCAAATACAACTATTAACATAAAAATCCCTGTATTTTTCGTACAAAAGAAATACAGGGATTTTTTTAGGCTTAAAAACTTAATATTAGCTGTTTTTATCGATGATATTTTTGATTATCAAATCTGCATGCACTCTTGAGTTTTCAATAAACCAAAGGTGTGTATCCATTCCTCCGCAGACTACGCCTGCCAAATACATTCCTTTTTGATTGGTCTCCATCGTTTTCTCGTTATGTTGAGGGTATCGTTTAGAGTCATTGCTTAAAACAACGCCCATTTTCTCCAGAAAGTCAAAATTCGGCTGATATCCCGTTAATGCTAAAACAAAATCGTTATCAATGCTCACATCTCCTTCTGGTGTAGCTATAATTACTGATTCATCTTTTATTTCTTTAAGGTGCGCATTAAAATACGCTTTGATACTCCCCTCTTTAATTCTATTTATAATATCGGGGCGAACCCAATACTTAACTCGCTCTCCAACTTCAGAAGCTCTAACAACCATTGTTACATTTGCTCCTTTTCTATAACACTCTAAAGCGGCATCAACAGAGGAGTTACTTGCACCAACCACCACCACATTTTGCATGGAAAAAAAATGTGGGTCTTTGTAGTAATGATTAACTTTTGGTAAATTTTCTCCCGGGATATTCAATAAAGCTGGAATATCATAAAAACCGGTAGATAGAACAATATTCTTTGCTTCGTAATGATTCTTTGAGGTATTAACTTTAAACAAAACTTCATCATCAGCTCTATGTACTTCCTCAACAGTTTCGAATAGATTTATATTAAGCTCAAACTTATTAGCTACTCTCCTGTAATACTCTAAAGCTTCTGCTCTGGTGGGTTTTGGGCTATTTGAAACAAACGGCACACCACCTATCTCTAACTTCTCTGAGGTAGAGAAAAAGGTCATATTCTGCGGATAATTATAAAGCGAGTTAACCAAACATCCTTTTTCTATAATTAAATACGTTAAACCAGCTTCCTGAGCTTTAATTGCACAAGCTAAACCAATTGGACCTGCCCCAATAATAATGATATCGAAATGATTATGGTTTGTATTACTCAAAATTGATTCTTTATTAGATATATTGTATTAACAGTAATTTAGCTTATCTCCATGCAATTTATCACTACAATTATTGCCAAGTACACAAGGTACTAAGTTTTCGTCATGTCGAGGCAACGAGACATCTCACTATCAGAGTGCCATGCTATGAGTATATCTAATTTGTGAGACACCTCCTATCGACATTACGGAACGGGTATTACCTCACTTTATAAGCTATGAAAAAATTTAACAGCTTTTGAGTCCGTCCTAATTATATAAAAGAGAAATCAACAATCGAACTCAACTTAATAGCTTTATCTTACAAAATTTCAAATAAAACAAGCTGATCCTCTTGTAATAGATCTCAAATTATTAAAAAGAAAAAAGGGTTTTAAAATTTAAAACCCTTCTATTATTTATTGATTATCTCGCCACTCGTACACCCAGCCAGATTGTATCTGCTCTAAATGTCCTTCGTTACATTCTTCTTTTGTTCCTTTAAAATTAGGTAAAGCCATTACCCAATCTATTAAATCGGTAAACCTAATGCGGTAAATTTTTGATTCGCCAAAATCGTCACCAAATTTTTCATATAAGCCCATGGCAATATCTTCATGGTCATTCCAATGTATTGGAAGTGCAAATTTATCTTGATTCATGCTATAAGTTTTAATGCCCTAAAAATTCTGATTGATCTGGAATGGTAACTTCTATGTCGCCATCAATTAATATACACTGACAGCCAAGTCTAGAGCTTATTTTAGGATTAACTGCCCTATCAATAAAGTCTTCTTCTTTATCAGAAATTTCTTGAACGCTATCCTCGCCTTTATTTAAGTAAACATGGCAAGTACTGCATCCACAAACCCCACCACAATTATGTTGTAACTCTATTCCGTTATCTAAGCACACATCAAGTACAGACTCTCCTACAGCAATAGGTAGTTCTACACTTTCATGTCCTTTTTCTTCGAAATTTAATTTTAATTTGAAAATTTTCATACCGCCGTAAAAGTAAGAATTTATTTGACGGGGCTTTTAGAGTGAGCGTACTTTTTTACTATGTTTTGACTGATTAAGCGATATAATTTTTGCCATTCAGAATTACTTTCAAGTATTTCCAAATGCTTTGTCATAATTTGCTCATCGTTTCTTTTTGCTGGACCAGTTTGAACATTTTCTGGAGCATTATCTACAATCTTATTTACCGTCTCAAAAATCAAAGGTTTAATCAAGTCAAAACTTAAGGATGAGCTTTCAAGCAACTCTTGCGAAACGGTATATAAATAGTTTGTAAAGTTGCAGGCAAAAACTGCTGATATGTGAAGCTTAACCCGATTTTCAGAACTCACTACTTCTACTTTTTCACTCAATTGATGGGCTAAGTTTAGTAGCTGAGCTTCAGTTGCTTCATCAGTACTTTCAATACATAGAGGCACTTTAGTAAAGTCTAGTCCAATATTTTTCGAGAAAGTTTGTAATGGATATAAAACGGCTGATTTAGAATGCATATTAAGCACAGAAATATCCGTTGAGCCAGATGTGTGTGCAACAATTCTATTATCTTTTTTTGGAATTAAGTTGGCTATAGAACTAATTGCATCATCATTAACAGCAATAATTACAAGATCAACATCTTCATCAATCTCCTGAAAATCAGCAATAGAATTAGCTCCAATTTTTAAAGCTAAATCTATTGCATTCTCATTATTTCTGCTCCAAACCTGAACAACAGGGTTACCGCTTCTGATTAAAGCTTTACTTAAATGCTTGGCAACATTGCCTGCACCTAGCATAGCTATTCTCATATTTCTTTGTTTCTTCTAAAAATTGATATAATAAAGCCAATTACCATAACAATAGTACCACCCCAAAACAAGTTGATATAAGGGAACTCTATTGCCTTAAGCACTATCCAGTCTTTTTTATCCTCTTTAGGTTTTTCAAAAACTGTTAGCTCCATTTTATTTTTTTCAGGCAATACATTGCTGAATCTAAGTTTTAACCCAGCTTCATCAACTTTTTTACCGAAATCAACTTTTGCGTTTCCTTTAATTAAGAAAATAGGTTCCGCATCATAAATAGCGCCATCAGAATGTACCTCTAAATTTAAGCCGATTGCTACATCTTTATCGGTTAATGGGATATCATTGATTTTAGCATTCTTATTTACACCTTTTACCAATATAAATCCAGTTCTAAAGCGTACGGTATCTCCAATTACAACTTCATGAACCACCGGTTTAATATAATTTTCATCATCGGAGTGGCCTTCATGGTCTTCGTGATGCTCTTCTTCTTTTAAAGGCACACTACTTACGTGAGTATAAATATCATGCAGAAGGTAATGTTTAGTGTCTGGTGAAGCTATAATTTGCTTCATCTTAATGTTTTGTTGTGCGTTAGGATAAAGATTAAAATTCTCTGTAATCTTCCCTTCAGCATTAAAAACCTTATAATTTACTTTATAATAAGTGTTTACTCCAGAAGTAGAATCGCCTAAGTAAGTAACGGTATACTTATCCATTTTGGTAGGCTCATTTTTATAAAGAATGATGTTCTCTCTTGGATTGTTGTTTTTAGCAAACTCATCACCAAAGCCAATTCCTGTATTATTTAAAGAGACTACCTTATTGTTTGCAGCAGCAATTAAAGCACCTACCAACAACATAGCAAAACCAATGTGCGCAACTGCAGAACCCGAAAGTTTCCACTTGCCTTTAAAAGCTTCGCTTAAAATATTTCCATTACATAAAACAGAGAAAATTGCCGACCAAGTCAACAGAATGTACATTACGTTTCCGTAGATATCCACCACATATACTGCTATTGCGGTCAATATGATAGCAACGACAAATGACACTGTTAAACTGATGAAAAACTTGCGGACATTTGTTTTTTTGTATTTAAGAAACTGAGAAAATGCAGATATAGTGGTTACTACAAATGCAAAAGCAATTTGCCACTTATTATAGTGCTGAATAGCATCAGTTGGCGGGGCTATATTTGTACCGAAAATTGCGTTATAAACCGGAACGGATGTAGTTGCAAGTATTTGAATACATGACACAAACAATACTACTGCACCAATAAACAACCAAAACTCGCGGGAGTAAGTGTCTTCGTCTTTTTTAGTAATTGGTAAATGTTTCCAATTAATGATGAACAACACCAACGGAAGGATAAAAAACGTTCCTAGGAAAACGAGCAACTGCGTATCCATCCCCATTGAAGTGAAAGCATGAACAGACGTTTCTCCTAAAATTCCGCTACGGGTTAAGAAAGAAGCATAAAGAACCAATACAAAGCTAATGATCACCAAAAACGCAGCTGTAAAATAAGAATGTCCTGAGTTTTTATAGGCGATCATTACATGCACACCGGCAATAAGTGTTAACCAAGGAATAATTGAAGCATTTTCTACAGGATCCCAAGCCCAAAAACCACCAAAGTTTAAAGCTTCATAAGCCCAAAAAGAACCCATGATAATTCCTGTTCCTAAAATCATTACCGCAAACAGTGCCCAAGGCATAGCTGGCTTAACCCACTCGCCGTATCTTTTTTGCCATAAACCCGCAACAGCGTAGGCGAAAGGAACAATCATTGATGCAAAACCCAAAAACAAAGTTGGTGGGTGTATTACCATCCAGTAGTTCTGTAAAAGTGGGTTTAATCCATTACCGTCTTGAATAAGCGATAAATAATCTGCTCTAGCAAAAATTGGAGCTTCCATTGCGTCTCTTAAAAGCACAAATGGCGAGGAACCTATTTTAGCTCCAAAAATCTCGACTCCCAAAATCATGGTAGTCAAAAATACTTGAGAGATGGAGATTATAGTCATTACACTATTTTCCCAGGTCTTAGCCTTTGCAATTACAATACAGCCCAATACGCCTTGCCAAAATGACCATAGCAAAAAGCTTCCTTCTTGCCCTTCCCAGAAACAAGATATAATGTAATAAACAGGCAACGTTCTAGATGAATGTGCCCATGCGTAATGATATTCGAAATAATGATTGTAAATAATATAAAACAGACAAGCTGCAACGCCAACAATAGCAAGAAGATTAAGTCGGTACGCTAGTCTACCTATTTTTTGCCATGATAAATCTAGTTTATCTTTGGAGATAGTTGCGAAATAGTAACTGATTAATGCTAATACTGAAGCCCCGATAGAAAGGACGATAAAAAACTGACCAAGTTTCCCCGGCAACAGGTGTTCGCCCGCAAATTGTATATCCATTAAAATTATATTTTACCTTGAGCTGTAACTTCTTTAACCTCTATTTCGTTTTCTGTGTATTTAGATGGACATTTCATCAATATTTTACTTGCATGAAACTCCTCTCCTAACATTTCGCCTGTTAAAACAATTTGTTCTGAGCGTTCAAAATCTTGTGGCTTAGCACCTGTAAATACTACTTTACAGTTTTTACCATTATTATCATTCACATAAAAAGAAAAGTAATTTGCATCTTGTTTTGGGTCATAAAACATCTCTTTTGATAGATCTAGTTTACCCACTACATGAAGTTCTTTTTTTGTTTTAGCAGCTTCTGCAAATGAACCATAAGTACTACTATCAGCATAAGTACTCACAATTGCACCAATTGCTATGGCAATAATTATCATCCCGATGATTGAACTTTTTTTCATAACGTATGATTTAATACATTTAATTCGCAAAAATACGAATAGCAAAGTTTAGGAGCTAATGATAACAAAAATGTTATCTATTAAGAAACATTCTAAATTAACTGTTTTAGGTGTTTAAAGCAGGTTTTAAGATGGATATAAAATTAATATTGAAATATTATGACACGTATTTTCAAAAAGTCGTCATCAATTTGCACTAATTATGAACTCCAGATATTTTTTTGAACCAAATTAATTTTATCCTCAAAAAACAACTGAGTACTGCTTTCAAAAGAACTAGTTTTATCTGAAACATAAAACTGATATTTTGGTTTTTCTGTGGAGGTATTGAGCAAGCCAAGTTCCGTTAACTTCTTTTTCACATCATCTGCAACAATTTCTGCAGTATTTAATATCTCGACTTTATTATGATAATATTCTTCTATTTCTTTACGGATAAGTGGGTAATGGGTACAAGCCAAAATCAAAGAGTCAATTTTTTTAAGCTTTGTGGAGGACAAATAGGCGTTTATGATGGTTTTACTGATGTTATTTGCAAAAAAACCTTCCTCAATCATAGGTGCAAGCAAAGGTGTTGCAAGTGATTGCACTTTAATATCTGGAATGGTGGATTTTATCTTTGTGGCATATATATCCGACTTAATAGTTGCTTTTGTAGCAATAACACCAATTTTTTGATAATGCTTCTGCGTAGCACAAAAATCTACCACAGGATCAATAACGTTTAATATAGGTAGTTCATCTCCCAAAAACTCTTTTAAATCTGCATACCCTAAAGATGAGGCTGTGTTGCAAGCAATAACAATTGCTTTACAACCTTGTGATTGTAGAAACTTACCAATTTTTAAGCTATAGTACTTTATGGCTTCTTCAGATTTATCTCCGTAAGGCATATGTGCAGTATCACCAAAATATATTAGGTTTTCATGAGGCAACACCTTACGTATAGCATTTGCAACGGTTAAACCACCTATACCTGAATCAAAAATACCAATTGGATTATCTAGCATTGTATTATTTCTAAAAGCTTAAAGCTTTGAACGAAAATAGTGTTTTAAGCTTAAAGCAGAAAGCTAAATACTGAAAGTCTGGTTCTCTTGTATAAGAATTATTAAAAAAAAATGCGAAGCAGGTTTTCCCACTTCGCATTTTTCTTTAAGCTTTAGCTTAACAAAGCTTATTTTAAGCCTAATTTCGTTTTAACATCTGCGATGATATTTACACCACCATCAAAGTAAACAATACCTGGTTGAGTGGTATCAAAAACGTAAGCATAACCTTTTTCTTTAGCTACAACTTTAACTGCATCTTCTGCTTTCTTCAAAATTGGATCGTATAACTCTCCTCTTTTTTTCTCAAAATCATCACCTGCTTTTTGTTGAAATTCTTCAATACGTTTTTGTAAATCCTGAATCTCTTTTACTTTAGCTTCTTTCATTGCATCGCTCAAAGTTTTTTCTTTGGCTTGAAAATCCTGAACCTTAGTTTGATATTCAGTATACATGGTTTTACCATCAGCATCTAAAGATGCTTTAAATGTTGCTAGTTGTTTATCTGCAGTTTCTACTTCAGGCATTGACTTTATAAGGTCTGCCGAGTTAATATGAGCAATTTTTTGCTGTGCATTAACCAAATTACCTGCAAATAATAATCCTCCTGCTACTAATGCGATTTTAAATAATTTTTTCATTCTTTTTAGTTGGGTGTTAATTTAATTCTACGAGTTTAAAACAAATATTGCTATTTAGCAAATGCGCCGGGCTTATAACCTAACTTTACAATTACCTGATTGGTAGCGTCAAAATTTGGTCGAGCAAATAGCAATGTTACTGTACTTTTATCAATTATCATATCAATACTTTCAGAGTTTGCATATTCCTCAACGGCTTTTGCTACTTTGTCTTGTATTGGTTTTATAAGCCTTAGCTTTTCTTTATAAAGTTCACCTTCATAGCCAAACTTTTGCTGTTGCAAATCATTAGCTTCTTTTTCTTTTTGCGAGATATCAGCTTCACGCTTCTTTTTCATATCATCAGTCAATAATACCTGATCTGCCTGAAAATCTTTTCTCATCTTGCTCACCTCAATAAACTTAGCATCAATATCACTTTGCCATTTTTGTGCAGAAGCATTAAGCTGCTTTTGTGCCGATGAGTATTGCGGAATATGTTTTAATATATATTCAGAATCTACATAAGCTAAACGTTGTGCTTGTGCTGTTAAACAAAGCATAACGATGAATATAGGAAGAATGATATACTTTTTCATCTCTTTTTCTATTTGTTCTTTTATGGTGATGAAGCAATCACGCTTTAACCGATGCTAGACGATTGTAAATCATGATTTTTCATTGATTGTATCTTAAAAGCTGCAATTTAACCTTTTAGTTAAAACCACCTAACTGCTGTGCTATACTAAAGTGAAACTGTCCTTTATTTGCTTCGCTGTTACCAGGTATTGCATCAAAGCCATAACCATAATCGATACCTAACAATCCAAAGATTGGTAAAAATATACGAGCACCAACACCAACAGAACGTTTAACATTAAACGGATTAAATTCAGAAAACTTATTCCAAGTGTTACCACCCTCGGCAAAAGCCAACACAAACACCGTTGCAGATTCGCCTAAAGTAATTGGATGCCTAAGCTCCATTACGTATTTGTTAAATATTGGCGATCCAGCACTACCTATTTCTCCTTCTGGTACAACCGAGTTATTAGCATAACCACGTAAACCAATTACTTCAGAGCCTTGTAAGAAATCAAAACCCTGTAAGCCATCACCACCTACTTTAAAACGACCGAAAGGTGCTTGACCTACACTTTGGTTATAGTAACCTAAGAAACCAAACTGTGCTTGTGCTTTTAACACCAATTTACCGTATATTTTTTGGAAAAATTGAGACTCAAACTTCCATTTATGGTATTCAGCAAATTTATACTTTTCTGAAGTAGCAAGGTTATCGTAGTTTTTTCCGTTTAAGGATGAGTAAGGTAATGTTGCTTGAACCGTGAATTTAAGATTTGACCCGCCTGTTGGGAAAATTTGTGAATCGGTAGAATTTCTACTCAAAACTTGACTTAAACTTAAATCGTAAGAGTCACCGTTTTCAAACAAATACCCTGAGTAATTTCTTAATTTAAATTGTTGCAAGTTAGCTGCATAATCAATTCTGAAATAATCATCAGGCCATTTCAACTGCTTACCTAAACTAAAGGTTAAGCCGTTTAATCTAATTTTTTGAAGACTTGGATCGCTTTTACTTAAACCATTACTCTGTAAAGATGTAAATGCACTGATACCAAAGTAAATTGGTTTTTTACCACCAAACCAAGGCTCAGAGAAAGAGAAGCTGTACGATTGGTAATATTTACCATTTGTTTGCCCTCTAATACTTAGTTTTTGTCCATCACCTTTAGGCAGTGGTTTGTATGCATCTAAGTTAAATAGGTTCTTAGCAGAGAAGTTGTTAAAGGTTAAACCCAAAGTACCAATTACTCTACCACCACCAAAACCACCGGAAAGCTCAATCTGATCTGATGGTTTTTCAACCACTGTGTATTGAATATCAACTGTACCGTCGGCTGGGTTTGGAATAGGTTTAATATCTATTTTTTGCTCGTCAAAATTACCCAACTGTACAATTTGACGTTGCGAACGCATCAACAAATCTTTAGAGAATTTTTGACCGGGCTTTGTTCTAATCTCTCTTAAAACAACTTTATCATTAGTAAGCTCGTTACCTTTTAAAATAATTTTGTTGATAGTGTACTGCGGACCTTCGTATATTCTGATTTCTAAATCAACGGTATCACTATAAATACGTGTTTGAACAGGGTCTGCATTAAAAGTTAAGTAACCATCGTTTAAGTAAAGCGAAGAAACATCATTACTAGATGGACTACTTCTTAATGTCTTCTCCAATTTAGCTTCCGAAAAAACTTCACCTTTTTCGATTTTTAAAATCTGGTGTAGAATAGATGAAGGATATTTTGCGTTACCTGCAAAAGTTACGTTTCCGAAGTAATACTTTTTGCCTTCGTTTAAGCTAATATCTATGATTACTGATTTATCATCATTTCTATAAACCGAATCTGATATGATTTCTGCATCGCGATAACCTTTTTCACGCATCTTAGCAATCATTGTTTCTTTATCTTCTTCGTATTTATCTCGCATAAACTTACCCGATCCAAAAACTTTGTACCAAGCTTGCTGATGCGTTTTTTTCATAAACTTCCGCAATTTAGCATCACTAAAATCCTTATTGCCCTCAATGTTAATGGCGTGTACCTTGACTTTGTTCTTTTTATCAACCTTTACGTTAACTATTCTACTGTTTTGGTCTGTAGTATCTTTTACAGAAGTTATGTCAAGAGTAGTGTTTAAAAAACCTTTATCAGCAAAATGTCTAGTAATTACATTATTGATAGTATTACTAAGGTTTTCGTTTACAATTTTACCTTTTTGATTATTTAACTTTTCTTGAATATCGGTAGTTTCACTTTTAGTAAGACCTATCAATACTATTTTTGATACTCTTGGACGTTCTTCAAGGTTAAGGTCAAAGTATATAGTATCGTTACTGATGCGGTTAATCGCTAAAGAAACGTCATCAAATAAACCCTGAGCCCAAAGGTTTTTTACTGCGTTTGATGTGGCGTCTCCAGGTACCATAATTCTTTCGCCAACTTCTAGCTTAGAAATAGTAACCAATACAGATTTGTCCAGATATTCTACACCTTCGATGTTTACACCACCAATTACAAACTCTTTCGGATTTAGATAATCTAAATCTTTACTCTGATTCTCTTGTGTTGAACTTGAAGATCTTAAAGACGGAATGGACTGAGAAAACCCTTTTACAGATAGGGTAATTAGAAATATGATTATAAAAAAATTCTTCATTTACTTGATTATGGGGCTAAAATACTTCTATTCTTTGTTAATTTATGTTAAAAGTAAAATTAGCTGAGCTGTTCGCTAGTTAAACCAAACCTACGCTCTCTTTGTTGATAATTAAAAATAGCTTCAAATAAATCTTCTCGACGGAAATCTGGCCAGAGTTTTGATGTAAAATACAGCTCTGCATAAGCCAATTGCCATAACAGGTAATTGCTAATACGGTGCTCTCCACTTGTTCTAATCATTAATTCTGGATCCGGAAGGTTATGTGTGGATAGATAGCTTTCGAAAAGTTTTTCATCAATTTCTTCTTGCTTTATTTTACCACTTGCGGTATCTAACGCTATTTGCTTGGTTGCATTTACAATTTCCCAGCGTGAACTGTAAGAAAGCGCCAGCGTTAAAGTTAAACCTTTGTTATTTGCTGTTTTTGCAATAGCTTCTTGTAATTCTTGATAACATCTTTTTGGTAAAGAGCCTAAATCACCAATTGCATTTAAACGGACATCATTTTCCATTAATGTTTTGGTTTCTTTATTGATGGTACTTACCAAAAGCTCCATTAAAGCCGTAACCTCAAATTTTGGTCGGTTCCAATTTTCGGTAGAAAACGCATAAAGGGTAAGATTTTTTACGCCTAATTCTGCAGCGCCTTCAACAGTATCACGTACTGCCAACACTCCATTTTTGTGCCCAAAAACTCTTAATTTGCCTTTTTCTTTAGCCCATCTACCATTACCATCCATAATAACGGCTATATGCTGTGGCAATTTATCAAGATTTAACTTTTCTTTGAAACTCATGTATTAAAACGCAATTTTTTATTTTAAAAAGGACATTTTTGGCTCACAAAGGTATAAGATAACGTTATACCCACAAACACATAACTATCCTTTTTTCTGAAATCGCCCCGTTGAGTACCCGGAACGCCTATTTTAGTAGCAGATCTGTCTGATAACTCTAACCTTAACGCAGTTCTAGAGGCGTCATTCTCCTGCATACTCGCTACAGTTGGGTAAAGTCCACTCACATCATCCAAGTAATCTGTACTTGTATTTCTATAGCCTATCTCTCCAACTATATTAAAATAGCGTCCAAAATTATATTTTACTCCTGCCCCAAATGGTACAGAATAGGTGATTGTTTTGTATTCATTTTCCTGCCCCTCGGTTTTGTAATACTTTAACTCGTATGTACTATCGTTATAGTCTGTTTTTGGATTAAAAGACGTTAAAGCAATACCTGCAAATAAAAATGGGGTAAAGCGTGACTGGCGGTACTCAAACCCATAATCAAAAAAATTAAACTCCACTCCTACACTGCCTTCAGTTATGGGTGAATAAAAGCTTAAATTTCTGTCTATCTCTTGCTGGTACTTTGATTTTGATTCGTCATCTCTGATTTTGCCTTGCAATACAGCTATTCTTAAAGACCAATAGCTGTCAAAATTTCTTTTAACCATAAAGCCCAATGCAGGATCAGTTAATTGTAGTGGATGATTTTGATTTAAATCGCCCATGTAACCCATTGCTCCACCGGTAACACCAAGTTCCCAAGTTTGTGCAGAAGCGCTGACGGTACTACCTAGAAAAAAAAGTATAAATACTTTGATAAAATGAGTCATTAAGATGGCTTAGTAATTTCTGGTATCTATACCCCAAAGCAATTTATTTCTTAACGTTGATAAATAGTTTTGATTGTTCAGCCTTACTAAATTTATATCGAAATCAGCTCGTTTTAAACGTAATTGCGTCCCCGCATTGATTACTTCTGTTCTTGAATCGCAACTTACTAGGTATTTTGAGCTTCTACCTTCAATCTCAAAAGTAAGCTCATTTTCATCAGAAAGGACTATTGGCCTTACGTTTAAATTGTGCGGAGAAACTGGTGTAATTACAAAGTTGCCAGACTGTGGGAATATAATTGGGCCACCACAACTTAATGAATATGCGGTTGAACCTGTTGGTGTAGCCACAATTAAACCATCTGCCCAGTATGAGTTTAAAAATTCACCATTTAAGTAACAGTGAATCAATATCATAGCAGAAGTGTCACGTTTCATAATGGTAACATCGTTCAACGCAAAGTTGAAATCACCAAATAAACCAGATGAGGTTTCTATTTTTAACAACCGTCTTACATCAAGTGTAAACTCACGGTTAATTAAACTATCAATTGCAGTTTTTATCTCTTCTTTATTGATGCTTGCTAAAAAGCCTAAACGCCCAAAATTAATCCCAATCATTGGGATTCCAGAGTCTTTTACCAAGGCAACGGTATCTAGCATGGTTCCGTCTCCACCTAAACTTATCATAACATCAACGCCACCATCAACTAAATCCTGGTGGTTTTCAAATGCATTAAAAGCTTTCGGTAAAAACAGTTTATCTTTTAAGAAATCATAGAAATCTTGATAGATTACAACTTCTGCATCACAAGCAACTAAACAATCAAAAACCTGTTGAACGTATGGAATAACAGTATTGTTAAATTGCCTGCCGTAAACGCCTATTTTCATTTAAATTTTATTTAAAAGCTTAGGTAATTCATTAAAGAATCATACCTATCTGCTCCATTTGACTTCTGATTAGTGTGGTTAAAAGTCGCTAACACTTCATAATCGTATCGTAAAAACGATGCAACAATTTGTGTAATATCCACTTTATTAACTTTTAAGGTTACGGTGAGTTTGGTAGAGTTAGGGAGTTCATCCACGTATGAACTCAAAATTTGTGCATTATCTGATTCTACAATTTGAGCAATATGAGCTAAGGAGTTATCACGATTAGAAATCTCTAACACAATTATACCGCCCGGATCAGTTGCAGCCGTTAAAGTGGCTAAATATTCAACGATATCTTCAATACAGATAACCCCCAAATAGTTCATTTTTTCGTCCAGCACTGGCAAAACGCTCAGTTTTTGTTCGCTCAATGTTTTTATCACATCGTAAACATGCTGATTTTCTAAAACGTAGGGATTAATTAAAGACAATGTAACCGCAGCAACAGGCTCACTAGTCTCTGTTTCGTCAATTAAATCATCTCCGGAAAGTAAACCTAAAAAGTGTGTATCATTAACAATTGGCAAATGATTAACTCTAAAATCCGCCATAGAATCCAAAGCTTTCTGAATGCTATCAGAAGCTTTTAGTGGAGTTATTACAGTAGATATGAGTTCACTAGCAATCATTAAAGACCTCTCTTTTCTAAGAAAATTTCGAGCTGTGCATTAAATGCTTCTGGTTGCTCCATCATTGGTGCATGCCCACATTCGTCAATCCAGCTTAACTCAGAGTCTGGCAAAAGTTGATTAAATTCAATAGCCACCTCTGGAGGAGTTATTTTATCCTCTTTACCCCATATTAATGCCACTGGGACTTTAATTTTAGATAAGTCTTTAGCCATGTTATGCCTAATGGCTGATTTTGCCATGGCTAAAATTCTGATGACTTTGTTTCTATTATTTACTGTCTCGTACACATCGTCAACCATTTCTTTAGTTGCGGTGGCCGGACTATAAAAAGTATATTCTACTTTTTCTTTTATAAAATCATAGTTCTCTCTTTTTGGAAAAGATCCTCCAAAAGCATTTTCATACAAACCAGAACTTCCTGCTAAAACTAAAGCTTTAACAAATTCTTGATGAGATAAAGTGTAAACTAAACCTACATGGCCACCTAAAGAGTTTCCTAAAAGGGTAACCTGCTGGTAGTTTTTGAACTTAACAAACTTATGAATATACTTTGCAAGCGATTTTACTCCAGTAGTTAGCAAAGGCAAGTCATATATTGGGAGCACCGGAATTACGACCGTATAGCGCCCTTTAAACTGTTCAATTACGTGTTCCCAATTGCTTAGCGCACCCATTAAGCCGTGAAGCAAAAGTAATACCTCTCCTTTGCCCTCCTCAATGTATTTAAAACCGTCTTCTTCTTTAATTAAGTACTCCATAAAATATCGCAAAAGGTATTATGCATTAATTGTGCTAAATTAATAGTCTGTTTTTAATTTGAGTATAAAAACTATGCTAATTGAGAAAAAAAATATGATTTAACCTATTTTAAATAAAAATTTAGCTTTAAGGTAACAAAGTTTTTATAGCTGTTGATATTGCTTTACCATCTGCTTTGCCTGAAAGCTCTTTGTTTGCCACGCCCATTACTTTCCCCATTTCCTTAACGCTAGTTACATTAAGTTTTTCAATTAATGCTTTAATATAGGCGTTTAATTCTTCATCTGTTAATTGTTTTGGCAAATATTTTTCGATAACAGCAATTTCATCTGCTTCAATTTGGTAAAGGTCTTCGCGGTTCTGACTTTTGTAAATATCAGCTGATTCTTTTCTTTGTTTCACCAATCGTTGCAACACTTTAATTTCTGCATCTTCAGTAATTTCTGCCGAAGCGCCTTTTTCAGTTTTCGCAACCAATAAAGCGGCTTTAATCGCTCTTAAACTTCTTAAAGCAACTTCTTGCTTGCCAAGCATTGCAGTTTTAATATCTTGGTTTATGGTATTTTCTAACATTTTTATATGATTTTGAATAACTTAATAATGATAAAATTTTGAATGATTTACTTAATTTTTTAATGATAAAAACTAACTAACTAACTAACTAACTAACTAACTAACTAACTAACTAACTAACTAGTTAACTAACTAACTAACTAACTAACTAACTAACTAACTAACTAACCCTTATCCCAATAAAAAGCTGAGGCTTGTACAGTTGGCATAATTACTAAATCATTGATGTTAACATGAGCTGGTCTGCTGGTGGTAAAATAAATAGTTTCGGCAATATCTTTTGCTAATAACGCCTGATAACCCTCGTAAACCTTCTTGGCTTTATCTTTATCACCATGAAAACGAACTTCAGAAAATTCGGTTTCTACAGCACCAGGGTGTATAGCCGTAACTTTTATCCGGTGCTTTAATAAATCTATTCGCATAGCTTTACTTAGTGCGTCAACAGCGTGTTTAGTAGCGCAATAAACGTTTCCATTTGCATAAACCTCCTTACCGGCTATTGAACCTAAATTAACAATATGCCCCTTCTTGTTTTCAATCATCCAGTTTGAAACAATTTTAGAAACATACAACAGACCTTTAATATTGGTATCAATCATGGTTTCCCAGTCAGTTAAATTTGCATCTTGGAAAGCATCCATTCCTTGGCTTAAACCAGCGTTGTTGATTAAAATATCAACTTTCTTAAACTCCGGAGTTAAGCTATTTAGTTGTTGTTCAACTGCTTTTCTGTCGCTTACGTCAAAATTTAAGGCAATTACTTTTATGCCAAATTCGGTTTCTAGCTTTTCTTTAAGTTTTGTTAATCTGTCCGCTCTTCTGCCGGTAATGATTAAATTATATCCGTTTTCGGCATAAGTATTAGCACAGGCTTCGCCAATTCCGGCGGTTGCACCAGTTATGAGCGCTATTTCTGCATTTACTGACATGGTGTGAAATTATGAAATTTATGCGGAAGCCTTATTCAAAATACAAACTAAAAACAAAGTTTCTGAGGTAAAGCTTTTCAAGTGGACTGGTGTAAGGATGTTCTTCTCTTTTTAAAATACTTTTGATTGAGTTGCTCAACTTAATCTCTGGCGAAAGTTTAAAATACTCGAAATACAAATCAAAGCCAATTCCTACATCGTAAGACAAAATCCCTTTATTGTTTTTGAGCTGTTTTTGGATAGCAATATCTCCCTCGTCATCGGCGTTTTTCTTAGAGGCAATATCAATCCCGTACTTCATCCCTGCTAATATGTACGCTCTAAAATTATTTTTCCGGTCTGATTTCAGTTTAATTCCTAGCGGGAACTCAAACATCGTGGAAGATACTGTTCTACGTGTAAAACCTTCTGGTGATGGAACTCCATGCCTATCGTTTTGTTCACCATCAACAAATTCATAATCAATAATTCTATCGGAAAACACAAAAACTGGAGTAAACCTTAAATTCACATTTGGTGTGATGTATAAATCAGATACAAAACCAATCCCAAAACCTGGATTTTGAATGGAACGAATACTTTTTAAGCCTGATGTAACCTGTACCCCATCCTCAAAAGCTGGCTTTTGCCAATCTGAAAACTTCTGGATTTTATATTCTGAGCTAATGTACTGAAAGCCAAAGCCAAAGTGCAAATCTTGGTCATCAACTCCACCACCGTAATTACCTTGCGCAAAGGTATTTAAAGCTAAAACTGAAAGAATAAAACAAATGAATGTTTTTATTTTAATCATTTAATACCGGTATATATAGAACAAATCCCAAACGCTAAGGGACGGCATTTGGTATCTTTGTAACCCACTTTATCCATTAAAGCTGTAAAACTTTTACCATCTGGAAAAGCGTTTACCGATTCTGGTAAGTAAGAGTAAGCACTGGCATCTTTTGAAAAAACTTTCCCGATGGTTGGTGTTACGTGTTGGAAGTAGAAGTTATAAAGTTGCTTCACCGGGAATACTTTGGGTTTAGAAAACTCTAAAATCACTGCTTTACCTCCTGGTTTTAAAACGCGGAGCATATCTGCAATACCTTTTTCTAAATTCTCAAAATTACGTACCCCGTAAGCAACGGTGATGGCGTCAAAACTGTCATTTTCGAAAAGTAGCTTTTCCGAATCACCTAGTTTAACTTCAAATACATCAGACTTTTTACGCTTGATGATTTTTTCTTTAGCAATTGCAAGCATCCCTTCAGATATGTCTACTCCGACAATCTTTTTAGGTTTTAAAATCTCTAAAGCCTCGAAAGCAAAATCGCCAGTTCCGGTTGCCACGTCTAAAATAGTTTGTGGTTTATCTTTTAAAAGCTCTTTAATAGCCATTTTACGCCATACAATATCAATCCCGAGCGACATAAAATGATTTAAAAAATCATAAGTTTTAGAGATATTATTAAACATGGTAGCAACCTGTTCCTTTTTGGTTACCTGTTGGTCTTTATATGGAGTAACATTTTCTGACATCATTGGCGCAAAGATAATTTTATTTTAACAAGCGAAGAAGGCTAAAAGTGGAAAGCTTGAGGCCGGAAGCTTATTTATGAGCACAGAATCTAATAGATTGTTTTCACACTACTTGCACTAATTTGTACTAAGCGCTTAATATGGTCGGATACCTGTTTGTGAGATGTTTCAAATCGTTCAAGATGACGACATTTATAAAACAAATCGATTACAACAACGTAAGTCTTTTTACTTTTTACTTCCTGTTTTTGATTTATCAGTGCCCTCAATCACATCGCACCACACAAACTTATCCGTCATAATTCCACGAGGGTGTTCTGCTTTTATTTTAAAACCAAACCAGTTTTTTGGAGCATAAACAGTATTGTTTTTAGGACTAAGGTATGCTGCCCACCAAGCAAAAGTACTATTAGAAATAATACTGATATCGGCATTTTGGATAACTTGAAAATCAACAATTTCGTTGTTCTCTGAGAAAACGTAGTTTTCTTGTGGCGGAAAAACCTCTTTTACGTGTTTAATATCATCGCTTACAAAAATCACTTTATAATCCTGCAGATTTTCTATCGCTTCTAAACGCTTTTTGAAATAAGCCATCGGTAAAGAAATGTCTCGTTTCCGGCGTTCTCCATAATTCATATAATCTGTACGACGAATATGGACTACTACTGTTTTATTTTCGCGATAAAGCTTACCGTATAAATTTTCAAAGTCATCGCGATAAGTTTGTTTAATTTTAAAAGTTGGCTTTTGTTGCAGCTGTTGATAGTAATAATCTGATTGAAAATAACCTACATAAACCGACCAGTTTTTCAGTACAAGTTCTTTTGGAATAATCCAATTATGGATATAAACCGGTTTCAATTTCAATACTAACGGTAGCACTCTGGTAATTGCAGAGTAAGGTTTAGACCCTAATAAAAAATTATCGCGACCTTCTAACTCGAAGTACTTTTCAATATAAGCATGGTGTGGATTTATAAAGAAAACATTGCCACTACCCTCACGTTGCTTCAAGTATTTCAAGAAAACATACTGAAATAGCTGATTACCCAAACGTCCGTCAAACTTTACGCCTATCATTATTTGTTTCTGTTTTTAAATTTAATGAGCTGTGGTTTTACATATGCGGTGTAAAATTCAGGATAAAAGCGATATGCATAAACAAAAGTATGATAAAATTTAACGCCTAATTCTCTACGTAAAATATATTGCGCAATGATAAATCCTACAATATTTGAAGCTAAAGTTGCGTAGGCAGCACCCAAAACCCCGATGTTTAAAATAAAGAAGTAATTTAACGTTAAATTAAGTGTTGCTGTAACTATTACGATGTAAAAAGTGGTTTTTGTTTTTCCGATTGAATCTAAAATAATCCCGAATTGTCGACCAAATGGTATAAGTAACGCATAAAGTAAAGTTATACGTAATAACGGAACTGCATCAGTATACTTCTCTCCCGCTAATAAAAACAACACAAAACTTGGGAAAATATAAATAAAAATTAGGCCTGGGATTAAAATAGCTAAAATTGTCCCCACGGACTTTTCATAAAGATATTTTATGGCGTCCTTCCCCTCTGTTTCTATACGTTTGGAACTTTGTGGGAAAACAATATTTGCTACGGCACTTGTTGGAATATCTATTATATTAACAATCCTAACCGCCACATTAAATACACCAGATGCACTTGGAGAAATAATACTAGAAAGCATTAATTGATCTACAGTGCCCGATAAGATAGAGCTCATAGAAGTACCAAAAGCATATTTACCGTAATTAAACAGCTTTAGCATCCAATCTTTATAAATGCCGATAGCAAAATTTAAAAAAGGTTTCGTATAGATAAAAGCGATAAGCGTTGCACATGCCGAGCCGATAATTTGTACAATTACCAGTTGATATAGCTGAATATTTGTCTTAAATATATAAGAGTACAGAACAAATGCGAAGAAAATCACTTGGAAAGTTGTATTGGAAACAAAAACACCCTTAAATTTGAAATGTGCCTGTTCAATACAGTTAAACTGTGTTAATATCCCGTTAAGTATATAAACAATATTGAAAAGATAAAACAGATTAATCAGTTCGGGAGAGTTGAGCAAACGGGCTAAAAACGCACCTAAAGACAGATTTAAACCCACGATCACAACAGTAATCAGTAAATTAATTGTGAACGCAGCCGACATAATTTTCGGCTTTTCTTCTTCGACAGCACCAGATAAAAATTTGATTAAAGCATTTCTAATTAAGCCATCTCTAAAGATATTTAAGATAGTGATTGTGGTCATGTAAACAATCCAAACCCCATAATCATGTGTGGATAAACTCCTTATTAAAAGAAAAAAACTTCCTAAACCAAATATAGAGCTTGCCGCGTTTTGGAAAACATTAATAATCCCCGACTTTAACCAGTAATTCCCTTGCCCTTTCATCGTCTATTTTGGGATATAAAATTCATTAATATAGTTTTTGACTTCTTCATCATTTTTTGCGTGATGGATTGTTGCGCCCGACAATTTCGGGAATAGTGTTTGGAAACACCCAAAATGATGCTCAGGACCCTGTTTAGATAAAATGATATTCTCGCCTTCAAAGCAACTTGCTAAAGCGGCAGTTCCACCATGTATCGATAAAAACTTATCGGCATTAGCATAAATACACATCTGAAAATGGTTGAAATTATTTGCTTTAATTAAATTCTCTCGATACAAATCTTCTACTAAAACCACTTCTGGGTATTCTTTTTTTATTAAGTCATATTCGTTTAAATCGTTTACTTCGCTGGTATCAGACGTAATTTGCTCTGGACGTGGACGATTATAAATAATTTGATAATGCTCACTAAGATTATCGAAAATAAACTTCAACATTTCGATACTAAAAAAACTAATGGGAGGCCCATCCCACTCGGTGTTGTAACGGTTGGCAACCACTAAAACTGGCTTATCATACGTATAAATATCATTTTTAAAATGGGCTTTGAAAGGCACTCTTTCCCATTTCTTCATATCATAGTTGTGGCTATATAAAACCCGTGGAGTTTCGTAATTATAGTTGCCTTCATTGGTACGCACATCATAAACTTCTTGATGGTCTGGCGAAAAGAAGTACATTTCACTGGTAAACTTTGCACCTTCTGTTTTTAGTAAAGTGCCGTTTTTATAATGCCAATAAGCAAATGGAATTACAAACTCCAGTTCTGGTGCAAACTCACCATCAAAAGAAATTACCTTATATTTTTTTTTGAAAAAGTAATCCTTAAAAAGATATTTTAGCTGTATAAATTGGCAATAATATGTATCCCTGTAATAATACCTTACGTCCCAATGAAGCTTACCAAACCTTAGCCTAACGTATAAGCTGATTAGTTTGGTGATGATATTACTGGGTGCTTTGTGTGGTTTCAAATTTTACTCCCGTTTAAATATTCTGTTATACGTTTAGAGTGAAGTTTTAAACGATATTTAAATGCTTTTGCAATTCCGCCCTCAGCTATTAACCTGCGAGACGATGTAAAGACAGTGGCTTTGGTATTAGTTACCAATTTTAGTTCACCTGTTTTCATCAGATTAACCGCCATTCTACCATCCTCAGACTCATCTACGTAATATTCGCTACCTATTGCGTTATCAAACTTACGTACATTTTTAACTTTAAAACCGCCATTAGCCAAGCCAACTTTTGTAACAAAGCCCATATTAAACCCTAAAAAGTTAATATGTTCTCTTTTACGTTTGCGCAACCTAATGATAACACCGGCAAAACGCTCATAAACCCAAAAGAAAAGTCTATCGTAGGTGTTTTCTGGCATAAATGCATACCTACCGTAAACACCAACAACTTTATTGTCTTTTTCTAAAGGCGCAATCATCGCATCTACCCATCCCGGAGGATAGAAAGTATCAGAATCAGCACATAAATGATATTTCCCTTTTGCGTTTTCTAAACCTAACTGTCTTGCAAAAGTAATTCCCTGTTGTTTTTCAAAGTAACTTCTTACGCCAAGTGTATCTAAAACTTTCTGGGTCTGGTCTGTAGAATTATTATTGATGACCACAATCTCCACCTTTCTTTTGGTGTTGCTTGCTGCCAAAGAGGATAAAGTGCGAAAGATGTTATTCTCCTCGTTCCATGCTGGTATCATAATAGAAACCTCGGGCGTAGCATCCTCAAATTTGCTAATTCTAGCTTTTATATCGCTAAGCTCAGTAGGTGTTAAATCAGAAAATTCTTTATTAAAATAAAGGTGCTGTTTTAACCAATCTGGAAGTTTAAACAAGGCTACGGCCATATATTTTACGCTTTATTTTAAAAATAAACAATTCCAGGTTAAACCTAACATACCTGTAAATCATGCGGGCAAAGATTGAGAAAAAGCGGTTGCTATTTCTAAAAATATTCCTCTTAATAGTGCTTGGTTCTTCAACGCTGTTTTCTTGAGCTAAAAGCACATTAATATCATCGTAAAAATATGCTTTTGGTTTACCCGCCAATACCTGCATCATCATGTTATACTCCGTTCGGTCTGGCTTAATGCCTTCTGGATATTCTCCAAATCTATCAAAAAAGTTTTGTCGGCGTAAATGCGGGTGGTCACTATACAAATAAAATTTACGATAACCTTCCCAAAATTTAGCATGACTAAAATGCATTTCAGAAAAACCATCACTAACTGATTTTAGGTTCGGGAACTTGAAATAAGCGTAAAAACGTACAAAATCTAAAGCGGGGTCATGCTGTAAAAAATCATATGCTTTTTCCAATTTCGCCATAAAACCAGCCTGTGGCACAAAATCTTCTTGTATATATAGTGTATAAGGTGTTTCTATAACGTTTTGTCCCTTATTTATGTTATTGCCTAAACCTTTGTTTTGTGGAGTTGTAACCAGTTTAAACGGATATATTTTTTGTAGTTTCTCCACATATTCAAAATGTTCAGGCTTACTCCCATCATCAGAAACTACTATCTCATAAAAACGCAAATCATGTTCGTGTAACCCTTTCAGAAGCTTTTCTAAAGATCTGCTACGATTATAATGAGTAATAAGTACAGAAATATCGTTAAAGACTGCCATTTTTTTGATAAAGTTAAGCGCTAAGCCATAAAATAACTAAAAATAAACCAATTATCCGGAAATTAAAGCCCTGACTTTTTTCTTTATTTTGATAATTGCCTTGCCAATTAAACGGCTAAAATCACTTTTTAAGGGCATCCCCTTCCAAGGAGTCATTTCTAAATACTTAAAAAATTCCTTTCTCAAAACCTGATCTGAGTTATAGGATTTGAATATTGGCTTGATATCTAAGTAATGAATACATTTTGGGTTTGGATGATAATTATTTGCAAACCAGTTCCACATTGGGTCTACCTGTAACCATTTACTACTAAAAACCACGTTTAATCCATATTGATCTGCATAGTTTACATGCTCAATATTTTCACGCATAACAGTAAAAACTTGGTTCGGAATATCTTCTGCAACCCACTTTTCACAATCAATCAACATCATCCCCGAATTAAAATACGGTGCATCAGCACTTATACCCAGTTCTTTATAATTTGGAATACCACCCCATTTAACGCCTGCAGTTTTACCTACATCTAACACAGCAGCCATGGTGTAGCCTTGCATATCTTTTTCCCACAGTTCAGCAACATCTGCTGTCACCACCATATCAACATCAAAATAAATTAACTTTTTAACGTCTTTTGGAACTACGAAAGGTGCAAATAGTCTTAAATATGCAGTGGAAGGAAATGCGGAATCATCAGCCGGAAACTGAACGTTTGCTGGAAAGACCTCATTAGCGCTTTTCCAAACAATATGAAACTTCGGTAAATTAGCTGTTAACGAATTTACTTTTGCTTGGTTGGTTTCAGAAATATTATCGTTTAATACATAGAAGGTAATAGGCTCGGCAGTGTGATGGTTAAATATAATTGACTTTATTAGGGTTGCCATTAAAACAGCATAATTGTTGTTGCTGGCTAAAGCTATTGATATCATTAATATTTAATTAAAAATTAGAATTGATTACAGCTAGTTATAAATAGCTGTAAAAGCACCGTAAATTAAGAATCTAAAATTTAAAAATCACTTCAAAAGTATTTTTCTTTTCAGGATGATTATAATGATAATAGAAAGCACTGGCACATTGCCTTATGACCATCAACCCAAAATTTTCTGGAATTTCTTGTAAGGATAGGTAATCAATTTCTGGTGGCTCTAAAAACTCCACAAGTCCATTGTCTTTTATAAGGATCCCTAAGGTATAGTTATTTCCAAGTAAAGCGTTAAGTTCTGTAGGGTAGCTAAAACCACTTAATGGGAAATTATGTACGGTTGATGTTTTGGCATCTGAAAATGAAAAGGGAAAGCCATTGTCTATTTTTTTGATGATAACTTCATTTCCTTTACTTTCTAACTCTAAAAAAGAAACAACTTTACTGTGTTTCATGGCGTTGGTAAGCAACTCCATAATCACTAACTTAAATTTAGAAAGTCGCCTAAAATCAGATGAAAGAGGCTCAAAATCACTCAAAAAATCGCAGCAGGTCTCTATAAAAATTTTATAGCTACCAATTTGCATTGGAATTTCTAGCGTAAGTTTTTTAGATTTAAACCCCATTATTTTAATTCCTGTATTGCTATTTCTTTACTAGCACAAATTTTAAAAACCTTATCTAAACGAGTCAGTTCAAACAGAGCCATTACATCGTCATTGATATTTATCAGAGCCATTTCGCCTCCTTTAGATAGCACATTTTTTAAACCCGCAACCAATGCACCTATAAAAGAGCTGTCCATATACTCTATTTTCGCCATATCCAACACCAATTTTGGCGGAGAAACATCGGTAACATCGTATAAAAATTTCTTAAAATCCTCTGACTGGTTTAAGCTTGCTTCTGATAAGTTTATACTTATCAAAGCAACATTATCTATTAATTCTTTTTTATAATCCATTTTAAAGGCGTTTAATTTGTATTAAACTACAGTCATCAACCTGATATTTTTGGCTGTTAAATATGCCCGCAGTAATTTTGTTAAAAGGTAATTTTTGTTTTAAATGTGTTTTAAGTTCTCCAACAAAAATACCTAAGTCTGTCTTCTTTACTCCATTTGCTTCAAAGTCTATAGCTCCGTCTGAAAGCAAGTACAGGCGGTCATCTGCTACAGGGCTAATGGCTTGTTCGTTAAAGTTTCCATTTTTAAAAAAACCTAACAACAACCCTTTTGATTTATATTGGATGATTTCTTCTTTTTTATTTACAAAATGCAGTAATGGTAAATCGCTTGCGCCAGAATAAGTAATAACACCTTCTTCATCATCAATTAACAATAAACTCAAGGTTGAGTATATATCGTCTAAAAACTCATCAACATGAATAACCTGGTTTATGCGTTGCATAATTTGCGCAACAGATAGATTTCCATCAAAAACACATAACCTAATTGCAGAACGTATGTAACTTAAAAAGGTAAAAGAGAAAAACCATGCACCCCACTTTTTTCCCATTACATCTCCTAATACTATAAAAGTATAGCGTTCATCAATTTTTATAAAATCAATAAAGTCTCCGCCAGGGTGGTTTTGGTAAGTTTTATGGAATACATCAATCTCAAAGTTTTTGAGCTTTAAGCTTTTGTTAGGTACATTTTTAAGATTTAACCTATCAGCAACTAGTTTGAGTTCATTTATTGACTTTTCTTTTTGCTCACCAACAGTAGCTAATATGTTTTTAACTTTTGCTACTAACTGTATAATAGGTTTATTTTTATCGATATAATCAATTGCCTTTAACGCTAGGCCTTTATCAATTAAAATTTCTTTATTGTGCGAGGTATGAAACAGGAAAGGGATATCTTTTAGTTTGTCTTCGTCTAAAAGTCTTCTTCTAAAGTCAAACCCATCTGCTTCTGGCATCTCAATATCAGAGATAATTAAATCTTGTATTTCACGATCTAAAACTTCAAAAGCATCGTTCACAGATATTGCCGTAGTTACGTCAAAACCGTTTTGACCTAACACTTTTTGCATCAGCCTAAGCTGAAAAGGCTCGTCGTCAACTAAAAGAATTTTCTTACTCACTTAATTATTAGTTTGCAAATTTAAAGTATGACCTAACTATAGTAAAAACTCCGGTCAATATAATGATTAAGGAAATTAAATCCATTAATGTAAAACCATCATTTACACTAAAGTAAAAAATTGTAAACATTTCAAAATATGGCGGAGCCGGCAATATAATCATTGCAAGGCCCAAAGTAAGCATTACAAAGCCTAACATTACCGGAATTATCATTTCTACATATCTTTTTACAGCTGCAGACTTTACAACCTTAGTGTCAATATAATTATTCTTTAAGATAGACTCAATTTTATCCAACTTCTCTAAACGAGATAAATGATCATCATCAACCTTTTTAAACTCTTCAATTAACTCAGACTCACTCAGCTTGTTATCAATAGCTTTATTAAACTTATGCTGTAAGCCTTTAATATTATCGGAATTAATTTTGCTTTTATTAAGTGTTTTAATAAAATCATTCAATTTTTCGTCTATAGAAGCTTCCTGCATATTTTCAAAACTAATTGAGTTTTCCATCTCGTTAATTGTATTATTGCGTTAAAACAAATTATTTAATTTAGATTTCTTAATTTTCTTGAATGAAGCTTGTATCAATTATTACCGTAAACTTTAATCAGCCTAAGGCAACTATTGAGCTGCTACAGTCTTTAAAAAAACAAAATCATGCAAACATTGAAGTGATATTGGTAGACAACGCCAGTGACATAAATCACGAAGCTGAATTCAGCAATACTTATCCAAATCTTACCTTTATTCGTACAAAAGCTAATTTAGGTTTCGCTGGCGGTAATAATTTAGGGATTAATGTTGCAAAAGGAGACTATATATTCTTATTGAATAACGACACAGAGATACCTGAGCACTGTATTTCTACCATGATTGATGAATTTGAAAAAAATGAAAATATTGGCTTATTATCTCCACTAATTCTTTACGATGACGATAAAAGCATTATACAATACGCCGGTTACACTCCATTAAATTACCTAACCGCAAGGAATGCGCAAACTGGACAGTTCGAAAAAAACCTTAATCAATTCGATGGAATTACAAGAGAAACTGGTTTTTGCCATGGCGCTGCTGTAATGTGCAGAAAGACAGATCTACAGAAGGCGGGTTTAATGGATGAAAACTACTTTTTATATTATGAAGAATTAGATTGGTGCGAAAAGTTTAAAAGAATTGGCAAAGCCATTTATTTTACTGGGAAAACCTTTATTTACCACAAAGAATCAATATCTGTAGGGAAAGAAAGTGCCATTAAAACCTATTTTATAACACGTAACCGCATGCTTTTCATCAGAAAAAACACTAGTTTTTTAAACACTTTGTTTTTTAGCATTTATTATATCTTTATAGCTTGCCCTAAATTGATAATTAAATATGCATTAACTGGCAAAAAACATCTGATTAAGTGGGTGGTAAAAGCAATAATGTGGAATTTAACTCATCAAAAAAACAGTAAAAATTTAGGGTTTAAAATAAAATAATGATTGTATTTTTTTGGGTTTGCCTATTTATTATCTTCTATACCTTTTTTGGCTACGGGTTGTTTCTTTTTGCAATTGTTAAACTTAAAAAACTATTTAAAAAACCTTTTCAGTTTTCAATGGATGCTGATTTACCGACAGTATCTTTACTAATTGCTGCCTTTAACGAAGAAGATATTATCGAAGAAAAAATAAAAAACTGTCTAGCCTTAGACTATCCAAAAGAAAAATTACAGATTATTTTTATTACGGATGGCTCATCTGACGGAACACCAAATTTAGTTGCCAAATACCCCGAGGTAACGCTTTTGCATGAAGATATTAGAGCCGGAAAAATGGCTGCTATAAAAAGAGCTATCCCTTTAATTACTAATGAAATTACCGTTTTTACTGATGCCAATACTTTTTTAAACGATAAAGCAATAAAAGAATTGGTAAAGCATTACCAAAACCCAAAAGTTGGTGCAGTTGCTGGAGAAAAAAGGATTATGGTTGCCCAAAGTGCAGATGCAAGCGCAGCCGGAGAAGGTTTTTATTGGAAATACGAGTCCACTTTAAAAAAATGGGATTACGAACTATACTCAAATGTGGGCGCTGCCGGCGAATTATTCAGTATCAAAACTGCACTTTACCCACCTGTTGAATCGGACACCATTGTGGATGACCACATGATAGCCATGCGTATTGCTGAAAAAGGTTATATTATTGCTTATGAACCAAATGCTTACGCTTTAGAAAGTTCATCTGCAAATACCAAAGAAGAGTTAAAACGTAAGATAAGAATTGCAGCAGGAGGTATTCAGTCTATTTTTAGGTTAAAGAAATCAGCAAACCCGTTTCACAACCCTATTCTTACTTTTCAATATATTAGTCATAGGGTTTTGCGCTGGACAATTACACCTTGGTTAATGGTGTTTGTGCTGTTGCTGAATGTTGCAATATGTTTTAGTTACCCAGGTCTAATACTTTATCAAATCGTACTTGTTTTACAGTTATTATTCTACATCGCTGCCGTTATTGGTGCAGTTTTAGAGTCAAAGTCCATCAAAATAAAAGTGCTTTTTATACCTTTTTATTTCTGCATGATGAACTACGCAACTATTGCTGGAACGTTTCGGTATTTTAAAGGAAAGCAGTCTGCAGCTTGGGAAAAATCGAAACGAAAATAACAGCATCTTTGTAAATGTAAGTACTCAATTACAAATTGAGTAAAACTACTAATTGCAATCCCAAACCTTTAATTGGCTTCTGTTTTGTATGAAACCATTAAAAAATCAACCATATAATGAAATTTGAAGTCAGTGCAACGTTAAAATATCAGACATTTTCTGACGGGAGTATTATATTGAACATTAAAGCTTTAAAAAGTAGTAGTCAGAAAGTATTAAAAGAAACTTTTACTACCTCTACAGATATTAAAATTAAAGAGTATAAAGAGCTCTCCACCAGAAATCGATTAACAAACTTAAAAGTAGTCCCTAATCAAAATTTAGACATTAATTACCATGCTGTTGTAGATAATAAATTTGAGTTGATAGATATTAAAAGAGTTGCTAATCTTAACCTCTTTAAATTAAGCCCAGAGTTACTAAAATACTTACACCCCAGCAGGTATTGCCAGTCGGATAAATTATATAGGTTAGCAAATAACAAATTTGGCTATAAGGCAAACGATTTTGAAAAAGTAATGGCTTTAACACACTGGATTTACCTAAATGTTGAGTATTTAAGTGGTTCAACAAATTCGGAAACATCCGCTTATGATACAGTTACAGAACAAGCCGGCGTTTGTAGAGATTTTGCTCATTTAGGAATAGCGCTTTGCAGGGCTTTATCCATACCTGCCAGGTATTTCACCGGTTATGCTTACCAGTTATTCCCTCAAGATTTTCACGCTTGTTTTGAAGCTTATATTAACGGTAAATGGATGCTTTTCGACGCTACAAGGCTAGCTCCACTTAACGGAATGGTTAAAATTGCACACGGAAGAGACGCCGCTGATGCAGCAGTAGCCAATATATTTGGTGATGTAAACTTTATTGCAAGTACCGTAAACTGCCAGCTAGTAGAAGAGGATTTCACTCCTTTTAAGCCAGACTACCAAAGTAAACAAGCGATTTCATATCTATAAAGATGTTTTTTTCCTAAAAGCTAATTACATCTAAAATATTACCAAAAGTATTTGCCCTAATAATACTAAAGTCTGCTTTTGCGAACCATTTCACTTCTGTTATACCTTCTTCAGTCTGAGGAATTAACTTTTGGTTACCCTTAGCATCCATTGCGTACCAATGAGAAATTTTTAAAACTGGCTTGCCCTTAATCTCATAAACGTGGTATGTTTTAGCTATTTTTTCTTTCAGCTTGCTAACCTTTAAGCCACACTCCTCTTCTACTTCACGAACTGCAGCATCTTTCTTTTTTTCTTTTGGTTCAAGCTTTCCCTTGGGTAAATCCCATCTGCACTGGCGGTGTATAAAAAGATATTTTCCATATTCGTTTTGCACCAAGCCACCCGCAGCCTCAATCACTCTCATTTTATTTTTAATACTTTTAAAAATCTTTTTTGGATCATTAACAAGCATCACAAATAATGGTTTTGGATTTTTTGCTAAAGCATGATAAAACTTCTCAAATTCAAATGACTCAACATCAATCAACTGATAATCAGAAATATTATCAGAAACTTTAGAAGTAATTACAAGAGACTTCTTGTTGATGTAGATATGGTAACTTTTAAGCTTTGCCAATTGTTTATATTTTATTGATGAGTAGTTTTTAAAGTTCTTTAATTAAGCAAACTCTCCATTAAAAAACAAGTACAAACATACAGTTTTAACGCAAAAAACATCATAAAAACACTAATCCAAAACAAAATATTTGTGGTTAAAGAAATATGACAAAGTCAATTTTTCAATGATGGAAAAGTTATAGTATCAAGTTGGCATTTCGTTTTTAACAAAGATTACTCTTCATTCAAAACCTTAACATCATTGATTAAAGCCTCCATACTGTTTTTATCTAAACTATTGTAGATTCCTCTTATATGACGGTGTTTATCTATCAAAACAAAGTTCTCCGTATGCAAGAAAATGCTAATATCTTTATTTACCCCCAAGTCCTCTTCCACAAAATAATACTTCCTCCCTAAGTCATAAATTTCTTCCTTTTCTCCAGTAAGTAATTTCCACTTCTTGTAATCCGCGTGTTTTTTCTTGGCGTAAGCTTTAAGTACAGGTACACTATCCTGTTTGGGTGTTACAGAATGTGATATCAATAAAACATCATCTTCATCAGCAAATTCTTTTTGTAATGCTTGCATACTCACTGCCATTTTAGGGCAAATACCCGGGCAAGTGGTAAAGAAAAAATCAGCGATATAAATCTTACCTTCTAGATCTTTCTCTGTAAAAGGATTCCCTTCTTGATCTATAAGGTTAAAATCTCTTATTTTATGAAAAGTATCCGCGTTAGAAACATCCCACCTTGGCGTAAACTCTGGCGAATTATAATAAGGTAGTTTCCTAGTTTCTTTTTGTTCGCAAGCAAAAAGGAAGAAACACATCGATAGTATCAGTATATTTTTCATTATTTATTTTTCAACTTTTCATCCACCAAAGTGTAACAGAGGTTAGATTTTTGCAAACCATACCTAAAACCATCCTTCACCTCATAATTAATATAAGGTTTCCCATTTTGGCGCCAAGCTTTCTGCATCCCATCTTCCCGATCATCTTTATAGTTTAAAAAAGCATAAGCTTCACCGTTTTCGTACCACTGCTTACTACTGCCCTCTCTTTTATCGTTTAAGTAATGGTATTCAAACTTTTTGTTTCCATTTTCCCAATATCCGGTATGCTTGCCAAAGCTTTTATTTTGTTGATACATTCTCACATCACGCAAAACGCCATTGCTATAAAAGCTGATTGACTTACCGTGTTGCATTCCTTTAAAGAAACCGTATACACCCTTTACCTTATTAATGGCATAAGTTTCTTTTAAATAGCCAGAATAAACCTTACCCCCTAAATAAAACACACCGTTTACTAGCTTTAAGTTTTCTGTGGTCAGTAAAATTGTATCTGTAGGCACAGTGTCCTTAATAAGAAAAATGGAACTTTTAATTGCTCCATTTTTCTTATTATTTGTTTGTTGGCAACAAGTAAAAACAAGCAGGAGACAAAAAATACCAGCGTATTTAAAAAGTAAATGTGCCTTTTGTACCATAGTAACTCCCTGCTTTTAAAACATAAAATCTTGAACTCATATAGGCAGAATTAGAAGCATGATAGTGATAAATTCCTTCAGGAAATTCTAACGTTGCTTTAACATGACCGCCATTGCTATCCAAATCTGATGGATATGTACCGTCTGAATCTTTACGAGCATAAATCGGGTAACCATCTCTTAAAAAACCAATTAAGTTATTATCATCATTACCTGTAAAATCTCCAGTAAAATGATAATGGTATAAGTTCCCTGGACCGTTGTGTGCTCCAGCTCTATCAAAAGATAAAAGTGTCCCTGCATCTACAGGTACATTACCCCCTTCTCTATCATTATAAATTGCCACCCCATTTAGCGCCATACCTATTGGACCTAAAGAAGTAGCTTCTTTAGAGCTGGCTTCTGCTGGATTTGTAGGAATAGTCATTGAGAAGTTTTGTTCACCAATGTTTCCCGGATTTACATTTTGTCCGCTAAATTGAGCCTCATACAGACTACTTGAAGTAGGCCAATAAGGTGAAACATGATCTGGCACTCCTTTAGATTTCAGTGTAATGTAATCGCCGCTAGTTGATATGGTTACCGCTGACTTGTATTTTGCACTAACAATAGTTGTGATGGCTATATTTCCTTTTGTTTCTGTACCAGAAGTACTAGTATCGCTTTCGGAGTCTTTTTTACAGCCGGCAGTAAAAACAGTGATTAGCGCTAAACCAGATAGGCTCATTAAATTAAATAGGTTCATATTTTTTATATTTTATACCTACTTATACGAGCTTAGCTTGAAAACCCTTCGTTTTGACTGATCTTTTTTTTAAGATTGACTAGTTAACCTCTAAATAGGGTGTTTTGCTCAAAGGTTTTAAGAAAGCCCTCCATTAAAATGCAAACAAGCTCATTTGACTAGCTCATTTAAAATTATATTTTTAAAAAATTGATTATTAAGACTTTGAAAAAAAAGATTGTTTGAGCCCTCGTAAATGTGTTTCTTTGCGCCACAGAAAATTAAGCTAAATGCTTTTTCTGGATTTTTATGCATCAATAATAAAACCTTTTAAACTGATGTCTAATATATTATTTAATAATATTGTATTTTTGCGCTATGTACAACAAAAGTGAGATTGAACAGAAAATTGCAGAGTTTTTGTTGCAAATTAAAGCAGTTAAATTACAGCCTAACACCCCTTTTACTTGGGCTTCAGGCTGGAAATCCCCTATTTATTGCGATAATCGCATTACACTTTCTCATCCGTCTATCAGAACCTATATCAGACAGAAATTATCTGAACTGATACAAGAAGAATACGGATCTTGCAGTGTAGTTGCCGGTGTAGCAACTGCTGGAATACCACAAGGTGCTTTAGTAGCACAGGAATTAGGTCTTCCATTTATTTACGTTAGATCTAAAGCCAAAGAACACGGTACTCAGAGCTTAATTGAAGGCGAAATCAACCCAGGGCAACGTGTTGTTGTGGTAGAAGATTTAGTTTCTACCGGTAAAAGTAGCATTCAAGCTATCCACGCTTTACGCGAAGCTGGTTATGAGGTAGCTGGTTTAGTAGCTATTTTTTCTTACGGATTTGATATCGCTACAGAAAACTTTGCAGAAGCAAAATGCAGGTTTACAACCTTATCAAATTACAGCGCATTAATTGATTATGCTGCTGAACATCACTTTATTCAGAAAAACGATATTGACTTATTAAACAACTGGAGAAAAGATCCATCCGTTTGGGGTCAATAAACAAAACATAACAGTATGACAATTTTTGAGAGTAGTGTAAGTATTGCAAAACCAATAAATGAAGTTTATGCTTTTTTAAGCGATTTAAACAATCATCAACAACTGATGCCAGAAAACATTTACAACTGGAGCAGTACTACTGACGAAGCCAAATTCACCATACAAAACATGGCAAAACTGGCTTTAAAAGTAAGTTCTCGTGTAGAAAACGCAGAGGTTTTCATCGTTCCGGCAGAGGAAGCTCCTTTTGCTTTAGACATGAAATGGCTGGTTACTGATGATGGAGCGGGTACTACTGCAAAACTAGTGGTATCAGCAGAATTGAATATGATGATGAAAATGATGGCCAGTGGCCCATTGCAGAAATTAGTAGATCATCAAACTGCTTCCCTACAAAAAGCGTTCGCATAAGTTATTTAAGATTAAGAACATTCAGTATTTCATTAACGCTAATGTTCTTAATCTTCATTCTTCCTTTATAGACAGGTTCTTCTACTATTTATCAATCACGTTTTTGTTCACCAAGTAAAAAGTCGGTTGATAACAATTGCCCCTTCCAAAAACGGGAATGCATTTAAATGATAAAGACTAGCGCCTCTAGACTTCCAAATTATTGTTTAAAATTCATTTTTCGCCCACTCCTTAGCACAAAATAAAAGCTGTATCAAAGAAGAAAAATGATTTGCTTTTTTAACTGAGGAAATAAGTACTGAAATTTCGTCATACACAACCCATAGCTACAAGACAAAAAGTCACCCCTAACAGCCTATTTATGACGTATATCACTTTCAAGATTTAAATCGCCAATTGGTTGTATTTTTGTTTAATCTCATAGGAGGAACAAAATTATGAATTTCAACAATTTTACCATCAAAGCGCAAGAAGCTGTACAAAAAGCTTCTGAGATTACACTAGGATTTCAACAACAGGCTATTGAACCAGCCCATATTTTAAAAGGCTTATTATCTGTTGACGAAAATGTAGTCGGTTATATTCTTAAAAAACTGAATGTTAACATTAACCGACTGAACACATCCTTAGATGAACAAATTAATACCTACCCAAAAGTTAGCGGCACAGAGGTTTACTTATCTTCAACAGCAAATTCGGCTTTGCAAAAAGCACAGAGCTATTTAAAAGAGTTTAAAGATGAGTTTGTATCTGTAGAGCATATTCTTTTAGGGATTTTAGCAGCTAGCGATAAAACTTCTTCTCTTTTAAAAGATCAAGGCGTAACAGAGAAAGACCTTAAAAAAGCCATTAAAGATTTACGTGGCGATGCAAAAGTAACGGATCAAAACGCGGAAGCAACTTATAATGCTTTAAATAAATATGCCCGTAACTTAAATGAATATGCAGAATCCGGCAAACTAGACCCAGTAATTGGTCGTGATGAAGAAATACGAAGAGTCATCCAAATTTTATCTCGACGTACCAAAAACAACCCAATTTTAATTGGAGAACCTGGTGTTGGTAAAACTGCTATTGCAGAAGGAATTGCTTTTCGAATTATTAAAGGTGATGTACCAGAGAACTTAAAGTCTAAAACAGTTTATTCTTTAGACATGGGTGCCTTAATTGCTGGTGCAAAATATAAAGGCGAGTTTGAAGAACGCTTAAAAGCTGTAGTAAAAGAAGTTGCTGATAGTGATGGTGATTTAATTCTATTCATTGATGAAATCCACACTTTAGTAGGTGCTGGAGGTGGCGAAGGCGCTATGGATGCAGCAAATATCCTGAAACCAGCTTTAGCTCGAGGCGAGTTAAGAGCAATTGGTGCAACTACCTTAAACGAGTACCAAAAGTATTTAGAAAAAGACAAAGCTTTGGAACGTAGATTCCAGAAAGTAATGGTTGAAGAACCAGATACTGCCGATGCGATTTCCATTTTACGTGGATTAAAAGAACGTTACGAAACTCACCATAAGGTGCGTATAAAAGATGAAGCTATCATTGCTGCTGTTGAACTTTCTCAACGCTACATTGCCGACAGGTTTTTGCCAGACAAAGCCATTGATTTAATGGATGAAGCAGCATCTAAACTTCGTATGGAAATGGATTCTGTACCGGAAGTAGTAGACGAGCTTGACCGTAAAATTATGCAGTTGGAAATTGAACGTGAAGCCATTAAACGTGAAAAAGACGAGCGTAAAGTAGGTGATTTATCAAAAGAAATTGCCGATTTAACATCAGAACGTGATGAACTAAAAGCAAAATGGCAAGGTGAAAAGGATTTGGTAGACAATTTAAATTCCAAAATTGAAAAAATAGAGGATTTAAAATTAGAAGCTGACCAAGCGGAAAGAGCAGGAGATTATGGTAAAGTTGCTGAAATTCGTTACGGTAGAATTAAAGAAGCCCAAGAAGAAGTAGAAAAACTTAGAGCTGAATTGAATAGTAAAACCTCAGACAGCCGAATGTTGAAAGAAGAAGTAACTGCTGAAGATATTGCCGGTGTAGTAGGGCGTTGGACAGGCATTCCAGTAAACAAACTGGTTGCCAGTGAGCGGGAAAAACTATTGAGTTTAGAAACTGAATTACATAAAAGAGTAGCCGGACAACATGAAGCCATAGAAGCTTTATCAGACGCTATACGTAGGTCAAGAGCGGGTTTAAGTGATCAAAGAAAACCATTAGGTTCATTCATTTTCTTAGGAACAACAGGTGTTGGTAAAACAGAATTGGCAAAAGCCTTAGCTGAGTTTTTATTTAATGATGAACACAGCATGGTGCGTATTGACATGAGTGAATATCAAGAACGCCACGCGGTAAGCAGGTTAATTGGTGCGCCTCCGGGATATGTAGGTTATGATGAAGGTGGTCAGTTAACGGAAGCCGTTCGACGCAAACCTTATTCTGTAATTTTATTGGATGAAATTGAAAAAGCACATCCAGATGTATTCAATATTTTATTACAAGTTTTAGATGACGGCCGTTTAACTGATAATAAAGGTCGTCTGGTGAATTTTAAAAACACCATCATTATTATGACTTCCAACATCGGCTCTCATTTGATTCAAGAAAATTTCAGTTTATTGGCAGATGATAACAGAGAAGAGGTGATTGCTAAAACCAAAAATGAGGTTTTCGAATTATTGAAGAAAACTATCCGCCCAGAATTTTTAAATCGGATTGATGAAGTGATCATGTTTACTCCTTTAAACCGAGATGAAATTAGAGACATTGTAAATTTACAATTTGCGGATTTACAGAAATCACTAACAGAATTAGGCATCAGCATTGAAGCATCAGACGAAGCTTTAGATTGGTTAGCAGAATTAGGTTACGATCCACAATTTGGTGCTCGTCCGTTAAAAAGAGTAGTACAGAAACGGATTTTAAACGAACTTTCTAAACAGATTTTAGCTGGAACCGTTGATAGAGACAGTAAAATCAAATTAGATGTGCTTGATAAAAACTTTGTTTTCATGAACGATAAAGATAAACAAGCATAAATCATACTATAAAGCCATTCAATAACTCATATTGAGTGGCTTTTTTTTAAGTTCTTTCAGCAAGCAGTAAATTTGCTCGCTTTACCTCATGATCTAACTCAAGAGCTGAATCTTTTAAAAGCTTGATTGAAGTTCGTAAGCTTTCCTTATCCTCCAAATCATGGTAAGCTAAATCAACTAATCCTAAAATATTGGCAAGTGGCCTTCTAATTTCATGAGAGGTAATCCACGAATACTCTTCTAAAACTTTATTTCTCGCTTCTAACTGCTCCGTACGTTTTTTAATTAAATTATCTTGATTGATTAAAACCTGTTCAATCTCCAGATTTTTATTACTGATAATTTCAAAGTTGTTTTCTATAGTTTCCCTTTGAACTTGGGTATCAATAGATAGCTTAATTTCAGAAAACTTTGTTAAAAATAAATCCAACATCAAGGTTGCAAACTGATTATCAACTTGTGAGATGAATTGAGAATTTTTAGAGGAAAACCCGAATAAAGCCGAATAAGTGGATACATTGATTAATGGAACAATAGAAAGTTGCTCAAAACTATCTGCTGTCAAATCAAAATCTCTAAATGTGTGTTCTAGCGAGTTAAAGTCAATATCATTTTTGTTCTTTAGTTGAGGAATTAACGTATCAATAGCTGTTTTCTCAAACTCGCATAATATCGCATTTCCACCGATATTGACCTGTGTTTTTTGGTTATTATATAGTATCTCGTAATAGTATTGATCCTTAAAAATCAAAACCCTTCCAAAATTAAAAGGCATTAAATATTTAATATACTTTACTAAAACATCGGCTAAACTAGCTACTTCTTTACATTTAGAAATGCCAGCCGCATATTTTGAAAATGCTTCGTACCTTAAACGTAAAGAAATAGACTCTACATTCTCCATTAAGCAACTTCAAGTAATTCATTATCCACTTTAATTCCTGATATATCAGCAATAGTAGTTGCCATATTTACAAAATCAGCTAAACTCAAAAGTTCAATAATTTCTGTACTGCTAAAGCCTTCAGCTTTTAAAGCATTTATGTCTTCTTCTGTAAAAGATTGAGGGTTAACAGCTGCATTAGTGATTATTTTAATTGCAGCTTTATAACTTGATGGAATAATATCGTTCGTTAGGTTTTCTGTTAAAATAAAATCATCATCAGAAGTTAATACATCACTCATGGAGTTTGCGAAAATCCCATGTACGGTAGCACAATAATTGCAGTTTTTCTTCTTGCTGATATTGTGAATAATTATCTGTTTTAAAACATTGGGCACATCACCCATAAGTAAAGTGCTTTTTAGCTTCTCCCAGTTACCCTTTAAAATTATGGGGTTTTCACCTTGACACTTTAACCAATTTAAAACAAATGGAATCCCTAAGGTTCTCATACTGTCATCATAGATTGCTTTCGTATCCGCCGAGGCGTCTTCATAGCTTGTTATTTTATACATCGTTTTATTATTACAAATAATTAGTTAAAATCACCTCACAAAATCTGCTCCACTTTAATTCAATCTACGTTGAAACTGCATAAAAGTTTTTTATTCTTAAAATAAAAAATCAAAACGTAGTTATTTCCTTACTTTCATAAAAAAATTAAGTAATGGAAAATATTTTTACCGTAGAAGGCATTGAAAAAATTGAACATCGAGTTAATAAGTTAGAGCCAACTAATAAAGCTTTATGGGGTAAAATGGATGTTGCTAGAATGCTAGCGCATTGCAATGTAACCTATGAAATGGTTTATGATAATAAGCACCCAAAACCAAACTTTTTAATGGGCTTTATATTAAAGAAATTTATTAAGAAGATAGTAACGAGCGATACACCTTATAAAAAGAACTCAAGCACTGCACCTGCTTTTAAAATTGTTGATGAAAAGCTTTTTGAAGAAGAAAAAAGTAGACTATTAAACTATATCAAAAAAACACAAGAATTAGGCGAGAGTCACTTCGAAGGTAAGGAGTCCCTTTCTTTTGGCAAACTTAACAAAACTGAGTGGAACAACATGTTTTCAAAACATCTGGATCACCATTTACAACAGTTTGGCGTGTAAAAAGCTATTCAACTCATAAAAAACAAAGTCAGGATTTACACCTTAAATCCTGACTTTCTTATGGTAACATAAGCTAGTTATATAGCTTGCGAAACTTTAGTTATTTTAAACTTCTGTACCCCATTAGGCATTTCCCACTCCACAAATGAACCTTCTAAATAGCCTAATACAGCGGCACCCATAGGCGTAAAAATAGAGATCTTATTCTCTTTGATGTTAGCATCTTTTGGCATAACCACCTGAAAGTGAAATTTTTTCCCGCTGATAGTTTCTTCAATCTCCACAGTAGAGTTTAATATAATAGCTGTGCTGGGTACATCTTCTAACTTAACAATCTTAGCGTTTTTTAATTCGTTCGCTAATTTTTCAGTGTTATGTTTTGACATGTTAGAGCTTTTCAAATGTTTTTCTAACAATTGATGCTCTCTTTCACTAATGATTATTTGTTCTTTTACCATGACTGGCGATAGTTTTAATTTTAAATAGTAATGAAAATAATGTTTAGGTAATTCTAAAAAAAGAAATAAATATGTTCCCCTTAAAGACTTTTAAAGCCTCCAAAAAACACTTATTAAATAGATATATAAATTACCCTAATAATTTATACCGCCCCATAAAGCTTATGGGGCTAAATTAACAAAGGCCTTATTGCTGGTTGAAATAAAGTGAAATAGCTTACAGAAAGACAAACTACAGCTAATTAAACACCTACTTAATAGGTGGTTGTTACTGAATAGTATGTAATTGTTTTTTTTCACGTTGAAGAATTTTAATAAATATTGATTTAGGGGTAAATAAATGCCCCAACACAAAAAATAAAGCGGGGCTTATATTATAAAATCCTTATCGTTTTTGAAAAGTATGAAAGTCGCGATGCGCTCTCCTACCAACGTGGAAACAACACGCAATACGGAAAGCCTATAACCCTTTAGAGGAATAGGAATACTGATTACTTGATATGTTGCTTTTTTGAAGTACATTTTTACTAAGATAACTTTTTTGACACTAAGTGCAAAATTAAAAGAATTTTGAAAGAAGGAATAAGAGAAAGGTTGAATATAAGCTTCAGAAATTCATCCTTAATAATTATGAACGCCTACTTATCTAACTATTGATCAGAAGTTCAATCAAAAAAATGCTTCTCGTCACTTTTTCTAAAATGCACTATCATTATTTTCATCAACATTTTTTCAGACCTTTGATTTATGGCTGTAATTACAAATGAGGTATGCTATCACTGTGGCGATGACTGCGTATCCAAATTATTGGTTAAAGACGAAAAAAACTTCTGCTGTAACGGATGTTTAAATGTCTACAGTATTTTATCTGCCGGTAATTTGCACAATTATTACAAGCTAAATAAACACCCTGGGGAATCACAAAAGAAGGAAAATCAACAGTTTGATTACCTTAACGTACCAGATATTGCCGCTAAGCTGCTTAGCTACAAAGACGCTGAAAAAACCATTGTTACATTTTACTTGCCAAGCATACATTGTAGTTCTTGCATTTGGTTACTAGAGCATTTAAACACGCTAGATGCCGGAATTATTGAAAGTAGAGTAGACTTTTTAAAAAAACAGGTTTATTTACAATTTGATCATAATCACACCACCTTACAACAAGTTGCGCAATTATTAACTAGTATAGGTTATGAGCCACTGATAAGTTTGCAAGATGTTGTTAACGAAAGTAACTCTAAAAATGATGGTTTAATCCCGAAGATTGCCGTTGCAGGTTTCTGTTTTGGCAACGTAATGATTTTAAGCTTTCCTGCTTATTTTGGGATATCCGCCACGGAAAAGCACTTTGGCGAATTCTTTAGTGTGCTTAATCTACTGTTTTGTATTCCGGTAGTTTTTTACTCGGGTTTAGATTATTTTAAAAGAGCCTACTACTCTTTAAAGCAAGGTGTTTTAAATATCGACTTTCCTTTAGCTTTAGGTATTGCAGTGCTTTTTTTAAGAAGCATAGGCGATTATAGCTTTGGTGTAGGAGAAGGCTTTGCAGATACCTTAACAGGGTTGGTCTTTTTTCTTTTGATCGGTAAGTTTGTACAACAAAAAACCTATCATCATTTATCATTTGAAAGAGATTACCGTTCATTTTTCCCGGTTGCGGTTGATGTGATGAACGAAAACGGCGAAACCAAACCTGTAGCATTAGAAAGCATAAAAGAAGGTGATCGCATTTCTGTGAAAAACCAAGAAATTATCCCGGCTGATGCAATATTATTGAACGGAAACGCTTTAATAGATTTTAGTTTTGTTACCGGAGAATCAAAACCTGTACAAAAGGTTTTAGGTGAAATTATTTACGCCGGCGGAAGACAAACAGCAGGATCATTAGAGTTGGAGGTAATTAAGCCAGTATCTCAAAGCTACCTTACCGGCTTGTGGAATAATGAGAGTTTCCAAAAATCTAACGATACAAAAACGAAAACATTTGTCACAAAAGTTAGTCACTACTTTAGTATTATTCTATTAAGTCTAGCTACACTTACTTTTTTATTTTGGTTGCCAACAAGCTGGCAAATAGGTTTAAATGCTTTTACGGCAATCTTAATTATTGCTTGCCCATGTGCTTTAGCTTTGAGTACTCCTTTTACCATGGGTGCAGCATTAAGCATTTTAGATAAAAATAAGTTCTACCTAAAAAACACTGATGTTGTGGAACAATTAGCCGCAATTGACACTATTGTTTTTGACAAAACAGGAACTGTAACGCTTGCCGAAAACAACTCTGTGGAGTTTATTGGTAATTTGAGTTATACCGAAAGCAATATGGTTTACAGCGTTTGTAAAAACTCCTCACACCCCTTAAGCCGTAAAATATGTAGTTTTCTTAATTCATCAGAAAACTTTATGATAGAAGATTTTAACGAACTGGTGGGAAAAGGAATGTACGCGACATATAATGGTCAAGAAATTTTAATTGGTAGTGCAGACTTTGTATTTGGTGCAAATAACAAAGCCATTACCTCTCCTCAAGTTCATGTGAGCATCAACCGTGAATATTTAGGTTATTTTAAGATTAATCAAAAACTACGTCCGCAACTAGGAGAGTTAATGCTGTCATTAAATAAAAATTACCATACCTATTTAATTTCTGGCGACAGTAACCAAGACAATAATTTATTAAAACAGTACTTTAAAAGCAACCTCCATCTATTATACAAACAGTCTCCACAAGATAAGCTGGACTTTATTGCTAAGCAGCAGAGAAACGATGCGAAAGTCTTAATGATTGGAGACGGGTTAAATGACGCTGGAGCACTACAACAAAGTAATACAGGAATTGCAGTAACAGACAATATCAATAACTTTACTCCAGGTAGCGATGCTATTTTAGACGGAAAGTCTTTTCATCTATTGCCGAACATCCTTAAGTTTACAAAAGCAACGGTTAACATCATTCACCTTTCTTTTTGTATTGCTATTTGTTATAACATCATTGGAATAAGTTTTGCAATACAAGGCAAGCTATCTCCATTAATTGCTGCTATATTAATGCCGGTAAGCACCGTCACCATTATTTTATTTACAAGTATTAGTACACATATACAAGCAAAAAAGCACCACCTACTACCATGAACATCATCTTCTTTTTAATTGCTTGTAGTGTTACATTAGCCCTCTTTTTTTTAGGAGCCTTTTTCTGGTCCCATAATAGCGGTCAAAACAAAGATTTATATACACCATCTGTTAGGATATTGTTTGATGATGAATTAGTAGAAAAACCCGCCGAAGAAAAAACAGCCGAAGAAAACGAACAAAAGTTAAAAAGTAATCAATAGCGTAGGGATTTAGCCCGATAATAAAGTGGCTTTAGCCGAAACGTACGCTAATGTTCGGCTAAAGCCAAAAAATATTCCATTATAAAACAGACTAAAGCCTCTTTCTCTTGATTTGAAAAAAGTTCACTTGAACTGAGAAGTTAATGGAATATACTTTTGTTCAAGATTAGACCTCTCCTACTATCATAACAAACTAATTTAGTCTACCCTTTACAACCTGAAATTAAATAAAGCGAGAAGTTTGCGTTAACGATAGTAGCGACAGCTTTTTTTGCTTTTCCTGTTTAGCAGATTGCAAAAAAACTATAGCGGATAGCGTGTTAAAACGCCCAAAAAAACAGTTCTAAACAGTATTCCATTCTAAATAAAGCAATTACAAACGCATTTCTTTAAATACTCAAAATATAACCGTAGTCATATTTTAAGGCTTTTCATGTCATTTTTTTAATAAAGGTATAGAAGTACTTTTAACCATCATTAAAACATATAAGAAGATGAAAAAACTAAAACTATTAATCACCGTGTTCACCTTCTCTGCCGGTATTGCATTTTTTAGCGCCTGTGGTGGAAGCGACACCAGCTCTGAGGACAGTACAGAGGAAAACACTGCAACAGTTGCCGAGGAAGAAGAGGTAATTGACACCAATGCAAAAAGCGATAGCAAAGGCATAGGAAGATTCACTAACGTAGAGATAGATGCCAACATTGATGCTGGAATGGCCGCTAAAGGTCAAGCAATTTTTGAAACAAAGTGTACGCCTTGTCATAAACTAACAGATGAAAAACTGGTTGGCCCAGGGTTAAAAAACATTACTAATCTACGTACACCAGAGTGGGTTATGAATATGATTACCAACCCAGAGGAAATGACAAAAAAAGACCCTATTGCAAAAGCATTATTTGAAGAACACTTAATGCAGATGACTTTCCAAAATGTATCGGATGATGAAACTCGCCAGATTTACGAGTATTTCCGCCAAAATGATAAAAACTAAAAATTAACACCAAAACCCAAAGCAATGGATTTATTATCGAAAAAATCACTGATTCTGCTTACCACTCCCCTAATTATGGCTATTGGCTGTAAACCGGGTAAAGTGAGTGAGACCACAGATACCGACGCCGCAAAAAAAGTTTATGTGGCTCCCGGCAAGCTTGATGAGCTTTATATGTTTGCATCTGGAGGCTTTAGCGGGCAACTAGCTGCTTACGGTATTCCATCAGGAAGACTACTAAAAGTAATCCCTGTGTTTGCCCAAAACGCTGAAAACGGTTGGGGTTATAACGAGGAAACAAAACCAATGTTAAACACTTCACACGGCTTTGTGCCTTGGGATGATGCCCACCACCCTGAGTTAAGTAAAACAAACGGCGAGGATGATGGAAGATGGATTTTCATCAATGGAAACAACACTCCACGTATTGCCCGTATTGATTTATCAACTTTTAAAACAGTTGAAATTATTGAGTTACCAAACTCTGCTGGTAACCACGCTTCTCCTTTCTGTACAGAAAACACAGAATACTTAGTAGGTAACACGCGTTTCTCTGTTCCAGAAGAAGGTGCAGATGATGTGCCAATTGATACTTACAAAGAAAATTTCCAAGGAAACGTTTCTTTTGTTAGTGTAGATAAAAACAGTGGAGCAATGGATGTTGCTTTCCAGATTAGAGTACCAGGGTTCAACTATGACCTTGCGCATGCTGGTAAAGGCCCATCAGGCGATTGGATGTTTTTCACTACCTATAACACAGAACAAGCTCATACTTTATTAGAAGTTAATGCCAGCCAAAAAGACAAAGATTTTGTAATGGCTTTGAACTGGAGAAAAGCAGAAGCGTTAATTAAAGCAGGTAAAGGAAAGAAAACCAGTGCTAAATATGCGCACAACGTTTTAAACGAGAAATCACATACTGCAACCAGCACTATGAAAAGCTCTGTTTTGGTATTAGATGTTAAAGATCACCCAGAGTTGATTTATTACATTCCATGTCCAAAATCTCCACATGGAGTTGATGTAACACCAGACGGTGAGTTTATGGTTGCCAGTGGTAAATTAGCGGCAGCATTGCCAGTATTCTCTTTCAAAAAAATGTTAGAGGCTATTAAAAACAAAAGTTACGAAGGTACTGTTGCCGGCAATATCCCTGTTTTAAAATACGAGTCTGTTTTACAAGGCGAAGTAAAAAAACCAGGTTTAGGCCCGTTGCACACCGAGTTTGATGATAAAGGTTTTGCTTACACTACTATGTTTGTATCTTCTGAAATTGTTAAATGGAGACTTAGTGATTTAGAAATTATAGACCGTATTCCAGTTTATTACTCTCCAGGTCACTTATCTGTACCAGGTGGCGATTCTAAAAAACCTTATGGTAAATATGTGGTTGCATTAAACAAAATCACTAAAGATCGTTATTTACCAACAGGCCCAGAGCTTACGCAGTCTGCCCAGTTAATTGATATCACCGGAAATAAAATGAAACTTTTGTTAGATTTCCCTACAATTGGCGAGCCTCACTACGCTCAAATGATTCCGGCAGAAAAAATAACCAAACATCAAGTTAGGTTCTACAAAATTGAAGAAAACGAGCATAAATATGTAACCAAATCTGAGAACGATGCCCGTGTAGTACGTACCGGAAACAGAGTGGATATTTACATGACTGCTATACGTTCTCACTTGGCTCCTGATAATATTGAAGGTGTAAAAGTAGGTGACGAAGTTTACTTCCACTTAACTAACCTAGAACAAGATTGGGATGTGCCTCACGGATTTGCAATTAAAGGTGCTAACACTGCTGAACTATTGGTTATGCCAGGTGAAACTAACACTTTAAAATGGAACCCAGACAGACCGGGAATGTTCCCTTACTACTGTACTGACTTCTGTTCTGCACTTCACCAAGAAATGCAAGGATATTTAAGAGTATCTCCAAAAGGATCTGCTACCCCATTAAAATATGGTATCGGAACCAAAATAGTACAAAAATAACAATTGAAATTACCTGCTCCGCCAGAATTACGGAGCGGGTAATTTTAAATCTTAAATAAAAACACATCATGAAAACCAAGTCCAAAATTCTGATTGCTTTAAGTGCCTTGTTAATGTTAAGTGCCTATTTTTTGCCATTATGGAAAATTATATTGGAAGCTCCACAATACCCAGAAGGCTTAGAAATGAAAATATGGCTAAACGGCATAACGGGCAATGTTGATCAAATTAATGGATTAAACCACTACATAGGGATGCAACTTATTGTAGTAGAGAATTTTTGGGAATTTAAAGTATTACCTTACCTATATGCTGTAATTGTAGCTTTTGGCTTTTTTGTAGCTTGGCGAGGAAAACTTAATCTTTTATGGGTATGGATGGGCATTTTGGTAGTGTTTGCCGTATTCGGTTTTACCGATTTTTACTTATGGGAGTATGATTACGGGCATAACCTGGACCCACACGCAGCTATTAAAGTTGAAGGAATGAGCTACCAGCCTCCATTGATAGGCTACAAACAATTATTAAACTTCTTAGCAGGCTCCTTACCTGATATTGGGGGAATATTTGTTGGAATAGGCGGATTTATTGCCATTAGTGTTTTGTTTTTTGAACATAAACTAAAAAATAAATTCGGTACAAAATAAAGCTATAAAACAATGAAAAACTTATTATACATCAGCTTGTTGATTTTATTGGTAAGCACTGGTTGCAGTACAGAACCACAAGCTATTAACTACGGAAAAGACGTATGCGAACACTGTAAAATGGTGATAGCAGATGAGAAATATGGTGCAGAAATAGTCACCAAAAAAGGTAAAGTTTTTAAATTCGATTCTGCCGAGTGCTTAATGGATTTAATTACCGAAGAAGGTCAGAAGATTGACACCACAGGTGCACAAATTTTAGTAATCAATTTTGCTAAACCAGCTACTTTTATTGATGCCAAAACTGCATTTTTTTTAAAAGACATCAATTATCAATCACCAATGGGTGGCAACATAGTACCATTTGATAATGAAATGCTGGCAGATAACAATCAGGTAAGTCCTGATGCAAAAATTTTAAATTTTAACGAAGCCGTTAAAGACAGACAATAAGCCGAGACAATGTTTAACAACAGTATATATTTTAAAGTTTTATTAGGGGTTTTGTTGGGGTTTTTCCCTGCCAAAATCATTGCTAAAACAATTAACGTAGCACCAAACACAAAAATTGCTACGCTAAAAACTGCTGTTGCAATAGCTGCCGACGGAGATACCATTATTGTAAAAAAAGGTGTTTATCCATCTTACAATACCATTATCGATAAACAGCTGACCATTTTAGGACAAGGAATGCCCGTTTTGGATGCCCAGTTTAAGGAAGAAGTAATCACCATAAAAGCAGATCATGTAAAACTAGATGGCTTTGTGATTCAAAATTCAAAAGTTGGTGATTTAAGGGATTTTGCCGGTGTAAGAATTTTTATGTCCAAACACATAACAATTAGCAATAACGAGTTAAAAAATAATTTCTTTGGGATCTATATTTCAGACTCTCATCATGTTAAAGTAATCAACAACAAGCTAACGGGCACATTCACTTACAGAAAATCTGGCAACGGTATTCAAGCTTGGAAATCAGATAGCGTAGAGGTTGCAAAAAACCACATCACTGGTCATAGAGACGGAGTGTATTTTGAGTTTGTACAACAATCAAAGGTTTACCAAAATGTTAGTGAGAAAAATATGCGTTACGGTTTACACTTTATGTTTTCTAACGACAATGCTTTTTTGAAAAACACTTTTAAAAATAACCAGGCAGGTATTGCAGTAATGTATTCTAAAAGGATTAAAATGTTGCATAATCAGTTTAGCGAAAACTGGGGAAGCTCCATTTACGGCCTGTTGCTTAAAGAAATTTTAGACAGCCAAATTGAAGGCAACACCTTTTACAAAAACACATCGGCCATTTTTATGGAGAGTTGCAATCGAAACAAAATCAGTAAAAACAGCTTTTTAAATAACGGATGGGCGGTTCGTGTTTTATCAAATTGCCAAGACAATGTATTTACTATCAATAATTTTAAAGGCAATACTTTTGACGTAACCACCAACGGCGAGCTATTAGAAAACAAATTCAGTAATAACTATTGGGATAAATACGAAGGTTACGATTTAAATAAAGATGGTAAAGGCGATGTGCCCTACCGCCCAATAAGTTTATATGCACAAATTATAGAGCGAGTGCCACAAGCAGTAATTTTAATGAGAAGTTTTATCGTCAACCTTTTAGATAAGGTTGAACGATCTATACCTTCCATCACTCCTTTATCAGTTAAAGACGACAGTCCACAAATGAAACCATGGAATATATTATCCAAGTAAAACAACTAAAAAAATCCTTCGGTAAACTCGAGGTGCTGAAACAAGTCGATTGCGATTTTAGTCGCGGAGGCATTGTGGGTGTGCTAGGGCCAAACGCTGCCGGTAAAACCACGCTCATCAAATCTATTTTGGGCATGGTGATTCCTGATGGTGGAGAGATTTTATTTGAAGGTAAATCTGTAGCAAACAGCTTCGAATACAAAAAAAACATTGGCTATATGCCACAGATAGGCCGTTATCCTGATAATATGAAAATCGGTGATTTGTTTAAAATGATGAAAGACATCAGAAACGTTCACGAGAACTTAGATACCGATTTAATAAGTGCATACGGTTTAGACGCCATGACGGATAAAGCCATGCACACTTTATCTGGTGGAACACGCCAAAAAGTAAGTGCGGCTTTAGCTTTTCTATTTAACCCTCCGGTTTTAATTTTAGATGAACCTACTGCAGGTTTAGATCCGCTTTCTGCCGAAATTTTGAAAGATAAAATTCTACAAGAAAAAGCTAAAGGGAAGCTGATTTTAATTACTTCGCACATTTTAACTGAGGTAGATGAATTGGCAGATAAAGTAATGTATTTGCTAGATGGCAATATTAAATTTTATAAAACTTTAACCGATTTAAAAGCCGAAACCGGCGAGCAAAGATTAGGTAAAGCACTCACTAAAATATTATCATAACATGTTTAAGATAGCTAAATATATTTCGCTCGACATCATCAAAAGTAAAGTCATAATTGCCTATACCCTATTGTTGGCTGCTATTTGTGTCAGCATTTTTATGGCCGATGAAGACGTAACAAAAGGCTTGGTAAGTATTACCACGGTAATGTTAATTATTGTGCCTTTGGTAAGTGTAGTTTATGCAACCACTTATTACTTTAACGCTTCAGAGTTCACAGAACTTTTAGTATCACAACCTATTAGCCGTACCAATATTTTAATGGGCAAGTACTTAGGTATCTGTGTAGCTATTTTGGGTGCTTTTCTTTTAGGAGTTGGAGTTCCCATCCTATTATTTGCAGCATCAATAACTGGTTTAACTTTAATACTTACCGGCAGCTTACTAACGCTATCCTTTATTTCATTAGCATTTTTATCATCTGTTTTAATGCGTGATAAAGCAAAAGGAATTGGTTTAGCCTTAATGATTTGGTTTTACTGTTCCATAATTTTTGATGGCTTGGTGTTGGTGTTTTTATTTGCTTTTAGTGATTATCCTTTAGAAAAAGTGTTGATAGCCATAACCGCATTTAACCCTATAGATTTAGCTAGGATATTGATTTTATTACAAGTAGATATCGCTGCTTTAATGGGTTACACTGGCGCATTGTATCAACAGTTTTTTGGAAGTGGACTTGGCATTACTTTCACTTTGTTTATGCTGATGGTTTGGTTTTTATTACCACTATGGGCGTCATTAAGAGTTTTTAAGAAAAAAGATTTATAACACAAAAATAGAGCGATGAAAAGGGTAATTACTACTTTTCTTATTTTTAGTTTCCTGTTTCAAATTGCAGCGCAATTTGGAGTGTTCCTCTATTTTGAAGCCAACCAAAATTACATCGCTAAAACACAATGCGAGAACATTAGCAAACCTCTAATGCATTGCGAAGGTTCATGTGTGTTAAGTAAATTATTAAAGAAAACAGAACAAGATAAAGAAAACAAAAAAGCATTCAACAGCAGAGTTTTAGATGCTTTTGTGCACTCGGGTGCCGACTTTGAATTTATAAATCTTGTTGTAGAAATCAAAATAGAGAAAGCAATTTTCAAACCCGCTTTCATTATCAATCCCCCAACTTCAATTTTCCATCCTCCCCCAATGCTTGTTTAACCACAGAGATCACAGAGTGCTTCGACTCCGCTCAGTATGACAAATAGTATAACGTTGTCGGTCTGAGTGGAGTCGAAGACAACCACAGAGAGCACAAAGTTCACAGAGTTAAATGGTTTTAAAATGCATAACAGCGTCTTGATACTTGATACTTGTATCTTAACTCTCGAATCTAAAACTCTTGATTCTATTAATCCACCCAGCAAAAAGCACTGACCTACGTTAACCTCAAGTTCCGCCTTGGCGGTTGCGGCACAGATGAATAGAGTAAAGCACTACCTTTCATAGTAAATTCCGCAGGCGAGAGTTTTTATGTCAGTTGCAAAACCTTGCTTGTGAGATGTCTCGTATCCTCGACATGACGCGAAGAAGAGAAATGGCACTTAAAAAAGGCAGGTAAGCTATAAGCTTAAGGCCTAAAACAACAGTTTAAAAACACAAGCATCTTAATACTTGATACTTAATACTTCAAAAAATGAAAAACATCCTAAAATACATAGCGATAGTAACCCTTCCTTTCCTAATCACCTCTTGTGAGAAAAACGACGAAGCCCCTAACCCAACAATCAATAAAGTAAAAGTTGGTGAAGCATTTGTCGCTGATGCAGATACAAAAGTTCAAATTTGGGCTGATGCTGAATTAAATACAGGTTACAATAAACTATACCTAATAGCTTTAGATGCAACTACTACTCAACAAAAAACAGATGCAACCTTTGCCATCAAACCAATGATGACCATGACGATGAGTAGCGGAATGACAATGCAACACTCCTCCCCTTTTGAACAAGCAGATGCTACAGCTAAAAAAGACAACCTTACTCCCGCCGCAGCGGTTTTTAGTATGCCCAGCTCAGATTCTGGATCTTGGGAAATGGAGGTAACATTAAACAACGACAAAAAAGTCCTCATTCCTATTACAGTAAAAGAACCAACACAGTCCCGACTAATTTTTGTTAAAACCGTACCAGACAACATTACCTATATGGTGGCTTTAGTCCCAAATCCGGTTTACAAGATTGGTGCAAATGATTTTGAGCTTCAAATCAGCAAAAAAATTGACGGAAACAATTACACGCCAGTAAATGATTTTACAATAGAAATCAGCCCGGAAATGCCAGATATGGGACATGGCTCACCAAACAATGTAAACCCGGTTTTTACAGCAAACGGCCACTATAAAGGCAAAGTAAACTTCACCATGACTGGTTACTGGGAAGTGAACCTAAGTATTAAAAACGGCTCTAGCGTAATAATCAGCGAAGACACCGCTTTCAAAATAACTTTTTAACACCTAAAAATTCTAAGCAATGGAATTTTCAAGATTTATAACAATTAGTTTCGGTTTAAGCTTTTTAGCTTTTACAAATACACTTGCACAGGAAAGCTCAACCGATACTGTTTACAAACACTGCCACCTGCAAGAAGTATTAATTACTGAAAAAGTAAGTGGAGATAATGCCTTGCTCAAATTCTATAAAAGCACTAAAACATCTTCTACGGAAGATGTTTTAAGTCGCTTAGTGGCAGTGAATTTAATTAGAAGAGGAAACTACGCTATGGAACCTGTGATACGCGGTTTTTCTGCCAGTCAAATCGGGTTAACCTTAGACGGCATTAAAATCTTTGGTGCCTGTACAGATCACATGGACCCTCCAACCTCATACGTAGAACCATCAAATTTGAAAAGCATTCAGTTAGCTACTTCTTCTGGAGCTAGTAAATTTGGCTCTAACATTGGCGGTTCGTTAAACTTACAATTGGCGCAAGCACAACTAGCAACAGACAAACCAGTCAGCGGGATGTTTACTACTTCTTATTCGTTGGCATCGCAAAGTAGTAACAATGTGTTGGAGCTCAATTACGGAGCTAAAAAGTTTGGTGTACGCTTTAGCGGAGTTTACCGCAAAGCCGGTAATTATTTAGCAAACCAGCAAGAAGTTGCTTTTACACAGTATCAGAAGTTGAATTTTAGCATCAATGGCAAATATATGCTTACGGATAACAGTTTTTTAAGCTTAGATATTTTAGCCGATGACGGTTGGGATATTGGCTATGCCGCTTTACCTATGGATGTTTCTTCTGCCAAAGCAAAAATCTATGCTCTTTCTTATAAAACATATCCAAAGAATAAAGCTTTCAATTATTTTGAAACCAAGGTTTATGGCAACAACATTGTCCACAGCATGGACGATACTAAACGCCCCTTAACGCCAATACACATGGACATGCCTGGCTGGAGCAACACTTACGGTGCTTTTGCAGAAACTGCTATCACACTTAACCCAAAAAACCTATTAACAGTTAGAACAGACGGTTATACCAACTTTACAAGGGCAGAAATGACCATGTATCCTCAAAATAGTGCTCCAATGTTTATGCTGACTTGGCCTGATGTTAGGAATACCACAGTAGGTTTATACTTGAATAATGATTACCTGCTGAACCAGAAATTCACACTTAATTTAAACGGACGTTTAGATTACTCTAGCTCTAAAGTAACCAGCGAAATTGGACGTACACAATTAGCCGTTTTTAATTATAATGTGGATAATGCAAGGGTTAAACTGCTAAAAAGCATCAATACCGGAGTGGTTTATAAATCAGAACACTTCTACTCTTCTGTAAGTGTAGGCTATAGCGAACGCCCGGCTTCAACCAATGAGCTTTATGGGTTTTACCTTTTTAATGCTTATGATGGGTATGATTACATTGGCAATCCAAACCTTAACAACGAACAATCTTTTAACACCGAGTTAAACGTAGGTTACAAAACCAAATTGGCAGATGTAAGTATTACCTTATTCAATAACGAAATCCAGAATTATACGTTAGGAAAATACACTCCCGGTTTAAGCGTAATGACTATTGGCGCAAACGGCACAAAAGTTTACGAGCAAATTGCCAACGCAAATTTAAAAGGATTTGAAATTGGCTTAAGCACTGTTTTACTAAAAAACCTACAGTTGATCAGCAATGCCTGCTACACCAATGGCACAGACAACAGCAAAAATCCACTGCCTTTAATTTCACCGTTTAAACTAACTTCTTCTTTAAGGTATGCAAAATCAAAATTCAGCGTACAGGCTGAAAACGTTTGGGCAACCGCACAAAACAAAGTAAGCACTGTAGTTAACGAGAAAACAACACCAGCTTATACCCTATTTAATTTAAGAGGAACTTATGCCTTTAAAGTTAAACAGAACAAACTAGAGCTAAACGCAGGTGTAGAAAACTTGTTCGATACGTATTATCAGGATCATTTAGATTGGGGCAATATCCCAAGACCCGGAAGGAATGTGATGGCGGGTTTATCCTTTGTTTTTTAACGAGTCAATTCAGCCTAAAAATTATATCTTTGCCAAAATATGGGATACGCAAAAGAAAGAGGAAAGTTTGAAAAGCTATTGAAAAAAGCTAGTGCTTTAACAAATTACGATGATAAAAACCTTACGGTTATCACAGATATATTTGAGCAGTATTCTCACTCTGTTAGGATATTAAAAAACAAAAATCCACAAGCTTTTACAGGACTTTACCAAAACGAATTGGAACAAGTAAAACTGGGAAAAAGAGCGTTAAAAGCAAGTGAAGAAGCTAATCGCGAGGATAACTTTATTAAGTATAGAGATTCCTTAACCACTGCATTAAAAAGTGCTATTGTGGTTACCAACGAGACTGCATAAAGTCCAGCTTCATTATTACCCACTCAACATTCTCTTTGTTAAACTCGCCCAACTAGGCGGGTTTAGGCAAATTGATTTCGCTTTTGCTTAACAGTAGTACCTTTGCTACCATCTTTTTATCCCTTTGCAAAGGCTTCTTCCGGCTATCTAAACATACCCATGCTTCCGGTGCAATGCGCTGTGGGATTCTCAACCAGCTTATAAACTATAGCTTTCTTATGGCACCTCATGCCTATACTAATGAATAAGAAAAAACCATTTGAAATAAATATATTTATAAAAAATATATGCACATAAAAAGTTCACATATACAACAGACGGGTGTTGAATATGTGCAGTAGAGTTGAGTATATTTATAAGTTATAGGGCATTTTAAAAGACGACACAAACGACATTGAAACAGAACAAAACGACATTAATTTTGACAACAATTGTTTGTATTCTTGGTGGACTATTACTAATCTACCGAGGACAGCAGACCATTGACAATTTATATAGGTTTAATGGGACAGTTACTAACTTGACAATTCAAGAATTTCAAAGTGGTAAATCTGGACTTGCATACTCTCTTGACTTTGGAATTTCTGAGACCGACAAGATTTACGGCATTTATCTTGGGACAAAAGAGCAAGCCGACAACAACAACCTTAAAAGCAAAATAGAAATTGGTAAGACTTATACTTTTTACGCTGACCAAACAGTGACACCAAGTTTTGACGGACATACATTGGGAATTCGTGAGATAAGGAATAATGAACAAACAATCTATAAAGACAATCCAAAAGCAAACTATATCGGTGGCTCGTTATTCTTGACAATGGGAGTTGGAACTCTTCTAATACTAATTTATGCAGGCAGACGGAAGAAAAACGCCCTATAACAGGCGTTTGGCAAAAAAGCGGGTTCAGTGCTTAAATGAAGCTTTGTACTTCGTATCAAGTTCAGTGCTGGCAGACAGTTTTGTGCTTCGAAATCCGCTTTTTCGCCAAGCGCCAAACCGTTACCAGTAATTACAACTCGACAAAACTCAACCATATGAAATCTATTAGGACATTTATCATCTCTCTCATCTGCGTAGTTATAACATTTTTGAGCTGTACAAAAGAGAAAACCGAATTAGCTAATAAGCTGAATGGAAAATGGAAAGTAGTTTCCTATAATGACCTTATTCTGAAAACTTCTATTACTAAGAACTCTACGAATACATGGACTGACTTCAATAATGGAAATGTTTCTGTGAGCTTCAACAATTCCAGTTCGACCAGAGGAACTATGTCTGGAATAAAGGTGACAAATCAATTTAGTGGAGAGTATTCAATCATAAATGTAAATCAAATTAATATCGGCAATTTAATAACAACCGAAATTAATGAACCACAATGGGCTATTATGTTTCACCAAATTGAAAAAGCGGAAAGCTTTAGTATTTCGGGAAGAATACTGACTATTTTTTATAATCAAAACAAAAACTCCATTATATTAGAAAAAGAGTAACTACCTGTAACAGCAAATTTGTTCAAAAATGGCTGACGGTGGTTTACGTTAATTCATCAGTTATTTACTTAATTTAGTACGGTACTACATTGGTCTGCAAGCAATGCCATTTATGCAGAAAAAAGCAAATCATTAGGTGCATGTGTAAAAAATCAGACAGTATTCATAGTATTAAAAAAAGTAAAACCGAACTTAGTGAAAAAGGTATCTCAGCTTGTAATTTATTGGATTCTGTTATTTCTACCTATAACATTACTCTTTTCGACTATTTTTTATGGAGCTACGAAAATAGATGAAAGATACCTAAACCAAAATATCAATAAGAAACTAGAACTAAATTATCTCGTTGATACCCTAGGGAATAAAGCAGAATTGACTTTCAAAAGCCACATTGCGATAATCGACTTTTGGTTTGTGGGTTGTGCCCCATGCTTAACAGAAATGAGGCAATTCAATGCAATTTTGAAAGGCAGAGAAAAAGAAATAACCATTTTCAGCATATCGATTGATGAGGCGAGATATTGGAAAAATCCTAATTCCCCGTATCTTACTAAAACTGCCAGCAATTGGAAATTCTATGGTCTAGACTCCAAAGTGTTAACTGACAAAAATAAATATCTCCATGATCTATTCAATATCAGCCATTTTCCTTCATACATTGTAGTTGACCAGAAAGGAAAGATAGTCGAAGTTCCTAAAAGTGCCGGAGCGTATATTAAAGAGAATTACCACTATAAGAATTGGATTTTGTTTTTCTGGGCTGAATTCTTGTTCACTAAAGATTATATATTATTCCAAGTTATGTTTATTCCTTATACGATTTTGTTTTGGTTGGCAATACTAATCGGATGGATAATAAAAAGCAGAAAAAAAAGATTAAAGAAACACCTGGCAACTAACACAGGGCTTAAGTTATAGCGGGTGAAGTGTAAAGCACTTGCTTTCCACTTACTTTAATGCTGAGGCAAGGAGACGTGTAAATAATCCGCTACAGCTTATACCCTTAACCGTCGTTATGCAAGATTAAAACTATGCAATTGCAAATAAACGAAAGCAGACAATTTGGGGATAGAAAAGTTCAACTATTAAGTTCTGTACTCAATATTTTGTTGACCTTATTTTTAATGACATTTCTATTTTTAATCATTTTCTCAACTTTCTTTTTCAACTGGTTTATTGAAGGCTTAGAAATTATTCTATTACTGAATTTCGCTTTAGTTTCATTCACACTTCTTTCTTTATATTTTTTTAGAAGAACCTATAATAAAATCATATTTGCCGAACAACATTTAGTACTTTGTTCCCGACTTAAGTTTCTTAATAGAAAAATAAAATATACCGAAATATTAAAAATTTTAATTGACGAAGAAGACGACTTTAAACTATAAACGAATATTTTGAAATTGATAAAGCTGATAAAATAAGCTTGACATTAATATCGAATGAAAAGAATACAAATTTGAAAAGAATAAACGCCACATAATGTTCATCCTATTCATATTTCTGCTTTTAGTAATTCTAATTTTTGGGTTGTATTACCTATTCAGATTAGGCAGATGGACTTTTAAAAAGAAAACACGAGTTACCTGGGCATTAGCTGTAATAGTAGCAGTTAGTTTTGCATACCTAATAGATCTTATGGTTTTTACAAAAATGGAGCTTATACAATCAAAAGTATATCCAGATTTATATTTGGTTAAAAACCCCGTTACTAATAAAGACTCAATAAATAGCGTCATTAATAAATTAGTTCTTGAAAAAGTAAACAGCGAATACCTAAACCATAATGGAGCGCTTGAAAACTCTAAAAACAGGAAACTACCCTACCGTTTACGTTTCTATCAATACTATACAGGCACATCACTTCTAGTCCCTTTTGGGGAAGCAGGCACCACACATTTTATAGAGAACAAAGAAAATCCCGGCGGATTTAATAGTGAAGAAATAACACATTACAGTAAGTATCGCATTGCAGAGTTCAATTTAAACTTTTGTAAAGACGACAGTCTCAATTATTTGGGAACGATTAGTTATTATCAAGACCGTAAAATCATTAAAACGGATACTATAATTAATCAATGCCAAACCATAAAGAGTAGCGACTACTGACAACAGTACAAAAAAGGAGCAAATGAAAAAGAATATAAGCGTTTTATTACTCACTATAGCTCTTGGCTCAATGGCATGTACTTCCAAAGTGAAAAAGGAAGACCATACAGCTAAAGTCAACATGACTGAAAGTGCAGAGATAGATAGTGTTAAAGCAACATTCAGTACTAATTTAAGGCCTAATGAATCTATATTCTTAAATCAAACCTATACAGACACGATAGAATTTTTAAGCTATGAAGATGATTTCGATTATGCAATGTTAATCGGAAAAAAGAATGGAAAAGGGCTGTACTTAATCTATGATTGGTATTTGGAAACGAATGAGAAATACATTTTTAAATACGGCGACCTGATTGAAGTTAAATGGAAAATGGACAGTATTATTATTGATTGTGAGGAGACATTTGATGTAAGAGAAAGAATAATAGATAGTAAGTTGATTTTAGCGACAAACAAACCTGTTAAATTTTTATGGAGAGCAGTTAAGGATGACAAACTGCTAGATCAAAAGGATAACGACATGATTATCAACGAGTCGTTTTGTAAGTCGATTACCAATCAAGAAAAAGTAGCTTTGGGCTATGTCGCTTCTTTTATAGGAAATGACTGTTTTTGGGATGGGAAAGCCAATGAAGATAGAAGCAACTTAAAATGTAAAATTTTAACCGCATTAAATTTAGGGTATCAATGTTCTGATACACATTATGGTTTTTTAAAACGTTGGTTTTCTCAAGATAGTAGTGTGTTAAAAAAATTAGAGGTTTGCCACACGATGCCAGAGACAGCAACAGTTCAAACAACGTTTAATGAAATTATCATATTTACCGATAAAGCCCATAAAAAAATTGAAGTCCGTTATAAAATTCAAGGGATAAATATGAGAGAATCTAAAACTTGGAATTACACTAAAACCGATTATTTCAAATATGACAGCAATAATGTATGGCTAACAAAATCGCAAAAGTCCGAATTAACTGAATAGACAAGAAGTGATATGAATACCTTAAAGCAAATTCTTAACTATCTAATCTGGACATCAATTTCAATTGTGTTGGCTTTTGGCTATATGAGGATTATTCTTGGTCCAAGGGATGAGGAACCTACAGGTTTTTGGAAACTGACAGACATCCTTTATGATTTAGCGCTATATCATGTGGGTTTTGTAATCGGATGTATCATCGCTACGTTCTTTATTCTTATCGATATTTTCTATCTTAAAAAGAAGCTCAAAACCAATTCAAATGAGGTAGTCATACGTTTTCTGATATTAATCATCATCGCATTGATTGTAGGAGTTTCCCATTATGTATGTGAGAAAGTCATTGATATTATTTAAAATGAACAGAATTTAACTTAAAAATCTATAAAATGAAAAAAGCTATCATCACAGGGGTTATCTTTCTACTCGTTAGCTTCAAAGCATTCAGCCAAAACAATACTCAAGATACATTGAGTAGGAAACTGGTTTTTTATATAGGGGAGCAAGTCATAAACGCAAATGATAAAAATGAAAAACAGATTATTAAGCTTTGGAAAGAATATCTTCTAGCAGGAAAATCCGGAGATACAACATCTCCTTTTTGGTCTTTTGAAAACACAACTGTTCCTGACGAATATTTGTGGGCACTAGGCTTGGATGAAATACAAAATAGAGCGTATGAAACGCAGTGCAAAATAATTGGCGTTTTCCAAGTAGAGCGTGGCTATTATTGTTTAAAAAGTGCTTTTTCTCATATTGATGGTAATGGAGAAATTTATCTAGATGTTATTCCTACTGTTTATGCAAAAAAAATTGATGGAAAGTTTTTACTCGTAAATAGTGCCACTTATCATAAAGAAATTTTAGAGCATCATAGAATCGGAAATATAAATTATTACGTTCATCCATTTCATAAATTTGATATTGAGAAAGCAAAAATGATGAATTCAGAGAGTAAACAAATTGCGAAAAAATTTGAAACAACCCCCTTAGAGTTTGATTATTTTGTTTCAAATACATCAAGAGAAATAACTGAAATTTGGGGCTATGAATACATGGATAGAATGTACAGAACTGAACAAACAGGTGGTGTTGCAATAGTTAGTAATAATATAATCTATGCTGGCAATAATTCAGAGTATTACCCCCACGAAGTAGTTCATTTATATGCTTTTAATGTCGCAAAAAACATCCCTCACTTTTGGATAAATGAAGGAATAGCAACTTTTTTTGCTGGAAGTACTGAAAAACCATTTGATTGGCACTTGAATGAATTAAAGTTATTTCATAAAGCGACTCCAAACTATGATTATTCCAACATAAATAACCTGACCGACTTTGACATTCCAAATGAAAAACACATGACGGATTTAAGATACATTGTTGGAGCAATTATCATTCGTGAAATCTATAAAAAAGAAGGGATCCAAGGAATTAAAGACGCCCTTACTATTGGTAATAAAAGTGATGACTTTTACGCACTACTTAAAGAAAAATTAAACGTGAATGAAATCAACTTTAATAAATTTATTCGACAGCAAATAGAGCATTAAAAACAACGTAGCTATAAGAAACTGATTGTGATTGCACTATTAAAAAAATCATTCCGATTTTCTGTTTGGTTGAATTACCATACCCGCTGTTCTAAATGCTAGCCTAGCGCATCTCGAACTTGTGAACATAGCGGATTTGAAATCCGCTATGTTCAAACTTACCTTTTAGAAAAAATTCCTTAATTTTCTATAAATTACAATCACCGTAAATAATATACGGTGTTCGGCCTAAGTGACCGGAACTATTCTTAAAATAAATCATTGAAATAATTATGGAGCAAACCATTACCACGCTAATTTATATTCATGCATTTTTCGGAGGGCTTGGTTTAATCACGGGAATGATCAGCGTTTTTGTAAAAAAAGGAGGCTTTAACCATAAAAGAGCTGGAAAAGTCTTTTCCTATTCAATGATCATCAGTTCCTTACTTTCACTACTAATCGCAAGAATGCCCAATCACGAAAACTTATTCTTATTTCTAATTGGAATTTTTACCATCTACCTGATACTGGCGGGCAACAGAGCGTTAACGCTGAAAAGCAGTATCAAAAGCAAAGCAGATTGGTTAGACCAGTTAATATCCGGAAGCATGCTCCTAACATCAATAATCATGTTAACACTTGGGCTCATCGGGATGATTCAAAAAGCCGACAATAGCATTTTGTATCTTTTCTTTGGCGGTTTTGGTGTTTTCATGACATGGAGAGATTTTCAAACATTTAAAATTTTCACAAAACATAAGAAAGCTTGGCTAATCAGTCATTTAGGACGAATGGTTGGCGCATTAATCGCTTCAATAACGGCCTTTTTAGTTGCAGGTCTGCATATCGGAACAATAGTAGTTTGGCTTACGCCAACAGTCATAGGTACTGCTTACATTCTTTATTGGAAGAGAAAGCTTACCCCAAAGCTCCCCAATAAATCTGTAATAGAGGTCTAAAAACAGGGTCGATTACTTAACTGCCCTACAAGCACTTATTATTGAACTATCACTTTAAAACAATTCGCCTCCACTAAAAGGTATCTAATTTTCTTTTTATTGTTACATTTAACAATAATGAAAACAATTTTATCTATTGACTGTGGTGGCATAAAAGGAATTACCCTAGGGGTATTTTAAGTAGAGCTTGAAGAACGCTTAAAAAAGAGAACTAATACCCCAGATGCCCACATTGCCGATTACTCTGAATGGTTTTCGACAGCAAAAACGCCCCATTCTGCAATAGATTTTATTAAAGGAATTAACGTTTTTCCAAAATCAGTTAAAGAATATACCACTTTTAAAGGTGGTTTAGATGTGTAAACGGTTCTTTTAATTATTCCGTCTTCCTCTAAGGTTTTTAACTGCAAGCTTAATGTCCTTTCAGTAACCGTAGGCATTTCTTTCCTTAACTCGTTATAGCGTAAATCGCCATCTATCATATGGAATAAGATCACTGTCTTCCACTTACCTCCTATTAGTCCCATTGTTAAACTCGCACAACAAGGGTATTCCTTTCCTTTAAATTGATACATCTCTCGAATTATTTTATACTATCCTTTTTGACCGTTATTGCAAAGATAGATTACTATACTTAGTTTTGCAACTATAAAAAATATAGTATATAAAATTTAAACAAAATGAGCAGACCCAATATTTCAAAAACAGACATTATAAATGCATTTCAATTTAGACATGCAACAAAAGAATTTGATTCAACTAAAAAATTAACTGATGAGGATATCAATTTCATTCTACAAACTGCCAATTTATCTCCAAGTTCATTTGGGTTTGAACCCTGGCATTTTATTGTAGTTCAAAACCAAGAATTACGCGAATTATTAAAGCCTGTAGCTTGGGGAGCACCATTAAAACTAGATACTGCAAGTCATTTTATATTAGGATTAAGTATGAAAGCGCCAATGACAAAGTGGGATGCAGATTACATTATGCATATGATGAAAGATGTAAAGCAACTCCCAATTGAAGCAATTGAGATGTATTCAAAATTCTACAGAGAATTTCAAGAACGTGATTTTGATTTAGACACAGACAAAAAACTTTTTGACTGGGCTTCAAAACAAACTTATATTGCATTGGGTAATATGATGACTGGTGCTGCTTTACACGGAATAGATAGTTGCCCAATTGAAGGGTTTCATCAAGAAAAAGCAGAGGCTTTATTAAGAGAAAAGTTTGGAGTAGACACAGATAAATACGGATTATCTTTCATGGCCGCTTTTGGTTATAGAAAAGAAGAACCAGCTCACGCAAAATCAAGAAGAGATTTTAACGATATTGTAACTTGGAAATAAAAACACAATTAGAAAACAGAACCACGATTATGGATTGGATATATGAATTTTTGAACAGCGAAAGAACATTATACCTTTCCGCAGGAATAATAGGTGTGATTTCGGTGGTGGTGGGTTTGCTTTTTCTATTCTTTGCAAATCATAAAAGTTTTGCAATCACTATGATTGTAATTGGAGTTTTAGAAATGATTATAATGTTTCCAACATATCTTAAATACCAACAAAAAATTGATAACAAGATTTCGAATTATCAAACGGATGAAACTGAATTTTTCAAAAGCGAGTCAGTCGCTACTGAAAAAGCATTAAAATCCTTCTTTAGACTTAAGTTAATTTACGGTATTTTGATTGTAGCAATTATTTTAGGGATGTCTTTTTTAAGTCCGAAGTCTATCATGTTTGGAATATCTATAGCGCTTATTTTGCATTTAGCCTTTGCAATCACCATTGATAATTTTGGAGAAATTTACACGAAAAAATATCTAGCCGAATTAGCAATAGTAAAAAAATAACGACGCACAACAATGTATATATTGATAGCGGTTTGGGTGTATACTCAAACCGTTTTTGCATTTCATCAAGTATTTTGCTATCCAAAAGGTTTCGCGTTTATTCAGCTATAACTAAATGTTGGCACTGTTTTTTAGAATAAGTAAAAATTAGCTATATTAACAAAGCAAGGGTCATACACCCATATCTAGGCTCTAATTAAAGGCCAGGAAACACATTTAGAATTAAATTATCTCGAATAAAACATAATTAATGAAATTAGCTCTCGGCTTGGCGGCAATCGGTCGTCCAAAATATATAAACATTGAACCGGATAAAACTGAATTTATTAGTCCAGCATCGTTTAAAGCAAAAGGTGTTGCTTTTTTAAAAGAAGCTTACTTATTAGGAGTCAGGCACTTTGATACTGCACCCGGTTATGGTATTGCTGAAGATATGTTAATTGAATTTTTGCAAAATAAAGAGCTGGAAAATATCCAAATTTCTTCCAAATGGGGCTATAGTTACGTGGCTAACTTCCAAGAAGATGCGGAGATACATGAGTACAAAGACCATAGCCTTAAAATGCTTGTACAACAATGGGAAAAAACAAAAGAGCTTCTACCACATTTAAACAACTATCAAATTCACTCTGTAACACCAGACTCAGATGTATTAGAAGATGAAGAGGTTTTAAATTACCTATATCAAATAAAGTCTCAAAATAACATTGAAATAGGTTTTTCAACAAGTGGGGTGCAACAAGCTGATATAATTGATAAGGCATTTGCTGTAAAAATTGGCGGACAGACACTTTTTGATAGTGTTCAAACTACTTTCAATATTTTGGAGCAAAGCACCTTACCTGTTTTGTTGAAGCATGCTGATAAAAAAATATTTATTAAAGAGGCTTTAGCTAACGGAAGAATGCTACCCAATCAGCGCTATCCTAAATATCAAAATTTATATAGCTATTTAAATAAACTAGCCAGAAAATATAACGTAACCGAAGATGCTATCGCTTTAAGGTTTTGTGAGGATACAATTAACCCTTATAAGATTTTAAGTGGTGCCCAAAACTTGCAACAATTAAACAGTAATTTACAGTTTCAGTTTTTTAAACTAACAACTGAAGAAATAGAAAAGCTGCAAACTTTTAATCAAACGCCAGAACATTATTGGACTGAAAGAAAGCAACTAACTTGGCAATAATGCATTTAACATCATTCGGAAAATAAACTGACTTCACCTAAAAACACGCTAAATATCACCTTATGAAAATAGAATTCTTCTCTGCAAAAAAATACGACAAATTATTTTTTGATGCTGCTAATCAAAAGCATGGTTTTGAAATCGCCTATCATGAAACCCACCTCGGCCCACACATTGTTGATATAATTAAAGATGCAAAAGTAGTTTGTGGATTTGTGAATGATAAATTCAACAGAGATGTAATTACGGTATTAGCAAAAAAAGGAATAGAAATAATTGCTTTGCGTTGTGCAGGTTTCAATAATGTAGATCTCGAAGCTGCTAAAGAATTTAATATTTCTGTTTGTCGTGTACCTTCTTATTCTCCAGAAGCTGTTGCTGAACATGCTGTTGCCATGCTTTTAACCATAAACAGAAAAACGCACAAAGCTTATAACCGCGTTCGTGAGCAAAATTTTTCACTCGATGGACTTTTAGGCAACAACCTATCTGGCAAAACCGTTGGCGTTATTGGAACGGGTAAAATTGGTAAATCTTTTATCAATATCATGTTAGGCTTCGGCTGTAAAGTTCTTGCTTATGATATTTACCCCGATTCTTCCTTAACAGAAAAAGGGGTAAACTATGTTTCACTAGAAGAACTACTAAAACAGTCAAATATCATATCACTCCATTGCCCATTAACAAAAGAAAACCATTACCTCATCAATAAAAAAACCATTGAATTAATGCAACCCGGGGTTACACTTATCAATACCAGCCGTGGCCCATTAATTAATACCACAGACATTATTGAAGCACTCAAAGCAAAAAAAATCGCTGCGCTTTGTATTGATGTTTATGAACAGGAAGAATCTTTATTCTTTAAAGACCTTTCGGTGGAAATTATTGATGACGATAAAATTCAAAGGTTAATGAGTTTTCCAAATGTTCTTCTTACGGCTCATCAGGCTTTTTTCACAAAAGAAGCTTTAGAAGAAATTGCTCACGTTACATTGGATAGCATCTCCAAACTTGACAAAAATTGCATGGCAGAAAATGCCAACGTTATGTTGACATAGAGAGGTAAATACCTCTGGTTTCAGTGTTCGCTGTTTCAGCGAGCATTGGAATCTAAAATGGAATAAGGAGGAATCTGTCTGGCTTTAAAAAATAATATAAATCCCTTACTTGGCGCAAATATGCAGCCTGAGCCTGAAATGGAAATTGTGCTACAAAATTTGGATTCGTCAATAAATTCTACATTTGAACAAACCTAAAAGCCACTCCCCCACCACAAAGAAAAACTTTACAACACACTTACAGTGCGAGGCACTATATTTGAATAAAATATCATTAAAAATTAAAAAATGAGCGATTATAAAAAAGCATATATAGCAGGTGGTTGTTTCTGGGGAATGGAAGAACTGTTTAGAGTAAGACCGGGTATTATAGCAACAAAAGTAGGTTACTTAGGTGGCGAAAATGAAAGCCCAACTTATAGAAATCACCCAGGTCACGCAGAAGGTATTGAACTAACTTATGACCCAAACGACACCAATTTCACCGAAATACTAGATTACTTTTACAGAATACACAACCCTACTACTGTTGATAGTCAAGGGAATGACCATGGTTCTAGCTATCGTTCTGCCATATTTTTTCAAAATGAAGAAGAAAAAAATCTTGCTATAGAAGTAATTAATTTAGTAGATGAGTCTAAAAAGTGGGAAGGTAAAGTGGTGACTACCTTAGAGCCTTTTACTACATTCTGGGATGCAGAACCTGAACATCAAAATTACTTACAAAGAATTCCTAATGGATACACTTGCCATTTTGAAAGGTTTCAAGACAGCTTTTTAAAGATAAAAAATTAAGTTTAGGCTTATACTTTTTTGGTCGATAATTTATAGACGGCTAATAGTGTGAAACCTCCTAAAATCAACCACAAAGCATCAATTACAAAAATTGGGGCAGAACTGTTGATGGTTTTCCAAAACCAATTACCAGAAGTAAAACCATTGATGAAAGGGATAATAATTGCTAAAAAACCTGCTATACTTAAGCAGTGTAAATTAGTAAGCTTATTATTCCTTTTATAAATAAACCACATACTAAGTAATAACCAGCCTGCAAAGAAAACAGTATAAATAATCGCTTGTCTTTGTGGGTCTAGGGGGCGTGGTAAAACTTTTGCCACCAAAAAAGTAAAAGTTGTTATGGGATAGAGGCTCAAGCAAATGGCTAAATAAACTTTAGCTACACGGTGGTAAAAACGTTTCTGTTCAGCTGGAATATTTTTCTTATCTCTTGAAGTCACCCAAATCATCACTCCTGATAAAATCACAAAACAAGTGATGATTGCCATCAAAAAGTATAAAGCCTTTATCCAATAGCCACCGAAATCAGCGTAATGTAGTTTGGTAACGCTAAACTCAATGTTTTCTAAATAATTGTTATCAAAGGGATTAGTGATTGCATTAACTTTACCAGATACCACATCATACACCACACTTCCGTAACCAAATAGTTTCTCATCAGAAGATAAAGCTCCATCAATTTGAAACTTCATACTGCTATCACCGAAATTCCTGATCCATACTTGCAATGGTGTAAAGCTATCCCACTTTTCCAAAGCATCGCTCATAAACGGATTAAACTCTTGCTTCCCTACCGGCGAGTTTTCAAAATTATAAGTTTTTGCTCTCGGACGTAATTCCGACATTAATTTCTGCTGATCATTATTATAAAAGTAGTTGGCTGGAATCAGCACAAATAATGAAAGACATAAGAAACAGCTCGTTATTGCAAATATCAATTGGAAAGGCAAGCCAATCATCGCTAAAGCAGTATGGGCATCTTTCCAAATGGTTTTAAATTTCTCTTTAGAGCGAAAGACATAAAAGTTACTAATGATTTTATCCCAATGAATAATCAGCCCAGTAAAAATAGCGAACATAAAAAACAGGGCGATAAAGCCAGCAATGTATACTCCGTAAGGAAAAATAGACAGAAAGTGCAATTGATAAATAAACTCTCCAAAACTATAAAAAGCACCATATGCTGTTACCTGATAATTAACAGTATTCACATTTACATAAGTCTTTTTATGTTTAGGGTTTACCTTGGAGGCAGATAAAATCACCCAAACTTCATTGTCAAGGTGGGGCATAATCATCCGGACATCTCTTCCCTCTAAATCATGACCTGCCGAACTCAATGATGCTACAATACGGTCGTAATTGATAGCTTCTACCGCTTGTTGCTCTATCACCTCCCCTTTCTCCCAAATAGCCACTTCATCTTTAAAAAGCGCAAATGCACCAGCAAAAAACATCACAAATAAAACTACACTAATGGTAATTCCACTAACCGTGTGCAAATTGTAGAATACATTATACCTCCTTTTATCCATCATCAATTAGCTTAAAGCGGTCTTGGGTTTAAGTAAATCATCAAAGCCATCAAACATAGTATCCCTAAGTAAACCAACCATACCTTCCAGCCATTTTTGTATAAAAACGGCACCAATAATAACAATCCCCAAAGTATATAAAGGGTATAAACGGAGGTAATTAATACGATTTTTGGGTTGGGTAAGATTAGTGCTAATACCAAATGCAAGCCCGATGAAAGTAAATAACCCCCAATAACAGCTGCTGATATTTTAGCGAAACGCTGTGACTTAGAGTTATTAAGATACTTGGGATTAGCTGGCATCTTATTAAATATAAGTCTCTAAAAAAGCCAGAAAACCAAATAGTAAAATGATATACGAAAACTTAAATACTTTTAGTGGGATAAGTATAACAGTTAAGCTTGCAATCACCATTAAAGTGGTTAACCCGATAAGGATACCCGAAAAGAGTGTTGTAGACCAACAAAATAAGCCAAAAGATAAGAGTAAAAGAAATAAAGCAAATGCTTTTGAAGCTTTATAGTTTCTGCTAAAAAAATTATCACACACCACATTAGCGGAAGTACATCTTTTTGAACTTTGTTGAAGTACAAAAAAAGAAACAAACATTAATAAGGTGATAAAACTAAACATCTATTTCTACGACTTATTTAATTGTGTAACACTTATTTGTTGATTAAACTCATTCAGTCTTATAATCAACCACTGAATTTATTTAGATTAATTACAAACAGCAAAACTAAACCTTATATTTGAATTATCAAATAGCCTTGAGTTGAGAGGCCTCTTTTTTAATCCTTGTTCTCCTATTTCACTCATGTTAATGATGGAGAGCAGGAAAATGATAAGTCAATTTTATAAATTTTTATTTGGAATTAGTCTTAATTAGCCTTTTCTTTGCGGCAAAAGAAAACGATTATGAAAAAAAATCTATACCTAACCGCTCTTATTGTGGCTATCATAGCTCCCACTTTAAAGGCACAAATAACAACTACTCCAAATTTAGATGAGGTGGTTGTTGTTTCCTCTCGTAAACCAAAAAAGATAAGCGAAATACCCGGTACAGTTTGGGTGGTTGACAATCAGCAATTACAACAACAAATTAGAAGCGGTGTGGCTTTTAAAGAAGCTTTGGCTCAATTAGTACCAGGCTTGGATATTGGTCCAGAAGGCCGTACCAACTATGGTCAAAACTTACGTGGCAGAAGCATTTTAGTAATGATTGACGGAGTTTCCTTAAACAGTACTAGAGGAGTAAGTCGCCAATTAGAAGCCATTGATCCTTTCAATATTGAAAAAATTGAGGTTTTATCTGGCGCAAGCTCTGTTTATGGTGGCGGTGCTACCGGTGGTATTTTAAATATCATCACTAAAAAAGGAGTTAGCGGCACAACTAACAGACCTTCTTTCACTACAGAAGCTGGAGTACGTACAGGTTTACATGCCGATGATGACCACGATGCGAAAATTGCACAAGCTATTTCTGGTGGAAACGAAAACTGGAACGGAAGAATTGGTGTAGCATTTCAAAAAAATGGTGGTGCTTATAATGCAGACGGAGATCAAATTTTCACAGACATTACCCAAACAGATTTACAGTATAACCAATCTATTGATGTTTTTGGAAGCACTCAATTCAAATTAGCAAAAAACCAAAACCTTAGTATAAACGCACAATATTATAACTCTAAATTTGAAGGAGATAAAGGCTTATTTTTAGGTACTAATTTTGCCGGTTTATTAGCAAATCCTGCACTTTTAGAAGTAAGAGACGGGTTTAAGTCAAGTGTTAACCCTGGTACACAAAGAGCTAATATTAATGCAAACTATCACATCACAAATATTTTAGGTGGGCAGGATGTATTTGTACAAGCCGCGTCAAGAACAGAAAAATTCAGTTTCCACCCTTTTCCAGGACAGGCTTCCATTCCAGGAACACTTTACAGTGGGTCTTCTATTCAACAGACCAATTACAATGCATTAAAACTAGTTTTAGCGAAAGATTTCCATAACCTAAATATCACTTATGGTATAGATGCTGATCACGAAACCTTTAATGCTGACCAAGTATTATTTGACCGTACCATAGCATTCGGATCAGGTGGTTTAAACAATGTTGAGTATGCTACTGTTGAGCGTTACCCAGGATATCGTGTAAACGGATTATCTGGATTTGCGCAAGCACAACTGAAAATCACTAACTTCTTATCTCTTTCTGCAGGTGTACGCCAGCAAAAAATGTTTGTTAAAGTAAATGACTTTACTGGGATTAGTCCTAATGTAGCGATAGCTTATGGCAACGGAACAACTGCAGATGTTATTCAAGGAGGCGAAAATCATTATGATGTAAACCTGTTAAATGCTGGCTTAGTTTTTAAAATATCAGAACCTCAGCAAGTATGGTTCAATTATTCTCAAGGTTTTGACTTGGCAGATCCAGGGAAATACTACGGACAAGGAACTTACACGCTTAATGGTTCTAACTGGGATCTGGGATCTTCAACTAATGTAAATTCATCTCCATTAACAGGCATAAAAACCAATCAATATGAAGCAGGCTACCGTTTCCGTACAGGAATATTTAAAGCACAGGTTGCAGGTTTTTATACTTTATCAGATAAAAACCTGAGAAGAAACAGTACTTTCAACATAGAGGTTTATGAAGATAACGTAAGAAGTTTAGGTGCTGAAGGTGCAATAGACTTAAACCTATCCAAAGGCTTTATTGCAGGTGTAAGTGGAATTTATATCAAAAACCAGAAAGAAAGTAATGGTTCTTGGTACTTACAAGATGTAACGACAACAAGTCCATCTAAAATGAATGGTTTCATTGGTTATAATAAAGAAAGCTTTGGTTTAAAACTACAAGGTTTACATTCTTTTGATTCTAAAGACAATGCTGGAAACAAATTGATAGGATATACCACATTTGATGTTTTAGGAAACGTAAAGTTACCTTTAGGTAGATTAACTATGGGTGTTCAGAATGTATTGAACAAGGATTACCAAACAATTTGGAGCCAACGTTCTCAAATTCTTTATCAAGCTTTAGCTAAAAAAGAAGCATTTTATTATGCTGGTAGAGGCCGTACTTACAGCTTAACATATACCATTAATTACTAAACTATTAAGGCTACAAAAAAGGCTTCAACTTTATAAGTTGAAGCCTTTTTTCATTTATCAGTGTCTCGTCCTGAAATAACGTTACACAAACAGTAATGTTATGAAAGAAGAAACAGAGAATGAGTATGTTAGAAGAAGCTCAAAGGATTACAGCCTATCTTTTAAACTGAAGGTTGTTGA